>JADLAX010000051.1 GCA_020848035.1 Anaerolineae bacterium | reverse complement strand
AGAAGGACATGTTCACGGCACCGTGGAAGGCGCTGTATCCGGGGTTGATGATTTTTGTCACGGTGTTGGCGGTGAACTATCTGGGTGATGGTTTGCGCGATGCCCTCGACCCCAGACTCAAATTGTAGACAATCCATTTTAGGGAAGAGGCATAAAAAGTGGAGAAAAATACCAAAGATAACATTCTTGAAATCAAGGGCCTCAAGACTCATTTTTTTACTGAGTCTGGTGTTGTCCATGCGGTTGACGGCATTGACGTGAACGTAAGACGTGGTGAGGTCTTGGGCATTGTGGGCGAGTCTGGCTGTGGCAAAAGCGTGACTTCACTGTCGATCATGCGTTTGATTGGCCAGCCGGGGAAAATTATTGAGGGTCAAATTATTTTTGATAATGAAGACCTTTTGCAGATTCCTGAATCCCGCATGGTGAAAATTCGGGGTAACCGAATTTCGATGATTTTTCAGCAGCCGCAAAGCTGTTTGAATCCGGTGTTTAAGGTTGGCGATCAGCTATCGGAAGTGTTGTTTATTCACCAGGATTTGGGCAAGGAAGCAGGCCAAAAGCGGGCTGTGGAGTTGCTGAGCATGGTGGGTATTCCGGAGCCGGAATCGCGGGTCAATTCGTTTCCGCATGAAATGTCTGGCGGTATGGCGCAGCGCGTGATGATTGCTATGGCGCTGGCTTGTGTGCCGGAACTGCTTATTGCTGATGAACCAACGACGGCATTGGACGTTACGATTCAGGCCCAAATTTTGGATTTGATGCGTAATTTGCGCTCAAAAATGGAAACTTCGATTATTTTGATCACGCATGATTTAGGTGTTGTGGCCGAAATGTGTGATCGTGTGGTGGTGATGTATGCGGGGCGCATTGTTGAAGAAGCGCCGATTGTGGAGTTGTTCAATTCGCCGAAACATCCGTATACGGCCGCATTAATTGGTTCCACACCCGTTCTTGGCCAGGCTGATAAAGATCTGGTCACGATTCCCGGATCGGTGCCGAACCTGATCGCTTTGCCGGATGGATGTAAATTCTCGCCGCGTTGTCTGGCCCGAATTGAAAATCAGCTGGAAATTTGTACAAAAGAAGAGCCAGAACTGAGAGTGATTGCCCCCGATCGTAAGGTTCGCTGCTGGCTGTACGAAGAAGGAGCGGAGTAATTAAGATGGCAGAGCAAGTGCAACCGCAAGTAAAGCAAAACCTGAGCGCCAGAGTCAGCAAAAACAAGCGGGTTTTGGTTCAGGTGAACAACGTCGTCAAATATTTCCCGGTTCGAGCTGGCCTGCTGCAGCGGGTGAAGGCCTGGGTTAAAGCGGTCGATGATGTCTCGTTTTTCATTTATGAAGGGGAGACGTTTGGTCTGGTTGGTGAATCTGGTTGTGGTAAGACAACAATCGGCCGTACCATCCTGCGTCTGATTCCAGCTACTTCTGGCAGCGTGATTTTTGATGGGCAGAATTTGTATGATTTGAATGCCAGCCAGCTCAAGAAGATGCGCCGCAGCATTCAAATTATTTTCCAAGACCCGTATTCCTCGCTGGATCCGCGTATGCCGATTGGTGAGAGTATTGCCGAAGGGCTGCGCATTCACACCGACAAAAATGCGCAAGAGCGCTACGATATTGTGGTGGAAATGTTGACCCGTGTAGGTATGCGGGCGGATCATGCGCGGCGTTATCCGCACGAGTTTTCTGGTGGGCAGCGGCAGCGCATTGGTATTGCCCGGGCGTTGGCGCTACGGCCGAAATTCATTGTCTGTGATGAGCCGGTCTCCGCTTTGGATGTGTCTATTCAGGCCCAGGTGTTGAACATTTTGCGTGAACTGCAAAATGATTTTGGCCTCACCTACCTGTTTATTGCCCATAACCTGAGTGTTGTGGAGCATTTTAGCGACCGCGTAGGGGTGATGTACCTGGGCAAGATGGTGGAAATGGCTTCCCGCGATGATTTGTACCGCGATCCGCTGCATCCGTACACCCAGGCGCTGATGTCGGCCATTCCGATTCCTGACCCGACTTTGAAGCGGCAGCGGGTGATTTTGGAAGGTGATGTGCCCAGCCCGTTGAACCCGCCGAGCGGCTGCCGTTTCCATACGCGCTGCCCGCTGGCCTTCGACAAATGTTCACAGGAAGAGCCGCCGTTTAAGGATTATGGCAGTGAGCATTATGCAGCCTGCTGGCTGTTGGAAACCGGTGAAAAGGGTGCCAGTAAGCTGACCCGTGAAAATTTGCCGGATGATGCGCATCTGGTTGAGTATTAACTGACCAGCTTTGAATGTAAAATTTTATTGCGAAAAGGTCTGCCTGTGCAGGCCTTTTTTCATGCTTGTCTTATTGTGTTGGCAGACTCTATAATGGACAAAAGCTAACAGGACAACGGATTTTTACTATGGCGGATGCAAAGCAGATTTTAGTCGTTGATGACCATTTTGAGATGTTGGAGTTTTTGCGCTCCATGTTGGAGCTGTCTAACCAGGATTGTGAGGTTTTGGCGGTTCCTTCAGCCGAGGAAGGGCTGTTGGAACTGCGTCGGGCGCAGTTTGATTTGTTGATTACCGATGTGCGTCTGCCGGGCATGAGTGGGTTTGACCTGGTGCGGCGGGTGAAGGCATTGGGGCGAGATATTCCGGTCATCATGATTACGGCTTACTCATCCAACCAGGGGCGCAAGGAGGCGGCCGATCTGGGGGTTTACCGCTATTTTCAAAAGCCTTTGGATACGGACAGCGTGTTAACGGCCGTTCACACCGCCCTTCATGGTGAATCTGTCACCCTCCCACCAACTCCCCTGGCGGCGGCTGAGTCCAAAACGGCCGTTTCCGATGATCTCCAGCGCCGCCTCGATTCGCTCCGGGTTGATACCGGGGCCATGCACCTCACGCTTTCATCCACAAGCGGGGATATTTTGTTTTCGGCGGGAGACGGCCGTCAGTTTAACCTGCCCAAGCTGCTGGGTATTGTCGCCGACAACCTCAGCACCAGCTTTTTGTTGGCCGACGAGATGGGCGCTACCGAACCGTTTACCTTGCAATACCACGTCGGGGATAATTTTGAGTTTTACTGCGCTAACGTTGGGCGCAGGCACTTTCTTTCGCTCTTTTTTGACATGGCGGCGCGGCGGGGCCGGATTGGCACCATTTGGGTATTCACCCAGCGGGCCATCAAAGATTTGGTGGCGATGCTGCCCACCGTGCCACCAGCGCCTGCCGCTGCTCCGACGGCCCAAAAGGCAGCGCCTGTTGTGGAAGAAGATACGGTGCCGGGAACGGCCGTAACCCCATCCCTCCCGCCAGCATCCACACCGCCAGCCGCCGAAAAATCTGCTCCGGTTAACGAGCCTTTGGATATGGAAACCAACGACCTGTTGAGCTTGCTCCTGGGTGGCGAAGGGCCAATGGATGAAACGGCCGATCTCGATGCTTTCTGGAATGCCCCCTTAACCGACGACGAGGCAGAAAACAGCCGCGGCATTTCTTTGGCAGAAGCACTCCAGCGTGGTCTGATTGATTTTAACCAGGATGACGAGCCAAAAGCGTGAGCGCCCGTTCAGGTGTGATGAAGGGCTAAAAACGCCCTTAATTCGCTCATTTCGGTGACGCAGGCAAACGCCTCCTCCCCATACAACGCATCCGGATCAAAAATAATTGGCGTCATGCCCGCATTTTGCGCCCCAATGCCGTCGGCAAAGTAGTTGTCGCCTACGTAGATGCATTCCGCTGCCGCCAGCCTGGCAAAACGGCCGCGTGCATGATCAAAAATGGCGGGATTGGGCTTCCAGCAGCCAATTTCCCCCGCCGCCAGCGTCAGGTCGAACCAGTCGGCAATGCCCAGATCCGTCAGCACGTTGTTGAAGGGCTGCGTCCGGTTGGAGATGACGCCCAAAATGTAGCCCGCCGCTTTCAGCTCGGCCAAAAGCTCTACGGCACCAGGGGCCAGCTGCACCTCAGGCGCATAGTCAGACCCAAAATATTCCCGAACCAGGCGTGCCCGCAGTTCGAGATCATCCGTAGCATGGACCCTTTCTAGCAGCTGGCGCGAGTAGTTGATCCAGAAGGCATCTTCACCGAGGCGGGCCATTTCGGCACTCAGCAGCGCATCCTGGCTCCAGTATTCATGCGCCCAAATTTTCACGCTTCGGCTGGCAATCTCATCAATCTGAATGTGGTGGGAGCGGGCAAACTGGATGAACGCATCGGTTGGTGAGGGCATAGGCAGGCGTAAGGTGCCATCCAGATCAAAAAATATGGCTTTATAGCGAGTTGTCATGCGTACTCCTGACAGTCATTGGGACAGATTTATTAATAGAATGTTGTTTGCACAGAAGGTAATCGTTACAATCAGCCAGCCCGGCTGAATTGCAGCTAATACCTCCAGCCGTTGGTGGCGAGTGTTACGTGAACTGCACTCCACGAAAAGGCTAAATGTTATGACAGACAGCTTTGTTATTGTACCTACTTACAACGAGGCAGATAATCTTGATGATCTTATCTCCCAACTGCTGGCTTTGCCAGTATCCGTTGGCGTGATTGTGGTGGACGATAATTCGCCAGATGGCACAGGCCAGATGGCAGATCGGTGGGCAGCGGAAAATCCGGGGCGGGTAGTTGTGGTGCACCGTCCGGGGAAAATGGGGCTGGGCACGGCGTATATCGCTGGTTTCAAGAAGGCGTTAAGCATTGGTGCCCGGCGTGTTTTGACCATGGATGCCGATTTTTCCCACAACCCCCGCTACATTCCCGATATGATTGCCCTGAGCAAGCAAAAACATGTGGTGATTGGCTCGCGTTATGTGTCGGGCGGCGGCCAGCGCAACTGCACCTGGAAGCGCGTGGTGCTGAGCAAGGGGGCCAACTTTGTGGCCCGCTCGCTGCTTGGTTTACGCGCCAGGGATGCTACGGCCGGTTTTCGGCTGTACCGGCGCGAGGTGCTGGAATCGATTCCGCTGGAGCGGATTTTCTCTAGCGGCTATTCGTTTTTGGTGGAGATGCTGTTTATGTGCCAGCGACGCGGCTGGCAAATTGGCGAAGTACCGATTATTTTTGAAGATCGGCGCAAGGGCCAGACCAAGATTTCGCGTAACGAAGTGATCAAGGCGCAGTATACCTTGCTGCGCTTGTTTTTACGTCGCCTGCGAGGCGGCGAACCACGCCGACCAGAAGTGCCTATTTCCTCATCATGATTGACGTTCAATGTAATTTATGTGGCGCAGATGATTATGTGGTGCGTTTTCCCGCTACTTTGCAGCCTCACGAAAAGATCGAAGTTGATGCATTTTCTTGTACCAATCCGGGGTATGGCCACCATGCCCAAATTGTGGCGTGCCGCCAGTGTGGCCATGTGTATGCCAATCCGCGCTGGTCGGGTGATGAAATTTTAGAGGCGTACACGGCCGTTACCGACCAAACCTATGTGCAAGAACGGGCCGGACGTGAGCTCACCTTCCAAAAACATTTGCGGGCGATGGAAAAACGGGTGGGGCAGGCAGACGGCCGTTCCCTCCTCGACGTGGGTGCCTATATCGGCGTGTTTGTCGATACGGCGTGCCAGGCTGGCTGGCAGGCGTGGGGTGTTGAACCATCTGAGTGGGCGGCCAGCGTGGCGCAGCGACAGGGGCTGAACGTTATTCACGGCACGCAGGATGCCTCAGAGCTGGCGGGCCAGCAGTTTGACGTGGTGACGATGTGGGACGTGATTGAGCACGTTGCCGACCCCTCGGGCGAGATCGGCAAGGCGTACCGTTTGCTCAAGCCAGGCGGCTGGGTGGTCATTCACACGATGGACATCAGCAGCCTCATTGCCAAATTGATGGGCGCACGCTGGCCCTGGCTGATGGATATGCACATTCACTACTTTAGCCAGAAAACGCTGGGCAAGATGCTGGAAAAGAACGGCTTTGATGTCGTCTGGTCTGGGGCAGAGGGTCGCTATTTGCGGCTGAACTATTTTGTGTCGCGGGTTGTGGCGTTGAATCGGCCGTTGGGGCGGCTGGCGGGCTGGGTGGTGAACGGCCTGCGGCTGGGCCATGTGGCCATTCCCCTGAATTTTGGTGATTTGTTTACGGTTTATGCCAGAAAACCGGTGAGTGGTCAGAAAATGGAACGTGGTTAAACGCCCCTTCACCGTGTCACCCCGTCACCTTGTCAAGAAATACCCCCTTGCGCTGCGTAATTTTTGCTGACAGAGTTAACCAGTACCGTGTCTCTTTGTGACTAAATTTGCTTTTCTGAACACCAAACGCCTCTTTGTGGCCCTGTTTGTCATTGCTCTCTTCACGATGGCGGTGCGCGAGACGCTGGACCCCGACATGTGGTGGCACTTGCGCACCGGGGAATTCATTCTGCAAAACGGCATCCCCGCGCAAGATGTGTTTACCTTCACCGTGCCGCAAAACGCCTGGGTAACCCATGAATGGCTCTCCCAACTGATCATGTGGCTGGTGTACCTGGCGGGCGGCTTGCCGGGGCTTATCCTCTTTTTTGCCGCGCTGATTGCCCTGACCTACTGGCTGCTGTACCTGGCGTGTGCCGGACGGCCGTATCTCGCCGCCTTCATTGTTCTCCTTTCCGCCATCACTTCCGCCATCGTTTGGGGTGCTCGCCCGCAAATTTTTAACTTGCTGCTGACGGCCGTATTCGTCCTCATCGTGGAGCGTGTGAAAGATGGGCAGTGGCGAGTGCGTGCGCTCTGGTGGCTGCCGCTGCTGACGCTGATCTGGGCCAATTTGCACAGCGGCTACCTGCTGGGCGTGGTGCTGTTGGGCACGTACGCCGTGGGTGATGTGGCGCAGCGTTGGCTGGCCACACCGACCGAGAGAACGCTGGGAAAAACGGCCGTCACTCACCTCTTTGGTGCCACGTTTGCCAGTTTCCTGGCCGCCGCCGTAAACCCCAGCGGCATCGAGCTGTGGCTCTACCCCTTCCTCACCCTGGGCAGCGGCCCCATGCAGGCGTACATCCAGGAATGGCATTCGCCCGACTTTCACCAGACCTACTTCTGGCCCTTTGCCGTCATGCTGGCGCTCGGCGTGCTGGGTTGGGTTTTTAGCAAAAATTATCCCCAAAATGATCTCGCTGTGGCCGGCGTCCCCGCCGCGCCACCTACCGGCGCGGTCATGAGACCGGCCGGAGCCCACGTGACTATCACCGACTTGCTGCTCTTTTTGGGCACAGGCGCGGCCGGGCTGCTCTCGGCGCGGCACATCCCGCTGTTTGCTATCGTCGCCGCGCCGATTTTGGCCCGCAGCTGGTTGAATGTGCTGCCGGGCAGTCGGCTGGCAGGTGGTGAATCTACACAACAGCCCGCCAAACCAATTTTTGCTGTGTTAAACTGGCTGCTGTTGGTGGTGGCGGTGGGAACGGCCGTCATCTGGTCCCTCACTAAAATTAGCGGCAACGAGGCGGCCATTGCCGCCCGCTACCCGGTGGCTGCCGTGGATTACCTGGCAGCGTCTGGGCTGGACGAGGCGCGCGGTTACAACAGCTACAACTGGGGCGGCTACCTCATCTGGCGCGGCGTGCCCGTTTTTGTCGACGGCCGTGCCGATGTGTACGGCGACCCTTTCCTGCTGTACTACCGCCGCACGTTTGACGTGCTTCCCGGCTGGCAGGAACCGCTGGACGAGTACAACGTGGACTATGTGCTGATGGAAGCTGGCTCGCCGTTAACGGCCGTTCTCGCCGCCAGCCCCGATTGGACCGAAGTGTATGCCGACGACCTGGCCCAAATTTTTGTTCGGGCAAAGTGATGTCTGAAATCTTGACGCAAAGAACGCAAAGATTTGGAAGAAGCAAAGAAAAATCCTTTGCCCCTTTTTCCCCTTCGCGCCTTTGCGTCAAAAAAGAACCATCTCCATGAACGCAACCGCACCTCAACCATCTGCTCACTGGCGGCGCACCGATTGGCTGTGGCTGGCCTTGATTGGCCTGCTGTTCCAGGCCATCTGGGCGGTGCAGATGCCCACGCCAACCTACATGGACGCCTACTACTACACCACCAACGGCCAGCGCCTGGCGGCGGGCGACGGCTTTACCGAGCTGGTCATCTGGCAATATTTAGACGATCCGGCCGGGCTGCCCACGCCCAGCCACAGCTACTGGATGCCGCTGACTTCGATTTTGGCGGCGATCGGCTACAGTTTGGGCGATGGCTTTTGGGCGGCGCAGCTGCCGTTTTGGCTGCTGGCCGGTTTGCTGCCGCTGCTGGCCTATTGGATCAGCCTGCAATTTTTCAGCGAGCGACGGCAGGTGTGGACGGCCGTTCTGCTCACCATTTCCGGCGGATTTTATACGCGTTTTCTCAACCAGCCTTCTACCTTTGTGCCCTTTGCCTGGGTGGGCGGTCTGTGCCTGCTCTTTCTCGCTTTTACCCAGCAGCGACCGGCCAAAAAATGGTGGTTTCTGGCGGGCCTCACTGCTGGCCTGGCCCACCTCACCCGCGCCGATGGGGCGCTGCTGCTGGTGGTGGGCGGTTTGATTTGGTTAAAGGAGATTAGAGATTGGAGATTGGAGATTAGGGAGCGCTTTTCAATCTCCAATCTCCAATCTCCAATTTTCTTGACAATTGGCTATTTGCTGATCATGACCCCGTGGTTTATCCGCAACTGGCGCGTATTTGGACGGCCGTTGCCCATCAGCGGCACACAAACCATTTTTCTCACCACCTATGACGATTTGTTTGCCTACGGCCGTTCCTTCAACCTGGCCCACTTTCTGGAGTGGGGCTGGGGCAATATCTTACAGTCCAAACTGGATGGCTTGCTCCTGGCGGCCGGGACGTTTATCGGCGTTTGCGGCATTGTGTTTTTAACGCCGTTGATTGTGTGGGGCTGGCGGAAATGGTGGCGCGATGGGGGGAAACGGCCGTATCTGCGCCCGCTCACCTGGTATGCCCTGCTGCTGTTTGCCGCCATGAGCCTCATCTTCACCCTGCCGGGCGGGCGGGGCGGCCTGCTGCACTCCTCCGTGGCCCTGTGGCCCTGGCTGATGGTGCTGGCCACCGCCGGGCTGGATTACGCCGTGGAGTGGGCGGCGGCCAAGCTGCCTCACTGGGAACCACAAAAAGCCAAAGTTCGCTTCGCGGCCCTGTTTGTGGCTGTCGCCTTTGCTATTAGCGCGGCGCTGTTTTACGCACGGGCGGACACCGCGTTAGAGGCGGAGGTGTATGCGGAAGTAGGGGCGATGGTGGCGGAAACGGCCGTTATCATGGCGGGTAATGCGCCGGGAGTTACCTATCACACCGGTCGGCCCGCGCTCAGCATCCCCAACGAGCCCATGCCAGTGCTGCAAGCAGCGGCGGCACGTTATGGCGTGACCCACCTGCTGCTCGACAAAGACCATCCCCAGCCGCTAGACGAACTCTATGCACAGCAAGGAGTGCCGTCGGGCTTTCAACTGCTGTTGGCCCGTGACGGCTACCTGCTCTACCAGATTTCTACCGAACCATAAACACAAGGTAAGCTCATGATACAGAATCGCCGCATTTGGGTTTTGGCAGCTGTCGTTATTGGGATGGCGCTCTTTTTGGGCCTGGCGGCACGGAACGGCTTGGGTTTCCCGCTGGATGACGCCTGGATTCACCAGACGTATGCCCGGAATCTGGCGCGATACGGCCGTCTTGAATTCACGCCGGGCGTTTCCAGCGCCGGTTCGACAGCGCCCCTGTGGACGCTGCTGCTGGCCTTAGGCTACCTGCTGCGTCTGCCCTTTCTGCTGTGGAGCAACTTGCTCGGTGGCCTCGCTTTGCTGTGGCTGGGCTGGAGCGGCATGCACCTGTGGCAGACGCTGTGGCCTGCGCAGGCTAATCGTGCCTGGCTGGCGGGCGTGGGGCTGGTACTCACCTGGCCCCTGCTCTGGGCCGCCGCCAGCGGCATGGAAACGATCTTTTTTGCCGCCGTGGGTTTGCAGCTGGCCGCCTGGTACACCGAAATTGCCGCCACCAACACCTTCTCCTACCGGGATGCGGTGCGCCTGGGCTTTTTTGCCGGGCTGTTCATCCTCACCCGCCCGGATGGTTTGCTGCTGCTGATCCTCATTGCCGCCGGAATTTTCCTGCTGCCTGCGCCAGTGGGGCAGCGGTTTGGGCGGGTGGGGGTGTTGGTGGGGACGGCCGTACTGCCCCTTCTCCCCTACTTCCTCTTCAACTACTGGACCAGCGGCACCCTCTGGCCCAACACGCTCTATGCCAAGCAGGTGGAATATGCGGCGGCCCTGGCCCAACCCTTTGTCGGCCGGTTTTTGCAGCTGCTTTACCTGAGCTTAGGTGGAGCCGCTTCTGGCTGGCAGGGCATCAGCAGTGCCCATTTGCTGCTGCTGCCGGGGCTGCTGGTGGCTGCCTGGCAGGCGCTCCGGGCCGATTGGGCGCAGCGGCGGCTGCTTTTTTTGCTGCCGCTGCTGTGGGCGGGTGGGCACGTTTTGCTCTACGCCTGGCGCTTACCGGTGACATTTCAACACGGCCGTTATCTCATTCCCATCATGCCTGTTTGGGTAATTTACGGCCTGGCGGGGTGGGTCCTGGTACTGTTATATAGTTCGTCAGAAAGTCACCGTACCTTGTGGCTAGGACAACAGGTGGCGCGCCTGTCCTTTACCATCTTAATGCTGTTTTTCTTGTTGCAAGGGGCTTTGGCTTTTGCAACAGATGTAGCCATCGTTGAAGGGGAAATGGTAACCGTGGCGGGGTGGTTGGCCCACAACACCCCGCCCGATACCTTGATTGCTTCCCATGATATTGGTGCAATCGGATACTTTGCGGAACGGCCGTTGCTAGACCTGGCCGGATTAATTTCGCCTGAAGTGATCCCATTGCTCCAGAGTGAATCGGCCTTGACGCAGTACATCCTTGACAGTGAAGCGCAATATCTGGTGACCGCACCAGGGTGGACCTATTCCCAACTTGCCCACCACCCAGCCACGATTCTGCGCTTTACAACCGATTTTGCACTCACCCAGGCGCAGGGGCTTAACAATATGACAGTTTATGAGCTAGGGGTACCGTAGTCCTAGTACCTATTTTGTTAAAAACTGTTATACTGACTTTGCTCCTGTAATTTCTCAACATCATCCATCCAACCTTTCAAGGTTCCAAGATTTATGTAAGTTAGCCAAAATCTGCCGCGCAATCGATGGAGAGAAAGTCGGATTGTGGCAAACTGCCCCTGGCAAGCTTATGCAGGTAAAAAAATACAGAGCGAGGTAAATTATTGTGACAGAACAAACTGAATTGCTTATTGTTGATGATCATCCCGTTTTCCGCCAAGGCTTGCGTGACGTGCTGGAAACCGATTCCCGCATCAAAGTAATTGGTGAAGCGGCCGATGGCGAAGTTGCCATCGAAATGGCCTATGAGATTAATCCCGAAGTGATCCTGATGGATATCAACCTGCCCACCATCAACGGGCTGCAGGTCACCCGCAAAATCAAGGCGCAGCTGCCCGACGTAAAAGTGATCATGATCACCGGCTACGACGATGCCGAGCAGGTCTTCCACGCCATTCGTGCCGGTGCCTCGGCCTACTGCCCCAAGGACATTACCCCCGAAGCCTTGATCAATATCATCCACACCGTGCGTGACGGCAACTACTACGTTGAAGAAAAGACCATGGCGTATGATGAGCTGATGAATTGGGTAGAACAGCGAATCGGCCGTTTTAGCGGTCCCCTGATCAGTGATTCGGAAGATTTGTTTGTGCCGCTGTCCCCCCGTGAAATGGAAATCCTGGAGCATGTGACCCGGGGCTTGAGCAATAAAGAAATTGCGTATAAACTAGGCATCAGTCATCAAACTGTTAAAAACCACATGACGGCAATTTTGCGTAAACTGCGGGTAGATGATCGGACGCAAGCGGCCGTTTACGCGCTGCGGCATGGTTGGGTTCGCCTGGAGGGCTCTCGTTAACCCAAAACCGAGGATAATCAATACATGGTAAGCACAGCTAGAATGGACAATGACTTTTCGCTAGATTCTTTTTTGGAAGAAACGCACAAAGATTATGAACAAACCCAAAGGGATCTAAAAGAAATTGACATTCTGATTAAACAGAGTGCGGCCGAAGTTGAGCGCCTGGCCCAACGTAACTCGCAAGTTACCAGCTACACGCGCCAATTGCAAACGAACTTTGAGACGCTGCCGCGCGAAGACATCAAAGAAGCCTACGAAGCCCTAAACGATGTGCAGCAGCGTCTGTTTACCATGCGCGGCCAGCTAGAAAAGCTGCAAAGCGATCAACGAAATCTGGAGCGATTGGCTGAATTCCAACGGAAAATCATTGAGTTAACAGGGGGTTCAGCCCTTCTGCCTAAATCTGGGCGGCGCAGCGGTACGGCCGAACAACCAAACGTCATCCGTGTTATTCAAACAGAAGAGGCAGTACGTCAGGGCCTGGTTCGGAAGATGCACGACAGCGTTGCTTCCTCGATCAGCAACTTCATTTTGCAGGCAGAAATTTGCCAGCGCTTCTTTGATGTGAACCCCGACCGTGCCCGCACCGAGCTAAACGCCCTCAAAAGTTCTGCTGGGGCCACCTTCAGCAACGTCAAAGACTTCATCTTCGATTTGCGCCCCATGATGCTGGACGATTTGGGTGTAATTCCCACGCTGCGCCGCTATGCCGAATCTTTCCAGGAAAAAAATGGGGTGCCGGTGCCCGTTACGGTGACCGGTGTCGAACGTCGGCTGGAGAGTCACATTGAAGTAACCGTTTTCCGTAACGTACAGGAGCTGCTGCAAAACGCGATGAACCATGCCCAGGCCAGCCAGATACAGGTTCAAGTTGATATGGGGTCGGATCAGGTAACGGCCGTTGTCGAAGACAACGGTAGTGGCTTCAACGTAGAAGATGCCCTCGGCAGTGGCAACAAAACGATCGGTCTGGCTACTCTGAGAGAAAGAACCGAAATGCTTGGTGGTGCACTAAACATCCAGAGCAACCTGGGCCAGGGTACCCGAGTAGAGTTTCTCATCCCAATTACCGAAGAAGAACGCTTTGGCGGCTCATCATACTGATGTTGCTTGACAAGCCGGCTACATTATTGGTACCCTGAAAAACATGTTCCTTAGTAATGCAAAGTGTAAGGTACTAGGACTACTATATTAATTATAAGCAGCTGGCCAGTAAAAGTTAAAAACAATCAGACAAAGTACCACACTCCTATTGTGAGAACATCCAGAAAAGATTAAGCTAACAAGCGTAAATTTGTAATTTGATTTGCGATTGAATTTGTAAACTGTAAAGGAGGTTTCGACACATGTTATTCTTACACCGTGAAGATGGACAAGGCTTGGTAGAATATGCATTGGTATTGGTCCTCGTGGCCGTCGTCGTTATTGCGATTCTGACCCTGCTCGGCCCGCAAATTGGTAACGTTTTTAGCCGTATTGTTGACGGTCTCGATGCCTAATCACAGGCAATATTCATTCTAAGACATATTCGTTGTTTGTTTTTTAGAGGCCGGAGCCCTATCATTTGATAGGGCTCAATTTTTTATTTTTACCCTTGTATCTCCTGCGTTTTGTATCCCGCTTCCCCTATTGACAATGTTATGGATCATAGTATGATGGTCTAAACCCCGCTTATGGGGCATAATATTATGTAGATATAAACTAACAACATCTCCTAATTCCCTCGTTTGTAAAATATCTTTGGAGAAACGCATAAGACTCTGTAAACAACATACAGTTTAAGAAGCGTAAGACAAATCACCTTTTGGATAGATAATGGCAGGAAATATTCGCGTACTGATTGTAGATGACTTACCCGAAACACGGGAAAATGTTCGCAAACTTCTACAGTTTGAATCGGACATAGAAGTAATTGGCCAGGCAGGGACGGGTGAAGAAGCCGTCAGAATGGCTAAAGAACACCAGCCAGACATCATTTTGATGGACATAAATATGCCGGGCATTGACGGCATAGGTGCCAGCCAACAAATCACCGAGTCAGTTCCGTCTGTTCAGATCATCATCATGTCTGTGCAGAGCGACCCCAATTATTTACGCCGGGCTATGATGGCGGGGGCACGTGATTTTTTAACCAAACCCTTTGGCGGCGATGAGTTGGTTGCGGCCATTCGCCGAGTTCACGATAAACGCCCCACCGTTACCGCCACGCCTGCACGGCAGGCCCGCCAGGTTAGCAGCCATGTCCCCGTTGAGCCAATCGCGCCACCCGAAGGCAATGTCATTGCTGTTTACAGCCCTAAAGGCGGCGCTGGGTGCACCACAACGGCAATTAACTTGGCCGTTGCGCTGGCTCGTAGGGGCAGACGGACAATTTTGGTGGATGGCAGCTTGCAGTTTGGGGATGTTTCTGTCATGCTCAATATGAAGGCAATGACCAGCATTGCCGATTTAAGTGATCGCGGCAGTGAGTTGGACCAGGAACTGATTAGCAGTATCTCCCAAGTGCATCGCAGTAATCTCAATGTTCTTTTGGCACCACCTCGTCCAGAAATGGCCGATGTGGTGACTGAGGAAAACCTTAAACAATTGCTTGGGGTATTGAAAGAATCTTTTGACTTTATTATTGTGGACACAACGTCTTATCTGAGTGAGAAGACGCTGGCCATATTGGACTTTGCGGACAAGATTGTTTTAATCACACAGCAGAATCTATCTAGTTTGAAAAACGTAAGCCGCTTTTTTGATCTCGCTGAAAGTCTGGAATATGAAACCCAAAAGGTGTGGCTGGTTGTAAATCGGGCCAAAAGCAAGCAAGGTAAAGGTATTTCGGTTCACGATGTGGGCAAGGCGTTAAAACGGCCGATTTACGGCACCATCCCAGATGATGAAATTACCGTGACCGATGCTTCTAACCAGGGTGTGCCCATGGTGATGGGTGAGCATCAAAAGAAGCCGATTAGTCTGGCCATCATTAAGATTGCGGATCAAATTGCAAAGGAATTAATGGAAGGCAAATCGCCAATGAGCAACAATAAAGCCGAGTCGGAAAAATCGAGTGGTTTATTTGGCCGGCTTTTTAGTCGTCGCGAAAAGGCTGGAGGATAACTGTGTCGCTCTTAAAACGTATTGAAAGAAATCAAGAGACAACAACCCAGGCAGAACCTTCAAAACTGCAAGAGCTCCGGGTAAAACGCGCTTCTCCGGCAGTAGGTTCACGTGACGCCTATGTAGATTTGAAGAACCGGATTCAGCAGCGGTTGATTGCTGAGCTGGATCCTAGTATGGATATTACGCAAACGGCCGAAGTCCGCATGACCATCCAGGAAATGTTTGAGTCGATGCTGGCTGAAGAAAGTATTGTGTTGACCCGAAATGAAAAACGCCGTTTGTTTGAAGCCATTGTGGCTGAAATTCTTGGTTTTGGTCCGCTTGAGCAGTTTTTGCACATGGATGGCGTGACGGAAATCATGGTGAATGGGCCAAAGAACGTTTACATTGAGCGCGGTGGGAAGATCCAGCGTGTGAACGTGACGTTTGAGGATAACGACCATCTGCTGCGCATCATTGATCGTATTGTCGCACCTTTGGGTCGGCGTATTGATGAAGGATCGCCGATGGTGGATGCTCGTTTGCCCGACGGTTCTCGTGTGAATGCGGTTATTCCCCCGATTTCTTTAAACGGCGCCACCCTTACCATTCGTATTTTCTCCAAGATTCCCTTTACGGTTGAGAACATTATTGAGTTTGGCAGTATCACGGTTGAGGCCGTGGAATTTCTTAAAGCCTGCGTGATTTCCAAACTAAATATTATGATTTCTGGCGGTACGGGTTCGGGCAAGACTACGCTTTTAAACATCCTCTCTGGCTTTATTCCTGATGATGAGCGCATTGTGACGATTGAAAATGCGGCTGAATTGCAGCTGCGTCAGGATCATGTGGTGACTTTGGAATCGCGCAATGCCAACGTGGAAGGCCGTGGAGCGGTAACGATTCAGGATTTGGTGATCAACTCTTTGCGTATGCGACCTGACCGGATCATCGTTGGAGAGGTTCGTGGTGGTGAAGCGCTGGATATGTTGCAGGCGATGAACACGGGCCACGACGGTAGTCTGGCGACGGGCCATGCAAATGGGCCGCGGGATATGTTATCCCGCTTGGAGACGATGGTTTTGATGGCCGGTATGGATTTGCCGCATCGGGCTATTCGTGAGCAGATCGCCTCGGCGATTCATCTGGTTGTGCATCAGGACCGTATGCGGGATGGGTCTCGTAAGGTTACTTCTATCAGCGAAATTCAGGGTATGGAAGGTGATGTGATCACGACCTCTGAAATTTTCCGCTTTGAACAGACCAATATTGAGAACGGCAAGGTAATCGGCCGTTTACGCCCAACGGGTTTGAGACCAAAATTTATGTGGAAGATCCAGGAGGCGGGTATCATGTTGCCGCCTTCGATCTTTGGTATTGGTAGTCGTCGGCGTTAAATTGAACGATAGGTGTAATGCCATAGGAGCGTGTTTATGCCTCCACTTTTGATTGTTGCCGCAGCTCTGGCTGTTTTGTTCATTTTAGGTGCGGGGATTGCTCTGGTGATGACCAGCGGTCAAACGGCCGTTGACGAACGCATGGAGCAATTTGTCAGCACAACGGTCGGGGTAAATCTGCCAGAAAGTGTAGACACGGTAGATGGTCCCGACATGGCCGATCGGTTGGACAAAGCATTGTCCCGCCGCAACATGTTTGAATCGATCAAAGAACGCATTTCGCGGGCCGATGCCAAACTGCGGGTCACTGAGTATATCTTTCTCATCTTTATTTGTGGGGCTTTAGGCGCTGTCCTGGGCTACATTTTGCCACAGCAAAATTCCTGGGTGCTCGGAATTGTCGGTTTTTTCCTTGGTCTGCGGGTTCCCCGTTTTTATGTGCGCACCATGGCCAAACGGCGCATGCAGGCATTTGACGGTCAGCTAAGCGATACGTTGAACTTGTGGGTAAATGCGCTGCGCTCTGGTTACAGCGTTTTGCAGTCTATGGAAGCAATTGCGACTGAGCTGCCAGCCCCGGTTTCGGTGGAGTTTGAGCGAGTGGTGCAGGAAGTGCGGCTGGGTTTGAGCGTTGAACAGGCGTTGGCCAACATGTATCGGCGGGTGCCCAGCGAAGATTTGGATTTGGTGATTACGGCCGTAAACATCCAGCGTGAAGTTGGTGGTAACCTGGCCGAAGTGCTAGACACGATCAGCTTTACCATTCGCGAGCGTGTTCGTATTAAGGGTGAGATTCGCACGTTAACGGCCCAAGGGCGTGTGTCTGGTTGGATTATCAGTCTGCTGCCGATTGCCTTGGGTTTTGTGCTGTTTTTGATCAATCCTGAGTACGTTTCTGAACTGTGGGTGCGCGAAGATCCGTGGATCTTCCCGCAGATTATCCCTTGCGGCTGGGTTGTTATTGGCTTTAGCCTGATGATGATTGGGGCTGGGGCGTATGCCATCAGCAAAATTGTAAATATTGAAGTGTAACGGCCGTTAAGTAAACCGCGCCTACCTCTAAAAGAGCGGGAGATCGCAAAACTATGACACTTACACCCATCATGTTACTAATTATTGTGGTTGTTGCTATTTTACTGATGGGCGGCAGCATACTGCTGCTGCGGCGGTCTGAAGAAGATCCCCTGGCCGTTCGTATTGATGAATTTGCGGCGCGGGAAGAAATAGTCTCGATCGAAGAAATCGAGCTGTCGCTGCCCTTCTCAGACCGTGTGTTTGTGCCCATGATTCGGCGAATCAGCGAGTTTTTGGTGCGCTATACGCCACAAAAGACGCTGGAAAGCACAACGCGATTGCTGGAACTGGCTGGAAATCCGCGTAATATGCGCGCCGCCGACTTCATTGTGGTGCGTGGTGTGTTTAGCATTTTCTTAGCGGCACTCGTTTTTTTGATGATGTCCCGCGTGGGCAACGCTGAGTTGAACCGACGGCTGCTTTACACGTTGGGTTCGGCCGTTTTGGGCTGGTATTTGCCCTGGATGCTGCTGCGCTCCATGGTGGACCGGCGCAAGGATGCGATCATCAAAAAGCTGCCCGATGCGCTGGATTTGATGACGATTTGTGTGGATGCCGGGTTGACGTTTAACGCGGCTATGCAAAAAGTAGATGAAAAATGGGATGACCCGTTAGCCAACGAGTTTGGCCGGGTGATTCACGAAATGCAGCTTGGGAAATCACGTCGCCAGGCGCTGCGTGATATGTCTGACCGCATGGATGTGCCTGATGTGACCAGCTTTATTGCGGCCGTTTTGCAGGCCGATCAGTTGGGTGTGGGCATTGGTAAGATTTTGCGCATTCAGTCTGAGCAGATGCGCGTCCGGCGGCGGCAGCGGGCGGAGGAAAAAGCCCAGCAGGCGCCGGTAAAAATGTTGTTTCCGATGGTTTTCCTGATTTTCCCTTCCATCTTTGTGGTGTTGTTGGGACCAGCGGGTTTCCAGGTGCTGCGCAACGACTCTCTTGGTGGCATTACCGGCTAACCGCCGTTCCCTTTATGCCCCAATCGTAGTACCAGATGCAGCCAACTCCGGCTGATGTCCGTTTTATTAACAGTTTTTCTCAATAAAAGGTCAAGCAGTCTTTGGCTGAAAAGATTCACATGCCAGTCTTGACCTGGCGTAGTCGTGCTAGAGGGCTGGCAGATTCCCTCCTTAATTTTGTTTTTCCACCGGTCTGTGGCGCTTGCAAAAAAGCTGGTTCATTACTGTGTGATGCCTGCCACGCCCAACTTCAATGGGTGCAGGCACCACTTTGTGACCGCTGTGGGCGGCCTGTGGCCAAAGCAACCGACTGCTGTTCTGTTTGTCGGGAACGGCCGTTACCCCTCCAACAAATCCGCGCCGCTGTCATATTTGCTGACCCCGCTTCCAAATTAATCCACAACCTGAAATACAACGGCGCTTTTGGCCTGGCCAAACCGCTGGCCCAATTGATGGGGGAAGCCTGGCACGAGTGGTACATGCCGGTTGACCTGGTGCTGCCCATTCCCCTGCACGCCGAGCGTGAACGCAAGCGCGGTTACAACCAATCGGCGCTGCTGGCGCAGGCCTTTAGCCAGGTGGCTGGGCTGCCCTATGCCGAACATGCCCTGCAGCGAACCCGCTTTACCACGCCGCAAGTGGGGTTAACGGCCGTTGAACGCCTGGTCAATGTGCAAGATGCCTTCTCTGCCGATGACTGTGTGCAGGGGCGGCACGTTTTATTGATCGATGATGTGTGCACCACCGGGGCCACGATGGCGGCCGCTGCCAACGCTCTGTTTGCCGCAGGCGCGCGAGCAGTCTCGGGTTACTGTGTGGCTCGTGCTGTTTAGCACCACTTCTTATGAGCAAATTTACTTTAGCAAATGCATCATTTCTCATATCATAGAGATGTGTAAACAACCAGAATTTCTTTTCTAACAAAAAGGGAGATTAGACAATGGAACTATCAGTTAACGGCCGTAACATGGAAGTCACCACTAGGTTACGCAACTACGTGGAAAAGAAAACAGTAAAACTCGATAGATATATGCCCAATCTGGCTGAAATACACGTGGACTTGTCTGAAACAAATGCCCGCAGCGCCGTCGAACGGCAGGTGGCCCAAATTACCATCCGCGACAACCGGGGCACCATCCTTCGCGCCGAGGAGCGCAGCAACGACATGTTCGCCTCCATTGATGCCGTGGTAGACAAGCTTTACCGCCAAATCAGTCGCTACCGGGGCAAGCGGCGCAGCAAATGGCGGGGCGGCAGTGACGGCAGCGAAGAGCCTATGCTGGGTGAACCGCTACCCCTGGAAGAAGAGCTTGTTGAATCAGACCAGCCTTCCATTGTGCGCACCAAACGTTTTACCATGCGCCCCATGAGCCCAGAAGAGGCCGTGGACCAGATTGAACTGCTGGGTCACGATTTTTTTGTCTTCTACAATGCCGATGCCCAGGCCGTGAA
The DNA here is from genome assembly GCA_020848035.1 of Anaerolineae bacterium. Lineage (GTDB taxonomy): Bacteria > Chloroflexota > Anaerolineae > Promineifilales > Promineifilaceae > Leptofilum. The sequence goes on along the minus strand of JADLAX010000051.1, from coordinate 46,814 downwards.
CGTGCTTTACCGGCGGCGCGACAGCAACTACGGTCTGCTCCAACCAGACCTTGACTAACCGAATCTAAGCAGTTTCCCCGAAAACAGCCTGCATACGTTTTCGGGGAAATTGTTTTATCCGGCAACGGGGTTGACTACCTCCCCAAACCAACCATGTCGGGACCCCATATTCTTGTCGTTTGTACAGCCAACATTTGTCGGTCGCCCGTGGGCGAGGCGCTGCTGCGCGCCCAGCTTCAGCAAGCGGGTTTCATCGATTGGACCGTTTCGTCGGCCGGAACCTGGGCCGAGGGTGGGCATCCAGCGTCTCAACTTTCAGTCACTTTGCTAGAGGAGCGCGGCCTGGATATTCACAGGCACTGTTCCCAGCGGGTGAACGGGCTCCTGCTGGCACAGTGTGACCTGGTGCTGTGTATGGAGACAACGCACCAAAAGGATCTGCGCGAGGCGTTTCCGGCGCACCGCGCTAAAATCTACACGCTGCGGCAAATGGTGGACGAGCGTGGCAGCGTGCGCGATCCGTATGGCGGTTCGCGGCGTCAGTATGAGCGCATGGTCACTGAGGTGGAGCTGTTAATTGAGGCAGGTTTCCCCCGCATCCAGAAGCTGGCGTGGGAAAATTATCAGAAACGAGGCGAAGATGGATCGCGCTGAATTGGTAAATTATTTGGACAGCTATTTGCGCATTGGCGACATTGCCGATTATGGTCCGCAGGGCTTGCAGGTGGAGACGGCCAACACCCGCGTACAGCGCATTGCCCTGGCGGTGGATGTGTCGCCGGTGATTATTGAAACGGCCGTTTCCTACCAGGCCGACATGTTGTTGGTGCATCACGGCGTGCTGTGGCGGCAGGTCGAACGCATCGCCGGGCCGCTGGGCGAACGCGTGCGCCAGATGATGGCCCACGGCCTGAATTTGTACGCGGCGCACCTGCCGCTGGATGCCCACCCTGAAGTGGGCAACAATGCCGTACTGGCCCGGCTGTGCGGCGTGAGTAACCCCATCTGGTGGTATTCACCTACCAACGTGCCCATCGCCGTGGTTGGGGACGTGCCCGCCCGGCCCAGCCTGGACGACCTGGTGCGCCACATCAACACCGAGCTAAACACCAGCGCCACTGTCTTGGCTCACGGGCCAAAAACGGTGCAGCGGCTGGCCATCCTCTCCGGCTTTGGCGCGGATAAGGTGGCCGAGGCCAAAGCCCTGGGCGCCGACACCTTTTTGACCGGCGAAACGTCCCACGCCAACTACTGGGCCGCCTCTGATTTTGGCCTGAACGTGATTTTTGCCGGACATTACGCCACCGAGACGGTTGGCGTGCAGGCGCTGGGCGCCCATCTGACCGAAAAATTTGGCATAGAGACACGCTTTTTTGATTTTCCCACCAAAATGTAAATAGGTGCTCGTGGTTAGTGGCTAGTTCAAAAACTCGCCACTAACCACCAACCACTACCCACTAACCCAAGGAGAGTTCTTGTGACTGACAAAGCCATTGCCTGGATTGATGATGAGCTGGCCGCCCTAAAAGCGGCGGGCTTGTTTAACCGGATTCGCACCATTGAATCACCGATGGATAGCCACGTAACGATTGACGGCCGTTCCCTGCTTAACTTCTGCGCCAACAACTATTTGGGATTGGCCAATCATCCCCGGCTGCGTACGGCCGTTAAGGATGCCGTGGACCAATACGGCGTGGGTCCCGGGGCGGTGCGCACCATTGCCGGCACCAATTCGCTGCATATTCAGCTGGAGGAGAAGCTGGCGGCGTTTAAGCGGGCTGAGGCCTGCATCACGCTGCAAAGCGGTTTTACGGCCAATCTGGCCACGATTCCGGCCCTGGTAGGCAAAGGTGACATCATCTTCTCCGATGAACTGAACCACGCCAGCATCATCGACGGGTCGCGGCTGAGCCGGGCGGACATTGTGCGCTACGCTCACAACGACGTTGATGATTTGCGCCGCAAGATTGCGGCGACAACCGAATACGGCCGTCGCCTCATTGTCACCGACGGCGTGTTTAGCATGGACGGCGATATTGCGCCGCTGGACAAAATTTGCGAGGTGGCCGAAGAGCACGACATTTTGCTGATGGTTGATGACGCCCACGGCGAAGGGGTGCTGGGCGAAGGCGGACGCGGCATCGTGGACCATTTTGGCCTGCACGGCCGGGTGGACGTGGAAGTAGGTACCCTCAGCAAGGCGTTTGGCGTGATGGGCGGCCTGGTCGCCGGAAAACAAACAATCATCGACTGGCTGCGGCAGCGGGGACGGCCGTTCCTCTTCTCCAGCGCCCTGACTGTGCCGGATACGGCCGCTTGCCTGGCCGCTGTTGAGCTGCTGCAAGAATCCACCGAGCTGGTCGAGCGGCTGTGGAACAACGCCGCCCTCTTCAAACAAGAAATGCAAGCGATGGGCTTCAACACTGGCGTTACCCAGACACCCATTGTGCCGGTGATGCTGGGTGAAGCCACCCTGGCGCAAAAGTTTAGCCAGCGGCTGTTTGAGGAAGGCGTGTTTGCCATGGCCATTGGCTACCCCACCGTGGCGCAGGGCAAAGCCCGCATCCGCGTGATGAACTCAGCGGCGCACAGCCAGAGCGATTTGGAAGAGGCGTTGGATGTGTTTGGCCGGGTGGGGCGTGAGTTGGGCGTGATTTAAGGAAGTAACTGGGTAACGGAGTAATTGAGTAATTACCCAATTACTCAATTACCTTTTCTTAAGCGTCGGTGCCGCGCAGGTTCAGGATGTGCAGAAATTTGTGGCGCAGTTCGGGGAAGGTGAGCAGTTTTTGGAAGATGGAGGGGTAGTGCAGGCCGATATCTTCGCCTTTTTGGGCCGATTCCGCCACCTGATTGAGCCAGTCATAGTCGGTGGGGATTAGGGTGACGCCGTAACCACGCACCTGTTCCAGCAGCTCCAAAAAGGTGTCGCCAGCTTCAGGCCACGCGTTTAGACTTATCAGCTGAGCGCGCAGCAGCTGAATGCTGTCATCGAAAGTCGGGGCGTTGCTGGGGAGTGTGATCAACGCAATTTGCTCCGATTCATACGGTCTGGCGGCTTGCCAGTAACTAACATCTGTAAAGTGGCTCACCCGGCGGCTCCTGTCCAACCCATTTATGTGGGCAAAAAACTGATCTTGTAAACCTGGAGTTGTGTGGCTGGGGCTGTTTTGTCTAACGATTCGCCGTTGGTTTTGTCGGTTTTACAAGTCAGCCTATCTACATACTCACTAGAAAGAAAAACGGCCGTTTCCGGTCAACTACAATGAAGAAAACGGCCGTCACAATCCCACTATAACAAATTACAGGGGGGCAGGTGGATAGGAATCCTGGGCTAGGAAAAGCAAAGCCAGTTAAACAAGCCTCACACCGTAAACTTTTGCCCCAGCTGCGGCACGGCGGCGTGGGCAAATCCCTGCTCGCGCTGCAGCGCTTCGGCCAGCGCGATAGAAGCATCCTCCTCGCCGTGAACGATGAAGGTGTGTGACGGCCGTTTCTGCAAATGCCCCGTCCATTCCAACAGCTCCCCCCGGTCCGCGTGGGCGCTCAGGCCGTTGATCGTCTCCACCTGCGCCCTTAGCTGGTACTCCTCACCAAAAATGCGCACTTTGGCCTGTTTTTCCACGATGCGGCGACCCAGCGTGTGTGGCGCCTGCCAGCCCACAATGAGAATGGTATTGCGTGGGTCTTCGATGTTGTTCTTCAGGTGGTGCAAAATGCGGCCCGCTTCCGCCATACCGCTGGCACTGATGATGATGGCCGGTTCGCGCAGAAAGTTGAGCTCTTTGGATTCGGCCGTGGTGCGGGTGTAGCGCATCATGTCAAAGCCAAACGGATCGTCGTTGCGGCCGTCGGCCAGGAATTGGTGCAGCTCTTCATCGTACGCTTCTGGGTGCAGACGATAAATGCCGGTGGCGTCCACCGCCAGCGGGCTGTCGACGTAGACGGGCAGGTTAGGTGGGATGTCGCGGGCGGCTACCAGTTGGTGCAGCCGGTAGACCAGTTCTTGGGTGCGGCCTACGGCAAAGGCGGGCACAATCAGCTTGCCACCGCGCTGGTACGTTTCTTTTACAATTCGTTCCAGCTTGTTGGTAGCTTCAATTTTATCGTCGTGGAAGCGGTTGCCGTAGGTGCTTTCGATGAGCAGCACGTCGGCGCTGTTAATGAACGTGGGGTCGCGCAGGATAGGCCGATTGGGGCGGCCCAAATCGCCGCTAAACACCAGCCGGATGTCGCGCCCGGCCTCGCGATCTTCAATGTCCAGCGCCACAATGGCCGAGCCGAGGATGTGGCCCGCATCGTAAAAGGTGAGGGTAATACCGGGGGCGAGTTTATACGGCCGTTCGTAGCCAATCCCAATAAAATGTTTCAAACTGTTCACCGCATCGGCCATCGTGTAGATGGGTTCTATCGGTGGCAGCCCCTGGCGGTCTCGTTTCTTGTTGATGTACTCGATGTCGTACTGCTGAATTTTGGCGCTGTCGCGCAGCATGATGGCGCATAAATCGCGGGTGGCGTAGGTACAGACAATATCGCCCATGAAGCCGCTTTTTACCAAATTGGGCACGTTGCCGCTGTGGTCAATGTGGGCATGAGAAAGCACCAGAATGTCAATTTCGGCGGCATTGTACGGCAAATTTTGGTTCCGCTCGTAACTTTCTTTGCGTGAACCCTGATACAGGCCGCAGTCGAGCAAAATGTTTAAACCGTTTACCCGCACCAGGTGCTGCGAACCGGTAACGGTGCGCACCGCGCCATGAAATGTGATCTCCATGAATTTTCTCCTTCTTCAGCGTGATCAAAAGCTATGGATTGCTTGATCATTTCACCGCAAAGAACGCAGAGGAAAAGTTAAAAGCTTTGCCAACCTGGCCTGCTTTGCGGTGAATTCCTCTCATAACTGGGCCAAGAAAGCTGGTTAGCTGCTGCGCAAGACGGCCAGGATGTCCTGAGCGTATGCTTTGCCGCGCCATTCACCCACTTCCTCAATTTGCTGCAATTCGGCTTCGGTCTGGGGATTTTGCAGGGCGATGGCCCACAGGGCATCGCGGCTGATGATGACGTCGGATTCAACGCCGCGCTGGCTGGCGGTGTTTTTGCGCCAGGTGTGCAGCCTGTCGTACCGATTCATGGCGGCCTCAGGCGGGCGCTGGCTGCGGGGCGGGTAAGCGGGGTGGGGGGCTTGCAGCCCTTCGGCAATGACGCTGAGCAGCTGACGGCCGTACCGCCGCGTTTGTCCGGCCGACATGCCATACACATCACGCAAGACGGACAGGGAAGTTGGCATGGTTTGGGCCAGCTCAATAAGGGTTTTATCGTGAAAAATTTTGAAGAGCGGCTGGTTGCGCTGGTGCGCTTCCTGGTCACGGTAGATGGCCAGGGCTTTAAGCACAGCCTGCTGCTGGCGCGTCAGGTCAAAAGCGCCGCTAATCGACCAGAAGTCATCGGGGTCAAATTTGTTGTTGCTGATTTTGACCTGGGTTTGCCCCACAAAGGTTTCGGCGGCTTCTTCCCAGCGCCCGGCGGCGATGAGCTCCGCTTCCAGGTGATCGCGCAGCTGGAGCAGGTGGTGGGTGTCTAGTTGGGCGTAAACAAGTTGTTCGGGGGACAACGGCCGTTGACACCAATTTGACTTTTGATACCGCTTGTCCAGAATGATGCCGTATACCGCTTCCAACATGCTGGCCAGGCCATAACGCGGGTAACCCAAAATGCGGGCGGCCCACATCGTATCAAACAGGTTTTGCAGCTGCCAGCCAAACTGGCGCTTGAGCAGGGTGAGATCGTATTCGGCGGCGTGAAAAACTTTTTCTACCGCCGGGTTTTGCACAATGTCGCCCAGGCCGCTCAGATCGGACACGCCCAGGGGATCGATGACGTAATCTTGACCAGGGATCGTGATTTGGATGAGGCACACCTCTTCGCGGTAGGCGTGCATGCTGTTGGCTTCCAAATCGATGGCTAAACGAGGTTCCGCTTGTAATTTTCCCAGACAATGGCGCCAATCTGACTGCGTGGTAATAAGTTTATGTGGCGGTAATTTCACAAAGCTGCTCCATCAATGGCGGTAATCATGAGCCACATTATAACATTTTGGTCAAGATGACGATGTCTGGTGGATAGTGCTTTCATACCATTCCCAGAAGCGGCGCACACCCTGTTCTACCGGAACCTGGGGGTTGTAGCCCAGCAGGCGGCGCGCTTTGCTGATGTCGGCCTCATTTTTGACGAAGTCGGCGGCCAGCCGGGGCTTGTGGATGACGTTGGCCGGACGGCCGCCCAGCGTTTCGATGAGCGTGACAAAATCTTTGAGCAAGGTTGGTTCGCCGCGGCCCAGGTTAATGATTTCGTAGCCCAGCGGTGTGTCCAGCGCGGCCACCACGCCATCGGTGATGTCATCGATGTAGGTCCAGTCGCGGACCATTTGCCCGCCATCGTACAGGGGAATCTGGGTGCCTTTGGCGACGCTTTCGGCCACGAGGTAGGCCATCATGTCGGGACGGCCGTTTGGCCCATAGACGGTGAAGAAGCGAACGGCCGTAAAATTCAACCCGTACAAATGATGATAAGCATGGCCCAACATCTCGGCCGCCCGCTTGGCGGCGGCGTATGGCTGCAGCGGTCGGTCGCATGGATCGGTTTCCACAAACGGAATTTGTGTGGTGTTGCCGTAAACGGACGAGGTAGAAGCCATCACAAAGTTTTGCACATCCCCGGCGGCGCGGGCGGCGTCCATCAGGTTTTGCGTGCCGTTGAGGTTCACCTGCACGTACAAATCGGGGTGCAGCACGGCGTTGCGCACGCCGGCCATCGCCGCCAGATGGGCCACCGCGTCAAACTTTTCGGCGGCGAACAGGTCAAACATCGCCTGGCGGTGGCGAATGTCCTCTTCTACCAGGCGGAAGGTAGGGTAGGCGGCCAGCCGGGCGGCGTTGGCCCGCTTTTTGGCGGGGTCGTAATAATCGTTAAAGTTGTCCAGGCCGATGACGGTGTCGCCGCGTTTGGCTAATTTCTCGGCCAGATTGCTGCCAATGAATCCGGCGGCTCCGGTAACCAGTATTTTCATAGTCGTTTTAAGGAGAATAGTAAATTAAAGACGGGAATGACAAATCTAGATAACTTGTCATGCTGAGGTCCTCCGAAGCATCGCATCCGCTGGATAATCTGCAAAACGCGGGTTAAGCCAAGGCGCTTGCCATTGGTTCCTTGCGGGATTCTTCACTGCGTTCAGAATGACAAAATTGCAAAGAGCCATCAATCGCTAGTTTCTAAACTTGTGACGGCCGTATATCCTGCACCATCAGCTGTAAATTTTTGTTGCCGCGCCATTCGTTGACGCCAATGCTGTAAACCAGATCAATCGTTTGTGGCAGGCGGCTGGCCCACTCGCCCTGGCGGAAAGCAATGGCCCCAATCTCGCGGTAGCCAGTGGCGCTGTCAGCCGCCAGGGTCAGCTGCAAATGGGAGCCATCCTGCCCCACACCGCGATGATGCACCACCTCCACGCCACGGCTCAGGAAAGTTGGCTGGGGATTGGCCGCTCCCGTAGGTTCCAGCTGCTGCAAATGTTCAAAAAGCGCCCAATCCACGTCGTCCAACTCAATTTCGGCGTCAACGGTAAGCGAGGGCACCAGCTCCATATCACGCAGCTTGCGCTCGGCAATGGCGGTGATGCGGCTTAAGAATTCAGGCAGATTGTCGTTGCGCACGGTGAAGCCCGCCGCCTGGGCATGGCCGCCGTGGCGCACCAGCAGGTCGGCCACCTCGTCCAACGCTTCGGTGATGTGGAACTTGTCGATAGAGCGGCAAGAGCCACGGCTCTCGTCCTCACCCCTTTCCATAACGATGGCCGGGCGGTAATGCTTTTCCGCCAGGCGACTGGCGACCAGCCCCACCACGCCGGAAACAAAGGTCGTGTCGGCGGCAATGAGGATGGGGGCATCCGGGCTGACCATGCTTTCGGCCAGGGCGCTGAGTTCGGCGGTGAGCTGCTGGCGTTTGCGGTTGAGCCGGTCCAGCTCTTCGGCATAGTAGTTGGCGTCGTTGGTGCTGCTGGCGGCCAGCAGGCGGGCGGCGCTGTAGGCATGGGCCAGGCGTCCGGCGGCGTTGATGCGCGGGCCAATGCCAAAAGCAATCGATTCAGCGGTGAGGTTACCGGGGGTCAGGCGGGCGGTGCGGGCAATGGCGGCAATCCCGGCGCGTTTGGAGTTGTTGAGCGAGTGCAGCCCGTCGCTGACCAGCTTGCGGTTTTCTTTGAGCAGCGGGGCCAGGTCGGCCACGGTGCCGATGGCTACCAGATCGAGCAGGTCGCTGTCGTCGAAGGCAGCGCGGTTGGGGCGGGATTGTTTGAGTGCCTGGGCCAGCTTGTAGGCGATACCCACGCCTGCCAGCATATCTTCGGGGTAAGCAGAGTCGGGGCGTTTGGGGTTGATAACGGCCGTTCCCGCTGGCATCACCGGTCCCAAACTGTGGTGGTCGGTGATGATCATGTCCAGCCCAATGTTGTTGGCGTGCTCCACTTCAAACACGGAGCGAATGCCGCAGTCGACGGTGATAACCAGGTCTGCCCCTTTGGCTTTCAGGTCGGTCAGGGCTTCGACATTGAGGCCGTACCCTTCATCAACGCGGTCGGGGATGTACGGCCGTACCAAATTCCGGTCCACCCCCAGGCCGCGCAGCGCCTGCGTCAACAGCACCGTGCTGGTCACCCCATCGGCATCAAAATCACCATAGACGATGATTGTTTCTTCCTGATCAATTGCCTGCTCAATGCGGGCAACCGCTTTGTCCATGTCTGGCAGTAAAAAGGGATCGGTTGATTCCAGGTAGTGCCCCTCCAAAAAGGCCTGAATGTCACCCGGCTTGATGATGCCCCGGTTATAGAGCACCTGGAGCATCACGGGGTGAATATGGCCTAATTGTTGTTGGACGTGGGCGGGCACTTTGGGGGCAACCTGCCAGATATTTTTACGCAAAGTATTGGGTGAATTCATAAGGCCAAATGGTAACACGGAGCGAGGCCAGTTGCCAGCCGGGAAGGTTAGCCAGTTTGGGGCAGTGGGGGTTTGGTCTGGTGGTTTGTTATCAATGCCAAAAGAAAAGGCAGCCCAAAAACAAAGGGAATGCCAATGAGGTGCGCCGCCAGCTGGCTGCCGCCGAGCACATAAGCGCGCAGGTGGCCGTAGATGAGTACGGAAAGCTGCGCGGTGAGCAAATACCACAGCCCCACGCGCAGGCGATAGGGCAGCGACGTTTCGCCGTTGTCTGCTAGCAGCAGCCAGGGGAAAGGCCAGGTGCTGTACCACAGCCGGAAGCTGAGCGCTTGCAGGCTGTAGGCAAAAAAGGTATCGGCGGCGGCGCGCAGGGGGGAACGGCCGTTGCGCCACCCCAACCACAGCAGCCACCCAATCAGCAGCAAAAATGGCAGGCGGAACCCATTGGCCATCCACTCAATCAATTCGGCGGTAACCGGCTGGCCCCATTCACCGGCCAGCAGCAGTGCCAGCGTGGCCAAAGAAAAGCCGGGGATGTTGGACGCTTCACGCAGCAGCCGCAGCGCCAGGTCTAACGGTGAGCCAAATGGCAGGAAGCTGAGCAAAACGGCCGTGCCGCCCCACACCACGCCCCAGCCAAACAGCCGCAGCCTGGCAGCCAAATCCGGCAGCTCGCGCCAGATAGCCAGGGCAAAAAATGGGATGGCCAGCAGGCCAATCGGCTTTACCAGGGCGGCCAGGAGCAGGAAGAAGAGGGTGAGCGACGGCCGTTTCTGCCGCCAAAACCAGATGGCCACCAACTGCCCCACCATCATCAGCACGTCGTTGTGGGCATCCACCACAAACATCAGCAGCAGGGCGGGGTTCCACAGCCAGAGCAGGGTATAGCTGCGCTGCCGGTTCGGCGCGGCGCTGGCCAGCAACCGCCAGATGAGCCAGCCGCAGGCCAGGTGGGCCAGCAGCCCCACCAGCTTAAACGAGCCTAGTCCGGCCAGCAGATTGTCTTGGGTGATGCCGGTGATGCCCGCCGCCAGCAGCTCCCACAGCGGGCCGTAGGGTGAAGTGGCGTCTTCCCATTCGCCCGCCAGCGGCAGGAACGGATCGCTGGCGATGGCGTCTGGCGGCGTGTCGTACGGGTTTTGGCTGTAGACGCTGGTGAGGCGCCCGCGGATGACGTAGCGGAACAGGTCGTTGGCGTTGATGGGGTAGGTTTGCAGCAGGGGAATGGCGAAGAGAACGGCCGTTCCCAGCAAAAAAAGCAGCGATGGTCCCGCCCTTCCCCGGTCTACCAGCCGAAACGCCAGCCAGTACAGGCCAAACAGCGCCAGCAGCAGCAGCCCGTACCCGGCTCCGGCCAGGAGCGATGGGGCCAGGCTGCGCACGTCTTGCAGGGGGAGGGTGTTGTGATACGGCCGTAACGGAAACCAGCCCCAAAAAACAAGGTAGCCCACCCACGAGGCCGCCGCCACGAGCACAAAGTTGTTCTGAAATTTAGGAGGAATTCGCGAAATAACGGTCACAGTCTGGTAATCGGTTAACGGTAGTCGGTAATCGGTTAAAGGTCAAATTATAGACCGTTTTACTGAATACCGTTTACGGCTTACGGATCACCGACTCACGCCTTAATGTGACTGCCGTGTTTGTCCAGCGGCACCACCAGGGTAACCGATGTGCCGTGGCCGGGGGTAGAATCGAGGCGGAGGGAGCCATCGATGCGGTCGGCGCGCTCGCGCATGTTGACCATGCCCAGGCTGCCGCGTGAGCTGTAGTCGTGGTTCACCGCCTGCACGTCGAAGCCAACACCGTTGTCTTGCACCAGAGCCACAAACAGGTTGTCTTCCTGCCAGAAACGCACCTGGATCTGGGTGGCTTTGGAATATTTGCGGGCATTGCCCAGCGCTTCTTCGACGATGGAAAAGACAACGCTTTGCGCCTGCTCGTTGAGCAGCTCACCCTTGTCGCCGCCTACCAGGCGAATGTTCAGCCCATCGGTTTCTTTGATGCGGGCAATGACGGTTTCGACGGCCGCAGCCAGCCCCTGAGTTTCCAGGACCAACGGCCGTAACGTAAACAACATGCCACGAATCTCTTTAGAGGTTTGTTTGGCCAGCTCTTCCACTTTTTCCAGCTCGCCGAGCGCCTGTTCGGGGTCGCGAGAGAGCAGAGAGCGGATAAAGTTGATGCGCATGGCGATGGCGGCAATGGTTTGGGTGGGGCCGTCGTGCAGGTCGCGGGCCAGCTCTTTGCGCGCTTCTTCGTCGGCCTCGATGATGCGCTGTTTTTCGGCTTCCAGCCGCTGGTAGAGCTGGGCATTTTGCAGGGCAATCACGGCCTGGTCGGCCACGGCGTTAAACAGTTCAAAGTGTTCTTTGTCGAATTTAACGGCCGTATCCGAGCCAATCACAATCGCGCCAAAAATTTGGAAACCAGCCCGCAGCGGAATGCAAGCGGCCGTCAGGCAGTTGTGAAAGGCGACAAACTGGCGCAGTTCGGGGTCTTGCCGGGGATGGTCGGTGGTGACTGGTTCCGCCTGGGTTAGCGCCGCACCGACAATGCCGCGTTTGCCGTACAGCTGCTTTTCGATGTCGACGGGGGTAAAGCGGCGCGTGGCGACGGGGATTAAATCGTCGCCATTAAACAAGAAGACCGCCCCCACCAACGACTGGCGCGGAATGCCCATTTCCTCAATGGCCAGGCTGCACACGTCCAGTGCTTCTTCTACCACGCGCTCAAAACTCAGCGTGGCGCGCATCACCGAGGCCATGGATTGCAGTGATTTGGCCCGATTGTTGGCCGCGCGCAGCTGGTGCAGTTCCGTCCCCACAAGCTGGGTGGTGGTTGCCTGCACTTTGTCGGCATAACGATCCACCAGAGCGTAAACAATTACCAGAACAACGATGAGGGTGAAGACGGCGATGGCCAGACCTGGCAGCCAATCGACCAGGTCGCCGTTCATAATGAAGGTGTAGACAGCATAAAAGACGCCCAACATCACCACGATTGCCAGGAAAAACGTGCCTATCACAAACCAGTTTAGACGCTGAAACTCTTTTTTGATTTTTGCTGCCAGGTTTTTACTCATACAAGAATAAGGAATCAGTTTGTCTAGGCTCAATTTGCAAAGTGATTTCAGCCAGTTTGCAGGTTTGAATTTGGGTTACTACGATTGAGCGCTGCCCGTTATTATACTAGACAGACCGAAAATAACGATAGCATAAAAAGTGTAAAACTGTGGACTGATGGTACTATGAATTCGGTTTCACGTCCCTGTTTTTAATGCCTCGGTCACAATTCAGGGAGCCAGCAGGGCGCGGGCAATAGTGGCCGCGACGTAGCCGTTGTGACGCAGTAGAGCGACGTTGGCTTGCAGGCTACGGCCGTTGGTCAATTCCACTACCCGGCGCAGCAGCCACGGCGTTGCGGCTGGCCCGTGCACGCCTTGCGCATCCGCTTCGGCGGTGGCCTGGGCGATCGCCGCTTCGACCATGTCCGGGTCGCAGGCGTCGGCTGCGGGCACCGGCACGGTGACCAGGATGCCGTTTTGCAACCCCAGCTCCTGGTGGGCTTGCATCACGCGGGCCACCGCTTCTGGTGTATCCAGCCGGATGTCCACGGGCAGGCCGCTGCTGCGGGCAAAAAAGGCGGGCAGTTCGTCCGTGCCGTAGCCGATGATCGGCACCCCGTGCGTTTCCAGCACTTCGCGGGTGGCGGGCAAATCCAGGATCGATTTGGCCCCGCTGCTAACCACCGTCACGGGGGTTTGGCCCAGCTCCAGCAGATCGGCGCTGATGTCGAACGGGTGGCCGCGGTGCACGCCGCCGATGCCGCCGGTGGCAAAGAGGCGGATGCCCGCCTGGTGGGCCAAAATCATCGTGCCGGCGACGGTGGTGGCCCCATCTTCCTGGCCGCCAATGGCCAGGGGAATGTCGCGGCGGCTGCATTTGCGCACGGCCGTTCCTGCCAGTCGTCCCAAATATTCCAGCTCAGCGTCGGTCAGCCCCACGTGTACCTTGCCCTTGATGATGGCAATGGTGGCTGGTACCGCGCCGCCTTCACGTACGGCCGTTTGCATGGTAACGGCCGTTTGCACATTGTCTGGGTAGGGCAAACCGTGGGTGATGACCGTGCTTTCCAGGGCCACAACCGGGCTTTTTTTGTCAAGCGCCTCGGCTACTTCAGGGTGGAACTGCAAAAAATTACGCATTGATTAACCTCATTCATTCGTGGTATCTTATAAACCAGTGTGGTGTACATTCGCGGCGGGGACTTTCTGACTGTATCACCTCTACTCAGCAGGCAAGATGATGCCCTCAAAGGTCCACTCTACGAACCAGACGACCAAGCCCAACATGGTGAACCTGTACGAGCTTGAACGGCCGTTATTCTAGCAACTTATCCGTTGAATGGCCGGAATTTAGCGCTTACCATGAAACCATTATGAGCGACGTTGTAGATCTCAACTCAGTTGCCCTGCAGCGCTTTGAACAGGCGCGGCGTCGGGCTGCCCTGGCCCAGGCTGCAGCCCGGTTGAGGGGCGAAGATATTCAGCTGCTGCCATTCGAAGCGATCCGGATGCAGCTCCAGCAGCAGAATCCGTTTTATCGCGGGGTGGTAGAGGTGCCGCTGGATGCCATCGTGGGCAGCGTGGGGCGCTATAAAACTTTCACCCGCAAATTTTTGCCTCTCACCGACAGCGTGAAGGACCGCTGGGTGGCATTGGATGCGCTGGCGGTGCAGCAAGGCTGGCCGCCGATTGAGGTGTACCAGGTAGGCAATGTCTACTTTGTGAAGGATGGCAATCACCGGGTGTCGGTGGCCCGGCAGCTGGCGCTGGAAAGTATCGAGGCCCACGTGCTGGCTTACCCGGTGGATGTCACCATTGATCCCAAAGAGAACCTCGATCAAATTTTTATCCAGCTGGGCGAGCAAAACTTTATGGCCACAACCACGCTGGCCGAGCGTTACCCCGACCACCAGATTTGTTTTACCACGCCGGGGCGCTACTCTATGCTGATGGCCCAAATTCACAGCCTGCGTCAGGTGTTGGCGCAGATTGATGGGGAGATGCTGGATTGGGAAACGGCCGTTGATGCCTGGTACGAAATGGTTTACCTGCCCACCGTGCAAATCATTCGGGATTCGACCTTGCTGCACGACTTTCCCGGCCGTACCGAAGCCGACCTTTTTGTCTGGCTGGCGCAGCACCGCGAACGGCTGGAAGAGCGCTATGGCACCTGCCAAAAATTGGCCGAACTGGCCCAGTTCCTGGCCGATGAGTACCGCGAACCGGCGCTGCCCCGGCTAACCCGGCAGGTGCGTCGCTTATTGGGGGTGGCCGCAGAGCCGCCCAGCCTGCCAACGTTAGATGAATCTGATCCGGCACCTGTGGGCAACGGGTCCGCCGCAGCAGAGGATTAATTTGTTCCAGCCAAGCCACAGAAAATGACGCAACGGTTGAATTCTGTGGTTTGCCCAGTAGAAGCGGGCCTGGTTGTCAGTTTACCCACTTTTCCCAGCACGCCGCTTTTACAAACACACGAGGAGTGAAAACATGCTCAAGAAAAGTTTTACAAAATCAGGGGATTCATGCCGGGTAACGTTTAAGCTGCCCGCCGAGGTGCACGCCGAAACGGTGCACCTCTGCGGCGAGTTTAATGAGTGGAGTCCTACCAGTCACCCCATGAAACAGCTCAAGGATGGCAGCTTTAGCCTGACCCTTTCACTCGATGCGGGGCAGTCTTACCGCTTCCGCTATCTACTGGACAACGAGCGTTGGGAGAACGATTGGGACGCCGATGCCTACGTGGCCAACCAATATGGCTCTGAAGATTCGCTGTTAAATTTGTAGAACGGCCGTCTGGCCTACACAACTTTGAGAAGAGGAAGCGCTGCCCCGGGGGTGGCGCTTTTTTGTGGACGGGTGAAATTTAAGTGAGAATTCAGGGGGAAGCCTTCAGTCAGGTTGGCAGCGTTCCGCTGCTGGGTATAATCGCCGAAGTGAACTTACCTGGATTAGTGAGAGTGGCCTTTGGGGCTTTGTGGCGTCAAGTGCCCAAATTCCCAAAGCGCCGAGATAGTTTATGAAACGACACCTCTACTTGCTGTTTTTACTGCCCCTGGTTTTGCTGTTGGCCTGTCAAAATGAAGAGCCGCTGCCCACGGCCGTTCCCACCATCAACCAGACAACTGGGGACGAGTTGGCCCCGCCCGTGGTGAGCAATGAACCGATTGTGCTGCCCACGCAAACGGCCGTTCCCGTCCCCACCATACCCCCTGAACCCCTGGCGGCCCTCGTCAACAACGAGCCGCTGACCTGGGCCACGTTTGAAGCGGAATTGGCCCGCTACCAGCAGGCCCAGGCCGAACTGGGGATACCCGAGGATGGCAATATTGACCAGGTGGTGCTGGATGCGCTCATCGAGCAGCTGCTGATCCGCCAGGCGGCGGCGGCCCAGGGCATTGTGGTGACCGACGAGATGGTTGATCAGCAGATGGCCGAGCTGGAATCGGCCGCCAAGAGCGCAGAGAACTTTACCGCCTGGCTGGAAGCTAACCGCTACACCGAGGCAGAGTTTCGCACGGCCGTTGCCGATGGCCTGATTCAGGAACAGATGGTCAACATGGTTACGGCCGATGTGCCCGTGGCGGCGGAGCAGGTTCATGCCCGCTACATCCAGGTGGACGACGCCACGCTGGCCAACACCCTGCTGGCCCAAATCCAGAATGGCGACGACTTTGCCACGCTGGCCCAACTTCACTCGCTGGATCGTGTCACGGGGGAAAATGGCGGCGACCTGGACTTTTTTGCTCAGGGAACCTTGCTGGTGCCAGAGTTAGAAGCGGCCGCTTTTGCTCTGACAGAGCCGGGGGCGGTGAGTGAGGTGATTACGGCCGTTAACCGCGAAGGCAATCCCGTTTATTACTTGGTGCAGTTGATTGAGCGGGATGCGGAACGGCCGTTAGAAGCCCAGGCGCGCTCGGTTTTGCTGCAGCAGGCGTTTGAGGCATGGCTCGACGAGCTGTGGCAATCTGCCACCATCGAGCGGCTGATGGAAAGCGGTTCCTGACATTCGGGGTTCACAGCAGCATGGCAACAAAACGGACGCAACAAACCGGGTGTGTAGGTCGATTAATGAGCGTGGCGGCGGCGCTGCTGCTGCTTGTTTCGGTAGTGGTGGTTGCTGGCGTGGTGCTCTTTTTTGTCGCCCCAGAGCGAATGCCCCAGTTTACCTTCCTGCAAGAGCTGCCGCCGCTGCCTACCCTGGCTCCGTTGGCCATTGCCCAGGAAGACGTTCTGCCTACCCTGGTAAACGAGCTAGAATTGCCCACGCTCACCCCCACCTTTGCTGGTTCGCCGCTGGCTCCCACCTGGACGCCACTACCGACCCAGGTAACGGCCACCCCCCTGCCGGTGAGCACGCTCAAGCCCACGCTCACCCCATCACCGCTGCCCACCTTCCCTACCAAAACGCCCACGCCCACGTTCACGCCGACCAGCACCAACACGCCCACGGCCACCCCGTTGGGGCCAACCGCCACGCCCACGCCAACCCGTTCGGCCTATCCGTTTACCAAAACAGACAACAGCCCATTTTATTTGCAAAATTTCGCTAACAACGCGGGCTGTGGTTGGCTGGGCATTGCCGGGGAAGTGCTGGACCTGAATCGGAACCCGGTGCCGCTAGACAGCTACCGGGTGCACGTGTGGGGCAGCGGCATTGATGAACGGGTGGTGGTAGGTGGCGCGCCCAGCTACGGCCCGTCTGGCTGGGAGCAGTTTGTCTTCGACTCGCCGGTGATGCGTGATTACAACGTGCAGCTAGAGTCACCCAACGGCACGGCCGTTTCCCAAATTTATCGCGTCCAAACCCGCCCCAACTGCAACGAAAATCTGTTGCAAATCGACTTCGTGCAAAACCACTAACGGTCAGTTATCGTTCAGGCGCAGGGTGTAGCCCGTCGCTTCACCGTAAAATTCCTTCACCACAATGCGCCAGACGCCGTCACCCATGATCGGATAGGCGTTAATCTGTTCTGGCGCACCCGCTTGCGCTGCATCTACGGACCATACCGGGTTGCCCGCCGGATCGTACAGCAGCAGCACCAGGTCCGCATTGCTGTCCGCCGGGATGAGCTCGATGTTAATGACGTCCCCATCCGCTGCGGTGAATTCCCAGGCAACGGACTGATTTGGCTGGAGCGTGCTGGCCTGTTCCGCGCCGTAGGTCAGGGTGCCTGCATCGTCTGGGGCGGCCACTTCGTTGGCCCGCAGGCTGATCTCGTAGCGGCCCGATTCGCCAAAAAAGTCACGCACCAAAATGATGTATTGGCCGTCGCCCGGCAGCACGTACTCGATCGTTTCTGGCTCGCCGGTTAAGTTGGCGTCTTGCTCGGCCAGGCGGTTGATATTGCCGTCCAGCAGCCAGATGTCCAGGTCTAAATTGGTGGTGAGGGGAACGGCCGTAATAAACAATTCATCCCCCGCCCGCCCGGAAAAGAACCAGGCATGGGCCTCATTTTCCCGCAGCGTTTCCTGCGCTACCTGCCCAAATATCAGATCGCCCGCATCGTAGAAGTTGGTGGTACTGTCGCTGCCCTCATCCAACGACAGCGAGTAGCTGCCGCCTTCCCCGGCAAAGCTGCGCACCAGGATAGAATATTCGCCGGTGAGCGGCAGTTCCAGCCCGGCCACCACCTCGGCGTCACCGCTGAACCCTTCGTCCAGCGCGGCCAGGCGGCTGCCATCTGGCCCATAAATGTCCAGAATAGCGTCAAACTGGCGGCCGGGTGTGAGCACCACGCTGACCAGTTCGCCCGCATTGCCGTCAAATTTCCACACGTGCTGGGCACCACGCTCCAGGTTGCCCTGAATTGTTTGCCCGGGCGAGAGCCGCCCGCCGCCGCCAAACAGCGGCTCTTCCGTTAGTACCAGGCTGAGGGTGTAGCGGCCGGGATTGCCAAAAAATTCACTCACCTCCACCACGTACAGCCCGCTGTCGCGCAGCAGGTTGTCGATCATGATCTCCGTGTCTCCGGCATAGCCATTGTCGATGCGGGTCACGGTTTGCCCGGTGGGGCTGACCAGCGAAAGGATGAGGTCGATATCTTTGTTGTCTGGGCTGAGGGTCAGGTTGGCATAGCGTGAGCCGGGCAGGCTGAAGGTCCAGACGTCTTTGCTGCTGGCTTCCAGGCTGCCATTTACCAGGTCTTGCTGCCCCAGGCTGCCGCGCACGTTGGCCGAGCCGTCCTGGATTACAATTTCGGCGTAAATGTCGTGCAGCAAGATGCTGCTGGCCATCTTTTCAAAGGTGCCGAGGTACTGCTCCCACTGGCTGACGGCCGCGCTCATAATAAAAAGCGCCTGGGTTTGCTGGCTGATGGCTCCTGCCAGCGTGGTGGTAAAGAGGTAGAGGCGTGACCGCATTGTTTCGCCGGAGGTGTTGAAGAGCAGGGGGGTGCCTTCGAGATCGATGTAAGAACCGGTAACCCGGCTGCCCGTGCCGGTGGAGACGGTGAATGGGGCGGCTTCGCTGATGGGAGTACGGCCGTTGCTCAAATCGTTGGCCAGCCGGGTAAGGGTTGCCTGGGGTGTGTTGGGCGGCAGGTCCAGGTGGGCGATCAGCCCGGCCACGTAGGCACCGTCGCCAATTGCTTTGCTGCCCAGGAGGCTGTCGCCGGTGCGGGAGGAGTTGGCCAGGAGCATGACGGTGATGCCGAGTTCGTTGGCGGTAACGGCCGTATCCACCCGACCTGATAAATTAATCCACTCAGGTGGCGCAAAAAGCTGCAAACCGGTAGCTGGATTGCCAATTTGCTGCCAACCGGCAAAGGCGGGCGAAGTTGGCGCGGCTGTTGGTGCCGGGGGCGGCGCAACGGTGACCAACGACTTAGTTGGGATAGACAGCGTGGCCGGTTGGTTGGCCTCAATCGGGGCATCGGTGGGGGATGGGGCAAACTCCGCCGTCATGAGGTCCTTTTCATCTTCGCTGATAGGTTTACACGCGGTGACAACCACGATTATCAAACCGATCAGCAGGCAGGACCAGCTAGGTTTTCGCATGGACAATCCTCCTGTTCTCTCCTCTCACAAGGCACCAGATCCGGCCGGGCGCACTCGTTCTGGCTGGCCAACCAGGCACACAGCAGGTAGGCAAGCAGGCTGGCCGTTGTCATCAGCCAGGGCTGAAGCGGCCAGAAGGTTGAACACGGCGGTACGGTTAGAGAGACTCAGCGGCGGCAGCCAAGCTGCCACAGAACGGCCGTAACAGATTGCGCGCAAGGAGACGCAACCTGCCTGCCATTGTTATGAGTTGGGCACTCTCCAATCGTTGCCGATGATGATCAGGATATCGTAGTCGCCGTTGGGATTGGTGCCGCTGCTGACGTTGAGGGGTGGAACATGCATCAACTGCATCAGGTAGCGGCTGGTATTGGGGTATGATCCGTAGGTGATAACTTGAGAGGTGAGGTAGGTCGAGGCATCGGCGTTACCCACTTCGCTCACGTTGATGCCAAACGACTCCAGGTATTCCTGCGTCAAACCGGCCAGGCCAAATTCGGCCGTGCCGTTGTAAACCGCGACTCGGGCATTTTCGGCGGCCATCAGCGCAGGAAGATTTTCGATAACCGGCGTGGGAATAGCCGGGGGGGCAAACAACTGGTCTCTGAGCTGGCGAATATTTTCGCGCACGGGGACCAAAACCTGACGGCCGTCTGGGGTTGTTTCATTGTAGACGTAGTTGAAGTCAAGAACGGCCGTACGAATACTTTCACGCGGAATATCCTGCACCAGCAAGGCCAGCTGAATGGCCTCGTCCAGAGACATGTTTGTCCGCACATTTTCCTGGGATGTCTGCCACAGCTGCGGTGCTTGTGCAATCAACTGAGGGATGCTGTTCAGATCAAAGATCTTCTGTCGCACCGCCAGGATTACCGCCTGCTGTCGCCCAGCCCGATCGACATCACCACCAAAGGTGGCGCGTGTCCGCGCATATTTCAGCGCTGCCTCACCATCTAAATGTTGTTCGCCTGCTGCAATAGAAAAAGGATCATAACCATAGCACTGGTCGGGGTAATTGGGGTCGTCAATCGCTTCGGGCACATCGATATCAATGCCTCCAATCAGATCAACTACCTCAACAAAAGCATCAAAATTAACGGCGACATAATAATCAATAGGAACCCCTAACAATGCTTCAACGGTCTGGACAGCTAATGCCTGTCCACCACCGGGATACTCATAAATTTCGCCATAATAATTGGCCTGATTAATGCGATCTACGCCAAAGTTGGGAATTTCTACCCACAAATCGCGCGGGAGAGAGAGCATAGCGGCAGATAGTCCCACCGGATCAATTGTCAACACCATCATTGTGTCGGTGTGGGCTGGCCCTGCCTCGTCGCAGCGTTGGTCAATGCCCATCAACAAGATGGAGACGCGGTTTTTGCCTTCCCAGCGGTGAAAAGCGTCGGAGGATAAAATGACACCTTGATCATTATTGGTTGGCTGGACGGATTCAACATTGCTGCTGGGCGCAGGCAGCTGACCGGAGGTACTGCTGTTATTGCTGGTAGTGGTAAATTCAGGGTTAATAATTTCCAGGGAGGAGACGGTTCCCTGAACGGTTTTGAACAGCCAGACGGAGCTGCCAACGATCAAAATAGTGATGCCCAGCCCAATGAGTATGACTGCCCAAAGTGGTAAACGTACCCGAGCTGGGGCGCGACGAGGTGGATTGGATTTCATATCTTCTTGCGCGTTCCGTGCCGGAATATGCCGGAATGGCGCGGTGATTATAACATAAAAACAAAATCGAACGTCAAATCGTGCGTTTGGCGCAGGTGTCGCTGCTTTTGACGCAGGTATCACGCTCCTTTATAATGCACCTCTTGTGATGAAACAAATTTCAAAGTGGCTTCCTTTTCTGCTCATTTTGCTGGCATTTGGTTTGCGCCTCTTTGCTCTGACCGAAATTCCCCCTGGTCTAACCCACGACGAAGCCAATCACGGCCGTGAGGCAATTGGCATTTTGCGCGGCTTCTACCTCTTCATTTTCCCCCTAAATTACGGCAGCGAGCCATTATACAGCTATACCGTGGCGGGCCTGATGCGGCTGCTCGGCCAGACGCCTTTTGCGCTGCGTTTTGTTAATGTTTTATTTAGTGTAGCCACCGTTGGCCTCACCTTTTGGTGGGTGCGCCGCCGGTTTGACACAACCACTGCCTGGGTTACGGCCGTTCTCCTCACCGTCTCCTTTTGGCCCTTAGCTTCAGCCCGAGAGGCGCTGCGAGCCGGAATGCTGCCGTTTTTTATGGGAACGGCCGTCTGGTTCTTTTGGCGCCTGTTAGACCATGTTGAGGCGCAGAAGTCACAGGCTGACCAGCGGCGCTGGTGGTTGGCGGCGGCGTTTGGCGTCTGTGTGGCCATTACCCTGCACATTTACCTGGCCGCCCGCGTCGCCTGGCTAATCTTTCCCCTGTTTCTGATCTACCTGGCCTGGCAGCAGCGCGGCACCTTTCGCCGCAGCTGGCGGCCGGTGCTGTTGGGGCTGCTGCTGGCGGGCGTGCTCGTCACGCCCCTGTTTGTCTACCTGGAACAAAACCCCTACGCCCTGACGCGCCTGAGCATGCTCGATGGCCCGCTGGAAAATGTGCGCAGCGGCAACCTGCTGCCCCTGTGGCAAAACGCCACTGCGGCGCTGCTGGCCTTCATCTGGCCGGGTTATGGCGACCAGTTTTTGGCCTACAACATCCCGGGGCGGCCCGTGTTTGATGGGGTAACGGCCGTCTTCTTCGTCCTCGGTTTGCTGGTGTGTTTTTGGCGCTGGCAACGGCCGTCCTACACCTTTGTCCTGCTCTGGTTTGGCGTGGGCATTTTGCCCTCACTCATCACCGGGCCGACAGCCAACACGACGCGTAACCTGGCGGCGCTGGCCCCCGTGTTTGTGCTGCCGGGCATTGGGTTTGCAACGGCCGTTCACTGGCTGAAGACGCAAATCAAACCACTGCCTCGCTGGCTGCCCGCTGCTCTGGCCGCTGTCTGGCTGCTGTTTGCCGGTTGGCGCAGCGCCACAGACTATTTTGTCACCTGGGCCAACGACCCCGACGTGCGCAGTGCATACCAGGTGAATTTGGTCGCCGCGCTCGACTATCTTGAGCAGAATGCGCCTGCCGACCCGGTGCTGCTCTCCACCGTCTATCCCGGCCCGGCGCATGATCCGTCCATCAATCTGGTGCTGACGGGCGAAGAAGCCAACAAGCGCTGGGCCGATGCCCGCTGGGCGCTGGTGGCCCCTGCCGGGCAAAGCAGCCGGGCGCTGATTCCCGCCTCCACGCCGCCCCATCCATTTTTTGCCCGATGGTTGGCAGCGCAAAAAACGGTTGCTCTACGGCCGTCTGATCTGGACCGCAGCTTTACCGATTTTTGGCTGGATGCCTCCCCCATGCAGGCGTGGGCAGAAGAACCGGCGCTGGCCAACTTCAACAACGCCCTCACCCTGCACCACGCCGAATGGCTCAATCCGGTAACGCCCGGCGCAACGGCCGAACTGATCCTCGTCTGGCGCGTCACCGATCCAGAAAACGTGGGGCCGATTGTGCCGCCTGCCTTTACCACCGACGTGGTCATGTTCACCCAGCTTTTGGCTGCAACCGGGGTGCCGTTTGCCCAGCGCGATGCGCTGGATGCGCCGTCGTGGGCCTGGCAGGTGGGTGATGTGGTAGCCCAGATTCATCCCATCGCCATCCCGGCCGAAACCGCGCCCGGCAGCTACCAGGCGATTGTGGGCATTTACGACCGGCTCTCTGGCGACCGCCTGCCGGTTTTGGTTGATGGGGAAGTGGTGGGGGATTTTACGGCCGTAGCTCCGCTAGAAATTGACCAATAGGGTTACAGAGCTCTCCAGTAGGCGCAATTTTAGGACGCGGAAAGTTGTATAAAATCTGCGCTCGTCCGCGTTCATCCGCGTCCTGTTGGAAAATAAGATGGACTTGTGAAAAACCCGAAAGGGCTATCGTTTACTTTACATAGTGTAACTTTTTCCGTATGATTGGCCCATGAGCAACTCGCAGCCACCCGACAACTTATCAATTACCGAGCTTGAGCAGCTGCTCTATCGCAAAAAACACGCGGCTCGGCGGGAGCGTTTGCAGCGGCTTAAAGAGGAGGGCCGGATGGTTGAAGTGGTGGGTCGTCCCGCCCCAGCCTCTCAGCCGCCTGCGCTGCCGCGTCCCAAGGCGGCTCCCACGGGCGCAATGCGCCACTATCTGCTGGAATTGGAAGAAGAAGCAACCCTTTCGGCAGCAAGGGTAGAGGTTGAAGCGGATCCAAAGAGGAGCAACGGCCGTACCATCCTCAACCGCCTGCTTTTTCTGGTAGAAGTCGGCGCGGTCGTTGGGCTGGTGATGGTGCTGCTGAACTTATGGGGCACCCAGCGCGAGCTTAACCAGGAGCTGTCCCAGGTGCAGCAGTCGGAAGCGGCCGCTTTGACTTTGCCCACACCAACCGCGGCTCCCCTCATCGACCTGGTGGTTTTGCCCACCGGGCACCGCTACGTCGAAGGCCGTTCGCCGGAGCAGGTTGAATCCGGCGATATACCGGCTCATCTGCTGCCTGCGCTCCAGGCGTACCAACCGCCGCCGCTGCCTACCCCCGGTCCCGAACAGGCCCGCATCATCGAAATTCCCACCATTGGCGTGAACGCCCCCATCGTGGCTGGCGTGTACGATTGGGAACAGCTCAAGCGCGGCGTGGGCCACCACACCGGCTCGGCCCTGCCAGGGCAAGAAGGAAACATGGTCCTGGCCGCCCACAACGACATTTACGGCGAAATCTTCCGCGATCTAGACCAGCTCTCCCCCGGCGATGAGTTCACCGTTTCCACCGGGGCGCGCAGCTACACCTACGTGGTGACCAAAATCGAAATTGTGGAGCCAACCGATGTGGCCGTGATGGAATCTACCGACTATGCCAGCGCCACCCTCATCTCCTGCTACCCCTACCGCATCAACACCCAGCGCATCGTCGTTTTTGCCGACCTGAAAACCAACGCGCCATCCTCATAGTTTTGTTAGGCTCTTTAGGAATTCAGGGGGTTTACAGCCCGTGATGCGTGAAACGTGAAACGTGACCAGAGGGCCATCACGTTTCACGCCAGACCCCACGAAATCCTGAAGACCCAACAATGCGTGCTGGCGTGTTTAGCGGTGCGGCGGTATGATTCGCCGTTGTTCAGGCTGTTGAGGCAACGGCCGTTACCAACCAAGAGGAACCTATCATGGCCAAAGACCGTGTAAGCCGCCGCGCCCGTTTGCGCCAGCAAACGGCCGAAGACAGCGGCCAAACCGACAAAAAACGTGACAGCAGCGCCAGCTTCGCTGAGGAATACGCCTACGTACTCAAAGATTTGCGCTGGGTGTTTATTCTGGCAGCGGTGATGTTTGTTTTGCTCATCGTGTTAAACCTGGTACTGCAATAGAAGAAACCACCCGCAGTCCAGAGCGCCTTATGTGGTTTGGTGCCAGCAAGCTGGCGCAGATTCGTTTGACGCTCCCAGACCATTGTGATATGATTTTTACTCAGTTCCGGTCTTATGACCGGACTATTTGTTTTTTTATTGGTCAGGCATTTTCCCAAATTGCCCACGTTAATAACGGAGAACAATAGCTATTCGAAAACGGCGTAGTAGTACAAGTGCCCGGGTTACCGTAGACCCGGAATATCGCATCAACCGGCGCATACGGGTTCGTGAAGTCAGGTTAATTAGCCAGGACGGCACAAATCATGGGGTCGTGCCTATCAATCAGGCATTGCAAATGGCTGAAGAGGCCGAACTTGATCTGGTAGAGGTTGCTCCCAATGCCAGCCCGCCTGTTTGCCGCATTATGGACTATGGCAAATTTGCTTACGAGAAAACCAAGCGGGAACGTGAGGCGCGTAAGCAGCAGAAGCAAATTGAAATCAAAACGCTTCGGCTGACGCCCCGTACCTCTGACTTTCACCGTGATGTATATGTAAGCAAAGCGAAAAAGTGGCTGGAAGAAGGCAAAAAGGTCAAGTTCCAGGTGCGTTTTAAGGCGCGCGAGATCACCTATCCCGAGATTGGTCAACAGACTCTTGAGGAGATTGCAGTGCTGTTGGCTGATGTCGCTGAGGTGGAACAGGCCCCGAAGCTGGAAGGCTGGTCGATGACACTCTTGTTAAATCCAACAGTTTAGCCCTGAGGCTGTTTGTCTGGCCGCAAAGCTGGCTGTTGTTTTTCCCAACAAAATGTAGGTTGTAGGTTGGTCGAATAAGCCCCTTCTGGGGGCTTTTGTGTGAAGGCAGATTGAATCGAGGACGCTTTCATGTTGAGAGGATAAAATGGCTAAAGCAAAAAAGAAAAAATACAAGTTGAAGACCTATAAAGCAGCGGCCAAGCGTTTTCGGGTGACTGGCAGCGGTAAAATCGTGCGCACCAAGGGTGGTAAAAGCCATCTGCGGCGGCGTAAGTCCAGCCGTACCAAACAGCTGTTTAGCCGTATGCTCGTTGTAGAAAACTCGGGTGACATCAAACGTATCAAGCGTTTGGCGCCGTACTTGAAAAAGTACAAGGCAAATCCGCCCGCCTAATTTATTGAGATGGTTCGCTGCCTGGCCTCGGTCTCCTGTAGGGAACGGCTTGAGCGCCAGGCCATCGGTCTAAAGCGGGAAAAGAGTTGAAATCAAATCAAGTTGCTTTTCTCGTTAAGACACCAACAAATGCGAGGTTGCACAAATGAGAGTAAAAGGTGGGTTTACAACCCAACGACGTCATAAAAAAGTTTTACAAATGACCAAAGGCCAGTGGGGCACGCGGAGTAAGTTGTTCCGTCGCGCCAACGAGGCCATGATGAAATCTTACTGGTATGCATACCGGGATCGCCGCGTCCGCCGTCGCGAGTTCCGCCGCCTGTGGATTACCCGCATCAACGCGGGCACGCGGATGCATGACCTGAGCTACAGCCGTTTTATGCACGGGCTGAAGCTGGCCAAGGTTAACCTGGATCGCAAAGCATTGGCTCACCTGGCCGTGCGCGATGAAGCCGCTTTTGCCGCCGTTGTGAATCTGGCGAAGGAAGCTTTGGCGAGCTAATTGGTAAGCACCCTCATTAAATCTGTCTGACTTCTTAACCTACATTTTGGAAGCGCCACGTGAACAAAAGCGTGGCGCTTTTTTATTGCCGCCAGACAAACCGTAGTTTAGTGGTGCAAACGCAGGACGGCCGTATTTGTCTCAGTGGTGTCGCTCTTGTAATATCCGCCAGCAATGCGTAACTTTTTGGACATAGAGAAGCGAACAGGGTTCTTGTTTTGGCTGCTGTTAATTTTGCTAACGGCCGTACCTCTGCGCTTCTATCATCTAACCACCATACCACCCGGGCTGACCCACGACGAGGCCGATCATGGCATTACGGCCGTGGCCATCCTCAACGGCGCGCGCGACATTTATTTTACCGTCGGGCATGGCCGGGAACCGCTGTTTGATTACGCCACGGCGGGCCTGATGACTTTGCTGGGGCAAAAGGCGTGGGTGCTGCGGGGTACGGCCGTTCTCTTCAGTTTGCTCATGATTGGGGCCATGACCGCCTGGACGCGCCTGGCCTTTAACAACCAGGTGGCCCTGCTCACCGCCACCGGGCTGGCCGTCGGTTTTTGGCCCGTCATGGCCGCCCGCCAGGGGCTGCGCTCCATCACCCTGCCTGCCCTCTTCGCCCTGGCTCTCTTCTTTTTCTGGCGCGGCCTGCAAAAATTAGAGATCGGAGATTTGAGATTAGAGGCGCACAATGCCAATGTCAATCCCCCCACGCTTCACGTTTCACGTTTCACGTCTCACTTTTCACTTTTCACTTTTCACTTCCTCCTCTCCGGCCTCCTCCTCGGCCTCACCTTTTACACCTACATCCCTGCGCGCGGCCTATGGCTTTTGTTTCCGGCGCTGCTGTTGGTGGGGGGCGTCTGGGATCGGCGGTGGCTGCGGCGTGCCTGGGCGGGAACGGCCGTTACCCTCCTGGTCGCTGCCGTTCTGGCCTGGCCGCTCTTGGCCTACCTGCGCGCCAATCCCGGCGCGGAAATTCGCATTGATGAGCTGAGCGTGCCGCTAACCGCCGCGCTTCAGGGCGATTTTTCTCTGCTGTGGGGCAACATCAAGGGCGGGCTGGCGATTTTTACCGTCGCGGGCGATACCGCCTGGCGCTACAACATCCCGGAACGGCCGCTGCTGGGGCCGGTGATGGGAGGCTTGTTTTACCTGGGGATTGGGGTGGCATTGTGGCAGGTGGCAGGTGGCAGGTGGCAGGTGAGGGGAATGGCCGGGCCGAACGGCCGTCTGGCTTACGCCGCCGCGCTGGTCTGGTTGGTGGGTGGCCTGGCCCCCGTGCTCATCACCGGGCCGGAGCTGAGCACAACCCAGGCGATGGGGCTGCAGCCGGTGGTTTACCTGTTGGTGGCGGTGGCGATTGATTGGGGGTGGCAATGGTTCATGGTTAATAGTAAATGGTTAATGGTCAATTGGCTGTTGGCTGTTGGCACGTTATTTCTGTTTGGGGGAACGGCCGTTATCACCGCGCGGGATTATTTTGGCACCTGGGCCAATGCGCCAGAGGTGCGCGTGCAGTACGAGAGCACGATGGTGACTGTGCTGGATTATCTGGCAGGGCAGCAAGTGGCGGACACGGCCACTTCGGCGATGCTCAGCGCAAGCGTTTCCACGATCACCCCCGGTGAATTCCACTCGCCAGCGGTGGCGGCGCTGATGCTGCCCCAAGATGCCGTCCAGCCGCGCTGGTTTGATGGGCGGGGCAGCCTGATTGTGCCCAATGCAGATGAAGCTTTGGTTGTTTTTTCCGGGTTTGCGCCGCTGGCTGAGCCGCTGCGGCCGTATTTGGCCACGGCCGTTTTGCAAGACACGCTGCCCCTGCGCCCCAGTGATGCGGATCGGCCGGTGTGGGTGTATCAGGTAAGGGCTGCCGAGACGGTGACCGCCTGGCAGCAGTGGCTGACGCCGCAGCCCGCCCAATTTGGTGAGGCGGCGGCGCTCCTGGGGTATGATTTGTCGTCTGGCAACGTGGCGGTGGGTGAGGTGGTGCAGTTGGTGACGGTGTGGCAGGTGCAGAGCGCACCATCTGGTCTGCGCCTGTTTACTCACCTGGTTGGCCCGGATGGTGTGCCGCTGGCCCAGGCGGACCGGCTGGATGCGCCGAGCGGCGGCTGGGTGGCGGGGGACTGGCTGGTGCAGCTGCATGAATTTGCGGTGCCGGCAGGAACGGCCGTTGGCGCCTACCCGCTCACCATTGGCCTGTACACCTGTCTGGATGCGACCTGCACACAAACGCAGCGGTTGACGGTGTGGCAGGATGGAACGGCCGTCGGCGATCACCTGCAACTTACAGAATTGAGAATTGTTGAGTAGGGAGAGGAACACAGAGTTGCACAGAGTTGAAACAGAGTTACACAAAGCAAATTACGACATGTCATTCCCGCGAAGACGGGAATCCAGCTTTGTGCGCTTAATGAATGCGCCCGCGACGCAGAGCGTCGCCAGCTTCATGCCACACAGCGCACGGAACGAGGGACATAAAAATCCGCGTCAATCCGCGAAATCCGCGGCTGCTTGGGGGTCGGTGTGAACCAGCGGCGGCGTGATTTTTGGCTGGTGATGGTCATCACCTTTGTGGCGTTTGTGCTGCGGCTGTGGCAGTTGGACCATTTCCCGCCCGGCTGGCGCGACGACGAGCTGATCAACTCGCTGGTCATCTCGCAGAAGGTGCTGGACGGCAACCTGGTTGTCTACTACCCCGATGCCTCCGGCCACGAGGCGCTGTACCACGCGCTGAATGCCGTCATGCTGGGGCTGTTTGGGGCCAACTGGGTCGGTATTCGGCTGCTGTCGGCGTTTCTGGCCACACTGGCCGTGCCGCTGACCCACCGGCTGGGGCGCGAGCTGTTTGGTCGCTGGGTTGGCCTGGTCGCTGCGGCCGGGCTGGCGTTCAGCTTTTGGGGGTTGATGTACGGCCGTTTCGGTCTGCGCCACGTCACCATGCCGGTGTTGGTAACGGCCGCTTTCTATTTCTTCTGGCGTGGCTTCAAAAACAAGGGAGATTGGAGACTGGACCCTTCGGCTTCACTCAGGGCAAGGATTAGAGATTCTCGCAGCTCAATCTCCAATCTCCAATCTCCAATTACCAATTACCTAATTACCGCCTTTTTCATCAGCCTCGGCTTCTACACCTACTTTGCCGGGCGCGGTGTGCCGCTGATTTTGCTGGCGTTTATGGGTTTTGTCTGGCTGGTGCAGCGGCCGTCTTTCTATAAAAATTGGCGTGGTTGGGTGGTGATGTTGGTGGTAACGGCCGTTCTCGCCATCCCGCTCATTCTCACCTTGCAGGCCCAGCCGGAGGCCGAAGGCCGGGTGGGTGAGCTGGCCGTGCCGCTGGTGGAAGCGCGTCAGGGCAACTTTGCCCCGCTGCGCGAATATGTAGTGATTACCCTCAGCATGTTTCATGCCACCGGCGACGACGAATGGTTGTACAACATCCCCAATCGGCCGTTGTTCAGCCCGGTTGGCGCGATTTTCTTCTGGGGTGGGGTGCTGTTGGCGGTGATGGATGTGGCTGTGGTGCTGTGGCAGTGGCTGCGGCGGCGTGTCGAGCCAACGGCCGTCAGCCGGGCACTGCCAGCGGCCTTTTTGCTGCTCTGGTGGCTGGCGGGCA
This sequence comes from Anaerolineae bacterium, assembly GCA_020848035.1. Taxonomy (GTDB): domain Bacteria; phylum Chloroflexota; class Anaerolineae; order Promineifilales; family Promineifilaceae; genus Leptofilum. Next base: position 17,094 of record JADLAX010000051.1, on the reverse strand, counting down.
TTGCCCCGGCGTTTATCAGCATACCGCCTGCCAGCCTGGGGCACACCATTTTGGCCCAGCCTGCCACCTACATTTTGGCGGCGCTGCCTATTGGGAGATTAGCAAAAGGGAGATTGGCGATTAGAGATTGGAGATTCAAATCTCTAATCGCCAATCTCCAATCTCCTCTAACAATAATTTTGGCGGTGCTGCTTATTGTCAGTATTGCCGCCCGCGATTTGCCGGACTATTTTCAGCACTGGCCGGAGCGGGGCATGGTGCGCTTTTTGTACCGGGCCGACATTCAGGATGTGGCTGACACTGTCAATGAAAACCCTGAGCTAACCGATTTTGGCATTTCGGGGCTGCTGGCCGGGCCGTGGGATCGGCTGGCATTGCAGATTGGTTTACATAATGATCCAGAAGTGCGCCCCCGTTGGTTTAACGCCGAGCGGGCGCTTTTGCTCAGTCCACCACTGAGTTTTGTTGGTTTTCCAGAAACGGCCGCTGCCTACCAACCGCTGTTAAACCCAGTGTCCCCGTCGGCCACGGCTGGCTTCTACTCGCTGGCCCAAACCGAGGCGCAAATGCTGGCCGAACGGTCTGAAGAGCGTATTTGTTTTAACAACGGGTTGTGCTGGTTAACGGCCGTTTTTGATCCCGCCACCAACCATCTGGAGCTAGGCTGGCAGGTGGGCGAGACGCTGGAACTGCCAGAAATGCCGCTAATTAGCAATCCGCCGCCGCCGGGTGTGTACGCCGGGCCGCGTTTGCACGTTTTTGCCCAACTGCTGGACGCCGAGGGCAACTTCCTGGTGGGGGACGACGGCCTGTGGGTGGACCCGGTGACGCTGCAGCCGGGCGACACCTTTTTGCAGCAGCATTGGCTAACGCCGCCAGAGGGCCGCGTGGCCACCACCGCCATCTTTGGCCTGTACGATCCGATGACCGGCGAGCGCATCCGCACCACCGACGGCCGTGATCATTTAAGCCTGGACATCCCGTAGAGTAGAGACGTTGCATTGCAACGTCTCTACGGTGTGGAGAATTATGTGACAAAGACAATCGCCTGGACCAAACAACCCATCGCCCTGATTGTGCTGGCGTTTGTCATGCTGTCTTTTGCGTCCAGCGTCATTAACCCGCTGTTTGAGGCCACGGACGAGCTGCGCCATTACCGCTTTGTGCAGCACATCATTCAGCAGCAAAGCCTGCCGGTGCAGGGCGTGGGGTGCAGTGCTCAAGGGCACCACCCCCCCCTGTTTTACGTGCTCGGGGCAGCCGCCACGTTTTGGGTCGATACCGGCAAGCCCGTCTGCACCACGCTGGAGGACAATCCGTTCTGGCAGTACCGCTACTGGGAAGTGGGCGACGACAACAAAAACCAATACCTGCACACCGCCGCCGAAGCGTTCCCCTGGACGGGTGAGGCATTGGCGGCCCACATCGTGCGCGGCTTAAACGTGCTGCTTGGCGCGGGGGTGGTGTACCTGACCTGGCTGCTGGGGCGGCTGTTGTGGCCCAAACGGCCGTCTCTCGCCGTCGGCGCGGCAGCTTTTGTCGCCTTTAACCCGATGTTTGTCTACATGGCCGGGTCGATCAATAACGATGTGATTGCCGCGCTGAGCGGGACGGCCGTTCTCGTGGCTAGCGTCCAACTGGTGCAGTCAGACACCGGGCTGTCGCGCCGCTGGGGCATCTGGCTGGGCGTGCTGTTTGGCGTGGCCCTGATGAGCAAATTTAACCTGGCGGCAGTGGCGTTGGTGATTGAAACGGCCGTCACCTGGACCGCCTGGCGCAAAAAGCAGTGGCGGCTGTGGTGGGAAGCCAATCTGCTCATCGCCGCCTTTACCCTGCTGCTGGCGGGCTGGTGGTTTGGGCGCAACCAGATTTTGTACGGCGAACCCACCGGCTTCGAGCGCCTCACCGAGCTGTGGGGCGTGCGTAACCCCGCCGAGAGCTGGGGCGTGGCCATCTTTGAGCTGCCCTACACCTGGACCAGCCTGTGGGGCCGCTTTGGCTATGGCCAGGTTCCCTTGCCCGATGGCATCTACAGCGGCCTGGGCTGGTTGGTGGGAATTGGGCTGTTGGGGTTGGGGTTGCGGGTTTTGCCGTTTTCACCCTCACCCCAGCCCTCTCCCTCCAGGGAGAGGGGGCTTTTTTCCCTCCCCCTCCCAGGGGGAGGGCCAGGGTGGGGGTCAATCTTCCCCCTCCTTTTACTCGCCCTCGACGTCATCCTCTTTTTTGCCGTCGTGTTCAACTACCTGCTGGTCAGCCCAGCCGGGGCAATGGGGCGCTTTTTCTTCCCGGCGCTGCCTGCGCTGGCGCTGCTCACCTTTTATGGCCTGTCCGCCTGGGCTGATTGGGTGGGAGGGTCAAAACCGACGGCCGTTTTGGCCGCAGTGGTGAACGTGGGAATGGCCACCCTCACCATCGTCGCCATTTTTGGCTACCTGGCGGCAGCTTTTGCCCGGCCTGAACCGTTTGCAGCGGAGACGGCCGTGCCCAACCCCACCCACGCCCAGTTCGACAGCTTCGTCATCTTGCGCGGCTACGAGTTGGACGACACGACGCTGCAACCGGGCGGCTATCTCACGCTTGATTTGTACTGGGAAGTGATTAACCAGCCGCCGGGCAACTTTTTGCTTTTTGTCCATCTAACTGATGCGGCAACCGGCACGCTGATTGCCCAACGCGACACCCATCCAGGCCTGGGCAACTTCCCCAGCAGCCAGTGGCAGCCCGGCGACCGCTTTGTCGAGTCGATTCGGCTGCACGCCAGCGAGACAATGTATACGCCGGGAACGGCCGAACTCAGCATCGGCCTCTACGCGCCGGGGGAAAACAGCTACCGGCTGGGCATTGCCGACGCCGCAGGCAGTTTTGTGGGCGATGCCCTGCCGCTGGGAACTGTCGCCATCGCCGAAGTGGACAATTGGCGCGAGGCTGGCCAGTCGTTCCCCAATTTGCTCAACCAAAACTTTTTCAACGACCTCCGCCTGACGGGGTACGAGTACAACAAACGGGTCCTCGCGCCGGGTGACACGCTGGAAATCACGCTCTACTGGGAGGCGCTGCGCGATGCGCCGCCGGATTACCTGGTCGAAGTGGCCCTGTGCCCGCTGCCCTGCCCCGATTGGCAGCCAGCGTTGGTAACGGCCGTTTCACCTCCCACCGCCGCCCCCACCAGCCATTGGCAAGATGGCCAGCTGGTGGTTGATGGGCATTCTTTGCGGCTGGACCCGGCCCTGGCTCCCGGTTCTTACAGTATTCACGTGGCATTAATTGACGCGGTAACAAAAGCCCCGCAGAATATTGTAGCCGAGGATGGACACTATATTGATGATCGCTTATTATTGTCGGATATCCGTGTTCAACCGTAAAAACGCCTCGGTTATTGACGTCTGAAAGGTTTTCTATTTGTGACAGCGGAACGCTATAGCCATTTCCGGGTCGGTTTGGTAGGACTGTTGCTGATGGTTGGCAGCATCCTGTACATTCTGCTGCCGTTTACCGCGCTAAGCTGGGCGCAAACCCCCTTTCTTGGCTTCTTTGTTGACCCCAACCTGGTAATCAATGATTCCGGTGAACCGTCGTGGCCCAGCCAGGGTGAGGATCGGCTGGTGGGTTACCCGGATCGGATTACGGCCGTTGATAACCAACCTGTCACTACCATCGAGCAATTTCTGGCTACCCTGGAAGGCAAACAAACCGGCGATCTGGTCAGCCTGACGTTGGTCCAGCCGCCGCCCGGCATCGACATCGAGCCGAACTTTCCCGAACCAGAACGCGTAGTCGAACTGCCCGTCATTCCGCTAACTTACCTGAGCCTGTGGAATCATTTTGGCCTTTTCTACCTCACGGGCTTCATCATGTTTGTCATTGGCATCTGGACCTTTTCGGTGCGGCCCAAGGCGGAGTCGGCCCAGGTATTTGCCCTGTTTATGGGGCTGGCTGCGCTGGCGGTGGGTTCCTTGTTTAACTTACTCACCTCCCACCAATTTGCCCGCATCTGGCTGCTGGCGCTGGCGCTGACGCCGGGGTTGAGTGTGTGGTTAGCGGCCGTTTTTCCCCATGAAATGAATTTTGTTATCCGCTACCCGCGCAGCAAGTGGCTGCTGCTGCTGCCGGGGGTGGCCGCAGGCATCTGGGCGCAAATCTGGCTCTACAACGAGGCCAATGCCTGGTATTACGCCATTCCCTGGCGTACCCTGTTTTTGCTCAACGGGCTGGCGATCCTCCTTTCCCTGGCGCTCATGGCGTACCGGGGCGGCTGGTCTCCCTCGCCGCTGGTGCGGCAGCAGGCGCGCATCATCCTGCTGGGCAGCCTGATTGCCTTCACGCCGCTGGTCCTCTTTTTTATTCCCGCCTCGCAAATGATCGATGTGGCCTGGCTGCCTACGGCATTTTACCTGCCGCCACTGGTCATTTATCCGCTGGCCATTGCCTATACCATCATTCGTTACCGGCTGCTGGACGTAGACCAGATTATGCGCCGGTCCATCTCTTACGTCCTCATGACGGGCCTGGTGTTGGCTGCTTTTGTGCTGGTGGCGGTTGGCCTGAGCAACACGTTTGGCACGGTGATTGACAATCCCGTTGTGCTGTCGGTTTTTATCGTCTTGCTGGTTCTGGTCTTTAATCCGCTGCGGAGTCGGCTGCAAGAGGCTATCGACCAGCTCTTCTTCCGCGAGCCGGTAGCGCTGGACAAGCTGCTGCGGGCCTATAACCGGGCATTGACAACGGCCGTAAACACCGACCAGGTGGCCAATACCCTGCTTAAATACGTTGCCTCTGGCGTGCCAGACGCTGCGCCATACCTCTTTTTGCCCGATGCGCAGATGAACTATTTTGCCAGCCATAACAACCATGCTTCGGGGCGGCTCAGCGTGGAATCGCCGCTGGTGGCCTACATGAGCCAGACCAACGGCCCCATTGACCTGACCGAGGAACGAGCCTGGCCAGATTCGCTGGCAGGCCAGACGGAAGCGGTGCAGGCGTTAAATGCGGCCGTTTTGGTGCCCATCAACAACGGCCGTGAGCTGCTCGGCTGGCTGTCCCTTTCACCCAAGCAAAACCGGCAGCACTTCCGCCCGGCGGAAATCAACTACATCAGCTCGCTGGTGGATCAATCGTTAATTGGCCTGGAGCGGGCCAACGTGATCCGGCGGCTGGAGACGCGCGTTGCCGAGCTGGACATGTTGAGCCAGTTTTCCCAGGCGCTTAACTTCACCATCGATTTCGACGCGCTGCTGGAGCTGGTGTTTACCAACTTCCAGCGCCTGCTGGGGATCAACGACTTCTTTATTTCCCTGCGCGACAAGGCTACCAAGCAAATTTACACCGTGTTTTACCTGGAAGACGGCGAGCGTTACGAAAACAAGGAAGGTGCTACCAGGCTGGTGACCGATCCGTCCATCCACCAGGTGATCAACATGGGGCAGATGGTGGTGAAGGAAGATGAATACGGCCGTTCCTGGATCGCCGCGCCGCTGAATGCCGGGGCCGATACCCTGGGTGCCATTCACACCTACTACCGCGATCCAGCCTACAAAATCCGCGCCCGGCAGCAGCAGCTCTTTACCGTTTTTGCCGACCGCACCGCCACAGCCCTGGAGCGCATCGACACCAACAAGCGGCTGCAGGAGCGCGCCCAGCAGCTTGAGATTATGAACGAGGTCACCTTTTCGCTGGCCGCCACCAAGGAACTGGACCCGCTGCTGGAGCTGATCCTGGACAAAGCCATTGAGCTGCTGGACACAGAAGCGGGCACCTTCATGATTTCCCGCGAGGAAAACGGCGAGCTGGAGTTCCGCGTGGCTCGTGGCCCGGCCAGCAACGGCTTGGTGGGGCGGCGTTTGCCCTTGGGGGCGGGTCTGGCGGGAACGGCCGCCCAAACCGGCCGCGCCATCATTTCCAACCGGGTGCAGGAAGACGAACGCTGGTTTTCGGCCGTAGATGCCGGGTCTGACTTTAGCTCGCAGTCGATCCTCACCGTGCCGCTGGTGCGGCAAACCACCGTGCTGGGCGTGCTGCAAGTCATCAACAAGCGCAACGGCATTGAGTTTAGCCTGGAAGACCAGAGTTTGCTGACCGCTTTTGCCGGGCAGGCAGTGGTGGCCATGGAAAATGCCCGCCTGCTGGCCCAAACCGACGAGGCGCTGCAAAAAAGCGTTGATGAACTATCGCTCCTCCAACAGCTGGATCGTGATTTAAGCACGACGCTGGATTTAGACCACGTGCTTAATCTGACCCTCAGCCGGATGTTGAGCATTTACCAGGGGGTGGCTGGCTCGATTGTGTTGGTGAACGAAGCCCGGGAAGTTTACCGGGTGGTGGCCCAGGGCTACGACGAGACGTTTGACGAGTCGAAGATTGGGGCGGACAAGGGGTTGATTGGCCAGGTGATCCACTCGGGCCAGCCGCACAATGCGCCTAACGTGCACGAGGAGTCGCGCTACATTGCGGCCAACTTCAACACCCACGCGCAGATGACGCTGCCGTTTATCAACAAGCAGGAGCTGATTGGCGTGATTGCCATCGAGAGTGACGTGATAGGGAAATACAGCGAGGACGATTTGCAAACGGCCGTACGCATTACCAACCACGCCGCCGCCGCTATTGCCAACGCCATCCTTTACGACAAGGTCAACGAAGCCAACCAGGCCAAGTCTGAATTTGTTTCGATGGTCTCCCATGAGCTGAAAACACCCATGACTTCGCTGCGCGGCTACACTGACCTGCTCCTCTCGGGCATGACGGGCGAACTGAGCGAGCAGCAGCGCAACTTCCTGGAAATCATGGCGGCCAACATCCGGCGCATGAGCCAGCAAATTCAGGACCTCACCGACATTTCCCGCATCGAGACCGGTGTGCTGCACATCGAACTGTCGCCCACTTCCTTTGTCAACGTCGTGAATGAGACGATGCAGACCGTGAAAGGGCTGTGCGACGAGAAAGGCATTCGGGTGCATCTGCAAATGCCCGATGAACTGCCCCCCATCATGGCCGATAAGGGGCGCATGGTGCAGGTGCTTACCAACCTGCTGAGCAACGCCTGCAAATATTCACCGCCCGACACCGACGTCAACGTTAGCTTTATGCCGCGCATGGTGGCCGACGAAGACACGGGCGAGATGCAGGCGATGGTGTGGTGCTGTGTCAAAGACAACGGCTACGGCATTGCCGAAGCTGATTTGGAGAGGTTGTTTACCAAGTTTTTCCGCTCTGAAGACCCCAACATTCGCCAGGCGAAGGGCACCGGGCTGGGGCTGTCCATTACCAAAGGTATCATCGAGCTGCACGGCGGCGAGATTTGGGTGGAGAGCAAGCTAGGGGAAGGCACGGCGTTCCAGTTCACCATTCCCCAGGCAGCTTCGTAGCGTTTCTAATTTGTGATTTTTGTTACTTAAAAATTGGTAAATCGGCCGTCTGGTCTTATTGACATCAATAGGTTGTTCGTTATACTTGGAGCATGGATGATAAAGTTACAACATCATCGGTAGACAAAACCAAATTCAGCCCACGACGCACGCATTTTGCGTGCGTTTTTTATTTCTATTAACCGGAAGTCCCTTAAACCCTTAGCAGAGAGGAGTGTAAAAAATTATGGACTATGGAATGATCGGAAAGATTGAGAAGTCGAAATTCTATGCACAAGAACCCGAACGGTTCAGTTTTGACACTTTTACTGTCCGTCTTGAAGGGGACAGCGGTGGCGTGCACAACATTAAGTACGATGCTGGCCACTGGGATTGCGATTGCAGCTTCTTTCACAGTCGTGGTTACTGCAGCCACACCATGGCCATTGAGCGCGTGTTGGGCGAAATGCTTGGCCAACCCTCCGTTGCCTAAGTAAACACCTTATAACAAAATTGAAAGCAATGCCCGACCGTCAGGTCGGGCTTTTTTTTGCTATAATCCCCGGTTCAGGAAGTAACACTCCCTTCTGATATTCCGCACGAGGGGCCTGCGCGCTCCGTGCGGGGAGAAAGATTGGCAGCGCCGAGGCGATGCCCTTGCTCCAGGTAGGGTTGAGCGCTTACCTATAAACAACTCGAATGATGGCAGGAGAATGCGTGTGACAATTGGCGGTGTGCAGTTTGACTTAAAAATAACGTTTCTGATCATCCTGGGCACGGTGGTGCCGATGCTGGATTATTACGGGCACAAAATCACCAGCACCAAGGCGTATGACCGCATGATCTGGTATTTTGTCATTCCCATGCTGGTCATTTTGGTTATCTTCCGTGAGTCACCGGCAGAGTATGGCTTTAGAATTGGCAAATGGCAGACGGGGTTGGCCTGGGTGGTGGGTGCCTGTACGGCGATGGCCATCATTTTGTTTTTTGTGGCCCGCCAGCCAAGCATGGCGCAGTATTATCAGGCTCGTGCACCGCAGGAAGTCTGGCGCATTATTTATCTAAATGGGCTGGATTTGTTTGGCTGGGAATTTATCTGGCGGGGGGTGATGTTGTTTGCTTTTGCCCGCGAGTTTGGGCCGGGAGCGGCCATCTTTTTGCAGGCAGTGCCCTTTGCCTTTATGCATTTGGGCAAGCCGGAAGTAGAAACATTGAGCACAATTTTTGGCGGGGCGGGCTTTGGTTTTGTGGCGTGGCAGTCAGAGTCCTTCATATACCCGTGGTTGATTCACTGGTTTATTGCCACGTTTACGATGGTTATTGCCGCAAGGGTTTAGCATGGAAACGATCACGTTGGATGTAACGGAAATGGCGCACGGTGGCTCGGCGATTGGCCGGGCAAAGCGGGGGCGCACGGTTTTTGTGCCGTTCACGATTCCGGGGGAAAAGGTGCGGGCGCAAATTGTGTCTGAGAAGAACAAGTATGCCCAGGCGGAGCTGATCCAGGTTTTGCAGCCTTCGCCGGAGCGGGTGGCGCCGCGCTGCCAGCATTTTGGGGTGTGTGGCGGCTGCCACTTCCAGCACATGGCTTACGCGGCGCAGCTGGCGGCGAAAGAAAGCGTGGTGCGTGACCAGCTGGCGCGGTTGGGTGGGTTTAAGTCGGCCAACGTGCAGCCGATGGTGCCCAACCCAGAGCCGTACGCTTACCGGGTAGAAATGGTGCTGAGTCCGGCGGGAGACGGCCGTCTCGGTTACTGGTCACCTGTTAAACGAGAGGTGATTGCCATTGACGAATGCCCCATTGCGCGGCCCGAGCTGGTGGCGCTGCTGCACGACGTGGAGCTGGATCTGCCAGGGCTGCGCAAACTGTCTTTGCGCATTGGCGATGATGAGGCGCTGCTGGCGGCCATCGAGGTGGATGACGTGGAGCCGCCTGAGCTGGAGGCCGATTTCCCCGTCTCGGTGGCCATTGTGCTGCCAGACAAAACGGCCGCTTCCCTCGTCGGCGATTTTTATTCGGTGCAGCAGGTAAACGGCCGTGATTTCCGGGTGTCGCCGGGGGTGGATATGGCGACCAGCCCGACCGCGATGCAGGCGGTGGTGCAAACGGTGCTGCGTTATGCGGCGCTCACCGGCCAGGAAACGGTCATTGAGCTGTTTAGCGGGGCGGGCACGTTGACGGCATTTTTGGCGGAACAGGCTAAGGAAGTGATTGCCGTCGAGCGCAACTCGGATGCGGTGGAGGATTTGGCCGTTAACCTGTATCATCGGGAAAACGTGGCGTTGTACGAAGAGGAAGTTGAAGTGGTGCTGCCCACTTTACCGGGCGGCGCCGAAGTGATGGTGGTGCATCCGTGGGCCAGCGGCCTGTCGCGCCAGGCCATAAGCGCGATTGTCAAGGCCACTCCCCGCCGCTTGATTTACGTCAGTTCCGATGTGGCCACGCTGGCGCGTGACGGCCGTTCCCTGCACCAAAGCGGCTACCAGCTGGTCGAGGTCCAACCCATCGACATGCAGCCGCAAACCTTTCACATCGAAACCGTCTCCCTCTGGGTAAGGCAGGAATAATTCTTGGCCGCGAATGAACGCAAATGAACGCGAAAAGTTTTTTTCGTGAAAATTCGCGTCATTCGCGGCTAACTTGCTTACTCTTCGTCCTTGTCGCCCCCTTGCTGGGGGAAACGGAAAAACTGGTCGGCCAGGGTGCTGGGCAGGCGAATTTCGCCGAACTGCCGCTCGTAGTTGGCGATGTTTTGCGCCAGGGCGCTTTGCAGCATTTTGGCGTGCATGGGGGACATAATGACCCGCGACAGCACGCGGCCACGCGGCATACGCGGCAGCATTTGGGCAAAGTCCAGCACCATTTCCCCTGGCGTGTGGCTGATAAAGGCGAGGTTGGCGTAAACGGCCGTTAGCTCCTTAGGAATATCAATCGCAATCCGTTTTTGTGGGGTTGGATTGGGGTTTGGATTTGGATTGGGTGTGTCGGTCATGTTTGATCTCCTTCGAAAACAGGCCGCGGATTGCGCGGATTAAATCTTGTTAATCTGCGAAATCTACTGATTTTCATTCATGGTGGTCAACGATAGTTGGTGACGTCTCCTGTGAAAATAGGACGCGGATTAACGCTGATGAACGCGGAATAAAATCTGCGCGCAATCTGCGCCAATCTGCTGATTTTTATTCATGGTGTTGAACCTGCGCTCATGAAGTCTCCCTATAAAACAATTCTGCATTTGTTGGTGCATTAGACACCAAATTTCCCCATTTGACACCTGAACCGCTGGTGTGGGCTGATCCTGGTAAGATACTGCATCTGCCCCATTTTGAAAAATGCGCCCGGTTTGTTGGCTGCCTGTCTGCCGTGTAAAATTACGGCCGTGCCATGAGCGTTTTAGCAAAATTTAGAGGCTGTCGGCAACCGCCGTCACCATTTGGGGGATAATTGTGCTCAACAAAGAGAATTTGCTTTCGTATCTGTTGATTTTATTTGTCGGGATTATTTTGGGGGCAGGGGGGTTGACCTTAACCCGGCGGGTCCAGCCCGCCCAGATTGTCATCCAACCACCGGCACCGACGGCGCTGCCGGACCCTACCGCCACACCCGGGCCGCTGCATGTTTTTGTGAACGGCGCGGTGGCTGCCCCGGCGGTGTACGAACTGGCACCGGGCAGCATTGTGCAGCAGGCCATTGAGCAGGCGGGTGGTTTTATCGCCGAGGCGGATACGGCCGTTGTCAACCTGGCCTTTCCGCTGCAAGACGGCATGCAGATTTATGTGCCCACCACGGCCGAAACGGCCGAACAGGGGCAGACGGCCGTTACTAACCCGGTGGTGCGCACGGAAGGAATTGAACTGGAGACGGGCGACGCAGAAACGGCCGCTGCGCCGGGTGATGTGGTTGACATAAATAGCGCGACCGTCGCTGATCTGGACACCTTGCCCGGCATTGGCCCCAGCACGGCCGAAAAGATCGTAGAATACCGCGAGGCCAACGGCCCGTTTGCCGCCATCGAGGATATCATGAACGTGTCGGGCATTGGCCCGGCCAAATTTGAACAGATTCAAGCGTTTATTTCCGTAGGAGAGTAGCGCCCAACGCACGTATGCCCCAAGAAACATTTTTGACGGCCACATTGGCCCGGTTGGTCAGCCTGCCATTCCGGTTATACCGACGGCCGTTTACCCCGCCGCAAAAAGCCCTCATCCTGCATCCTTGCTGCCTGAGCCAGGTGATGCTGGCTACGCCGCTGCTTTCGGTGCTGGCGGCGGCGTTTCCCAACACGCAGTTCGATTGGGCGGTGAGTGAGTGGGCCAGGCCAGCCATTGCCAAAAATCCCAAGATTGCCGAGCTCATTCCCACTGGGGACCTGGGCCTGGCGTCTCTGTCCATCAACGAACTGCTTGGCGTGGCCGAGCAGCTGCGCCAGGGGAGCTACGACACCTGTCTGATTCCAGGGCGCTCCAGTTTGCTCTCCTGGGTGGCGTGGCAGGCGCGAATTCCGCAGCGCATTGGCGTGGCTTCTGGCGGGCGTGGTTTTGCCCAGACGCTGGTGGCCCCGCCGCGCCCCGGGCAGCAGCATGCCACCGATATTTACCTGTCGTTAGCCCCGGCTTGTGGGATTGACCTGCCGCCGGGGGAACGCCCCCCTATGGAATTTTACCCGGCCGATGCTGACCGAACGGCCGTTACCCAGCGCCTGATTGATGAGCTCGATTGGTTGGGGGATGTGCCGCTGGTGGTGATGCATCCTGGCGGTGGGGCCGGTTCGGTGTATGAAGATCCGCTCAAGCGGTGGCCCAGCGAGCGGTTTGTGCTGCTGGCCAACCACCTGATGCGCCAGCACAAGGCGCGCGTTTTGCTGGTGGGCAGCGCCCATGATCACGAATTGGCCACTGCCATTGCGGGGATGACATCGCAGCGCTGTGCCAACTGGGCAGGGCGCATGACCCTGGGTGAGCTGGGGGCGCTGGGTGAAATGGCCAGCCTGTACATCGGCAACGACACAGGGCCGACGCACATTGCGGCGGCCGTAGGCTGCCCCACGCTGGCGATATTTGGTCCAAGCAATCCCACTGTTTCCGGCCCTTACTCACCGGCAGAGGGCCGGGTGGTGACGTTGTGGCGGGGGGGCGAGCAACGGCCGTTTACCTGGCAAGAAGGTGTGTCCGTCGGCGAGGCCATTAAAGCGGCCGATAGCCTATTGCGCCGCAAACCTTGAACTATCAATAGAGCTGTTCCTGATTAATGAGATGAAGAATTTAGGACACAGATTCACACAGATAAACGCAGATTTTTGTTCTTATCTGTGAAAACTTGTGTTTATCTGTGTCCCATTTCTTCCTAAATTTTATTGAGGAACAAGTCTAGTTGTTACTGCCAATTTTTCTATTCCAAAACAATCGGTATAAAAAGCCGATACACCAGAACCTCCACCGCGCCAATGTCGCAGCGATTGTTAAGCGGCCGTTCCTGGCCCCGCTGATCGCTGACCAGGCAGGCTGTGCTGCTGCTGCCGGGTGTGGCCGGATTGCCCGCATTGACCACAGGGCTGTTGAGCTTGGGCTGGTGATAAGCGGCGCCGTCCGAAGGGAAAATGATGCCCTCCAGGAGTGGGTCTTTGTTGGTGATGTCGCTGGGGGCGGTGAGGAAGGTGCAGGTTTGGTCAGCCGACAGGTTGTAGCCATTGGTAATCACCTGCCCCGTGCCACCGCAAGTCTGGTAGCTCACGGCCGAGGAAAGAATGGTATTGCCCAGCATCACCGTGCCGCCGTTGGCGTACAGCGACAGGCCAATGCTGAGGTGAATGGTGACGTTGTTTAAGGTGGCGCTGCCGTTCTGGTTGTACAGCCCGGCGCCGTTGTCGCTGGTGTTGCGGCTGAGGGTGCTGTTGGTGGCGTTGAGCGTGCCGGTGTTGTAGATGCCTCCGGCCGTTGCCCCCGTGTTTTGCACGATGGTGCTGCGGGTCAGAGTGGCTTGCCCGCTGTTGTGCAGCCCACCCCCTGCGCCGGTGGCTTCGTTGCCGCTGCCGATGTTGGTATCCACCAGCTGCAAGCTGCCGACATTGGCCACACCTGCGCCGTTGCTGGCGTCGTTGTTGGAGATGCCGCTGATTTCCAGCGTGAGATCGCCCGCAAGTGCGTTGTAGATAGCGCCACCGTTTTGCGCGGCCGTATTCCGCTGAAAGGTGCCATCGTTGATAAGGGCCGTGTTGTTGTTGTACAGGCCAGCACCATTGCTGGCCGTGCTGTCGGTGACGGTGAGGTTGGTGGCGTTCAGGGTGCCGTTGTTGTAGATTGCGCCGCCAGCGGTAACGGCCGTATTCAGGTTCATGGTCACATCGTTGAGCGTGATGCTGCTGCCGCTGGCCACGTACAGCGCGCCACCCGTGGCGGTGGCATCGTGCCCGCTGAGGGTGACGTTGAGCAGCGTCAGATTACCCCCATTGAGGCGGATGCCTGCCCCGTCGGCACTGCTGCCATTTTGAATGATGAAATTTTGCATCTGGACGGTGGGGCTGCCGTTGATGGTAACGGCCGTACCGCCATCTTGCGCGTTAATCGTGGTCGTTTGCCCAATGAAGGTGAGCGATTTGGTCAGGGTAATTCTTTCCGTGTACGCTTCTTTGTTAACTGGAAACTCCAAAATATCATTATTCATGACTGAGCTATCTAAAATGGCGGCCTGAATGGATGAAAAATCACAGCCTCCCGTTTTGCAGATCGTCCAGGTGTCCGCTTGAACGCGCTGAACGCTGCTTTGCCACACAAACAATGATAAAAACAGAAAAAGCCCAAGTCTAAGCGATGTAGGAAATGGCGAATGAACTTTCGGGTGCAGCATGAACGAACCTCCGTCGGACACGGCGGTTCAGGGCATGAGCAGGCTTGTTTTGCTGTCGAACAAGGGTTGAATCGTTATGTTCTGGGCTGAACCGACGCGTGTAGAAGAAATATTAGATTTAAAATGTGAGGCGAGGAAACTATAGTTGTTGCGCAAGTCACAAGCCGTCAATGGGGATTGACTACCGGGCGCTTTAACGTTTACTACCACCACGCATGGTAGTGAGGTTGGCTTACGAGGGTGGTTAAGAGTTTGAATGCAGGTGAGTGTCGGCTAATAATTTGCCTATTGGGTGTTGGACGGTTCGTTTTATTGGCAACGGCCGTTACAATTTACGCTATTGACCCGCAAGAATTCATTCACCCTGGGAGAGTACACATGAAGCAAATAGAAACCCGGCCGATTTTGGCCGAAAGCCGCGCCTGGAAAACGGCCGTAGCCCCCTACCAAAAGCCCGATCTGCGCCGCAGTCTCTGGCAAATCGTCAATACGCTGGTGCCCTACCTGCTGATTTGGATATTGATGGTGCCCGCCTTCCGCATTTCCTTTTGGCTGGCGCTGCCCCTCATTATTTTGAACGCCGGTTTTACCGTGCGCGCCTTCATCATCTTCCACGACTGTGGTCATGGCGCTTTTTTCAGCTCGCGCCGTGCCAATGAAATTGTCGGCTTCATCACCGGGCTGGTGGCCTTCACGCCATTTTTTGCCTGGCGGCACGGCCACGCCCTGCACCATTCCGCCTCTGGCGACCTGGACCGACGCGGTGACGGCGACGTCTGGATGATGACGGTGAACGAATACCTCTCCTCCCCCTGGTGGCGGCGTGCGGTTTACCGCGTCTATCGTTTCCCCCTGGTTTTGTTTGTCATCTCCCCGCTGGTTTTGTTTTTGTTTGTGCACCGCATTCCGCTGAAAGGGCGCAAGCGGGAACATCGCAGCGTCTGGCTTACCAATATTGCCCTGCTGATGATTGCCATTTTGATGAGCTTGCTGGTTGGCTTTAAAACCTATGCCATTTTGCAGGTTTCGATCATTGGCCTGGCGGCCATGGCGGGTGTCTGGCTTTTTTACGTGCAGCACCAGTATGAAGAAGTGTACTGGCAGCGGCACAACGCCTGGGATTACGCCACGGCCGCTGTCGAAGGCAGTTCGTTTTATAAATTGCCCAAGGTGTTGCAATGGTTCACCGGGAATATCGGCTTCCACCACATTCACCACCTCAGTCCCCGCATTCCCAACTACAACTTGGAGCCGTGCCACAATGCCAACCCAGAGCTGCACGTGGAGCCGCTGACGCTGCTGCAAAGCTTCAAATGCATTCGCTACCGGCTGTGGGACGAGGCCAACTTCCGCCTCATAGGCTTTGGCGAACTGAAGAAAATCGCCCGCGCGTAACTGCCTCGCTTTGACTCGTTCCCACGCTCTGCGTGGGAATGCCGGGGGCGGCGCTCAGCGCTGCGTAAGGGACGCCGGAGCGTCCTGATCTTCATTCCACGCGGAGCGTGGAACGAGGCTCAGAAACTTAGGCTGCCTCAACTTCTACAGCCAAACGTAAGCCCATGCCCTTCAGCAGCGCATTCAGGCTGGAAAGCTGCGGATTGCCGCTGGAAGACAACATGCGGTAAAGATTCTCACGATTCAGAAATGTTTCCTGTGCTACTTGCGAAAAGCCCCGTGCCTCGGCGATGTCGCGCAGTGCCAACAGGAAAACCTCCTGACCGTTTTCTTCAAGGGCCGCGTTGAGGTAAGCGGCCGCTTCTTCAGGATTTGTCAGGGAAGCTTTTAAGCCATCTTCATACTTTGCCGTAATTTGGTTCATTTTACTTTCCACAGGCTTGTCATTCATGGGAAGACTGTAGCATAAAAGCTACAAAATGTGAAAGTCTTGACTTGGGCGTATGTTCTGAACAGATTTGCGGCATCACTTTATGCTAAAATTCAAGCGCTTGACCGTGCAGAGAAAGCAATACGGCCGTAAAAACTCGTGTCAACGGCCACTGTAGTCACGCAAGATTTTTTGCCAGTTGAAACTGAACTTTTGTGAGGTTGTTTAGCGATGGCTGTTAAATTTGATTTGTCATTTCCTCATCGTTACGATGTCGAATTACCTATATATTCCGTTCCTGATAAAACCCAGAGATACTATTTTCCAGATAATAAGGATCCAAATATCTTCGAGGGTTTCCTTGTCCAAGTTACTCCATATGACGGCCCTCGTTGGATAGGAGACTTTGATCGAGCTTACACAACAATTACAGGAATATTCAGTTGCCCTGACGAAAATACTCTCTGTGTTGTTTCTGGCGGGATGGGATTTATTATCCAAGTAGACAACCCGCAAGTTTGGGAGGAAATACCAGTTTTTCCTATCATCAATGTACATCTATTGACCGAAGTACAAAAGCTTGTGCTGTTTGGGTTTCGAGATATTGTGGTATATGGAGCCGAAGGTTTTCTTTGGCGAATTGAGAATCCTGCATGGGATGGCATCGAGATAGGTGATGTTACACGTGACGAACTCAACATTACCGTGCGGAACCACTATCAGCAAAGAGAGATGAATGTAGTTATAGATATTGCTACCGGCAAATATGACGATCTATCATTAGTAGAGTGGTTTTTAAGGCCAGAAATGTCCACGAGTTACCCTTCACCAGTAAGACGTATTATTAAACCTGGCGAACGTATTCAGCTAGAAAAATCTATTAAACAACCACAACAACTATTCGATTGGGAAACATATAATAAATTTTTGAATCAACGAGGTAGTTTAGAGCAGGAATCTAAGGGTTCACTCGAAAATAACTTTGGACATTAACAATCGAATATCATCCAGAACAAACCGTGGTTGAAGGATGTAGTTCCAAGTAGGACAAGTACGACAACGCTGTAAGTTGAGGTTGTCCCGTT
>JADLAX010000050.1 GCA_020848035.1 Anaerolineae bacterium | reverse complement strand
AGCAGGTGCGTCCCAAGAAAGGGGAGAGTCTTACTACGTCCCCGGCACAGGCGAGGAAATGGGACGCAGACCAACCAATTTTTCGCCTGTGCCGGGGACGTTTACCCCAATTTTGGGACGCACCCGACACTAGCGAGTAAGCACCCAAGCGGCATAAAGTATGATATAATCGCCATATACAACTGGGTTAGTCACAATTTTCCAGACTAAAGCTGTTGCTGTACGCCATTACTTTGTCATCAGAGAGCAGGTCATGAAAAACGGGTCCTCTACAGCGAAGCTAACTATGCCGCCATTGTGCGCGAGCAAGGTTACTTTGTCGACAAAACCGCCTATATTGCCAAACTAGAACGCATCCGCAATCCCGTCTTCCTACGCCCGCGGCGTTTTGGCAAGTCGCTGCTCTGCTCCATCTTGCGTTACTACTATGATCGCAACTATGCAGGGCAATTTGACGAGCTTTTTGGCCAGAGCTGGATCGGGCAAAATCCGACGGGCCAGCAGAATCAGTACTTGGTGCTCTACCTGAACTTTTCGACGATTGCCACGGGACCGACGATTCAGGAGATTGAGCAGAGTTTTCGGCGGCAATGCAACAATACGCTGAACAATATGCGCCTTTGCTGGATACAATGCCGACAATGGATCTCACGGTGCCGGTTGCAGATAACTTGAGCGTTTTGCTTGGACACCTTTGGCAAGCCGACTTACCCCGTGTCTTTGTCATCATTGATGAGTATGATAACTTTGCCAACCAACTGGTCACGGGGCATAAGGATCTGCTCTATCGACAATTGACGGCTGAAGACAGTTTCTTCAAGTCTTTCTTCAAAACGCTAAAGGAAGGCCGGGAAACCGGCGCAATTGCCAATGTCTTCATCACCGGTGTGCTGCCGATTCTGATCGATGAACTGGCTTCGGGATTCAACATTGCGACAATCATCACCCTCGACCAAGAATTTGAGGCGATGATTGGCTTTACCCAACGTGAAGTCGACGAATTGCTAGATGAAGTCTACACCGATTACGCCCTCAACCCGACGACCCGGACAGAGGTTGATACAGTGATCAAGCATCACTACAATGGCTATCACTTCGCTAACCCGCAGGGCGAAGCACTCTATAACTCGACAATCCTCATGTACTTCCTGCAACATCTAACCCGCTATGGTGCCATGCCCGAATTCCTCACCGACCTCAACCTACGCACCGATCTCAGTTGGGTGCGCAGGTTGACCAACGCCACTGCCGGCGACACCGAAGCTTTTGTCGGTCAATTGACTACCAAAAATCGGATTGCCGGTAGTGTCATTGGTTATTCGCCACTGCTCGGCAGGGATTGTCAAATCCCTGCCCCCGGCACGGGATCTGACGATCCCGTGCGAGCCATTGGCGAATACTTCGTGACACTAACGATTGCCTATGACAGAAGCTTGCTCGCAACGAACTTCAGCACCAGCCGAGTTTTTCAGCCGGGTTTCTACCCGATCTTCTTTTTCTACCTGGGCATGTTGACCCAACAGGATAACTTCTTCTTGCGCCTGCCCAACCTCAACATTCGCCAGAGCTTTATTGAATATTTCAACGAGTTGCCCCAGAACAATTGACACGTTTCAACTCCAAGCCGAAGACACCGTGCAGATCGCCGGTTATGTCAAGGGCTTGCGGGCCGAGTATCCCGAAGCCGAGATCGCACAGTATGTGATCTACTGTTTCGGCAACCAGGGCTTTCGGGTTTTTGCCGTGTAACCTGCCCCAGTCATCTGGTATACCGGCGGTTGTCATCACTTAAACATTTTCTCCACGCGTAAAAATGTTTAAGTGATGAAAGAGCCAAGTAATGACGATTGTGTATAGAATGAAACAAGCGGCCCTGGGGCCGCTTGTTTCATTCTATACACAATCGTCATCCGATCAAGCATCACCTCTCCCGTTGATAGCAGGAGAGGTGATGCTTGATCGGATGACGGGATCAATTCGTTCATGTAGGGCCAAAGTACCCGCACGGCTGGCTTCCCCATCGTGAGGAAAAAGCTCACGCGAAAGCGTGCATTTTTTGACGATTTCTTGACGCTAAGCTGCGATACTGAGCCAGGGCAGCGGCGTTTTGGTTGGTAGTCGACGCGCCGGCTTCCTGATCAACCAGTTGTGATAAGGAGGATTACACATGCTTCAGCCAGGTGATGTTGTCGAAAACCCATTCTTAGGCCTACGGGCCATTATTACAGAAACTGATGCCGAAACGGATGGCATTGGCTATACCGTGGAGAATCGCTTTCAACCCCACTGTGGCCGCGATCCTGAGCATGTCCACATGCTGTGGAACGAGACTTTTGAAGTGATCACCGGCAGCGCCCGCTATGTGCTCGAAGGGGTGACTGGCGTGATGCAGGCCGGCGACCAGTTGTTTATCCCAGCGGGGAGCAAACACATCAATCCCTGGAATGACAGTGATACGGTGCTAGAGGTCCGTCAAATCATCCGCTTTCCCGATGCCAACCCGGCGCGCATTCAAGCGCTACTAGCGTCCTGGGCGACGCTCCATGGCTTGGCGCGCGATGGCAAGGTCAACCAGCAGGGCATGCCCAATCCGCTGCAATTTGCCGTTAGCTTTCGCACCTTGCTGCTGCATGGTAACTATTTCACCAAGATCCCGGTTGGTGTCCAACAGGCGATCTTTGCGGCGCTGGCGGGGGTGGGGCGGCTCGCCGGCTATCAGCCCAGCTATGGGCGCTATAGCGATCCGATTCGACCGAGCAACCCATGACCGCCACGCCGACAATGGTTGAGATTTTGGGACGCGTCCCTTTTTTTGCGCAATTGACGCCAGTGGAAATGACGCAGTTACTGGCGTGTGGCGAGCTGATCGCACTACCGGCCGGTGCCACGGTCTTTCGCGCCGGGGACGTCGCGACGCAGATGTATGTCCTGGTGACAGGCCAGGCCGCGGTCTATCTTGAGGATGAGCAGGCGCAGCCCCTCCTGTTGCAGCGCTGTGGCCCCGGTGATTATGTGGGCGAATTGGCGCTGCTCGACAACGAACCGCGCTCGGCGTCGTTCGGCTGTCAAGCCGATTGTACCTTTTTTGTGCTCAGCCGCTCCGCGTTTCATGAGCTGCTGGCATCGACCCCCACGGTTACCCGCGGGGTGCTGGCGGCGTTGACCACACGCATGCGCGAGCGGACGGCGCACTATTACGAAGCGCAACTGGCCCGCCAACTAGCCGAAAAAGAGGCAGCACTGGTCGCTGAATTGCGCGCCGCCAAAGAGGCCGCCGAAGCAGCGAGCCAGGCCAAGAGCACCTTTCTCGCCACCATGAATCACGAGCTGCGCACGCCGTTAACCGCGATCATCGGCTTCACCGGCTTGGTGCGGCGCAAGGCCGAGGGTCTACTCCCGCCCAAACAACTGGAGAATTTAGACAAGGTGCTGACCGCCGCCGATCAGCTGCTCACGCTGATCAACAATGTGCTCGACAGTGCCAAGTTGGAGGCGGGGCGGGCGACCGTGAGCCCGGCGACCTTCGAGATCGCGGGGGTGGTCGCCACCTGCGTCGCCATAGTCGAGCCACTGTTACAGGAGGGGGTGCAGCTACAGACTGCGCTGCCGCCCTACTTGCCGCCGCTCTATAGTGATGGGGCCAAGGTGCAGCAAATTCTGCTGAACCTGCTGGGCAACGCCGCCAAGTTCACCCACGCTGGAGCGATCACGGTCACCGTAGCGATTGACCAACCCACCGCACGCTGTACGCTGACAGTCAGCGATACAGGCATTGGCATTGCGCCGGAAGTGTTACCGCGCCTCTTCACCGAGTTTCAACAGGCCGACAGCAGCACGACCCGGCGCTACGGCGGCACCGGCCTGGGGCTGGCCATCAGTCGCAAACTGGCGCAGTTGCTCGGTGGCGATCTCACCGTGCATAGCGCCGCCGGTGTTGGCTCCACCTTTACCTTGCACCTGCCCTGTCATTATCATACGCCGGCGGGGGAGAGCGACGGGATGACAAGAGGTGACAAGGTGAAGGGGTGACAAGGTGAAGGGGTGACAAGGTGAAGGGGTGACAAGGTGAAGGGGTGACAGGGTGAAGGGGTGGGGGTGGGTGTGAAACGTGAAGCGTGATTCGCTTTTGGTCACGCTTCACGCTTCACGTTTCACTTGTGGTGCTCAGGGGGGGGCGGCGATGTTGGTGGCCCAGATGGATTCTGGGTTTTCGTCGGCGATGATGGCTACCAGCTTTTTGGCGAGGTGCATCACGTCTTGGTCATCGGCGGCACCGGAGGCTTGCAGCTGTTGGGCCATGGTTTCCTGGCGTTTGGCCGAGCCAGGGCCGATGTCCAGCAGGTCTGCCTTGACTTCGCGCCCATAGCGCGCTTCCAGCAGCGTCTTTAGCTCGCCATAGACCGGTGTGATGTGCTTGAGGGCATTTGGCAGGTAGAGGCGATTGGGTCGCCTAACGGCCGTTGCCCCCGCCGCCAACGCCTTCACCAAAATATCGCTTGCCTTCAATTGTTCTGGTTTCATCGGGTGCGGTTTTCCCGGTTGGGTCGATTTTCAACCATCGCCTTAAAGCTGCGCAAATCTTTTTCCAGCCGTTTTTCATCATCCTCAAACAGGGCCAGGGCGGCTTTGTCTAGCAGGTTGTCTGGCGGAACAATGTGCGAGACAACGGTCACCTCGACCTGTCCTTTGGGCAGCTCGGTAAAGGTGACCTGACCGCTGGTTTTCATATCACCTTCGATGGTTTTCCAGGCGATGCGCTTTTCCGGGTCCATGCGGGTGGTTTTGGTGGTCCATTCCAACTTATTCTTGAGCGGACCTTCCATGACCCAGTGGTTGGTATCTTCACCGGCGGGGGTAACGGCCGTTACATGCTCCATGAAGCGGGGCAGGTTGCTAAAATCGGCCCAGGTTTCATACAGCTGATCCACCTCGCCATTAACGATAATACTTTTGGTTACTTGCTTAGCCATGTTTTTTGCCTCCAGTTGACTGTTTTGCGAATTGATTAAAAATTGTATTGCTGCAATGCACGTGAAGGGTGCCAGGCGTTGGCCTGTTGTCTCTCTACCATAATCAAAAGCGCCGATTCTTCATCTACCGCGACACATGGCAGAGGTACAAAATGGGATATAACTCTGGCGTTTGCCTGTGCTGGGCAATGCTGCGGGCCAGGCAATTTGCATCCTTTTGCCCGGTTACCCGTTACCTGGTACAGCAAAATGACACTCTAAAAGAGACCGGATGGAATGCAGGTATACTCAGCAAGGCCATAAAGCAATATTTCATTTGGTGGCAAGTTGCATGTGGCAAGTAGCAAGCTATTCTGGCAAAAGTCACCTGCAACCTGCCACCAGAAGGCAACAGGTCAGTTTATGACCTTTGGCAGTATAGCTTGTGCCTGTGGCGCTATTTTCAGAAAAGAGAGGGTGTGTGATGAGTAGTTTAGCCCCCACAACCCAAACCCGTCGTGAATTTTTGACCCGCGTACGCCAAACGGCCGTCATCGATCGCCTGTTTTTGCCGGTGGATACGGCCGTCTTGGCCTATTTCCGCATCGCCTTTGGGCTGATCATGCTGTGGGAAGTGGTCCGCTATTTTGACAACGGCTGGATTACGCGCTACTGGGTAGACCCGGTGGTGAACTTTCCCTATTACGGTTTTGGCTGGTTACGGCCGTTGCCGGGCATGGGCATGGAGCTGCTGTTTGCCGGGCTGGGGCTGTTGGCAATTTTCATCACGCTGGGATTTTATTACCGGCTCAGCGCGGCGCTCTTTTTTGTCGGTTTTACCTACAGCTTTTTGCTGGAACAGGCCCGCTACCTCAACCACTTTTACCTGATCATCTTGCTCAGCTTTTTGCTCATCTGGCTGCCGCTGGGGCGGGTGTATTCGCTAGACGCACGCCGCGCGGCGCATGGCAGCATCCAGCGCGCGCCTGCCTGGACGCTCTGGCTGCTGCGGGTGCAAATCGGCATTGTGTACTTTTACGCCGGGCTGGCCAAGCTCAACGCCGACTGGCTGGGCGGCGAGCCGATGCGCGGCTGGCTGGCGGCGCGCACCGACTTTCCGCTGCTGGGACCATTTTTTACGGAAGAGTGGCTGGTCTATGCCTTCACCTACGGCGGGCTGCTGCTCGATTTGCTGGCAGTGCCCTTATTGCTGTGGCGGCGAACACGGCCGTTTGCCTTTGCCGCCGCCCTGTTGTTCCATCTGCTCAACGCCAAACTTTTCTCCATTGGCATCTTCCCCTGGTTTATGATCGCGGCAACGGCCGTCTTTTTTGCGCCCGACTGGCCGCGGCGGGTGGTGGCCTGGCTGGGCTGCCACTGCGTGCTCCATCCGTCCATCGGTGCGCCCAAACATCACACGTCCCGCTCCCGGCCGCTGGTGGTGGGCTTGTTGAGTGTTTACCTGCTGGTGCAGCTGCTGCTGCCGCTGCGCCATCTGCTCTATGCGGGCGATCCCAGCTGGACGGAGGAGGGGCACCGCTACGCCTGGCACATGAAGCTGCGCGACAAGAGCGCTGAGGCGGTGTTCCATGTGGTCGACGGGCCAACGGGCCAGCGTTGGCAGGTGACCCCGGCGGATTATTTGCCGGGCTGGCAGGCCAACAAAGTGGCCACTCATCCGCACATGATCTGGCAGTTTGCCCACTTTTTGGCCGAGGAGTGGCACAAACAGGGCATAACCGAGGTGGCGGTGTATGCGGAGGTGATGGCGTCGCTAAACGGCCGTCCGCCCCAGCCGCTCATCGACCCTACGGTGGATTTGCTGGCGCAGACGTTTTCGTTACGGCCGTCGGGGTGGATTGTGCCGTTGGTGCGGGAGTGAGGGGGTGACAAGGTGAAGGGCCGGATCCCTCCCATTTTTGCCGCGAATGACGCGAATTAACGCGAACGGTTTCCCATTCGTTGATTTCTCACATTCGTTGTTGTCTTTTTTGCCACGGATGGCGCGGATTTTCGCGGAGTGGACGTTTATCGCATCAAGCTGCGGCTGTACCGGCGCATTCAGCGGAGTTTTGGGTGGGGGGAGTAACTGCTGTTTCCTACCGAAAGGTTAAAAGGGGTACGGTCGCATTCCTAAACAACCTCAATCAGCAACGCCGTTCACCTTACCACCACAAATTACACACCATAAGACAGCCGTTTCCCGGACAATGTGAAAGGGTGACAAAGCAAACGGCCGTACCCCCTTGATACTAGGTTAGTACGGCCGTTTCACACAATGACAACGCCGGAATTACTTTTGCCGCTTGCCCACATCCCGTGCAGATTACGGAAAGTGGCACGGTCGTGAGACATGCCACAGCCCGTAATTTAGAAGACCCACCCGGAGCTGTGCCATTGATGCTTTACCCATCAACCCTTTCAGGGAAGAAAGGTGGCGATGTAAAGAAACAGGCCACAATCTTTCTCGAAAACCTCGCCACTGCAAACTGCTCCAAAGCTCATAATCACGGCAAATTTGTAGCGAAGAATTGATAATAAACAATCATTCCACTCCCAAATGCTGCAATAAAATACCAAAACAAGCTTTTCCAATTAAAATTAGATTTTTGACTCTCAAGTATGGAGATTTCGTATGTGGATAGTTGTGCAATCTTAACGGAACTGCTTACTAAGACGATAATGCCAATCCACATAAAATATGGAGGGGCAAGATTGACTATAATTATTGATGTTCTAATTGGGAGCAAAGTCACAACGCCTCCAAAAAACGCTGCATTTATAAAGATGCCAAGAAGAAACGATAATATTGAAAGTAGAGGATAAGCAATCCTTCCAATTATTGCTTTAATCATATTTTTTTCTCCCTGTTACGTTACATTATGAAAATTGAATTCTAACGCATGTGATAACCGCTATCACATGCAGTGCAGTATCACATGCAACATAACAAGTTGACCTATGTAGATCTAGAAGCCTTACATATACTCCCAAGAAAGAGCGGCAGCTGCCCCAAGAAATAAGTAATTTCCGACATCAGGTGTAACACTTGTCGTAATTACAACTCCAGAATTGTACCAAAAGCCTTCGCCTGTTACATCGGAAACGATTATATCGAATGTATAGTTATCTATATAAGCTTGTCTATCTTCACCTGATAAACCGAGTTGATCAGCCTCATAATTGGCTCGTTGCTCTGCTTCGGCAACAGCATCGCCAAGATAATCAAGGAGCCAATCTATCTGTGCGGATTCATACCAAGCGAGAGATCCCATTACCGCGATAGGGCCAGCAGCTGCTGCAAGAAAAGGCGACGCTAGGAGAAGAACTGCTGCTTCAACCTCCAAAAGAGCCTTCCAGTTCCTCAGGTCACTGATTAAAGTCTCAAACTGACTTATAGTTAATGAAAATCGGTCTATCTCTGTCCATTCATGTCCAGTTTGGTCTAAGTGAGATATAGGATCATTTACTGAATATGAATACCTATTTAGATTTTGAGGCAAGCCACTCCTGAAGGTATTCCATATTCTTGCTTATCTTGTGAAGACCATAAAAACACTGGACCAAGGAATAGCAATTGGTTATTTTCTTCACTCAATTTATCAAGAAATGCAAATTCCTGAAAACCAACAGTAAGCGATGAAAGGCGGTTTTGCTGAGGTACAATTGTATCAGCGCTAATGAAACGGCCGATCCAATGGTCATAGTAGCGCGCATTGTAATTGTACAGGTTTAGCGTGTCATCCAGCCGCTGGTTGGTAAAACGTGCTCCGGTGGGGGTCACGTCTACTTTCCAGCGGTTGTCTTGCCCCCACGGGTAGTAGCGCGTCTCGGCCCGCACCGTGCCGTTAGCCCACACCGTCGTCGTCACGCCCCTGCTCTGGCGCGGTCTTCGGCGAGCGCGAAACCTTACCCGGCTGCGGTCGGCGTCACCGCCGTACCGCCTACTTCGTTAACGCGAATCCTACAAATTTTAGCACAAGTTTTGGGGGGGATACGGCCGTTCCCCACATTGTCAGCCACGGATTACACGGATTGGGTGCAGCCTTTGCCCTGCTAACCTCATGGCAGGCCAGGTATGTGGCGAGGCGAGACGCCTGCCACAGCGCGAGGGGAAGACCCGCCCGGAGCGAGGGGCACGCCGTGAAGACTCGCAGCAGGACCTGCCCAGAATGGATTAGTCCATAGTACAGGCAAGTGGCACGTTCAGAAGAACGGCCACAGCCCTCGATTTAGAAGTCTCGCCTGGAGCGAGGTATCGGAAACCGGCCACATCCTCTGTACAAAACCTTGCCCTAGCGGGCCCATAACAAGAAAAGCGCCATCTCCCCCTCATCGCTTTTCCGCGTGATGCCCAGGCGTACCGCGCGGCGTTTAATCGCATTGAGCTGCCGCCAGTTTTCAGCCACGGAGCGCGATTGTTGTGTCTGCTGCTCTATTTCGGCGACAGCTTCCCAACGCCGAACGTATGCTTTAGCCTCTGATGCATCCATGACCAAAGTATAACATAAACTGAGGCTGAAACGGCCGTTTGCCATTAATAAAGGGAAACGGTGAAGGTTCCCAAGCTGAAACCACCCCATGCGCCTGCCGCGAATGGCAGCGCGGCGAAATGCAGGCCCACCGCCTGGCAGTCGATGCCCAATCCACGCCAGAACCACGGCCGTTAGAGCAGCTGTGGACGCAAAAGCGGCGGCGGTACAGCGAGAAAATTTACGCCGCTGGCTGCAAGAGCAGTGCCAGGACGAAGCCGAAAAGATGGTTTACCAGCTGTCGTTTGAAGAGGAGCTGAAGCCGGGCCAGATTGTCACCCGCCACCCGGACCACTTCCCCGATGTGCAGGACGTTTACCGCATCAAGCTGCGGCTGTACCGGCGCATTCAGCGGAGTTTTTTGTGGGGGGAGTAACGGCCGTTTCCTGACAAGGTGACAAAGTGAATGGCCGTTTCCACTATCAAGCGGGTACGGCCGTTCGCCTTCAACAATTCAGCCTATTCGCTACTTACTCAAATTCGTTGTTGCCTCTACCGCTTAACCAAACCTGCAACGAGCAAGGAAAGGGGCGCGGCCAGAAGCCGACCCCAGCCCGAAAAATTTTAGAAGACCCACGCACAGCAGAGGCTTGCCAAGAGCAAGGAACTTATGGGTCAGTGGAGCACGTAAATTCGATACTATTGATGATTTCTTCCGCTTCTGTGTTCAACTTTTCATTATGACCCTGGTATACATATACCATTATTGAATGGTTCTCCTGATCTCTAATAGCAAACATCTCAATCATCTGAAAGATATCAGGATCTTGTTGTCCAACTTGGTTTATCACCGAATCTTCTGGTAATGTCATTGTTGGCAGCGAAATGATAGCGGTAGCTATCTCGTATCCATTTATTTGCTCTGACCTGGGTTCTTGAATGATTGTAACTGATTCCAAATCATATGCAGCGTGTGTTCTTCCTAACTCTGACTTCAATGCTTCCTCCGAATTCACAAATAGTGACGGAACACACGCAAATCCATAGATCTCAATGCGGGCAGAATCTTTAGTCTCATTTTCAGCTTTCATTACAATGGATCCATTTCGTTCAACAAACACTAAATCCCAATTTTCTGGCTTCTCCAATCTTATACCGAACTGAGAGTTCGTGTAAACTTTTCCTTCGGAAACTGAATTGCACCCCAAAATCATGAAAAGAATGAAGAGCGTGAGAAGGGGATATCGAATAAAGAAGTAGTTTTGAAACATTCTATTTTCCTTTTTACTCAGACTAAGCATATATACTAGCCTCCTTAAGCAGACGCACCTACTCTTCCGATTCTGCATCCCAGGATTCATAATATTCATAACCCCATTTTAGCCAATAGATCGTATCTTCAGATGGTGTTTCTTGGTACTGGTCCCATTTCCATGCTCTAACGATGAGCACTGAGACTAATTCTGATTCTCCTACTGCTGCTCCCCACAGTCCCTGTGCTATATAATTTATTTCAGAACGACCAGAACAACGCAAAGTTTCAACGCAAACTAGTTGATCGTGCTCAAATATGGGTTCCTCGACTCCCTTACCACCTCCATTATAGAATGGTGTATCGTAGCCTTTTCGTCCCGAGTCAAAACCGGGCCAGGTAAGATCATGAGTGTATAAATCTTCTGCAATTTTGTCAGCCAAGGCTTCGAATTCCTCAATAGGTATGAATGGGATTAATACTTCTGTATCTGATATTTGCTCTGAAGGAAAGTCTTTTAAATAAACCGTGTCACCAAAACATTCTGGTAAAGACTTTTCGCAGTTTCCTTCTCCAAAATAATTTTTAGGGTAGTTAGGAAATGATTCTGAAGAATCTGACTTCCCTCTACCGCCCCACTTTTCATCTCTGCAAGAGGGTTCCCAAGGGCTTCCACACTCTGCGTGCCCACTTGGATCGAAAAGATTAACGGGGTTATTTCTTACATAGCTGTATCGGTTAAAGCTTTGCGGGCTTGCCGGGTCTGGCACAATCGTATCCGCGCTGGCAAAGCGGGCTACGCCGGGCACGTAGTAGCGGGCGTTCATGTATATCAGCCCAATATCGTTACTGCCGCTGTTGTTCCCCAGGTGGCCCGTGTAGCCACGGTCGGTGTACTCACCCGTCGGTTCCAGCCGGTAATCCCCAAACGGCTCGTACAGGGCGCGGGAGTCGGCTACCCGGTAGGCGGTGCCAGCCACCGGGTCCACGTAGCTCAACGTGCTGGTGCTGCCCAGGTGGTCGGTGTGCATATAATACAGGCCGTTGTCCCCATCTGGGCTGCCCACAATGCGCAGCCCAATTGCCTGCCCTGCCAGGCTGTAATTCGTCCGCTGCACTCGCACGCTGTACTGGAAATACCCGTTACACCCCAACACTTCAGACTGCTTATAGGCATCATCACAGCCTGTACCGCTGGTGTAGGTACCGGTTGAGTATGTCGTGGGTGCTTCCGTTTCATAGATCACCCCACCCACCACAATTTTATCCACGTATAAATCACGCAAACCGCTATCATTGACAAACGCTACTTTTACCGTCGTTACATCAATTGGCCAATAACTGCTTGTATAAGTAAACGCCTGAAAAACACGTTGGGCCGGGTCTCCCTGCACGTTCGTAAACGTCGCAACAGTCTTTTCATTGATCCGCAGCTCCATCGTGGGGTACACATTATTTGCCTGTGTCCCTGCCGCATAAATCGTTATCGTTTGCGGTGTAGTTGGCGGTGGAGTCTCCCCCTGCTCTGGCGCGGTCTTCGGCGGGCACGAAGCCTCACCCGGCTGCGGCTCGGCGTCTCGCCGCGCCGCTTTTCCATAACGACCCGTTACCACGCCACACCAGTCAACCTTACATCACAATCTGTCACCTGTTCTCGTAACCAATATGCCGCCGAAGAAAACCGCCAATCAGCCGCCTCATGCACCAACCCTTTGCGGCGTGGATTGTCGTGCAAATAATCAAATTTTGTCCGCCAAAAATCCTCTGACCAGATGGCTACCGGATGTTTGCTCTGCTGCCAGAACTGGTTGGCTCGATCTTTACGTCGCGGTGCGCCAATGACCTGCCCGTAAACCGAGGGCATTTTTTCATGGCAATAATTGGCCAGCTGCCGCCCTGTGAATTGGCGCATGGCAGTAATCGTCTTGTTTAGCCGCTCGTTATCAAAATCGGCGTCAAATACAATTATGTGTGTATGAGTGGGCATGATCACAAACGCGTTGATACGCAAATTCTTGTTCTGCTGGCAGTAGTTTAGACTTTCGGTAAAGATGAGGCACGGTTCAGCTGAGACAAATACAGGCAGCCAGTAGACCACCGTAAATGTGAGATAGTAAACGCCTGCCCCCTCCTGGATTTTGGCAGTTTCCATGCCGCTAATTGTACTGGAGTGCCAGGAAAATGGGCAATACAGCAGATAAAGAAAGTGGGCTCCTTGGGAATTCAGGGGGTTTACAGCTCGTGATGCGTGAAACGTGAAACGTGACCAGAGCGGTATCGCGTTTCACGCATCACGTTTCACGCCGAACCCCATGAAATCCTGAAGACCCAGAAAGTGGCACGGTCAGAGGCCGACCACAGCCGTTCATTGACCCCCACCCACACCCTCCCCGTCGGCATCGCGTCAGGCAATCAATGAGCCAGCGTTAAGCAGACGACGCGCCGAAACACGTATCCTCTAAACAAGTCAGAAAAGTTCCGCTTTTTGTTTTCAGGGGGTATCATCATGAACCAGCGACTTCGTTTTTTCCTTATTCTTTTTGCCATCTTAACCATCTTAGCCGCCTGCCAGGGTGACCAGGCAACGGCCGTTCCACCCACCACCGTAGCTATCGACCGCAGCCAAACAGTCACCATCAACGAACCTGAACCGACCAGTGAGCCTGTCGAACTGCCCGATTTCCTGGCCTGGGAGCCGGTCGGTGACTTTGCCCTGGACGACTTCCCGCCCGACGCGCCGCTGGTGCTCCGCTTTAACCAGCCGATGAACACAACCGCCCCCCAGCCGCTCATTTTCTCGCCCACGGTGCGCGGTGAATTTGCCTGGAGCGACAACAATACCGTGCTCACCTTCACCCCCGCCGACGGCTTTAGTTCCAACCGGAACTACTGGGTGAACCTGCACGCCTCCCTCAAAAGCAGCAGCGGCTTGCAGTTTGCCGCCATGCAGCGCTGGCAGCTTAGAACCCAGCACACGCCGCAAGTCAGCCAGCGTACCCCCAGCGGGACCATCCTGGCCGACCGTCAACCCAGCTTTGACCTGCGGTTCAGCCGGAGCATGGACCAGGCATCGGTGGCCGAAGCATTTTCCGTCTCTCCCACCGTAGCCTACACCCTGGCCTGGTCAGAAAACACGCTCACCCTCGCTCTGGACGAGCCGCTGGTCTTTGGCACTGAGTACGAATTTAGCCTGGCCAAAACGGCCGTTGATGAAAACGGCCGTCACCTCCCCCAACCGTACACCTGGACCGTTTCCCTGGCCGAACCGCTGAACCGCGTCACCTGGCCCACCGCCACCAACCACCTTGGCCCCATCGTGCTCCAGTTCAACTACCCCATGGACATCGACCAGCTGCAAGACGTGATGACAATTGAGCCTGCCATCAGCGGCAAGCTGAGCTGGAGCGAAGATTACAAACAGGTGCAGCTGGACCCGGACGCGCAGCTGCCCGCCGACACCAACTACACCATTCGCTTCACCGCGCCGCTGCGGGATGCCGCCGGGGAAACGCTGCCCCAGCCCGAACCCGTTTCCTTCACCACGCCGCCCGTGATCCTCGCTTCCTCGCCCCGGGGCAATAACAACCACCCTGCCAACCCGATCACGATTCGCTTTGATCGGCTCATGGACCCCGCCAGCACCGAAGCCGCGTTCCAGATTGAACCGCCTACTCCGGGCAGCTTTCGTTGGGAAGAGACAACCCTTACCTTTGTTCCCGAAGCGGGTTACCTGGCCGAAAACGTCGACTTTACCGTCACCATCGCCGATACGGCCGTTAGCGCCGACGGCGAACCGGTGCTGAACCAGGCCTACACCTGGCAGTTCAGCACCAAGGCGCTGGAGGATGTGGCCAACTTTGGCTATGGCCCCAATGCGCAGGTTTTGGATGTGAACGGCCGTCGCGCTATCCAGTTCCAGGCATTTCGGCGCGATAATCTCCAATTCCGCTTTGAGCTCTACCAGCTCACCATGCCCCAATTTTTAGACCGGTACAGTTCCGGTTTTCACGGCTGGATCTGGAGCGATCAGGAGGACACCAGCATCGATCTGGCAGGCACCACGCTGCGGGCCGAATGGCAAATGACCAGCGTCACGCCGCTGCAGGATTGGTCCAATGTGCAGGAAACCAGCCTGCCCGCTGACGTGCCGCCCGGCCTCTACGTCCTCAACCTCGTCGCGGGCAGCGTCAACGACCAGCTCATCGTTGTGGTCACCGAAAATGCGATTGCCGTGAAGCAGGCCAATGAGCAGCTGCTGGTCTGGGTGACGGACATCAACGGCGCGGTTGTGCCCAATGCCGCCGTCACCATCTACGCCCGCAGCGGCGCGGTGATTGACGCCGGGCAGGCCAACGCGGATGGGCTGTATGAAACGACGCTGCCCAGCTTTGCCGAAGGCGGTCCGCCCGCCACCCAGCCGCTCATCGTGGCCGCCCAGGTGAGCGACGATATTACCCTCACCGGCCTCTCTGGCGAGTGGCAAAGCAGCGGCGGCTATTACGACTGGCAGTCAAACCATCCCGCCGAAGTGGATTCCAACGCCTTCGTTTTCACCGAACGGCCGATTTACAAACCGGGCCAGACGGTCTACTTCAAAGCCATCGTGCGCCTGGATGACGATGCTCTGCTCAGCGTGCCCCCGGCGGGTACGGCCGTTACCGTCCGCATTCGTGACGCGCGTAACAACGTGGTGCAAACCCAGGAGCTGACCACCAACGATTTTGGCACGGTCAACGGCCGTTTCGCCATTGCCGAAGGCGCGTCGTTAGGCGTGTACACGGTCGAAGTGACGCTGGACGGCACGGCCCACAGCCAGATCTTCAAAGTGGAAGATTACCGCAAGCCCGACTACGAAGTGACCGTCAGCACCGACGCGGCGGCTTACGTCAAGGGCGATACCGCCGAAATCACCATCGACACCGCCTACTTTTTTGGTGAACCGGTGGCCAACGCCGTCGTGACGCTGCGCCGCTTCCAGGTGCAGCCCGATTGGTACACCGACGGCCTCTACACCTGGTACCAGCTTTACGACGCCAAAGACCTACACGGCACCACGGATGCCAACGGCCGTCTGACCCTCGATCTCTCTTTAACCGGCGATGGCCTCTACTTTGACCAGCGCGACTGGAACAGCAGCCTGAGGCAGGTTCAGTGGGGGCTGGAAGCCACCGTCGACGACGGCAGCCACCAGACCGTCAGCGGTACGGCCGTCATCACCATTTTCGATGCGGTGGAGTATGTGACCGTGGCCACCGCTGGCTACGTGCAGGAGCCGGGTGTGCCCTTCAACATCACCGCCCAGGTGCAAACCGTGTTTGACGAACCGGTGGCCAATCGCCAATTGGCGCTGACCCTGCGCCGCTGGAGCCGCACCAGCTACGAGTACGACACGGTGGTGCAGTCGGCCAACCTGACCACGGGGGCAAACGGCCGTGCCAGCCTCACCTTCACCATCGACGAGCCCGGCTACTACCAGCTGCGCCTCAGCGGCAGCGACGCCCAGGGCCATCCCATGACCTACACCAGCTGGGTCTACGCCTTCAGCAACTTTTACTCAGATTGGTACGGCAGCGAGAGCAGCGAGCTGCATATCGTGGCCGACCAGGACAACTATCGCCCCGGCGATGTGGCCCATCTGCTGGTGGAATCCAGCTTCAGCGGCCCGGCGCTGCTCACCGTGGAGCGCGGTTCCATCCGTCGCGAAGAATTGGTCGAGCTGACTGCACCCGTCACCCGCGTTCCCGTCACCATCGAAGAGGGGGACGTGCCCAACATCCGCGTGGCCATCAACGCCTGGCAGGAGCAGGACACCACGGTGACGGAAAACACCAGCAGCAGCCTGCCCGACAGTCGCCTGGTGACCAGTTATGTCAATCTGTCGGTGCCCGCTTTCACCAAACAACTCAACGTGACCATCACCCCCGACAAGGCGGAATATGCCCCGGGTGAAGAGGCAACCTTCACCGTGCTTGTGACCAACTATCGCGGCGAGCCAATCTCGGCCGAGGTGTCGCTGGCGCTGGTGGATGAAGCCATCTTTGCCCTCAGCCCGGAGCTGAACGGCCTGATGTACGATTCGTTTTACTACGAGCGTGGCAGCACCGTGCGCACCTACAACGGCCTCAATCCCGTGCGCTACCTCTGGGAAGGCGGCATGGGTGGCGGCGGTGGTGACGGCGGTCTGACCGGTGGCCCGCGCCAGGACTTCCCGGATACGGCCGTCTGGCAGCCCACGCTCTATACCGATTTCAACGGCGAGGTCAGCGTGACCGTTACCCTGCCGGACAGCCTCACCAGCTGGCGGGCCACGGCCAAAGCCACCACCGCCGACACGCAGGTGGGCGAAACCACGGCCAACATCATCACCAAGCAAGACGTGATTGTACGGCCGTTGCTGCCGCGTGTGCTCACTGCGGGCGACACGATGGCCCTGTCGGCGATTGTGCATAACTACAGCGAGGCGGTGCAGACGCTTGAGGTTACATTGGAGATTGGCGATCAGAGATTGGAGATTGGCGGCGAGGTTTCCCAAACCGTTACAATTCAGCCGGGGCAGCAGCAAATTGTGGGCTGGCCGGTTGAAGCGGTTGAGGCGGGGGACGTAGATTTGGTAATTACGGCCGTTCCCGCTTCAGGCAGCGGCCCATCCGATGCCATCCAGCTGCCCCTCACCATTCAGCCGCTGGCCATCCCCGACGTGACCACCGAAGTGGGTCAGTTCACCGGGAGTTTTGCCACCAGCGTTACCGTTCCAGATGATGCCCTGCCTATGAGCCAGGTTGAGCTTCAGCTCAGCCGCTCCATCGCGGGCAGCCTGTTGGAAGGGCTGCAATATCTCACCGGCTACCCCTACGGCTGCGTCGAGCAAACGATGAGCAAGGCGCTGCCCAACGCCGTCGTCGGGCGGGCGCTGAACCAGCTGGGCGTCACCAACTCCACGCTGCAAGCCGAGCTGCCGGGGCAGATCAACGCCAGCATCCAGCGGCTGTATGGCTTCCAGCACCCCGATGGCGGCTGGGGTTGGTGGTACGACGACAGCAGCCACGACTACCAGACGGCCTGGGTCATCTTTGGCCTGGCCCAGGTGGCCGAGGCGGGCTATGAAATCGATCCCGGTGTAATTGAGCGCGGCGTGGAATGGCTCAACCAGAACCGGGCCGACATGGACATGCGCACCCGTGCCTTTGCCCTGTACGCCATGGCCCTGGCCGGGCTGCCCAACGAAGAAGCCACCCTGGCCCTGCACCGTGACCGCGCCGGGCTCAACGGCGACGAGTTCAGCCTGGCCGCCCTGGCGCTGACGCTGCACCAAATCGGCGAAACAGATCTGGCGGCACAGGTGTTGGATGAACTGGGGGAAACGGCCGTTGCCCGCGACGGCAGCGTTTACTGGCAAGGGGCCAATCACGATGGCTACTACGGCGACAAAGTGATGGCCTCCAACATCCGCACCACGGCGCTGGCGCTGAGCGCCTACACCCAAATCCAGCCTGGCCATGAGAACATCCCCGGCATGGTGCGCTGGCTGATGAGCCAGCGGCGCAGCCAGGGCTGGGGCACCACAAACGAAACCTCGTTTGCCATCCTTGGGCTGACCGACCATCTGCTGGCGACCAGCTACAGCGAAGCGGCCGCTTCAACCAGCTACACGGTGCAGGTGAACGGCCGTACCGTGGCCAGCGGCACGTTGGGGCGCGGCGAACCGGCCGTCTCCCTGACGATCCCCATGGACGACCTGCAAACTGGCGACAACGAGGTGGTGCTGACCCAAAGCGGCAGCGGGCGGCTGTTTTTTGTGCTGAACGGCCGTATGTTTGTCCCGCGCGAAGAAATTGAGGCGGCGGGGGCGGTGGTGGTGACTCGTCGTTACCTGGACGGCGAGACCGGCCAGCCGCTGGAAACGATCGAACCGGGCCAGCTGGTGCAAATCCGCCTGGTGGTGGATTTGCCGGACCGGGGCAGCTACATCATCATCGAAGACCATCTGCCCGGCGGCCTGGAAGCGCTCAACGAAGGGCTGGCCACCACCAGCCACATTGCCGATGCCTACAACGGGCCAGTTTACCGCTGGCAGGAGCTGGGCTACAACTACAAAGAGGTGTTTGGCGACCGCGTCAGCTTCTTCATCACCGAGATGGACGGCAGCCCGCGCATGATCTCGTACTACGCCCGGGCGACGCAGGCCGGCAGCTTCACCGCCATGCCCACCGAGGTGTACGCGATGTATGATACGGCCGTCTGGGGCCGGTCCGCCAGCAACCAGATTGTGATTGGCACGCCGGAATGACCCCGTAGGGGCGAGGCAGCGCGCCAAAACCGTTGATTAACAGGTGGCCCTCCACCGCGCTGCCTCGCCCTCTTGGCGAAACCAAAACATTTGGAAATTGGAACCAGTGGTTGAGGCAGCGCGCCAAAACCGTTGACGAACAGGCGGCCCCTCACCGCGCTGCCTCGCCTTCTCTCTGAAAATCGAAACCGTTTGGTTGTTGGAACCAGGGGCGAGGCGTTTGGTGGGGCGTTGGTTTGTTTGGGTGAGATCGAGGCCAAACGCCTCGCCCCTACGACACGACGTGATGGGTGATGTGATGAAATTGAAAAATCTTGCCTATTTCAGGTGGGTTCCCCATTCGTTTCTTACTCAAATTCGTTGTTGTCTTTGTGGGTGCCAACCGGTTACGAAGAAGCGAAAGCAGCGAGGCAGATGCCTATTTTTTCCCACCGTCACTGACGAGTTCCCAAAATGCTAAAGAACCGAGTGTCATAATTACGCCTAAAACGGCGAAGCAGAGCGATTCCTCAAAAACCTTTACTTCGATAAGGATGCCGCAGGCAAAGAGACCAAGAAATACAAGTAATCCTACCAGCGCATTTCTGATATTTTTGTTCATTTGCCTGTCTCTGACACGATTTAGTGAATCAAAAAGATTTGGTGCCGCCGTTATTTCCCGAAAATTGTTCTCATGGAAGCTATCACTTGAGAAGTTTCCGGCAAAATCCTCAATTCATTTTGCCCAGCAGCGCCGTGAGCGCCCAGTGGGCGGGCAAATAAAACGGTTCTTCAACCAGAGCTTGCTCAAAATGCTGCTTGGCGGTCTCGTATTGGCCCAAATTTTGATAAGCCCGGCCCAGATTCATGTACGCAAACTGGCGCGTTTCGTAGCGCGGGGCGATGGTGGCTTTTTGCAGCCAGGGGATTGCCTCTTCCCACTTTTCCTCATCAATCAGGTACGCACCGATGTCGTTGTACGGGTTGCCGTAGCTGGGGTCCGTGGCGATGGCCTGCTGGCACATGGCAATCGCCTCGTCCGTGCGGCCCATCAGGCTGTAGGTCCAGCCAAGGAAGGTATACGCTTCGGCCGTGGGGAAGGTGCGGATAGAGCGCTTGTACAGCACAATGGCGTCGCCAAACTCGCCGTCCATCTGCTTGCGGTACGCCTGGTCAAACAACACCATTGCTTTTTCGCGGGTGATTTCTTCTTCGCTAGCCATGATG
Organism: Anaerolineae bacterium; assembly: GCA_020848035.1. Taxonomy (GTDB): domain Bacteria; phylum Chloroflexota; class Anaerolineae; order Promineifilales; family Promineifilaceae; genus Leptofilum. The sequence continues at coordinate 78,888 of JADLAX010000050.1, read as the reverse complement.
AGTAGTATAGCAAATTACTCAATTACCCAGTTACTCAATTACCTAACGACGAAGCGTAATTGAGTAATTTGGTAATTGGGTAATTACCAGGATGCCAACAGCGGCAGCAGTTCGGCCAGGCTGCTAATTTGGCCATCTGGCTGGAGGCCATCGGGCAGATGAAAGCGGGGGCTGGAGGGGAAGTAGATGGTGCGCATCCCGGCGGCGCGCCCGCCGACCATGTCGCTGGCCGGATCGTCACCGACGTACACGGCCGTTTCCGCCCCCACGCCCAATTCTTCCAACACATGCAAAAACGGGTCCGCATTCGGCTTCCACTTGTTCACGTCGGCCGAAAAGACGGTGGCGTCAAAATGGTCCAGCAGGCCAAAGCGGGCCATGTCCGCCTGGTGCATGGTGCCGGGGAACATCGTGTTGGAGACCAAACCCACTTTGTAACCGGCGGCTTTAACGGCCGTTACCGCCGCCACTGCCCCCTCGATCACAAACGCCTGCTGCTGGATTGCTTCGCCGTACGCCAGCGCTGCCGCCAGCAAATCGTCGTCGCTGAAGTGATTGATGCCCAGCTCGGCCCAGGCGGCGGCCAGCAGCCCGTGCACCTGCAAATTGGCCTCTCGCCGCGTGGCGGCGCGCCACATGCGGGGCAGGTGGTTAAACCCGGCCTGGCAAAATTGCTCAAATGGGGGAAGGGAACGGCCGTTTTGCCCCAGCACCCCATACGCCGCCAAAAACCCTGGCGTCTCCAGCTCCGGCCAGGTCGCATACGTCCCGGCATACTCAATCAGCGTCCCGCCTAAATCAAAAACCACCGTCTCAACAGCCAAAACAAACTCCTTTAGGAATCCATGCCCAGATTTCACACGATACCGGTTGAAACCGGCATCTGAGACCCAAAACCCGTTAATGCGGGTTGGGAAATGTCGCCGCAACGTGCTTAAGCACGTTTTTTTGCTCAGTCTGGGAATTCATTCCCAGGTGACGCCAGCGCGTTTGCCCTGTAAAAACAAATCTGTGTCATCTGCGAAATCTGTGGATGTTTTTCTCTCCACAACAAAGCGTAAGTTTAGCAAAAGAGGCGGCTTTTCGGTATTGAAATTGCCTTTTTAATATGGTAAGATGCTCAAACATCTGATTAATTTGATTTATTGGATCATTTGGATGATAAGGCGTTATTTCCCACTACTTCTAGCCGTTGAACTTACCTCCTGCGGCCCCACGTCTGGCTGGTTACGGCCGTTCCCCCCATGCAGCTCAATAAACTAGACTCCGCCTTCCTCCGTTATCTGGTCGACAGCCAGGTTGCCCCTGGTGAACGACTCCCCACGCTCAACCAGATTGGCAAAGAGCTGGGTGTCAGCGTGGGCAAGCTGCGTGAACAGCTGGAGATTGCCCGGGGGCTGGGGCTGGTTTCCGTCCGGCCGCGTGTCGGCATTGTGCGCGAACCGTTTGATTTTTCCCAGGCGGTGCTGTCTGGCGTGCTGTTTGGCCTGGGCACCGGCGAGGCGCAGTTCAAGCAGTTCAGCGATTTGCGCCAGGCGATTGAGATCGATTTTTGGGATACGGCCGTCCGCGGCCTTACCCCCGAAGATAAAACCTATTTGCAGCTGCTGGTGGAGCGGGCCTGGGGCAAGCTGAAGGGCAGCCCGATTCACGTGCCCAACGAAGAACACCGCCAGCTGCACCTCGGCATTTTTTGCCGACTGGAAAACCCGTTTGTCCAGGGCATGCTCGCCGCCTACTGGGACGCCTACGAAGCCAGCGAGCTGACCCGTTTTGCCCCCTATGCCTACTGGCTGGAAGTGTGGGAGTACCACGAAAAAATTGTGCAGGCCATTGTGGCCAATGAGTTTGCCGCAGGCTTGACGCTGCTAAAAACCCATTTTGCTCTGCTGCCAGAACTGGCAACCGGGGCCAACGGCTCTGGGCCAGGTTAGTTAATGGTGAGCAGACACATTGTTTTAAGAAATGGATTAACCCGGGCACGGTAAGGTTGGCAAGTGGTGCCCCAGGACCAAGGAGGTTTGGTCGATGAGTTTGAAAGAAGAATTGAGAAATGAGCGCGTGTCCCATCTGGATTTATCGGGATTTTGCCAGATTGCCAGCGGAACGGCCGTACGTGACGCCCTCACCGCCATGCGGCAAAACAAAACCAACGTCTGCCTCGTTACCCGCGACGGCAGCCTGACGGGCATCTTCACCGAGCGGGACGTGCTGACCAAAGTGGCCACCACGCCGGAAAAGCTGGACGTGCCCGTCGACGACATCATGACCGCCAACCCCATCACCGTTGCCCCAGACAGCTCCGCCGCCGATGCCCTCTGGCTGATGGACGAAAAGAAGTTCCGCAACCTGCCCGTCGTGAGCCGCAGCGGTCAGATTCTGGGTAACATGACCCACCAGGCGGTCATCAGCTACCTGGCCGCCCGCTATCCCGTTGAAGTGCTCAACCGCCCGCCGCGCCCGGACCAGTTCCCGCAAAAGCAAGAAGGCGGATGAATGGTTATCGGTAAGCCGAATTTTCCGCTAACCGATTACGGTCTTTCAGGAGATTTGCCATGAGTGAAGAAACACCCTTCAAAGAGCTAGATTCAATTGTGATTCGTTTTGCCGGGGATTCTGGCGACGGGATGCAGCTGACCGGCACCCAATTCACCAACACATCGGCCGTTTTAGGCAACGACATCAGCACCATGCCCGACTTTCCCGCCGAAATTCGCGCCCCGGCCGGGACCCTGGCGGGCGTCAGCGGCTTCCAGGTGAACTTTTCCAACCGGGACATCCTCACCCCCGGCGACTCGCCGCAGGTGCTGGTGGCCATGAACCCCGCCGCGCTCAAGGCCAGCCTGCGCGAGCTGGAACCCGGCGGCACCATCATCATCAACACCGACGCCTTTAACCAGACAAACCTGCGCAAGGCTGGCTACGAAGAAAGCCCGCTGGAAGATGGCACCCTGCGCGGCTACCACATCATCGAAGTGCCGCTCACCACGATGAACCGGGAAGCGCTCAAGGATATCGAGTCGCTGTCTACCAAAGACAAAGATCGTTCGCAGAACTTTTTTGCCCTGGGCATTGCCTTCTGGATGTTTGATCGGCCGATGGAAACCACACTCGACTGGATCCAGAAAAAGTTTGCCAAACGGCCCGACTTCATCGCGGCCAACACCAGGGCGCTGCAGGCGGGCTACTTTTTTGGCGATACCACCCGCACCTTCCAGCAGCGCTACCGCATTCGCCCGGCCGAACTGCCGCCCGGTACCTACCGCAAAGTGACCGGCAATGAGGCGATGGCGATGGGGTTGGTAACGGCCGCTTACAAAATGGGCAAACCGCTCTTCTATGGCACCTACCCCATCACCCCCGCCAGCGACATTTTGCACGCCCTGGCGGCGCTGCGCCATTTTGACGTGCGCACCTTCCAGGCGGAGGATGAAATTGCGGCGATGGGCTCGATTATCGGCGCGGCGTTTGGCGGTGCCTTTGCCGTCACCGGCACCAGCGGCCCCGGCGTGGCCCTGAAAAGCGAAGGCATGGGGCTGGCCATCGCCCTGGAGCTGCCGATGGTGATTGTTAACGTGCAGCGCGGCGGCCCCAGCACCGGCCTGCCCACCAAAACCGAACAGGCCGACTTGCTCCAGGCGCTGTTCGGCCGTAACGGCGAAAGCCCGATTGTGGTAATTGCCCCACAAAGCCCGGCCGACTGCTTCAACATGGCCATCGAAGCCGCCCGGCTGGCAGTGCGCGCCACCACGCCGGTCATGATTTTGTCCGACGGCTTCCTGGCCAACAGCTCCGAGCCGTGGCTGGTGCCCAACCCGGACGACATTGCGCCGATTCCCGTGGTGCACCCGGCGGCGCGGGAGCACAACAGCGACGAGCCGTTCCTGCCCTACCTGCGTGACGACGTGACGCTGGCACGGCCCTGGGCTATTCCCGGCACGGCCGGTTTGGAACATCGCATCGGTGGCCTGAGTAAGGCGCCGGTCACCGGCAATGTTTCCTACGAACCAGCCCACCACCAGCAAATGGTGGCTGACCGGGCCGAGAAGATTGCTCGCCTGGCCGACTTTTTGCCGGAGCAGGAGGTGTTTGGCCCCAACAGCGGCGATCTGCTGCTGCTCAGCTGGGGCGGTACGTTTGGCTCGGTACGGTCGGCGGTAACCCAGGCGCAGCGGGACGGCCGTTCCGTGGCCCATGCCCATTTGCGCTACCTCAATCCGCTGCCGCGCAACCTGCGCGACATTTTGAGCCGCTACAAGCAGGTCGTTGTGCCCGAGCTCAACGGGGGCCAGCTGGCCTTTTTGCTGCGCGGCCGTTTTGCCCTGAACATCCAATCGTTCCCCAAGATGCATGCACGGCCGTTCAAAATCAGCGAAATCACCGACAAAATTGAGCAGCTGCTTGCGTAGAGACGTTGCTGTAGAGACGTTGCATTGCCACGTCTCTGCGACCAACATCTGGAGAAAATGATGAGCATTCCTCTTACCCTAAACCGCAAAGATTTTGTCTCTGACCAGACCGTGCGCTGGTGCCCCGGCTGCGGCGATTACGCCATCCTGGCCTCGGTCCAGAAAACCCTGCCCGACATCGGCGTGCCCAAAGAAAATATCGTGTTCATTTCTGGCATCGGCTGCTCCAGCCGCTTCCCGTATTACATGAATACCTACGGCATCCACAGCATCCACGGCCGGGCTCCTACGCTGGCCACCGGCCTGGCCATTGCCAACCCGGAGCTCAGCGTCTGGGTGGTCACCGGCGACGGCGATGGGCTGTCGATCGGTGGCAACCACCTCATTCACGCCATTCGCCGCAACATAAACCTGAACATTTTGCTGTTCAACAACCGCATCTACGGCCTGACCAAAGGGCAGTATTCGCCCACGTCGCGCCCGGGGACCAAAACCAAGTCCTCGCCGATGGGTTCGTTGGAGCAGCCGCTGAACCCGATCGCCCTGGCTATGGCTGCCGAAGCCACCTTCATCGCTCGTTCCATTGATGCCCACACCCAGCACCTGGGCGACACCCTGCTGGCGGCGTCGCAGCACAAGGGCGTCTCTTTTGTGGAGATTTACCAGAACTGCGTCATCTTCAACCCGACCGAGTGGGTAGGGCTGGACGACCGGCGCGTGCGCGACGAAAATATCCTGTACCTGGAACACGGCAAGCCGATGATTTTTGGCAAGGACCTGGATAAAGGCATTCGCCTGAACGGTTTCCGGCCCGAAGTGGTGCAGTTGGGCAACGGCGTCACAGAAGCCGACCTGCTGGTGCACGATGAGACCTCAACGCAGCTGGCGTTTATCCTGGCCAGCATGGAGTATCCGGAGTTTCCCGCGCCGATGGGCGTGATTCGCCGGGTGGAGAAGCAGACCTACACCGATGGGTTGATGGGCCAGATTGCCGCGGCACAGCAGGCTAAAGGTGTGGGCGAGCTGCGCCAGCTGTACGAATCGGCCGATGTGTGGACGGTGACGGCCAAAGCGGAAAAGCGGATTGAGTCTAAACAAACGGGCCGACTTTCGCTGGAGGTGGATGAGGCGTATGTGGATGACATTGAGCGTGAGCCAGAGATCACAACGGCCGTTCAAGATCGCCTCATCGAAGATACCATTGCCGCACTGTCGCCCAATGCGCCGATCACCGTGGACCAATCGGCGTCGCTGGCGAAGGCGGTGCACCAGATGAACCTGCATCACATCGGCTGCTTGCTGGTGACCGATGCGCAGGACAAGCTGGTGGGCATCTTTACCGAGCAGGACGTGCTGCATCGCGTGGTGGGGCTGGTGGCGGATTTGGAAACGGCCGTCATTGCCGATTACATGACGCCCAACCCCATTGCCCTTAAAGCCCACCTGCCCATTGCCCAGGCACTGCACGAGATGCACGTGCATGGCTTCCGCCACCTGCCGTTAGTAGACGATGAGCATCGGCCCGAAGGGATTGTGTCCTTCCGCGATGTTGTTCATCATTTGAAGGAGGCGTTGGCTTAGCCGACGTCGAAAATTTACTGACTGAGATGGGTCCAATCTTAACGATTGGAAGCATCTAAAAACCAAGAATAGAACTCATAGGTGTGGGTTTCACGCTTATGAGTTTATTTTTCCCAATTTGCTGAACCAAGGAGACTCTTATGGAAGCATTGCAGATTGCACCACAAACGGCCGTTGGGGAACGGCCGTCGGTGGTAAACGATTTTTCAATTGTGGCCGCCACCGCCAACGGCACCGGCAGCCAGACCGCCAACCTGGCCATTTTGCGGGCGCTCTTCAAAATGGGCATCCCGGTCAACGGTAAAAACATCTTCCCCTCCAACATTCAAGGTCTGCCCACCTGGTACCACATCCGCGTCAGCCACGAAGGGTACGTGGCCCGGCGGCATACGTCTGAAGTGCTCATTGCTTTCAACGCCGCCACAGTGAACGAGGATATTCGCATTTTGCCGCCCGGGGGCATCTGCATCTACAACGAGGATTGGCGCTCGCTGCCGCAGCGGGACGACATCGTCACCTATGGCATTCCGGTGAACCAGTTTGTGCGCGACTCCGGTTTCAAGGGCAAGCAGAAGGATTACATCACCAACATGGTGTATGTGGGTGCAGTGGCCCAGCTGCTGGAGATTCCCCTGCAAAAAATTGAGGAGGCGCTGGAATATCTGTTTAACGGCCGTCGCAAGCTCATCGATTCCAACATGGGCGTGGTGAAAGCCGCTTTTGAGTGGGTCGCTGCCAACATCGAGAAGCGCGATCCCTACCGCGTGGCGGAAATGAACGCCACCGAGGGCCAGATCATGATCACCGGCAACGAGGCAGGTGCGCTGGGCAGCGTCTACGGCGGGGCCACCTTTGTCGCCTGGTACCCCATCACCCCGTCTACCAGCTTTGTTGATGCCCTCAACGACTATCTGCCCAAGCTGCGCCGCGACCCCGAAACGGGCGAGCGAACCTACGCTGTGGTCCAGTCCGAAGATGAGCTGGCCGCCATCGGCATGATCCTCGGCGCGGGCTGGGCCGGGGCGCGCTCCCTCACCGCCACCTCTGGCCCCGGCATCTCGCTGATGGCTGAATTTACCGGGCTGGGCTACTTCGCCGAAATTCCGGCCGTTATCTGGGATGTGCAGCGTGTGGGGCCAAGCACGGGTCTGCCCACCCGCACCGGCCAGGGCGACGTGCTCTCGACGTATTACCTGGGCCACGGCGACACCAAAAATGTGATTTTGCTGCCCGCCACCGTGCGCGAATGTTTTGACTTTGGCACCACCTCCTTCAACCTGGCCGAGCAGCTGCAAACTCCCGTGTTTGTGCTGAGCGACCTGGACCTGGGCATGAATAACTGGATGTCCGAGCCGTTTGAGTTTCCGACAGAACCCATCAACCGGGGCAAGGTGCTGACGGCGCAGGACGTGCAGGAGAAGGGCTTTGCCCGCTACCTGGACATTGACGGCGATGGTGTGGGTTACCGCACGCTGCCCGGCAACGAACATCCGCTGGGAGCCTGGTTTGCCCGTGGCACCGGCCACAACGAAAAAGCGGTCTACAGCGAACGCTCCGAAGATTGGGTGAACAACATGGCCCGCTTGCAGCGCAAGTTTGATACGGCGCGGCAGGTGGTGCCTGCTCCGGTGGTGGACGTGGTGCCTGAGGCCAAAGTTGGCATTATTGCCTACGGCACTACCAAGTTTGCTGTGGATGAGGCGCGGGATCGTCTGGCGGCCAGCGGGCTGCCGACGAGCTTCTTGCGCGTGCGGGCGCTGCCGGTTAACGACAGCGTCAAAGAATTTGTGGCGCAGCACGACCGCGTGTACGTGGTGGAGCTGAACCGCGACGGGCAGATGCACAACATTTTGCAAACCGAGATGCCAGAACTGGCTGCCCGGCTGCATTCGCTGGCTTACCTGGACGGCATGCCGCTGACGGCGCGTTGGGTGGTGGAAGCGATTATGGCGCAGGAAGGAAAATAACAATGGATAGTAGACGAACTGTAAACGTAAATTTGGTCGGTCTGTCTAAAGCAGACTACAACGGCTCAGCCTCAACATTATGTCAAGGGTGTGGGCACAATTCAATTGCCAGTCAGATTATTCAGGTGGCGTATGATTTGAGCATCAAGCCGCAGGAGATCATTAAACTGAGCGGGATTGGCTGCTCCAGCAAGTCTCCGGCCTACTTTTTGGGGCAGTCGCACGGGTTTAACTCGCTGCACGGCCGTATGCCCTCCATTGCCACCGGGGCGCTCATGGCCAACCACACGCTGCGGGCTATCGGCGTCAGCGGCGATGGCGACACGGCCAGCATCGGCATGGGGCAGTTTAAGCACATGATGCGGCGTAACGTGCGCATGGTGTACATCGTGGAGAACAACGGGGTGTATGGCCTGACCAAAGGGCAGTTTTCCGCCACGGCCGATGAAGGCCAGGAGCTGAAATATGCCGGGTCGAACGAGCTGCCGCCCATCGACATCTGCATGGAAGCGATCATGGCGGGCTGTGGTTTTGTGGCTCGTTCGTTTTCGGGCGACGCCAAGCAGGTGCGGGAATTGTTGAAAGCGGCGTTGAGTCATCGGGGTACGGCCGTTTTGGACATCATCAGCCCGTGTGTGACGTTTAACAACCTGGACAGCTCCACCAAAAGCTACGGCTACGGCAAGGACCACGAAGAGCAGCTGCACGACATCGGCTGGGTGGCCCCGCAGGAAGAAATTATGATCGATGACTACGAGCCGGGTGAAATGAAGGTGGTAGAGATGCATGATGGCTCCCACATTCAGCTGCGTAAGCTGGACGAGGATTACGATCCGACGGACAAGATGGGCGCGCTGCACCGCCTGTTGTGGGCCCAGGAAAAGCAGGAGTTCATCACCGGCCTGATCTACTACGATGGGCATCGGCAAAACCTGGCAGAGTCCAGCCATTTGCCCGCCACGGGCCTGGCCAGCGTGCCGACGGAGCAGTTACGGCCGTCGGCCGCCTCGCTGCAAGAGATTATGGCGGGTTTGTTGTAGTTAATCTGTAATTTTGATAGAGAAACGGCCGTTTGCCTTCCGTGAACGGCCGTTTTTGTTTAAGTTTGGGACGCGGATAAACGCGGATGAATAGAAAATCCGCGTCCTCCGCGTTCTATCAAATTTCCGTTGACAGAAACGGCCGTTCTTCGTACTCTTGTCGCTGATGAGCGAAAAACGTGTCCCCACCCTGACTGATCCCACCGGCCGCACCCACAATTTAGCGGGGCCAACAACGATGATTGGCCGCGCCGTGGAAAATGAGATTGTGGTCAGCAGCCAGCGCATCTCGCGGGAACACGCCTGCATTCGCCGCGAAGGGTGGCGGGTCATTTTAGAAGATGTGGGCAGCACCAACGGCACCTTTCTCAACGATCAGCGTATTTTGGAGCCAGTCCAACTGCGCGACGGCGATCACATCAAGGTCGGCGACGTGCTGTTTGTGTTTCATGACCCAGAAGTGACATACCAGGACACGGTGCTGCCAGAGCTGGAGCTGGACATTCCGGCGGGTATTGTGCGGATCAACCGCCAGCCAGTGGACCTGGCCCCCAAAGAGTTTGAGCTGCTGGCGTACCTATTCTCTCAACCCAACCTGGTTTGCTCGAAGGATGCGATTGGAACGGCCGTCTGGCCCGAATACCAGGGCGGGGTGTTTGATTACCAGATCGAAAACCTGGTGCGCCGCCTGCGTACCAAGCTGGAACCCGATCCCACCAATCCCCAACTCCTACTCACCGTACGCGGCCGCGGCTACAAGCTGGTTTTGTAGTTTGGTGTGAACGGCCGTTGCTAAATTGGATATGCTGGCATACGGCCGTAAACTGGCAGACAAAGTAGGCGGCGTGGCAGGACGCCGTGCCGCAGCCGGGCAGGGTTTTTTGCTGGCCGAAGAGCACGCCGTAGCGAAGGTCTAATAGAAAACGGTGGGGTTCTCGAAAATCAGATGAATCGTATTGCTACGGCAAGACCTATATATCAAATGCAATCCAAATAGGCCTTGAAATCCCCCAGAAAACAGGAAATTTGCCTCAATAGGACGCAATCTATGATACGAAAGACGTTAAAGGTAGGTGACATATTCGAAATACCATTGTCAGATGGACGTAAGGCATGCGGACAGTATGTGCGTGCAGATAAAGATAATGGGCCAGTGATTCGAATCTTTGATCTCATTACAAAAGATGATATGAAAATCGATGAGATAGTTAATGCTCCTGTTATGTTTCCCCCTATAGTTGTAGGGTTAAAAGCTGCCATTAAGTCGGGTTTGTGGACAATCATTGGAAACTTACCAGTCACAGACTTTGTGCCTCCTAATTTTATTTCGGCTATGTACAATAGCATCAGTGATAAAGTGGGAATGTGGTATTTGTGGGATGGAATTGAATCAAAGTTTATTCCAATCGGTAATAAATTACCTGAAGAATATAGAGGATTGGAACAACTTGTCGTATGGGCCGCTGAAGATGTAACAAAGCGTATTGAAACAGGGGTTAATCCACTTGATCGACGATTAGATTTATAAAAACTCCCTCTGCTGTGGCAGACCGTAAAGATAACAACGAAATTTAAGTAAGGAACGAATAGGAACCGCTATCATTATAAATTTTTAAGAAGATGAACGGCCGATCGCCTTGTCACTCCTTCCCCCCTCACCTTGTCATTGCCAATTTAGATAGCCAGTTGTTAGCTAACCGTTAGGCACACGCGCCTCCTGTTTCGTTACACTGCTTACATTGTCATACCCGCGAAGGCGGGTATGACAATCAAAGTGCTTCTTTAAGCGTGGAGGTAATGATGAAACAAGAAACGTTAAGCCAAAATGAAACGACGCGCGGCCTTTCCTGGTTAGACATGGGCGGGCTGTCGCTGCTGGCCGTGGGATTGGTGTTTCTGGCGGTGAATCTGCTGGGGATACGGCAGCTGGAAAATTGGTGGAGCGGGTTTATTCTGCTGCCCGGCCTTTTGCTGCTGGGGGCAGGGCGAACGATGTGGGGGCGGAACGGCCGTACCCACCTCCTTCCCCGCCTCAGTACCGGCCTGGGCCTGGTCATCACCACCGTGGCGGGCATGTTTGCCCTGAACCTGGACTGGAACGTCTGGTGGCCGCTGATGATTGTGGTGCCTGGCGTGGCCTTCTGGCTGGTGGGTGGGGCGAAGTATGGCGTGGGGGTAACGGCCGTACTCCGTTTCCATCGCTGGTTGGCTGTGACCATGCTTTTGCTGGGCGGCATCTTTCTGGCCGATCAGCTCAACCTGATCGATTTGCCGGCGCTGTTTGGCAGCTTTCACTGGTGGGGCTTCATCATTTTGCTGCCCGGCATCGGGGCCTTTTTTGAGGGGTGGCGCGTGCTGCGCCAATCCGCCTGGGCTTCCACGATGCTGCTCATGACGGCCGTCTGGATTGTAAGCAGCGGCCTGATGGAATTACTTGCTCCAAACTGGCTTTCGTGGGAAGGTATGGTCGGTGTCGGTCTGATTGGCACCGGGCTGCTGACACGTGGCTGGCTGTTCCTCCGGCCCGACGCAGCAGTCGAATGATCTATCAATAGATTTCCCCGGAAACTGAGGCCAAAGGGTAAGGCTTCGCTCAAAGTTTCCGGGGAAATGTTGCAGGATGAGGCAGAGACAATGCCAGCATCGCTGACGGGGCAGAATTTAGGTAAATATCGCGTGTTGGAACCGCTGGGCAGCGGCGGCATGGCCCGCGTTTATCGCGGCTACCATCCCCAGCTGGACCGCTTTGTGGCGATCAAAGTGCTGCGCTCCGACCTGGTGGACGATGAGCTGTTTTTGACCCGCTTCCGCCGCGAGGCCCAATCGGTGGCGGCGCTGCGCCACCCCAACATCATCCAGGTGTTCGATTTTGACGTCGCCGACGACGTGTATTTCATGGTGATGGAGCTGCTGGATGGGGACACGCTGCACACGCGCCTCAACGATTACCGGGTGCGAGACGAGCCGATGCCCTGGGGCGAAATCGTGCGCATCTTGCTGGATGTGCTGGACGGGTTGAGCTACGCCCACCAGGAAGGCATGATCCACCGCGACATCAAACCGGCCAACATTTTGCTGACGCGGCGCGGCCAGGCGGTGCTGGCCGATTTTGGCATTGCCCAGATTGTGGGCGGCACGCGGCACACCGTCTCCGGGGCGCTGCTGGGCACGCTCAACTACATGGCCCCCGAGCAGGGGCTGGAAGGCGTCAGCGACGTGCGCAGCGATTTATATTCGCTGGGCGTGGTGCTGTACGAGATGCTCACCCGCCGCCCCCCATTTGACGCCGACACGCCGCTGGCAATTTTGCTGAAGCACGTGAACGATCCGCTGCCGCTGCCGTCGGAGCTGAACCCGGACGTGCCAGCAGCGCTAGAGCGCATTGTGTTGAAGGCGCTGGCTAAGGATCGCGACGGCCGTTTCCAATCCGCACCCGAAATGGCCGACGCGCTCAAAACGGCCGCTGCCGAAGCCCACATCGCGCTGCCCGCGCGCATCTCCCTGCCGCTTTCCTTTTCCACCAGCGAAGCGCCGTCCGATTCGGTGGCCGTTTTTTCGGGCACGGCCCGACAGAAATTGGCCAATGTGGAGTTTGCGGCGCAGGATACGGCCGTTACCAGCCAGCCATCGGTCACGGCGGCATTGGCGGCCCTGAAAGCGCAGGAGCCGCCGGTAGCAAGTGTGATGGAGGAAACGGCCGTTGCTTCTGAGAAAAAGCCTTCTGTCAGTTCTGCCATTGTGCACAGTGTGGGGCTGCTCATTTTGGTGAACGCGGTGGTGGTGATGTTTTCTGGGACGGCCGGGGCGGGCTGGTTTTTCCGCAGCGGCTGGCCCATTGAGCTGATGCTGGTGGCCGTGTTTTTTGGCCAGTTAATGCTCAGCCAGCAGTCACCCTGGCTGCTCATTCCCGGCGGCTTGCTGCTGGGGGAGGGCATCTTGCTGGGCTACTACGCGCTCACGGGCCGCTGGGGCGATTGGGTCTTTTTGTGGCCGCTGCAGGTTTTCCTCGTTTTTGCCGTGCTGTGGTTTACCATTTCGCGCATCGCCGCGTCGGCGGAGCCGAAAGTGCTGGCCGTCTTGTGGGGCCGCCAGCTGGTGCGGCTGTGCTATGCCGCCATGGCTCTCCTGTTTGTGCTGGTCGTCCTGGTGAACATCTTCTGAAATTACTTAACGCAGAGACGCGGAGAGCAGAGAAAAAATCTGTGTCATCTCCGGCGATTGATAGCTGGAAGTTAGCTAACCGATAGGCGCAGCAACGGCCGTTCTCCTACACTCCTTCTCATACACAAAACTTCAACTCTGTGTGAGCCACGAGGCAAATTGTGGCGAATCTTCTGAAGGAGTGATCTCATGAAAACACGACGCGTAAATTATGGTGGTTGGATTCTCATTTTGCTGGGCAGCCTGGCCCTGCTGAACGGCACCCTTGCCCCGCTGTTTGGCTGGAGCTTTGGTCTTTGGCGTCTGTGGCCGCTGCTGGTAAGCGTGCTGGGCCTCAGCTTCATTGCTGCCCCGGTTTTGTTTGCCCGGCAGCGTGGCCTGCGGGCGCTGTTTATTCCCGGGTTTCCCATTTTGGTGACCAGCTCTTTGCTGCTGCTGGGCAGTCTGTTTAACGTCTGGGGTATTTGGAGCTATCTCTGGCCGCTGATCATCATTGGGCTGGCGGTGGGCTTTTTGGTTTCGGCCGTTTTTATGCACAACATCTGGCTCATGATTCCGGCGATCATTGTGGGCGTGAATGGGCTGATCTTCCAATTTTGTGCCGTGACGGGGCTGTGGGATTTATGGGCGATTTTGTGGGTGCTGGAACCGCTGTCGGTGGGTCTGGCGCTGCTGGTGGCCAGTGCCGGGGTTCGCCCCAAAATGGTCTGGGCAGGGCTGATTGTGTGCCTGGTGTCGGTGGGGCTGTTTGGCGTGATGAGCCTGGTTCTAACCGGCTGGGTAAGCCTGCTCGGAGCGCTGCTGCTGATTATGGCGGGGGTGGGTTTTCTTATGCACGGCCGTTCTCCGTTACCGCTCAAAGAAAAGAGCCCTGACGAAAAAATGTTTGACGGGTTGAAGCTTTAATTGATTGGTCACTTCTGCAAGCAGTGGACCCGATAGAGGCTTTTATCAAAAATTGCGCAGATTAAAAAGATTGAAAATTGGGGTAAATCTGCGCAATCTTTGCTCATAAATGATGAGCTCACCCCAATTGATGTACCCGGTTTCAAACGGCCGTTCCCAGGAACGGCCGTTTTTTATTCTTGATTGTGGAGGTTGTATTCCAGAATCTTTTTCCAGCCGTCAGCTAGTTCAGGGAGAGCCAGCATTTGCTGTACCAGGTGCTTGTCTGGTGTGCCCAGCGTGTTTTCGTTGATGAGCTGGATGGTGAAGCTTGGATTCGGCCGTTCCACCAGCTTAAGTTCATCGCCCACCTGCACCATGCCCGGCGTGAGCACCCGCAGGTAAAAGCCGGTGCGTTGGGCGGCCATTACTTCCTTGAAAAAGTTGGGCAGCTTGAGTTTGCGCTCCTGTTTGGCGCAGGGGTAACGTGGCGCACTGACCTGTACCGTGGCCTCGCCTACCTGAAAGATGTCGCCCACGGCCACATCAGCTTCGGTGATGTTGGTTAACGTCCAATTTTCCCCGACGCTGCCTGGGCCTAGCTGCGTTTCTGGGCTGTTCAATTGGTAAAAGCGGTTCCAAAAGTCGTAGTGGACCAGGGGCTGGCAGCACACGGCCTGATCGCGCGAGCCGTGGTGTTTGGTATCGGCAACCTGGTCACCGGCCAGGCCGCGTGGCTGGAGATAAATCGGCTCGGTCACCGGCGTGCGGTAGATGGCCGAGCGCCAGGTGCCGCGCGCATCGGTCATGGTTTGGGGTTGGCCTACCAGTTGGGTGTGAATTGTGATCATACGGCGTACTCCTTATTGCTACCCGATTGTAACCGAAAACGCACACAGTAAAAAACGGCCGCCTCCCCCCGGAAGCGGCCGTTTTTTATAACAGGAGAAAACCAAATGTTCGTTACATCGGTGTGTTCCGTGGTGTGGATACGATGAAGGATCCTTTGACTACGGAAAATCCGGGAACGGCATCCATCTGTTCGAGCAGGCAGAGAATTTGGTCGCGTGCGCCGCTGATGGTCAGGTTTAGCACCACATCTTCCTGACACCCATTCGATGGAACGGCCGTTGTGGGTTGACTCTCTTTTTGCATGATACTGTTACTGCTCCCCGAAAATAGCTTTTGAGAGCCAGGAATTCCAATAAGACGCTTAACTTTCCCAGGGCTCTCCCACCAGTACAGTTGTGACAAAAGATACAATTTTGGTTGGACGATACAATTTAATAAACGGCCGTTACCAATACAGTGCTAACGAACAATGCATATAGAAAGTTAATGTGATTCTCGAAAAATCAGTACGTTAACCCGAGGCTAGAATTCGAGAATCACAAGAATAAAAGTAAAACAGAGCGAAGTGTGATGGTGAGACAGTTTTACTTTTACAAAACAGAACCCGCGATTCTTAATTTAACAAAACAATAAAGATTGGCTCTGCGGCGATGCCTGTTCGTTTGGACCAGCTCAGATGATTGGTGATGGAAAGTGAGTGCTGATCCGTTCTCATGAGATGTCTGTAGCATAGAAGAAACGTGCAGGCATGCCAATTACATAAAAGTCATATACCGGAATTCCTATTGGCGAGCCTGTAAAGTAGAGAATTTAGCGGGGTTACGCTAAAATCACGCCTTGAGGAGGTAAAGAGAGTATGCAGAAGAGCCTTTTTGACGAACCAGATAAGCAGTTCCGCTCGTTGGACGAACTCATGGCTGCCATGATGCAAATGAATGACGATCCGCTGGCCGATGCGGGTACCAACGTGGTTATTTGCCGGGGCAATCCACAAGCCAAATTGATGATCGTCGGTGAAGCACCAGGGCCGCAGGAAAATATTCAGGGTAAACCGTTTGTCGGCAAATCGGGCCAGCTGTTGGACCAGATTTTGCAGGCGGTAAAGTTCGACACGGAAAAAGATGTGTTTATCAGCAACTCAGTTTTCCGCATGCCGCCGGGGGACGGTGGTAAAAATTTCCGCAAACCCACCAATGAGGAAATTGATTATTACCGGCCTTACCTTCTGGAGATCATTCGCCTGGTCGACCCGAAAATAATGCTGCTAACCGGCAACGTGGCGACCCAATCTTTGTTAGGGTTGACGGGCATTACCCGGCTGCGCGGGCAGTGGCATGAGCTAAACGGCCGTAAAATCATGCCCATCTTCCACCCTTCCTACCTGCTGCGCAACCAAAGCCGCCAGCCCGGCAGCCCCAAATCGCTCATGTGGCAAGACATTCAGGAAGTGCGCCGCGTGTACGATTTGTTGGTCGGTTGATAGGCATTGACAAAACGGCCGTCCGTAGCTACGCTTCCCGTCAGAAACTGACGAATCGTACGACTTTTGGATGGGTAATTATGGCAGAAATTAGAATGTCCAGCGATGAGGCCCGGTCGAAATGGCGCGAGGTGTTGGATACGGCCGTTGCGGGCAACCCGATCATCATCGAGCGCTACGGCAAGCCCGTAGCCGTCATTATGCCCTACACTGAGGCCGTTCAACCGGCGGCTGGGTCAAATGTGGTGCGGGAGGAAACGGCCGTCTATCAAACTGCCCCTATTAACAAACAAACATTAAAAGCTGAGCTAATTGCCGAAATCAAAGCTGAACTTCTGGCCGAGCCGCAGTGGCGAGAGATGGTTTTGCAATACGAGTTGGCGCAAATGCGGCAAGATGAACTAACGCACCTGGAGGAGGAGTTTGCCAATTATGAGCAGCGCTACCCCGAGACCGACCTACAGTATTGATACCGTTGGCCTGGTTTTATATCTGGAAAAACGTCGCTTGGGAGCAGAGGCACAGGCCATTTTGCAGCAGGCTGAAACCAATCAAGCAACCATATTCGTTTCCACCATGGTTTTGGCCGAAATACTCTACCTCTCCGATAAAAAGCGTATTGGCCTTACATTCGAGCAGCTTTTAGACTATCTTGATGCTCAGACTGGCTTTGTTGAGCTGCCACTTGACCAACTTGTGCTGCGTGCCGCTCATGAAATAAAAGATATTCCCGAACTACACGATCGCTTGATTGCCGCTACAGCGCGACTAAAAGCACATCCCCTTATCACCAATGATAGCAGCATCCAGAGCTCCAAGTTTGTAACTACAGTTTGGTAAAATTCCCCTATGTCGCAAACTGCAAGCCACTCCGATAAGGCCGCCCTGCGCGGCGAACCCGGCTACGTCTGGCGCTCTGGCCAACAGCGCCGCCTGCAAATGATCCAGCAGTGGATCGATCTCACCAACGCGGTGGTGTTGGACAACGGCTGTGGCCTGGGCACCTACCTGGACGCTTTTACGCCGTTTACGCCGCATCGCTTTGGCCTGGAGCTAGAGCTGGACCGCGCCCAAAAAGCGCTGCTTGTCGCCCCTGGCATTGTGCAGGCGATGGGGGAAAAGCTGCCGTTTGCCAGCCACAGCTTCGATTTTGTCTTTAGCAACGAGGTGATTGAGCACGTAGAAGATGACCGGCTGGCGCTGGCGGAAATGGTGCGGGTAACGAAGGGGAACGGCCGTATCCTCATCTTCTGCCCCAACCGCTGGTACCCGGTAGAACAGCACGGCATTTACTGGCGGGGGCGGTACAAATTTGGCAACATCCCCCTGGTGAACTATCTGCCCAACGCGCTGCGTAACCGGCTGGCGCCGCACGTGCGCACCTACACCAAACAAAATTTGCTGGATTTATGCCAGGGCTTGCCGGTAAAGGTGGTGCATCACGGCCGTATTTTCGGCGGGTATGACAATATTGAAAGACGGTGGCCGGGATTCGGCCGTTTCGTCAAAAACAGCCTCTACGCCGCCGAAAAGACGCCGTTGGCTGTCTTGGGCATTTCCCACTTGCTGGTTCTGGAAAAACTGTCCTGATTTTTTGCCTTCTGGTGACAGTCACTTCAAAAAGTGACTGTCACCTCAACTAAACAAAAAACGGTGGACTGGTGACAATGTAGCGGTCGAAGTTGCCCAACGGCCGTTCACTCATAAACATCGCCATAAACACATCCATCTGGTAATGGCGCGCGAGCAGGTAGGTAACGGCCGTTTCGTTCACCATCGGTACTTCCAGGCCAAACTGGGTGTACCTCGCTGCCTGGGCCGTGCTCTCGGCATGGGCCAGAACGGCCGGGAAGTCGCTGGCGGTTAGCAGGGCAAAGGGGCCGCTGGCCTGCCCTACGTAACCATAACCCACGGGACGGCCGTCGCGCACATACAAAAATCCGGCACGGTTGGCCAAAAACCAGTGATGATCGATATCCCGGCGAAACCCGATGACGTCCGCATCAATTCCACCCAGCGTGGCTATCGTCGCCTCATCGTGGTGCAGCGGGAGGTATTGCAAATCGCTTGTGTAAGGCACCTGCTCCGGTGGGCGGCCAAAGAAGTAGATGGGAAAGCGAGGAAATACGCCTGACTTCAGGTAAAGTGCCTGGGCCCGGAAGTCCGATGTGGCGATGATGAGGCGGTTTGTGGCGTCTTCTTTGGGAAACGCTCGCTCGATGAGGCCACGGCCCAGCCCGGCTGACTGCGTGCCTGGCTTCACAAAAAGCTCGGTTAGCTCGCGCACGCCACCGCGTAAAATGCTGCGGGCAAAACCGACGGTCTGGCCATGTTGCTCAGCAACCCAGAACTGTTCGGCCGTCTGGCTGAGGTGGGCGTAAAGCGGCCGTCTTTGCTGCCACATCTTTGCCTGTTCCGCTTCATCCCCCCAGCTGGTCTCTCCGACAAAACCTAAGCGGCTTACCAAATCGGCCAACGTCTCTTCAAAAATGAGAAACGTGGTGAAATCGTCGGCCGCACTGCCCTGCCGGTAGGTGACCGTTGTGTTGACTTGTTTGTTCATCAGCCGCCTCGCTAGTTTACATAAAAAGACATAGGCTTCAGCCGATTTTTATGTACAAGAATAGGGCCGATTTGCTTGTACGGCCGTAGGCCAATGATTAAAATCTTAAATGTAAAAAAGTGCAAAAAGTTACATCAGCGGAAAGAAAACGGAGGTTTAAGATGACCGAAAACGGAAATATCAAACAGAATGGACACAGTGAAGTGGGCAGCTTTAAGGTGAAAGCCGGGTTGGCCCAAATGTTGAAGGGTGGCGTCATTATGGATGTGGTGACGCCAGAACAGGCCGTCATCGCTGAAGAGGCGGGGGCCTGTGCCGTCATGGCCCTGGAGCGCGTGCCGGCCGACATTCGCAAAGATGGCGGCGTGGCCCGCATGTCCGACCCCGGCATGATCAAGGAGATCATTGCCGCTGTCAGCATCCCCGTCATGGCTAAAGCCCGCATTGGCCACTTTGTGGAAGCGCAAATTTTGCAGGCGATTGGCGTCGATTACGTGGACGAGAGCGAAGTGCTCACCCCTGCTGATGAAGAGCACCACATCAACAAGCACAACTTCAAGATTCCCTTTGTCTGCGGCTGCCGCAACCTGGGTGAGGCGCTGCGCCGCATCGGCGAAGGCGCGGCGATGATTCGCACCAAGGGCGAAGCCGGTACCGGCGATGTAGTCGAGGCCGTGCGCCACGCCCGCACCGTGCTGGGCGAAATCCGCCGCCTGCAGCTGATGCCCGACGAAGAGCTGATGACCTATGCCAAAAACATCGGCGCACCGTACGCGCTGGTGAAGGAAACGAAGGAACTGGGCCGCCTGCCCGTGGTGAACTTTGCCGCTGGCGGCATTGCTACCCCCGCCGATGCCGCGTTGATGATGCAAATTGGCGTAGACGGCGTTTTTGTTGGCTCGGGCATCTTCAAGAGCGGCAATCCGGCCGAGCGGGCTAAGGCGATTGTGGAAGCGACGACGCACTTCAACAACCCGGATATCCTGGCCAAAGTCAGCGAGAACCTGGGCGAGCCGATGGTGGGCATCAACGTGAGCAGCCTGCCGGAGAGCGAGCAGTTGGCGACGCGCGGCTGGTAGTTGTGAAGGGGTGACAAGGTGACGGGGTGACCCTTCGGTGAACGTAGCCGCGCTTTCTTAGCGCGCTTTGGCAGCGCGGCAAGAATCCGCGGCTACGCAGTAACTGCTATGGAAGTACGAAAACTGGATCCGACAGAGGACATGGCGGAGTGGCTGCGGCTGCGGCAGGGATTGTTTGATGACAGTACGGCCGAAGATCACCAGCAAGAAATGGCCGAAATTTTGGCTGAGGAAGTGGGTGTTGTGCTGGTGGCGGTACGGCCGTTTTCCTCTTCTCACCTCGCTGGTTATCTGCAAGTAGGCACACGCAAGTACGCTGAAGGCTGCACGACTTCCCCGGTGGCTTACCTGGAAGAGTGGTTTGTGGAGGCGGACGTGCGCCGCCAGGGCGTGGGCAAAGCGCTGATTGCCGCCGCCGAAACCTGGGCGCGGCAAAATGGCTTCACTGAACTCGCCTCCGACACCACCATCGACAACAACGTCAGCCTGGCCAGCCACCTGGCCCTCGGCTTCACTGAAGTCGAACGGCAAATCAACTTTATCAAGAAACTAAATTAGCCCGGCATTTTCCCGGAAACTGGTTGAACAGCCACCCCAGGTAGTAGGGGGCAGTTTCCGGGAAAATCGCGGCAAAAATGACTATGAAAATTGGCGTTTTGGCGCTGCAAGGCGCTTTCATTGAACATATCAACATGCTAAAGGCGCTGGGGGTGGAGGCGGTGGAAGTGCGCCTGCCAGAGCAGCTAGATGACCTCGACGGCCTGATCATCCCCGGTGGGGAAAGCACCACCATCGGCAAGCTGGCGCGCCGCTTTGGGCTGATGGAACCGCTGCACGATTTTGCCGCTGCCAAGCCGGTTTGGGGCACCTGTGCCGGGATGATTTTCCTGGCCAAGGAGATTACCAGCAGCACCGCCGGGCGCGACCAGCCGCTGCTGGGCATCATGGACATCGAAGTGGCGCGTAATGCTTTTGGGCGGCAGGTGGATTCGTTTGAGACCGATTTGGACATCTCGGTGTTTGCCAATGGCGACAAACGGCCGTTCCCCGCCGTCTTTATTCGCGCGCCCAAGCTGATTGCCGCCAAAGGAGAGGCCCACGTCATTGCCCAACTGCCGGATGGAACGGCCGTAGCCGCCCAGCAAGGCCGCTGGCTCGTTACCTCTTTTCACCCGGAATTGACGGGCGACAGCCGGTTCCACGAATATTTTTTGTCGCTTGTGACCCAAGATCAGCGGCAAGAGCAGGAAAAATCTATCCCGTGAACAATTGAATAAGTTCCATTAGCCGCTACAATAGGGCGATGGACGAACGGCCACAAACAATTTCAGGCCCATTCGGCCGTTTTACCCGGCAAGCGAATGGGCTTATTTATTTCTACAAGCAAAATGAGCTGGCAATTGACACGTCTACGGCCGTAAAATTTCTGGAGATTGTCCGCGCTTTAGATACCTCTGGCGCAGCGCGTATCGTTGTGGTGCAGGGTCATGGGGTGGAGTACAGCTTCGAGGCCCAGCGGCTTTTGCTGAAAAATGACGTCATTGGCATGATTGCCTACGTCATTGAGACCAGCGCGCAGTATCTCACCGTTGAGCTGCTGCAAGATGTGGCCAAATCGTTCCGGTCGTCGATAAAGGTGGAGATTTTCCAGGAAATTGAGAAAGCGGAGGCGTGGCTGCTGGAAGAGGGAAGTGAAAAGTAAAAAGTGACTTTGCTTTCACTTATCACTTGTTACTGGTTCATAACTTTCTTGGTAGAACCACGGTAAACGTCGCGCCGCCCAATTCGTTATTTTCGGCCCAGATACGGCCGTTGTGCTGCTGCACAATCCGCC
Source organism: Anaerolineae bacterium (assembly GCA_020848035.1). Taxonomy (GTDB): domain Bacteria; phylum Chloroflexota; class Anaerolineae; order Promineifilales; family Promineifilaceae; genus Leptofilum. The sequence goes on along the minus strand of JADLAX010000050.1, from coordinate 57,037 downwards.
GGGCAATAAACAACCCCAGCCCGGTGCCCTTCCCCGAATGTTTGGTGGTAAAAAACGGATCAAAAATGCGGTTTAACAGCTCTGGGGCAATGCCGCTGCCGGTGTCGCGCACGGAAAAAGCGTACGCTTCCTGATGTGCGCCGTTGCCGTTGCTGCCCGCCAGCGTGTGATCCTCGGGGATGCGCCAGGAGCAAATTTCGACCGTACCGCCAGTGGGCAGCATGGCGTCGCGGGCGTTGATGAGCAGGTTGATCAGCACCTGGGTAATGCGGTTGTGGTCCAGCACAATCGTTTTCAACGATTCATCCAGCTGTTTCACAATCTGGATGTTGAACTCGCCGCGGAACTGGTGCTGCACCAGCACCAGGGCGTCTTCGATAATCATGTTGAGGTCGGTAACGGCCGTTTGCATCTCTTCGGCGTAGGAGTAGTTGCGCAGCACTTCCACGATACGCGCTGAGCGCCAGGCACTTTGCTCGATCATCTGCACGTAGCGCACCAACTGCTCCATGCTCAGGCTGTTTTCTTCCACCTCGTGCATCAGGTTGCTGCACGTGGCAGCGATGATGCTCAGCGGCGTGTTCAGCTCGTGGGCCACGCTGGCGGTGAGAATGCCAATGCCCGCCAGCCGCTGAGTGTGCAGCAGCGCCTCGTTGAGCTGTTCAATTTCCTGCCAGTGGGTAAATGAAACCATGGTGGTGCTGGTGATGTGGTCAGAGACGGGGGTGATGGCCAGGTTGACGGTGACGGAACGGCCGTCTGGCTGGCGCAGCGTGGTCTGGTGCGGGGCACATTGGTCCAGGGAGTGCCCTTCAGCATCTAGATCGGCCCAGGTACGGCCGATAAGCTGCCCGGCTTCCCAGCCTAAAATGCGCCCGGCCGCCGCGTTGGCCGAGGTGACAATGCCGTCGTCGTCCAGCACCAGCACACCCGCGGCTACCGTTTCCAGCAAGTGATCGTAAAACTCTCCGGTTGGTATGGTTTGGGTTATGACCATGAATCAATTCCTATCTTCATCCCAGAGACGTTTTTACCGGGTGCGCCAATCACAAGCTGTTTTCAATATTCAAATTTACTGGTTGTGATTTGCCAGGGTAAATGCCATACTTCCCATCGCCTTTATTGACGATTCTTTTGGCGTTACCCGTTTCCCAAAGTGTGTCATTGGATGGCGAGTGGCAGCATCATGCTGCGTTTATAGAATACGCTACGCCTCAGATCGCGTCCGTATGTGGGCCGTAAAATCACCGTGAAGTCGGCGTGAACGGCCCTGACCGTCACGGCAGCAAGCGGATAGTTTTCTCTGGTGACCAGGCGGGCGATCAAATTGTTGGTACTAATCTCCTAGCCCGTTTGCCCTAGAGATTTCGCAGTAGGCATGCGGTACTATGCTGGCAGCAGAGTAACTTTTTGGGTCAACATCAATTTGTGTGCCTTCAGGATTCCTAATCAAAGATTTCGCAGATTAAAAGGATTAAAAATCTGGTGAATCTGCGACATCTTTGATAAAAGCGCTTATCAAGCCCACTTTTTGTTGAAGAGCCAACTTTTTCTTAAACCGTAGCAGCGTTTGTGAGAGCGAAAAATGAAGAAGCAGTTCCGCTGGAGCCTGGTTGGCTCCCTTTCCCTGATCTTGTTGTGGGCAGGTTATATTTTTCACAGAACAGCCGAGGAGCCGGTCATGGCGCTGCCTGCGGGTGTGTCTGTGGTCGCGTGTGCGCCGCTGCCGGCGCCTGGCGGCCCTGTTGTGACGGTGGATACGGTGGGTGAGCTGGAAACGGCCGTTAACACCGCCACCCCCAACACCACCATCCTCATCGCCGACGGGGTGTACCAGCTGGATGGCGTTTACCTGCGCCTCGACACGCCGAACGTGACGCTGCGCTCAGCCAGCGGCAACCGCGCGGCGGTGGTGTTGGACGGCAACTACGTCACCACGGAAATCATCCAGGTGGTGGCTTCCAACGTGACTGTGGCCGATATCACCCTGCGCGAAGCGTATTACCATCCGATTCACGTGATGACCACCGACGCGGGCGACACGCTGAACACGCTCATCTACAACGTGCACCTCATCGATCCCGGCGAGCAGGCGATCAAAATCAACCCGGCGGTTGATGGCACGTATCCCGATGACGGCGTGGTGGCCTGTTCGCACATCGAGCTGACGGATGCGGGACGGCCGTTCATTCGCAACAACTGCTACACCGGCGGCATCGACGCGCACCAGGCCGAAGGCTGGGTCATTCGCGACAATCTCATCGAGGGGTTTTGGTGCGAAACCGGGCTGTCGGAGCATGGCATTCACCTGTGGCGCGGCTGCCGCGATACGGTGGTGGAGCGCAACGTACTGCGCGACAACGCCCGCGGCATTGGTTTTGGTCTGGCGGAAAGTGGCGACGGCCGTACCTACTCCGACAATCCCTGCCCCAGCGCGGGCGGCGGCTACGTGGACCACTTCGGCGGCCTCATTCGCAACAATTTTGTGTTTGCCAGCGATGCAGGCTTGTTTGGCTCGGAGTTTGGCTTCGACTGCGGCATCTGCTTGTGGCAGGCGTGTGGCGCGCAAATATTTAACAACACGGTGGTTTCCACGCAAGCGCCGTTTTCGTCGATTGAGTGGCGCTTCGACAATACCGATATTGAGCTGCGCAACAATTTGGTGAGCCACAATTTGCGCGATCGGGGCGGAACGGCCGTACTCAGCCACAACCTGCAAAATGCGCCGCTCTCCCTGTTTGTTGACGGGGCCAACGGCAACCTGCACCTGCTCAGCACCGCAGCCGCAGCCATCGACCAGGCGATGGTGCTGGCTGAAGTCAGCGACGACGTGGATGGCCAGCCGCGCCCCTTCGGCCCCGCGCCCGATCTCGGTGCCGACGAATTGGACGCGCCGCCGTTTGTGCCGACCAACTGGGTGAACCTGCCGCTGGTTGTTTCGGAATGAGAAATCCACAGATTGCACAGATTTAATCCGCGTTAATCCGCGCAATCCGCGGCCTGTTTTCTGAGGAGAGCGTCCTGAACTTCATTCCACGCCGAGTGTGGAACGAGTTGGTTGTGAGGAAAAATATGAAAACGTATCGGTTGATTTTTGTCATTGGGTTGTTTGGTTTTGTTGTTTTATCGGTTGGTGGGTGGGGCGGAACGGCCGTACAAGCCGGCACCATTTCCTCCCCCGTGTTGAAGTGGCAGCACGGCGGCTGCTACAGCTCCTGGTGTGAAACGGGCTGGTACTCCTCCCCCGCCGTGGCCGATCTGGACAATGACGGCAAGCCGGAAGTGATCGCCTCGCCCTACACCCTGTTTGTGCTGAACGGCGAAAACGGCACCGAGCAGTGGAGCGTCGATCCGCCCGGCGGCCGTACCTGGCCCGGCGTGGTGGTGGCCGACATCGACAACAACAACGACCTGGAGGTGGCCATCGCCCAGAGCGGCGGCACCCTCACCGTGTACGACCACACGGGCAGCCAGGTCTGGACGCGCACGCCAGAAAGCGGCGAACTGCGCGGCCTGTCTGTCTACGATTTGGATGCAGATGGCACCGATGAACTGGTGGTCACGTCTACCGGCGACGAGGTAAACACCTACGTTTACGAGCACACCGGCACGCTGCGCAGCGGCTGGCCGCAGCTCAACAACGACAGCGGCTACGGCTGGGGCGTCTACAACGACAACGCCGCCCTGGGCGACCTGGACAACGACGGCCAGGGCGAACTGATCGTGCCGTCCGACGTGCACTACATCAACGCCTACGAGGCCAACGGGGCACAAATTGCCGCCAACGCCATCTACGGCGGCAAGGGGTGGGGCAAGGTGGGCATTTGGGAAAGCCTGGTGCCTGAACTGCGCGGCTGGGGCGCTTGCGACGGCACCCGCACGGAAAGCTACCGCACCAACTTTGCCGATGGCCCGGCGGTCATTGCCGACGTAAACGGCGACGGCGTGGTGGAAGTGGTGGTCACGGGCAACGTCTACGACTGCAATGCGGGCTACCCGCCCAGCCGCTACATCGGCGTCTACATTTTTAACGCCGACCGCAGCCGCTTCAACGAAGATGGCTACAACTGGGAGACGGTGCCGATCAACACTGGTGCGCCGCTGAGCGAGGATTACAACGTCATCGAAAGCGCCATGCCCAACCCGGTGGTGGCGGATCTGGACGGCGATGGCGAGAAGGAGATTTTGTTTGCGTCGTACGACGGCCGTCTCCATGCTTTCTGGCTGGACAAAACGGAACACCACAACTGGCCCTACAACGTAGACAACACCGGCCCTGGCATCCGCTTTGCCTCTGAACCGGTGGTGGTTGATCTGGACAATGACGGCCTGGCCGAAGTGATTTTTGCCTCCTGGCCGCAAAAAGGGAGCAATTACGTGGGCAAGCTGCATGTGCTGAACTACCAGGGCACGATGCTGTACGAGATTAATCTGCCTGCGCCGTTTGGCGGCACCGACTGGAACGGCGCGATGGCCGCGCCCACCATCGCCAACATCGACGCCGATGCGGACCTGGAACTGGTGCTGAACACAGCCCACTCCGGCGTGGTGGCCTACGATCTGCCCGGCACGGCCAATGCCCGCGTGTTGTGGGGCACCGGGCGGGGCAACTACCAGCGCACCGGTTCGTTTTTGCTGGGGTCGCTGGATGGCTCCTGGCTGGGGGTGAACAACAGCCTGCCCGGCGCGGGGGATACGGTCACGGTCAAAATCACGCTCAAAAATCCGGGGCCAACGCTGAGCAGCGTTTCGCTCACCAGCGCGATTCCGGGCCAGGTGAGCTATGCCGGTGGCCTGTCGGCCAGCGGCGGCACGCCGACGTATGGGGCGGGGCAGGTGAGTTGGTCTGGCGCGGTGCCTGCCGGGGTGCCGGTGACGATTCAATATAACGTGACAATCAATGCCGGGGTGATGATGCCGACGCCAATTGGGTTTACGGCCGTTCTCGACGACGGTGAAGGTAACCAGGAAACGCTCACGCTGATGGTCATTGCCAATGGTCTGCCCACCTATTTGCCCTTCATTTCTAGACCGTAATGTCGTGATTCAGGTGGCAGTCACTTTTGGAAGTGACTGTCACCGTTGCCCGCAAAATTTGCTATACTTTTGGCGCTTCGATTGTTCCAGTCAATCACAAAAGTTTACATAATTGCGAGCGTGCGTATGTCAGAGTTGGTTTTTCTCCAAAACAAGCCTCCGAAAACTAATTTAAAAGAATTACTGCTAGACAAAGGTCTTATTTGGTTTGTCTTGTTCTACGTCGTTTTCTTTTTGAATGAGGAGTTTGTTAATCGGTGGGGAATAACGGCCGTTCTCATCGGCGCACTGGTCATCTGTGGGCTTCTCGTACTGATTTCCTTCGTGGTGGTTCAATGGACCAATTCCGAGCGTGTGCAAAATCGGCGCGTCTCTACGCTCCATCTTGAGGCAGACTGGGTGGAATTTCGTGGCCATCGTCGCAGCCAGCTCGTCAAATTTGATCAAATCAAGCGTGTCATGGTCAATCGCAACCTGGCTGGGGAGATTAAGAGCATTGCACTGTACAAAGGTGTCTTCCACATGCTCAACTGCCAAAACTTTGCCGATATGCCAGGTTTGTACGCGGCATTAAAAGAGCGTTTACCAGCTTCAATTCAATGGTCTGAACCCAGGCCAGTGCGGTGGTTGGTAAAACCGTATCAGGGCATCATTCTAGTGATTGTGTCTGGTTGGTTGTTCATCTGGCTGTTGAATATAGACTTTATTAGCGCTTTCAACCTGAGCCTCTTTTTGCTCTTGGGCATTCAGTTGACGTCTCAGATATTGCAGCAGAGCCAACATGCGTCACGCGGGGCAAAAGTGGCACTGATTTTGGGGGCAACCTGGATTTTGGTCGCCTGGTTGTATGCTATGGGCGACATTCCTCAAGCCATCAACCACCCTTGCGGCCTGGTACACCGCTGGCAAAGTGGCTGCCTGAAAGCATACCCCGACAGCGAAAATTTGCTCTTTTTACCCGATGGCCAGCTGGCCCGGTTATCTGGCCGAGCAATCGTCATTGAGCCAGTCGAGGGCAATTCCTTCATCAATTTGTTTACGGCCACACGTTTGATAAATGACAGATATGTTTCTAGCTTATCATTTTCGGCTGACGGCCGTACGGCCGTTGCTGAAAATAGAGGCGATAGCATCTTATTCTGGGATGTGCCCGCGCAAAGCGTTACCGTGCAAACCGTTTCTGATGCCTCAAATATGGTTCTTTCACCAGATGGCAAACTCGTAGGCCCCAGTGGTAGCACCCGAACTGTTGAAGTTTTGGGTACTGACACCTGGCAGCCTGTTTTTTCTCTAAAAACTGAAAATTATACCAAAACTGCTCTGGGACAAACGCTGTTAGCGGTAGGGCTGGATCAGGCAGTACGTTTTTATGATGTGCGGAGTGGGGAGGAAACGGCCGTTTTCCCCATCGAAGGCATTGAGGGCGAAGCTTTTGTTCAACGTATAGTCTTCTCTGACGATGAACAGCTGTTGGCCGTGATGAACAGCCAAAGCATCTTGTAAATTTTGCGGCGAGATGGCACCGAGTGGCAGGAAATACATCGGATTCAATTGGATTCCTCCTGGCGGGGAGATGATGGGCTCGCCTTTTCAGCGGATAATACATTGCTGGCAACCGTGCAGGAATACTACGGCAGTGGGAAAAATCGTGGGCAGGTTCTTATCTTTTCAGTAGCAGATATGCAATTGCTGCAAACGTTAGATATGGGGAGAGGGCAAGGGCAATTGAGTTCGGTTAGTGTGCTTGATTTTTCACCCGACAACACTATGCTGGCCGTTTCCAGCTCCAGCGAAGGGGCTGTTTTTGAACTGGTGTTGGCAAAATAGCTACAGCGTCATTTCAATGCCGGGGTCGGGTTTGGCCTGGGCGAGTTTGATTTTGACAAAGAGCCAGGGCGCATAATACGTCACCCACAACGTGAGCAGGGCGTAGCGCAGCAGGCGCAGCGGCAGCGCCAGCCACAGCGGATCGTCGGGGAAGAGCTGGCCCAGCCCGGCCCAAATGGCCCCGGCCACCACAATGCCCAGCAGGTAGCGCACCGCCCGCTGCCAGATCGGGCCATCGACCAAGAAGCGAATACGGCTGCGCTCCAGCACCAGGCCAATGCCCGCGCCGAGGACGGTCGCAACGGCCGTTACCATCCCTTCCAAACTCTCTAACTCAGCCACCGGAATATAGCTGGCCCAGGCCACGTTGGTGTTGGGTTCGCCAATGATGAGCCGGATGATGAGGTAAACGGCCGTTAATGCCACGGGAATGGCAACGGCCGTCAACAGCCGCTGCCCCATGATGCGCTTCTCGAATTTGGCCATGTAGCGCCGCTGCCAGATGAGGTAGCCAATCAGCACCAGCAGACCAAGCAAAAAGCCCGCCACCACATCCTGCACAAAGTGTGAGCCCAGGTAAATGCGGCTGAGCGGCATTAAAATCACCATCAAGATGGCCAAAAACCAGACCCAACGACGGCGCACCCAGGTGGCAATAAACAGGTAAATGGTGGTGGTGAACTGCGTGTGGCCGCTGGGTATGCCGTAGCCGTAGTCGGTGAAACGCTCCAGGGTGGGGTCCAGCCAAAACGGCCGTGGCTCCCGCAAGCCATGTTTGAGCATGTTGTTAAACACATTGCCCAACAAAAAAATGTAGGCCACCGCCCGCCCGGCCTCTTTGTTGATGCTCCAGTAAATCATCGGCAGTACCGCCAGGTAAAATTCTTCAAGCCCTAGCGTGCTGATAAACCGGAAAAACGGCTCTAGCTGCGGCAAATTGGTTTGCAGCCAGTGCGTGGCGTTTAGGCCAAACTGATAAAGAGCGTCCATTTTTGACTCCAGATGGGCAGGTGTGTGTATACTGAACTATACCGTGCTGCCAGCCAAACGGCCGTTGTCGGTAAGGTCAAATGCAAAATAGTTTCAAAATAGATGAGAGATTAAGAAATCTTGTCAGTTATAGACGAGCAAATCACTCATTTGCTACTATCCTAGATTAGAAATAAAAGCACCATTTGCCCTGAGGGGTACAAAACAGGGGTGAGACAATGATTTTATTCCCATCTTCCCATGTCCATTGTAACCTTGCCTAAACCAAACAGACAAACTGTTTTTGTGCAAAACAGGTGCCGCCTTTACAATTCGCAACAAATCAAAACGATAAAAAGCCATTTTCGCACCGGTTCATCGAAAACCGGCTGCGTGATCACTTTTGGAGGACAAAATGACTATTCGTATTCTCGTGATCGAAGATGAGGAACGTATTCGACAATTTTTGCAGCGCGGGCTGAGCTTTGAAGGCTACCGGGTGGATACGGCCGCAGATGGCCAAACCGGTTTAGAGCTGGCCCGGGAAAACCCGCCGGACCTGGTGCTGCTAGACCTGATGCTGCCCGGCATGGACGGCATCGAGGTGTGCCGCCGCCTGCGCGCCGTAAGCGATCTGCCTATTTTGATGCTGACCGCCAAGGAAACGATTGAAGACCGCGTGACCGGGCTGGATGCCGGGGCCGACGACTACCTGGTGAAGCCGTTTGCCTTTGACGAGCTGATGGCCCGCGTGCGTGCCCTGCTGCGCCGCTCGCAGCCCACACAGCCGCAGGTGTACCGCTTTGCCGATTTGGAACTGGATACCGGCACGCGGCAGGGGCGTCGCGACGGCCGTATCTTCGACCTCACCGCCAAAGAGTATGAGCTGCTAGAGCTGTTCATGCGCCACCCGCGTCAGGTGCTCACCCGTGACCTTATTTTTGATCGCGTCTGGAACTATGACTTTGGCGGCGAAAGCAACATTATCGAAGTGTACGTGCGCTACCTGCGCCAGAAAACCGAAGAAGGTGGCATGTCGCGCCTGATTCATACCGTGCGTGGCATCGGTTACGTGCTGCGCGAAGAGTCGTAAACCTTGTCGATTCAGAACCGCCTGCTCCTTGTTTATACTTCCATCTTTATGGTGGCCTTTGTGCTGTTTGCCGCCATTGTGTATTTGCTGCCGCGTAACCGCATCAACCAGGAAGTCGACATGGATCTGCGGGCGCTGGCCACCGAGCTACAGTCGGCCGATTTGATGCCCGTGGGCGGTCGGGCTATCCGCATTGGCATTGATGAGGATTTGGACAACCTGGAAACGGCCGCTTCCTTCTTCATGGTGCTGGATGTGAATGGTGGCATCACCTTGCAGTCGCAAAACCTGATCTCCCTGGAGCCTGCCCTGCTGGACGAAACCGCCCTGCACGACCGGGAAACGCTCAACTACGTCATTCGTGAAGACAGCACCATTCGGGTGTTAACCGTGCCTCTGCACGATGACGATGAACTGGTGGGGTATCTGCAAGTCGGCCGTTTGGTAGACAACATCGAAAGCTTCAACCGCTTTTTGGTGATTGCCCTCTTTGTGGGCTTTGCTGGCGCTTCCGCCTCCCTCTTTCTGGCCGTCCTGCTCACCCCCAGTTCGTTTAAGCCGCTGGAAGACATGGCCGCCGTGGCCCGGCAGATTACCAACGCCGATGACCTGAGCCGCCGCGTGCCCAACACCGAACGCACCGACGAAATTGGTGTGCTGGCCCGCTCGTTCAACCAGCTGCTGGAGCGGCTGGAGCGGCTGTTCCAAACCCAGCAGCGCCTGCTGGCCGACGTGTCGCACGAGCTGCGCACGCCGCTCACCGCCATTCGCGGCAATGTGGACCTCATGCGCCGTATGGGCGACGCCGATCCGGAATCGCTGGAAATCATCCAGGAAGAAATTGAGCGCATGACGCGCCTGGTGGGCGATTTACTTTTGCTGGCCCGTGCAGATGCCGGTGGCCTACCCCTGGAAAAGCAAAAGGTAGAGTTAGATAACCTGCTGTTTGAGGTATACCGCCAGGTGCGCCTGCTGGAAAAATTGGTAGACGTGAAGGTGAGCGAGGTAGACCAGGTGTGCATCATGGGCGATGTGGATCGGCTGAAGCAGCTTTTGCTGAACCTGATCAGCAACGCCATCAAGTACACACCGGATGGCGGCAAGGTGGATGTGAGCCTGTCTAAGAAAAATGGCTGGGCCTACCTGAGCATTGCCGACACCGGCATGGGGATCCCCGCCGAAGATTTACCCTACATTTTTGATCGTTTTTACCGGGTGGATAAGGCTCGCGCCCGTGGACATTCTGGACAGGGGGGGGCCGGGCTGGGGCTGGCCATTGCCAAATGGATTGCCCAGGCGCACGGCGGCCACATCGACGTGGTGAGCAAGGTCGGTGAAGGCACCACGTTTACCATCATTTTGCCGGTGGTGGAAGACCCCAAACCGGTACCTGTTGAAGGAACGCAGGAAGACCCTTCTAAAACGCGGCCAGGGCTGCGGGTACTTGGCTCTACGTTTCGGCGCTCGCAATAAAAACGGCCGTCTGGTGCCAGACGGCCGTTCTCTTACGGTTTCATTCATTGGCCGGTGCCGCCGCTTATGCCTCGCGGCGTGTCAGCATGTAAACCCCAGCCCCAATAATCACAACTGGCCAGAAAATGGCCCCATTGAGCCAGCCTAGCTGAGAGAGCAAGAAGTAGACGCCAAACAGAATGAGCACGGTGCCGATTGTGCCCGGGCGGCTCAGTCGGCTCATCTTGTCAGATACCGTCTGGCTTAAATCCTCAAAATTGTCTTGCAAGACGGCGCTGCCCGGCTGCCCGGCGGCTTCAACCCGAGGCATAATCACCCATAAAACCAGGTAAATGGGAATGCCAATACCGCTGGCAAAGATCAGAAGGACAAACAAAAGTCGTACCCAGACCGGGTCCAGGTTTAGATATTCAGCCAAACCACCACACACACCGGCTATCATTTTGTCTGTTTCGCTGCGAGTTAATCTGCTTTCAGACATGGTTGCCTCCGTACCGACGCTGTTGAGATTTTGCAAGTTCAGCGCCGTCATTGTTGAATTAACCGCCTATACGTCAGGCCTTCATGAAAGTTTCGGCGGCGCTTGCCGCAGATGAGAGCTGGCTAAACGACAGGTAAATGCCAGACTAACGTCACCCCTTTGGCCCTGCCCAAATCTGACGGCGCAGATGCTTTTTGCTATACTGTGCCGTTGGTAAAATGGCCCGGCCCGTTCATAAACTTCTCAGGAAAGGCAAAAGGGAATTGCGCGACAATAAGTTCCGGGTAACGAAGCTGTGTGCGCAAGCCTACGTAAACAATTTTGGCGTGTGTGGCGCATATTGCCAAGAGACAGGACTGAGTTTGACTAAAGAGGTGACCACCCAGACAAACAGCTGGAAGGTCTGGGCTACGAAGTTGGCGCAGAACTCGGTGGTTTGCCTGGCGATGCGGGTGGGAATTCGGCTCACCGTACCCCGGCAGCGCATTGGCGTTGGCCTGGTGGCCGTGAATGAAGCCCACGAAGTGTTTATGCTGCGGCATGTCTTTCATCCGTATTACCAATGGGGTTTGCCTGGTGGCTGGTTAAAAAAGAATGAGGCACCAGCGGCCGGGGTGCTGCGGGAATTGTGGGAAGAGACGGGTTTAACGGCCGTACTTGGCCCCGCCGTCTCCGTTCATCACGATGCAGCTACGGCTTATGTGGGCATTGCCTACGTCGGTCAGCTGAATCCGGGCGACTTGCAGTTGAGCCATGAAATTATCGAAGCACAATGGTTTCCCTACCACGCCTTGCCAGGGCCGATTACCACTCACACCGAGCTGGCCATCCAGGCGGCGGTAGCGGCCGTCCGCAAATGAATTGTTGGAATTATGCAGACGGCATGAATTTGGGATAGAGGAGAACAATCCGTTATATGAATCGTCGTTCATCACCGGGCGCTGGGCAGTGGTTTACTGTCACTATCCTGGTGGCCGCCACCGTTTTTCTCCTGATCAAGCTGTTTCAATATGCCAGCCTGCGGGGGAACTATCCCACAGGTTTAACCGTGGCTGGTGTTGATGTGGGCGGGCGGAGCCGCGATGAGGCCACCAACGTGCTCACCAACCGCTACATCGAGGCGCCGGTGCTTATTTATCACGGCCAGGATCGCTTTGAAATCAGCCCCGCTGATGCGGAGTTTGAGCTGGACCTGGACACGATGTTGAGCGCGGCCGATATTGAGCGAACGCAACAGGATTTCTGGGCTGGCTTTTGGGGCTTTTTATGGGGCACGCCGGTGGAAGTTTCGCCGGTGGAGCTGACGGCGACGCACAACCGGGAGGCGCTGCGGCGCGTCTTGGGCGATATTGCCGCTCTGATGGACCAGCCAACGCAGCCCGCCCAGCCGGTGCCGGGCACGTTTAGCTTCCAGTACGGTGAAACGGGCACGGTGACCAACGTTGAGGCCAGTTTTGCCGATGTGGAAGGGGCGCTTTACCGGGCTTCTAACCGCGAGGCGCGCTTGGTGGTGGAGCCAAGTACACCGGAACGGCCGCAAATTAATCTGCTAACCCGCCTGCTGGTAAACAGCCTGCAAGATTATGAGCAGGTGACGGGCGGCGCGGGCAGCATGTTTGTGATGGACTTAAACGCGGGGGTCGACGAGATTGCCATCAATGCCGATTTGCCGATGTCGGGCATGGATTTGTTGAAGCTGCCCATTGTGCTGGAAACATACCGCCTGCTGGACCAGGAACCGACATTGACGCAAGCGGGCTGGATTTCCAGCACCCTTTCGGCCGATTTGAGTAACGAGGGGGCCAACCAGCTGCTGCGTTTTATTGGCGGGCAGGACGACCCGCGCCCGGGGGCGCAGCAGGTAACGCAGACGTTGCAGCAGCTGGGGTTGGTCAATACGTTTATTGTGCTGCCGTACGATGCCGAACCTCCGGCGGGCATTACCCGGCCGTCTACGCCTGCCAATTCGGTGGAAGCGCTGCGCACCCTGCCCAGCCCGTACCTGCAAACCACCGCTGAAGATATGGGCACACTGCTGTCTATGCTGTATTACTGCGCCGAGGGGACTGGCGGGGCGTTGATGGCGGTATTTGAAGGGGACGTGACCCAGACGGAATGCCAGACAATTTTGGCGTTTATGCTGCAAAACAGGATTGGCAGCTTAATTGAAGAGGGGGTGCCGCCGGAAACGGCCGTAGCCCACCGGCACGGTTGGATTAGCGATACCCATGGCGACGCTGGCATTGTTTTTTCGCCCGGTGCCGACTACGTTATCGTGCAATTTTTGTATAAGCCCGATTGGCTGGAGTGGGAGATTAGCTCACCGCTGCTGGCCAACTTATCCCGCGCAACCTACAACTACTTCAACTTCGACAATCCGTATCTGACGGATGCACGGACAAACTAAGCCATGCTTAAAGCAATCCAACGAACCCTCACGCTGCTGCTTGTGGTGATGGGGCTGCTATTTTTAGGGTACCAGGCCTTTTTGTACAGCCTGGTGCGGGAAAAGCTGCCCACTGGGACAAGCGTAGCCCAGGTGGATGTGGGCGGCATGTCGCGTGAAGAAGCGGCGGCAGCCCTGACGGAACATTACCTTTCCCCCGTTGTACTGCACCACCTGGAAGAGCAGGTGGAGCTAAACCCGCAGGACGTGGGGTTTAACATGGATGTCGAAACGATGCTGGACCAGGCCGAAGCGGCGCGGGGTGAGGTGCCGTTTTGGGAAGGTTTTGCCGAGTATCTGCTGAAGCAGTCGTTTGATTCAACCAATATTCAGCTGATTGCCGGGTACGACCAGGCTGCCCTGCGGGCGCAGCTGGAAAATGTGGCCAGCTTCCTGGATAAACCAGCGACAGCACCGCAGCTGCTGCTGGGGGCGGGCGCTTCCTACGAGCCGGGCCAGACGGGGTACATAACCGACGTGGAAGCGAGCCTGCCTGCGGCCGAAATGGCGCTGTACCAGCCGGAAGCTGAAGCGCGCCAGGTTGACCTGGTCATCGAAATGCAGGCCGCGGCCGATCTCAACATGGAGGTGCTGCAAACGCAAATTGAGCAGGTGATGGCCAACAGCGGGCAAGGTTTGTTAGACAGCGTATTTATCCTGGATTTGCAGACGGGTGAGGAGCTGGCGATCAATGCCACAAACGCCATTTCTGGGTTGAGTATTTTGAAGATTGCCATTTTTGTGGAGACGTACCGGGTGCTGGATGGGCCACCAAATGAGTATGTGCAGGGGTTGTTGTATGATACGGCCGTTCAATCCAGTAACTTTGCCGCCAACCTGCTGCTGCACGAAATTGCCGGTGAGGCCAACACTTACCTGGGGGCCGAACTGCTGACCGAATCGATGCATCGGTTGGGGTTGATCAATACCTTTCTGGCTATCCCGTATGATGCCAACGCGGTGGCGACCCGCCCGAGCACCTACACCACACCCGCTAATTCGGCGGCGGAGCTGATTTTTGAGCCAGACACAGCCCGCCAAACCACCGCTGAAGACATCGGCACGCTCCTTTCTATGATTTACCACTGCTCAAAGGGGGGCGGGGCGCTGCTGGCCGTTTATCCCGGCGAAATGACGCCGCAGGATTGCCAGGACATCATCGACCTGATGATCTTAAATGAGGAAGGCAACCTGATTCGTTTTGGGGTACCTGAAAGCGTGCGCGTTTCGCATAAGCACGGGTGGGATGAGGTAACCCACGGTGATGCGGGCATTGTCTTTTCGCCCGGTGGCGATTATGTGATGGTGGAGTATCTCCATTTCCCCGGCGGCGACTTTTTGCTGCACGATTTTAGCTTCCCCATTTTGCGCCAGTTTGCCCAGCTGACGTACAACTACTTCAATTTTGAAGAGCCTTATACCGAAAATGTTATTGATCGGGCCATTCGTGAAGCGACGGCGCGTGAGGCGGCGGCGGCTGCCGCTGCTGCTGCGGCAGCTGTAGAGGCAGGCGAAGAAGGTGCAGCTACCGAAGAAGGCGCGGTGGGTGAAGACGGTACGGCCGTTACGCCAACCCCCACGGCTACCCCTTAACTTAAAACACGAATGTCACGAATGGACGAATAGAACGAATTATCAACTGAGCATTCGTCTCATTTGTCCATTCGTCTGATTCGTGGTGAAACTCCCTTAACTCCGGCAAAAAGATCTGCTTGCTATGTAAGAGCCGCCCTTTCTATAATGAATGCGGTTCAAAATTTGCTGTACCCATCCGATTACAACACAAAAGAGGTCCCCATGCTCAGTTCCGACGGATTTTTGGCACCGGCCAGCTATTTGGGCGCAGATCTTGCCCTGGTAGCCGAGCTTGTTTTCTATGGTTTGATTTGTCTTGCTGTGGTGGCGCAGCGACGGGGGCTGTACCATTGGCACGACCGGATTCAGACGCCGGTGGTGCTGCTGAATCTCTTTTTCATCATCGTCATCATGGTGCTTTCTTTGCGCTATGAAAATGTGCCGGGCGAGTTTGTGGCACGGCCGTTTGAACCGTTCTACCTCGTCGTAGTCATTCATGCCGTGTTGGGGACGGTGGCCGAGGGGCTGGCAATTTACTGTTTGCTGGCCGGGCACAAAATCTTGCCACGAAAAATCGGCCGTTTGCGTTACTGGATGTGGGCCACGTTTATCGTCTGGACGGCTGCTGTGGTGATGGGCGTGTACACCTATTTCATCTGGTACATTGCCACGCCAGAACGGCCGCATTTGTTTTAGCGGGCGGTTAGACTTGTTGTGGGGTGGGGGTTACGGCCGTTGCCTGGGTAACATCGGTTGCTTTAAACGAGTGCTGCAAGTGGTACAGGTTCACCAGCAAGATAAAGGTGTTCATCACGGCCACCGGGTAGGCCCCGATGATGAGTCCGTAGACAATAAACAGCAGGCAGCCCACCAGGTTGATCACCCGCAGCCGGGTCAGTGAGCGCATCATCAGCGAGATGGCCACAAACAAAGAGGCTAAATAACCCAACAGTTCAAAATTCAGTACAGCTTCCATTTTATGCTCCTTACAGGCAGGCGTTATTTCGAGATTTAGGCTCACTTTATAAGGGCATCGTGACAGGAGCGTGACGGGCGGGAAACGGCCGTTTGCCATCCCAAACTTCTGCGTCACACGAGATGGTTTACAAACGGCCGTAATCACGCTATCTTTTCCGCTATGAATGATGAAACAGTCACCCTCATCCTGATCATTTTTGCCTTTTCTGTTGTGTTCCCCCTGTTTTGGGCCACCATTGCTTTCCTGATTTCGCGGCTTGGCGGCTGGGGCAGCATGGCGGAAGCGTATCCTTATCGTGAACCGTTGATCGTTCAATGTTTTCCGCTGCAAAGCGCGATTTTACGCTTCATGTCCAATTACAACGCCGTGGTGAAAATTTGCGCCGATGAGCAGGGGCTGTACTTTTCGGTGATGTTTCTCTTCCGGCCCGGGCATGCCCCCTTTTTTGTGCCCTGGGAAGAAATCAGCGGCACCCGAAAGCAGTACTTTCTTTACCCAGTTGTCGATTTGCGTTTCCAGCGTACGCCCAACCTGCCGTTTCGCGTCTATAAACGCACGGCGGATCGATTGGTGGAGGTGGCCAACGGCCGTTGGGCGTATAAAGAGTCATAATCCTAAATTTTCGTCATGAATGGTGAAGTCGTAACCAACGTCCTGTCAGCACTCGCATTTTTGATAGGATTCCCGCTTTTTTGGAGTGCTCTCGCTGTTATCACTTCCGGCATGGGTGGTTGGGCCACTCTCGCTGAGATGTATCCATACCATGATCCGCTCTCAGCGCAATGTTTCTCTGGACAAAGTGCCATTTTGCGACGTTCTTCCAATTACCGAGGCTCGCTTAAAATTTGTGCCGATGACGAAGGGCTATACTTTTCTGTCACCTTTCTTTTCCGGCCGGGGCATCCACCATTCTTCGTTCCCTGGGGGGAAATCAGCGGCACGAGGCAAAGTTACGGTTTGAATAAAGTGGTCGAACTGCGCTTTCAACGCACGTCTGATATACCGTTTCGCATCTATAAAAGGACGGCCGATAATTTGGTGGAGGTGGGGAACGGCCGTTGGGCTTACAAAGAATGAGATGGTGAACGGCCGTTTCCCATTAGCCAGTTGGTGGGGGTGAGGTGTGGGGGGGAGAGATACGGCCGTACACAATTTCGTTAGAAGTAGACCGTACCTTAGCCGGAGAGTACACTCGTGCACAGAAGATTTTCTTTTGTAACAACAGTCATCATCATGCTTGCCATTGTTTTCTTAGTTGGATTTATTCCCTACGGATTGATTGAATTTGTGGGTATACAGGTGCCGACTTGGATAGCAACGCCACTTGCTTTTCTTGGTATCTACATTTCCTTGGAGATCGCTGCTCGTCTTGGCCCAAAAGCGTTCGACACCAAACTAGACGAAATGGTGGGAGAACATAAGCATTATCGAAATAAGATCGCAATGATGCTGTTCATCCTGGTTCCGATTACTTTGATCGAGTTCCAACGAGCCCATCAGAATATTAATTCATTTTGGCACGGCCTGTTTATATTTCTGGTCGGTATGGTGCTGGGTTATCTTGTTGCCTTGGTTGTAGGAACGCCCGACTTTAGAAAGTCTTTACTGCCAAAGCCATTACGCGGCCAGCGTTAAACTTTACTTGTGTTGATGGGATAAGCCGTTTCCCATTGGCCAGTTGGTTGGGGTGAGGTATGGGGGGGAAAATACGGCCGTACCCCACCAACAAAACTAGCAGTACGACGAAACGCTGCCCGCGGCCCCTGCGTTGGCGCGGTCTTCGGCAAGCACGAAACCGCACCCGGCTGCGGTCCGGCGTCCCGCCGTACCGCCAACTTGGTATATTGAATTTTGACATTTTGTGTAAGTTGGGTAACAACGGCCGTTCACCCTCATTTTTAGCCATAGATTACACGTATTAACGCGGTGTATGTCTGTGGTCCTGGCTGCTGCGAGAGAGAATGAGCGTACGGCCGTGTATTCAGGTCAGCTGGCTACGACGTAAACCACGGCCGTTTCCCACCCCACCACCTGCTCTTCCAACTGCCGCCGGTACAGGGCACGAACTTTTTCTACCTCTTTTTCGCTCAACCCGCCGTCCAACAATTTTTGGCCATACGTTCCTGGGGATTCATCCCCAGGCTTGCCAAACCAGCGCTCTAAATGGCCGCCGGTCAGCCGTCGCTGGCCTTTTTCGCGGTCCAGCTGGACAGTGACGGCCGTAAAACCCGCCGCCTCCAGCCCGGCTTTGAGGTCCGTTTCGTTCCAGTTCACCAGCGGATCGGCCGCGTCGGCGTAGGTGGCTTCTTCGGCCTGGGCTACCTTGCTGGCCAGCGTTTTGGTCTCGCCCGACCAATCCACCAGCCGGTACAGCCGCTGGCCGTGTTGGGGAATGGTTTGGGCCAGGCAGAAACGGCCGTCGGGCAGCAACCGTTGTTTGAGGGGGGCAAATAATTGGGTAATTGGGTAATTGAGTAAGTGGGTAATTGGGTTGCGGGCGAGGATGCGGTCGAACATCAGGTCGTCTTCGCCGCGCAGGGCCAGCAGGGTGTCTAATTCGGTCAGGTCGCCGATGAGGATGAACGGCCGTTCCAGTTCCGGTAACCGTGCCGCCTGCTGGCGCAGCGCTTCGCCGTCGGTGGTGGCCGTCGCCAGGGCGTAGACGCCGCCTTCGGGGGCGCGGCGCACCGCTTCCCAGGTGAGCAGGCCGCTGCCCGCGTTGGCGTCCAGCACCAGGTGGTGCCGCTGCACCGCCGCCAGGTCAAACAGCCGCGCCCGCTGCTGCGCCAACGCCTGCCCCGCCTGCGAAATCGTGCGCTGCAGCCACGCCTCTTTGCCCTTGTTTTTGGGGCTCGTCGTATAAATCTCCCCAATCTCCAATCTCGAATCTCCGGCTTCTAACATTGCTGCCAGTTGGGCTTCTCTTTTCCGCGCCACCTCGTCGCGAATTTGCCGCTCATACCCCTGATCGCTCGGCTCGTAGAACATCTTACCTTGCAGCGCGTCCGGCAGGTACTGCTGCGCCACCCAATGGTCGCGGTAGGCGTGTGGGTAGAGGTAGCCTTCGCCGTGGCCAAACCCTTCTTTGTCCCGATTGCCGTCCTTCAGATGGTTGGGCACGTCGGCTTCCTGCTCTTTTTCCACGCTGGCCAGCGCGTCAAAAAAGGCAAAGGCGGAGTTGGATTTGGGTGCGGTGGCCAGGTAGAGGCACGCCTGGGCCAGCGGGAAGCGTCCCTCGGGCATGCCGATGCGCTCAAACGCCTCCCAGCAGCTGGTCACCACGCTGATCGCCTGTGGATCGGCCAGGCCCACGTCTTCCCCGGCAAAAATGGTCATGCGGCGGAAGATGAAGCGCGGATCTTCACCGGCGTACACCATCTTGGCCATCCAGTAGAGCGCCGCGTCGGGGTCGGAGCCGCGCAGGCTTTTGATGAAGGCGGAGATGGTGTCGTAATGCACGTCGCCCTCTTTGTCGTACAAAACGGCGCGGCGCTGGATCGATTCTTCGGCGACTTCGAGGGTGAGGTGGATACGGCCGTCCTCCCCCCTTTCCGTCGTCTCCACCGCCAGCTCCAGGGCATTGAGCACCCCGCGTGCGTCGCCGTTGGCTACGTCCACCAGGTGATCCAGCGCTTCCGGCTCGATGACGACGTTCAGGTTGCCGTAACCCCGCTCCGGGTCACGCAGCGCCTGCGCCGCAATCTGGCGCAAATCGTCCTCGGTCAGTGAGCGCAGCTGGAAGATGCGGCTGCGGCTGACCAGCGCTTTGTTCACTTCAAAGTACGGATTTTCCGTCGTGGCCCCAATCAAAATGATGGTGCCGTTTTCCACGTGGGGCAACAGCGCATCCTGCTGCGCTTTGTTCCAGCGGTGCACCTCGTCCACAAACAGGGTGGTGCGCTGCCCGTACAGGTTGCGCCGCTCCTGCGCCGTGGCAATCGCCTCGCGAATCTCCTTCACGCCTGCCAAAACCGCGTTGATGGTGATGAAATGGCTCTGGGTGCTGTTGGCGATGACCATCGCCAGGGTGGTTTTGCCGGTGCCGGGTGGCCCGTAAAAAATGAGCGAGGAGAGCTGGTCCGCCTGGATCGCCCGGCGCAGCAGCCGCCCTGGCCCCATGATGTGGCTCTGGCCGACGTAC
This sequence comes from Anaerolineae bacterium, assembly GCA_020848035.1. Lineage (GTDB taxonomy): Bacteria > Chloroflexota > Anaerolineae > Promineifilales > Promineifilaceae > Leptofilum. The sequence continues at coordinate 37,016 of JADLAX010000050.1, read as the reverse complement.
TCGTCCAGCGTGCGCGGGCGCATCCGGTTGGCTAGCGGGGATTCTTTTTCAATTTGGGATTTACGGCCGTGTTCAAACAGATCCATGCCTGCATTGTAATCGAGAGTACGGCCGTCTGCCAGCAATGGGACGCAGATTGACGCTGATGACGCCGATTAAAAAAGATCCGCGTTTATCTGCGTTCATCCGCGTCCTATTCCTCAAAACCGTGCCGCAGCTACAACCCCCGCTCGCCGCGAATGTAGGGCACACCCAGCGCCGCCGGAGCGCCCAGCCGCTTACGCGCCACTGCCCGCGAGCCAATCACCAGGGCGATGATTGTCAGAATGAAGGGCATCATCTGCAAAAAGAAGCCAAAGTTGGAGTTCACAAACAGCGGATTGCGCAAGCCAAACAGCGTGGCCGGACCCTGCAAATCCAAAATGCCGCGCCGCAGCGCACCGAACAGGTAGCCGCCCAGGGCCGCCCGCAGCGGGTCCCACTGGGCAAAAATGACCAGCCCCACGGCAATCCAACCCTGCCCGGAGGTGGTTTGCGTGCTGTACCAGCCCGGCGACACCGACAGGCTGATTGTTGCCCCGGCCAGCCCGGCCAGGCAGCCGCCGACAAACACGTACAGGTAACGCAGCCGGTAGACGTTGATACCCATCGTATCGGCCGCTTCCGGCTTTTCGCCGACGGCGCGCAGGTGCATGCCGGGGCGGGTGCGGTGGATGTAGTACCAGGTGAGTGGGGCAAAGAGGTAGCCCACGTACACCAGCAGGCTGTGGTCAAAAAAGAAGATCGGCCCGATGACCGGGATTTGCGACAGCAGGGGAATGTTGAATGACGGCACCAGCGGCGGGGTTTGCCCGGTGAGCCCTTCGCCCAGCACCAGAGCCAGGCCGGTGCCCAAAAAGGTGAGGGACAGGCCGCTGACCACCTGGTCTGCCTGGAAGTGGATGGTCACCAAGCCGTGCGCCAGGCTGAGCACACCACCGGCAATCATGGCCACCACCAGCCCCAGCCAGGGATTACCGCTGCTGAGCGAGGTGCTGAAGCCTGCCATCGCCCCCAGGAGCATCATACCTTCTACGCCCAGGTTAAGAATCCCGGCACGCTCGGCAAAGATTTCACCAATGGCGGCAAAGAGCAAAATGGTTCCGGTGGCTAACCCTGCGTGCAAAATGATGATCGGGTCCATGAACAACTCCTGGAAACTGTCTATAAAAAACTTGCGATTTGTCATTCCCGCGAAGGCGGGAATCCACTTTCTAAAAATTCCACCAACATTGAAAGCAAGCAAATCATCCAAGCAAACTTTCGTATAAATCATCCCAATTGGGATTTTCCTTTTCAATCAAATTGATTTTCCACTGCCGATTCCACTTTTTCATTTGTTTCTCTCGCACAATGACTGCGTTCACAACGTTTGTATACTCATAATAAACCAGGGTGTGCCCCCCGTATTTCTGAGTAAAGCTTTCTCGAACGTCATTTTTGTGCTCATACACTCGGCGAATTAGATTGCTTGTCATGCCAATGTAAAGTGTGCCGTTCTTTTTGCTTGCCAGAATGTAAACGAAGTACGTTTTCATCAATTTTCGCTGCTGGTCATTTGAGCATTACTATGAAACTTGCTTGACAAAGGTCAGCAACCGTTCCCGTTACCAGAATGAATTCCCGCCTTCGCGGGAATGACAGCGGAAGTCCTTACTGCCGAACGAGGCGGATTTTGTAGCGCAGCAGGACGTCGCTGCTGATGACCATGAACAAGACGATGCCCTGCAGCAGGTTGGACAGGCCAGAGGGCTGGATTTCGCGGCCAGCGACGATGAGGGCGCCAAACAAAATGGAAACGATGATGACGGCAAAGGGATTGAGCTTGGCCAGCCAGGCCACGATGATGCCGGTGAAGCCGTATCCGGGCGAGATGCGCTCCTGCAAACGGTGCACCACGCCGCTGATTTCGGCCATGCCCGCCAGACCGGCTAACCCACCAGAGAGCATCATCACAAAAACGATGTTGCGGGTGATGTTGATCCCGGCGTATTTGGCAGCATTGGGGTTGTCGCCGATGAGCTTGATTTCATAGCCCCAGCGGCTGCGCTCTAAAATCCACCAAACGGCCGCTGCGGCAACCACGCCAAACACAATACCCAGGTGCAGGGTAATACCGGCAAAGGCGCTGATTTCGCGGGCGTAGTCGGCCAGGCGGGGCAGCCAGGCGTTTTTCTCAAAGACGGGCGTCATCTGGAAACCGGCGTCCGACCAGCGGTCGAAAATCCAGAAGTTGTTCCACAAAATGGCCACGTAGTTGAGCATGAGGGTGGTGATAATCTCGTTGACCTGGTAGCGGGCCTTGAGGTAACCGGGGAAAAAGCCCCAAATGGCACCGCCCAACATGCCCATGATCACCATCATGGCGATGACGACGAAGCGTGGTGTTTCTGGGCCAACCAGGGGCACCAATACCACCAGGCTGGCGGCAAACGCGCCGATGTAAAACTGCCCTTCCGCGCCGATGTTCCACAGCTTCATTTTGAAGGCGACGGTACAGGCCAGCCCGACCATGATCAGCGGTGAGGCTTTGACCAGCGTGTCGGAAAACACGGGCCAGCTGCCAAAGGTGGCCTCAAAGAAAAAGCGCAGCACCACCAGCGGCTGGCCACCGATGAGTTTGAGGACGATCCCGGCAATGACAAAGGCGATGATGACCGAGCCAAGCGAGGTGGCGGCAGGCAGCCAGCGCGGAATGTCTTCGACGCGTTTTTCTACGCTGAGCGTGTAGGGAAAGGTGCGCTTGGGGTTCAGGGGTGTGGTGGGGGAGGTGGTGCTCATGTGGGTACCTCTTCGTTAACGGTGCCGGTCTTGACGCTGCCCGTCATCATCAGGCCGATTTCGTGGATGTCGGCGTCTTCGGCGGCAACAATGCCCATGATACGGCCGTCAAAAATCACGGCAATCCGGTCACTCAACGCCAGCAGCTCTTCCAGCTCTTCAGAAATGAGCAGGACGGCCGTTCCGTTCTCGCGTTGTTCCAGCAGCAGCTTCTGAATTGCCTCGATCGCCCCCACGTCCAGGCCGCGCGTGGGCTGCACGGCTACCATCAGGGTTGGTTCCGCCGAAATTTCGCGGGCCAAAATCACCTTTTGCAGGTTACCGCCCGACAGCTTGCGGGCCATCGTTTCCACGCTGGGGGCCAAAATGTCATACTTTTGCTTGAGGCTGCGGGCCGTTTCGCGGGCTTTGGTGAAGTTGATCTGCCAGCGGCTGCTGATGGGCACACTGCGATAGCTCTTCATGATCGTATTTTCGGTGATGGTCATGTTGGGCGCACTGCCTACCCGGGTGCGGTCTTCCGGCACGTGGGAGACGCCGCTGCGAATCGCCTTGATCGGCGGCTGGTTAGACACGTCTGTGCCGTTGACGCGAATGGTGCCGGTGCAGGGGCGCAGCCCGGTGATCACCTCGGCCAGTTCGCTTTGCCCGTTGCCCGCCACGCCCGCAATGCCCAAAATTTCACCGCTGTGGATTTCCAGCGAGACGCCGCGCAGGGCCGGCACGCCTTTGTTGCTTTCGGCCTGCACGTCTTGCATCTGCAAAACAACGGGACCAGCTTTTTGCGGCGCTTTTTCTACCATAAAGACGACGCTGCGGCCCACCATCAATTCGGCCAGCTTTTCGCGGGTCATGCCCGCCATGCTTTGCCCTTCGGCGGTCACTTTGCCTTTGCGCAAGACGGTGATGCGGTCGGCAACGGCCGTTACCTCGTGCAGTTTGTGGCTGATAAAAATGATCGACTTACCCTGGGCCACCATCGAGCGCATCGTTTGCATCAGGTCGTCAATTTCTTGCGGGGCGAGAACGGCCGTAGGCTCGTCCATGATCAAAATATTGGCCCCCCGGTACAGCGTCTTCAAAATTTCTACCCGCTGCTGCTCCCCCACGGAAAGCTGCCAGATTTTGGCCTTGGGGTCCACGCGCAAACCAAATTGCTCTTGCAGCGCCAAAATCTTCTTGTCGTACTCGGCCAGATTCATGAAAAATTTGGGTTCATTTAGCCCCAGCAAGATGTTTTCCGTGACGGTTTGGGTGGGGACCAGCATAAAATGTTGGTGCACCATGCCAATCCCTTTGGCAATGGCGTCCTTGGGCGAATTAAAACTGACCAGCTCCCCGTTCACCCGGATCGTGCCCGATGCCTGTTTGTACAGCCCGGCCAGTACGTTCATCAACGTGCTTTTGCCGGCCCCGTTTTCCCCTAGCAGGGCGTGAATTTCGCCGCGCTTTAGCGTGAAGTTGACCCGGTCATTGGCCAGAACGCCAGGGAAGCGTACGGTGACTTCCTGCATCTCAACGGCCAAAGGTGAATCGCTCATGGCTGTGTCCTTGTGATCGGTTATCGGTGTTTGGTAAGCGGTGGCCGGTTAGCGGTAATCGGTAAGCAGTGGTGCACCGCTTACCGATTACCGTTTACGGATTACGGGTTATTCGAGTTCAGGCAGTTCGGCCGTGAAGTTTTCGTTCCACCAGTACATGCAGGTGGTACACGGGCTGCCAAATTGGGCAAAGCCATCCAGGTCGACCTGTTCCAGGCTCACACCATCTTCCAGCACCACGTTGCCCTGGTTGTCGGTGATGGGGCCTTTGAAGACGTCGAAGCGGGTGAATTCACCAGCCAGCATGGCGGCCAGCGTGTCGCGGATCATCTGGAGGTCTGCTTCCGGCAGTTCGGCGACACCGGGCTGCAGCGATTCGCCTTCCATGAAGCCATAGAGGCCCATCGCGCCTGCGTCGGCATCGAAGTATTCAGAACCGCCCACCCAGGTCCCGGCGCGGGATTCTTCCACGATGCGGGCGTAAACGACGCCCCAGTTCCAGTACATAGAGGTGAGGCAGGCATCGATGACGCAGTTGCCGGAGTAGTCGTAGGTGATACCCCATTTGCCTTCGGGGGCGGCTTCGGCCGGGGCCGGGGTGTCAGCACCGGTCATGACAACCTGCACGCCGCTGTCGAACAGGGAGGATGCGGCATCCTGCTCAATGATGGGGTCGTGCCAGGTGAAGATCCAACGCACGTCGATGGTGCATTCGGGGCAGGTTTGCTGAGCGCCCAGGCCAAAGGCGTTACCCAACCGCAGTTCTTCAGGGATGGGGAAGGTGGCGATATAGCCGAGGCGCGTGTTGCCGTCCATCTTGGCGCGGGAACCGGCCAGCATACCGGCCAGGTATTTCATGTTTTCCATGGCACCCATGAGGTTGCCAAAGTTATCGCCGTTGGATTTGAAGCCGCTGATGTGGATGATGTCCACATCGGGGAACTCGCTGGCGACGATTTCGGAAGCGTCCATGAAGCCAAAGGAAGTGGTGAAGATCACGTTGAAGCCTTTGCGAGCCAGGGAGCGGATCACCTGTTCGGCGTCGGCACCTTCCGGTACGTTTTCAACATAGGCGGTGTGCACGTTTTCCACGTTTTCCTGGACGTACTGGCGGCCAACGTCGTGGGCCTGGGACCAGCCACCGTCATCGTGGGGGCCAACATAGACAAAACCAACGTTGTAACAGCCTTCGATGGCCGTGGGGATTTGGAAACCGCCTTCTTGTTCGGTTTCACCGGTGGTACTGGCGCAGTCAACGGCCGTTTCTTCTTCAGCAACTTCTTCGGTAGTATCGGTCGTGTCAGCGGCCGTGTCCTCTTCTTCTGCGGCTGGTTCTTCGCCACCGCCACAGGCAGATAGCGTCATGGCTAAAGCTAACATCATCAAAATGAAAATCCAAAGGGTTTTATTTTTCATCATTTACTCTCTCCTCAATATTTTTACGGTTGGAAGCAAGTACCTATTCGATTGTCGCTTTGGGGTATGGGATCACCTCCTTACTCTTCCTGCACTGCCTGGATAGCTCAATGCTACCAGTCGGCGCTGGTTCGGTCGAGTGTAAAGAGTAACCAAATATCTTCATCTTCGGTTAGTGCGGCATAGCATTGGTATGGGGTGATATAGATCATGTTTTGGTCAGACAAATTGGTGCAGGGTCTGCGGGCGGTATTAGCGACGGCCGTTTGGCCCATGCAGCATCTCTATCTCACGTTGGTAAAAGGTGATAGCCTTTTGGTCGCCAGCGGCTTGTGCCAGGGCCAGCGCCTGATCGGCGTCCTGACGCGCCTGCCCGTGCTGCTGCTGCCGCTGATGCGCCAGGCTGCGCAAATGGTACAGCTGCGCCGTGTGCAGCACGTTTCGCTTCAGTTCGGGAATGGCCGATAGGGCGGCAATGGCCGCATCTAAATGTTGTAAGGCCAGCTGCCCGTGGCCTGTGTCTAGATAATATTGGCTCAAAAATTGGTGGGCAGTGGCCCGCTGACCCGGCGTATCTAAACCGAGCTGTACCGCTTTTTCTAGATTCTTGACGGCCGTTTGCGGCACGTGCCGCTTGCCACCCGTCTGAATCAATGCCAGCTGCAAATACGCCCCGGCCAGGGTTGGCTGCTGGGCAATAATCTGGGCCAGCGCCTTTTTGGCCCGCTGCGGCGCGCCGCCCTGGCGCAAAGCCTCTACGTAATTGAGAGCCACCGTGGGATTGTGCGGGTTACTCCGCCAATCGGCTTCTAGCTGGGCAAAGGCAACCACTTCGCCCTGATTTTTGTGGCCAACCATCTCAAACCAACCGCGCCGGTTGGCCTGCCAGAAGAGAAAGAGCAGGGCGGCGTGGGCAACGGCCGTTGCCCCACTCAGCAGCGGCGTTGCGCCAAAATTGTAGATGACGCGCCAGTCACCAATAAACGTCACGGCGCTGAAGACGGGGTAGTAGATGAGGGTGTAGTTCAGCAGCGTGCGCAGTGAGCGGCGGGCGAAGTAGCGCAGCGACTGGCTTTGATTTTTGAACAACAGCAGAAATAAAACGGCCGCAAACAGCAGCGACCCAATCGTGCCGCCCAAACTGATCAGCCAATCCTGCGCCGGGGGGAATAAGCGGTCAGCCTGTACAAAGCCCCAGTAAAAACCATAGCCGCAGTTCACCACCTGGCCGCCAAATCCCCAGATGGGAATGGCGTGAAAATATTCGTGCACAATCACCGAGGGGGGAATGGCCAGCAAAAAAGCCGCCTCTTCCACCAGGTACATTTTGTGGTGGGTCAGCGGCGGCTGCCGAAAACCAGTCCAATCGCGCCGGATCATTCCTGCCAGCTGCACCGCACGGTACGCTTGCAGCAAAGACAGACCGTAAAAAAGTAACTCCAACGGACTGGTTAGATCAATTCGAAAACAACCCATAGGAAGCGTTATGAATGGTTAATTGTGAATGGTTAATGGTCGATGGTTGTCGCCAGCCTTCCATCACAGTTCACGATTCACACTTATTGCGTAACCCAGGTGCCCGTTTCCCTACGCATTGCCTGGCCAATGTGGGCCGGGCTGGTGATGAGCGCCTGTCTGCCGCCATTATCCAGGAAATCAAGCACGGCTTCAACTTTCGGCCGCATGCTGCCGGGGGCAAAGTGGCCTTCTTCCATGTACTGGCGCAGCTGAACGGCCGTAATCTCCGTCAAATTCTGCTGCTGCGGCGTGTTAAAGTTTATTGCCACCTGTGGCACACCCGTCGAAATCAGCAGCAAATCAACGTCCAACTGGGCCGCCAGCAAGCCGCTGGCCCAATCCTTGTCGATGACGGCCATCACGCCGCGAATTTCGCGCAGCTCGCCCTTGCGGTTGTGCACCACCGGAATGCCGCCGCCGCCGACGGCAATTACCACGCCCCCGGCTGCTACCAGGTGACGGATGGCCTGTTCCTCGATGATGCGCACCGGCTTGGGCGAAGCTACCACACGCCGCCAACCGCGCCCCGCATCTTCCACCACCTGCCAGCCCTGCGCCTGGAACAGCTGCGCCTGTGCTTCGGTCATAAAGCCGCCAATCGGCTTGGAGGGGGCGGCAAAAGCCGGATCATTTTCATCCACCAGCACCTGCGTCACCACCGAGGCAACCGGTACGTCCATGTTACGGCTGAACAGTTCGTTGCTCAGCGCCTGCTGCAACATGTAGCCAATCGACCCCTGCGTGTCGGCCACGATGAGGTCGAGCGGGGTCATGTGGACTTCATGGGCGGCCAGCTCGTTGCGGCGCAAAATGTAGCCCACCTGCGGGCCGTTGCCGTGAGTGACGATAAGCCGCCAGCCATCTTCCACCATGTCGGCCAAATGGCGACACGTTTCGCGCACGGCATCCCATTGATGGGGAATGTCGGGGCTGTTTTTATCGGTAATTAAAGAGTTGCCGCCAATGGCGACCAGAGCAGTGCGGGACAAGTGGGACCTCCAAAAAAAAAGCCTGTGGGCAGGCAAAAGTGTAGAGGCGCAATCATACAGCAGAGGGTGGGTGGCGGCAATAAGCTGGGGGAGGGAGGGAAAAGTGAGAAGTGGCAAGTGGCAGGTGGCAGGTGGCAAGTACCTGCCACTTGCCACCTGCTACCTGCTACGCCCGCTCGTGCCACTTTTGCAGCAGCTCGGCTTCGCGTTCGGGGGTGAGGCCGCCGCGCCAGGTGTAGTCGGCGGGGCGGGTGGCTGCCCAGGTGAGGGTGTCGTGCACGGTTTCGGCTAACGGCCGTATCGCCAACCCCGCCGCCGCTGCTTTATCGGTGTTAAACGTGTCGAAGCCCGTGTACTCGGCGGGCACCCACAGCGGCAGCTGCACATAAGCGCCCACCTCGTTGGCCATCAAAAATTCATCGCTGACCCAGGTGAAAGTGGCCTCGCTGCCCGACACGTCGCGGCAGGTGTGCAGTACCTGGCCCATGCTGAAGTGCCCCGCCGGGCTGGTGGCGTTGTACGGCCCGTGCAGCCGGGCTTCGGTGGCTTTTACCGTCCAGGCGGCCAAATCACGCACGTCGATAAACTGGACGAGATGCTCTGGCTTATCGGGGGCCAGCACCTCGCCGCCGCGCGCCACGCGGGCGGGCCAATAGGTGAAGCGGTCCGACAAATCATGCGGCCCAACAATCAGCCCGGCGCGCACGTGCAGAGCGTTTTCCGCACCCATCACGTCGCTCGCCGCTTTTTCACACAGCACCTTGAGTGGGCCGTAGGTCTCGCCGGTGACTTCTTCCACCGTTTCGTCTTCAAGGGTGCCCAATGGGCTGCTTTCGTCCTGGCCGGGTGTGCTGTTGTCGCTGTAGACGGAGAGGGTGGAGATGAAGGTGTAATGCTCGATGGCGTCTTTCAGCCTGGTGGCCGAATCGCGCACCATGCGGGGAATATAGCCACAGGTATCAATGACGGCGGTGAAGGAACGGCCGTCCAACACCCCCAAGCCGCCATCCCGGTTGCCAATCAGCGTTTCCACCTCGCCTTCAAACAAATCCGGGTTGCTCTGGCCGCGATTAAACAGCGTCACCTCATGCCCCGCCGACAGCGCATAATTCACAATGGCTCGCCCCAAAAACCGTGTTCCACCAATGACCAGCAGTTTCATGCCTAAATCTCCTTTCGGTAAACCACCCACATTCCCGGCAGATTCCCGCCCTCTTTCAGGGGGAGGGCTAGGGAGGGGGTGAATTATAGTACGCCAAGCATAACAAAGATTAGATGATTGTCTAGTGTTTCGCCGCCGCGCAGGGTACAATTCGTCCAGATTTAATCCGCGTTCATCCGCGGCCAATTCTTGAAGGAGAAGCATATGAAAATTAGCGTACAGCAAGGTGAAATCCAGAGCGTAACGGCCGATACGCTCATCGTGAATTTGTTTGATGAGGTAACCAGCCCCAGTGGGGCCACCGGCGCGGTGGATCAGGCGCTGGGTGGGGCCATCAGCGAACTGATTGCCAGCGGCGACCTGACCGGCAAGGCAGGCGAGGTAGGCGTGCTTTATCCGCGTGGGGCCATTGCCGCGAAGCGGGTGCTGGTGGTTGGCCTGGGCAAACGCAGCAGCTTTAACCTGGAAGGCGTGCGGCAGGCGGCCGCCAACGGCATCAAGCAGGCGCAAAAGCTGAAGGCCAAACAGGTGGCCACGATTGTGCACGGCGCGGGCATCGGCGGGTTGGACGTAACGGCCGCGGCGCAGGCTACGGTGGAAGGCAGTCTGCTGGCCACCTACCGCTTTGCCGCCACCAAACAAGAGCCAGAACCGCCACACGCCATCGACACGCTGACGATTGTGGAGTTTGACGGCGGCAAAGTGGCCGCCATCGAAACAGGCAGCGTGCAGGCCCAGGCGATTGCGGCGGGGGTGGCCATTGCTCGCGACCTGGTGAACATGCCGCCCAACGTCGCCACGCCGACCAAGCTGGCAGAAACGGCCGTATCCATCGCCCACGAGCACAACTTCAACATTATCGTCGGCGACCGGGCGTGGGCCGCCGAGCATAACATGGGTGGCTTTCTGGCCGTGGCCAAAGGCGCGGGAGAACCGCCCAAATTTATTGTGCTGGAGCACAACGGCGACCGCGAAGATTTGGACACGATTGTTCTGGTGGGCAAAGGCATCACCTTCGACACGGGCGGTATTTCCATCAAGCCGTCGGAGCGGATGGAGGCGATGAAGTCAGACATGGGTGGCGCAGCGGCCGTTTTGGGGGCCATGAAAGTAGTCGGGGCATTGGACCTGCCGCTGCGGGTCATCGGTATTGCCCCATGCACGGAAAACATGCCAGATGCCAACGCCTACCGCCCGGCCGACGTGATCACCGCCAGCAACGGCGTGACCATCGAAATCATCTCCACCGACGCCGAAGGGCGGATGGTGCTGGCCGATGGGCTGGTTTATGCCACGCGCTACAACCCCAAAGCGGTCATCGATCTGGCCACGCTGACTGGCGCATGTGTTATTGCCCTCGGGCAGGGCATGGCGGCGGGCCTGTTCAGCACGGATGATGGCTTGCGCGATCAGATGGTGGCGGCGGGAACGGCCGTCCACGAACGCGTCTGGCCCTTACCCCTGTGGGACGACTACAAAGAAGCGATCAAATCCGACGTGGCCGACATCAAAAACAGCGGCGGCCGTTTTGGCGGCGTGGCCACCTCGGCCATCTTCCTGAAGCAGTTCATCAACTACCCCTGGGTTCACCTGGACATCGCCGGGATGGCTCTGAGCGAAAAAGGCAGCACCTACACCCCACGCGGCGGCACCGGCTACGGCGTGCGCCTGCTGGTTGAATTTTTGCGCAATTGGGCGTAAATGTGGCAAGTGGCAGGTGGCAAGTGTGCAAGTCTTAACCTGCCACCTGCCACTTGCAAACTTGCAAACTTGCCACTTGCAAACTTGCAAACTTGCCACTTGCAAACTTGCGCACTTTTCCCCTCCCCCTTTATAATCCCCGCCAACAATCCGCTCACGCTAAACTGTGTCCATAAAATAGGAGAAACAGATGTCCGTACCGACCCCGCCACTCACCATGGGAATTGAGGAAGAGTATCAAATTATCGAACCCAAAACCCGCAATCTCCACGCCTATATCACCGAATTTTTGTCCCAGGATCAGCAGCGAGATGTTAAGCTCAACTTAATGCCGGAGCTGATGCAGTCGCAGGTAGAGGTGGGCAGCCGGGTTTGCCAGAACATTGGCGAGGTGCGCCAGGAGGTGATTCGCCTGCGCCGCGCCGTGATCGACCTGGCTGATGCCAACGGCTTGGCCATTGCCGCCGCCTCGACGCACCCGTTTGCTCGCTGGGACGAGCAGTCAATCACTGAAGGGGTGCGCTACAAGGAGCTGCTGGACGATATGCAGGGCGTGGCCAAGCGGCTGCTCATTTTTGGGATGCATGTGCACGTTGGTTTTGGCAGCGATGTGGAATCCAAGAACCTGATGATGGAGATCATGAACCAGGCGCGTTACTTCATTCCGCACCTGCTGGCGCTGTCTACCAGTTCACCATTCTGGCACGGCCGTAACACCGGCCTCCGTTCGTACCGCAGCGTGGTGTTTGAATCGCTGCCGCGTACCGGCATTCCCCACTCGTTTAACTCATGGGGCGAATACCAGAGCTACGAGCGCACGTTGGGTATGGTGGGTGCGTTTGGCAAGGCGGATACACGAGCCAAAATCTGGTGGGATATACGGCCGCATCCCGTTTTCGATACCCTGGAGTTTCGCATTACCGACATCTGCACCCGGGTTGACGAAGCAATTTGCATTGCGGCGCTGTTCCAGGCGATTTGTGCCAAGCTGCTTAAGCTGCGCCGCCAAAACATGGGCTGGCGGCAGTACCGCCACATGCACATCACGGAAAACAAGTGGCGCGCTGTGCGCTACGGCGTCAATGGCGAACTGATTGATTTTGGCATTCAGCAATCGGTGCCATTCCCCAAACTGGTAGACGAACTGCTTGAACTGCTCGATGACGTGGTGGATGAGTTGGGCAGCCGGAAGGAGGTGGAGTACGTGCACACCATCCTGAAAAACGGCACCAGCGCCGACCGACAAATTGCCACCTACCTGGCCCACGGCGGCGACGCCAACCGCGAAGAAGCGCTCCGGGCGGTGGTGGATCATCTGGTGAAGGAAACGCGCGAGGGGATTTGATTTCCCTCCCCCTAACCCCCTCCCGCAGGGAGGGGGACGAGATTCCCTCCCCAGCGGGGGAGGGCCAGGGAGGGGGAAGGTAATTGGCTACTGCTGCACCGGCAGCACGTGGAACAAAATCGCGAAGAAGTGGCAGATGGAGCCACCCAGGACAAACAGGTGCCAGATGGCGTGGTTGTAGGGCAGCTTTTCCCAGGCGTAGAAGATGACGCCCAACGTGTACACCACGCCGCCCGTCACCAGCCAGAAGACGCCGCCGGGGGGAATGGTGACCAGCATTTCCTTAAAGGCAATCACCACCAGCCAGCCCATCAGGACGTAAGCGGCCGTTGCTAATTTTTCCCACCGGCCAATGAACACCGTTTTGAAGGCAATGCCCAGCAAGGCCAGGCTCCAGACTACGGCAAACATCGTCCACCCCCAGGGGCCGCGCATGCTGACGAGGGTAAAGGGGGTGTAGGTTCCGGCAATCAGCAGGTAGATGGCAGAATGATCAAAAATACGCAAGATGCGTTTGGCTTTGGGGTGTTGGATGCTGTGGTACAGCGTGGAGCATAGGTAAAGCAAAACAAGGCTGCTGCCATAAATGCTAAAACTGACCACTCGCCAGACGTCGCCGTAGATGGCCGCCAGCACTACCAGCAAGGTTAATCCCGCTACACTCAACGCTGCACCAATGCCGTGCGTGACGCTGTTGGCAATCTCCTCACCGATGGTATACCCCATGACGTTGGTTGCTAATTTTCTGGCTTTATCCATGGATGGCCTCCCGTTCAATTGTCTCAAATTCTTTTGGCTATTGGACGGTAGCGTATCACAATTTTTGGGGCGTTCAAACGGCCGTTTACTATCTTTTAACTATCAAAAAGGAATCATTTTATGGGTAGCAAACTGATTGACGTCAGCCACACGGTGGCGCACGGACTGGTGACCTACAAAGGATTGCCCGCACCGGTCATTTGTGATTATCTCAGCCGGGAAGAATCGCGGGCACATTACGCCGCAGGCACCGAATTCCACATCGGCAAGATTGAGATGGTGGCCAACACGGGCACCTACGTGGATTCACCCTTTCACCGCTACGCCGACGGCAAGGATTTGGCCGAGCTGCCGCTGAGCTCGCTGGCCAACCTGGATTGTGTGGTGGTGCGCGTGCCGAAGGGGTACGGCCGTTCCCTCCACCCCGATTTGCTGCACGGCAAAAACTTACAGGGCAAAGCGGTTTTGTTCGACACCGGCTGGTCGCAGCACTGGAACAGTGAGCAATATTTTGAGGGACACACGTTTTTGACGGCGGAAACGGCCGTTCACCTCCAGCAATCCGGCGCAGTTCTGGTAGGCATCGACTCCTACAACATTGACGACACGGCCGACGGTACGCGCCCCGTGCACTCTACCCTGCTGCGCCACGACATTCCCATCGTGGAGCATCTCGCCCCGCTGCACGCCCTGCCCGACGCCAACTTTCGCTTTTTCGCCGTGCCGGTGAAGGTAAAAGCGTTTGGCACCTTTCCCGTGCGCGCCTTTGGCCTGGTTTAGCCCGCCCGGCATTGCTTACGGCCGTTGTCAACCGGTTGACAGTCGGCGCTGCTTTTGTCGAGGAAAATGTAGCCTCGCATCGGGCAACGGCGTGTTGCCCCAAACCCAACAGGTGTCCAGGCCTGCCTGGCGGGCACCTGTACTGATTTTAGGAGGCATTTTGTGAAAAAACACCGGCTTTTGTTCTTTTTAATTGCTGTTTTGTTTACCCTGGCGGCCTGCGACGACGGCGACAGCGGGAGCAGTGGTATTCAGCCACCCGACGATCCGGCCCTGCTGCAAAGCTTCCATCTGGCCGCTCTGTGCAGCGGCACCGCAATTGCGGCGGCGGCTCCCTACGACGCCGCGGGCAGCTTGCATCCCATTGCCCTGTACAGCCAGAACTCGTTTGATGGCGCAGTGTACGACTTCATGTTCCCCTCGCAGACCAACTTGCCCGAGGCATGGACGGTGCCGGTAGACCAGCCGTTTGGCGATATTGAACTGGTCGGCTGCCTGGCCCGCACCGAAGAAACGCTGGTGGAATCGTGCGAAGGGTACGAAATCGACGGGGAAGATCAAACCGGCACGGTGGAAATTTACGACGCCGTGTACGAACTCACCATCTACGCCGCCCAAACGGGCGAGGTTGTGGGCACGGAAACCATCGACACGTTTTTGGATGAATGCCCTTCGTTTGTGATGTTCACAACGGGTTCGGGTGAAGACCTGGTGGAAGAACGGTATGGCCAGCCCACCGATGAGCTGGTAAATCTGGTAGAATCGTACGTGAATCCATAAAAATGTAACTGAGTAATTGGGTAATTGAGTAATTTGAGTCAATTACCCAGTTACGGGTCTTCAGGATTTCGTGGGGTCTGGCGTGAAACGTGATGGCCTTCTGGTCACGTTTCACGTTTCACGCACCACGGGCTGTAAACTCCCTGAATTCCCAAAGAGCCACCCAGTTACTCAATTACTCAATTACTTAATTACCGTTCACGCAGGAACTGGCAATGAGCAAAGAAGTTTGGTTTATCCGGCACGGCGAAAGCGTCTCGAACGCGAATTTGCCCACCACCCATCCGGCAGAGTCCGAACTGACGGAGAAGGGGCACCGCGAAGCGGCCTACATTGCCCAGGCGTTTACGCGCAAGCCGGATTTGATTGTGGTGTCGCCATACATTCGTGCCCGGCAAACGGCCGTTCCCACCATCAATCGCTTTAACCCGGTTCCTGTAGCCGAATGGCCCATTTTTGAGTTCAGCTACCTGCACCCGGAAAAATACAGCGGCACCACGGGCGACCAGCGCTGGCCCGATGCCCAGGCGTATTGGGAACGCATGGACCCGCAGGAAAAAGAGGGCGGTGCCGGTGAGTCTTTTGCCGAGATGCTCGTCCGGGTGCAGGCGATGGAGGCGGCGCTGCAAGCCGCACCGGAACCCTTTATGGCTGTTTTTAGCCACGGCCTCTTTTTGCGCGCCTTTTTATGGATGTGCCTGACAGGGCTGCGTGAACCAACCAATCGGGCGATGGAGCGCTACCTGCTCTTCTCGCGCGGTATCACCATGCCCAACGGCTCCATTTTGAAGGTACGTTTTGAGCCAGACGGGCGTCTCTTCTTTAGCCCGTTCGACACCGCCCACATCCCCGAATCGCTGGGCCTGGTCGACGAATAGCTATGACCCCTAACTACCTGATTCACGAAGAAAAGTATCAGCAAGCGCGGGCCAACGGTTGGCCCGGCTGGGGCGGGCCAGAGCGGATGGCCCGTGAGAACATCTGGCTGGAGCGGCTGTTCTCTTTTCCGGCGGTGCCACCACAAGGCTACGTGCTGGAGTTAGGCTGTGGCGAGGGCCATTACGCCCGGTTGCTGGCGCAAAGAGGTTATACCGTAACCGGCGTTGATGTGTCGCCAACGGCCGTTGCCTGGGCCATCGAAAAAACGCAGCAAACAGGCGAATCTGTTACCTATCTTGTTGCCGATCTGAGCCAGCCTGGGTTGCTGCCGGGCAAAATGTTTGATCTGATTGTCGACGGCAACTGCCTGCACTGCATCATTGGTCAGGACCGGGCCACCTTTTTGGGCAACGTCTCCCGCCTGCTCCGGCCCGGCGGCCTCTTTTTTGTGAGTTCGTTGTGCAGCGAAACGGCCGTTGCTCAGACGCTAGAACTCGAAGGCCGACCGTACCGGTTTCTCCCCACGCCCACTGGCCTGCAAACCGAACTCGAAACAGCCGGTTTTCAGATACAACAGTTCGTCGTCCACGAGAACCAAAAACACAATCACTGCACGGGGCACGTGCTAAAGCCAAAAGATTAACATAACAAATCGAGGGTCTATGACTGGGGAAACCGATTTAGGCAAGATGCTTGCCTCGCTTCAACCCACCTTACGCGAGGGAGAATACGTTTTTTGCACGATGGAAAACGGCCGTTACGGCGACCATCCCGAGCTGGAACCCATTGCCTCCTTCCTGGAAGCCGAGGGCTTAACTCTGGTCATCCCCCAAACCCGCGCCGACCAGCACGGCATTGCCTACGAGGGCGTGTTTCGCTGCATTACCCTGTCGGTGCATTCCAGTTTAGATGCGGTGGGATTAACGGCCGTTGTTGCCACCCAACTCGCTGCACACAACATCAGCGCCAACGTCATTGCCGCCTTCTACCACGACCACGTTTTTGTCCCCGCCCCCCGCGCCGATGCAGCCCTGGCGGCGCTGCAAGCGTTAGGCACTGCTCGCCCCTAAACCATTAAAAAAGCACAAAGCCGCACTTTATTGGCAATTGGCGCTTGTCCAATTGCCAACGCTGCCGCTCGTCGAACCGGTGGGCTGACTGGCATTCACACGTGGCACGGGGCAACGAGGAAAGTGAAAGGGGGTAGCCGGAAGGCTACGGCAAAAGGTAGGTGACTTCGAGGGTGGGGACTGTACGGACGGTATACAGATTGGCAGCGGTGTCCCCATTGCTTTCTGTTTCAAAGCCGAGGCGGAGGGTGAGCTGGGTTTGCCCCTGCGCCAGGGCATCTTCCACGTCGAAGGCGACGTCGATGCTGGTGGGGGCGCTGGTTTCACAGCTGATGAAAAAGCCAGGCGCATCGTAGGCGGTGTTGTCTGGCGGCAGGGTGACTTCGACAAACTCGGTTTGCAGGCAGCCGAGGGCGTCAAACGGATCGCCTTCGCTGCTGGCATCAGCGCCAAAGCGGAGGAAGGCGGTGCGAATCACGGCGTTGGGTGGCAGGTCGGCCAGGGAGAAGGTGAGCAGAGCGCGTACGGCCGTTCCATCCGCCAGATCACCAGCGCGCGGGGACTCAGCGGCACCCACGTTGACCGTGCCGTCACTGGCCAGCCACCCGGAGCTGGCGGCGCTCAGGGGAATTTGCAGCGACGTCTCGCCCTCGCTGGGGACGGCCGTAACGGGCGGAAGGGCGGTCGGTGGCACAACGGTTGGCGCATTGGGATCGTGCCCTTCTTCATGCTCTTCAACGGGGGTGGTTTGGGCAACGGCCGTTTCGCTGGCGTTAAATTGCAGCGGATCGGTGCCGGAGGCCACCTCCACGCCGTCGCTGAGGCCGTCCAGGTCGGTGTCGGCCAGGGTGGGATCGGTCTGGTACTGCTCAACCTCCACCCCATCGATCAGGCCGTCGCCATCGGTGTCTAGCAGCAGCGGGTCGGTGCCGTAGGTGTTCACCTCTTCGCCGTCCAGCAGGCCGTCGGTGTCGCTGTCGGCGTCAAACGGGTCTGAGCCGATTACAATTTCGCGGTCACCCGTCAGGCCGTCGTTGTCGTCATCGCCAGTGAGTTGGGCCGCGGTAAGCGGGGCGACGGTGCCCGCAGCGGCCGTTGCCGTCCCATCACTTTCGCCCAGGGTGGGCGTGGTGGGCACGGTGTTGGCCGGGTTAGCCCGGTTGCTCAGCACCGAGTTCAGCACCACGGCGATGAGCAGCAGCACCAGCAGCAGCTGCACCAGGGGCAGCACCCAGGCCGGGAAGCGCGGCCGTACTTCGACGTGCCCCAGCTTGTTCTGGCGCAGCCCATTGCTGCTGCGAATTTCGATCTCAAACGGAATTTGCCGGACGCGCCCAAAGAGCGGCCGTTTCTTGCGGTGGGTGATGCGGTAAGCGGTGGTGCCTGTGCCGCCCGGCTCCAGCTTCAGCGGCTGCTCATCGCCGAAAAATTGCAGCTTGCCCGCCGGGTCCTGCGCCGCCAGCTGCACCAAGCTGCTGACGTTGCCGTCGTTACGCACCATTACCCGGCAGGTGCCGCCCTCTTCCACATGCGCGGGCCAGATGCTCAGCTCAAACTGCTCTTCTGGCAAAATAATGAGCTGGCCCTGGAGGACGGCCGTTTCCACCGGTGGTCCCTCTGCATGCAGCAGCAGTTGGAAAGGATGCTGACCGGCCAACAGCGGCTGCGCCAGCGCGGGCAGCTCCAGCGCCAGCGGTACGATGGCCCGTGCGCCGGGCGGCATCGAGATGGTGTCCTGGGCCAGCGTGGCCATGTCTGGCAGACCGGTTAGCGTAATTTTGACCACCAGCACCCGGCTGCTCTGGTTAAACAGCTCAATTTGCAGGTTGGTCTGCTGGCCCGGCGCCAGCGTGACTTGAGTCGGCGTCAGCGCCACGCTGAAATTGCTGTGGCTGGCCTGCACCTGGCTGCCGTCCACCGCCACCGGGAACAGCTCGGTGATCGCTTCCTCCGGGGTTTGCCGGGCGGGCGGGGCGTCCGCCGCTTCGGCCAGCTGCCACTGCAAAAAGTAGGGGCCGATTTGCAGCTTCTGGCCGGGCAGCCACAGCTCTGGTTTTTGCGGGTTGAGCTTGTGGCCGTCGTTAAACGTGCCGCCGCGGCTGTCCACATCCACAATGCGCCAGCCGCCGCCCACTTTTTCCAGTCGGGCGTGGTGGCGCGACACATCCAGCGACGACAGCACAATGTCATTGTCGGGGGCGCGGCCCATGGTGATGCGCGGCTTGTTCATGCTGAAGTGGCGCGGGCTGCGCCCCTGCCCGGTAATCACAATCTGGTCGCCCAGGTCGGGCGGGGGTGACGGGGGCAGCTCGGTGGCGCGTGAATCGGGTTTGGGGGTACCGGGCCGTTTGGGAACGTGCCCGGCTGGCGGCAGCAGCGCTGGGGTGGCTTCTTCATCGGTCTGTGTGGCGGGCTGGGGCGGCGGGGCTATTGTTTCTTCCAGGCTGGTGAGCGGCGGGCGGATGGGAGCGGCCGTTTTGTCTTCGGCCATCAAGGTGCGCAAATCGACCACCGTGGCCTGGGGGGCGAACAAAATCATGTCGGCAGCGGTGAGGCGGCTGGCGGCCTGGCGCAGCTCGTCGCCCATCTGCTCGGCCATCTGGTAGCGGTCGGCCAGGCTGTAGGCGGTGGCTCTGGCCACAATGTTGGCGATGCCCACTGGCAGGCCAGGGCGCAGGTCGCGCAGGGCTTGCTGTGCATTAGGCATCCGCCCGGCGATGAGTTGGTGCAAAATGACGCCGAGGCTATAAATATCGGCCCGGCCATCCACCGCCTGCCCACTTTGGCGCTCGGGGGCGAGGTAGGGCAAGAAGCGGCGCAGGGGGCGGGCCAGTTCGGGCGGCAGGCCGGTGGGCACGCCGGTGTCGGGGATGGGGGAGAGGCCAAAGTCGGCCAGCATCGCTTTGAGCGCCGGATCGCCACTGCGCAGCGGCCGTTCCAGCGGTTTGATCAAAATATTGCCCGGTTTCACATCGCCATGCAGCACGCCATTCTGGTGGGCATAACCCAACCCTTCGGCAATCTGGGCAATGATCGTCAGCGTTTCGTCCAGCCGCAGCACGCGGTTGTCCAGGGTCAGCCGCCCCAATACCCGGTCCAGGCTGATGCCGTCAACCAGGGCCGTTACCAGGTAGAGATGGCCATTTTGCTGGCCAAAATCATAAAAGGGCACGATGGCCGGGTGGGACAGGCGGGAAGCGGACTGCGCCGCTTTGAGCACCTGCTGCTGCCGGGCGGGGTGTTTGGTGAGGGTGGGTTTGAGCAGTTTCAGCACAACGGGACGGACCAGGTTCACGTCGGTGGCGCGATAGACGGTGCCGCTGCTGCCGGTGCCGATGTGGCCCTCTATTTTGTACTGTTCTAGCTGTTGACCGATGTAGGTATCCATAAACGTTACTAAGCAAGCCGGTGTGGCTCACGAGCGCATTATCTGCAGAAAATTGGGTGAAATCAATCACCGCTGGTCATGGTCGGCGGTGGTTTTTTATGCTTAGTATAAGTTTTGCCAGAGGTCAGACCATGCAGGCCGCGTGAAAATTGGTAGGAGGAATGTCCCGTGAAAAACGGCCGTTTCCAGTGAAGACCCCGTAAAAAATAGCTGAGACCACCCTTCGAGTCATGTTAGAATGCTGCCAACGCAGGGCAAATTGACGGTAAAAACTCGCCACAATGGGCACCCAGAGTGAAACATGATGACACCAGCAGTTGTAAAAACAGATCGAGCCAACGAAGCCACGGTGGCGCTGATGCAAACCGCCTTCCCCGATCTCAGCCGCAACAATATTGAATCGTTGAGCCAGGCGGCCGTTTACGTGGAATATCCCGCCTGGACCGACATTTTCCAGGAAGGTGAAGAGGGCACCACCCTCTTCATTTTGGCGCGGGGTGAGGTAGACATCATTGTGCACACCAACGACAACCAGGAAATCCTGGTGGACACCATTGGACCGGGGGCTTATTTTGGCGAGATGGCCTTTTTGGGCGAGACGACGCGCATGGCCACCATCCGCACCCGCTCGGCCTGCCGCCTGCTCTCCATCGAAGAAGAAAATTTTATGGCGATTGCCCAGACCAATCCCAGCCTGCTGCGCACCCTGCTGCGCCAGATCATCGGCCACATCCGGCGCACCGACCGGGCGGTGATCAATGAGCTGAACGTGAAAAACGCCACCCTGCGCAAAACGTACGCCGAATTAGAAGCCCAGGAGCAATTGCGCACCCAGTTTATTGCCACCCTCTCCCATGAACTGCGCACGCCGCTGACCTCCATCAAAGGGTACCTGAGCCTGATCAACGGCGGGGCGATGAAGGGGGAGTCGCTGCAAATGGCGCTGGATTCGATTACGCGCAATGTGAACAAGATGGTGGGGCACACCAACGATCTGCTCATTCTGTACGAGATGCACCCCAAGCAGCCGTCGTTTGAATACCTGGCCGTGGCTGATGTGCTGATCGAGGCGCTGAACGCGGCGCGCAGCGTCATCAACGACCACGGCACGCCGGTGACGATTGACATCGACCCTGAGCTGGCCACCATTTGCGCCGACAAGCGCGGCCTGACGCTGGCGCTGCGGGCGCTGATTGAGAACGCCTTTAAGTATTCGCCCACCCATGCCCCGGTGGCGATCCGCGTGACCAAAGGGGAAAACGAAGCCGTGGCCATTTCGGTCGCGGACAAGGGGATTGGCATTGCTCTGGCCGACCAGCCGCGCCTGTTTGAGCCGTTTTTCCGCCTGGAAAAAGAAGAAGGGGCTCAGACGTTGTACCCTGGTTTGGGGATTGGGTTAACCATCGCCAAGTTTGTGGTGGAGCGGCACAACGGCCGTATCGACCTGCAAAGCACCCCTGGCCAGGGCAGCACCTTCACCCTCTGCCTGCCGCAAAAATAAATTGTGGTGTAGGAAACGGCCGTCCCGCTGTGCCCATGCCTGCCTTTCCGGTACAATCGGCTAAAAAAACGGGGCTCTTCAGCGGATTAATCAGCCGTGAAACGTGAAAAGTGAAACGTGATTAGGGGAGAAGATATCACGCATCACGTTTCACGTTTCATATCCACTTCCGCCAATCCCACAGAGCCCGATCATGCATTTTTTAGAGCACATCATGGGCTTATCCCGCTATCCGTACGAAATTCCGAACAGCAAAGAATCGTCGGCAACGCCGCTGCTGGAACTGCGCCAGTTGAGCAAACACTTTCCCATCCGCGGCGGCGTTTTTCAGCGCCAGGTGGGGGCGATTAAGACGCTGGATCGGCTGAACCTGGCCGTGCGCCCCGGCGAAACGGTGACGCTGGTGGGCGGCCACGGCGTGGGCAAAACGATGCTGGCGCGCCTCATCATGCAGCTGGTGGCCCCTACATCCGGCCAGGTGCTGTTTGATGGCGAGGTGCTGGCGCAAATGGGCCGGGCGTCGCTGCGGCAGGCGCGGCAGCAGCTGCAGCTGATTTTGCAAGATCCCTATGCCGCGCTGAACCCCAAGATGATGGTCTCGGAAATCCTGGCCGAACCGCTGCAAATTCACAAATTGGCCGACGGCCGTTCCCAAAAAGCTCGCATCGCTGAACTGCTCCAGCTGGTGGGGCTGAACCCGTATTTTGCCGGGCGCTACCCCCACGAATTTAGCGGCGGCCAGCGGCAGCGGCTCAACATCGCTCGGGCGCTGGCAACCGGGCCGCGCCTGCTGGTGGTGGATGATCCGCTGGTGGCGCTGGATACGGCCGTACGTCCCCAAATCATCTCCCTGCTGGCTGAGCTGAAACAAAGGCTGGGCCTGACGCTGCTGCTGCTGGTGAGCGACCTGACACACGTGCGGGCGATTAGCGACCGGGTGGGCGTGCTGTACCTGGGGGAAATTGTGGAATTGGCCAAGACGGAGCAGGTGTATGAACGGCCGTTGCACCCTTACACCCAGTTTATCCTCGGCCAGTCGGCCAGTGCGGTTTATGGCGGCCATGATCGCCTCCAGCCGATGCAGCTGACCGGCCCCGCGCCCGATCCGGCCAATCCGCCCAGCGGCTGCCGCTTCCGCACCCAATGTCCCTACGCCAGCGACGTATGCCGCGACGAAATCCCCGCCCTGCGTGACCTGGGCCAATCGGGCAAGCCTCACCTGGCGGCGTGCCATCACGCCGAACGTTTTGCCGATTTGTAAACGGTGGTGCATTTGGAGTGGTTGTGGTGAGGTAAGCCAAACAGCCCCATTCATGGGGCTTCCTCAACTAGCCTGGTGCTTTAGCACCAGACGATCTTGCAACGATGAATGCTTTGTCACGTACAGGCAGCCATAAGGCTGGACGGTCCAGTCTACGCTGTGTGAAGAGAGGCAAAACGCATGAGTGATGAACCAAACTATCTCAAAATTGAGATTCCTGTAGAAGAAGAAAAACCCTTTGTGCCTGAAAAAGCAGAGCCCACGGTTCTGCGCACAGGCGCAGATGCCGTCAAAAACCAGGCCACCAGTGCGGCCAAGCAGGTGTGGGACAGCGATTTACGCAAGAAGGCAACGCGAGGAATAAAACGTGGCGCCGGGGCCGTGGCCGCCAAAGGTCAGCAAGTAGTGCACGATCGGGTGGTGAAAGCGGCCGAAGAGTCGGCTAAGCAGCAGGCCGAAGCGCTTAAGACCAAAATCCGCGAAACCGATTGGCAGTATGAGGCCAAACAAGGCACCGCCAAAGGGCTGCGCTGGCTCAGCGCCCAGCTGGCGAAGTTAGCCGAGCGCTTTACCCCCAAAGAAGAACAGGAGAGTGGAGATTAAAGATTGGAGATTGAAAAAACAGTTAATTTCCAATCTCCAATCTCTCCTCCTTATTTTTCGTCCAGGGCAGCAATGCCGGGCAGCGTCTTGCCTTCCAGCAGCTCCAGGCTGGCGCCGCCGCCGGTGCTAATGTGGCTCATTTTGTCGGCCAGACCGGCTTTGGTAACGGCCGCTGCTGAATCCCCGCCCCCAATGATGACCTCGGTGCCTGATTCCACCTGCTCGGCCAGCAGTTCGGCCAGCTGATTGGTGGCCTGGGCAAAGCGGGGGAACTCAAACACACCCATCGGTCCATTCCAGATCACCATCTTGGCTCCTTGCAGGGCTTGCTTAAAGGCGTCCAGCGATTTTGGCCCGATGTCCAGCGCCATTTTGCCCGACGGGATGCTGTGGGCGTCTACCGTTTCGGCCTCGGCATTGGCGTCGAACTTGTCGGCCACGACGAAGTCAACCGGCAGGACCAGGCGATCGCCCGCCATGCCGAGCAGGCGTTTGGCTTCGGCCAGGGCGTCTTCTTCTACCAGGGAGGTGCCGGTTTCGTGCCCTTGCGCCCGGATGAAGGTGTTGGCCATGCCGCCGCCGATGAGGATTTTGTCGGCGGTGTTGAGCAGGTTTTCGATGAGCTTGATCTTGTCCGAGATTTTGGCGCCGCCCATGATGGCGACGTAGGGATGGGGGGGATTGGATACGGCCGTTCCCAACGCACTCAGCTCTTTTTCCATCAAAAAGCCCGCCACGGCCGGGCCACCCTTGGCCCGAATCGCCTGAGCCACGCCCTCGGTGCTGGAATGGGCGCGATGGGCCGAACCAAAGGCATCGTCCACGTAGACGTCGGCCAACGCGGCCAGTTGGGCCGAGAGATCGGGGTCGTTTTTCTTTTCGCCGGGGTGGAAGCGCGTGTTTTCCAGCACCAGGATGGCGCCCGGCTGGAGCCCAGCAGCTGCCGCCGTAACGTTCTCGCCGACGACGCTGTCGGCCATTTGCACGGAGCGGCCCATCACCTGCTCCAGGTGGGCAGCGACGGGGGCCATGCTGTACTGGGTGTCGGCGGCGGTAGACGGCCGTCCCAGATGCGAGCACAAAATGAGCGCCGCGCCATTGTCTAGCAGGTAGTTGAGCGTGGGCAGAGCGGCCTGGATGCGCGTGTCGTCGGTGACGGTAATCTTAGCATTGGGGTCTTTGCTGCTCAGCGGCACGTTAAAGTCCACCCGGACCAGCACTTTTTTGCCTTGCAGATCAATATCTCGAACAGTTTTTTTATTCATTTTTACTCCTGTGAAAATAGGCCGCGGATTGCGCGGATTAACGCGGATTAAATCTGTGTTAATTTGCGCAATCTGTGGTTAGCTTTATTACTCATAAATAATTTGCGTGCTTTGCAGATCGGCGTACCGTTCATCGTTTTTCTGGATGTTCAGCACCTGTTTGATCTGCTTCATGCGCGGCACCATGATCGAAAGTGGGATTTGGTGATTTTTGGCGACGGCGGCCTGGGTGAGATTGCGCAGCTCCAGCTCGCTCATAATAAATTCGACGGCGGCGGCCCAGGCGGCGGGTTTGTCCAGTTTGGGTTTGCTGCTGGTTTTGAAGTTGCGCCAGAGGGCACGGCCGTTTACCAGAGCCATCGCGCCGTAGGTTCGTTCCTGCATGCCGGGGATAAGCTGTTCCTCCACGGGATCGGCCAGCGCTTCGGGGCGCAGCTTCATTTTGAGCAGGCCGCCGTACAGGGCAAACGGCAAAATCCACGATTCGCCCGGCACTTTGCCATCGTCGCTGAGCGACTGCCCGGTGGCGATGAGGCCGCGCGCCCGCGCGCCGGTGAGCGGCAGGTCAATGGTGGACGGGTTGATGCTGTCGATGAGCCAGCGCCCCTCAAGCTGGGTGAGCGATACGGTGACCACGTCGTTGGCGGTGAAGCTGTTTTGGTTGGAACCAGGTTCGGGCCAGGCGTATTCGATGTGGATGAAACGGCAGTTTTCCGTCTCCACCGCCCGCGACACGCCCAACTGCTCGCGGCCCAGCACCGTCTTCAGCAGGATGTCGTAGACGTAGACGTCGAACAGGTCTAGCATGGCGGCGGCCTGGCCGCCTGGGGTGAGCAGGGTGCGCATGGTGGCCGCGTCTTCCGCCAACGTCGTCTCGATCAGCTGTTCGACGACAGGCCACACCTCGGCCCAGATAGTCTTTTCTTCAATCATAACTTACTCCAACGGCCGTCGGCACAACAAGGACGGCACCCTGGGTATTATACGCGGGCGGCAGCAGAATTACATTCCCAACGCGGTAGAGGTGAGCAATGACGCCGCTCTTGGTGACAAGAGTCAAAAGGCAGTGGGACGTGGGTTTGGCGTGAAACGTGATGCGTGAAACGTGATGCGTGAAACGTGATGCCTCTCGGCTCACGATTCACGTTTCACGCATCACGGATTGTTCACCCCTGAATTCCGGAAAACCGAACCCAGTTTATAAAGCGAACAAGTCGCCGATTTGGGCCACGCGGAACCCGGCCTGACGCACGGCCGTTGCCGCCGCACTTTCTCTGTCTAAAACCGGGTTGGTGTGGTTGAGATGGGTCAACATGAGCCGGTCGGCCAGGTGGGCAAAGCGGGTCAGCGTGTCGGTGACTAGCGGATGAGCCACCGGGGGACGGCCGCCCAGCTCGTCGGCGCTGTAGAAGCTGGCATCCACCAGGGCCAGGTCCACACTGCGCAACGTGGCTTCGGCGGCAGGCCATTGTTCCCAGGCGTCGATATCCGGCAGGTAAAGCAGCGACTTTTGCGGCCCCTGGATGTGAAAGGCCACGGTGCCCACGCCCCACTCATCACGGTGCGGCACGGGAACGGCCGTTACCACCAACCCATCGCCTAAATTAACGGCCGTGCCGCCGGGCATGGGCCGGAATTCTAGCTCCTGCACCAATGGCGACCACAGCCGCGTTTCCTGAAGCAGATCACACAGCGCCGGGGTGGCGTAGATGGGCAGCCCATTGACAAACATCGCCTCCTTGCTCAGCTGCGGCAGCCCACCGATGTGCCCCATGTGGGCGTGTGTCAGAAAGATGCCGTCCGGCTGGCGCAGCCGGTTGGCCCGCTGCGGGTGCGGTCCCAGCGCCCCCGCCAGCAAATTCAGCTGAAACTTAATGTCCGGCGTTGCATCAATCAAATAAACCTTTGCTCTTTCTCTGTGTAACTCCGTGCCTCCTCCGTGCCCCTCTGTGTCCCGCTTTTCTCTCCTATCCACAATCGCCAGACAAGCCACATACAACCCCCGCGCCGGATTGTCAAAAGCGGCCGTACACCGGGCACAGGTACAGCCCGCGTGGGGCAACCCTGCATCTTGCATGTTGCCGAGGATAACGGCCGTTACTGCATCATCTTTAAAAGTTAACATAATAATGGTTAATCGTTAATTGTAAATGGTTAATGGTTATTGGCGCAGTTTACCATTAACCATTTACAATTTACCATTCACAAACCTGGACTGGAGAAAAACGCCCAATGAAACCTCTCTCAAACAAACTCACCAGCATCCCCGCCTCGATGACCCTGGCGGTGAACGACAAGGCCAAGGCGATGCAGCGCGCCGGGCTGGACGTGATTGCCCTGGCCGGTGGCGATCCCGATTTTGACACGCCGGATCATATTGTGGCAGCGGCCGTTTCTGCCATCCACAACGGCCACACCCACTACCCCGCGCCGATGGTCGGCCTGCCGCCAACCCTGGAGGCCATCGCCAACAAAATGCGCACCGAAAACAACATTCCGATTGACGACCCGCGCCACCAGATTATCGTGACGCCGGGCGGCAAGTGGGGCCTTTACCTGGCCCTGGCGGCCATCACCAATCCGGGCGATGAGATTTTGATTTTGGAGCCATACTGGGTTTCCTACCCGCCGATGGTGACGTTAACGGGCGGCACGCCGGTGCCGGTCAGCCTGCCCAGCGAAGACAACTTCCGCATCACCGCCGAGCGGCTGCGGGCCAAGCTCACGCCGCGCACCAAGGCGATCATGGTTAACAATCCGTGCAACCCCACCGGGCGCGTGCTCACGGTTGAAGAGCGCGACGCTATCGCCGAAGTGGCGCAGGAAGCGGACCTGTACGTGATTGCCGATGAGATTTATGAGAAGTTGGTGTTTGACGGCCGTTCCCACCTCTCAATCGCCGCCGCCCCCGGCATGGCGGAACGCACCCTCACCGTCAACGGCCTGACCAAATCCTACGCCATGACTGGCTGGCGGCTGGGCTGGCTGGTCGGGTCGCCGGAGATTATCCGGCTGGCGACGCGGCAGAACGGCCAATCGGTCTCCTGCGCCGCCACGTTCACCATGCACGCCTGCGTCGCCGCGCTGACGGGGCCGCAGGACAACATCGCCATGATGCGCGACGCCTACCAGCAGCGGCGGGATTTTATGGTTGAGGCGCTCAACCGCATCGACGGCGTAGAATGCCGCTCGATTGAGGGCGCGTTTTACCTTTTCCCCCGCTTCCCTCAGAGCCAAAAAACCAGCCTGGAGCTGGCTGACGCGCTGCTGGAACAGGCCCAAATTGCCGCCACGCCCGGCATCGCCTTTGGCCAAAGCGGCGAAGGCCACCTGCGCTTCGCCATCTCCACCGCGCTGGCCGATTTGGAGCGGGCGGCCGAGCGGTTAGCGCGGGTTGCACCGTTTTTGTAACCGGTGACCCGTGCCCCGTAGGGGCGAGGCGGCGCGGGTCGCCTGGCCCCAAACGGCCCAATGCCCGCCGCGCCGCCTCGCCCAAAATGCGCACAGCGCAGCCAAACCCCAACGAATAACCACAATCTGTTTTGGGTGATGTTGGGGGTGGTTTTGCATGAGGGCGAGGCAGTCCGGGGGTGAGGTTATCTGGCAGGCGGCGGCGATGGCGGACTGCCTCGCCCCTACGGCACGGCACGGGGCGGCACGGGGCGTTTACCGATTACCGTTTACGGACTACCGCCCACCGGCTTCTTGCCAAACACCTGGTCGTAATCCATTTGCCAAGGGTTGGTGTGCACGGCTTCCAGCCCTAGCCCGGTGAGCAGGGCTTCGAATTGGACCACGTTGCGGTAACGGCCGAAAAAAGTTTTGCCCTCCAGCCCCTTGCGGCGGGTGACCAGCAGGGTGCCGCCCGGGCGCAATACCCGCACCATTTCACGCAAAGCGGCCGTATCCGACGGAAAAAATTCCAGTGCTTCCAGGCAGGTAACCAGATCAAACTGGTTGCTGGGGAACGGCAGGGGAACGGCCGTCTGCTGCACCAGGCTGGCGCGGTGGCCATACGGCCGTAATTTCTCTCGCGCCAACCTTAGCATCTTGCCCGACGCATCCAGGCCGACGATACGGCCGTTAAATGTCGGTTCTTCCAGCAAAAAATAGGGCAGTCGCCCGGTGCCCGTGGCCACGTCCAGCACCAGTGGATTGGGGATGGGGCGCAGGCGCACTACCAGCGGCCGGATGAGGAAAAATTGCTCGGCTTCGGGGTCGAACTCTTTGATGGCGTCGTATTTGTGGGCGGTGAGGTCGTAGAGCCAGACCACCACGCGCCGCCCCAGGTACAGCCCCTCGGTGACGATGAAGAGCCAGTAGAGCAAAAGGCCAAGAACGGCCGTTAGCAGCGCCAAACCAATCCAAAACAGCATGAGGGTCAGGGGGCCAGGCCCAGGGAGTGGAGGAAGTTGAAGACGGCCGTTTTCACCTCGGCCGCACTTAAATTGCTGGTGTCCAGGTAAAAATCGCACAGCTCGCGGGCGTGGCGCAGCCGATAATGCTGCTCGGCCAGCCGCTGCGGGCCGCCGTCGGTGAGGGGGCGGCGGGCACGCATGTTGGCGTAATCCACGTCCAGGTACACCAGCAAATCAGGCTTGGTGACGCGCTGCCACATGTTGGCCACGTACGAATGCTCCTGGGCCGGATGGCGCGCTTCAAAGCCCGCCGCTTTTAACGACTTGGTTAAGGTGCTCTTGCCAGAGGAGCATGGCCCCACCACGGCAATGCGCACCGTCTTACTGTTAACCGGGTCCGAATCAGGCATAAATCCTCAGGAGATTGGAGATTGGAGATTTTTTTATCTCCAATCTCCAATCTCTAATCTCCTAAATTGGTAACGACACGTCCATACGGCGTACGTCGTCGATAGGGTTGACGGGCTGCACCGAGACAACCAACACGCTGATGTCGTCGCGGGGACGGCCGTTGTCTTGCGCGATGGCTTCAGCCAGCAGCCGGTCAGCCAGGGGGCGGGCGGCGGTGATGCCGTCGTTACAAATCATCTGCTGGACGGCGGCGACGGGATCGTAGCTGCTGCGGCCGCTCAGGCTGCCTGCGTGGCGCAGGCCATCGGTGAACACCACGATGACGGTGCCGGGCAGGATCGGCAGTTCGGTGATGACCGGCTTGGTGTTGCGATGCACGCCTACGCAGCGCGACGGCTCATCGAGCAGAAACAGCCCTTGCTGCTCTGTGTACACAATCACTGGCGACTCGTTGTTGCGCGAGACAACAAACGTTTTGGTTTCCATGTCGGCCGAGAGCATGTTGAGCGTGGCGCTGACCTTACCGGCGCGGTAGGTGTAGAGGTAATCATGGGCCGCCCGGGCCGCTGCGCCATCGCGCACCCCTTCGCTGAGCAGCTGGATCGCCTTACGCGCCACTAGGTTGCTAATCGCCTTGGCCGATTTGCCGCTGCGCTGGCCATCAACCAGCACAAACGAGAGGCCGCCATGCGGCCGTTCGATCATCTCCAGCGTATCGCCACTCTCACTGGTGGCATATTTGCCAATTTTGGCAACGGCAAACTGTACTTCCATGATGTCTCGATTATAACCGACATGGCTATAATGTGGTGGAAATCCACAGATGACACAGATGGCACAGATTTTTCTCTGTGAAACTCTGTGCCTCCTCTGTGTAACTCTGTGTTCCTTCTTTCTTTTCAAACGGAGAGTGTGATGAAAAAGCATGTTGCAGTGGTGGGCGGTGGCGTGTCTGGCCTGGCCAGCGGGCTGAAGCTGTTGGAGGCTGGCTTTGATGTGACAATTTTGGCGCGGGAGCTGCCGCCGCACACCACGTCCGACGTGGCGGCGGCGTTTTGGTACCCGGATGGGGCAGGCCCGGTGGAGCAGGTGCGCCGTTGGGCGGCGGTGAGCCATGCGGAATTTATACGGTTAACGGCCGTTCCTCAATCCGGCGTCTCGCTTAAACCAGCCGTTGAACTGGCCCTCGAACCATTTGCCCCGCCCGACTGGCTGGCGCTGATGGCGGCGTGGGAACCGGTGAGCTATGCGCCCAACTTGCCCGGCTACCGCACCATCGTCCCGGCCATCAACACGCCCACCTACATGCCGTATCTGCTGGAGCAATTCACCGCCCACGGCGGGCAGCTTATCCAGCGTGATGTGACCAACTTAGCCGAGCTGACGGCCCAGTTTGGTCTGGTGGTGAACTGTGCCGGAGTGTGGGCGGGGGAACTGGTGGGAGATACGGCCGTATCCCCCATCCGTGGTCAGGTCATCCGCGCCAGCAAACCCGCCGGGCTGCCCGACGAAATTGTGCACCTGGACGCCGAGATTTACAGCACCTACATCGTGCCGCGCCGCAACGATGTGATTTTGGGCGGCAGCAAGCAGCGCGGCGATTGGCGGCTGGAGCCAGATCCGGCGTTGGCCGAGGACATCTGGCGGCGCTGCCTGGCGCTCCAGCCTGCCCTGCAAGACGCCGAAATTTTAGAGCATCGTGTCGGGCTGCGGCCCGGTCGGCCAGAGGTAAGGCTGGAAGTGGAGGAAGTGGGGAAGGGAACGGCCGTTATCCACAACTACGGCCACGGCTCGATTGGCCACACCCTGGCCTGGGGCTGCGCTGCCGAAGTGGTGCAGCTGGCGCTGGACTGTTCCTAAAACTTGGTACAGGTAAAAAAACAGAGATGCCGCGAGCCGAAGCTATCCAGATGGTTAAAGATTCCATTGTTGCGGCCATGGGTAAGCGGCCGTTTCGTGTGGGGATTGATGGCGTGGACTGTGCCGGGAAAACGGCGCTGGCCCATGAACTGGCGGCGGCACTGAGAGCCGACGACCATCCCGTCATTCGCGCGTCCCTTGACGATTTTCACCAGCCGCGAGCTATCCGCTATCGCCAGGGGCGCGGCTCACCCAAAGGGTATTACGAGGATTCGTTTGATGTGACGGCCGTTTGTGCCAATTTGCTGGTGCCGCTGGGGGCGGCGGGGGATGGGTGGTATCGAACGGCCGTGTTTGACCACCACACCGATCAGCCCCTGGACCGCTCCTGGCAGCGCGCGCCGGAATCGTGTGTGCTGCTCTTCGACGGCATCTTTTTGCACCGCCCGGAACTGCTGCCCCACCTGGATTTCACCGTCTTCGTGGCGGCTGATTTTGCGGTGACGATTGCTCGGGCTTTTGAGCGTGATCGGCCTTTATTCCAGTCGGTCGAGGAAGTTAAACAGATGTACGAATCCCGTTACATTCCTGGCCAACAGCTTTACTTCGCCGCGTGCCGTCCGCTGGAAAAGGCCAACGTGATATTCCACAATAACGACCTGCAAAACCCGGTTGTCATCCTGCAAAATCAGTGTGAAGGCACGTCTGGCAAACAAGAGTTTGAATAGTTGGATTAGTGATACGCTTGAGTCTATAGCGGCTGGGGGATGAACGGCCGTTGCCAGACACATTCACCGTAAAAAAGCGCCCTTCTCGGCATTGAGGAGGGCGCTTTTCTTTGCGCGGAAAGAATCCGCGGCTACGACAAATTGGTTTGTTGTGTTAACCGACTAGAGCACCAACGAGTCGGTAAATTTGTTCAGGGGTTTGGCGGCCTTTGACCTTCATCGGTTCCAGCGGTTCGGCCGTTACCCAATCCTTTACCTGCTCGTAGGTGGCGTGGCTGATGAGGATTTCGTCCGCCTGGGCGTTTTCCTGGATGCGCTTGGAGAGGTTCACCGCGTCGCCAATGGCCGAGTAATCCTTGCGCAGGCTGCTGCCCACGTTCCCCGCCACCGCTTCGCCCGTGTGAATGCCAATGCCAAAATGCAGCCGCCGATCTTCAGACACTTCGGTCAGGTAGCGCAGCATGTTTTTGCGGATCATCAGCGCGGTGCGGATGGCGCGCTCGGCGTGGTTTTCCTGCGGGTTGAGCGGCGTGTTGTAGAGAGCCATCACCGCATCGCCCATAAATTTGTCGGTCAGTCCCTGGTATTCGTTGATGGCGTAGACAAATTCGGTGAAGTAGCCGTTCATGATCTGGATCAGGTTTTCCGGATCCAGGTGCTCGCTGAAGGTGCTGTAGCCGCGCACGTCGGCAAAGAGCACGCTCATGATGCTGCGCTGCGGCCGTTGCGCGGCGTCGAGGTCGCGAATCTGGTCCACCAGGGCGGGCGGCAGGTAGCGGCGCACGCTTTCCAGGCGTTTCTTCTCGGTGACGTCGTCCAGCACCATGGCCACGCCCAGCATGTCGTGGTCGTAGTCGCGCAGGGGGGTGAGGGTGAGGTTGAGCGAGGTCATGCCGGGGCGCTTGTTGACCACCACGTCCACCTCGGTGTTGTGGGCACCGCCGTTGGTCCACACGTCCTGGATGAGTGGTTCGACGGGCAGGCCAAGCGTTTCCATGGCGGCGTTGTAGGTTTGATGCATAACGGCCGTTTCCGGGAACCCCAATATCCGTTCCGCCGCCCGGTTGTACAGGGCAATGCGCTCCTGCTCATCAATGGTGATAACGCCGCTGGCGATGGAAGCAAACACGTTGTCCATCAAGTCGCGCATCTCGGTGATCTCAATCAGGTTAGCCTGAATCTGGCGGAACAGCCGGGCATTGTCGATGGCCACAGCCGCCTGGTTGGCAAACGAGGCCAGCAAATCCCGGTCGGCATTGCCAAATACACCCGCCGCAATGCGGTTGTCGGCGTAAATGACGCCGGTGATGGTGTCTTTCATTTTGAGGGGCACGCACAAAATGGAGCGCAGATTATAGCTGATGATGCTTTCCTGGGCGGCAAAGCGGCTGTCTGACTGGGCGTTCATCGTGACCACCGGTTCGCCTGTTTCGGCCACGGTGCGCACAATGCTGCGGCTAATCTCAAACGTGGACGATTTTTCGATCGTTTCCCGGTCCACGTTGCGGTACAGCTGCACTTCCTGCTCGCCCGTTTCTTCATCTTTAAGCAGCAAAATGGCCCGCTCTGCCTTGGTCAGGTCGATGATGGAGTCCATCACAAAACCCAGCACTTCGTTCAAATCCAGGGAGGAGTTGATGACCCGGCCGATTTCTTGCAGCGCTTGCAGCTGCTCCTGCTCTTTTTGCTGGTCGCGGAAGCGGCGTTCCAGATCTTCCAGATTGCGCCGCACGTGAACCAGCAGGCGGGCCAGCTCGTCGCTGGATTGGGCGGCGGCCCGCTGAGCAATCTCGGCCCGGGTGGTGATGAGGGTTTGGTGCTGCTGATTGACGGTGCTGCCCAGGTTGTCGATCAAATCCCGAAGCTGACGGATATTGGATTGTATCTGCGTAATTGATGGTTGTTCGTTCAACGCTGCATCCTCTGGCTGGCCTAAAAAGATATGCTTGACAAGGTGACAGGGTGACAAGGGGCCAAGGTGTAAAACTGTGCCCTCTATCAAAATAACCACAGGAGGCTATGACAGACTGCAACCTCTCGAAGAAAACCGCATGGGCTGAACTTTGATGCGCAAGGATCGTTTTTAGGCGGTTTGTAAAAAAAGTATAGCAGGTTTTATTACAATCTAGCTGACTTTCCTTCAGATTGTGTCCACACAGCGCAAATTTTCTGTAAAAGTTGGGTGAAGGGATTTCGGTAATCTTTCTGTAACCCTCTTTTAAGCAGTTGCCGTTAGACTGGCGGTTATCCGTAATCGGTGAACGGTAATCGGTGAACGGTGAACGGATTACGGACCACCGATTACCGAGACTGGAGGCAAGCGATGCATAGCAAACAACTGGTAGGGGCAACGGCCGTAATCCTTTTCCTCACCCTTCTCCTGGCAGCTGCCTGTGCGGGACCGGCTGCGCCAGAACCAGAGAATGTTGTGGGAGCAACGGCCGTTCCCCCCACGCGAGGTGACATTGTGGTTGATTTACCCGACTTAGGCGCCGCGCCCGAATTTCAAAATGATGTCTGGCTCAACAGCGACGGCCCGGTGACCCTGGCCGAGCAGCGGGGTAAGGTGGTGCTGCTGGAGTTCTGGACCTTTGGCTGCATCAACTGCCAGCGCACCATTCCGTTTGTCCAGGAGTGGCAGGCACAGTACGAAGGCGATGATTTTACGGTCATCAGCATCCACTACCCGGAATTTGCTTACGAGCGCGAGATCGATAACGTGCAAGACGCCCTGGCGCGTTACGACATTACCTACCCGGTGGCCATCGACAATGACCGCCACACCTGGCGGGCCTACAACCAGCGCTACTGGCCAACGACGTATCTGATCGACAAAAACGGCCGTATCCGCTACCAACACATCGGCGAATTCAGCCGTGGCTCCGACCAGGAAGCCGTGGCCGCCATCGAGGCGCTCATGGCCGAACTCGACCCGGTTGATTAATTGAATTTATCAACAGATTACGCAGATTGGATAAATTTATAATTCGTTCAATCTGCGTAATCTTTGATTTTTTGCCGTGCCACTGCTTAGCTAATCTGGTGTTAATTACCCAATTGTTTTCCCCTGCGGTATAAATCCCGCATGAATCTATTCCGCTCCAAGGCCAAACCGGACGCTGAGGGCTACTTCACCACCGTGGCCGCCGAAACCGTGCAGATCGACCAGATGACGGCCGTTACCCTCAACGGCCACAAACTCATTCTCACCAGCTGGGACGGCACGATTTACGCCTTTTCCGCTGAGTGTCCCCACGCCTCGGCCGACTTCAGCAAAGGGTGGATCAGCCGCTACAAAGTCACCTGCCCCGATCATCAATATTGCTGGGACGTGCGCAACGGCCGTATCCTCTGGCCCGAAGACGAAAATTACCGCCTCAAAAAGTATCCCGTCAAAGTAGAAGATGGCATGGTGAAGGTGAAGCTTGGTTGAGCCACACAAGACGCACAGTAAAAACGAAATGGCGCGAGGCGTGATGTTTTTTTTGGTTGTCGCTGGGGCGGTAATGCTTGCGGCTTCAGGCAGGCATGAGGCAAAAGGGGCGAACACGGCCCTTTCTGCGGTGGAGTTGAGGCCAAATGAACAAGAGGGAACTTGTCCTGCGCCCGGGAGCATCAACCAGGATGGTTGGATGTTAAGCTACGAAACCAGCAGCAATGACGGTTTACGCATTAGCAACGTGACTTACCAGGGGCGAACCATGCTCACCAGCGCTTCGCTGCCGGAATGGCATGTGGACTATAACGACGAGTACGCAAACTCTCCCGGATTTAGAGATGTAATAGGCTGTGGCGGCAGTGGCGGCGGTTTCCTCATTCTGCCTTATGGCGAGACGGAACAGCGCGATTTGGTGGAAGACAGCACAAGGATTGGCTTCGAAGTGGTACAGGATTTTCGCATGCCTCAATGGGGGGATGAGTGTAATTATCGGTACGAGCAACATTACCAGTTTTTTGCAGACGGCCGTTTCCGAATTGTTGCGGGTTCTTACGGCAAAGGCTGTGGCACCGATCCCGCGATGGAGCAGCCCGTTTATCGCCCTGTCATACGCATAGACATCGCCGTGAACGGGGATAATAACGACAGCTTCGCGTTTTGGGACGGCCAACAATGGGCATTCCAACAGACGGAGACGATTCGGACGCCATACGCTTCGGAATATGGTCCGCACCAACTCACTGGTACTAATCAGGGCTGGTTGGTGCTAGACGGCAGCGGTCAGGGTTACACTATCGAGCCGGGGTTAGGGCAATTTAACGACGGCGGCATGGCTGACGCTCCTTTTCTTTACGTCACACTGCACAAGCCAACAGAAGGGGATACCGATTTGCCCAGTTGGAGCATTAATTACTGCTGCTATGACGATCTCCAGCAGGGGCCAGACCTTTTTGTCAACGACGAGCCAATTGGCAGCGCTAATCTGGTGTTGTGGTACGTGTCGCAGTCCGTCACCGATCGCTTGCCGGAAGTTGAGGATGGCGACGGCCGTTTCTGCTGGACGGTCAGCGGTGAGCCTACCCCGGAAACATATCCTTGTTTTACCGGACCGCTGTTTCGGCCGTTTGAGCTGATGGAAAAAATGTACCTGCCGGTGGTGGAACGGCCGTAACCTTCCATAATTGAATCTCACGCAAAGGCGCAAAGGGAATTTGTTATTCCTTTGCGCCTTTGCGTGAACTAAACAATTTGCCTGACGAGTAGCTTATGTCCCCTCTGTTTTCGTGGCTTGATGATTTGCAAATTTGAGAGGATACTAACGTAAGTTTTGTGCAATTAGCGGCGAAATCGTAAAAAATCGCCAAAAATAAAAGTCGAACCTTTACAAACTGCTCATTAGTGGCAGGCTCATAGCAATATTTCACAACGAGGTTGCGATGAGT
>JADLAX010000049.1 GCA_020848035.1 Anaerolineae bacterium | reverse complement strand
TTGCAATGACCAGGCAAATCATACTGAGAAAAGTTAGCGGCCGCCCTTCGGTGAGGGTGTCGTACAGATCGCCCAGAAACGGAATATCCCACGGTGCGTTAACGGCCGTTTTAAACGCTTGTATCAGACCGATGATCAGATCCAGGATGGCGTCAAAAACGAGCTTTATCGTTTCCAGACTGAGCACCGCAACCGCTTTGACAAGTTCAAGGAGCAAGCTAATGAGATACTCTGGGCTATGTTCCGGATCGGTAAAAACGTGCACCAGATCCTCTTCCCCCTGCCTCAAGGCCTTCATGATCTGACCACCACCGCCAAGCTGCTGTTCCAACAGGCCGACCAGGCCATCTGCTTGAGAATGGTAGGATGGTGTAAATGAGGGATACGCCAGCGCCGCAGCCTGTGGTGCATATTGGACAAGCTTGCCCAAAATCCATTCTATTTTCTCAACCGCCCCCGAGTGCCCTTTGACTGGCTGCGGCTGTTTGGCCACAGCCTGCACATCAAACTGCTTGATTGCCTGATCCATTGTTTGGCTGACCAAATCGGTAATATGCGTAAAAAATTGATCACCCCGCTGCTTAATCATTTCAGGGTAGGTGGCAAATTCATCAACTTTGTTGTTAAAAAGCTGGAACAATACATCATGGGTGTGCAGAATGTCTTCCCATCCAAGTTTGTCCAGCAGCCAATCAACAACCTTGTCCAGACCAGCACCAATCTTTTCAAGCAGCCACCCCAACGCTTTTCCAACAAACCCCGTGTGGTTAATGACAAACTGCACCAGGCCTTCGGCGGCATGCAACGTGACCACCACAAGCTGACCGGCGCCTTCAACAACATCGCCGACAACATGGCCCGCGCCCTTCACTAAATCCGAGCCAATATTCTCACCACCTTGCAGCAGATCCTGGCCAATGTGCGCAATATCGCCATGAACAATATCTTCACCCACGTTATCGACCGTTTGCACGATGTCGTGACCAATGTTTTCGGCTGTTTGCACAATGTCGTGCCCTACGTTCTCTACTGTATGGACCACAACCGCAGCCGCCTTTTTAAAAAAGTTTCCCACATCATCAAAAAATCCCTGAGCCGCCGCCCCCTGTAACAGAGTAGCGCCAGTAGTCAGAGCGGGAACTTCGCTGGGATGCAGTGGCTTGTAACGCGGTTGATCCCCTGTGAAATCAAGCATAAAGTGAGGGTGTTCCATATTTTTGGGGAGCAGAGCCCGATCATGATGGACGCCATGAGGCTTCTTGTTGTACGTATGCTGAACCGTTTTGGCGATGTTTTGCAGCGACCGCTGCACGTGAGCCAGATCTTCTTCCGTGTATTGGTCGGAAATGCCCAACTGAGTTCTCGCTTTGTAAAGATCGCCGTCTTTCAGGTTAACGATCTTTTTGTGGGCCTCAATATCGGGAAAAATATAATGCTTCTCATCAGGCATCATTAAGTTGGTGCGCACAATGAGGGTGGGGCATTGCACATCCGTTGCCGGGAGTGAAACGCTCAGCTTACTCAAGGCATTGGGTTGAACCCTGGCTGATTTAACCGGGTCAATGGTGTAGCTGGCGCCGTTAACTTCGACCGTCACTTCTTCAGAGGCCCAAATGTCAACAAATGAGGTGAGCCTGGTGAAGGAGATAGAGGTGCGATAAGCAGGCCGGGGATTTAAGTTGCGGGCTGTTCTATCGGGGGCAAAATCCTGGGTTAAGGAAGAACGGCTGGTGATATTTTCGCTTTGCATCCAAACGGCCGCTTCTATTTCCTCACGCAAAATCAGGTAGAGCGGCGCATAATAGGTCTGGCCGTCGCTGTAGTAAATGGTCTGGCTGTGTAGGTCTAGAGACAGGGTCACGTTACGGCTTGCATCATAGAGCGTGACAAGCCAGTCTTCTCGCCTTGTTTCCTTAAAATGAGCGGTGACCGTTCCCGACTGGTTAAACTCAGCCCATTCATCACCACCAGTCTGGCGATACTTGCCGAGTTCCTGCCCGGCAAATGTGGCAAAGGTCACCTCGCTGACGGCGCTGCCCATGACAAGTGCTGAACTGCGTAAAATGGTGTAGAGAACAAAGCTGTTCGAAGGGTCAGAATAGTGTATTCGCCGGGAGTGCAGATTGAGCTCCAAAGAAACATCGCGGGAATCATCATACAGATAGACGGCATACTTGGTGCGTTTGACCTCATTAAAAGAGAAAGTTTGTTTGGCCTGGATGTCTGTTTCCACCCACTTTGACTCGGAAATTTGACGGTAGGCTCCCAGTGGTTTGCCATTTAAACCGGCAAACCAGACCGTTTTTACGTTTTGCCCTTTAACCGGCAGCGGAGAGGTCATCACCAAATCGGAAGGTTTGGCTGATGCCCGCACAATACCGTAAAGATCGATTCTGTCACCCTGGGCCGGATCATCACCGGTTTGAGCGCCTACATCACCAAATGGGGACCATCCTTGGTCGTAGCGAATGCTGTGCCACAAACGTCCATCTGTGGACGTGCCGCAGACATGAAGCGCTTCGTCGTGTACGGCACAATCTACGGAAACAAATGCGCCACGATCGCCCGTCTGCCCTTCTATATCACCAAAACCGTACCAGCCGCCATCGGGGCGGCGGATGGTGTGCCAAAGGCGCCCATCACTGGAGACGGCACACACATGGAGTCCAGCATTGCTGCCAGCACAGGCAACGCTCGTGATGGCTCCGCCGTCCCCTGTTTGTCCTTCGATGTCGCCAAAGCCATACCAGCTGCCATCAGCCCGGCGTATGGTGTGCCACAAATGCCCATCCGTTGTTGTGCCACACACATGAAGCTCTTCATTAATAATGGCACAGTCCATATCAACAAAGGAGCCGCGGTCCCCCGTCTGTCCTTCGATATCGCCAAAGGGATACCAACCGCCATCGGGGCGACGGATGGTGTGCCAAAGGCGTCCATCACTGGAGACGGCACAGACATGCAGCCCGGCGCTGCTGCCAGCGCAGGACACCTTTGAGATTTGGCCGCGATCCCCCGTCTGGCCCTCCACATCGCCAAAGGGATACCAACCGCCGTCAGCTCGCCGAATGGTATGCCATAAACGGCCGTCGCTGGCGACAGCACACACGTGGAGTTCGCCGGCAATGGCCGCACAATCCACGCTTACCAAGAGACCGACATCTCCGGTTTGGCCCTCAACATCCCCAAATAGATACCAACTGCCGTCGGTGCGCCGGATGGTATGCCACAAATGGCCGTCGGTGGTTACGGCGCAAAGATGTAATTCTCCGTTTATCGTCGCTGTGCTTTCATCTTTAAATATCCGTTGTTGGGCTGCCAGTTGCGTGCCATAAACAACTTTCTGGGTATACATATCCAGCTGAATGTGTACATTCCGGGACGGATCGTGTAAATAAACAGACCAATCGTCCCGCAGCAGCTCATTGAAATAAAAAACTGGTTTTTGCAGGCTGTTCAGTTCAGCCCACGTTTTCTCACCCGTTTGTCGATATGTTCCCAAGGGTGTGCCGGCAAATGAGCCAAAGTCAACGCGGTTTGCCGTCCAGCCATTCACTTTGCTATAAGCATTGACAATCTTATAAAGCTCAAACCGGTTGGCTGCGGCGTCGCTGTAGATGATTTTTTTGCTGCGCAGGTGCAGTTCGAGGGTGACAGACCGCGCCACATCAAACAACACCACAACGCCTTTGTGCGACTTGGTTTCGGTAAAATAAAACCGCTCCTTTTGATCTAACCCTAATTCGACCCATTCATACAGGCTATTTTTCTTCAGATACCCCAGGATCTGCCCTTCGGCCGTACCAAAGTCGATACGGTTTGCCGTTTTTCCAGTGAGAGACGGCGTTAGGTCGGCCGTACCTGACAAAGCAGCGCCGAAGGTAATGGGATATAGGTCAAACTGCTGAGGCGTTGCATCGCTGTAAACCACCATTTTTCGCCAGAAATCTAGCTGAAGACCTACGTTGCGTGATTGATCATGTAAATAAACAGACCACTCATCTCGCAGGGTTTCGACAAAGTGAAACCGGGCCACCCCTCCCTTGCCAAATTCCACCCACAGCTTCTCACCTGTCTGGCGAAATTCGCCTAAGTGGTTTCCGCTGAAGTCGCTAAAGTGGGCCTGGTTTGCCAGCCAGCCTTGAACATAGGCGGTAGCCTCCGTAATGTGGTAAAGATCAAAATGGTTGTTCGAGTCCGTATATACGATGACACTTCTGTTGAAATCAAAGAACAAAGTGACATTTCTAGAACCATCGTATAGCGTTATTGAAGTATCAGTTCGTTGCGTTTCGGCAAAATAGAAGGTTACATTATTCTGAATATCGACCTCGTGCCAGGCAGTTGGCGCGACTTGCCGGTAGGTTCCCAGCTGGATTTCTCCGGTCAGGTAGCTGAATTTGATCATATTTATAGTTATGCCATTAACCGTATTCGCTGTGAACATTTCGATTCTTGACCTCCTGAACAATGGAAAATAATTTGTGTGAATAGAAGCAAATTCCAAACAACTGGACCGTCTACTGGGTGGCTTATCGTGAGGCAACGCGCGAAATAGCTAAATCGTCTCCCTGACATCTGATTACGGCTTTTCTGCAAATTTTGCCAGTAATTGAGGGGGCGTTTTCAGCAAACTTTTCTGATTGCACAAACTTCTTGAGCCATAAAACCACGAAGGCAAGCGGGCAATGGAGCAGATATAGCAACCTGCCGATTTGAATTTGTTAGACACCAAAGGGATAAAAAGGAGTTGAAGAGGAGAAACTACAGGGAAAATTCTGTGCTACAAAAAGGTAGACCATTTTGTTTCTCTTCTACATGAGTAAAAACTGATCTTATACTACAGTAATCTCAGAACGTGACACCAGCGTGACACAGTCTACCCGCGACCACATAGTTGAGACATCATGATTACCAACCCGCGCTTAGTGGCCGAAACAGCGATTCTCATCGTCCATGAATGCTGATGCAGCTGGTGACTTTCCCCTGAAAGAATAGACATAGAAGCAACGGCCCACTTTGACGGAAGATTCAACCTTTTGAAGAGAGCCAAACACTGAGCCAAAGTTCAGGAAAATAAAGATACTAACCACATCACCGGATGGGTGCGTTAGGAGCAATATGGATAACGGCAAGCCTTCAGCTGGGCGCTACTTCGGCTGTGCATGCTAACGTCAATAGGCGTTTTCTTTTCCTACCACAACATCCCTTTAGTAAGAAACGCCCAGCGCCAACGATCAGTTTTGTTTCTGTACCAGAACCTTTCCGTTTGTCTACCCCGCTATTTTTCAGTTATCAAGAGCCACGACTACCTCTCAATTAAAGGCAAATGGGTGTGAAAAACCTCGTCAGCAACAATAAGCTGAACCGGAATCTCAATCCGTTCACTGCCGGGTTCCCCAACGGCCGTTACCGTGACCGTACCTGTATAGCTGCCATTGGCTAAACCACCTGGATTCACCTGAACCATCACACTCTGTCCATTCACCGACGTAGTCAGCCAGGCAGCATCGTCACTTACCTGCCAGGTCATGTCCCCACACAACTCCTGTACGCTCAGCTGCACTGGAGCGGGTAGGGGGCCACCCTGCTCGGCCAGAAGCGCCACGCTTGTGGGCATCACGGCCAGCGCCCCCTGGTTCGTCGCGGCCTCCATCAGGTTAGAAAACGCAGTGCCACTTTCATTCGTATAGCGGACCCACACACCTTGCCCGCGATAATTACTCCCCGGCACCGCCCAGGTCTGGGTGCTGCTAAATGGCTGCGGCGCTGTGAAGATGGAAACCGCGTCAATGGTTACATCGGCCGTGCCGCTGCGCCAGAACTGGAAAATCAGGAACGGATCGGCGGCGTTATCATGGAAGGTGAAGGGCAGGGCGAACTCCTGATATTCATTGGCCGCCGTAAAATCGGTTCCCTTGAGGCTAACCGGGCCATATTCAACACCACCACCCTTTATCGAAATACGTCCTACCTCGTTGGGCGAGTTGTTGTTATTCACCTTGAGGCGGAAGTAGGCGACAAAAGGGGTCTCCTTGATAAAGCCGGTGTCATAAACCCAGGCAAAAGATTCCCCATCACCGGAAAACAGGCGGTATGCGGTGCCGCCCCAGGCGTTGACATCATTTACGGCTTCCCCATTGCCCCACCATTTGGTGAAAGTGTCATTGCTGTCATCTGCCAGCCAGCCCAAGCTGAACTGCACCCGTGGCCAGCTGCCTTCCTCCAGGTCATAGAGTGTTACCTCTGGCTCAGTACGGCTCATCTGCTCGG
This sequence comes from Anaerolineae bacterium, assembly GCA_020848035.1. Classification (GTDB taxonomy): domain Bacteria; phylum Chloroflexota; class Anaerolineae; order Promineifilales; family Promineifilaceae; genus Leptofilum. Next base: position 7,035 of record JADLAX010000049.1, on the reverse strand, counting down.
GGCCAATTTCGTTCAGCGGTACAGTGGCTCCCAGATGAATGGAGTCGGCTACGCTGATGGTCCGGCCAAACGCATCTACCGTGCGCACAAAGACGGACTTCCAGCCTTCCCCGCTGCTTAACGCCCAGCTCTTCTGGGCGGTGTAAGGCTCCCAGCTGGCGCCGCTGAAACATTGGTTGTTGCTCACCATCATCTCGGTGGCCGGGGCCAAACCTGCAAAACCGGCACCCTGTGACCGGTCGTAGATATACAGGTCCACGTTCGAGCTGGTGGTCGCGATTGCTTCATTTTCAATGATCACGGGTGGATAAACCGCATCAGCGCCAAACATTTGGGCGACATAGCCCCGGCCGTCACTGTCACGCAGGTAGTAGCCCAGACCGATTTCCCGGTGTCCTTCGGCCAACAGATTGGCCCGATGGCCCGGACTGTTCAGCCAGCCCTCTATCGCCTGCTGCGGGGTTACGTAACCACAAAACGCGTTTTCCGCTCCCGCACTGCCCAAATAGCCAAAGATGGGTGCCCGGTCTATTGGCCAACCGCCCAGGGTATCCTGATGGCCACAATATGGATCTGGCCGATTCTCCACCGAATCCCAGGAAAACCATCGCGAGGCATGGGTCAGCTGCTGATTCCAGCGCAGCGGCGGCTGCCCGGCTTCATTCTGGCGGGCCAGATTGCCCAGGTAGACGGTTTGGGCTTCATTATAGATAAGGGCTTCGCTCTGTCCGGTGGGGTCATAACCAGCGCCGACTGCGATCCAGCTGGCGATTAGCAGACAAGCGGCGAGCAGAAGAAAAGCCCATTTTTGCTGAGAGAACAGATTTGACCACATGATTTCCTTCCTTTAAGGCTGCTTCTTACAGGAATGGTCGAAGATGACCAAATGTGCGGTGGCATGGTGCGACTAAAACAGGCACATTATACAGAGAAGCCAGTGCTTTGGGCAGGGATGCTGCGACTTAAAAACGGGATGGCAAAAAAGCCAACGGACGTTTATTCTCCTAAAAACCGGACTCTTCCCACCAGACCATTCCAAAAAAACAAAGAGTTTTGGCAGATTGATGCTCCCCCACCTGTACTGCCGAAGGAAGTTGGCTCGCACTAACCGTTAGCCAGACAGAATGTTAGGTGAGACCGATAGGATATGAAGGTATCTCTTGTGTCACGGTGGCCCCATCAGGCAGATGGCGGAATTGCCGTGGCCACGGCCGTTGCCCACAAAGGAGCAAAACGATGCTAACCAAAACCGCCTACCTGGCTTTTACCCGGTGTGCCCAACAGATTTGGTACGATACCCATCAACCAGAACTAGCCGCTGCCCCAGATCCGGCTGCCCAGCGCCGACTGCGTGCCGGGCAGCAGGTAGACCTATTGGCCAGAGAACAGTATCCCAACGGCCGTCTGATCCCCTACCGCCCACACCCTGAAGACATGGCGCCACTGACCCACCAGGCGATCCAGGCAGGCGCGGACACCCTGTTTCAAGCCACCTTTGCCGTGAACGATATGCTGGTGAAAGTGGACATCTTGACCCAGACAGAGGCGGGCTGGCACCTCATTGAAGTGAAGTCCAGCACCCAGTATAAAGAAGCGGAACATTTGCCGGACATTGCCTTCCAGGTTCATGTACTGCGCCAGGCAGGGCTGAAGATCACTCAGGCCAGCCTGATGCACCTCAACCACGATTGTCTGGCCCCAGATTTAAACAACCTGTTTACCTTAACCGACGTGACGGCAGCCGTCGAAGCTTTTTTGCCCACGGTGACGGCGGATACGGCCGTCATGCGTCAGCTTCTTACCCAGGCAGATCCCCCTCAAACAGGCATTGGTCGCCACTGCACACGGCCGTATGCCTGTCCGTTTTATGAACACTGCTGGCAAAACGTAACGGGTTTGACGATTTATGACATTCCGCGGTTGGATGCAAAAAAGGAACGGCCGTTGCAAGAGGCCGGCGTTGTGTATCTGGCCGATATTCCCGCCGACTATCCCCTTACCGCGACCCAACGCGCTTTTGTGGATTTTCACGTACGGAGGCAGATCCAGATTGACAGGGCTGCCATCCAACAAGCACTGGCGGAACTGCAATTCCCTCTCTATTTTTTTGACTTTGAAACCATTGATTTCGCCATTCCAACTTTTGACGGCTGCCAACCGTACCAGCAGGTGCCGTTCCAGTACAGCTGCCACATTTTGGCCGAAGATGGCACGGTGACCCACTGCGACTATTTGCATACGGATGCGGGCGACCCCAGACGGCCGTTAGCCGAGGCGCTGGTTGAGCATATTGGTGAAACGGGCAGCCTCATCGCCTACAACATTCCCTTTGAGCGCGGTGTGCTGCACCACCTGGCAGACTACTTGCCAGACCATGCTGAGCGGCTGTTGGCTATGGCCGAGCGGCTGTGGGACCAGCTGCCCATTTTTCGCCAGTATTATCGGGATTATCGTTTTGGCAAATCCAATTCTTTAAAGTCCGTGCTGCCGGTCATAGCTCCCCACCTGAGTTACGCCATTCTCGATGTCTCAAACGGCACCCAGGCGCAGGTAGTGTGGGAAGCGATGATAGGGCAGGGGGATACGGCCGTTAAGCAGCAGCTAATCCAGCAATTACGAGAGTATTGCCATTTGGACACATTGGCAATGGTGGAAATACATTACAACTTGATGCGTTTATGAGTACACAACAAAGATTCTCCCTGCTGCGCAAGTTGCTGAAGGCCCTTGGCCTTTCCGATGTCCGGGTGGAAAGTAAAGTGACCCCCAAAGTCAAGACCACAGATCGACAAAGTTAAGATACCAAACCCGGTCACAGAATGGGTAGATTAACAGCAAAATGAACATCAGCCGGTGTGCAGGAGCCAAGGCTCTGGTGCGGCCGTTCGTAGTTGTATAGGTTGAAGTAGTCGCCCACATCAATCCTCTACGGTTTGTGTACAGCGTATCCTGTATACTTCACCTTTCTCAGGAGAGTGACCTGAATCGCATCCGGGCAGATATTCTTAAGGACTGCTCAGTTCTTTCTCACCGGCTCCCTATCTCTTCGCTGGGATACACCACCAACCCTTCCTTAGTCACAATAATGTCATCTAGTATACCCAGCTCCCGCAGCGCCTCAATTGTTAGATGCGCCACTGCTCCGCTTCCAGGTGCACCCTTGCCCGCTGCCAGCCACACGGCCGTATCCGCCCCACCATCCTTCTTCCCATACACACTGGCTAATGCTCCCAGCAAAATCACACCACGCCGCTCCGTTGGAAAGTGGGCCAGATAATCTTCCACCGCTGCTTTTGCGCTTTCCAGTACATTGGGAAATTGGCCTTTGCCCCTCCGTAAAGCGGCGGCATATGTTTTGTTCAGCCCTGCGCCCAGCTGTACTGCCTCCGGATCGGCCGAAGCTACTTCCAAAACCGCGTGGGGCGGCCGCGCGCGGTGAATGAGCTCATCTCGCTTTTCTTGCATAACCTGGATATGCGCTTTCACACCCGCTTCTAACTTGTCTAACCAGTGCGCTTCGCTCCCCGCCACATTGCTTGCACGAGGTGGGGGAGGGCGGTTTTCCCTGTCCGACCAATCTACGCTCAGCCGCTGATGCAGCAGCGCCGGAATGGGAATTCTGCTTTCCAGAATCTCACGCGAGTTCGCATAGTTCCACAATACAACCTGGCTCAGGTCTGCGCCTGTTTTCACGGCGCTGTCAATGACGTCCTCCAGTGGGGCAGGGGGAGTGGCCGGCAAACGGCCGTACAGCGCCTTGTTGAGCATCAGCGAATTGCAGTACATGCCCAGGGCTCCCTGGTTGGCAATCGCCTGGGCAACTGCCGTTTCCATCACGTCTATACTGTAAGCCTCACCAGCCCCCAAATTCCCGCCAGAATTCGGGTCTACCAATCCCAGATACGCTGTCTCGACAAAATCCACGCGCGGCGGCAGTTTGCGGCTGTCGGCTGGCGGGAACACGGCCGTTTCCCGCTCGCCTGCCTCATCCCGACCTCTTGTCCAGGGCAGCACATGGGAATCCACCGTTGGCTTGAGAATCACATATTCTCCAACCTGGTTGGGGCTGCGCCAGGCCAGCACCTTACGCTCCCCATCATGATCGGTGAACGGGTGCAGCCAGAGGGCATCGTCATTATCAGCTCCGCCTAGAATCCCGGCAATACCTTCACCTTTGGGCGAGTCCGGCAGCGCCAGCCAGTCGTCGTCATTGACCCAGGCCGTGCCGCGTTTGTCGTCAATGTGAATGTACCCTCTGGGCACGTCCAGTCCCTGGATGCCCGCCCGCTTTCCCACGGCCGCCGGCATGACGTAGTGGCGTCCGCCGGGAATGGGTAGCCGCATCTTTTCCAGTGTGCTGTGATTTAACCGCTGAAGATGCTGGTTCATCAGGCTCTTGACGTGGCTGCGAAACCACATGGGCTGGCCGCCGCTGGCAAAATATTCGCGCAGCGGCCACGCCTGCACCTCATCCAGCGTCGTATGGCGATCAATGCGGCCCATCACCTCGGCCACCTGACCCGTTTCGACCGCCTGCACGAACAAATTCCCTTCCTCCTGCAACCAACCCAGCAGCTGCTCTTCCTGGAAGAAGGGGTGCAGGTTTATCAGACTCTGGATATCCAACCGCATGTTGTTGTGACCATGGACAAAGCTCAGCCCAACAAAGGTACGGGGACCAGAGCCTGCCAAAGGATTCAGCCGCACTTCTTTCTTGGTATCTTCAGGCAGGAGAAAGTCCACAGGACGGCCGTTTTCGTCGCGCAAATCATCGGCCACTATTGCATGGCCTTTGTCCTGCCCTTTTGGTGTCATCACGGTGAACTCCACCCGCTGCACATGGCGCAGCTCGGTTTCCAGTCGCTCCCGCTTGGCTGGGGTCAGTTCATCAGATAGCATCATCTGCCGCAGCATACGCCGGGAAATCAGGCCGGCACCGTCCCACACTTTGGCTTCCGCCGGAGATTGTGCCTTATAGGCCACGCGCACGTCATCAGGGGCAAAAAAGCCGCTAACAAAATGGGGTCGCATGAGGCGGGAGATCCGCTTGGACAAGACAAAACCACCCTTGTGCATATCCAGCTGCAAACCGGTAGCCTCCAGAAACTGCTCGGTTGTCATCCCATCGACATACAGGTCACTGATCTGACTGCCGTTGACCCAGCGCAGGGTAGGGGGGCGGCTTTCACCCGCCTTGCCAAACGTATGCGCGGCATGTGGTTCGGCCGTTTCATCCACGGGCCGGGTAAGGATGCGCCAGGCGCGCTGCGTCTGCTCCAGAAAGGGAAACGTCGCGCCACCCAGTGGATCATCGAAGCTTGTGACGTTGTAAGACAGCTTCTCTAATTCGGCAGGTGGCAGCAGGCTGCGGCCCCCTGTCCTGGCTGCACCTCGCCCACCCATTAATTTTTCTCCCCTACACCGTTGAGCTGTTTGGCCTTACGCCGGATGGTAGTGACATGCACATCTAACTTCTCGGCCGCCGCCTGAGCCGTCAGTAGTTGCGCGTTGAATAGGGCCAGCGTCTGCATCTCCAGGTTAAGCGTTTGCCAGGCTCTGCCAATGGCTTGCTTTTCGTCCAGCGCAATCTGCATTTGCGCCGCTTCCGCCAGTACCTGTTCCAGTCGGCTCCGCATCTCACCTGCTTCTACCTGCACCTCAGTCAGCTGTGATTGCAGCGCAGCCGCTTGCTCACGCTCTGTTTTTGCTTCCTGCTGCCTCTGCTCGGCTCGCTCACACGCGGTCGCTGCTTCTTGCCGTGCTTCAACCAGCTGGATTTGCACTTCTTCCGCTCGGGCCTGCGCTTCTTTGGCTTGCGTCTGCGCTTCGCTTGCACGCCGGCGCTCGGCTTCTGCTTCTTGCTGCATCTGAACGGCTCGCGCCTGCTCCGCCGCTGCTTCTTGCTGCATCTGAACGGCTCGCCGCTGCCCCTCGACAATCTGCTGCTGCCAGTCGGTAACTTGCTCCTGCTCCTGCTGATGGTGATGCCAGGCCATAATTGCCAGGCCCACTGGTACAATGCTGGCAAAGAGAATCACCTGCCACCCGAGCAGCGTCTCTCCCTCGCCCGGCTGGTTGTAAAAAATCCATTGCAGCGCAAAAGCCATAAGCGTAGTGAATACAGCTGTTAGTTTCCAAGTGCTCTCGCCGGAGCGCACGGCCCGATGCACGGTACGGTACTGCAACAGATCCACAAAAAGGGCGATTGGTACGGCTACCAAAATTGGATCATGACTGCGCAGTGCCTGAAAGTAATGGTAGCTGGAAACCAGGACTACCAAAGGAATCAAGTTGGCTGTGTGCAGAAAGTCGGCAAATCGCTGCCACCATTTCACCATAATCATTCCTTGTTATCTTTGCCGGAGAGGCAAGGGCTTACTTTTGTTCCTGCTTCTTTTCCTCTAAGTAAGCTTTGCTCCGGAGTAGTTAGCGGGTCATCGCGCCGTGCGGCCCGGATGTTTGTCCAACGCGTTGGATAGGTGACAACTTGCACCAGTTGGTGACAGACTGCTGGCAAACGGCCGTAACTCAGCACCACCAGCGGTTCCAGCCGCCGCACCATTTCGGCAAATCCATCCACAAACAGCTGATACTCCAACGGCGCATCCCCGGCCTGACGTGAGCTTGTCGAAAGATTGACACCTACTCCTGACACAGCCACCATGCTGCGCCGGGGCACGCCCAAAAAGCAGAAGTCGTAGGAAACGGCCGTACTCCAGCTCACGGTAGGAATGACGGTAAAACCCTTCTCCTGCCAGAAACGGCCACACCAGCGGTTGCGGTAGACGTTCCACAACTGCAGCGTCAGCGGCCAATCCCGGTAGAGGGAAAAGTCTGGCGTTAGCAGCATCCGGTAAGGGGCCAGCGCTGCTAACGCCTTATACGGCCGATTCCACACCGTCTCGAAGCGGTAATCGGTAGGGTAGGCTGCCGGCGAGGTATCGTCACAACGACCCTTTTCCGTCAGCCCCCCTCCGAACCGGGCATGACACTTTCGCGTCACCCGGCTCTCCAGTAACCTATTTCGAGTTCTTT
>JADLAX010000048.1 GCA_020848035.1 Anaerolineae bacterium | reverse complement strand
CACTGACATTGATGAATTTGTTGGTTACTCACTTTTCTTATCCTTGTCTCTTTGCTTTAGAACGAGGATAGATTTGTTATTGCGTTCAGGCAACTTATCGGTAACTTATTTTTAGACGATTACTAAGGAATGGAATCTATCTGTCGCCTGGTTAAAAGCAGCAAAAGTGTCAGGGGTTAAAGAATCCTCCAACGAACCTAAAAAATAATCGTGATCATCCCATTGGAAGCGTCCACAAGGCAACAACTTTCCGTCCGGGGTAACGCCAACGACCCTTTCGCCAGCGCCACACTTTCGATCACGGCACAATGTTTGAGGCATCAGTGCCCTTTCTGTCGGCCAAGCAAAAAATCTTTCAAGTTCAAGACTAAGATTATCCTCAACGACGCTTTGCCCTTGAGTCTCAATCATGTATTCTAAAATATCGTGATAAGCTTGAAATATTTGTTCTGCACCCAATTCAGGAAGATTCCGCCCGCGTCCCACAGATGAAATGACGTTTGCTTTAAAATCCTTTACCCCTATATCATTTTCAAGCCACTGACATATTTTATAGAAATGATTAAAATTGGAATGATTGATTGTCATCAAGACACCAGTCTCAACACCCGCTTTTATAAGTCTTTTATAAGTTTTGTAGGCTGCATCTGCTCGCTGTCTCATGGCATTAGGGAGAAAGCTCGGCCCATCAAGACTTACGCTCAAATCAATACCAAGATCTCTCAGAAGTTGAATCTTGGAATCACTTATTGCGAGTATGTTTGACTGCATAGCGAACACTGGTATTTTGTCGTATTCCTCTGCTCGCTTGCTTGCATACTCAATTGCTTCTGAATACCATGAATCACTCATAAGAGTGGGCTCTCCCCCATGAAACAGGAACATAATCTTGCGTCGCTTTGAGCTTGATAGCACCTTGTCGGAGAGCAGTTTAAAGGTATCAAGGGACATGTCGCTACCTTTGGCAATATTTTCATAACAATACAAACAATCCAGGTTACACCGATGAGTCACTTTAATAATCAATGCTCCAACATTGTGAAAGCGTGAGTCTTTACCGGCATTCAACAATGTAGGCAACGTGCTTCTGGAACGACTTCCGAATACTTGTAGCGGGATTGATGCTTCTTGAATTGAGATTTCCTCGATCATGATTTAACTCTCCTTAATAAGGCTAACTGATAAACCTTTCTGTAAATCGGAAACTTAAACAGATTCCATCAAAGCTACCAATTGTGGCATCCCTTGCATCACGACATTCTTTATTTCGTCTGTAACGGCACCATAACTTTCACCTCTGTTTTGGGTGGGATCGCTAATATCATTCATGTCCCCAACCAGTTCTCTTATTAATAAGATTTGACCATTAACTTGTGGATAACGTCTTAAAATCAAATCGAACTGGCGGCGAGTCATGGTCAAAATTATGTCAGCATCAACCAGATGGTCATTTGTAAGCCGTTGCGACACATGGCCACGCACATCTATTCCATATTTGTCCATTTCCTCGATAGTAGGACGGTCCGCTGGATACCCATCTTCGAACCTAGTGCCTGCTGAGCATATTTCCCAATCAGTAAACTTCGGCTTATTAGCCAGCTCTCGTCGCAGGAATGCTTCGGCAATTACGGAACGGCATCTGTTAGCTGTACAAACTACCAAGATTTTTCTTGTTGTCATATTTGGGTGATGAATTTTGTCAGCGAGATTTTCAGAAACAAGTATAAATAAAAATGTGAGAAATTCAATATGGAGGGGCAAGGCAAAAAGCAGCAGCGAGGCTGAAGAGGAACTGTTCCTGCTAGCAGCGAGCTGTATAATTTATCAAATACATACGTGTCGTACATCAATACATCGTGTGATGGTCTAGTTTATCAACCATCAATACATCGTGTGAACCTTAACAACCAAACCATCAATACATCGTGTGATAATTGGTAAATTTGCTTCATTCCCGGCAGGAGGAGAAAGCAAATGGAAGACCAATTAATCGCCGAACGAAAGTTAGCTATCATGCAACTCAAGCAAGGAAAAACAGTCACAGAAGTGGCTTCAAACCTGGGTCGGCACCCGAATTGGGTGTGCAAGTGGCACAAGCGATTCGCAGAAGAAGGCTGGAAGGGCCTGCGTTCACGCTCGCGAGCGCCGCAAAAGCATGGGCGTAAACTGGCGCCGGCCATCCGAGCGACCATTATTGAAACTCGTTTAGAAATAGAAACCTCAGCGGCACTGGGCGAAGGGCTCAAATATATCGGTGGCATGGCTGTGCGAACGAAGCTGAAAAGCAAAAAGGTCGCGCCGCTGCCCAGTGTGCCCACCATAGAGAGAATTTTGCGGGAAGCTGGTCTGACCAAACTGCAAGCAAAGCAGGAGCAAGCAGCCATTGTCTACCCGCATCTGCAACCGACCGAACCACACCAGCTATGTCAGGTGGATATTGTGCCGCACTACTTAACCGGTGGTCAGCGAGTTGCCTGCTTTAACGGTCTGGATGTTGTCTCGCGTTATAGTACCGGTCAGCCTTTGGCCCAACGACGATCACAGGACGCAGCTGCCTTTCTCATCCATCTTTGGCAAACGGTCGGTATCGCCCGTTACACTCAGGTGGATAACGAGGGCTGTTTTAGCGGCGGTATGAGCCATGCTCATGTGCTGGGTAGGGTGGTTCGTCTAGCCTTGGCCGTGGGGACCGAGTTGGTTTTCTCGCCGGTCAACCATCCGCAAAGCAATGGATTCGTCGAGCGTTTTCACCAAGATTACAACCGGCACGTGTGGCAAGATACCTACCTGGCTAATCTGGATGAGGTGCAACAGCAGTCAGACCGTTTCTTCGGCTTGTATCGGCTGCGGCAAGACCACATTCAATTGGCCGAGCAATCGCCCCGTGACCATCATCACCGGCTCCAACCGAAGCTTTTAGCTGCTGATTTTGTTCTCAGTAACCACAAGTTACCCTTGCATGAAGGTCGTATTCACTTTATGCGGCGGGTGCAGGCCGATGGCACGGTCCGTGTCCTCAATGCCGACTGGGCCGTGCCCAACCCGGACCTCTCACGAGGTGTCTGGGTCACGATTTCTTTTCAACCCATTGGCGCGGACTTGTCTATTTACGATGCCGCCCCAGATGTGGTTGAGAGAAAGTGTTTGACCAGCTACGCTTTTCCGCTCAAGGAGGCGGTTCTAGCCAGGCAAGAAGCCGCATGTGACAAAACGGGTCAGCCTGCCACCGTCCAAAGTACGCTGCTGGTTTCTGCGGTTCAACCGGTTGCCGAGAATCGACAGTCACAACCACAGGGCCATAAGCTTAAAGTTGGTCAACAGCTGATGGAAACGGCCCTTTATCACACGGCGCGTTTGACAGAGCGTATTTGGCACACGATCTATTGATGGTTATTTGGTTGTTAAGGTACTTTTCACATCACACGATCTATTGATGTATTACACATACGCAGTATAAATCCCAATGTCATTAGGCATCATCATATCAACGCTTGATGATAAGACCCTCTTTTAAGTGCAAATTCGCACAAGACCTAGTCGTAAACATTCAATCATTGCTCCGTTCACGTTGGGGGTATCAAGCGCACGAGTGACAGCGCTAAGGTTGTTGCGCAGAGTAGATTCAGCAATGCCCAGCAAGTCTGCCACCTGCGCCAGCGTTAGGTGTGGGTTGTCGGCGATTGCCTGCATGATCTCAATGCGCCGCTTTGTCAAGCGGGGCACATCGTCTATCTCCGGGCCAGGCAGGAATAATTTCTCGTAGAGGGAATGGCTCATAGGGAGTTTTCGTTTGCGAAAAATGTCTACAACAGCCTGCGCCAACCCCTCGCAGGAGTTCATGGCTTCATCCTTAAGCATGAAGCCGCTGGCACCGGCGTGCAACATGGTATGCATCAGGCCTTTTTGACCGTGCCGGGACAGTACCAGAACCTTTGTCTGACAGTCTTTCACCAGGCGGCGAATGGTGTCAAAAGCAGATAAGTGCCTGTGCGCCAGCTTGGCGTTATTGATTGTGTTTAACCCCAGCAGCAGCACATCCGGGTGATGGGCATTAGCCAACCGGAGCGCGTCGGCTTCTGTTGTTCCTTCGGCCACGATTTCGATACGGCCGTTACGCTCCAGCGCCGCTCTCACCCCGATGCGCACCACCTCCTGATCATCTATTACCACCACCCGGATTTTTCGACTCATTATCATCGCTAACTTTATCCTCCAGCGACTATGTTGCAGGCGCGTGGATATGCCGCGGAAACGGCCGTTGCGCCTGACCCCAGTATCATTGTATGAGAAGCTGAGAACTGCCTGTACGGTAATTCATTGTGAGCGATCCTATAGGCAAAGGCGAGAAGCAACTATGGAAGTTTAGACCCGCTTTTTCCTAGCACTTCATAACTATGCCCATTGGAAGGCAGGTGCTATTTCCACCCATACGTGACCAAACGCAAAAAAGCCCGGTCTGAAGACCGGGCCAGAAATCATACGGTAAAAAGCAGAACTTCTTGCTTCTAAATGGGTAGTTCCAGTTTGACAATGGTTCCCGAAGGCACGTTGCTTTCTATGGCTAAAGTTCCCCCACCAATTGACGCCCAGCGGTACATGTCTGCCAGGCCAATGTGATGTCGCCGCAGCAGCTCAGCCAGTGATTGATTATTAGGATCGATGCCTACCCCATTATCTGCTACTTCCAAAGTCAGCAGCCCTTCACCATACCAAAGTGTAACGTTAACTGCCGTCGCCTGAGCATGTTTGCTGATATTATTTAGAACCTCGGTCAGTATGTAGTAAAAGGCCGATTTTGTCTGTTCATCTGCCTGCTTCTCGCTGTGAACATGCGTTTTCAATACGACCTGGATATCTTCATGTGTTTCCTCAAAGCTCCGGACAACTTGCCGCACTATCCACTCAATAGATTCTTTGAGTGCTGGTGGGCGGAGATCGGCAATAATCCGCCGCAAATCGTGTGTTACGCGACGAATAGCTTGCGCCGCATTTTGTATCGTTTCAGGTGAGGCATTCCCTTGAAGCTGCATCATAACGGCCGTTAAAGTATGCAGCGGTTCGTTGTGAATTTCGGTCGCGATCTGCTGCCGCTGCCGCTCCTTTTCATACAGCATGCGGCTGGAAAATAACTGCATCATCTCCATCAGATTGATGACCAATAAACCAAACGCCAGCATATCGGCAATGTCCTGCAATATTTCCACCTGGCGGGCATTGAAGTAACCATTCATTGGGCGAGACAACAGAAGAAGCCCCATCATTTCGCCGCGCGCCGTGATGGGCAAGGAAAGTTCAACCCAGTTCGGTAAAGGGTCAAGTTTCTGCGGCGCTTGGGACCGTAGTATGACACATTCAAGTTCCGAGGAGGCTTGAACCGATAGCTTATCACCGCCAATAAGTGATGAATAATGCGCGCCATCTTTCACCAGGACGGCAGTTTGCTCAACCTGCAAATAGGCTGCAACCTCCGCCATGACATCAGTAATTGTTGCCGGTTCCGGGTTGGCAGACAATCTGGTTTGGGCCGCAGGTAAGGAGAATGTGTCTAATCCATCACGGCCGTAAAGCAGCAGTTCCGCAGCGATTTGCACCCGCTTTTGGCCAATGATCGCCACCCCAAACAAAGCAAATAGAAACGTACCTCGCCCTATTTCACCCGGCTGCATCTGAAACACTGTTTGCAACAAAAATATCACGGAAAAATAGGCCATTCCGACGGCCATAGTCAGCACAACGATCGTGATGATACGGCTAAACAAGGGATCCAGGGCGAGATGCCCCTGACGATGCAGCACAAAGAAATAGCCAACTGGGGCCAGCAAAAGCAGACTGTAAATAAATGGATACGGGACAAAAAGCGTCTGCCTTATAGGGAGAATCACAAAAACGAATAGTGGCGTAAGGGCCAGAGTCAGAAAAACAAAGAGGATGAGCAGCTGCTGCCGCTCGTAAGATCCTTTCGGTGCCTTGAACAATCTAAAAAGGAGCACTCCTCCTGCCGTCAGGATAGCTGCGCCGGTACAGACGATCAAAATGGTTACCAATGCAAGCCCTGTCACATCCCGAAAACTTAACCCTGGGTATAAAAACAGCACTTCAGTAACTTCCAGTAATGCCAATGCACATAGAAGGTAAAAGACGCTGCGCAACAGGGATTTTGCCGAAGGTGGCAACGGCATATAACGGGGTAAAAAGCCAAGATACAAGACAATTAAGGGGAAAAACCAAATCAACACCTGCCCTATCAGCCAGGCACCTGGTGCACCCATTTGCGAAGGACCAGGGCTGACTATGCCGGCCGCCGTGAGTTGAAAGCCTAACCCAGCAAACAGTGGTGTTGTTTGTCCAGGCCGGGCAAACAGCACCGTCAGAAAACCGACAGTCCACATGGCCAGGGCCAAAACGTCGGTGGTCAGTCGCCACATGTTGTACAGGGAACTCTGGATGGTAGGCACGGTTTGGGTAATCACTACCTCATCGCGCTGGAAGGTTAGATCGTAGCTGGCCTGAACCGGAGCTGGAAAAAGCTGCTCCCGGCGCTGGGCCGGACGGCCGTCAACAGCCAGCACAACGTCACCTGGGGTTAGATATGGACGGTAGGCTTCGTCTACAACCTCCATCACCCGCATTTCCGTTTCCGTCTGCCAACCGATCATTAAGATCAGTGGCGGCAGCGCCACCCAGGTATAAACCACAAAATAAGAGGTGGCTAACAGCAGCAGGGCTGAAAAGAAAAGGCGGTATCTGTATACCATCATCTTAAATCGCAAATTCATTTTATGCCTCGAAAAACGGTTTTAATCCTGGCAGCGTGTTGAAAACGGCCGTAGCCTGCACCTGATAAGCTCTGATCAATCTTCGGCAGTCCACAATCGATCCCATCTCTTCTAGAATCGTCAGCACCGTTTCGATTTCCTCGCCATCTAAATCTGTTTTGCCGACAAGCTTCTTAAGGAGAGAATGATGGGGATGGTCAACGCGAGACAATCCCTCAATTACTGGCAAAGTATGAAGGCCATTGGCCAAATCCTCTGCTAAATCCTGGCAGTCATCAGAAATTTGAGTGGCCATACCCCAGGCCAAGCCAAACTCTTTAAGCAAGCTCAATGTGTCTGGGTTGTTTGTGGCTAGCCGGCCACCAGCCCACACACCGGTGGCAATGATGACGGCCGCTTTACCTGCTATCGACTGGAAGTATTCTGTCCGAGAAGGGAGTCGTCTATCTTTCTTCTCTGCCGCCTGTGCATTTGCCCCAATCACAGCCACGTTGCTAAATGCGTCTAGAATGTCAAACATGGCATCCCTGGCAACCGACGCGTTAACCAAGGTAAGATTCGCCGCTCCTAAGGCGGCAACCGCTCCATTTGCGCTTGGCATACGACCGTTGTCTTGAGCATCGTCCAAAAGATGTGCAGCAGCCAAGTACAATGCCCAACAAGCCGCCAAAGGAACCGCTTCTTGATAAGATCGTCCGCTGACACCAACGTAAATCAAGAGCGGCAACAAGTCCTGCTTGATCGTTGCCAACTGCTGTCCGCGTGCCTGTAAATATTTCAGGATAACATCTGTACTTTTGCCAGGCACCGAGGCGAGATTGGCTTCTATGAGTAGCAAGAGGTCACTATAAATAGTGACAAATTCCAAACTAGGGCTGGGAGAATTCTCTCCAGCCATATTGGGTACAGTGAATTCGCGATGCAAGCGCACTCCCTAGTTAATATTATCCCCTTGTTTTGAGTGCCGACTGGATTCTTTATCGATATGCTAGGCCTTGGAAAATGCCAGGTCCAACAGCATGTATTAACGACACCACGTTCCATTGAGCCAAGAGAGCAAAAGAGCGATCAATGATCGCAAGTTATCAAGAAGCCACGACGGGGTTTGAACAGGTTGGAAATCTGATTCACGAATCATAGGCTGCATCCTCCACCGTACCAGCAACCACCGTTCGGTACATACTTATCCAGAAGCACGGGCAACCCAGAAGCAACGAATGCCGAAGAAAGAAGGAGTAAGTGCGTGGGGATTTTTATCTGCTTTTTCGAAGTAAGCTCCTGCATTTCGCCCTCTTTAAGCCAGTTAAAAAGTGCGTCGGCATTTTCGGCCAGCTCATCGACTTCTTGTTGATCAAAAGCAAATGGTTGTTTCATAATGCAAGCTCCTTGATGTAGTAATTTATAGGCTGCGTATGTATCCACGTTTTTACCTGCTATTGTCTATACGCCAATAGCATTTGAATACAGTTTTTTATATAGCATCTGGGTGCTATACCTCTAACCAATAATCGATTTGACATCTACCAAACGCATGCGCATTGCTTTGATAATGCACGCCTCCATGTTAGGCACATCTAAGGCTTCAAAGATTGCGGTTATATGTTTTTGCAGTGTACTTTTAGAGATGTGTAAGCTTTCTGCCAACATTTCTCGTGTGGCTTCTGGGGACCGCATAATTGCCCGCAGCACATTCATTTGCTGGTCAGTTAACGCTCTTGTCGGCTTGATTTTGGGAGCCGCATAGATAACTTCCTGCACCTCCGGAGAAAAATATTGCAGCCCCATGTGGATCATTTCCACAGCGTGCCCTAACGTTTGGGCAAAATCGTCGGTTTTCAACAGGTAGCCCTTGACACCGATCTCTGCCAGGCTTTGGATCGTCTGGACATCATGTTCTTGAGAGATGATGATAACCGAGGTGGACTTATAATTTTCTATTGCTCTTTTGAGAGTAGATACGGGTTCAAACAGAGTTCCCTTGGGGTCTTCAGCACGAGCTGGCATCTGTAAATCGGTGAGCAACACATCTGGCTGGTGTGTACCCAGCAGTTCCAGTATATGGTTACCAGCATTGCCTTCGGCAACCACAGTAATATGTGGATTGGTTTCTAATAAACTAACAATCCCTTTGCGGGAAACGTAATGATCATCTATGACGACCACGCGAATAACATGTTCCATTTCGATGTTTGGCAACTGGGCAAATTATGGGGTTCGACCCAGTTGTCTAGCTCCATTGATGTTATTGATGATAACCAACATACATGAATCTTTTAAGTTAGGCAATGGGAGTCCTAGTACCGCAATTGTTCCCTGAGCCGTACTATGCTAAAAATCCAGATATGTCCGAGAAAGAGGTAAAAGAATTGGTTATCAGGGAATTTCGTTATGATGATCTTGATGCACTTATTACTATTGCTAAGGCTTCCTTTGCAGAAGAGTATATTGCAAGTGGTCAGTCCCCTGACAGCTTTGTTCGCCAGGTAAGAATGGTGGTTAGTGGTCGAATGATTCCCTTCGCCCTGCTATCTATTTTGGCTGGCATTCAGTGGAAGTTATACGTGGCTGAAGTAGATGGTACCGTTGTCGGTTGCAGCAGTTACATGGGCCGGAAAACGATGGAGTTGGCCAATCTTATGGTTCACCCTGAGTACAGGCGGCGTGGGATTGGACAAGCTTTGTTGGAAAAACGGTTGCAGCACCTTAAGGCAAATGGATACCCCTTTGTAAAAACCACAGTCTTGGCCACTAATGAGGCATCACTGGGAAATCTACACAAACAAGGTTTTGAAGTTTTTGATCGATATTCCGTTCTAGAGATACCTTTACCACTTCGCAATAATACAACTGGCCCGATGCACAGTATCACCTCTCGTCAGGTAAAACAATCAGACATCTTTGCCTTTAAAGAGATAGAGATACAAGTTGCTAATCCTGCCTGGTTGCAGATCCAAGGCTCTGCTGCCCCAAATTACTTCCCGTCACGTGGGGATCAACTGATGCAAAAGTTCACAAATGGACAGCGGTGGACACGAGTGTTTGTCAAAAACACGATAACAATTGGGTTCCTATCTGCCAGCACTTCAAGCAGTCACACGAAGGGCACTCTTTTTCGACCAGTTGTAGCTCAGGAAAATATCGAGCATTTATCTCAGATGCTGCAAGAAGCAGCAGTTTGGCTGCAACATCTGGGGAAAGAAACAATGCAGATAGGCATCCCTGATGAGAGTGAGCTGCTAATTGATGAATTGCAAAACAATGGTTGGGTAAAGACGTTGTCCTGGGTGCAACTCGTAAAGTGGCTCGAAAGGTAGCTTATTATGCCTAACGTGACATGCTCTAGTCGAATGCGAAAGAGCGGAATATTATTAGCAGCGATCGTTCTAACTTGCACTATAGGGCTAAATTTTACGACGCTTTCACGGGCTGGTAGTTCCTTACATGGTATAGTCCCGCCTCTGGGTGCGGAACATGCGTTCTTTTTATTGACGATTGGGCAGTGCTGCCCCTATTTTCTTGGCTATAGAGAACCGTATGCCCAAACCTCAATTCCTCGAAGATTTCCTCAAACGCTTTGGTTATCTCCATCGCCAAAGCTGGATCGATGTCGATCCTGACCTTGTTCCCCTTATCAACAATCTGGCAGCTAAAGAAGGTCTCACACACACCGAAGTTGTCAACCAGCTGCTCAGCTTTGCCTTGGGCGAACAACATATGGCCGATGAGAACTTGAGTCTCTGGGAAACCCTCACCGAACGAGAAAAAGAAACGGCCGCTCTCACCTGCCTCGGCTACACCAATCACGAAATTGCCCACAAGATGGTCATCTCGCCCAACACCGTCAAAACCCACCTTCGTAACATCTTGAGCAAATTCCACGTCAACAGCAAGGCCGAACTACAGCTCCTGCTGGCCAGCTGGGATTTTCGTGCCTGGGATAAGCCAGATATGGACTCGGCGCTGCATTTCTACCCAGATAAGCGGTAGGGCTGCACCCTCACCCCACGGGGTGACACCCCGCTTTTCACCTCTATCTCCTCTCAACAGTGGATTGTTTTCCCTCAAGCCAGCCGGTATGGTGAGGTTATGTCCTTGCTACCCGATTTATCCAATGCCCTCACCACGGCCACAACTGTGGCCTGTGGCGAACTTGGTCTGGTGATTGGTCCCAGAGCCGAACGGCTGCATATGCTGGAGCTGTCGGCGGTGCTGGCGCTGCGCGGCACGGTGTGGGTGCTGGATGGCGGCAATAGCTACAACGCGCTGTACGTGGCCCGCTACATCCGGCGTGCGACGGTCCATCTGGAAGCGACGCTCAACCGCATCACTGTGGCCCGCGCCTTCACCTGCTACCAAATGGTGACGCTGCTGCAAGAAACGGCCACTTCGGCCTGCTCAACAGCGTTGAGCCACTCAACGCCGATGAGCCGCTCAGTGCAAGCTGTTTCCCCCACCCTCATCCTGGATCTACTGGCCACCTTTGGCGATGAGAGCATCGACCTGGACGAAAGCGTGCGGCTGCTGCGCCTGACGTTAGTCCAGCTGCAGCGGCTGTGTCACCTGGCCCCGGTGGTTGTGTCCCTCCAACCGCTGCGCCAGCCCGAGCGAGCCATTTTGATGGAGCTGGTGATGAACACCGCCACACACCACTTTGTCCGGGAAATGCCGGGAACGGCCGTTACCCAACCATCCCTGTTTTCATCGGGATAGAGAACCGGGAAACAGATTCACCTGATTTTCTTGATATAAAGCTCAGGCTCATCAGGCAAATCTGCGTTCTATTGGAAATCGTAACTAGTGGTTGGTACGAACCATAAGCCACCAGCCGCTAACAACTATACCGACACAGGAGCTTTTATGGGCCGCACACTGCCAACCACCAACCAACTCATCCAGCAGGAGCAAACCGCCTTTGCCAACTTCCGCCGCACCCTGCGCCGGGAAGACCAGCGGCATTTTGACGCCCTCTTTGCCGCCGCTCGGCTGCACACGGCCGCTATCTCCCAGGCGAACCACGCCCTGCCCTTTGAGGCGGTGCTCCTGGCGATGCTGGTAGAGCAGCAGAAGAAAATCGACGACTTGCAGCGCCGAGTTAATGGCTGAGCTGCGCGGCTGGCTGTTGGACCTCTACGCCGATGAAGCTGATGGTCTGGTGCTCTGGCTGCTGGCGGAAGACGGCCGTCGCCTGCGGCTGACTCAGCACTTCTCCCTCACCTTCTACGCCCACGGGCCGTTCCCCCGGCTGCGCGCGCTGTGGCGCTTTTTGCAGCAGCAGCCGGTTGGTGTACAGCTGGCGCGAACGGTGCGTCAGGACTTGTTTGCCGGGCCGCTGGACGTGCTGGCGGTGACGGTGGCCAACCCCGCCCTACAGCCCCATTTGTTCCGCCAGGTGACGCGTTGTTTTCCCGACCTGACTTACTACGACGCTGACATCCCGCTGGGGCTGCGTTATGCGGCCGTGTTTGACGTTTTTCCGCTCTGTCACTGTGAGGTGGAGGTGGATGATGACGCCCGTATCCAACACATCTTGCCCCTGGAATCCCGCTGGGACGTGGCCCCCAGCGATCCACCACTGCGCCTGCTGACCATCGAACCGGATGAAGACCCGTCCCACCGCGACCCGTCGTTTTTGTGGATCGACGACGGCCGTTCCCGCCGCCAGGTGCCCTTGCAGCCGCTGAACCTGCTGCTGACCAGCCTCAACGCCACCGTCAGGCGGGTGGATCCCGATGTGATTCTCACCCGCTTTGGTGACACCTGGCTGCTGCCGCTGCTGCTCAAGACGGCCAAAGAGTTGGGAGCAGACTGGTTTAATCTGAACCGGGATGAAAAGCGTTCGGTGGTGCACCGCAAGGAGAACAGCTACTTCACCTATGGCCAGGTGGTGTACCGGGGGCAGCAGGTGCATTTGTACGGCCGTTTCCACATCGATCAGTGCAATGCCATGATGTACGGCGAGTACGGCCTGCACGGCGCGTTTGAACAGGCGCGGGTGACGGGACTGCCCGTGCAGGAAATCGCCCGCAAGTCGCCTGGCTCCGGCGTGACGGCGCTGCAAATGCAGGAGGCGCTGCGGCGCGGCATCCTGGTACCGTACCAAAAGCAGCAGGCCGAGGGGTTCAAAACGGCTGCCCAGCTCATCCACGCCGACCGGGGTGGTCTGGTTTACCAACCCACCCTCGGGCTGCACGAGGACGTGGTGGAGATCGATTTTGTCTCGATGTATCCCAGCATCATGGTGCGCTTCAACGTATCGCCGGAGACGGTGGGCATGGCGAGTGAAACCAGCGAGCGCATTCCCGAGCTGGACGTACCGGTAGATTTGTCGCGGGTGGGGCTGGTGCCGCGCACGCTGCGGCCGCTGCTGGTCAAGCGCATCGCCATCAAGGAGCAGCTGGCTAGTCTGACGGCGCTGGACTGCCGCACCCCAGCGCTCAAGGCGCGAGCGGCGGCGCTCAAGTGGCTGCTGGTAGTGTGTTTTGGCTACCTGGGCTACAAAAATGCCCGCTTTGGCCGGATTGAGTCGCATGAGGCGGTGACTGCCTACGGCCGTGACTGCCTGCTGCGGGCCAAGGAAGCGGCCGAGGATTTGGGCTACGAGGTGCTGCACATGTATGTCGATGGCCTGTGGGTGAAGAAACCGGGGGTGAGGCACAATGAGCAGGTACGGCCGCTGCTGGACGAAATCTCCCGGCGCACCGGTCTGCCCATCGCCCTGGAGGGCATCTACAAATGGGTGGCGTTTCTGCCTTCCCGATTGGATGCGCGGGTGCCGGTGGCCAACCGCTACTTTGGCGTTTTTCAGAGTGGCGAGATTAAGATGCGCGGCATCGAGACCCGGCGGCACGACACACCGCCCTGGATTGCCCAGGTGCAGCTGGCCCTCATCCAGCGGCTGGCCAGGGTGCCGCCGGGCCGTCCCCTAGCCAGCGCCGTGCCGGACCTGATTACTTTTCTACGGCAGCAGGTGGACGACTTACAAAACGGCCGTATCCCCTTGCCCCAACTGCTCGTCTCGCAGCGGCTGAGTCGGGAGATTGAAGCGTATCGCACACCCTCGCCCGCCTGCCGGGCAGCGATGCAGTTGGACGCCATTGGCAAGCCGCGCCGGCCGGGGCAGCGAATTCGTTTCTGGTTGGTGCGGGGTGAGCCGGGGGTCCATGCCTGGGACTTGCCGGTGGCGGTGGATACGGCCGTGCTCGACACAGACCGCTACATTACTCTGCTCCTACGCGCCGCCAGCGCTGTGCTACAGCCGCTTGGTCTGAGCGAAGCAGAACTACGGCAGGTGGTCCAGTCCGAGGCCTGGCAGCTTCCGCTGTGGATGGATCATAGCTCCGTTTTTGCTTTTGCTTTTGAGAGGCGTTCGGCCAATAAAAACGAACGAGGCAAGGTAGCGGGCGCTAGTCTTGCCTCGTTTCACTATTCACCTGTGGCCAACAGCAAATAGTATGTTCCAGTCGCGTTTCTCTCGTGCCAGTTTGGGGGAGGAGCGGCCACGCGAATATCATAGCGCAGCCTCATATTGTTGTCCAGTAGATAATGTCGACGCACTTTTAAGTACTATGCGAAGCAGATTCAATCACAGCCTAGTTTGGGATGTGGTTAAAGCTCACTCTTTGCGAAGGCGATAGGGATAAGGTGGTTACGGCCGTTTATTGTCAGATGCCCCTTCCCCATTCACATAACCGATTACGCTCATATCAAAATGGTAAATCATCGCCCGTTGCGCCGGTGATACGACGATACCACTCTGTTAGCCACTTCATCGCTCGATCAAACCTGTTGGCAGGCAGTTGTTTATAGCTGGTGATACCGAATTCACGATACAACTGGCCGTACACAGCAGGATATTCGTTCCTTTTTGTTTTCTTCTCCAGAGAAATAGCTACTGTTTTGACAGCCTGGCTAATTTGCATGGCCTGGTCTGGGGTAATGTGCTGCCCTGGATCGCCAAGTGTGGCTTCAATTTCCTCAATGCGCTGTTCATGGTCTTGAAGTTGAGCAGCATGCGTCCCCAACTGAGCTTCTAACATCAACTGCTGCCGGGCCATTTTCATGATAGCGGACGCCATCTTATAAGCCTGGGCCGCTGGTGTGTCGCTAGCTAATAAATCATCAAACGCTGTGTCCGCTGTTAACCGGCCTTCTTGAAAAGCTTCCCAAAGCACATCATAACTTTCACGTTGATACCGAATAATCTTTTCGCGCAGTTCTTCTTTGATGCGATTTACGGAAACGCCAAACAACCAACCTGGCAGGAATTTGAGCGCCAGACAAATCATTTCTTGATCGCTGCCTTCCTCAACACTGCGGGAAATACGTATTTGGTGAACATTTTCAGACAAAACCGGATCACGACCAACACGCTCACGCTGACCTGCGTAAGACAGTCCTAAATAGTCGCATATAGGGCGCAGCGGCACGTAAATTTGGTCTTCGCCATTTATCGTCACCAAAACGGCCGTTATCATATCTTCATAAAATACAACTTCTTTTTGTACGGCTGGCACCAATGCTTTGTTCGCCATTAATTTTTCTCCTGATCTTCGTTTTGAGGGGGGGGCTACGTGTAACACGTAGCCCCCCTCTTGCCATTAGGCAACAATCGCTGTTGCCAGCTAAAAATCATTCTGGTGGTTTCAGCTTTTTTCAGAGGATATCATATGATCCTCCATTTACCGCCTTGAGTCGCTTCCTTTCTTCTTCCCTGTGCCGCTAAACTTTTCCACGGTCAGGCTGGCCCAATGAAACAAAGCGGCCTCATCTGGGACAAACTCTTCTGGCTCTTGCGGCTGCAGCTTTTGTTCCTGGTAGACGGCCATGAATTCCGCTGTTAGCCACCGGACAAAGGGCTGAAACTTCATGCGGTTTTCGCGTGCCCAACTTTTAAGCAGATCGGCCATCATGGGGGCCATCAGCACAGGCACCCGCTTTTTTTGTGACGCATCATCTTCCCAGTTGCCGGGACGCGCCCCCTCTTCGTACAAAAGCGCCATCTGATCCACCACCCAACGCATAAAGGGTTGCTGCATCATCTTATGTGCCTGCGCGATGCGGTTGAGGCGCTGCGCAATGGGTGCAGGCAGCAGCAGATTGACGTACTGGTAGTTGCCCTGCAAGGGTCGATCGGCATCAGGCGTATCGCGCATGGAGCGAAAGACGATCTCACTGGCCGTCGCGCGCGGTTTGCTGGCTGGCGGAGACGTGGGCTGCCCCGTCGGCGGCAAGTCTAAATCGCTCAGCTCCGGCTCCTCGCCCAAGAGGTCCAGATCAAAGGGATCGTCAAACGCCTGGTGCTTCTTTTTAGGCATAGTTCGGTTCTCCAATGCCGTAATCGGTGGCAACCATGTCGATCAGCTGCTGGTAGGCGACGGAAGCAGGATGAGATGGCTCATACTCTAGAATCGTCTGCCCGCCCCGGGCCGGCGCTTCGCTGACGCGAACTGAGCGGGGGATGGGTGGCGCCATGCGCCGCGCGTACCCCTCTTTTTGGAAGCGCTCCATCATCGCCTGGGTTAAATTCAGGCGTGGGTCCACCATTACCGGTACCAGGTAAGCGACATGGCACTCAATGCCATTTTTCTGATCGGTGATGATGCCCTGCGCGTGTTTGAAGGTAGCCCGCGCCGACTTGAAATCTAGCTGCGTTGGCACGACGGCAGCGTCGGCAAAGGCGTGAACGGCCTGCTGGAAGGCATCCAGGGTCGGCGGGCAGTCCAAAATGATGAAATCAAATATTTTGGTCAGCGGACTCAGGCGCTGCACAAAGAGGCTGGCAATGGTGGGGAAATTGTGATAATCGGTGCGGCCGCTATTGATGAGGCGCTGCACTTCGCGTCCTACTTCTTCTACCATGCCCGTCTTCGCTTCGACCAAGCGGTCGCTGGCCGGCAGCACAAACAGGCCAGGTCGTGATGGGCCGTCCTCACCTTCTCGATCGGCACTCATCACATTTTGTTTGACGGCCGTACGGAGGTCGGTCCGGCCGTCCAATAAGTTGCTGACGCAGCGTGATCCCGGCCGCAAGCCCAGCATCGTGGCGGCGCTGTCGCCTTGCGGATCAAGATCGATAATCAGCGCCTTGCCCCCTTGCGGAGCTAACTTGCGTGCCAAGCCCAAACCTAACGCGGTTGCCGTCGTTGTCTTGGCAACGCCCCCCGCCCGATTTTCTACCGACAAAATGGCCATCAATCACTCTCCCTGAGCAGCAATTACAATAGATTACAAAAGATTGAAATATAATACAACATCTTTCAAATATTTTCAACCTATTGTATCCTTAAAACCAAAATCGGCCAGAACGAATGTGCTGGAATTTTGCGCCCTGGTATCCATATTGGCTAAAAAAACGCGTTACGCGCGAATTTCGGCGGTTTTAGAAAAAAAAAAGAGTCTAGTGTGGATAGGGTGGGGGGATAAAACAAGGTAAAGGAGAAATGGCGATGACTAAAAGGTGCTTATCAACGGCTTGAAACTAGCGCCAGCTACTCCCCCACCCCCTCGCTCTCGGAAGGATCATATAAGTGAGAGACAAATCCGTTTTCATACAAAACCGGCCTGAGCCCATCCAGATCGATAGTTTCAGAATCAGGTTCGTAGCCAAAGCTGTCAAACAGATCAAAAATCACTTGCACCTTGCTCTGCAATACATCACTGAAATGCTTGACATTGGGGTGGGTGAACCACTCCCCTCTCGTCTTATAGTTTTTCAAGAGATCGTGCAATAATGCTTCGAAAAGTTGAGCCTGCCGGACACTGAGGCAGGGTAACAAGTGCATTTTAAACGGTTGTTCAGGCAGGCCTCCAAGAATTTGTCTATAACGGGAGCCCGGGCTTTTGCTATATCCAATCTTGCAGTACACATGATGTCCAACAGCCACCCACAAAAAATATACCCATGCTTGCGGTTCCCAATCAACGTTTATTTCGCTAGGGTCAGATTCCGATGTATTCGTTGAATTTAGTGAAGGATTCATTCGGCTTCTTCCTCATCGTAGCTAAAGGGCCGTTCCCCGTCAGCATTCAGCTGTGGTCGTATCAAGACGATGATCTCTGTCGCGGCGTCAGCCAACAACGTCCACGCACAGTTGGCCACTTCATAGCCTGAACCGCGCAGGTAAATGTCATCTCCCGCCACAGGCAACGCCGGCAATATTGCTTGTGCCAAACGATGTTGAGTGTGCAGATTCACGAAAGTCACCGATATGTGATTTTGGTTTGATTGGGTCATCGTTGTTACCTCCATTTTTGTTGATTACTACTCAATAGCTTTAGTTGGGTCAACAGGCTCAGTTACAACCCCGGCCATGCCAAGTTCCAATAACTTAATCAGACACCAGGCAAGATGCGGCTCCTCCACAGGCAATAGCAGGCCGGATTCAGGATGCTCCAATAAAAATTCTTCACAGGCATCAACAATTTCGGCAAACGTCATTCCTTGCTCCAATCGCAACACCTCCCCGACTATCCAACCGTGTTCACGCCAAAATTGATAGGCTTCAGTAGGGAAGGGGAGAAAACGGCCGTTTTCATGCGTGGTTCGAACATACTTTACCTGCAACATCAATACGCACCTCCAAGAAGGGAAATAAATCAGGAGATGCGGCGCGTTAGCGACTAAACCTAATCAACGTTGCACTATTAGCAGGGAAGTTCAATTTCGTATAGTAGAAGAAACTGTCCCGCATTCTAGCATTAAGAAAAGTAGTAACCTGCACGTTTTAGGCTATTAATCTAAGGGAACAGGTTCAGATGCCTGATGTTACCTTTGACTCCCGTTCTCACATCGCTTAAACTTATTCAATCAGGTCGCCAGTTCAAAAAGCAGAAAATGGCTGTACAAATATGCCAATGAAACCACCATCTATCATCATTCCCGAACAAGGCCAAATCGTTACCGTCTGCCAACGGCAGTATGTTGTCACGGATGTTTTAGCCAGCAATCTGCCTTCATCACCTTTTGCCTTGCCAACGTCAATAATGGTCGAACGAGAAGTGGACTATTGCTTTCAAACCTCTGTCACAGCAGTACGCCCAACTAAGGGACCGCGATCGGGAGTTGTTGGGCGTTTGGCAAAAAACCTGAATGTGGAAACGGCCGTTCTCCCCATTGTGCGCGATCTAATTCGCCATGTATGCACATCGCTGGTCTCCTCCTCACGCACTAAACAATTACCTCCCAACACCATTGCCTTACGCCGGGCAATCGAGACGGCTTATTGAAAAACCGGATTCACAATGGTTGCACCAGCGCATCTTCCCTTATCCCCACACCTCCCTGTTAAACATCTGTCCGGCAGCTTCAACAACGTCACTAACGCCTACAAGTTCTACTGGCTTCTCGCCCTCCTCGACCACATCAGAGAAACACAATCACCTATCATCCCCGTCAATTCCTTGCTGGCGCGGATGGTGGCGGGTGTCTGGTATCCGGCTAACTATTTCCGCCTGTCATTTGGCAAACAAGACCGTCTGGGCCAGATTGCCTTAGCCATCAAAGCGGAAATCAACTTGCCCCCCGACGCGCCGCGGCAAAAAATCATCAACGCGACGTTAGGCTACATGAGCAACGGCTCCCCGCTGGCGCGAGAGATAAATAGTCTCGGCGCATATGTCCCTTACCGATTTCTGCGCCCCTTTTTTGCATCACAACTACGGGGTAAAGTGGACTGGAAAATCAATGCGCTCATCCAGCAAATGGCGGATGATTCATTTTTAAACTCACCAACGCTTTGCCTCTATCGCTTCCATCTCCAAGACGGAACAATAGAAATTCACCCGCGCTGGCTGGCTTACTTGCAGGAACATCTGGCGATTGTGACCGGCTTTTGCCTATGGCATTTGCTCAACTACCTGCAAAAGAATAACCCAAACGTACCCAACATCGCTGCCAAGTTATTTGAACCGGGAACGCGAAAATTAAACGCCAGCCGGAGATTCTGGCAGCAGGCGTTTGAGGAGATGGAGATAATTTGCTGCATTTACTCCGGGCAAGCTATGAGTAAAGCGGCATTTTCTATCGACCACTTCCTCCCCTGGAGCTTCGTTGCCCATGACCTCCTCTGGAATCTTATCCCAACGCCTAAAAACGTAAATTCATCCAAGAGCGATCAGTTGCCCGATTTTGCTCTGTACTTTGACCCCTTCGCCCGCTTACAGTATGACGCCTTTCAAGCCGTTGCCACGCCGCAAAAGGAGGGGCTGGTGGAAGATTATGTGCTGCTGTTCAAACGGCTGTCTGTCCCTGACATCCAAACCATGCCTTTTAATGCTTTCAAGGAAATCTTGCACGACACCATCGCCCCACAAATCCAGATAGCGCGTAATATGGGCTTTACGGCCGATTGGAGTTACACGCCATGATCGTACAATCGCCGACAACACCCGCACAGCCATCTCATCATCAAAGAGCGAAAAAGACCGTCGTTTCCCACAAAAGAGTTGTTGGGGAGGGCATTACAAAAGGAAGCGTGCTGGGTTTTGGCTCTGGCACTGATTTGGCCTTCTTGCGGGAAAAGGGTTTTTACGCCACCACCTACGATCCCCATTATGCACCTCTTCTGATTGTTGGTTTACGAAAAACTCCACCAGAATGAGGTGATTTTTGTGCTTTTCCACGACTACTGAAAAATCGTGGCGGAAGGGGTTTGCTGGTACCAGGTGAAGGATTCGGGGAAAGGCCAGAGCGAGTGGTTACCGGGGCCGAGGAACGGCCGTTTGCCAAACGCAGACAGGTGACCATGGATGTTGTCTGGGGCGACCAGCTGAGGAGAGAGCTTGAAACCGCAAATATCATACCCCAAAACCTTGGGATCAAGGTCATTTTGTTGTATTATTAAACAGTAACATTTGTTGCAGTAATACAACAATACCCTATGTAAATCCCTAGGAGAAAGATATGGCTAATGTTGTCAGCAACTCCGCTCTATCCCATCTATCCGAACTTCAAGAATCAATTCGCCAAACATATTTGCAATATCCTTACCCATGGGTAATTGGCTATTCAGGCGGGAAGGATAGCACCACAACTTTACAATTGTGTTGGTACGCGTTGCGTGAGCTGAAGCCAGAACAGCTTACCAAACCTATCTACGTTATTTCGACGGATACTCAGGTTGAAACACCTGTAATTGTAGACCGAATTCAAGAAAGTATTCGGTTAATGAACGAAGCAGCGCAAGAACAACAGCTAAATTTAACGGCGCATAAATTGTCTCCCATTCTCAATGATACGTTTTGGGTGAATTTGATCGGCAGAGGTTATCCAGCACCTAATAGCGTGTTTCGTTGGTGCACCGAAAGATTAAAGATAAATCCGTCAAACCGCTTTATTCTCGATAAAGTGGCCAAACATGGGGAAGTTATACTCGTGTTGGGTAGTCGCCGGGATGAGAGTGCCACACGTAACCAGGTGCTTGACATGCATAAAGTAACCGGTATGACGTTGGCGCGTCATGGTCAGTTGCCTGGGGCATGGGTTTACATGCCTATAGAGCATTTCACCACCGATGATATTTGGACTTACTTGATGCAGGTTGATTCGCCTTGGGGCGGTGACAACATGCAGCTGGCATCCCTTTATCAATCAGCGCAAGACGGTGAATGCCCACTGGTTATTGATGATAAAACATCCTCTTGTGGCAACTCCCGCTTTGGTTGCTGGGTTTGCACCGTCGTAAACAAAGATAAATCAATGGAAGCGATGATAGATTCAGGCGAAGAGTGGATGATCCCGCTGCTTGAGTACCGAGATTGGCTTTCTTCTACGCAAGACCCAGAAATAAAGCCACAGCAGCGAGAGTTTAAGGGGCGAGACGGACGTATCAAAATCAGTTCAACTGGCAAACTGCGCTGGCGTACTTATACCTTGGACTTTTCCAAAGAGATGCTGGGTAAACTTCTGGCCACCCAAACAGAACTCCAGGCTGATAAACCAGACATGACACTCATTAGCGTCGATGAACTGCGTGAAATCCGGCGTATTTGGTTAACGGAACGGCAAGATTGGGCAGATTCACTCCCCAATATTGTGGCTGAGACGACCAAGCTCAGAGTGGCCTGGGAACAAAATGATGCGGCCATGCCTGGCCAGCTTGAAGCAGACCTTTTAGCTAACTTAACGGCCGTAAACAATGTACCTACCCAGCTGGTGCAAAAGCTACTTGATGCGGAATGGCAGCACCAGGGCATGTTTCGGCGGGCCAAGATTCATGAGCAAATAGAAAAAGTGTTTGGCGAAGATTGGCGCGACTGGGATGAAATAGCTGCGGAAATGGAGAGGCTACAAAATCAACAGGCGGAGAATGTCGAATGATTATTCACCGTGTTAAGTTGCATAATTTTGGCATCTACGCCGATACCGTTTCATTTGACCTGGAACCAAAAAACGATAACCAATATACCCGGCCAATTATTTTGTTCCGGGGACAAAATGGCGTTGGTAAAAGCACCATTGTGGAGGCAATTCGCCTCTGTTTGCATGGCAAGCTAGCACTGGGACCACGTGTTGCCCAGCGTGACTATGAAACGTATTTAGAACGTCGGCAACATCGCTATGCAGATGGGGAAACGGCCGTTCGCACATCCGTAGAAATGGAATTTGACCATGTCGTTTTGGGCAGGCGGCATCACTATCGCATTATGCGGTTATGGGGTAAACCAAATAGCCGGACAGCTACCGAGCTGCTTATTTGGGTGGATGATGAGCCAAGTAATGAAACTGAGGATGAAAAAGAATTTTTGCTGCGGGAGTTGATTCCTCCAGGTGTAGCTGAACTGTTTTTCTTTGATGGTGAAAAGATTGCCACACTTTCCGAAACTGGTAACGCCAGCAACAGTTTGCTAGCGGATACGGTGAGGAATTTGTTGGGCTTACATCTGGTTGAGCAGCTGGACCGTGACCTGGATATTTACCTCACGCGCCAAACAGGCATTCAAGAGTTGCAGCAGCATCAAAACGAATTGACGCAACTGCATAATGAAGAAGAAGAACTGGCGCAACATCGGGAAAACGTGCGCGATCAATTAGCGGATTGTCGCCGAAATTTACTGGCCAAACAACGAGAAATTACCCTGCAAGAAGAACGTATCCTCCGCGAAGGTGGTAGTTTTGCGGAAAAACAGTCAGAGAGAGAGGCAGAACACCAAGCCACCAAAGAGGCGATTGCTCATGTAGAACAGGAGATTTACGAACTGAGCCGACAGTTGCTACCATTTGCCGCTGCGCCGCGTTTGTTGCAAGCTGTACGTGCTCGGTTGGAGAAAGAATCCGCTTTTGAACAATGGGAAGCGGCTCAACCAGTCATTCAAGAAATTGAAAGCAATCTGTTAAATAATGTAAGCGATGAAGATCAAGGCCAAAAGCGCTTGATTGCACAGATTCAATTGATATTACAAAGCTATAAAGAAGCCCCTATGCCTGAAAACGAGGTCGTTCATCGCGTTTCAGCAGAAAAGCGGGGGCTGTTGCTGAGCTGGATTGATGAAGCACTGCACAACACACCGCAACAGCTCGCCCACTTGTTGCAAAAGCGGCAACAGTTGCAAAGTGAAGAAGCAAGAATTAAAGAGACGCTTAAACGCGTGCCGATCCATGAATTGGTTCAGCCGTTGCGCGAAAAGTTGGGGCAGCTCAATCGAGAATTAGGTCGCTTAGAAGCGGAACAAGAGCGGTTAACAGCTGAAGATGAAAGGTTGACCTTTCACTTAGAGCGTATCGTAGGCAGTAAGCGTCGCGTGAGTGAGCAAATTGCGGGTATTGAAACGGACGAAAGTCGCATTAAGCTGGCAGCGCGCACGAAGCTGCTGCTTGAACAGTATGAAAAGCAGCTGATGGCCCAAAAATTGGCCCAACTTGGGGAACAGTTAACCAAGCGATTGAATCAATTAAGCCGAAAGCGCAACTTTATTGAGCAGGTGACGATTGATCCAGATACGTTTAGCGTGAACCTGTACCGAGCAGGTAAACCATTCCCGCGTGCCCAGCTATCTGCCGGTGAAGATCAGATTTTTGCCATTGCCACGCTGTGGGCATTGCGTGAAGTTTCCGGGCGTCCCTTGCCCGTCATCATTGATACCCCTTTAAGCCGCCTGGATGATGAACACCGCCGCACCATGCTAGCCGAATTTATGCCCCAAGTGGCGCAGCAGGTGATTGTGCTGGCCACCAACGTGGAAATTGATGATGCGACGTTTAATTTCTTAGAGCCCGCTGTTTCCCACGCATACGTGCTCAACGCCGATAGCACCAGCACTCAGGTACGAAAGCAACAGATCGAGTACCGTCCATCGGCAATTTCTTTGGATGAGGTGATTGTCCATGCAGCTAAGTGAAATGACCTTTACCGAAGAGGCGTCACGTAATTTGGGCCAGATGAAAGGGCGAACGGGCTTAACCCCCAACATTTTGGCGCGAATTGGCTTTTGTTTATCGCTGGAAGATCCGACGCTACCTGACCCCAATGATTATGAGGGAACAGGACACATCAATATCAAGCGGCATGTGCTAACGGGGAACTATGATCCCTTGTTCTTGGCGCTGCTGAAAGAACGTTGCTACCAAGATAAAGTGAAAGAAGAACAGCTGCCGCTTTACTTTAAGGCACATATGAATCGCGGCGTTTTATTGCTCAACAAGCGGCTTAAATCGTTAGATGGTTTGCTGCTGACGATTCCCCCCGAATTCCGCCAGGTTGAAGAAATGACCCATGAGTGACCCCATTTACCTGGATTACAACGCTACCACGCCACTAGACCCCCGCGTGCTGGACGTGATGTTGCCTTACTTCACCCAGGTGTATGGCAATGCTGCCAGCAACGACCATGCTTTTGGCCTGGAAGCAAAGCGAGCCGTTGATAAAGCACGGGAACAAATTGCTGCACTGATCAATGCGCGTCCCGATGAGATTATTTTTACCAGTGGCGCGACGGAATCAGACAATATTGCTATTTTGGGGATTGCTGAGAAGTATGCGCACAAAGGCAACCACATCATCACCTGCGTGACAGAGCATAAAGCGGTGTTGGATGTGTGCCACAAGCTGGAGCGTGACGGCAACCGGCATGGCAAGTTTGAGATTACCTATTTGCCGGTGGACCAATTTGGATTGGTTGATCCCGAAGCGGTGCGCCAAGCCGTTACACCCCAAACCATCCTAATTTCTATCATGGCGGCCAATAACGAAATTGGCACCATTGCGCCTATTGCCGAGATTGGGGCGATTGCTGCTGAATACGATCTTTTCTTTCACACCGATGCTGCGCAAGCTGGCGGGCATATTGCGCTGGACGTGCAGACGATGAATATTCATATGCTGTCTCTTTCGGCGCATAAAATGTATGGGCCAAAGGGTATTGGTGTGCTGTATCGGCGGCGCAGCAACCCACGGGTGCAGCTAGAGCCAGTGATTTACGGTGGGGGGCATGAGCGGGGTTTACGTTCTGGTACACTGAACGTGCCAGCCATTGTGGGCTTTGGTGAAGCGGCGCGGTTAGCCAAAAAAGAGATGGTGGCAGAAGATGAAAAGTTTCGCGCCTGGACCCAGCAAATGTATCGGCAGTTAGTGGATGAACTGGGCGATGTGCATCTAAATGGGCACCCAACACAGCGACTGCCGCATAATTTGAACGTGAGTATTCCGGGCATTAAAGCGCGTGCCTTGATTCCGCAGCTAAAAGATGTGGCCATAGCCACCGGTTCTGCCTGCACCTCCGCCGAAGTAAAACCGTCCCATGTAATTCAGGCATTGGGTTTTGGGGATGGGCGGGCACATAGCGCCT
Source organism: Anaerolineae bacterium (assembly GCA_020848035.1). Classification (GTDB taxonomy): domain Bacteria; phylum Chloroflexota; class Anaerolineae; order Promineifilales; family Promineifilaceae; genus Leptofilum. Next base: position 17,612 of record JADLAX010000048.1, on the reverse strand, counting down.
TGCGGATCAGTGTGGGGCGGTTAAATACGAATGCACAGATTAAGCAAGCTGGCAAAAGCCTAATATCTGCTGTGCAACAGTTACGGGTTATTTAGAAAATGGAAAAGCCAGGTATTCTGCTTTATCGTGGTATAACGCCCGGGGCAGTTGGGTTAGATGTGCATGGGGGCTTCGGGGAAACCTGGAGCCGTGATTTCTCTGTGGCTAAAAGATTTGCCGATCCACCGGCAGGTTATATTCTGGAAGCACGACTTCACCCTGACGCCAAGCAGCTTATACTGGTTACAGAAGAAGATGAAGAAGGATTTTCGGAATATGTTGAAGATGGTATTCGACAATTAGCCAAAATAGTTGGGTGGGAGTGGTTGTTTGAAAACTTGATGTCTGGTCACCAGCTGTTGTGGGAAGTTTGGGAGCCAGAATGGACAGAGCTACTTATCCAGGCTGGCTACGACAGCATATTTACTGGCGGTTTTGACGGCCCAGAGGAATATGTGCTGAACTCCGATCTGTTGCGGGTTGTCCACTATCACCGCGTTTTGGCGGAGGGCAAAACAAAAGCGTACCCGATTGAACCGGGTATGCTTGATGAACTAGGGTATACAGGGGGGTTGGGAAAGGCCGTGTAACAAACATCAGCATTGTGTGTAATTTTTGTCAATAATCAGGCTCAATTGTCAGCAATTAACTCTAAATCTTGGCTCCATCTTTTCCTTAATTTTCTATTTTCGGTTATTTGAGTTAAGTCGCCTTTGATCATGTCTCGGACGTTTGCATTATCCTGTACACGAATACCCCAGCTTTCAGCCCAAAATTCGGTAGGAATTGAGCTAAGGACTTGTTCAACTTGCTGAGTAACACGATCTGGGTCAAAAATATCAAATAAGCCAAATTCCCACGCCATTTTCAGCCGTTCTCCGGTAAATTCATTCACTGCGTTTAAGTTAACTTTTTTCATGAATACATTGTCCTGACCCCAAAGCGTAGGAAATGTATTTTTTATACCTTGCCAAACCGCTAAAAATATTTCAAGCAGCGAATCATCATCTTCGTCCAAGAAAGTAAATAGCGACTTCAAATATCTTAGGGATTGTTCAATAGCAGTTAATGGAACCAATTTGGTCCCATCACGATTATAAGACCAATCAAGTAAACTATGGAATGGGCTATTTTGTAAGTCATTTATGTCTCTTAATACAGGGGATATATCCTTATATTTAATCCCTGCCTTGAGTAATCGATCACCAAGTTCATTTTCATCAGCAGCATCGAGCTCAGCTACTATAGACTTGGCACTTTCTGTTGAGACTCGGACCGCCTTGTTGTTAACAACAATAAATTGAAAAGCTTGCTCTTTAAGAGGGGCATCCACCAAACTAATGACTACGACCGGCAAATCTTCGTCATTGAACTCATACATCCCGTTCAACCGATGTTGCCCATCTACAATCATTGCAATTCGTTCACTTTCTGGTTGATCTGCGGTATATGAAAATGCGAGAGTCCCCCATTGAGCTTGGTCACCACAACCATTTAAAATATCCAAATCTGGAGATAAACAGTTGTTTTGTTGTTCAGTAAGCGGCATAAATTCTGTAGTATCGGGCTGGAAGGCAATTAACACGCTATTAGGAATCGTATTGATTGAATCCGATTTTAAATAGCGTGCAATAGCTCTTGCTCTAGATTCACGAAATGCACGTTGAGTACCACCTGAATGGTCAGGCACACGACGAATTCCAGCCCATTCTTGTATATCTTTCGCCCGAGCTTGAAACACAAAAAAAGGCACTGTTGTTTCATCAATCCGCTGTTGTAATCGATATCCGAAATAAGTTTTTTCTGGCATATATCTACCTCCGGCTGCTGTGCTTATAACAATAAGCATCTATGTTTAAAAAATGCCATGAATCTGATGGATCACGTCTTTCAAATTGTAATTCACCATGATGTTTTGCAGGCTGGCCGCAAACAACACATTCAAAATTGCTTTTAGCAAGAACTGCCACACGATAATACCAAGGGAAATCTATGAAGAAGTCTTCCATTTCATTATCAGTTACTAAACAAATCTCTTCATAATGAAAATCTTCTGCATCAATAAAATCTTCTTTAATTTTATTACACCGTTCGCAAGCAACGGTTAAATTCCCTTCATTACTTGCACCGCCAAGAGCTCGGGGCCAAATATGCTCTACTTCTGCATTTGTGCGCTTTTCATTATTATCATTAGCTTCAAATGTCATTTCACGTCCACAAATGTAACATTTTAAACCCTGATTTTTAGCTTCACTTTTTATTTTTCTTTTTTTTGTTGTACTGATTACTTTATTTCTTGCTTCGATAGAGGAGATTAAAAGAGAAAGAATAGGTTCTACTTTGTTTGAGGGAAACTTGGTGTGATCGTGGATGTATCGACGAATCCTAGACACATAAATGGAAGAATCTCCTGACGAAGTCCGCTTTATATATTCTGCAGTAGTAACTAATCGCCTAAGCATATAATTCATAGTACTTATATATATTGTGTATGCTAATTCACCTTCAGAAATAAAAGCCTTGTCTACCCTAGAAACAAAAGATGATTTTTCGTTTTTATCAAATGGATATATTTCACAGAGCATTTCCCGTAGCTGTTCACCAGGATTGTCAATTGCCATTTTTTTCAAACCCATGAGCTAATTCTCTTGAAGAAGCGAAACTAGATTCCATAACGGGCGTCCTCTCTCATCTAACAAAGAAGACTTCACTTCATAAATACCGGCATTCGCATATTCTTCAGCAATAACTAAAACTTCACCAAAGCGGTTCAGCACTTCTACATCACCTGTTTCGGCAATGGCTATCGCTTTAAGAATGGCTAAATCTTCTTCGGTAAAGACCTTGCTGGGTACTTCGCCGCCGTTGTTGCCTTTGCGGGGTTTGGTGCGACGGCCGTTTTGAAAGCCCATACAAGCGGCAAACATGAACAGGTCTTTGTAGGTATCAAATGGCGCTTGTTCTACTTCGTTATTAGCCTCTTTTTTGAGTTGGCGGTAAACATCGATAACCCCTTCATCAATGTACACGCGATCTGTTCTGGTATAATCTGTCTCGCTCATCCTAAACCTCTTCAATGGTGGTGCAACTGGTATCTTTATCAAAGTCCAGGCGGTATTCAGCACCGATACGATGCTCCAGGTTTTGCCGGGCCTGGTCGCGTAGCTCTTCATCCGTCACAAACAAAATTAGCTGGTTGGCCATTTGAGGCAGTTTCTCTGTAATGGTATTGCGATGTTGTGAAGAGAGACGTCCAAACGGGGTGTCCATTACCAGTGGCGCTTCTTCTTCACTCACTAGCGCCATCGCCGTAATAAATGACAAACTTAGCACTTGCCGCTCACCCGCAGAAAGTTCCGGGCGCGCTGATTGACCGTAGCGGTCAATTACTTCTAGATTAAAATCTGACCCCAGCCGCACGTCCTGAAAGTGGCTTTCTTTCCACACCAGTGAACGAAAAATTTCTTTGGTTTTAGCTTCGATTTGCTCACGCATATTGTCGGCGTGAATATGATACATTTCGCCGATGGCATCCGCTGCCTTTTGAGCCAGATCGTATTTTAGACTTAATTCCTGCCCCCGCTTTTCTTCTTTGCGCGCCGTTGATATTTTCTTCTCCAGGCCGTTAATCTCTTTAGTTGCCTGCTCGATTCTCTGAGAAAGTGCGCCAATTTCCATGCTGTAGCCATCAATATCCATCTTGAAGTTATCCCGCTGTTCTTCCAGGCGGCTGATTTCCTCAAGTGGTGAACCCTTTAACTCGCGACTGACATCATCTGATTCTTTCTCCAAACCATCAATAATGTCTATCACTTCTGCCCGTTTTAGCATACCGGCATGAATCAGCGCATGTAGCTGGCTGTTTTGGTTGGCAAAGGCGGCTAAAGTACTGCTGGTTTTCAGCACATCATCTTCTAGTGAACTAGGCACAGCGCGATTCATTAATGAGAGAAGCTTTTGATGTTCGGGGCCATGTTCTGCAAACGGCCGTCCACATACACAAATCATTTCATCGAGTAAATCTTGAATAAACTGTTGACGAATACTGCTGGGTATTTCACCTCGTTCACGTTTGGCATTCAGAACATCCGATGCTTTTTGAATGGCACTTTGGGCCAGAACCGGATATCCAGCGGTTGCCTGTTCGCGAATTCGTTCCACCAGACTGGTTAACTCAGTCCGGCGTTGTTTGAGGTCCCTCTCAATTCGGTCGCGCTGCTGTTGTAATGCTTTGGTATTTTGCGAATCACGCAGTTTCTGATCAATCTCACTTACTTTTCGCCGTGCTGACTCTTTTTCTTTTTCCAGTTCTTCTTTACGCTTTCCCGCTTTTTCCCGCTCGTCGCGTAGCTTTTCATCTTGATCTAAGAGTTCGCGCAGTTCTCCACCAGACGCTTTCTTGAGTTCTCGCCGGTAACCCGCTGCGGTATTTTCCAAATGACGCTGGGAACGTTCCAGCATTTCCAGCTTGAGCACCAGGAAGATCGCTTCTTTCACTTGCGCGGCAGCTTCTGGTTTGGCAAAGTTGTCGATTTTTTCACCGTCAAAGAAGAAATATTCACGGGCGTTTACCGGCAGGATGGCGTTCATGGTGCCTAGTGGATTCATGATTGGGTCACTACGGCCGTCTGTTCCCTGGCGCATCATGGTAAATTGATCCATTTCATTGAGCGCCAGCTTACCCGTTAGCAGCTTGCTACCCATAAGCGAGCGTTTTACCCGATAGCGGTGGCCATTGTGCAAAAAGGCAATTGTTACGGACGTTTGTACCTGTTCACCTGGTTTAGCACGTTCAACGGCCTCTTTGCTAACAAGTTCACCCACATTGTCTACCACTTTGATGTTTTCTACGTTACGGCCGTAAAAACACCAGTTGAGCGCCAAGAACAAGGAAGTTTTCCCGGCACCGTTAATCCCATGAATAACAGTTACGTTTCGCTCTTTTTCTTTGGCAAAATCGAGCTTTTGTTGTCCATAATATTGGCGAAAATTTTCCAGAACAATCCGCTCCAGCTTCATGCCTTGCCTTCCTTTTCGCTGTTCATACGATCAAGCTCTTGTCGGGCAATGCGGGTAATTGCTTCATCAATATCTTTCATGATGCCGCGTGGACGTTCCATGGAAATGTATTGCTGTTCGATATCGCCAATTTCATAAATGACCTGGCGCACCGCTGGATCATAGCTTTTGAATAATGCTCTTAATCGGTCTTTTAACATGGTTTCCTCGAAATCAAAAATCTAGCAGTCCGTAGTGATTGGCCACATCCCAGATAACATCTAGTGCTTGGTGCTTGTTCAACGCCGGATTGGAAAATTCCTTAAAACGCTGTAACTCCCGCCGCACTATACTTCTTTCTGCGCGAAACGCAGGCGAATCAAAAGCAAAAGAGACAGGTGGTATAGCAATCAAGTCGTGAATGATTGAATGTTCTTTGCCGGGAAATTTGCGCAAAATGCGGCCACGACGTTGAATGAATTCACGCGGATTGCTGCTACTGGCCAGAAAGTACGCGGTTCTTGTACTTGGCACATCGACGCCTTCATCCAAACATTTCATGGCTGCCAGCGCTTGAAGGTTACCACTGGCAAAGCTAGTTAATAGCTGCTGCCGTTCTGGTGGGCTTTCCTCTGCGGTAAACTGGTTGATCAAAATTCCTTTCTCCCAGCCCACCAATTTCATTACTTCATCAATTTGACCAGGCGCACAATAAAACAAGGTGTGCTCCACACTTTGTTCTTTGTCGATCAGCTCTGCGAGTGTTTCTAGCTTATTTGCGGCCGTATTCAATAATCTAGCCCGCTTGATGAGCAACATTTTTAATGCTTCTTGCTTATCCTCATCTTCCTGGCTCATTAAACGCGCTATTTTTAACGATAGCGTTTCGTATTCCACCATTTCATCATCCGTCAAAGAGACAAGATGTGGATAGTAATAGTAAGGTGTAAGGCTGACGCCGATAGCTTCTTCTAGCGTAAAAGCAAAAACGGTTTCACCAAAATAAGCGCGTAGAGCAACTGTGCCATCATCATCAAACCAACGGTCAGGTGTCGCTGACAAGGCCAAACGAAAAGTAACATTTTCCGGGTAGTGTAAGCGACTTCTAGCGGCACCGAGGTGATGGGCTTCATCGGCAATCAGCAAGACAGGGGCTTCTAAACGAGCAATCGTTGCTTGAAAATCTTCGCTGATAAACGTGGTGTGCGTCACGATAACCGAAATAAATGAACGGTAGCCGCCATTAAAATCAAGAATCTGGTGATTTAGATCGTCGAGCCAGCTTTTCTTGCTCTGGTAAGCGAGGACAGGCTTGTAACCAAAATCAGAGGCTTCCTCATGCCATTGATCGACCAAATGCTGGTAAGGCACAGCAATAATCACGGCTAAACGGTTTTCCCGTTCAAACAAACGTGCTGATGCACCTAAGGCTGTAATGGTTTTTCCCGTGCCGGTAGCCATTTCAAACAGCCCACGACAGTCATGGGCAAACCAAGCGTCAATTGCTTCATTTTGATAATCGCGCAACGAAATATGTTTGGGTAATTGTGGTCTGGCTGGTTGGTAAACTACACCGCTCTCTTTTAGCTGCTGTTCTCTTAACCAGGGTGGTTGGGGATATGGCCGTTCCCCTTCCCGTAGCTTCAAGATTTGCTCACGCGCTGCTTCAGGTAAATCATACGTTCGGACGTTTTCATCTTCATTTTGCCAAAGCCGTTCAAATCGCTTTACATCCGCTTCAACGAAGGGACGCATTTGAGGCAACCAGGAATGGAATATTTTGTTAGATTCGTAATTTAAAAACCCCTGCACACTCTCATTGGGCGAACCGCTAAAACTTACCTGGTTGTTTTCTGCGTCTGTAAAGATGCCAAACTTGTCATGAAAATCGCCACCGGCCAGTTTGTTTTTAGGCAGGGCTAGCTTAAAAGTTAATATGTCATCGGCAATCATCCAAGCAAGAGCAGAAAGGGTGTTTTTTTCCAGATCTTGAGCCAGCTGCTCGATATTTTTGGCAAGTGCATTCCGCAAGGTCTGGTTCGAGCGTGCTGATTCTCCCGTTTCCAACGCTTCCCAGTCTGCTTTGGTTAGCATGGGGCTGGTAATAACGCGTCCTTTTCCACCGTTGGCGGCAAACTTTGTTAATCCTTTTGCCAGCACGCGTAGCCAACCAGAAGAAAAAAAGCCTACCCCTCGGTCATAACGTACGGCAACCGAGAGCGCAGGCTTATAAAAATCGTCGGCCATGTTGGCGGATGAAGTATCTAGTATGGGTGGCAAATTTAGGGATGGTAGGGACATGTGTGATAGTCAACCCCAAACATTTTTATACAAACTTAACGGAGTTTCTATTCTAATCTATTTTAGCTTTCTTACACCCCTTATTACTGGGTAATTGGTTTAATTTGGATGCCGGTTACACACAGTTGGTCTCCAATACTGTCCGAATAACTAGCAAACACCCGAAAGGAAAAAAACTATGCCTCACGGCAAATAAACTCCAAAATAGGCTTTACAGGATGGTTAGACATGGTAGAATCTTTTAAACAATTCAAGGCTTCAAGAGGATAAAGATGCAGACAATTGCCATCTTTCAAGAACCGGATAAGCGAAAAAGAATGAGCTACCGGGCAATTCGGGGACAGCAGCAAGCCGAAGGGAAAACACCGGGTCAGGCTTTAGACTCTCTAGAAAAACTGTCCGGCAGCCAGGATGAAAACGCGCTCGTTATTTTGCAACGCTTTCAAGCTGACGCCTTTTTTAACCAGGCACAACAAGAAAAGTTGGCCGAATTAATGGGCCACCTTCAGGAAACGCTAAAAAACGATAACGCGCTTTCTCCTGCTGAACGAGCCGAATTAGAGCGGTTAATTGATGCTGAGTGGGCGGGTGCAATTGCCAGAGCTGCTTCTCTCATCGCCGTATCGGCCACAGAACAATCCCGCCCTGAAAACCCTTAATTCGAATCTAAACTCGTGAATCCACACTATAAACTTGTCGCGGAACGAGCCGCCCACCGCTGTGAATATTGTCACGCACCGGAAGCTATCTTTAATGTCAGGTTTGAAGTTGAGCATATTCTGCCAATCAGCAAAGGTGGTACGAACGAACCAGACAATTTAGCACTTGCCTGCCGCGCCTGCAATTTGTGGAAGTCAGATGCAGTAGCAGCAGACAATGTGCCCCTTTTTAATCCGCGCCAACATAACTGGCATGATCATTTTGAGTTAAATACAGAAAGTTCTTTCACGCTGGTGGGAAAAACGGCCGTTGGTCAGGCAACCATTAAACAGTTAAGGCTCAATGCCCCTTTACAGCTCGTGGCCCGTGCCCAATGGATTGTGCTGGGCATCTTTCCGTAAAAGTCGCCAGGTCAAAACTAGAACAACCTAAGGCTCTGTCTACTGCACACCACAAAATGGTGTTATCGTTCTTCAGTTGCAACGATATCGTCAAGCAAACCAAACCCCCTTAACGCGTCAATCATTTTGTGGGCTATTGAGGATTGTCCATACCTGGCAAAGATTGGCCTGTTTTCTTTTTACTGCCCACCGGCCAACCACACGGCCGTATCCGCTCCACCATCCTCTCTTCCATATACACTTACCAAAACCTCCAACAGAATCGCCCCGCTTCGTTGCGAAGGGAATTACGCCAGATAATCCTCGACTAATCCAAATCATAAATAGGAGAGTCCTAGTGCTTGACATTCTATGATAATCTTTACATGCTAAGCCAGCATTTTTGCTCAAATGACAACCAAAATCGAATAAAGGAATTATTGTGCCTGCTGAAAACGCCAATTACCTGACCGAGTTGCACAAACTTCTCAACCAACATTTCGATTTGGCAGAGATACGAACGCTCTGTTTCCAGTTGAATGTGGATTACGAAAGTTTGGCCGGTGAAGAAAAACCCTCGCAGATTCGGGAGTTGTTGTTGGGACTGGCCAGAAACGACCGTTTGCCTGAACTCATCACCAAAGTCCAGCAAGAACGTCCAAACGTGGCCTGGCCGTACGTGTCGCAGGATTTCCAACTACCGGCGTCTCTCGCGGCCGATAATCCAACCAGTCCAAGGGTAGCCTACAACTATTATGGTGACATGGTGCAGGGCGATAAAGTCGGCGGGGACAAGATTTCTGTGGGTGACATCAGCGGCAGTCGGGGTATCGCCATCGGCCATGGTGCCCGGGCAACGGTAACGAACTACCAAAGTGGTACAGATGCGGAAGCGATTGCTGCGGTTTTTGCCAAATTGTACCAGGCGGTCTCGGAATCCCAAGCATCGGCCGCGCAAAAAGCAGTGGCGCAACAGGCGCTGGAGAAGCTAGACCATGAGGCAAAAAAGGGAGAATCGGCCGACGAAGCTGATATCCAGCAGTGGTTCCAGGTGCTGGTGACGATGTTGCCGGATATCGGAGAAGTGGCTATCGATACGTTTCTCAATCCGATCAAAGGGTTAAGCACCGTTTTTCGCAAAATCGCTGCTAAAGCTCGTGAACAACAACAGGATTCATAGATTATTGAGGGTATAGGATGGACGGGTTCACGCCAGACAAAGAGACAGCATCACAACCAACAAACGAAGGTGATCATATCCAGGTTGGGAATATACAACACGCCCAGGCTGTCGCTATTGGTGCTGGCGCCACGGCCGTTTACCAGGGCCTCACCGTCGAAGAAGTGGCCATTCTCGTAGCCGAACTGAAGCGAGTTGACCAGCCGAAAGTATGGGACGGCCGTATCCCTTACCTGGGCCTTACCGCCTTCCGCGAGAATGACGCACAGTTCTTCTTCGGCCGGGAAAGCCTGGTGGATGATTTACTAGAGCGGTTGCAGCAGTCCAACTTCATCACCATTGCCGGGCCATCTGGCAGCGGCAAGTCGTCGGTGGCGCGGGCGGGGCTATTTTATGCCCTGCGCAGGGGACGCCTGCCCAAAAGCGACAGGTGGCGCCTGGCCACTATGCAGCCGCGTGGAGAGCCACTGGGGCAGACGGCGGCGTCCATCGAGCGACTCACCCATACCCCCGGCAGCGGCGACCACATCCGCCACAATGGCTTGACCAATCCGCTGGCCCTGCACGAGCAGATCCAGACCCTGCTCAGCGACGACCCCGGTGAGCGTTTTGTGCTGCTGGTGGACCAGTTTGAGGAGATATTCACCCAGACCAAGGATGAGGCAGTGCGGGAGGCCTTCATCCAGTTGCTGACGGTAGCGGCGCAGGCAGAAGATAGCCGCGCCACCATCCTCGTGGCCCTCCGCTCTGATTTCATCTCCCACTGCGCCCGCTATCCCGACCTGCGGGCGCTGATGAGCCAGCAGTTCCAACTGGTGGGGGCGATGGCGGGGAAAGACCTAGCGAAGGCGATTACGCTGCCAGCGTTGGAAGTAGGTGCCGAGATTGATTCTGCCCTCGTCTCGCGCATCATGGCCGACATGAAGGGGGAGCCGGGGGCGCTGCCGCTGATGAGCTTTGCCCTGCGCGACCTCTTCGAGGCAGAGAAGACACAGCCGGGCGAGCCGTTGGATCTCACCTTGCCCGAATATTTGCACCATGGTGGTCTGGATAGTGCTCTGGAACGCCATGCTAACAAAGTGTTTCACGATTTTTCAGATGAGCAAAAAGTAATAGCCCAAACTATTTTCTCCAAATTAATAGAAGTGGGGCAGGGACGCGTTGACACACGCCGTACTGCTACCTTTTCCGAATTGGTGCCGGCTGGAGTTAGCATCGATAGCGTTGCTGATGTTGTCGGTAAGCTGGCTCAGGAAGATATTCGCCTAATCACGACCAGCGGTGGGGATAGTCATGAAGAGAGGGTAGATGACCTTACTACTCAGGCAATGGTGACTATCGCTCATGAGAAACTAATTGATGCTTGGCCTTGGCTGCGTCAGTTGGTGGATGAGAATCGAGAGATGATCGTCCTGCAAAACCAGATTAACAACGATGCCCGAGCCTGGGATAAAGAGGAGGATCCTGGTTTCCTCTACCGGGGCGGGCGTCTACTGCAGGTGGAAGAAAAGTTAGACCAATTACAGCCAAACTTGGATGATTTGTCCCAACGCTTTATTCAAGCTAGTCTTGAAGCGAAAGCCGCAGAACAGCAGGCAGAAGTAGAGCGCATACAGAAAGAGGAGACGCTAAGTCAAGAACGCGCGAACGCCAGCCGTTTCCGCCGCTTAACGCGCTGGCTGAGTGTTGCTGCGGGTGTGGCTGTGGTGGCTACCATTGTCGCCCTTTTGTTCTTGAATGTTGCCCTTCAGCAGTCAGTTCAAGCAAATGCAGAGTCTACCCGTGCGTTCGAAAATCAAATGATCGCCGAGGCGGCTCGGGCCGAGACAGAGCAGCAGAGAAAGGTGATGTCACTGATTGCCGGTTCGCAGTCCCTGATGAACGTCACTGCGCCTGATAACCAGTCGGTAGCCCAGGCGCGGCTGATGGCTGCTGCAGCGGTGCAGATTGACGAGGAAGCACTGGCCGGTCAGAACAGGAACAGCACCATCTCCTGGAATTATCATTTGGTCCGCGTGCTGGCGGCACCCTACCAACTACTGGACCGGCTTGACTCCTCGCCCAGCAAAGCCTCTGTCGTGGCATGGGATAGTGCCCACAACCGTCTAGTCTGGACCGATTGCCTGCAAGAAGACAGCGGTGGCAGCTGTGTGGAGGGTGAGATCCTGGTCTGGGATACGAACAGCCGGCAGCTTGTGCACTCCTTTGCTGCCCACGGCGACATCATAGAAAGCCTGGCCTGGAGCGCAGATGGCCGTTACCTGGCATCGGCTGCCTGCGGACTGGAAGATGAGTATGGTCTGTGCGCGGGAGGCGAGATTATCATCTGGGACACGGACAACTGGCAGCCCCTGCACATCCTGTCCGAGCTTCCCAGCCAGGTTACCCAAATGGCCTGGAGTGAGGACCACTGGCTTGCTTCCGTCGATAGCGACGGTGCCCTCACTATTTGGGACCCGGAAGCAGGTCAGCCTCTGCAAACCCTAGTCGAACATACCACTTGGATCAATGCCCTGGCTTGGAGTACAGATGGTCGGCTTGTGTCGGCTGACGTGGATGGTACTATCGTCATCTGGGATACCACCACCTGGCAGGCTCTGGAAGTTCTAGATACATGGGACTCCATCCAGGATGTAGCGTGGAGCATGGATAACAGCCGCCTAGCCGTCGCTTATGTCACCGACTTTAATCAGAGAGATCATATTAAAATTCTAGAAACCACCGGCTGGCAAACCGTGAGCACGCTCTCGGAGCACACCCGGTACGCGGCTAACCTGAATTGGGACCAGTATGGCCAACGACTGGTTTCCACCACCTGTGTTGAAGGTAACCACCTGTTTTGCAGCAAGAGCATACTCGTCGTCTGGGATACGACGAGTTGGCAGCCGCTGACGGTGCTCGGTGAGCACGAGAGTGACATTCGCAGTTTGGCTTGGAACGATGACAGCAGCCGCCTAGTCTCGGCCGGTTGGGATGGCATCATCATTATCTGGGACACGGCAGAATGGCAGCCGCCCACCCTTACAACCTCCAGCCCGGGCTATAGTGTAGCCTGGAATGAGGAAGGCACTCAGTTGGCCTATGGTAATACCGACGGCACAATCACCATCTGGGACACTGCCGACTGGCAACCGCTGCACACCCTCACTGAGCACCCCAGTTCTGTGTATAGCCTGGCCTGGAGCGCAGATGGCCGTCTTGCTTCCGGCGATGATGTAGGCAACATCATCATCTGGGACACTGCAACTTGGCAGCCGCTGAAGTGGCTAGCCGAACACGCCAACAGCGTTTCGACCTTGGCTTGGAATAGTGACGACAGCCGCTTGGCCTCGGCCGGTTGTGGTCAGGGAGGAGATTTTGATTGCAGCCAAGGAGAAATCCTTATCTGGGATACTTCCCAATGGCAGGTCCTGGAAACACTAACCGAACACAGTGCTAAGGTTTGGAGCGTCGCCTGGCATCCAAACGCCAGCCGCCTCGCTTCTACCGCCTGCGGCGACCAGCGAGGTTTTTTTTGCTCACGGGCCGATATCATCATCTGGGACACCGCTAGCTGGCAGCCCGCCGTCACCCTCACAGACCACCGGCTCCTGGTCTACAGCGTTGGCTGGAACGCCGATGGCACCCGCTTTGCCTCGGCTGGCGATGACGGCAACATTATCATTTGGGACCCAGATGGCTGGCAGCCATTGTTTACGCTTTCTGATCACTCGGCTGCAGTACGAGAGATCGCCTGGCATCCGGACGGCTCGCTTCTGGCCTCGGCCTCCTTTGACAACAGCGTCATTATCTGGGACGTTACCAGCTCCCAGCCCCTGATCCCCATCTATCTGCACACATCCTGGGTCTGGAGTGTGGCATGGAACAGGGACGGCAGCCGGTTGGCTTCCTCCTCAGGCGGTACCGTGTTCGTCACCCAGCCGGGAGAGGTAGACGAGCAAAATTGCCGGATGGCCTACCGCAACTTCACCTGGGAAGAGTGGCAGCGCTTATTCCCAGACACGGAGTACCGTCAGATTTGTCCCCAATGGCCCATACATCCGACTGTGCCGGAAGAGAGGCGGCCTAAGACTACTACACAAGGAACCTAGCTACTTTGCGTGAGTAGGCCAGTGGGACGTTACACAAGATCTTCGTGCGCACAAAACAGAACGGCATCAAGCAAGTATTGACGAAGTAGTGCAGACAGATAACAATATCCACACGATCGGCAACGACCAATATCGCATTGACTTCCTTCGCTGCGAGGCTGTAGCCGTCGCTCCCGGCGCGCAAACCATCGTCTACCAGGGCTGGGCGGCCGAACAGGTATCGCTGTTGATCGCGGATGTGCAGCGGGAAGACCAGCCGACGGTCTAGGCCTGGCAGTATCCCCTATTTGGCCACGAAAGCCTGATCGATGACCTATTAGAGCATGTGTAGCGGGTCAAATTCATCGTCATTTTCGGGCCGTCCGGCAGCGGCAAACCGTCGATCGCCTAGGCCAGCTGTTTCATGCCCTGCGACCGACCGGGTGAAACTCAGTGACACCTGGCTAGTGGAGACGATGGATCCCGAGGGCGATCCCCTGGAGGAACTGGCGCGGACGGTAGAGTGGATGGCTAAATCCCCGGACGCTGGCGACTATATTCGGGAAGAGGGGAAGGAAAACGCACTAATATTGCAGCGGAGAGGTGGAAGCGCTTGATGTCCAGGTGACTGCCATATTCAAGGCCAACCTAGACGCCCCGCGTGAGGCTGAAGCCGAGCGGTAGGTCCTTATTACCCAGTCCAATTGGCGCTGAAGGCAGAACAAGCGGCGGAGATGCGGTTGAGGCTGGCACAGCCACCATTGACGAAGCAGCTGTATATGCCGCAGCAGAATCATTACCATGATCACAAACTCTATGGAATGTTTCGCCACTGATTGTTACAGACTGCAACCTACCAATCTATAGATTGTTCGCTTGCAACAACCTTTCACAGTTTGTGTGTGCAATGTGGCCAGGCACCTTGTCTTGCCCAAGGAGAATGGCTTGAAGCGTAACCGGGCAGATATTCGCAGGCACCATCAAGTTCGGTCTCACTAGCTCACCGTCCCGTCACTTGGATAGACCACCAGCCCTTCCTTCGTCACAGTGATGTCATCCAACAGACCTATTTCCCGTAACGCTTCAACTGTTTCATGAGCCATAGAAGATGGCCCAATGCCTCGCAGGGGCTGATCTGCCTCTCCCTTTCCTGCTGCCAGCCACACGGCCGTATCCGCACCACCATCTTCCTTCCCATACACACTGGCCAACGCACCCAACAAAATCGCCCCGCACCGCTCAGGAGGAAAGTGAGCCAGATAATCTTCTGCAGATGCTCTGGCGCGCTCCAACACGCTGGCATATTGGCCCTTGCCCATTCGTAAAGCCGCCGCGTACGCTTTATTCAAACCCGCGCCCAGCTGCACGGCCTCCGGATCGGCCAGCGCCGCATCCAGTACTGCCTGCGGCGGCCGCGCTTGGCTAACGAGCTCATCTCGTTTCCCTTGCATATCCTGGATGTGCTCTTTCACCCCGATTTCCAGTCTATCCAGCCAATGTATTTCAGCTTCAGTCAGATTGCTTGTACGGGGTGGGGGAAGGCGGTTTTCCTTGTCGGACCAATCCACGCTCAGCCGCTGATGCAGCAGTGCCGGAATAGGAATTTTGCTTTCCAGAATCTCGCGCGAGTTCGCATAGTTCCACGACACGACCTGGCTCAGGTCCGCGCCCGTTTTCACAGCGCTGTCAATGATATCCTCCAACGGGGCAGGGGGATTGGCCGGCAAACGGCCGTACAGCGCCTTGTTGAGCATCAGCGAATTGCAATACATCCCCAGGGCACCCTGATTGGCAATCGCCTGGGCAACGGCCGTTTCCATCACGTCTACACTGTAAGCCTCGCCTGCACCCAAATTCCCGGCAGAATCTGGGTCTACCAGTCCCAGATACGCTGTCTTAACAAAATCCACGCGCGGCGGCAACTTGCGGCTGTCAGCAGGGGGATAAACGGCCGTTTCCCGATCCCCCTCATCGTCCACGCTTTCCGTCCAGGGCAGGGGATGGGATGTCTCTGTCGGCTTCAAGACCACATACTCACCCACCTGATTGGGGCTGCGCCAGGCCAGCACCTTGCGCTCCCCATCATGGTCAGTAAACGGGTGCAGCCAGAGGGCGTCATCATTGTCGGCACCGCCCAAAATCCCGGCAATGCCTTCGCCCTGCGGTGAGTCCGGCAGCGCCAACCAGTCGTCGTCATTGACCCAGGCGGTGCCGCGCTTGTCGTCAACGTGAATATGCCCCCGCGGCACGTCCAGCCCTTGTATGCCCGCTCGCTTGCCCACGGCCACCGGCATGACGTAGTGGCGGCCGCCGGGAATGGGCAGCCGCATTTTCGCCAGCGTGGAATGGTTCAGCCGCTTCAGGTGCTGGTTCATCAGGCTCTTGACGTGGCTGCGGAACCACATGGGGTGGCCGCCGCTGGCAAAATATTCCCGCAGCGGCCACGCCTGCACCTCGTCAAGGGTGGTGTGGCGGTCAATGCGGCCCATCGCTTCCGCCACCTGGCCCGTCTCCACCGCCTGGGTGAACAGCTCCCCTTCGTCTTTCAGCCAATCCAGGAGTTGCTCTTCTTGAAAGAAAGGGTGCAGGTTAATCAAGCTCTGGATATCGAGGCGCATATCGTTGTGGCCATGGACAAAGCTCAGCCCCACAAAGGTACGGGGTCCTGAGCCTGCCGAAGGATCCAGCCTCACCTCTTTCTTGGTGTCCTGTGGCAGAAGGAAGTCTACGGGACGGCCGTTCTCGTCCCGCAAATCATCAGCCACGATGGCATGGCCTTTGTCCTGTCCTTTGGGCGTCATCACGGTGAACTCCACCCGCTGGGCATGGCGCAGCTCCGTTTCCAACCGCTCCCGCTTGGCTGGTGATAACTCCTGAGACAGCATCATTTTTTTCAACATGCGGCGGGAAATCAGGCCCGCGCCATCCCAGACTTTGGCTTCCGCCGGAGATTGCGTCATGTAGGCAACGCGCACGTCATCGGGGGCAAAGAAGCCGCTGACAAAATGAGGCCGCATGAGGCGCGAGAGCCGCTTGGACAAGACAAAGCCGCCCTTGTGCATATCCAACTGCAGCCCGGTGGCTTCCAGAAACTGCTCTGTTGTCAGGCCGTCTACATACAGGTCGCTGACCTGGCTGCCGTTGACCCAGCGCAGGGTAGGTGAGCGGGTTTCACCCGCCTTGGCGAATGTATGCGCGGCAAGGGGTTCGGCCGTTTCGTCCACCGGTCGGGTGAGAATGCGCCAGGCACGCTGCGTCTGCTCCAGGAAGGGAAACGTCGCGCCGCCCCGATCGTCGTCAAAACTGGTGACGTTGTAGGGCAGGTCGGCCAGGACTGACGCTGGCAAAACGGCCGTGCCGCCGCTGGCTGCGCCGCGTCCGCCCACTACCCACCTCCTTCGCGACGCCGATCCCGCCGCGCCGCCCGGATGTTGGTCCAGCGCGTGGGATAGGTCACAATCTCTACAAGTTCGTGACAAGCAGCGGGCAAACGGCCGTAACTCAATACCACCGTTGGCTCCAACCGCCGCACCATTTCCGCAAACCCGTCCACAAACAGCCGGTAATCAAGCGGGCTGTCGAGATTAACCCCCACCGCCGACACGGCCACCACGCTGCGCCGGGGCACCCCCAGAAAGCAGAAGTCGTAGGAAACGGCCGTACTCCAGCTCACCGTAGGAATGACGGTAAAGCCTTCTTCTTGCCAGAAACGGCCGCACCAGCGGTTGCGGTAAACGTTCCACACTTGCAGCGTCAGCGGCCAATCCCGGTAGAGAGAAAAGTCTGGCGTTAGCAGCATCTGGTAAGGGGCCAGCGCGGCTAACGCTTTAAACGGCCGATTCCACACCGTCTCAAAACGGTAATCGGTAGGGTAGGCTGCCGGCGAGGTATCGTCACAACGACCCTTTTCCGTCAGCCCCCCTCCGAACCGGGCATGACACTTTCGCGTCACCCGGCTCTCCAGTAACCTATTTCGAGTTCTTT
>JADLAX010000047.1 GCA_020848035.1 Anaerolineae bacterium | reverse complement strand
CCACTTCTGCGAGGGTCACGTCGGTGACAAAGTCATTTTCGGCGCTGACGGTGATGGCCAGGGCATCGGTACCGACGCGGAACTCGATGGGGGTACGGCCGATTCCCGCACAAGAGGCGATTTCTTCCTCGTTGATCGGACGGCTGGCGTTGGCCACGTCGGTTTCGCCGGCGACGCAGAAGCGTTCCAGCCCAGCGCCAGAGCCGATGGAGTCGATGGTGATGTTGCCCGCGTAGCCTTCGTTGCGGAACAGCTCAGCCACGGCTTCGGCCAGGGGGAAGACGGTGGAGCTGCCAGCAGAGACCACATCGCCTTCAACGGCCAACGGGTCAACGGCGGGCAGGGCCAAAACTTCAACCGTTTCCACCACGGTTTCGGTTTCGGTAACGGTTTCGACAACCGTTTCGGTCTGGGTTTCAGTTACAACGCGGGTGACTTCGACCTGGACAGTTTCGGTGATGACTTCTGGTTCGGTGTCGGCCGCGCCGCCACAGGCAACCAGCAAAGCAATGATGAGGGCCGAAAGGGCCAAAAGTTTAAAACGCATTTTCTTCTCCTATCCTTACTTATCGAATGTTTTAATTAGCAAAAAGGAAGCGCAAACTGTCGGGGTCGCGCTTCAGGTATCGGTTTTTAATCGATTTTGGTCGAGTTTAGCCCGCGCTTATTAACAATCAGGACAATTTTGGTTAAGGGTAGGCTATGGTTTTGTAAACGGCCGTTTAATAAAAAGCCGCAAAAAAGGGGTTGTTAACAATTTGTTAACACAGTTCGGTTGTTGGGGTGTTTTACGGCAAGTACAATCGCGGCTGACTATAGAGGAAAATTCCGCCCAACCTTATGAAAAAGAGATTTTTTGTTTTGCCGACGGTGGTTCCACAGAACGGCCGTTGCCTGCTTTTGCTTGCAAGTTTGCTGATTTTGGTGCCACTTCTGCTGTCTGGCTGCCGCCAGACGGAAGCCGCTACGGCCGAAACGCTCGCTGCCACCGACTCCATCCAGAACAAAGGGTCCGACACCCTGGTAAATATTGCCCTGGCCTGGGCCGAGGCGTACCGTGAAGTTGCCCCAGAACTGTCCATTGCCGTGACTGGCGGCGGCTCGGGCACGGGCATTGCCGCGCTCATCAACGGCACGGTGGACATTGCCAACGCCTCCCGCGCCATGAAAGACGAAGAGATTGCCGAAGCACAGGCCAACGGCTTTGACCCGGTGGAGCACGTGGTGGCCATTGATGCCCTGGCGGTGATTGTGCATCCCGATAACCCCGTGAGCGAGCTCACCATCCAGCAGTTGGCCGATATTTACACGGGCAAAATCACCAATTGGCAGGCAGTAGGCGGCGATGATCGGCCTATCGTCCTGCTGTCACGCGAGACCAATTCGGGCACACACGTTTATTTCCTGGAGGAAGTCGTGCGCCAGGGGGACGACGAGAGCGAGGAAATTTTTGCCCCGCAAACCCTGCTGATGCCTTCTTCAGTCGGCATTACCAGCGAGCTGCGGCGTAATCCCAATGCCATTGGCTATGACGGGCTGGGCTATGTTGACCCCGCGCACGAGAAGATTGTTGCCGTGGCCCGTTCGGCTGATGAACCATTTGTGATGCCCACGGTGGAAACGGCCGCTTCTGGCGACTACCCCCTCTCGCGTAACCTGTTCATGTACACCGCAGGCGAGCCGCAAGGCATCATCGCCGACTACCTGGACTGGATTCTGGGGCCAACGGGCCAGGCCATCGTGGCCCAGCTGGGTTTTGTCCCCCTGACCGCCGAAGAGTAACCGTTTAGACCTGACAGGTTTCTCCCAGAGTAATTGCCTGGCAGATACGCCTCAAAAACCTGTCAGGTCTTGAATTGGAGGATGTAACTTGACGACAAATGTACCCGCGCCGCCCAAAGCGCAGCTGCCGGGCTGGCGTGAAAAAGTAATCGAGAGCCTCATCCGCATTTCTGGTCTGTCGGCCGTGGTAATCATGGCCCTCATTTTTTTCTTTTTGCTGCGCGAGGGGCTGCCCACCCTGGGTGAAGTGTCGCCGAGCCAGCTGCTCAACCGCCGCTGGTACCCCATCGAAGAGCTGTATGGCATCTTGCCGCTGCTGGCTGGCTCCTTTTTGGTAACCGTGGGGGCGGTGGTGATTGCGGTGCCGCTGGGGTTGGTAACGGCCGTTTACCTCGGCGAAATTGCCCCCACCTGGCTGCGCGAAATCCTCAAGCCGATCATCGAAGTGTTGGCCGGGATTCCCTCCATCGTGCTCGGTTTCCTGGGCTGGGTGGCTTTGGCGCCTTTCATCCAAAACATGGGGGCGTCAACTGGCCTGACCGCCTTTTCTGGCTCACTCATCCTGGCCTACATGTCCTTGCCCACCATCATCAGCATCACCGAGGATGCGCTGTACGTGGTGCCCAAGGAGTACCGCGACGGCGCGCTGGCGCTGGGGGCGACCAAGTGGCAAACCATCTGGCGCGTCGTGCTGCCCGCCGCTCGATCGGGCATTGTGATTGCCATCATGCTGGGCATTGGCCGGGCCATTGGTGAAACGATGGCCGTGCTGCTGGTGACGGGTAATGCCGCCAACCTGCCGGACCTCAACGCGGGCATCTTTTTCCAGCCGGTGCGCACCCTCACGGCTACCATTGCCGCCGAAATGGGGGAGGTGGCCCAGGGCAGCGTCCATTACCACGTGCTGTTTAGCCTGGGCATCATCCTCTTCCTCATCACCTTTGCCATCAATTCGCTGGCGACCTGGCTGGTGGGCCGCAGTGGCCGCAGCAGCAGCGGCGGCCGCAGCAGCGGTGGCCGCAACAGCGGTGGCCGGGAGAGGAGGCGCTGATGCCCCGCCAACAAACGCAAAAGATTGCCATGACGGTGATTACGGCCGTTGCCTTCCTCGTCATCCTGCCCATCATTTTTGTCATTGGTTTCCTGATTTACAACGGGATTGGCGCATTGAGCTGGGAATTTTTGTCGCAGCCGCCGCGCAACGGCATGACCGAGGGAGGGCTGCTGCCCGCCATTTTGGGCACGATTTTTTTGACGCTGGGAACGGCCGTTGCCGCCATTCCCCTCGGCATTGGCGCGGCGATTTACCTGTCCGAATACGCCGGGAATAACCGCCTGACGCGCACCATCCGCCTGGCCATCGTCAACCTGGCGGGCATTCCCTCCATCGTCTACGGTCTGTTTGGTCTGGGCGCGTTTGTGCTGTTCCTCAACTTTGGCACCTCCATCCTGGCCGGGTCGCTTACCCTGGGCTTGATGACCCTGCCCGTGCTCATCAGCACCGCCGAAGAAGCCATCCGCTCGGTGCCCGCCGACTTTCGCACGGTGAGCCTGAGTTTGGGGGCCACCCGCTGGCAAACGATTCGCCACCAGGTGCTGCCGCATGCCCTGCCGGGCATCATCACCGGCATCATTTTGGGGCTGAGCCGTGCCGCCGGGGAAACGGCCCCAATTTTGTTTACCGTGGCCGCCTTCTACCTGCCGGAGCTGCCCAACTCCATCTTCGACCAGGCGATGGCCCTGCCATATCACCTCTTTGTCATCTCGACCCAGGTGCCCGGCATGCCGCTGCAAATTCAGTACGGCACAGCGCTGGTGCTGCTGCTCATCGTGTTGTCGCTCACCCTGGTGGCGACGGTGTTCCGCACCATCATGCGGCGGCGCAGGGAGTGGTAAGGCCATCATGACAGCAAAACTTTCTATCCAAAACCTTTCGTTTACCTACCCGGACGGCATTCGGGCGTTGAACGGCGTGAACCTGGACATCAAGCCGCGTGAGCTGTTTGTGCTGATGGGGCCGTCGCGCAGCGGTAAAAGTACGCTGCTGCGCCTGATGAACCGCCTGTCGGACCTGGTTGAAGGTGGCCAGCGCGAGGGCACCATTTTGGTGGACGGCCAGGACATTTTTACGCCGGAAACCGACGTGTTTGCCCTGCGGCGGCGCATCAGCATGGTGTTTGCCATTCCCACGCCGCTGCCTGGCACCATTTACGACAATCTCACCTACGGCCTGAAGATGGCCGGGCTGCGCGACCGGGCCACGCTGGACGAACGGGTTGAGCGCTCGCTGCACCAGGCGGCGCTGTGGGACGAGGTGAAGGATCGCCTGGGTGACTCGGCGTTTGCCCTGTCTGGCGGGCAAAAGCAGCGGCTGTGCCTGGCGCGCAGCCTGGCGCTGGAGCCGGAAGTGATCCTGCTGGACAATCCCACCTCGGGCCTGGACCCCATTTCTACTTCGCTGGTGGAGGCGTCTTTGTTTGAGCTGAAGCAGCAGTACACGGTGGTGATGGTGCCGCACAGCGTGCAGCAGGCGGCACGGGTGGCCGACCGGATTGCCTTTGTGCTGGACGGGCAGGTGATCGAGGTAGGTGGCAACTCGCAAATTTTTGTGAATCCGACCGACAAACGAACGGAGGATTACGTGACGGGCCGGTTTGGGTAACGGCCGTATTCCCCCCAACACACTCATGAAAGACAAACTCACAGTCAACAACTTCAGCTTTTACTACGGCAGCTTCCAGGCGCTCAAAGCGCTTAACCTGCCGGTGAAAGAACACCAGATCACCGCCCTCATTGGCCCGTCGGGCTGCGGTAAATCGACCTTTTTGCGCTCGATCAACCGGATGAATGACACCATCGGCGGCACGCGGGTGGAAGGCGAAATTTTGCTGGACGGCAAAAACGTGTATGCGCCCGACGTGGATGTGGTGGAGCTGCGCCAGCGGGTGGGCATGGTGTTCCAACGGCCGAATCCCTTCCCGCAAAGCATCTACGACAACGTGGCTTTTGGCCCGCGTGTGCTGGGCATGACCCGCGATCACAACGTGGATCAGATCGTGGAGGAAAGTTTGCGGGATGTGCTGCTGTGGGACGAGGTGAAGGACAATCTGAACGGCCCGGCGCAGAACCTGAACCCGGGGCAGCAGCAGCGGCTGTGCATTGCCCGCACCATCGCCGTACGCCCCGAAGTGATCTTGATGGACGAACCGTGCTCGGCGCTGGACCCGGTGGCCACGCTCAACGTGGAAGATTTGATGCGCCAGCTGGCCGCCGAGTACACCATCGTCATTGTGACGCACAACATGCAGCAGGCGGCCCGCGCCTCGAACTGGACTGGCTTTTTCTGGCTGGGCAAGCTGGTGGAATTTGGCGAAACGGCCGAACTCTTCACCAATCCCCGCGAAGAGCTGACCGAACTGTACATCACCGGCCGTCAGGGGTAGTAGTAGGTAGGGTAAAAAAGAAGCTGCTGCCTTTGTTTTCGCGGCTGGTGACCCAGATACGGCCGTTGTGCAGCTGCACCATGTGGCGAGAGATGGCCAGGCCCAACCCGGTTCCCCCCAACCCGCGCGTCCGCGCCCGATCCGACTTGTAAAACCGCTCAAAAATTCGGCCCACGTCTTCTTTGGGGATGCCCACGCCCGTATCGTGCACGGCAATGACCACGGCGTCGTCGGCACCGTCTTTGTACGCTTGCAGGGTGATTTTGCCGCCTTCGGGGGTGAACTTGATGGCGTTGTGCAGCAGGTTGGTCACGATCTGGTGCACGCGGTCGGGGTCGGCCAGCACTTTGGGCAAAGCGGCGGGCAGGTCCAGGATAAGCTCAATGCTGGCTCGTTCGGCCTGGGGTTTGAGGCGGTCCAGCGGTTGCAGCAGCAGGTCGGCCACGGCCGTATTTTGCAACCTTAGCGGCACCTGGCCCGACTCAATGCGCGACAGCTCCAGCAGCTCCTCCACCATTTGTGTCAGCACATCCACCTCGGTGGCGGCGCGATCGAGGAAGCGAACGGCCGTTTCCGGGTCATCGGCGGCGCTGTCTTGCAATGTTTCGATGATGACCCGCAGCGAGGCCAGCGGCGTGCGCAGCTCGTGCGATACGTTGCTGACAAAGTCGCGCCGCACCGTTTGCAGGTGGCGCACCGTGGTCAAATCTTGCAGGATGACCAGGTAACCCTGCGCCGAACGCTCGTCGAACGGGGTGACGATGGCCTGCAGAAACAGCTCGCGGCCAATTTCCACGGCAGCGGTCACTTCGCGCCGCTCGTCCTGGCAGCGCTGCCACAAATCAATCAGCTGGTGGTGGCGCACCACCTCGGCAAAGGAACGCCCCAGCGCCGATTTTTCCGTCAGGCTCAGCAGCTTGGCCGAGGCCGGGTTAACCAACCGCACGTTGCCCTGCCGGTCGGTGATGATGACGCCATCGGCCATGTAGTTGAGAATGGTGCTGAACTGACCATTTTCTTCCAGCAGGGTAGTGTGCTGTGCCCGCAGCTGGTCGATCATGTCGTTGAAGGCCAGGGTGAGCGCGCCCATTTCGTCGCGGGTTTGTGGCAGCACCCGGGCGTTCCACTCCCCGGCAGCAATGCGTTGGATCACCTGGGTGAGCTGGCGCACGGGCCGGGTGGTGCGGGCCGCGACGGGGAAGGCGAGAACGGCCGTGGTAATGATGAGCAAAACGGCCGCTGTGGAAACCGCCTGCCGCACACACACCGGGTTGCCCAAACAGCCCGGCCGCGACAAAAACGCCGCCAGCCCCATCATGACGATGGTGACCAGAATGAAATAAGACATGGCGATGCGCCAACGGATTTGGGGGAACATGGCGGTGGTCGGTGGTCGGTAATCAGTGAACGGTTTACCGATTACCGTTCACCGCTTACGGGTAGTTAACCGTCGAAGCGGTAGCCGATGCCGCGCACGGTGAGGATGCGGCTGGCATTGCCGGGATCTTCCTCGATTTTTTCGCGCAGCCAGCGCACGTGCACATCCACGGTGCGGCTGTTGCCGTCGTAGGTCCAGCCCCAGACGCGCTCCAGGATCAAATCGCGCGAGAGGGCGATGCCCTGGTGGCGGGCCAAAAACAGGATCAGGTCAAACTCCTTCGGCTTGAGGCGCAGCGGCTCGCCGTTGAGCCGTACCTCACGCCGGTTTTGGTCAATTTCCAGGTTATCAAAGGTGAGCAGGGGCAGGGACTCGGCCAGCTCCTGGCCTGGGCCGCCGTTGGCCTGGCTGTGCAGCGCCTCGCGAATGAGGTCGACGCGGCGCAGCAGCGCCTTGACGCGGGCCATCAGCTCGCGCATGCTGAATGGTTTGGTCAGGTAGTCGTCGGCACCCATTTCCAGGCCGACAATTTTGTCCACTTCTTCGGTGCGAGCGGTGAGCATGAGGATGGGGAAGCTGAACTCCTTGCGCAAGATGCGGCACACTTCAAAGCCATCAATGCCGGGCAGCATCACGTCCAGCACAATCAAATCTGGTTTTTCCTGGCGGGCAAAGGTGAGGGCGGCACGGCCGTCTTTGGCCGTGACAACCTGGTAGCCCTGGCGGGCCAGGTTGTACTCCAACATCTCTAACAAGGTATTGTCGTCTTCCACGACCAGAATTTTGCTTTCCATTTTTTCTTTTGTAACTCCGAATGGTTGCGGCGTCAATGGGATTTTTCAGGAAAGGAGAGGAAAGTAACGTTTAACCAAGTTATTTGCCCTTCCGGCGCAGGCGGGAACCCACTTCAGCGCACCAGTGGATGCCCGCCTACGCGGGCATGACAGTTTACATTCGCCTGCTCGCCACCGTCGTACTATACTCATCGGTGGAATAAATTCTCAACAGGAAGAGAGCAATGACCCAAACTGGTACAGAACGTATAACGGCCGCTTTCACCCAGGCACAGCAGCAGCAAACGGCCGCTCTCATGCCCTACTTTACCCTCGGCTACCCGGATGCCGACACGTCGCTGGCCATCATCGAGGTGATTGCACCGTACAGCGATTTGCTGGAGCTGGGCGTGCCGTTCAGCGATCCGCTGGCGGATGGGCCGACGGTGCAGCACAGCACCCAGGTGTCGCTGGAAAACGGCACCACCACGGCCAGCTGCCTGGCGATGGTGCGAGAGCTGCGCCAGCGCGGCGTGCAGACGCCCATCCTGCTGATGGGCTACGTCAATCCCATCCTGGCCTATGGCGAGGCCAGCTACGTGCGCGACGCGGCCGCTGCGGGAGCCGACGGTTTCATCGTGCCGGACCTGCCGCCGGAAGAGGCGGAAGCGCTGGAGGCTCTGACCGCTGAAGCGGGTCTGGCGCTGGTTCACTTTCTGGCCCCCACCAGCAACGAGGCGCGCATCAACCGGGTGACGGCACAGGCGCGCGGCTTCATCTACCTGGTGAGCGTGGCGGGCGTCACCGGGGCGCGGAGCCAGGTGCAGGCCGATCTGGCGGGGTTTGTGAACCGGGTGCGGGCGAAGACGGCCGTTCCTCTCGCCGTCGGGTTTGGCATCAGCACGCCGCAGCAGGCGGCCGCAGTGGGCCAGCTGACCGACGGCGTCATCGTCGGCAGTGCGCTGATCAATGCGGTGAATGCGGCGGAGGAGAAGGTGGCAACGGCCGTACAGTTTGTGCAGGCATTGCGGGAGGGGATGCGGCGGGGGTGAGAAGTAAAAAGTTAAAAGTAAAAAGTGAAAAGTGGGTGGGATTCGACTGAATTACCCACTTGCTCAATTACTTCCAGCCACGGCCAGGCGAGGGTTGGCCCAGTAGCCGCTGATCTCTTCAGCCAGCCCATCCCCTTGAACTTCAAAGCGCAGGGTAACCGGCGTTTCTCCGTAAGAATCCAGCGGAATTTCAACCGGCTGCCAGTTTTGCAATTCCCCAGTGGCCGAATCGAATAAAGTCACCTCGTCGCCGCTGACGGGGATGAGCCGCAGGCGGTAGCGCAGGCCGGGCTGGGGCAGAACGGCCGTTTGCAGCATGCTGTTTTCCGGCACGACAACCGTGGTACTGTAGACGAGCCAACGGCCGTTTTCCGGCGTCATTTTGAGGGCGAGCTGGCGGCCGTTTGGCGCTTCAACGACGGGGAGGGTGGTTTCTGGCTGGGGAACGGCCGTTTCTTGCCCATCCGCCTCCAGCCAAAATTGGGTAAACGGTTTGGCCCACAAAAAAATGGTCTGGTCATGCTGCTGAAGTTCCGGCATGAGGTTGTACACCTGCCCGTCGGCATAATCCAGCACCACAAAAGACCGGTCGGCCTCATCCACGGCCTGCAGGTGGTCCAGGCCGCCGCCGGGGCGCTCCAGCGGCGTGTCGTACCAGAGCTGCACCACGCTGCGGGTGAACTGCGGCGCAATGGGAAAGCGCACCGCAAAGAAGTGATTTTCTGGGCTGATGGTGGGAAACAGCGCTTTCAGCTGCTGCCGGGCCACGGCCTCTTCGGTGACGTTGTTCAGCCAATCCTGCTGAATTTTCCGGGTGTGGGTGACGTGGTAGAGGGCAACGGCCGTAACAATCACCAGCAGGATAATCTGATTGAACCGCGGAGAACGCAGAGAGCGCCGAGTTTTTTCTTTTTTTCTTGGCCCACTTTGCGCCCTTTGCGTTAAAAAATTCTCCGGCAAAACCGCTTCCAACGAAGCGCCAATGGCCAAAACCAGCCCAATCATCGCCTGGTAGATGTGCCGCCCGGCGTACAGCTCCGGCAGCTGGCTCCACAGCGCCCAGTAGATAAAAACCAGGTGCAGCCCCAGCCAGACCAGGCCCAGCCGCACGGTGCGACTGCCCCACCAGAACCACAGCCCCAGCAGCAGCAGCGTTATCATAGCCAAAAGGGAAGCGGCCGTTCCGCCCAGTTCCAGCAGGTTCCCCACGAAGGTGAACCGAAACAGGGTGACAATGATAAATTCGGCCACAGCAGGCCAGCTGAGGAAGGTGAGCCATTCGGCCGTACCCCGGCTGGTGAGGTCGATGGTGAGGTTGGGCCGGGTGAATTGGAAGTAGAGGTAGGCGGCGGTGATCAGGCCAAGCGCGGCAAAGAGCAGCAGCTCTTTGGGGGAGATTGGGGATTGGAGACTTGTCCTGAGCGCAGCCGAAGGATTGGAGATTGAACGACTGCGGCGCAATCTCCAATCTCCAATCTCCAAACTCTTTGTTACCAGCATCAACAGCAATATTGGCGGCAGCAGTATACTTTCCTCGTGGCTGAGGAAGGTGAGCAGGCAAAAGAGGAGGGTGAGCAGGAGCTGGCGGGTAGACGGCCGTTTCAAATAACTCAACCATGCACTCATGGTGGCCAATGAGAAAACGGCCGCCAGCACAATGGCAATGCTGCTGAGCCAGCTCACCACATCGACCCAGTGGCTGTGAATGGCCAAGAGGGTGGCGGTGAGAACGGCCGTAAATACCCCCAACTTCAACTGCCGCGCCACGCGATACACCAGGGCCACGGCCAGCGCATGAAACAACAGCTCGATCCAGTAATAGCCGTCGGGCGTAAAATGAAAAACTCCCTCCAGCAGCCAGAACCAGATGAGCTGAAGCGGCCGGTAATACCAGGGCAGGGTGTACGGATTAAAAAGCGAAAGGCTCAGCCACGGCCGGGCAATCACTTCCTTGATGTAATCGAATTGCACATAGTCATCGCCCACAAAGGCCCAGGCAAAGGGCGGAAAGTAGATTGAGAGCGTGATGAGAAGGAGGCCAGCAAGGGCCAGTTGGGTAAGCAGCTTGTTTCGAGTCATCGAATGTTGATGTATTATCAAAAAGATGGTTAATTGTTAATGGTTAATGGTTAATTGTCAAAATTTCGCACGCTTGATTGTCATTCCCACCCCACGCCTTCGCGGGGGCAGGCTGCGGGAATCCACTGCGGTCCACAAAATGGATACCCGCCTTCGCGGGTATGACACTTCCTTTAAGGAGTTTTTATGCCGAATCAATTAGCTCAGGAAACCAGCCCGTATTTGCGGCAGCACGCCGACAATCCGGTTGACTGGTATCCCTGGGGTGAAGAAGCGCTGCAAAAAGCGCGCGCCGAAAACAAGCCAATCCTGCTGAGCATTGGCTATGCCGCCTGCCACTGGTGCCATGTGATGGCCCACGAATCGTTTGAGGACCCGGCAACGGCCGTTTTCATGAACCGCCACTTTGTCAACATCAAGGTAGACCGCGAAGAGCGGCCCGACCTGGACGCCATCTACATGCAGGCCGTGGTGGCCCTCACCGGGCAGGGTGGCTGGCCCATGACCGTTTTTCTGACGCCGGAAGGACGGCCGTTTTACGGCGGCACCTACTTCCCCCCAGCGCCACGCTACGGCATGCCCAGCTTCATCCAGCTGATGCAGAGCATTGCCACCGCCTGGGAAACCAAACGCGACGACATTTTGCAGAGCGCCGGGGAAATTACCAACCATTTGCAGCGAACGGCCGTCCTCACCGGCCAGGCTGACGTGCTGACCCCCGGCATGTTTGGCAAAGCCACGGCCGCCCTGGCCCAAACCTTTGACCACGAGCGCGGCGGCTTTGGCGGTGCGCCCAAATTCCCGCCGTCGATGACCCTGGAATACTTACTGCAAAGTTTTGTGCTGCACAAAGACAGCCGCGCCCTGCACATGGCCGAAACCACCCTCAAACAAATGGCCTACGGCGGCATGTATGACCAGATCGGCGGCGGTTTTGCCCGCTACTCAACCGACGTCAACTGGCTGGTGCCCCACTTCGAGAAGATGCTCTACGACAACGCCCTGCTGGCCCGCGCTTACCTGCATGCTTACCAGGTAACCCAGGAGCCGCTCTACCGCCGCATCGTCGAGGAAACGCTGGATTTTGTGGGGCGCGAGCTGCGCCACGAGGACGGCGGCTTCTACAGCAGCTACGATGCCGACAGCGAAGGCGAAGAAGGCAAATTTTACGTCTGGTCCGCCGCTGAAATTGATGAGCACCTGGGCGAAGATGCCGCGCTGTTTAAGCTGCGCTACGGCGTCACCGAGCGGGGCAATTGGGAAGAAAGCAACATTCTCAACATCCAAAAGGAGCTGGATGAGGTGGCCTGGGCCGTCAAAATGAGCGAGGCAAAAGTTGCTGAACGGTTGGCTGTGGCCAGACAAAAACTGTACGATGTTCGCTCGCAGCGCGTCTGGCCGGGGCTGGACGACAAGGTGCTGACCGCCTGGAACGGCCTGATGCTGGCGGCATTTGCCGAGGCGGGGCGGGTGCTGGAGCGGCCCGATTACACGGCAACGGCCGTTCACAACGCCCACTTCCTTTACCAAACGATGCGCACGGCGAACGGCCGTCTGCTCCGCACCTGGAAAGCGGGCGGCGCTGGGGACAGCGCTCGGTACAACGGCTACCTCGAAGATTACGCCTACCTGGCCGACGGCCTGCTGGCGCTCTACCAAACCACCTTCGACGAGCAGTGGTTCACCTGGGCGCATGAGCTGGCCGAACAAATGCTCACCCACTTCCACGATGCCGAAAACGGCGGCTTTTACGACACATCCGACGACCACGAAGCGCTCATCCATCGCCCCAAGGATTTGCAGGACAACGCCGTGCCCAGCGCCAACGCCATGGCCGCCCACGTGCTGCTCCGGCTGAGTTTGTACACGGGCGAGATGCGTTACTGGGATGTGGCGGAAACGGCCGTCTCCGCCCTTTACGGCGCGATGGTGCAATATCCGAATGCGTTTGCCCACTGGTTGGGAGCGGCCGTTTTTATCACCAGCCAGCCGCAGGAAGTGGCCATCATTGGCGATCCTGGCTTGCCAGACACCAAAGCGCTGATCAACACCACGTTTGCTGCGTTCCGGCCCAATCTGGTGGTGGCCGCTGGCGGCAGCACCAGCCGCGTACCGCTTTTGGCCGATCGCAAGCGCCTGAACGACAAAGCCACCGCCTATGTCTGCCGTCGCTTCGTTTGCCAGCAGCCGGTCAATTCGCCCGAAGCGCTCGCGGAGCAACTCACCGTAGCCGCGCTTTCTTAGCGCGCAACAAAAGGTATGGCTTATGGAAAAGCAGCAGATGCAGCGAGATCTGGCCGAAAAAGTAAGACAGGCCTGTATTCAGGCGGCCAAAGCCGGTTTTGAACAGGCGCGTATGGATGGTTTGTGTGCGGAAGGGGCGGTGGAAACGGCCGTTTCCGCCATGCAGAAGCTAAATCTTGATCAACTACTTAAAGGTGACAGTCACCTTCACAACGCCTAAAGCTTACAGCGAATGACGCCAGGTGACTGTCACCTGGCTCGCCCGAGAACCCCATGAAATACGACGAAATCACGCTACAAATTAAACGCATTTACGATGCACCCGCCCCCAACGACGGCTTCCGCGTGCTGGTGGATCGCCTCTGGCCGAGTGGGGTCAGCAAGGAAGAGGCGCACGTCGATCTCTGGCTGGGTGGTGTCGCCCCTTCGCCCCGCCTGCGCAAATGGTTCGACCACGAGCCAACCCGCTGGGACGAATTCCTCGACCTCTACTTTGCCGAGCTAGATGACAACCCACAGGCCGTCACCGAGCTGTTCCAAAAAGCGACCGCCTCGCCCATCACGCTGCTTTTTGCCGCTAAAGATGAGCGTCACAACCACGCGGTGGCTCTGAAATTGTACCTTGAAGGAGATTCATGATTATCGGCGGCGCAGCAGGGTGAACGGCATAATGATGATGGGAATACAGGTGAAGAGCACGCCCATCCCAATAAGTAAGTAGCTGCTCCAGGTGACGCCGGGTTCGAGAACGGCCGTTGCCACATCTTCCGGATCGTAATATACGGTCACCCGACTGCCCACCGGGTATTTCGCAACTATTTCCTCGGCATGGCTGCGGTTGCCACTGTATTGGCCAAAGCTTACATTGTCCGAGGAATAGCGCGAATCGGCCACCACGTATTCAAACGTCACATCACCGGAGTAGGAAGACCCATTCTCATCGTCACTCCTGCGTACCTCAGAGGAAACAATTTCCCCTTGAGCCTGGGGCCAGCTTTCGCTGACACGCGCCTTTTGCAGTACCGACCAGCCCCAAAGCGAAAGCCCAATGCCCACGCCGACAAAAACCAGGAGAAAAATCATACTGCCCAGACATCCCATGCTGTTAGAAGATTTTTGCATCATCGTTATCCTTATTTGTCATTGTTGAACGGGATGGAAAGGAATGGCTAACGGCCGTTCCTCTCACGCTATTAAAAAAAAGGCTCTTTAGGAACCCGGGGGTGCGAAGCCGTGAAACGTGATACTTCTCTGGTCACGTTTCACGCTTCACGCCCATCCCCACGAAATCCCAAAGGCCCACAAAAAATATGATTTTACTCACACGGTTCCACTGGCTGGTTGGTTAAGAGGCCGTTGTAATAGGCAATCTTGTGATCCAGGTGCGCCAGATGATCTTGCAGTTCCACAATGTGCGCCGCCAGCTCACGCCGGTGCTCGGTCAGCACCTCCACCCGGTCGGCGATGGTGCTGTCGCCCTGGCGGGCAAACTCCATGAACACCTGCATTTGCTGGATGGGCATTCCGGTGGCCCGCAGCAGCTTGAGAAAGTGAATCCAGCCCAGGTCGGCTTCGGCATAGCGGCGATGCCCGTTGTCGTGCCGGGTGACGGACTCCAGCAGGCCAATCTTTTCGTAATAACGCAGGGTATGGGCCGACAGGTCGGTCATTTCGGCCACTTCCTGGATGGTGAACGTTTCTTCCTGTAAGTTGATCATGCCACCACTGCTTCCTCGCGTCCCAGCAGCTGCTCGATTTCAGCCATTTGCCCGGGCGTTAATGGTCCAAATTCCATCGCCGCTGCATTTTCAACGGCCTGGGCCACGGTGCGAATACCCGGGATGGGCACCACCTGCTCCCCGACAGCCCACAACCAGGCCAACGCGCCTTGAACGACGGAACGGCCGTTGCTCGTCAAAATCTCCCGAATTTTAGCACGGTTAGCCGCAATGTTGGCGATGCGCTCGGCCGGAAACTCACGATGGCGCACGTCGGTGGCCATAAATTGCGCATCTTTGTCGTATTTGTCGGAGAGAAAGCCCATCAGCAGCGGGCTGCGTACCAGGCTCGTTAACCCGCTGCTGGCCGTGAAGTTAAACATTTCAGCGGCGGGCTGCATCACGTTGGCCGCGTGCTGAATGACGGTGCCGTGTTCGCCCGCGGCAAACAGCCGGGCCAGCGCCACATCGTCCGTGCTCCAGCCGTAGCTGCGAATTTTGCCCTGGGTCACCAGCTTTTCCAGACCATGCAACAGCTCGGGTACACGTTCGGGCGGGAATTCCCACATGTGCAGCTGGTAAATGTCAATCGTCGCCACGCCCAGGTGGCGCAGGCTGCGCTCGCACTCAAACGCCAGGTTGTGCAAGATGGCGTCTGGCGATTGGTAGGCCACCCGTTTGGCCGCTTCGTCCACGTCAAAGCCAAACTTGGTAGCGATGATCACCTGGTCACGCCGATCCCGGATTGCCTTGCCGACAATTTCTTCGCTGTGGCCGGTGCCGTAGTTAGCGGCCGTATCGATCAGGTTCATCCCGGCATCCAGCGCCGCGTGAATGGCCCGGACGGATTCCGCGTCGTCGGTCTTGCCCCAGCCAGCCTGGTTGTCGATGAACACCCACTCGCCGCCCATCGCCCACGCACCCAGCCCCAGCGGGCTGACCTGTAAATTGCTGTTTCTCAGGGTTCTAAATTGCATCAGTTTTCTCCTTTACTGCGATAGTGGAGCAACTGTACAACTTAGAGTGCGCTCTAAGTCAAGAGGGGATCGCTTAGCAATTTTCGTAGGGGCGGGACGGCGCGGTGCAATCCTAAACGCAACATACAGCCTCTCCCCGCGCCGTCTCGCCCCACACGACGAAAATCTGGGCGAGACAGGCGGGAGAAGAGGCGTTGGTTAAGGGCCAGGGAGTTTCCCGCCTGTCCCGCCCCTACAAAATCTCGATTCATTGAGAGATAGATGTCTGCCCTTTACAAAACGCCAGCCGCCTAAACAGATTTGTGCGGATAACCCAACGCGGCCAGATCGTGGGCAATCTCTTCCAAAATGGCCGGATTGTCGATGGTGGCCGGGACGCGATACGCTTCGCCGTCAGCGATCTTCTTCATTGTGCCGCGCAAAATTTTGCCGGAACGGGTCTTGGGCAGGGCCTCCACGATGGTGGCCGTCTTAAACGCAGCCACCGGGCCAATCTTTTCCCGTACCAGCTGAATGAGCTCGCGAATGATTTCGTCGTGTGGCCGTGTCACCCCGGCCTTCAACACAATCGCCCCCAGCGGAATTTCCCCCTTCAGCTCATCCGCCACGCCAATGACGGCACATTCGGCCACATCGGGATGGGCGGCCAGCACCTCCTCCATGCCCCCGGTGGACAGGCGGTGCCCGGCCACGTTGATGATGTCGTCGGTGCGGCTCATGATCCACAAATAGCCGTCCTCGTCCTTAAAACCGGCATCGGCCGTGCTGTAGTAGCCAGGGTAGTTGCTCAGGTAGGTTTGCTTAAAGCCCGCGTCGTTGTGCCACAGGGTGGGCAGACAGCCTGGCGGCAGCGGCAGCTTGATGACAATGCTGCCAATTTGATTGGGTTCGGCCTCTTCCTCGTAGACGTTCAGGATACGCACGTCGTAGCCGGGCACGGGCACGGTGGCCGAGCCGGGCTTGATGGGCAGCGGCTCCAGCCCCATCAGGTTGGCGCAGATGGGCCAGCCGGTTTCCGTCTGCCACCAGTGGTCGATGACCGGCACGCCCAGCTGCTCTTCGGCCCATTGCAGCGTGGCCGGATCGCAGCGCTCGCCTGCCAGGAAGAGGCTGCGGAAGTGGCGCAAATCATACTTTTGCAGGTAGGTTCCGTTGGGATCATCCCGCTTGATGGCGCGGAAGGCGGTCGGGGCGGTAAACAGCACGTTGACCTTGTGCTGGTCAATCACCCGCCAAAAAGCGCCCGGATCGGGCGTGCCGACGGGTTTGCCTTCGTACAAAACGGTGGTGCAGCCGTAAAACAGCGGCGCATAAACGATGTACGAGTGGCCCACCACCCAGCCCACGTCGGAAGCGGCCCAGAAGACGTCGCCGGGCTGGACACCGTAGATATGTTTCATGCTCCAGGTGAGGGCGACGAGATGGCCGCCGTTGTCGCGCACCACGCCTTTGGGCATGCCGGTGGTGCCGGAGGTGTACAAAATATACAGCGGATCGGTGGCGGCGACGGGCACGCAGTCTACCGGTTCAGCCTGCTGCATGGCTGTCTGCCAATCGACATCGCGGCCTTGAACCAGGCTGGCCTGGGCCTGCGGCCGTTGCAAAATGAGGCAGGTGGTGGGTTTGTGGGTAGATAACTCGATGGCTTCATCGAGCAGCGGCTTGTAGGCAATGACCCGGTTCACCTCAATGCCGCAGGAGGCGGAGACGATGAGCTTGGGTTTGGCGTCGTCGATGCGGGTGGCCAGTTCGCGGGCGGCAAAACCGCCAAAGACCACGGAGTGGATGGCGCCGATGCGGGCGCAGGCGAGCATGGCGATGACCGCTTCGGGCACCATCGGCATGTAGATGACGACGCGGTCGCCTTTTGCCACGCCGTTTTGCCGCAAGACGCCGCCAAAACGGGCCACCTGGTCCAGCAGTTCAGCGTAGGTAAAGGTTTGCACGGTGCTGGTGACGGGGCTGTCGTAGATGAGGGCGAGTTGGGGGGAACGGCCGTTCCCCACGTGCCGATCCAGGGCATTGTAGCAGCTGTTCACCT
>JADLAX010000046.1 GCA_020848035.1 Anaerolineae bacterium | reverse complement strand
TGCGCTCAACCGTGAACTTGCTCGCCGGGGTGTCGGGATCGGCCAACACGTTGAAGCTGTAGACGGAGTCAGACGCTTTCACCGGTTCGCCATCGGACCAGACGCGCGGTTTCATCGTGAAGTCCACAACCAAACGGTCCATCATCACGGGGGTACCGTCGAAAACAACGGTTTCGCCCGCGCTGTTGACCAGCGAGGTGCCTTCGGCCACGGGGCCAACATTACCAGCGGCATCCACCGCGACGTCGCCCGCATTGACTTCGATGCTTTCTACTACAGCATCGCCATCGGCCAAGCTAGGAACTTTTTCCAAACCCTGGGCCTGGTAGCCATAGGACAGGGTGGTGAAGTTGTTCTCGTAAATGGCATGCTGTACAGCGGAAGCGGCCAGCATGGAACCACCGTAGGGGTACATGGTGTCCGGTTCCTGAGCCATACAAACGATCAGGTCTTTGGGGCCAGCAACAACTTCGGGTTCAACCTCAACCGTTTCCACGATAGTTTCGGTAACAACACGGGTTACTTCGACGGTTTGGCCTTCTTCGACAACCGTTTCGGTAACAACGCGGGTAACCTCAACCGTGACGGTTTCGGTGGTGGGGGTACAGGCTGCCAAAACAACCGCACCAAGAGCAACGAGAAGAGCGACAAGCGCCCATTTTTTTGTATTAAACATGGAAAAATCTTCCTCCTCTCATGTTTTTGAAATAAGGGGTTTTTTTAGAAAGTTCTGACCAGGCTGCTGCAGTAAGGCTTTCGTTAAATGGCTGGTCAGGTTTTACGAACATAGAATTATGGATGCTCGTAAATGTAGCTACTATCAATGCAATCGCACCACCTCCTTAAAGTTCAATATCGGCCGTTTTTCTACAAAATGTGTCTGGTTTGTTGAAACAAAGAAGATCACACATTTCAGGTTGAGCAGAAAAACAGAAAATGGCTCCAATGTTTTGACTTAAACAAACAAAGCACATCTAAACCCAAATAAGAGGTTAGTTGTGCTCGGTTAAACAAGAATGGATTTTGATCGTTTTGTTGATAAACAAGAAAGTCTCTTCTTCTCATCAAGGGTCTGGTTTATTACAAAAATACAACCAAGTGCATATGCAGTATTTGCAACTTACCGACGTACTATGGGAAGCTATTATAAGGCGTTCACTTGTTGATGTCAAACAAGGGACAAATAGGGGGCATTTAAGGGCGAATCAGTAGCGAAGTAGAAACAGAGCCGTTACAGGTCTCGCTGGCGAAGCTGAACGAGAAACGGTTCGTAAGCGGAAGTGTCTTGATTTTGGCGATGCTGGGTGAAGTAATCTTGAATAATTTGGGCTTGCTGCTCCCGATTAAAGTGGCGCAACCGCTGGCCCTGCTGGTGGTAAATGCGTAAATTGGCGCGGCCACCATACTGGTAGCAGTTACGGCTGGTTGTGACCAGGTAGTAGATGGCTTCACCCAGGTAGCGGGAACCGACGTGGTGGTATTGGAAGACATGGGTCAGTTCGTGGACCAGCAGGGGTAAGTTTTGGCGGCTGGATACGGCCGTTCCCTTTCCCCCTTCCCGCTTTACCGGCAAATGAATGGTGTACCAGGTAGCAAACGCCAACCCGCCGTTGTAGCGAAATATCAGGTGCAAAATACCGCCCTGGGCAATGCGGACGTCTTGATAGCGCAGGTTGGGGGGGCCGAAGATGGGCTGTACGGCCGTCAATTCCGCCGCCGTCAGAGGGGTGGTATGCAAGCCCAGGTGCATGACAAACTGGCAAATTTCTGGGCCACCCACCAGATCAAACAGCTGCACCAGGAAGAGATGCAGCCAGATGCCGCTTTGCCGGACCGCATGGCGCAGCTGGCATCGGAGCGTACCAGCGCGCGCTGCCTTTCCCATAAAAAAAGGCAACCGCCCTAGCGCGGTGACCCCGACAAAAATGGTGCGTGCCAAACGGCCGCTTCTTGCCGGAAAGTCGCGCACCAGGTTCAGCGGCCACAGCCAGGCGTCGCGCAGCCGTTCCTTAAGCCAGTACAACACGGAGAAAAACATAGGCAGATGGCTAAAAGAAGCTGGGGTTGACGTTGGCCGCCTGCAACACGGCCATAACCGGTGGGGCGTTTAAGAAGGTTTGGCGCAGGCGCTCATCTTGCAGAGGTTCGGCCGTCTGGCGGATAAATTCGGCGGCGATGTTGAGGTGGACGGCGGCAATTTGTTCGTTGTCGGTGACGTGGCTCATGGCGGCGTGTAGTTTCCAGAGGATGCCCCGGTCGACGGCCGTTTGCGCCGCCAGCATCGCCAGGTTCAACTCGTTCAGGGCATCCGCTTTGCGCCCCTGATGATACAACAGCTCGCCATGCACAAAGGCGGCCAAGGCCCGGTAACGATCGGCGTTGAGCAGCTCAGCGACGTGGGTGAGCGCCAGCACCAGCTGGACCGCCAGACTGTCAGCGCCGTGGTGCAGGTAGGCGCGGGCCAAATGGTACAGCGTCAGCGCTTCATGCTCGCGGTTGCCATGCTCGCGCGTGCCTTTAAGCGCCGCCTGAAGGTAAACCAGGCCCTGCTCGTATTGGCCAGATTCCACCAGATCGACCCCCAAATTGCGCTTGATTTCGGGGATGAGCAGCCGGGCACCCGCGTTGGTGGCCAGCTGCAAGGCGCGTTGATGGTACTCGTACGCTTTTTCTACATCGTAGAGCGCCTGATGGCACTCGCCAATGTCGTTGACGGCCTGGGCCACGCGCCACCGGTCGTTGACCGACTCCAAAATGACGTACGCCTCGCGATGGGCCAGGAGGGCTTGCTGGTATTCACCACGCGCCTGACGGGTGCGCCCCAGGCTGGTGAGCACCCGCCCCTGCTCCCGCGTCTCCCCGCCCTGCCGGAAAATAGCCAATGCCTGCGTCAGCTGGCTCAAAGCCCGTTCGGTGTTGCCCTGGCGACGGTCCAGAATGCCCAGACCGCGCCTGGCCCGGCCAATCACCAGCAGGTTTTCAGTGGCATTGCCTTCCTGAAGAGCCTGCTGGTAGAGCTCTGCGGCGGCTTCGTATTCACCGCGAAAGTCGGCCAGTTCACCCAGGCGCACACGGGCTCGGGCCATCTGATCAATATTGTTGCTGGTGGTGAGGGATTCGCGATAATCTTTTTCGGCTGCGCGGAATTCGCCCAGCAACCAAAAACAAAGCCCGCGATATTCAAATACACGGGCTCGGAAGTGGGCAGGGATTCGGTCAAATGCGAGGGCCTCCGTAAAATATTGGATGGCTTTCTCGAATTCTTGCTCGCTGGAGGCGAGGCGACCTTCACGAAAGGCGGTAACGGCCGCGGCCGACACGCCTGCCAGACTAAATTGACCAGAAGAGATAGTGTCCGACATGGCAATATGATACACCGGGGTAGTGAATTGACAATGAAGGGGGCGTGAAACGTATGAGAAGGAGCGATAAGTAAAAAGTAACAAGTGAAAAGTTTTGTCTCTCTCACTTATCACTTTTCACTTATCACTTTTCACTGTCCTATTTCGTCAATAAGCGCGGCAATAATCTTTCGGTCGGTGACGGCGAAGGCGTAGCGGTCCAGGTCGGCGAGGGTGACCCAGGCGTGGTCGGCGACGCCGAGGTGCTGCGGTTGACCAGTGAGGTGCCAGGCGTGAAAGGCGTGCAGGGTGATGCGGAAATGGGTATAGGCATGGCTGATCTTGGTAACAAAGTCGCCAACCTCTATTTGCATGGCCAGTTCCTCTTCGATTTCACGCACCAGGGCATGGGGCAGGGTTTCGTTGGGCTCCTGCTTGCCGCCGGGGAACTCCCACAAACCACCGAGCAGGCCGTCAAACGGCCGTTGTGCAATCAAAAATTTGCCGTCTGGGTTACCGACTTCTGCCCTGGTTTGCCAGATGATGCCCGCGACGACGTCGTAGTGCGGCGTGCGTTGGCGCGGCGGACGCACGGGGCGTTCCAGCTGGGTGCCGCGCTGCCGGGCCAGGCAGTGGGCCGAGACGGGGCAGAGCAGGCACATCGGCCGGGCGGGCAGGCAGATTTGCTGCCCCAGCTCCATGAGCGCCTGGTTGAAATCGCCGGGGCGCCTGGCAGGGACGAGCTGTTCGGCCAGCTGCCAGAGGGCGTTTTTAGTGGCGGTTTGGGTGACGTCAGCGGGCAGGTCGGTGAGGCGGCTGAGGACGCGGATGACGTTGCCATCCAGCACGGGGGCTGGCTCGTTGAAGGCAATCGAGGCGATGGCTCCGGCGGTGTAGCGGCCGATGCCTTTAAGTTTCATCAGGTTGGCGGCGGTTGTAGGGAGACGGCCGTTCCAATCTGCCACCACCGCCTGCGCCGCCGCGTGCAAATTACGGGCGCGGCTGTAGTAGCCCAAGCCTTCCCACAGCTTCAGCACGTCGTCGAGCGGCACTTCGGCCAGCGCCTGCACGGTGGGGAAGCGGCTCATCCATCGTTCAAAGTAGGGAATGACGGTGGTGATTTGCGTCTGCTGGAGCATGATTTCCGACACCCAAATGGCGTAGGGGTCCCGGCTGCGCCGCCAGGGCAGGTCGGCGTGGTCGGCGTCCCACCAGCGGAGCAAGGCGTCTTGAATTTGCTTGGTGTTTTCCATCAGTTTGCCAGATTAAAAATCAAAGATTGCGCAGATTGAAAAGAATTGTTGATGATTGTCATGCCCGCGCAGGCGGGGA
This sequence comes from Anaerolineae bacterium, assembly GCA_020848035.1. Lineage (GTDB taxonomy): Bacteria > Chloroflexota > Anaerolineae > Promineifilales > Promineifilaceae > Leptofilum. The sequence continues at coordinate 133,022 of JADLAX010000046.1, read as the reverse complement.
TCCAGGTGTTTGCCAGAGTGGATTCCCGCAGCCTGCCCCGCGAAGGCGCGGGGCGGAAATGACAGGTCTAAGCACAGCAAGATTACGCTTTTTGGTACTGCACAACGGGATGGTGCGTTTTTTGGATTTCTTCCAGGTTGGCGGCGCTGAGTTCGCCGCGCTGGTAGAGGTATTCCACGTGCGCACCGGTTTCTTCCAGGGCGAGCAGGACGTGGTAGCTTTCGACGCGGCCAAAGAGATCGCGGCTGATGTCGGCCAGGGATTTGGGCTGGCGGCAGATTTCCAGGATTTTGTTGAGGCGATCGTCGTGGGCGGTTTTGATGGATTGGATACGGCCGTATAAATCCTCGATCGGCTCTTCATGCCCACCCAGGGCCAGGCGCACGTGAGGCACTTTGCTAATTTTGGTCAGCGAGTCCAGGTAATGGCCCAGCCCCATGTTGTGGGTAATGCTCTCGGGTGCCTGGTGCGGCGTGATGCGGCTGAGGACGTGATCGGCGGTGAGCAGCACATCATCTACCAGCAGGCAAACCTGGCCGGGGCAGTGCCCTGGCACGTGAAACACCTCAATGCCGCCGACGGTGGGCGTGCCTTCTTCCAGCAAAAACTGGACGGGGGTCGATTTGTAATACTGCTTGCCAAACAAATAAACCTGCATCAGCTGCTGCCGCCGCTCTTCAGAAATACCGGCCCCTTCTAAAAAGGTGTCTAACCGGCTGGAAGAAAAAATGGACCGTTCTTCGAAGTTGGAGAGGACGCGGCGGTCTAAAACGTGCACGCCGACAGGGGCGTTGGTGAACTGGCGAACAAAGGGCAGGCCGCCAAAGTGGTCGATGTGGCCGTGGGTGATAAAGATGTGGGTGACGGCTTCCAGGCTGAGGGCTTCGTTGAACTGGTCGGATACGGCCGTAACCCCCGCCAGCAGCTGGTCATTGGCCTCGGCAAAGCCGGAACCGCAATCCACCAAAATCAGCGAGTCGCCGTCGCTAATCAGATAGATATTGTTCACCAAACTGGGGAACGACTGCACGGGGAAGGCGTAAATGATGCGCCCCGCGCTGGTTGTGAATTTTTGTGGTGCTTTCATGGGAGGAATTTTAGTAGGTAATTGGGTAATTGGGTAATTGGGTGAGAAGTTGCAGGTGGCAGGTTGCAAGTACGGAGCAGTCCAAGCTGAAACTTGCCACCTGCAACTTGCACACTTGCCACCCCCACCTGTGCAGATTGCGTTAAAAAATGTTGTAGGGGTGTGAATTTATGGGTTTTTGGCGGTGGAACGGCCGTTTCTGTGCCACAATTCGCGTAAATGTAAGCAAAAAGTGCCAATCACGAGGCGGAACAATCCGCAACTATCAGGACGGCTCGCCCCGTGACTGGCACTTAGGGAACCAACCATGAAACGAGCAGCGATTTTACTGAGTGCCTTTTTTGTTTTGCTAGTAGGGTTACAAACCGGGAAAAACGTGGCGGCGGGGGAGGATACGGCCGTTTACCTCCCCTTCATCACCAGCAGCACCCCACCCGATCCCGAACCGATGACCGAATTTCGCGGCATTTGGGTGACCCGCTTCGACTGGACCACCTTTGGCCAGCCCGCCGACCCCGCCAAAATTGACGAAATTGTGCAAAACGTGGCCGACGCGGGCTTCAACGTCATCTTTTTCCAGGTGCGCGGCATTGCCGATGCTTACTACCAATCCAGCCTGGAGCCGTGGTCGGACCGTGTCAGCGGCGTTTACGGCCAGGCGCCCACTCCGCTGTGGGACCCGCTGGCCCGCATGATCGAAAAGGCGCATGAGGCGGGCATCCAGGTACACGCCTACATAAACGTCTACCCGGTGTGGAACGGCGGCAGCTTCTGCAACAATCCGCCCAGCGCCAGCATAACGCCGACGCCGCTCTACCACCTGCTGCTCAACGAACACGGCAGCACCAACGGCAAGCCTAACGGCCTGCAATGGACTAAAACCGGTGACATCCTTGAGGTGGACTGCGGTGCGTATATGCGCGGCACGCCCGCCTCTGTTTTTCTGGATGACCATCTCATCGCCGTGGGCCAAGATTTGGTGACCCGCTACGACCTTGACGGGCTGCATCTGGACCATATTCGCTACGGCGGCAGCAACACCTCCTGCGACCCGGTGAGCGAGGCCCGATTTGGGGCGAGCTGCTTCAGCGCGGGGTATGCGCAATGGCAGCGGGACCAGGTGAGCGGCACGGTGCGCCGTTTTTATGAGGAGGTGGTGCCGCTGAAGCCTGGCTTGTGGCTCTCGGCGGCGGTCTGGCCGATTCACGAGCTGGATCCGGCGTGGGGTTTTCCCGGCTCGCCGCAGCAGGGCAACATCACCTACTACCAGGATTCCAAGGCGTGGCTGGCCAGCGGCACCGTCGACAGCATTTCGCCGATGATTTACCCTGGCAGCGCCTACAACGGCTGTGACGCCGGTGGCAACTACCTGGAAGATCCCGCCCCTACGTCTACCGATTATTGGATTCGTTCCCGCTGGCAGACGTTGGTAGAGGATTTTCAGGCGGCGGGGAACGGCCGTTACCTCATTCCCGGCATTGGCACAGGCTACTGCTCCTTTGCTGAAATCGAGGCCCGCATCCAAATGGCCCGCGACGCGGGCACGGCGGGGCATGCCCTCTTTTCTTACAGCGGCCTGCTAGCCAACGGCTACTTTGATGATCTGGCGGCAGGACCTTATGCAGAAACGGCCGTAGTGCCCACTATCACCTGGCATCCGTAGCCGATGGTAAATTGTTAATGGGAAATGGTTGATGGTAAACTTCCCTAAATTTTTGAGGGAAGCGAGAATGGAAACGGGCCAACAACCAGCCAGCAGTGTGCCAACCGATGTGTCTGTTGCAGTGATGATTTTGAACTGGAACGGCCGTTTTTTGCTGCAAACCTGTCTTCCCCCACTCGTTGAGCAAACTTACACCAACTACCAAGTTGTGGTTGTAGACAATGGCTCTACCGACGACTCGGTACCGTTTGTTCGCGAGCAGTTTCCCCAGGTGCAGCTGATTCAAAATGGGGCAAATCTGGGTTTTAGCCGCGGCACCAACGCCGGATTACGCCAGATCAGCGCCGATGTGGTGGTGCTGCTGAACAACGATGTGCGGGTGCAGCCCAACTGGTTGATGGAATTGATTCGGCCGTTTCACCAGGACCCCCAAATTGGCATCGTTGGCTGTAAATTGCTCTACCCTGATGGCACCATCCAACATTTAGGCGCAGAATTGACTTACCCGCTGGCACACAGCCACCACTTTTACTACAAAGAACCAGATCTTACTCAAGTGGAAGTTTTGCAGGATGTGCCTTACGTTACGGGTGCCTCATTGGCAGTACGGCGAGAAGTTCTGGACACCATTGGACTGCTTGATGAAGCATTTCATCCTTTTTATTATGAGGAAGTTGATTTTTGCACACGTGCCAGGAACGCTGGTTTTCGAGTTGTGGTAACACCCTGGGCGGTGGCCATCCATGATGAATCCGCTACTATGAGAAATGTCAGCGGGCTTAAGCTGCAAACATTACACCGAAATCGTCTGTATTATGTGCTTAAACATTACGCACCTCAGCAGTTTTTACAGGATTTTGTTCCAGCCGAGGCCACCTTTTTGTCTGAACAGCCTGTCTTGCCAGAGTTGGATGCACTGCAATTGGCCTATTTTAGAACGGCCGTACCCTACCCGCCCGTTGCCCCCGAAACTTCCGATGCACAAACAATGGCCATCCGGGCTGCCTTACTCCAGCTGCGCCACACGGCCATTTTGGCCAAAGCCAAAGCCCTCCAGCCCCCCCCTGCTCTGACAGAATTTGAGTTTCCCGCCAATCGTTCCTGGTTTAACAAACTGGCAGCCCGCGTACGTGACGCCTGGAGCCGGGTAGCGGCCAAATGGTTGGTGCGCAGTCTAATTCAGCAGCAGCACCAACAAAATCTGTACCTTTTGCAACAAGTTGAAGCGCTCCATAATCAAGCAGCCATTCAGGCTCAGGAGATAGACATGCTGCTCGCATCGCTGCCTGCACAACCAAAACAGCAGGAACTAGAGGCAGTGATCGCTAAGCTGCAACAGCGCCTTGACCAGCTCGAAGCTCACATGGAACAGCAGCAATGACAATTTTAGGCGGCATGGCGGTGCTCATGCTGGTTTTATTACCGGGTACAGCATTCTGGTACCTGCTGGGCAGTGGGCCGAAAGTGCCGCTGCGTGGGTTAGAAGCCCTGTTTCTATGGCTTCTAGCAGGTCTGGCGACGGTTAGCTGGCTGGCTCTGACCCTGGCAGAAGTAGAGCTTTTTTCGCTGCCTTTGCTGGGTGGATTCGTAGTAGGCACAACCCTTTTACTGGTAATAGTTGGCTGGCAGAGGGGCCACCGCTGGCAGCCGCTTCGGCAGTTGAAGTGGGGCTGGACGGATTTAATTGCCGGGTTGCTGCTAATTATTGCCATTTTCTTGTCGGGACGGCCGTCTGAATACATCGTGGGTGGGCGGGATCACGGCGTTTATGTCAACACAGGGATTCACATTGCCAAGACAGGCGCAATTTTGGTTTATGATTCAGATATTACGGCCGTTCCTGAAACGCTGCGCCCGGTGCTGGTTTGGCCAGAAACACGGACTTACCAGGCTGGTTTTCCGGGTCCCTGGAGTGAAGGACAGCGGCTGAGTGGTTTGACCATTCGCGATACGGCCGCTGGCATTTACCTGCCCCACGCGTTTCACCTCTATCCAGCTCTCATTGCGGTCTTTTTTGCCGCTGGCGGTGTGCCATTGGCTCTGCTCACCACACTGGTCCTGGCCGTGCTGGGCAGCCTGGCCATCTACCTGACCACCGCTCGCTTGCTGGGCGAGCCAGTTGGTTTGCTCACACTGCTCCTGCTCACATTTAGCGTGACGCAAGTCTGGTTTACAGGCTACCCCACGGCAGAAATCATGGTTCAGTTTTTCTTTTGGGGTGGCTTGTTTGCCCTGCTTTTACTCCTGGAATCGGGGCACCGAGTCACGGCCGTTCTGGCTGGGACCAGTTTCGGTTTGCTCTCATTGGCCAAGCTAGACACCGTACTCATACCTGTTTTGCTCGGCATCGCGTTCCTCTATTTGTGGTTACGGCAGCCGTTTCGGCCAGCTTACTGGTGGGGTATTGGCGTCTATATTTTGCTCAATCTGCAAGCCATCTGGCACGCCAGCTTCATTGCCACCATCTATTTTTTAGACCACCTGGTGCGCTCGTTGCTTCCGGCGTTTATGGCTGAGCCGTTGGCGGCGGCGGCCACCCAACACCCATACCCCTCAGACTGGGTGGGCCGCCTATTGGCGGCCAACTGGCTGGCGTTCCTCCTGGGGTCAGGCAGCCTTGTTATTGCTATTATTTTGCTGCACTATGGGAAGAATCAATTGGGGAGGGCGTTGACCCGCTTGTTTCAGCACCCCAGGCGCTGGCAAATTGGGCTGCCGGTTGGCCTTGGCATTTTTGTTTTGGGAACGGCCGTTACCAGCCAATTCAGTGGGTCAGATTTAACGTTTGTCTCGGAACAAGCCTTTCAGCTTACGCGACTTTATCTCACACGCGCCGGGCTGCTTGCTGGTGGGGTTGGCTTACTTCTGCTCATTTATCAGGCAGAGACAACGTCCATTCGCCTCACGCTGTTTATCATCCTGGCCAACGTTATCCCGCTTTACCTGTTGGGCTCAGGTACGGCACTGGATCATTTTTGGGTGGTGCGCCGTTTTGTGCCGCTGGCCTTTCCCGCGTTCATTGTGGGAATGGCCTGGCTTATCTGGTTTTTGCGGCCACGTGGGCGCCTTCCCTGGTTGGCGGGCATCTTGCCGCTGGGGCTGCTGTTGTTGCTGCTGGCTGGCTTTGGCCAACACCTGCGGGCAATCGCCGGGGTGGTCGAGTATGATGGACTCACCGATCAGCTTTCGACATTGGCCGAAAACTTCCCCGAAAGGGCCGTACTGATTCTGGAAACACAAACACCGGCGCAAATATTGGATCTGCCGCTCTGGTTTTTGTTTGATCAGACCGTTTTCACCATTCGCACCGAGGTGCGGGAAGATCCAGCGCTGCAAACGGCCGTTTCTAACTGGCAGGCAAACGGCCGTTCCGTATTCTGGCTGGCCGTAAATGGGGCATCGCCACCAGGCTGGACACAGGGCAAAGCCCAGCTGGCGTTTACTCAGGCAATTGATTGGCCGCTTATGGAAACTCCTCAGGACCACATTCCGGTGCAGCTAAACCATTTTCAGGTTTCGCTTGACGTCTATCGCATTGCCCAACCTTAATGTTGTTGCCCAAGCCACTCATCCCCCCTACAATTTCAGCAGCGTAAGAGACACGCCCCAAGCCAGGCAAACTTGGGAGTGATACAGCGCCGTGGAGGAGAAAAAAATGCATGAGACCCAACCGGTTTGGCAAAAGATTCAAGAGCGAATTGATGTAGCATTGGCCCATCACCAATTGGATACGGCCGTTCCACCTGTGGTCTTCCCCGGCAAACCCGCCGACATCCCCTACGATATTGAACTGTATGCCCATATGCAACAAGCAGCCCAGGCGATCCCTGCCTTTGACCGCGAACTGCTGCTAAGCGAGAGCCGATGGAGCCATCTTCCCATTGCCGGCCCCCTGCTGCAAAAAGGGCGACGGGCCTTGCACAGCATTGCCCTCTTTTATGCCAACCGCACGTTGCAGCACCAACAAACAGTCAATTGGCACCTTTGGGAAGCGATAGGCCGGTTAACGGCCGTTACTCAACAGCAGCAGCGCAACATTGAAGCGCTCCAGGCCCAGCTGACCGCCCTGAATCAACCAGACAACCAATGAAACTAGCAATCATCACCCCCCGCTTCGGGGAAGCGATTCTCGGTGGCGCAGAAACGTTTGCCCGCCACCTGGCCGAAAAGCTAGTCGCCGACCACCATCAGGTTCACGTCTGGACCAGCTGCGCTCAAGATTATTACAGTTGGGAAAACGTCTACCCAGAAGGTAGTACCATCCTGAACCAGGTTACCGTTCGTCGCTTCCCCATCACCAGCTACAACCAGCCCCACTTTAGCAAACTGTCGCAAAAATTGGTCGCTCATTGGGCATTGGGCAAAGACGAGCAAAAAGCGTGGCTGATGGCCGGAGCACACAGCCAGCTGCTTTACCAGGCGCTTGCCCAGGAAGCCAGCGATTATGACGCGCTGCTGGTTTTGCCGTATCAGGCTACTTTGGCCCAGGCAGCTGCCTGGGTTGCTCCTGAAAAAACCATCCTCATCCCCTGTTTGCATAACGAACCCCATGCCTATTTAACACTGTCCCGACTGCTTCTAACCCAGGTTGGGGGGACACTCTTCTTAACGCCTGAAGAGCAGTTGTTTGCCAATCGCCAATTAAACATCAAGTTAAAACGGCAAGGCGTTTTGGGAGCGGCCGTTTCCGATTTTGCCGCACCCCGTGTGCCAAGAAACCCAACCAGGCCGCCTTACCTCCTGGCAATCGGTCGCCTGGAAGCTGGTAAAAATCTGGGCCTGCTTTACGATTACGTCCAGCGACTGGCCGACGAAGGCTCGCCTCTGACCCTGGTGCTTGCCGGAGATGGCCCCTACAAACCACCCCATCAGCCGCACTTTCAGCTGCACGGTTTTGTTGCTGAAGCCGAGAAGCAAGCTCTTTTGGCGGGTGCCACCGCCTTAATCCACCCTTCCCTTAACGAGAGCTTCTCGCTGGTTTTGCTAGAAGCCTGGCTGGCCGAATGCCCGGTGTTGGTACATAGCCAATGCCCGGTAACCGCAGGGCATGTAACGCGCAGCCAGGGTGGCCTGGCTTTTGCTACGTTTAACGAATTTTCTGCAGCGATTAAGCAGCTGTTAACTGAACCGGAAACGGCCGCTAAAATGGGCGCAAACGGCCGTTCCTACACGGCCCAAAACTATACCTGGCCACGAATTATCGGCCGTCTGGAAAAATTCCTGCAGAGTTGGACTACCTCATAACATCGGCCAAAGCTATGCGCTATTTACACGTCTCTCACCAATATCCGCCCGCAGTTGGCGGCTCAGAAAAATACATCGCAGATTTGTCTGAAACGCTGGCAGCGCGGGGATTTGAGGTGGATGTTTACACCTCCCGCTCCGTGGATTTTCATACCTGGCAAAATGTTCTGCCCCCTTTTGAACGGGTGAAGGGTGTAAACGTTCATCGCTTCTGGAGCATGTATCGGCGAGGCTCCGTTTGGCGGATGCTGCATTTTGGCCTGCGCCACTACTGGAAAAACCGGTCCGCTATTTACGAACCGTTGATATTTTTAGGCGGTGGCCCAATTGCACCTCGCCTGTTTACGCAGCTGCTGCGCAACGGCCGTACTTACGACCTCATCCATCTAAACTGCCTGGTTTATTCTCATGTGGCCTACGGCTATTGGGCGGCCAAAAAAGCCAGCGTACCGATTGTCGTAACGCCTCATCTGCACCCAGAGCAAGAAGTTACTTACAACATCGGCTATCAACGGAAAGTATTGCAAGGGGCCGACCATATTCTGGCCGATACTCAAGCAGAGCATGATTTTCTTCTAAACATGGATCTGGGGTTAAAACCGGAGCGCATCACCACGATTGGGGTTGGCCTGGACCCTGATCAATATCCCCACGTGCCAACGCCAGAAGCACGCCAACGGCTGGCCCTGCCCACTACAGGCACCATGTTGCTTTTTCTGGGACGAAAGTCAAAATATAAAGGGTTGGAACTGGTTGTTGAAGCGTTCCAGGCGTTAAAAACAGAATTCCCTGATCTGTTTTTGGTGGCAGCTGGCCCCGAAACAGAAGATTCCAGACGGTTATGGTCGCAGCAAGCAAATGTGCCAGATCTTTATGTATTGGACAAGGTGACAGATGCCGAAAAGCTCCACCTGTTGCAGGCGTGTGACTTGCTCGTGCTGCCGTCTGTTGGGGAAGCATTTGGTATTGTTTACCTGGAAACGTGGCTGTTGGGTAAACCGGTCATTGGCGCTGACATTACGGCCGTTCGCAACGTTGTCGCCCACGGCATTGATGGGTTGCTGGCTGAACCCGGGAGTTCTACGGCCGTTCAGACTCACATCAAAACGTTATTGCAAAACCCCGCTTTGCGTCAGGACATGGGGCGGCGCGGCCAGGAAAAGGTTTTGGCACGCTATACCATCAACCAAATGACCGACCGATTGGAAGCAGTGTACGCACAGACGCTAGCCGCACAAGGATAAGGAATATGCGAACCCCTGAAGAGGAAGCTGCCACCATTCAGATACTCGATCCCGCCGTGGACACCACGCTAGTCCATGCCCGGCTGGCCAGAGCGCTGGCAACCCGCCAGTACCTCCAGAATGTTTCTCAAATTGGCCCCCAAAAATTGCAGGAGACAGGACAAGATATTCCCTTCTCCTCTACCGAAAATCTGAATCGCCTCATGATCGGTTTGCTAGCAAAGGAACCTTTACACGAGAAACCTTTTACCTCTACTGTCCCCGTTCTGGGTCCAGCAATTGTGGCTATTCGTACAGTCTGGAACTGGATTTCGACGCGATGGTATGTGCTGCCAATTATGCAGCAGCAAATCCAGATAAATCAACAGATGCTGCTTGTGCTGAATGAATTGGCCCAACGCCAGGAGCTAGACGCCCAACGGATTGCCGAACTTGAGGCGCGTTTACAGGAGAGATAAAGTCACCGATGCGGATTCATCAACTAAGCTTTGGCCTGATACCGGGTGATGCCGTCAGCAACAGCACGCTGGCTATTGACGCGCAATTACAGGCATGGGGGTTTTCAACCGCCCTGTATGCGCAACATGTGGCCCCTGAACTAAAAGCACACGCCTTACCAGATGTTCAGTTTGTCCCTTTTCTAGACAGCCGGGACGACCTGCTCATTTTTCATTATTCCATTTATTCGCCCAATATTCGGCTGTTTCAGGCGTTTCGTGGGCGTAAAATGCTTATATACCACAACATCACCCCCGCCAAATTTTTTGCCGGCTGGGACGATCATCAGGCAGCCCTGTGCCACATGGGTCGTCAGGCCTTAAAAACGATGACAACCTGTGAGCTGGCGGTAGGTGATTCTGACTTTAATCGCCAGGAGTTAATTGAAGCAGGCTTTGATCCGGCAAAAACGGCCGTCCTCCCCCTGTTTCTCACCTTGCCAGATGCATTAAAAAACGGCCGTTTGCCCAAGCCATTACCCCAAGAAAAAGCCACCTGGCTAACCGTAGGGCGCGTGGCTCCCAGCAAAGCCATTGAAGATGTGCTGCGCATTTTTGCCATCTATAAACACAACATCAACCCCCATGCCGAACTTTTTATCGTTGGCTCGTTAAACGTCACGACCTATGTGGAGGCCTTAAAATCGCTTATAAACGACCTTTCATTGGTCAATTCAGCCCACCTGGTTGGACTGGTGCCAGATTCCCAGCTAGAAGCTTATTACAGGCAGGCAGATCTTTACCTGACAACCAGCCACCATGAGGGGTTTTGTGTGCCGCTGCTGGAAAGCATGGTGCATGGCGTCCCTATTTTGGCTCGCCAAAGCAGCGCAATCCCCGAAACTTTGGGGGAGGCGGGGGTAATGTTTCAGGAATTGGGTTATGAAGCGGTGGCGGAAATGGCCCATCTTTTGCTCAGTGATGCAGTGATTCGGCAGCAAGTGATTCAGAAGCAGCAGCAAAGAGCAGCAGACTTTAACACAACCCGGGCCGCAGCCCGTTTACGAGCTGTGCTAACTCGGCTAGAGGGTACCGCAGGTGAATGATGGATAATTTAACCCAAAATATTCAGCAAGCCGCCCAACTGATTGAGCAAGTGCGCCAGCAGGTTTGGGAGCAACAGGCACAACTTTTTGCCAATGATCCGGGCAAACGGCCGTCCATCCAAAATATGGAACAAGTCGTTTGGATCAACAGTCATCAACCCCTGGCCTGGCCTACATGGCCGCCAGGCATTGCGGCAAAGCTAAAAGCATTGGTACAAAAATTAATCCGACGCGCCTTGCAGTGGTATATTGACCCCATTGTGCGGCAGCAAAACCAGTTTAATCAAGCGACCTTGCAAGCCGTTTCCGCCGTGGCCCAAGAAATTGCAAGGTTACAAACGCAACAAAACCAAGCCACAACAAAGGAGCGTTGAAAAGCTTCATGCGCCTCGCTTTTTTTACTCCGCTGCCTCCCATACAGTCCGCTCTGGCCGATTTTGCCGAAGGGCTAATTGAAGCGCTTATTATGCTGCCAGAAGTAACGGCGCTGGACATCTTCATCAGCGGAGAATACAGCGCAGAAACCAGCTTCACTGACGGCCGTATTGTTGTTTTCACCCATACCGCCTACCCCGACCGACAGCCACATTATGACGTCACGTTGTACTCTTTGGGGGATAACGGCCGTTTCCACGGCTACATGCTCAACTATGTGCATCGCTTTCCGGGCATTATTATCCTCAACGACTCTACGCTGCACCGCTGCATTTTGGCCGCCACGGTAGGCCAAAATAACCCTCAAGCCTACATTAATGAACTGATCTATGCCTATCAGGATGATGCCCCCCACATTGCCCAGCAAATCAGCTCGGGATTAGGCAACGAAGTATTGCTGCGCTTCCCCCTTATAGAGCATATCATCGACAGCAGTCTGGGCATCATTGTGCAAAACCAGTTTGCACAGTCACAAGTTTTGGCGTTACGGCCGTCTGCCCGTACCAAAATAATCCCTTACCCATATTTTCTGCCCAAAGCGATTGGCGATGTAGATCCGGTGGCTCTAAAAGCGCAGCAGCGCTCGACCCTGGGATTTACGACAGACAGCTTTTTAGTCGGTTCTTTTGGGATATTTGTGCCCAACAAACATTTGCGAGCCTGTCTGGCAGCATTTAAGGAAGTCACCCGCTACGTCCCCAATGCCCATTACTTGTTAGGAGGTTTTGCAGCAGAAGGGTATGATCTCGCGGCAGAAATCAAGCAAATGGGCTTAGGCAATCGGGTTCACATGACTGGCTGGCAGCCCCCAGCTACCTTTGTCAAACAGATGTTTGCCCTGGATGTAGGAATTCACCTGCGCCACCCCCACATTGGGGGAACACCCTATACACCCATTCGGCTCATGGGACTGGGCATTGCCACCATCACGTCAGATATTGAGCCGCTGCAAGAATTACCCCAAGGCACCTGTATCAAGCTTGCCCCCGATGATTATGCCGAGGCAATGCTTGTGGAACTGCTGGGCAAACTCGCTACAAACATCTCTTTTCGCCAACTCATTGCGGAAAACGGCCGTACTTTCATTCAACAGCACCACCAACTAAACACCATTGCTCAACAATATCTTCAGTTTTTCCAAAGCCTCTAAAGCAACCTGTCAGCCAGCGCCCATGCTGGCCTTTTTACCCGCTGCCCGATTGCCCATTATGGGTGGAAAAAAGATGAATTCCTTCTTAAAAGGACAAAAAAACCATTGAATCCAGGCTTCATTCCTGCCTTAATTACTGTTCTACTGAACTGAATTTGTGAAGCAATGGGCGTAGGCGGAACAGCTAAACCCAGGTATTTTTCGTCCAAACGCCCCATTGTAAACTACCCACAGCTTGCTTCGGCATCAGGCTGTTTCGTATTGAAAATGAAGTATTGTAAGGTTAAATCATGATCCAACGAAAAAATAAACATCGGCTCCTATCCATTTTGTTTCTTTTCATGTTACCAGCCATTTTGGTGGTAATGAGTGCAAGCACGTACAGGCAGGCTCTGGCGGTAACCCGAACCGTTATCTCTTTGGGTGGCACGCCCATTCGCCATGCTTCCCCGGCGGCCGCCGACTTTAACGGGGATGGGAATCTGGAGATTGTGGTGGGAAGTTACGACGGCCGTTTGCTCCTCCTTTCTTTCAATGGCAGCAGTTGGACTACAGCTGACTCTGTGCAAACAGCCAATGCCCTAAACACCAAACTCCCAACCAACGAACACCAGGCAACCGGACGAATAGAATCGGCCCCAGCCATCGGTGATGTGGACAACGATGGTAGTTTGGAAATTGTGGTTACTACCGGTGGGTACCCAAACTCGGCAAATCCCGCAGATAACAAACACGGCGGCATTATCGTTTATGAAGTCAGCAGCGGACTATCGCTTACTCTAAAGTCCGGTTGGCCCTATTTAACTATTGATGCAGGTGGTCAGGGAGCTGGTGGTTCAATACCCGATGGTATTCGCGATGGCATTTGGGCCGCGCCCGCTCTGGGCGACCTCAACGGCGATGGCGATCTGGAAATTGTCACGTTGGGCCTGGACCGCCGGATTTACGCGGTAGAGCATGACGGTACGGCCGTTCCCGGCTGGCCGCTCTCCCGCGATAACGCCCCCCTGCTGCGCGGCGGTTGGTCCTCCCCTGCCCTGGCAGACATTGACAACGATGGTCTGGCAGAAATTATTGTCGGCACCGACAGCCCGCCCTGGAACGGTGACGATGGCAGCGGCCCTTTCCCCAGCCAATACAATAATCCTGACTACACCAAAGCCACCGTATGGGCTGTCAATGGTGACGGCAGCTTCGTCCCCGGCTGGCCCACGATAACCCAACAGCAGGTACAATCTTCCCCAGCCGTTGGCGATATTGATGGGGATGGCGACCTGGAAATTGTGGTGGGCACGGGCCTGGGCATTGCCGGTACCAACGGCTACAAAGTGTATGCCTGGCATCACAACGGAACACCCGTATCTGGATGGCCGCGAACCACGGGCGGCAACATGCCCGCCCCACCGGCCCTGGCCGATCTAAACGGCGATAATATCTTGGATGTTATCATTGGTTGTGGTGCAGAATCTGAACAGGCATGCAAAAATCTTTACGCCTGGCAAGGTGATGGCAGCAATTTGCCAGGGTTCCCCCTACAGCCCCAAAATGGTGTCAATGGGCAAAGCGCTCAGCCTTATTCCTCAATTGTGGCCGACATTGACGATGACGATCAGCCAGAAATCATTCAAGTCATGGCCAATACAACCGCGCTGCGGGTCATTCAGCACAACGGCAGCCAAAGCAGCGATCTGACACGGGCCTTGCTGTCTAACAGCAATACCATCCTGGCCGCCCCGCTCATTGCCGATGTAGACAATGATGGTTTGCTAGAGACAGTTTTTGGTGCAGAAAATAATGGGCAAGCGGCCGTTTACATCTTTGAAGAAGCCGGTGCCGCCGACAACAACAGTCTGCCGTGGCCCACCTTTCAACAAAATATGGCGCGAACCGGCATCTATGAACCACCATTTTTGGCCTTCACCGATGAACTGCGTTTTTTTCACCAGCAAGCCGCAGGGAATACGGCCGTTCTCCAAGCAACCATACAAAACACCGGCAGTGGCGAAATTGATTGGACCCTCAATGAAAGCATCGCCTCACTATCTGCCAGCAGTACCTCGGGCAAAATCAACAACAGCACCACGCTCACGTTTACAATCAATACAAGCGGCTTTGCCCAAGACCAATGGCATACCCTGGGCACCGTCACCGTTACCGGCACCAACAACAGCGTGCCGGTTCAAGGCAGTCCACAAAGCGCTACGGTCTATCTGTATGTGGGCAATGTCACCGACCTTTACCTACCGATGATCACAAAATAGATTGCCCCTCGCTCTTTTTACTTATAAAATCATCCGCATCCTCTCACCTATGGGGATGCGGATGATTTATGTCAAGTGATTCAACCACGCCAGCCCAAAACCTCATGAGCCTGGCCGTTCTTATCCTCAACTGGAATCGGGCAGAAGATACCATTCACTGCGTTCACTCTGTACAAAAGTGGCTTCCTCCAGGAGATTCTATCTGGATCATAGATAATAACTCCGTAGCAGAAGACCGCGCCAAGTTGCAGCAAATCTTGTCAGACAAGGTCAATTTCATCTTCAGTGATACCAATTTGGGTTTTGCCGGGGGCAATAATTTGGGCCTACAAGCGGTACTCACGAGCGGCTATGAAGCAGTTCTGCTGCTTAACAATGATGCCATTGTAGAGGGCACGGCCGTTTTCAAGCTCCTAAACCTGCTGCAACACAATCCCCACCTGGGTATGGTTGGCCCGGAACTGTGGGATGGCAGCCAGCTGCTCTCCGCTGGTGGCGGCGACATTGGGCTGGCACTCAACACCCACCTGCAAAAACCGCTCGCTGCCAGTGAGGTCCGCCCGGTGGTTTATGTGCCAGGCACCTGTATTTTGATTCGCACGGCCGTTTTACAACAAATTGGCGTACTGGATGAGGCGTACTTTTTCGGCGGCGAAGTGGCTGACCTGTGTGCTCGGGCCCAGCAAGCAGGCTACCAGACGGCCGTTTTAGGCGGCACCCGCGCCCAGCATCACGTAGAACGCTCGGCCGGGCAACGACACCAGCTGCACATTTATTACGTGCTGCGCAACCGCTTTTTGTACGTGCAAAAGTTCCACACCCCCCAGCGCCTGAAACTTTTTGTTTACTGGAGCCTGAATGGGGGCCGTATCTGGCTCGAAGCCGTTATACAGCGCAACTGGCCCAGAGCGCGGGCCGCAGCATTGGCCGTTTGGGATGGCTGGAACGGCCGTTTCGGAGGGCAAAATGCTCGGGTTACACGAGGACAACTTCCGTGAGCGTGCTCTTTCACCTCACCATGCCTGATGGCCCGATGGCCGCTCTGGAAGCGGTGATGCAAGATGTCCAAACCCTGCAAAAACAGATTGTCGGCAGCCAGATCAATCATTTTTATCCGGGTAATCGTCCCGGCAGCCGCCTGCCGCGCCAGCTGTGGGGTGTAGCCCAGCTGCCCCGTCTGCGCCGCACCGAAAAACAGCTGCAGCTGCATCACATCTTTAACCCTGACCTGTTCCCCTTCCCAGCGCTGCGCTGGTTAAAGAAGCCGGTGGTGTATACGGCCGTTACCGGTCTTGGCCACACCTCTCAGGCAGTGGTGCAAAAACTGGCCCACCAGGTACATACCCTGATCCTGCCCACCCTCAATGACCAGCAACAGCTAAAAGCGTGGGGCATCACCAACACGGCCGTTATCCGCCCCGGCATCAACACGCGCCACTTTCATTACCAGCCACCACCAGCAGAGGCACCGTTTACCCTCATGATGGCCTCGGCCCCCTGGACCAGCGCCCAGTTCCGCAGCAAAGGAGTAGATGCCCTACTGACCGTAGCTCAGGAACGGCAGGATTTACATTTAATATTTTTGTGGCGTGGCCTGTTGGCCGACGAAATGCGCCAGCGCATTGCCCAGGCCAACCTGGGCCAACGCGTCATCCTGCTCAATGAACGAGTAGACGTCAACGACATCCTGCGCCGCGTCCACGCCAGCATCCTCCTGGCCGATGATCCGGCACTGGTAAAGGCGTTTCCCCATTCGCTGCTAGAATCGCTGGTGGCGGGCAAGCCAGTGCTGGTAAGCCCTACCATGGCCCTGGCCGAATACGTCACGGCAAATCAATGTGGTGTGGTGGTAACGGCCGTTTCCCCCCCAGCCATCCACCACGCTCTCAATCAGCTGCAAAACCAGTACACCATCTACCAGCAAAATGCCCAGGCAGTGGGCGTACGCGACTTTGGTCAGCAGCACTTTATCGACACCACCCTGGCGCTTTACAAAACGGTAATGGCCCAATGAAATTCCTGCATGTGGTCCACGGCTACCCGCCTAACATGGGTGGCACTCAACGCCTCTTTCAGGAGCTTTCACAGCGTTTGGAACAAACCTACGGTGACGAGGTGACCGTGTTCACCACCAACGCTTACAGCAACTACCACTTCTGGCAAGAAGATGCGCGTACCCTGCCTTCTGGCACCGAGCAGATGAACGGCGTCACCGTGCGCCGCTTTCCCGTTTTCAATCGGTTTAGCACCACGCGGCTCACCGTGGCTCGCATTCTGTACAAACTGCGGCTGCCTGGCCACGACTGGGCACGCACCTGGTACAACGGCCCCATCGTGCCGGGCCTCACCCAGGCCATCGCCCGCCACCAGGCCGACGTGGTGACCGCCGCCGCCTTCCCCCTGCTGCACATGCAAAACGCACGACGCGGCGCACAAAAAAGCAGCAAACCGCTGCTCTATTTTGGGGCTCTTCACCCGGAGGATGTCTGGGGCTTTGAGCGGGCACTCATCTACCAGTCCATTGCCCAGGCGGATGGCTTTTTGGCAGCCACCTCTTTTGAGAAGGCATTTTTAACCAAACAGGGCATTGATCCGGGCAAAATTACCATTTTAGGGGCAGGGGTAGATGTGGCTGAATTGGCTGGCGCAGACGGCCGTTCCTGGCGCAAAAACCATCAACTAACCGACGAACCGCTCATCGCTTTTGTGGGCCAGCAGGTTGCCCACAAAGGGATAGATACGTTGATCGAAGCCATGCCCCGCGTCTGGCAGCAGCTGCCTTCAGCGAGAGTGGTCATTGCGGGTAAACCGACGGGCTACAGCCCAACCATCCGCACGATGGTGGCAAAACTCCCTCCGGCCCAACAGCAGCAGGTTTTACAGCTCGATTCCCTTACAGATGCCGAGAAAAATGGCTTGCTGGCTGCCTGCGACGTGCTGGCACTGCCATCGCGGCATGAATCGTTTGGCATAGTGCTGGTGGAAGCATGGGCCTGCGGCAAGCCGGTGGTGAGCTGCCGCGTGGGTGGCGTGGCCGCGTTGGTAGATGAGGGTCAGGACGGTCTGCTGGTCCCCGTAGGCGATGCCGAGGCTTTGGGTCAAGCGCTGCTGCGCTTGCTGCAAGATCCTGCTCTACGGGCAGAAATGGGTTCAGCGGGCCAAAAGAAGGTGAAATCACGCTATACTTGGGAGACAGTCACGGCCGTTTACCGGGAAGCCTGTCTTGCGGCCATTAACCGTTTTCAGCAGGAGCACAGAGAATGAACCTGGATGCGTTAATTCAGCTCGACGAAACACGCCTTGATAAAACGGCCGTCCTACAACAAATTGAGCAAAATTTGGCAAAACGCCAGTTCAACCACCCCACCAGCTTCCCCACATTTCAGTTACAGGCCGATGGGCTGGCGAACAACACGCTCTCTGCGGAACTGCGGCAAACATTGGCCCAGCTAAACGAACAGGTGGGGCAGCTTTGGCTCGACCCCCAGCTGCCCCCAGCCCACACAATCACACAACAATTTTCGAACTGGTTGAAACGGCCGTTCCACCAACTTGTGGTTTTTTATGTCAATAAATTAGGCGAGCAGCAAAATGAAATTAACGACCAGATGCGGCATATCCTTCGCCGACTCATCGCCGAAATAGACCGGCCAGACCCCCCGACAACCAGTTAACATGGCCACTATTCACCAATTTGTCACTGGCGCAATGCCCGGCAACGCCATTTACAACGAGGCGCTCATCATGCAGCAAGCGCTGCGCAGTTGGGGCCTGCGCTCAGACATCTTCGCCGAGCGCATTCATCCTGGCCTGCAAAAAGACGTGGTTCTTTACAGCCAGTACCATCCCCAGGCAGAAGATGTGCTGTTGTTTCATTACAGCCTGGGCTCTGCACTCTCGGATTATCTGCTGGCGCTGCCGCAAAAGCTGCTGCTGCGCTACCACAACGTCACGCCACCACACTTTTTAGTAGGGGCAAATCCCTGGCTGCTCACCGGGGCCGCCAAAGGGCGGCACGATTTACCGCTTTTTGCCAACCGCACGGCGCTCGCCCTGGCAGATTCCTCCTTTAACGAGCAAGACCTGGTGGCGGCTGGCTTTCCGCAAACGGCGGTTCTGCCCCTGGTGCAGCCCGATGAATTATTCCACATACAGCCAGACAGCGCGCTGCTTAACCAGCTCAGTGACGGCCGTACCAATTTGCTGTTCGTCGGGCGCATTGCCCCCAACAAGCGGCAGGAAGATTTGCTCAAGACACTCTATTTTTACCGGCAAATCGATCCGACGGCGCGGCTGCATCTGGTAGGTTCCGAGGATGGAGCGGGTGGTTACGGCCGTTTTCTCCGCACATTTGCACAAGAGGTAGGGTTAGAAGCGCAGGTGCAGTTCAGTGGGCATGTTTCGCTGGCCCAGTTGGCCGCTTACTACCGCACCGCCTCTGTTTATATTTGTCTCAGTGAACACGAAGGATTTTGCCAGCCGTTGGTGGAGAGCATGCGCTTTGAGCTGCCCATCATAGCCTATGCCAGCACGGCCGTTCCTGACACCCTGGGTGGCACGGGCATCCTCATCCAGCAGAAACATTACCCGGTCCTGGCGGAACTCATCCACATGCTGGTTACAGACCGGGCCATGCGCGAAAGCATCATTGCGGGCCAAACCGAGCGAGCTGCGGCCTTTGCCACCGACAAATTGTTGGCAGAGTTTGAGGGGTGGATGACGGCCGTTCTTAACAAATAGCAACCGTTAGCGGCACAAAAAGTAGCTCGAACCCCGATCGCACAAGCGCGGGTTGCCCGTCAACTCATTCCGGCCCTCTTGCACAATCTCCCAACCCTGCTCCGTCAGCCACTGCCTCAGCGCCGCATGGGTAAAGCGGCTGCCATGTTTCCATCCTGGCGCGGGTGATACAAAGTAATCGGCCGCTTCTGTTTCTAAGGTAACGGCACTTTGAATTACCAGATAACCTTTGGTAATGGGACGCAACGCCGCCAGCAGATCTCGTGGCCTGGTGAGGTGGTAAAGCCCCCCAGCACACATCACCAGATCATACGTTTCAGCTGACGCCACTGCCTGCCAAATATCCTGCACCCTGAAAACAGCATTTTCAATACCCAGCACCGCCGCCGCCACGCGTGCCCGCTCTATCTCCTGCGCATCCAAATCCACGCCCGTTATTCGCGCCTCCAGGCGCGTTTGGCCAATCCAGCAGCTGTAATACCCATCGGCACAGAACAAGTCCAAACAGTGTGGTGCGGCGGGCAAATCGGCTAGCGCCTGTTGAAGGAAAGGCACCAGGAATTCTTCTTTGTGCCGCTGGTTAATCTGGTGCGAGTTGGGACGGGCTTTGAGTAACGTTTTCAGCGACAGTTTCTCCCCTTTTTCCACAAATCCAGTTGGTTTGATCGGTGACAACAGGAGTAACAGACGGCGCAGCTGCTCAGTGCGGCTCATGGCCATATCACCAAAATCGGTCTGCAAGCCCAGTTTGTTGAAGTTGTGGTACCAGGGACGAAGCGCATACACGTCTGGGTCAAATTGAGCTGTTTTTTTCATAAGGACTCTTGTAGATTTACTGCTTGTATGTCACAATCTGGGTCGTGTTTGCCTCTGTCTCAATTATCGTGGTCAACTGGAACGGCCGTCACCATTTACAGTTGTGCCTTTCCTCTCTAATTGCCCAAACCTACCCCAACTTTGAAATCATCCTGGTAGACAATGGTTCCACCGACGGGTCACAAGCGTTGGTGCGCGAACAGTTTCCCGATGTAAGGCTGATTGCGCTGCGCGAAAATGTGGGCTTTGCCCGTGGCAATAACGTGGGCATTGGTGCCTCCACAGCAGACTACATCGCCACCATCAACAATGATACAAAGGTTGACCCCAACTGGCTAACGGCGCTGGTAGAAACGGCCGAAGCCAACCCCCAGGTGGGCATGTGTGCCGCCAAGCTGCTGTTCTGGGACCGGCCCGATATCATCAACTCGGCCGGCATTTGCCTGGACCGGGCAGGTATCGCGTGGGACAGGCTGGGCGGCCAGCGTAACAGCGCTACCCCAGGGCTACCAACGCCTGTTTTTGGAGCCAGCGGCGGAGCGGCGCTTTATCGGCGCACGATGCTCGATCAAATTGGTCTGTTTGATGAAGATTTTTTTGCCTATCTGGAAGATGTAGATTTGGCCTGGCGGGCCAGATTGGCTGGGTGGGATTGTTTGTATGTGGATACGGCCGTTATCCTTCACCGTCACTCCGCCACCGCTGTCGAAGGGTCGCCTTTTAAAAACAAGCTGTTGGGACGTAACAAAGTTTGGACCATCCTGAAAAATTACCCGTGGCCCCTGCTCCTGCTCTATCTACCCGTCATCTTGCTGTATGATCTTGGCTCGGTAACCATTGCTTTGCTGAACAGGCGCGACGTTTCACCCCTGCACGGCCGTTTGCAAGCTATCCCCAAACTGCCCATCATCTGGCGAAAAAGACGCATAATCCAGCAATCCCGTACACGTACGCTCAAAGAAATGCGTACCCTCATGGAACCAATCGCCGCGCCAGTGCAGGTGTGGCAGCGTTACCATCACCTGGTGCCGCCCGACAAACAGCACCATTGAAAAAGCAGCACAACTCGCTAAAATAAACCGCTATGTCAGCAAAAATTCAGCCACCGCAGCCGCTTAGCTCCATTCCCGACCGCTTCGACTCAGACGAAATCCACTCCCAACGGGACAAAATTCGTGAGATTTTCGCTTACCGCAATCTGCTCAAGAACCTGGTTATCCGAGATTTAAAGGCACGCTACAAAAATTCTGTCCTCGGCATTGTTTGGAGCCTGCTCAACCCCCTGCTTATGATGACCGTCTACACGGTCTTGTTTACCATCCTCATCCCCAATGACGACATTGAAAAATACCCCATCTTCATTTTGGTGGCGCTAATCCCCTGGCAGTTTCATACCGGCACCATGATGAACAGCACGGGATCTATCGTCAACAACGCGGCCATCATAAAAAAAGTGTATTTTCCCCGCATTCTCCTGCCAACAGCCGCACTGTTGTCTAATTTTGTCAATTTCTTGCTGGCTTCCCTCATTCTCTTAATCTTATTGTATGCTTTTGACATCGGGCTTACTGTTTATGCACTGTGGGTACCGCTCATATTAATTACGCAAGTTATTTTTCTGCTGGGATTAACCTATATTTTTTCTACACTGCAAGCATTTTACCGCGACACCTTATTGATTCTGGAAGTAGGTCTGTTAGCCTGGTTTTTCCTCACCCCAGTTTTTTACCCCTTTGAGCGGTTTGGTGAACAGGCAGAAATGTGGGGGATTGTGTTTAATCCGGCCCGCCTCATGCGATGGGTAAATCCGATGGCCTCCATTATTGACGGCTACCGGACCGTATTGTGGGGCAATATGGGCAGTAATGGCCCTGGTCCGATGGATCCGTTGGCGCTGCTGCGCACGTTGGTAACGGCCGTCATTATCTTCATCATTGGCTACACCGTCTTTACCCGCTCTGAACACCTGTTTGGCGAAAAGCTGTAAAACAAAGTAAATTTGAAAGTTATGTTTGTATCTTCAAAGTCCCTTCGGTTGGCACCCCGGTTGGTGGCCCTTTTGTTTGTTTGGCTGATGAGCTGGCTGGCTGGTTGTAACACCCTGGCTGGCGATCCCTTACCCACGCTTGCCCCAACGCGCGGCATGAGTGTGGCCGTCAACAACACCGCCACCCCAGAACCACCCACCGCTACGCCGACACTGACGCCCAGCACAACGCCATCACCCGGCCCCAGCCCAACCCGAGATGCCGCCGCTACGGCAACCAAAGTGCCCACGCAAACGCCAGCGCCTACCGCCACCCCCACCAGCCTGCCGCAGCCGGAACCCGTGCTCACCATCACCGCGCCAGAAGAACTGTTGGAAGGGATTCCCACGCCATCTACGGCCGTTCCCACGGCCGTTCCCACTTTCGAAGTGCCGGAGAACACCACCAACATCCTGCTGCTGGGCAGCGACACCGCGCTTGGTTCCGACGAAACCCGCACCGATACCATGATCATCGTCTCCATCAACGAAGATGGCCCAACCGCCTCGATGATTTCCCTGCCACGTGACCTGTTTGTCTACATCCCCGGCAAAATCATGAACCGGCTCAACACCGCGCTGTCCCTGGGCGGGGTTGATTTGCTCAAGCAAACCATTTTGTACAACTTTGGCATTCCCATTCACTACTACGCCCGGGTAGACTTTGAAGGATTTAAAACGGCCGTCGACGCCATCGATGGAGTAGACATCGCCGTGAGCTGCCGCTTGCAGGATTGGCGGCTCATCTCGCCTGAGCTGGACCCGCAAGACGAGGACAACTGGGCCCAGTTTGCCCTGGAGCCAGGCCTGCACCACATGGACGGCGACACGGCGCTCTGGTTTGCCCGCTCGCGCCTCTCCACCAACGACTTTGATCGCGGCCGCCGCCAGCAGCAGCTGCTGCGCGCCCTGCTCAACCAGGGCGTCGATCTTGGCCTCCTCGCGCAGTTCCCCTCGCTGTGGGATGCCTACAAAAACAACGTCGAAACCGACATGGACATTGGCCGGATGCTCCAGTTGGCCACCCTCGCTCCAGAAATTCGCAAAAATGGCGTGCAGCACCTCTACCTGGTACGCGGCATCATTCCCTGGGAAACGCCCGGCGGGGCCCAGGTACAGCTGCCCATCTGGGAAGGCGAAAATAATCTGCAAGAGACGTTCAGCCGCCTTTTCCGCGTGCCCACGCTGAACCGGGCCGATCGCCGCCCCATCACCGTGGAAATTATCAACGCCAGCGGCAGCCCAGACATGGCCCTACTGGCCGCCGACAACCTGGCCTGGTACGGCTTTGTCCCCATCATCGGCGAGGCAGCGCCCACCCAGCCGCTCACCGAGATGTTTTATTACCGGCCCAACTTCAAGGATTCGTTCGACTGGATGATTAGCTGGATCTTCGATAAGTTCCGCAGCGAAATTCAGCTCACCGAGGACGATACGTTTGAATATGAGTACAAAATCGTTCTGGGTGAAGATTACGACCCGTGTCTGAACCAACTTTACCAGCCGCAGGAGTTTTTGACCGAGCCGTAATTCCCAGGCATAATCCCCGCCTTGAATGTGGCAGAGGACACGGCCGTTTCCTCAAACGCCAATGAAGCGACAAGCCCATTCCGGTGCTTGTCGCTTTTTTTGTAAAAACGGCCGCCGTTAACGCCCACACCTCAACGCCTTGCGCAGGCACCAGACAGCCTCATCAGGAGAAGAAACCTTGAACGACAAACGCGAAATCTTCGGCTGGACCATGTACGACTGGGCTAATTCCGCCTTCAGCACCACCGTTGTCACCGCCCTGCTTGGCCCCTACATTTTGTCCCTGGCTGAATCGAGCAGCACGCCCCTCATGCTGTTTGGCTTCCCCATCCAGCCCGCTGCCATTTTCCCGGCCGCCACGTCGCTGTCGGTGCTGCTGCAAGTTTTCTTCCTGCCGCTACTGGGCACCATCGCCGACTATACCAACCTCAAAAAGCGCATGATGATGACCTTTGCCTACATCGGGGCCATCACCACCACCCTGCTTTTTACCGTTCAGGCCGACATGCCCGTCATCGGCACCAACGGCGCTGTGCTGCTGGCCAGCCTCCTGGCCATCATTGCCAATCTCTGTTTTGGCGCGGCCATCGTCTTCTACAACGCCTTCCTGCCCGATATCGCCTCGCCAGACCAGCGCGACGCAGTTAGCTCGCGCGGTTTTGCCTTTGGCTACCTGGGCGGCGGTCTGCTGCTGCTGGCCAACCTCGGCCTGCTCAACTTCATGGAAGATACCGGCCTGGCGGTACGCATCAGCCTGGCCAGTGCCGGTATCTGGTGGCTGGGCTTTACCTACCTGTTTCCCCAGCGGCACATCAAGGCTCGCGCGGCCGCTCGCCAGCTGCCGCCTGGCACCTCCCTGTTCGCCCACGGCATCCGCCAGATCGCCCACACCCTGCGCGATTTACGGCAGAAGTACCCCTCTACCCTGCATTACCTCATCGCCTACCTCATTTACAACGACGGCATCCAGACAGTCATCATCGTCTCCACCGCCTTTGCCGCCGATGAGTTGGGTGTTGAAACAACCAGCCTGCTGCTGCTGGTGCTAATGATTCAGTTCATGGCCTTTGTTGGCGCTTTTGCTTTTGGCTTTTTGGCGCAGCGCATCGGGGCCAAGCGCTCCATCATGTTTAGCCTGGTCATCTGGTCTGGCCTGGTCATTTTTGCCTACGCTTTCCTGAACAATGAAACGCAGCTGTTTATCATGGGCGTCTTTGTCGCGCTCGTGCTGGGCGGTTCGCAGGCGCTCAGCCGCTCCCTCTTCTCGCAAATGATTCCGGCCGACCACGAAGCCGAATATTTTGGCTTCTACGAAATCAGCGAACGGGGTACCTCCTGGCTGGGGCCGCTGGCGTTTGCTGCGGCGGTGCAAATCACTGGGTCGCAGCGCATTGCCATTGTCTCTTTGATTATTTTCTTCATCGTGGGGCTGATTTTGCTCAGCACGGTCAACGTGCGCAAAGCGATGCTGGACTCCGGCAACAATCCCGAGGGGGTTGTTCTGTAGACCTGACAGGTTTCCTCCAGAGTACCTGCCTATTAAATTCGCCTCAAAAACCTGTCAGGTCTCTTTGCTCAATCCCAATCTTTACGGCGTTCTTTTTTGCGTTCGCTGCGCTTTTTCTTTTCGTCCAGTCGCTTTTCCTGGGCGGCGGCCGAAGGTTTGGTGCGGCGGCGCTTTTTTTCTTTTTTCAGGGCTTCAGCCAGGAGCTGTTGAAAGAGGGCAACGGCCGTATCCCGATTTCTATGCTGGCTGCGTGACGACTGCACACTCAGCTGCAACACCCCGTCCTTGTCAATCCGATTGGCCAGCTTGATCAGCAGCCGCTCCCGCACCTCGTCCGGCAGGCTGGGTGAGTTGGCCACGTCAAACAGCAGCGTCACCCTGGTCGCCGTTTTGTTCACGTGCTGCCCACCCGGCCCACTGCTCGTCGAGAAGCGAAAACTCAACTCCGCCAGCGGAATTTGCACTATCTCATTAATCGGAACCACGCGTATCTCGTCCATCCCCGTTAGTATAACCCAAGTTGCTGCCTATCAATTTTTGGCAACGAATTAGCCCGAATTTCCGCGAATTAACGGTGTAATTCGTGCAAATTCGCGGAAATTCGTTGCAAAAAAAGGTTCAAGCCGCTGGTAGCAACTTGAGTTAGTATAACATGGGCAGCACAAACCGCTGCGGTATAATTTTTCAAAAAAGACTGGTGGCTAGTTGCTTGTGGCTGGTAAAAACGAGCCACTAACCGCCAGCCACAAGCTACAAGCAACGTATGATCAAACAACCCAACTCCGACTACTGTTTTGTCTGCGGCCGTAACAACCCCCACGGCCTGTACGTCACCTTTTACGACAACGGCCGTAACGAAGTCCACGCCACCCACACCATCCCCGACGACTACCAGGGCTACCCTGGCGTGGTCCATGGCGGCATCGTCGCCGTCCTGCTCGATGAGGTGGTCGCCCGTGTGGCCATGATTGGCGATCCACACCACTTTATGATGTCGGTGAAGCTGGAAGTAAAGTACCGCCATCCCGTGCCCACCGAGACCGAGCTAACGGCCGTTGGCCGCATCGTCAAGCTGCGCGGGCGGCTGGGCAAAGCCGTCGGCGAGATTCGCCTGCCCGATGGCACCGTCGCCGCCGAAGCCGAAATGACCCTGGCCGACGTGCCCGCCGCCCTCCTGGCCAGCGCCAACCTGGACGCCCTCGGCTGGCGCATCGACGCGGATTGACCCATTGGTTCATTGACAGGTCGCGCGGCTCCCGCTACGCTGTGGCGCATGTGTGACCCAATGGTGTGTTCTGGAGGCAACCTTAACACAATTTATACGGCAGCCGCCTCCCCTTAGCCTTAAAATGAGTTGTTATGGACCAGGCCTATTCCAACGAACTGCGCAGTGATACCGCGACCATCCTGATTCCCCTGATTGCCGGGGCAACCACGCTGGCCACCCTGCTGGCCGCCATTGCCGACCAATCCTTTTTTACCTCGTGGCACTTTTGGCTCAGCGTGGTCCTGTCGCTGGTGAGCGGCGGCGTGGGCCGCTACTTCCTACAGCGCAATCGCCCCACCCTGGGCACAGTGATTTTTACGGCCGTTCACCTCCTCATCTTCGCCCTGCTGCTCTACCGCAACTGGGTGCCTGGCAGCATGATTCCTTACCTGTTTGCCATCCTCATCATTGCCAGCAGCATGTTTACCCAGCCCGACTACGGCTTCATCACCTGGGGCGCCGCCACGCTGCTCACCACCCTGGCCCTCACCCAGCATACCGACGGCTTCATCGACATGGTGCAAAACCTGGCCGGGCCTGTGGTGGTCAACCTCTTTGTGGCCACCGCCGCTTATTTTTCCGCGCTGGAATGGCAGGTCGCCGTTGAATCCGTCAGCGCCCTGCACATCAAGGCGCAGCACCGCCGCGATGAGCTCTTTACCATTCAAGAAGAGCTGCGCCTGACCAATGCCCGGCTGCACAGCACCAACGAAGAGCTGGAAAAAGCGCGGGCAACGGCCGTTGCCGAACGTGACCTGCGCACCCGCTTCATGAACCAGGTCAGCCACGAGCTGCGCACCCCCATCAACACCATCGTCAACTTCGCCCACATCCTGAGTCAGGGTGAAATTGGCAGCGTCAACGAAAGACAGGTTGATTATCTGAGCCGCATCGAAAAGTCCGGCTGGCACTCCATGAGCGTGCTCAATGACCTGCTCGACCTCGCCCAAATGAACGCCGGTGAGTTCCGCCTGAAGCGGCAGCTGGTAGACCTGGAAGCCGTCTGCGAAGAAGCGATGGCCAGCACCCGCAGCCTGCTGCAAGACCCGGAAATCGAATTAGTGCGTGACTACCCCACCGTCTGGCCCAAAGTGATGGTTGACCCCAAGCGCTTCCAGCAGGCACTGCTCAACCTGCTGAGCAATGCCGCCAAATACACCGATACCGGGCAAATTACCCTGCGCGTGCGCACCCACCAGCACACCGCCACCTTTGCCGTGGAAGACACCGGCATCGGCATCCCCGAAGAGCATTTTGAAACGGTTTTTCAGGAGTTCCGCCAGCTGGATGAAACCACCGCCCGCCAGCGCATCGGTACCGGGTTGGGGCTGCCCATCAGCCGCCACCTGGTAGAACGCCACGGCGGCACGCTGACCGTTGCCAGCGTCTTGGGCCAGGGCAGCACCTTCACCATCACCCTGCCGCTGGCCGAAGTGGAAGGCAGCAACGGAGCCGCCACCCCCACCACCCGCCCGGCACAACCCGTTGCCCGGCAACGGCCGTTTTGATACACTCTCACCGTAAAAACAGGTAAACCATGTCCATACCAATCGCCAACGCCACCATCATACTCGTCGAAGATGACCCCAACGCCCAGTTGGTTGCCCTGGATTTGCTGCGCATGGGTGGGGCCAACCGCTGCTACTCGCGGCGCAGCGTCGATTCAGCCATCGCCTTTGCTGAAAAAATGCCCCGGGTCGATCTCTTCTTGGTAGACATCAACATGCCGCAAAAAAGCGGTTTTGACTTGCTGCGCGAAGTGCGCCAACATGAACGGCTGCAGCATGCCCTGGTCGTCGCCGTCAGCGCGGGCACCCTGGAGCACGACACCGCCCCCATTCGCGAATTTGGCTTCGATGGCTTCATCAGCAAACCGCTGCGCGCCGCCGAATTTTCCAACCAGGTGCAGCGCATTCTCGACGGCGAACGTATCTGGGAAATGCGCTAACACCACATTTCAACTGGAGTTTCCGTGAATCAGGCCGTACCCCACAACCTTGTGAAGCAGCCCCAGCGGTGGCCGCTGGTCGGTTTGCTGCTGCTCTTTTTGCTGCTCACCGCCTGCATTGGCGGGGGAGGTGCCGCCGAGGAAGCGGCCCCGGAAACAGCGCTTGTTACCACTGCCACGCTGCGCTGCACCGAAACGTGTGCGGCCCAAGGGCAGTGTGGCACAACGGCCGACGGCCGTATCGTCATCCTCTCGCGCAGCGCCAGCGCCGGTTTTCGCGATCACGACGTGCTCCTGGCCAATGACAGCGTGGTCACCGTTCTGGCCCAGCAGCCCTACACCATTCAAGACATCACGGGCGTCCAGAGCAGCCTCAACTTTTTTGTCGTGCAGCCAGCCGAAGGTGGCTTTACCAGTTGGGTGGCGGGCAGCTGCGTTGAACCCATCGTTCAACAGTAACCAATCCCATGAGCGATAATCTACGCATTGTGACCGAACTCTTAGCGGCACAACAGGCGGGCGAGCCGGTGGTGCTGGCTACCATCATCAAGTCCCGTGGTTCCGTACCACGCCACAGCGGCAGCAAAATGCTGATTTACGGCAACGGCCGTACCCTCGGCAGCGTCGGCGGCGGTGAGATGGAATCCCGTGTGGTGCAGGAAGCGCTGCTGGCGTTGAAGGACGGCCGTACCCGCCTTCTCCCCTACTCGTTGGTAGCCCCCGATCGTGGCGACCCCGGCGTCTGCGGCGGAGAAGTAGAAGTTTACCTCGAACCCTACGCCCCCCAGGCCACCCTGCTGGTGGTGGGCTGCGGCCACGTCGGGCAGGCGGTGGCCGAACTGGGCCACTTCCTCGGCTACCGCGTGGTGGTCACCGATGATCGGGAAACGCTGGCCAGCCCAGACGTCATTCCCAACGCCGCTGCTTACCTGCCCGGCAGCTTTGCCGATGCCCTGGCGCAAAATCCCATCAACGCCAGCACTTTCATCGTCCTGGTCACGCGCAACGTGCTGGTCGACCGGGAAATTGTGCCGCTGATCATCCATTCACCCGCCGCCTACATTGGCATGATGGGCAGCAGCCGCCGCTGGGCCGAAACCAAACGGCTGCTGCTGGAAGATGGCCTCACGGCCGAAGATCTGGCCCGCATCCAGGCCCCGATCGGCCTGGAAATTGCCGCCGAAACGCCGGAGGAAATTGCCGTCAGCATCATGGCGCAGGTGATTCAGCTGCGCCGCACGGCGCAGCCCGCCTGAGAACTATGTCCGGCTTAACCCTGGCTATTTTTCGAACAGCGTCCTCGCTCAGCCTCGTGACGTTGTTCACTTGTCAACCTTCATCGAGCAACTTTATACTTGTGCCATGAACTACCATTCCCACGAACTCACCCGATATGAAACACCTGTCACCGTAACGGCCGTCCTGGCGCTGTTGGCCCAGTACGGCCGTCGCGCCCGCCTCGTCGCTGGCGGCACGGACCTGCTGCTGGAGCTGGAGCGCGGCGTGCGGCGTGATGTCGACATTTTGATCGACATTACCCGCATTCCCGGCCTGGCCGACATCACCCAGGACGCCAGCGGCACCATTCACCTGGGGCCGCTGGTAACCCACAACCAGGTGATCGCCTCACCGCTGCTGGTGCAGCAGGCGCTGCCCCTGGCCCAGGCCTGTTTGGAGGTCGCCTCGCCGCAGCTGCGCAACCGGGGCACCGTAGCGGGCAACCTCATCACCGCCAGCCCGGCCAACGACACCATCACCCCGCTGCGCGCCCTCAACGCCCGCCTCACGCTGGCCTCCGTACGCGGCGAGCGGGTTGTCGCCCTGGCCGACTTTCACACCGGCGTACGCAAAACGGTGCTGGAGCCAGACGAAATGGTAACCGACATCGCCTTTGCCCCGCTGCCCGAATCGGCGCGCGGCATTTTTGTGAAGCTGGGGCTGCGCCGCGCCCAGGCCATCTCCGTGGTGCACCTGGCCCTGGTGCTGGATTTTGCGGCAGACGGTACGGTAAACCGTGCCGCCATCACCCAGGGCAGCGTGGCTCCCACCATCATTCACTCCCCGGCGGCCGAGGCGTACCTGGTGGGCCAGACGTTGAGCGACGAAGTGATTGGCCACGCCGCCAACCTGGCCGCGGCCGCCGCCACCCCCATCGACGATGTGCGCAGTACGGCCGAATATCGCCAGGAGATGGTGCGTGTGCTGGCCCGGCGCGGCCTGACGGCCCTGCGCGATGGCACGGAACGCAGCCAATGGCCGCAAGACCCGGTAATGCTGTGGGGAGAGACCAACGGCCGTTTCCCCACCGGTGCCCAATTTACCCACACCCACAACCCCGACACGCCCATCACCACCACCGTCAACGGCCAAACGATTAGCGCGACGGGCGGCAACCACAAAACGCTGCTGCGCTGGCTGCGCGAAGAAGGGCTGCTGACTGGCAGCAAAGAAGGCTGCGGCGAAGGTGAGTGTGGGGCCTGCACCGTCATTCTGGACGGCATGGCGGTGATGTCTTGCCTGGTGCCCGCGCCCCGCGCCCACGGGGCCACCATCGTGACCATTGAGGGATTGGCAAACGGCGCGGCTGAGGCAAACTTGCATCCATTGCAGCAGGCATTTGTAGAGACGGGGGCGGTGCAGTGCGGCTACTGCATTCCAGGGTTCCTGGTAGCTGGCGCCAAACTGCTGGAGGAACGGCCGTTGCCCAGTCGCGAGCAAATTTTGCAGGCCTTTAGCGGCAATCTCTGCCGCTGCACCGGCTATTATAAAATCATCGAAGCCGTCGCAAAAGCCGCTAAAGAAAGTCCATAACTGTTGGAGGTTTCCCCATGCGTCTAGAAAAGAAACGAGCCGAAGAAATTTCAAAAAGAAAAGGGTTAACGGGCAAAACGATTGTTCAGGTCGTCTGGCTGCTCATCACCGGATCACTGGCCTATCTCTTTGCCAACTACCTGTTCAACCAGGGGCTAGTGACGGCCAGCGTGTTCTACAACCAGCTCTTCATTCCCCGCTCCGTGCCTGAGTGGGGGCTAAAGCTGATCATGGTGCTGGGCATGGTGATTGTGATGCAGGTTGTGTTTTCCTTTGGCTACATCCTGGCCAGCCCGGAAGGCCGTCGCCGCACAGGCGATGCCACGCTGAAATCACGCAACAAAGACCCCTTTGACGACCGTTTTGGCTAAGTAAGCCCAAATGCATTTTCCCGGAAACTGCCAACAAATATTGAACTACGCAATGGAGTTTCCGGGAAAATATTTACAATCCACAAATCGAGAAAAAGCATGCTCAAGTCCCAATCTGTTTATCGCGTAGATGCTCCGGGCAAAGTCACCGGTGAAACACTGTATGGCGGTGACATCACGCCCGACAATTTGCTGCATGGCAAGGTGATGTTTAGCAACCAGCCCCATGCCCGCATGATTTCTATGGACACCACCGCGGCCGAAGCGGTGCCTGGCGTGGTGGCCATCCTTACCGCCAAAGATGTGCCGGTGAACGGCTACGGCCTCGGCGTGTCCGACCAGCCGGTGCTGGTGGGGCTAAACAGCAGCAATCCCCACGCCGACATCAGTCGGTGGGAAGGGGATCATGTGGCCGTCATCATTGCCGAAACGGAAACGGCCGCTGCCCAGGCCCGCAGCCTCATCAAAATTGAGTGGGAACCGCTGCCCATCGTCAGCACGATGGAAGAGGCGCTGAAGGATGACGTGATCCTCCACCCCTGGCACGGCAGCAACATGCTGAAAAAGTTCCAGATTCGCAAGGGCGACATGGCCACCGGCTGGGCCGAAGCCGATGTCATCATCGAGGGCACCTATCATTTGCCCTGGCAGGAACACGCTTATTTGCAGCCCGAAGCGGGCGTAGGCACCATCGACGACCAGGGGCGTGTGACGGTAGAGTTTGGCGGGCAGTGGGCCCATGAAGACCGCGAGCAGGTGGCCCATTCGCTGGGCCTGCCGGAAGAGCAGGTGCGCATCATCTACCCGGCCATCGGCGGCGCGTTTGGCGGCAAAGAAGATATGTCTTTGCAAATTGTGCTGGGTCTGGCCGTCAAACATCTGCACAAGCGCGGCATTAACCGCCCGGTACGCATCATCTGGACCCGCGAAGAGAGCATTTTGGGCCATCACAAGCGGCACCAGGCCACGGTTTACACCAAGTGGGGGGCGACAAAAGAGGGGAAGATTACGGCCGTTTCCGCCACGGTCCACATGGACAGCGGAGCCTACACCTACACCAGCCCCAAAGTGCTGGGCAACTTCCACCTCATGGTCACTGGCCCGTATGAAATTCCCCACGCCCACATCGACAGCTACGCCATCACCACCAACAACGTGCCCGGCGGGGCCTTCCGTGGCTTTGGCGGGCCGCAGGGCGCGTTTGCCGCCGAAACGCAGATGAACAAGCTGGCCGAAGCGCTGGGCCTCAGCCCGGTAGAAATTCGCCTGAAAAACGTCCTGCGTGAAGGCAGCCTGCTCACCGTGCAAACCCCACCCCCGCCCGGCATCAGCATGGCCGAGGTGGTGGAGCGCTGCGCCAGCGAAGCGGGATGGCCGGTGAGCGGTGAGCGGTTAGCGGTAAACGGTGAGCCGTCGCCAATCTCCAATCTCCAATCTCCTTTTAACAGCATTCAATCCCTGCCCGGCAACCCGAAGTCGCTGCGTAAAGGACGGGGCATCGCCTGCTCGTTTAAGAATGTGGGCTTCTCTTTTGGTGCACCGGAAAAGTGTGACGCCATTATCGAGCTGTACGGCAAAACGCAAATCGAGCGTGTGGTGCTGCGCCACGCCGGGGCCGATGTGGGCCAGGGGGCACACACCGCCTTCCGCCAGATGGCGGCAGCGGCCGTTGGCGTAGACATCAGCCTGGTCGAGCTCGATATGTCCGACACGGCAACCAGCGGCAATTCCGGCTCAGCCTCGGCATCGCGGCTGACCTGGATGGCGGGCAACTCCATTCGCGGGGCGGCCGAGGCTGCCCTGACCGCCTGGGCCAACGAGGAGCGTCCGGCCATTGCCCATTATCGCTACGTGCCGCCCGGCACCCAACCCTACAACGAAGAAACGGGCGTTTGCATGCCCAACTTCACCTACGGCTACGTGGCCGAAGCGGTGGAAGTGACGGTAGACGTCGAAACCGGCCACATTCGTGTGGACAAGGTGGTTTGCGCCAACGACGTGGGCAAGGCAATCAATCCGATGCTCATCGAAGGCCAGATCGAGGGCGCAGTGGTGCAGGCGCATGGCTATGCGATTATGGAAAATTTGAAGGTGAAAGACGGCCGTATCCTCAACCCATTCCTCAGCCAATACCTCATCCCCGGCATCAGAGATGTGCCAGAGATTGTGCAGTCGGTCATCATGGAAGTGCCGGACCCGATTGGCCCCTGGGGCGCGCGCGGCATGGCCGAGATGCCCTTTTTGCCGCTGGCACCGGCCATTGTAGCGGCCGTTCACGATGCCACCGGCGTCTGGTTCGACGAAATCCCCCTCACTCCCGACCGCGTTGTAGCTAAATTGCAGGAAGTTGGCATACATCGCTAGACAAAATCTGCTACATTTGTCCCGGTTCATCCTCAAAACACCAACAGTTTGAAAACTTTCTAAATTGTTGGTGTTTTATTTTTTGTGTTTACCAACCCCACAGAAGGAGTAAAACTGAAGATGCAAAAGCGACGATTGGCACTCTTGATGGCTTTGCTGGCCGCCCTGTTCCTGGTAACAGGCGGGCTGGCCGCGCCCTCCGCAGCGGACGAACCGGCGGCCGTTTTTACCAAGCAGGTGGCTGGCCCGGGCAGTGAGGTGCTGGACGGCCGTGCCCAGCTGCCCAACCCCGCCGAAATGGGCGTGCGCTCCCGCACCGCCATGATTCCCGTCACCTTCAGCAAAGCCGCCGACGGCAGCTGGCAGTGGCAAGATTCCCTGCTGGTAGACAGCCGCAGCGAGATGTCGGTGATGGTGCTCAGCCCCGACGCGGCCAACTGGGAGATGGTCGTCAACTCCCCGGCGGGCCAATCGATGCGGCTGGGCCAGGGTCTTGAGCAGGCCGGTGTGGTGCAGCGCACCGGGCAGATCGGCCTGGAGCAGCAGTCGTTTGCCGGTGACATTTACACCTTTGCCCATCCCGCTCGGGGCGAGTGGCAGGTGACGGTGCAAACGGCCGTAACCCCCAGCACCAGCAGCGGCCCCAATGGCTACCTCCTGGTCTCCAACGAAAGTCCATACCAGATTTATGCCCACCTGGGCAGCTACAATTTGTGGACCGGCAGCCCGGTTGGCCTGCTGGCCTACGCCTACGACGCCACGCAAGACAGCGGCACAACTGCCCCAGCGGCAGCAACGAACATCATTCGTCGCGCCCAACTGCGACTCATCGCCCCCGATGGCCGGGAGCAGCGCCTGATCATGTTTGACGACGGCCGTCATGGTGACGGCGCGGCCAACGACGGCGTTTTTGGCGCCCTGGTGACGCCACGCGTGGCCGGGCAGTACACCGCCCAGGTGACGATGCGCGGCCAGACGCCTGACGGTGCCCCGGTGCTGCGCACCACGGAGCACATCTTCCCCGTGGTTGATCAGACCATCGCCCTGAATGGCGGCCCGGTCACGGCCTCAGCCGATGGTCTCAACCGTCTCAACATGACCCTGAGCGCCACGACCACGGCCGACGTGGCCCAGGTGCAGCTCTACGCCGAGCTGTGGGGCACCGATGCTAACGGGCAGATGATTCCGGTCACCTGGGTGGGTGGTCTGGTGGCGCCTACGGCCGATGGCGTACCGGTGAGTGTGGACGGCCGTTGGCTTTCCCTGGCCAACGCCACCGCCCCGTTTGAACTGCGCAACGTGCGCCTGCAAGACGTGCAAACCCACATTCCGCTCGCGTCGCTGAACAGCGTGGCGGTAACGATTCCAGAAACCGTGAGCCGAGGGGTGGCGGAAACGGCCGTGACCGAGGTGACGGAAGCGATGTTGATGGGGGAAAGGCCAACGGCAGTTGCGGCCAATGCCCCAGCACCTAACGCGCCCGGTGGTGTGCTCATGCTGGTGCACGGCTACTGCTCCGGCGGCGTCTGGCCTACCGGCGATTTCACCAACGATGTGACCTTCCAGGATTACAACCAGAACCGCACCCACGACCAGTTTGCCAACCTGATTGGCAGCTTTGGCAGCCAATATCCATCCTTTGGCGTGGTGGCCCACAGCCAGGGCGGTGCCGCCTCACTCCACCTCTACACCTACTACTGGAGCGGCCTGGATAACTCCACGGGCAGCCGCCTGATCCAGTCGGTGGGTACGCCATACCAGGGCACGGCGTTGGCGGGCAACCTGGCACTGCTGGGCCAGCTATTTGGCGCAGGCTGCGGTACCAACTGGGATCTGAGCTACGATGGCGCAGCGCTGTGGCTGTCTGGCATTCCCAGCTGGGCGCGCAGCCGGGTCTACTACC
Organism: Anaerolineae bacterium; assembly: GCA_020848035.1. Taxonomy (GTDB): domain Bacteria; phylum Chloroflexota; class Anaerolineae; order Promineifilales; family Promineifilaceae; genus Leptofilum. The sequence continues at coordinate 97,112 of JADLAX010000046.1, read as the reverse complement.
ACACCACCTCCTTCAAGGACGTCTGGTACCGCTACGACTACTGCAACATCGCCACGGATCTCTTCCTGAGCGATCCAGACGACGGCGTGATCGAGCAGTGGGCGGGCCAGCTGAGCGGGGCCTACAATCTGGGGCACAAGACGGGCTGGTGCCATACCAGCGGCATGCGCGACCCCGCGCAGACGCAGGATCACAGCCGCAACGCCAACATGAACACATACGCCAATCGCTAAGCGGTAAGCAGTAAGGAATTGTAAAAGGGGGTGCACAAGCACCTCCTTTTTTATCGCAAAACGATGGGGAGATAAAAGTGATAGGGGGCGTTGAACACCGGATTGCTTTGAATACACCAGTTAGCTTCGCACATCCAGGCTTGATTAATAACAGGTATTGGTGTCAAGCCAAAAATTCTGGTTGTTACTGGCGTGGAGGTAGCTGAAGGCGTGGGCGTGGTTTCTACGGGGATTGGCGTGGCAGTGGGGGTGCAGGTTGGTCGGGGAGTGCCCCCGCCGCCCGACCAGCCGGTTGAGCAGGTTAAGCCGGAATTTATGCTGGGAACGGTGGGAGTAGGCGTGGCAGTAGAAAGAGCGGGGGGAACGGCCGTTAGCGGCGGCACAACTTGTACGGTAAAGGATATGCTTCCAGTTTCGTTCAAGCCAAGTGTAGGTATTACCCGCGTAAGGATACGGGTATCAGGCTCGTACTCAGGACGGATCAGAATGGTATTGGTAGGAATTTCATCGGTTATGATGAGGTTGGTTAACGGCCGTAAACCATTGTTTGTAAAGTTAATGGTATATGTAATCTCGTCGCCCGCAAAAACCTCCACCTCTGGTTCTGCATGTTTTGTAAACCAGACAAGAGGCGAATACAACAACTCCTGGTAAAAATCGTCTTGATCCGCATCTCCGCCCACAATGTAAATTTGTCCAGAATTAGAAACAGCAACCGCATGGCTGTGCACAGAATAGGGCAAATTATTCAAATTTTCCCATGGGCCAAGGTCACCGTTTTGATCAATTTTTGCGCGAAAAATGGTGTTTAAGGAATTATCTATTTTTAAAGAGGGTGAGCCACCAATTACGTATATAAAACCCTCAGTTGTAATTACTTTATGTCGCTGCACACCGGGCATATCTTCCAAAACACTTATAGTTTCCCACTTGCCTAAATTTCCGTCTAAATCTATTTTCGCTGCTTGAACAGAGTTTGATAGTAAAGGATCTTGATATCCCCCAACCACGTAAATTACCTGTTCCCCGCTTTCTAAAGTCGCTATAGTTGCTGAGTGGTTAGAGACACCAAAATTTAGTTGCTCCTCAGGATTCCAATTTATATTATCTGTACAGTCATCCCCGGGAACCATCGACCAAACATCTTTAGAGTTACCACCTGTGCGCCACCCTCCAATAACGTAAATTTTCTCTGTTGATGCCACACTTGCGTGAAAGACCAGCCAACCCAAAGCGTTTGGAAGTAAACTGTAGTTTTTTTCCCAACTTATGCTTCCCGATTCATCAATCAGACCACAATACACCCGATTTGAATATGACAAGTTACCTGGAAATACTCCCGGATTCGTTTTGCCACCAATAACAAAAACCAAATTTTTAAACAATATGACGTTGTGATTCCTTAAGGGAATGGGCAAAGACGAAGCTGCTTGCCATTTTTCGGGAGCGCCATCTGATGACAGTACTGCATATCTAACAGCGGACGATACTTGAGATGGCGAATTTTCTCCGCCAAAAGTGTATAAAGTTTCCCGGTCTTGAATATTAATAATTAGTGCTTCGGAGTTTGCCAGCTTATCAGGAAGCGAAAGAATCTGCCATGATATGGTTGAACCTTCACTACCCAACACTTCTAATAAAGCCAAGAAAAACAACGGTGTGCTTAGCATTACTAAGCACACTCTGCATAAAATGTCTTTTTTCTCCGTTATCTTCCTTAATCTGGTCACTTGACAATCCGTTTCACATTTAACAGTCCGGTGGGCAGGACTCATCATTAGGTGTTGCAAGTATAGGTGGCTCTGGTGTGTTAGTTGGCGGGATGGGGGGTGATGCTACTTCTGTGCAGAACCAACGTTGTGGGCTGGAATAAAGTTTTGTAAAACTTTCCGGAAGATGTCCACTACCCTTATCTACTTTAGAAACGATTAAATCAACATTCCAAAAACAGCCATTTTCACCACTGCAATTAACCAGCTGTGTGTAAACAGCGATGGGATCAGAGATATTCTCAATTTCGTATCTAGGATTCTTGATCCAGCTCACGCTATAAACTGGTGAGCCTTCAGCCCAGATGTTCAGGGCAAAGTATTCACCATTGGCACCTTCGATATTGTTTAACGGCCGTGTCGCCAACCATTGAAAAATAGCGTTTTCGGTACCAACACAGGTGTCGTTTTTTGGCTCTTGCAGCAGAATGGCAAAAGCTGGAACCGTCGCCGTAGGCGTATGCGAGGGCAGCGGCGTAGGATACGGTGTGCTCGTCAATATAACCGTCGGGGTCGATGTCTTAGTCGCTGATGGCGTTATTGTCGGAGATTGGGTGCGGGCAACGGTTTGCGTAGGCATGCTTGTCGGCGGAATTGTGTCCGTAGCCGAGGGTGTAATGGTTGATGGACTGGCTATTGAAATATTGATAGAGGCCGTGACCACCTCACATTCCTGGTGAGATGTTACTGCCACAGTTACCTCCACCTCCCCACCGGATGCAGGTGCCGTGAAGTCTGTGATGCTCTTTTGCGGCGCGCTCAGCAAGCTCATATCCGGCGCTGTCCATTGATACTGCCAACCATAGCTGGTCGGCGATACTACCAGTGAAGCAGTTTCACCAGGTGCCAGACTATTATCCCCTTGAATTTCCACGAACTCTGGACAACTCAGACTGGGCAACATCTGACGTTGTGCTACGCTGCCTGCTGTTGTGAAACCAGCACAGGCTGTGAGGAGGAAAATCGCTATTATCCAAACTGCAAACTTCTTTTGGTTCATGTTCTTATTCCCTATGAGGTATTTCCCGTTATGGTGTAAAGCTTAAATGATACTCGTAGGAAAGGGACTCATCGTTATACCACAAGGTAACGACAATCTTCACTTCATTAACCGATGAATCTAACTTTTGGTACACAGCCGTCCGCAGACTATCTGGCTCAGTTCCTCCTTTATCCGCTCCCCACCTGATCTCAAGGCTTTCGTTTTCAGTAACAAACTCCTCACAATCTCCTCCCAATGCTTCAATTGGCCAAAGTAATGACAAATTCAGGAACTGGACTTCCCCAGAAATATCTGCTGTTTCCCTCTCAGAAATGACGTATGGCCTCTGATTCTCATCGACCACCCTTAGCTGCGGCACGGCCGTTTGTAAACATGCCACCCCATCCGCCACAGAAAATTCGGGCTCCTCTGCCCCATTCCTCTTAGCTGAGGCGTACCAAAGGATTGCCGTTGTGGCGACAGCGATAAAAAGAATCGTCCCCCACACGGCGGCCCGCCGCCGTGACCAGGCCACCCACCACGTCCGGCGCTCTTTCTTTTGCTGGGCCGCAATTTCCTGGCGGAGCGCCACGGCCGTTTCATGCCCCTCCACCGTTTGCAGCATGGCCAACGCCTCCGACCAGTGCGCCTGGTCAATAGCCTGCCGCGCCTGTGCCAGCACCTCGTCAATTTTTTCCGCCAGCTGGCCCAACAAACGATGAACATCCTTGTATTTGGGTTCAATCCGATCGGTGTCTTCCAGCAGCTGCTGTGCCACCACCCACTGCTCTTGTGCCAGCGCCTTCTGACCCTCAGCATACAGCTGTTCGGCCTGCTTCTTTTGCGCTACGTAATCCAGCAAATCGTCCCGTTCAGACGAAGACGGCACTTGCAGCAAAAAATGGGCCGCATCCTCCCAGCGTTCTTCCTCAATCGCCATTCGGCTGCGGTGGAAAATGCCCGATTCTGCCTTACGCCGTCCCGCACGTTCCAAAGAGGCCCGTACGGCCGAATCATACGGCCGTATCTCCAGCGCCTGGGTGTAAGAGGCAATCGCCTCGCCCCACTGCTTCTCTTTATAGCTGGCATCACCATGCTGGCGCAGCGTTTCAAAAGCATGGCTCTCCCGCGCCTGGTTTAAGCGCGAAACCAGCTCACAGGCCGAGGCAAAACGGTCGCCCGGCTGCTTGGCCAGCGCCGTGGCAAAAATAGCGTCAAACTGCGGCGGCAGCGCCGAGTTCACTGTGGTAATCAGCGGCGCTGGCTGGGTTACAATGCTCGCCCGCAGCTCCGCAACGGCCGTTTCCGGGAACGGCCGATGCCGGGTTAACAGCTCAAACAACAGCACGCCAAACTGGTAAACGTCCGTTTGCGGCGAGGCCGGTTCGCCCTGCCACTGCTCCGGTGCCAGGTAGGGCAAATACCCCAACGGATCCTCTTGAGCTACCACCACTTCGGTCAGTTCAGCCAGACGGTTGATGTGAAAATCGGCCAGATAGCCATTGCCTGCGGTGTCTAGCAGCACGTTGCTCAAATTCACGCCACCATGTGCGTACTGGCTCTGATGGATGGCATCAAGCGCCTGCGCCAGCCGCTCCCCCAGCTGGCAAACCGCCTCCACCGAAATGGTGCGCTCTTTACGCAAACGCTCCCGCAGCGAAGCTCCCTCCATAAAGCGCATCGCCAGGTAAGGCTGGCCGTTGTGTAAATCCACATCATAAACGGGCACAACGGCCGTATGCTGCACACTGGTCACCACCTGCTTTTCTTGCTGAAAACGACGCCGGTATGCCAGGTTCAGGAGCACCTTGTGCTTCATGATCTTCAGCGCCACGTCCCGGTCTTCAAACAGGTCACGCGCCAGATAAACCACCGCCAGGCTGCCGTGCTGCAGCTCCTCTTTGATTTCGTACCGGTTTTTGATCTTTTCCGGGCGCAGCAGACGGGCGACCGCCTCCGCCAGTTCCAGCGGCGTAGCGTACCGATCCAGCGGATTTTTTGCCATCGCTTTGGTCAGAATGGGTTGGATTTTGCGCGGCAGCCGGGGGTTGATGGCATACGCTTCCGGAAGTGGGCTGTTTACATGGTTCTCTAAAAGAACCTGCAAGTCGGCACCGGGAAACGGCCGTTCCCCCGTCAACATCTCAAACAGCGTCACCCCCAGCTGGTAAATATCCGTCGCCACACCCACTTTCTCTTCTTTCCACTGCTCGGGGGCCATGTAAAAGGGCGACCCACCAAAAGCAGATGGCATCTGACCCGGTTCGAGGCTGTCCAGCGGGGCCGCCAGGCCAAAATCGGCCAGAAAGACCGTACCTTCTTCGTCCAGCAAAATGTTGGCGGGCTTGATGTCGCGATGCATGGTGCCCTGGTGGTGGGCATACGTCAGCGCTGCCGCCAGACGGTTCAAAATCAGGCTGGCATCTTCCAGCGGAATCATCTTGTTCCGCTTTAGCCACTCATGCAGCACGTCTGGCATCAGCCGCATCACCAGGTAAAGCTGGCCGGTGACCTCGTCTTCACCAAAATCATGAACCGGTAAGATGGCCCGGTGCTCCAGACGACCTATGGTTTTGGCTTCGCGCCAGAACCGCTCCTTAAAACGTGCATCCTGAGAAAATTTTGTGCGGATAATCTTGAGAGCGACCAATCGCTCCATCACCGGGTCGTAGGCTGTGTAAACCTCAGCCATTCCTCCCTGACCCAGCATATTTTTGATTTCGTACCGGCCAAATGTTGTGAACGTCATGCGTTGAGCCCTTTGAAATCGTTTTCCCAAAATCTGCACAGACGTTTAACAAACCCCGGCAGGTTTGTATCCACTCTGTCAGGTGAGTCGTCGTTCTTTCAGTTACAACTGCGCAGGTAAAGCCAAAGAGAGAGCCTATCCGGGGCACTGACCATTCAACTGGCAATGTTCCTTACGGCCGTTGACATCCGGGTAACACCACAGCCACAAACGGCCGCTGCCACCGCAGGCGTCTCAAAAAACGGATGAAATTTCGCCACTACACCTAGAATGCTTCCGATAAAAAGCGCAACTGCCTGGCATTATACAGAACTCCCGTCCTTAAAGTCAAAACCACACCAAATCTGACAATCATTCTGACAAGCTGCCACCAGCCATCAGCCACCAGCTACTTGCCCCCCAGCCCACCTCAGGTAAGATCAGCCCCATGTTATTTGCCCATCACCTCGTTATCCTGCGCGGCGGCGGCGACCTGGCCACCGGCGTCGCCTACCGCCTGCACCAGGCAGGCTTCCCGCTCATCGTCCTGGAACTGCCCCAGCCGCTGGTGGTGCGACGGAAGGTGGCCCTGGCCACGGCCGTTCTGGAACACCACATCCACATCGAAACGCTGCACGCCCAACGAACCGAAACGGCCGATCAAGCCCTACAACTGGCCCAATCCGGCACCATCCCCGTCCTCGTCGCCCCTCAACTATCAACCATCTACCATTTACCATTTACCATTCTCATCGACGCCCGCATGGCCAAGCGCAACATCGACACCCGCCCCAGCCAGGCAGAGCTGGTGATTGCCCTCGGGCCTGGCTTCACCACCGGGGTGGACTGCCACGCCGTCATCGAGACGATGCGCGGCCATACCCTCGGGCGCGTCATCTGGCAGGGTGCAGCCATTCCCAACACCGGCACGCCTGGCATTGTGGCGGGCAAAGGGGCCGAGCGGGTGCTGCGCGCCCCGGTCGAAGGCCGCGTAAACTGGAGATTGGAGATTGGAGATTTGGTAACAGAAGGGCAAATCATTGGGGATGTGGCAGGCGAAACGATAGCTGCGCCGTTTGCAGGGGTGCTGCGCGGGCTGATTGCGCCGGGTACGGCCGTTCCCACCAACCTCAAAATTGGTGATCTGGATGCCCGCGCCGACGTGTCCGCCTGCTTCACCATCTCCGAAAAGGCGCTGGCGATTGGCGGCGGCGTGTTGGAAGCCATCCTCACCCACCTGAACCGGCCGCTATGAGCAACTTCACCCTGCCCACCGCGTTTAACCTGCGCCCCCACAACGAGCTGATTGCTTTTGTCGGCGGCGGCGGCAAAACCAGCCTGCTCTTTGCCCTGGGTGCCGCCCTGCCCGGCGGGCGGATCCTCACCACCACCACGCGCATCTTTGCCGCGCAGATGAGTCGGGCAGAGGCCGTCATCTTTTTTACCGCCGAGGACGCGGAGGGCGCGGAGAGAAAAATCGGTGAGGCGCTGGATGAACTGGGTGTTTGTTTGGTCGTGGGGGGCGTAGCGGGCGATAAGGCCGTGGGCGTGCCGCCCGAACTGCCCGGCGTGTGGCTGGCCCGGCCCGATGTCAATTTTGTGCTGGTTGAAGCCGATGGCTCGCGTATGCGGCCGATTAAAGCCCCAGCCGCCCACGAACCGGTAATCCCACCTGCCAGCACGCTGGTGGTGCCAGTCGTGGGGATTGATGCGCTGGACGGCCGTTTCCTTGATGTCATCCACCGGCCAGAGATTGCCGCAGAGCTGTTATCGGTGGTCGGTGAACGGTTATCGGTGGCGGATGTGGCGCGGCTGATAGCCCATCCGCAGGGTGGCTTGAAGGGCGTGCCGGAGGGGGCGCGGGTGGTGCCGTTTATTAACAAGGTGGAAACGGCCGCACAACTCAGCGCCGCCCGCCAGATTGCCCACCATTTGCTGCACACGCCGCGCATCGAGCAGGTGATCATTGGTGCCGCGAAAACCGAGCAGCCCGTGCGCGAGGTGCACAGGCGGGTTACCGCCGTTATCCTGGCCGCCGGGGAAGCCAAACGCATGGGGCAGCACACCAAGCAGCTGCTGCCCTGGGGCAGCACCACCGTGCTGGGCCAAACCCTCCGCAACGTGCAGCAAACGGCCGTGCACCACACGCTGGTCGTCACCGGGCACGAGGCAGAAGCGGTGCGGCAAATTGCCCACAGGGCTGGCGCAGATACTTTACATAACCCGAGCTATGCCACCGGAGAGATGCTTTCTTCGCTGCAAACGGCCGTACGCACGGTGGATGAATCGGTGACGGCCGTGTTGGTACTGCTGGCCGACCAGCCGATGGTCCAGCCGGAGACGATGGACCGGCTGCTGACAGCCTACTGGCAGGGCCACAGCGACCTGATCGCCCCGACTTTTAACGGGCAGCGCGGCAACCCGGTGCTCATTGGCCGCCGCTTTTTTGCCGAACTGCTGGCCCTACCCACTGGCGACGCCCCACGCACCCTCCTGCGCCGCCACGCCGACCAGCTCCACCTGGTGCCAGTCCCCACCGACGACATCCTGCGCGACCTCGACAGCCCCGAGCAGTATGAGCGCGAACGCAGTCGCTGGGAGTCTCCGACAAAAGCCTAAACCCCGTGAAGTAACCCTTCAGCTGGTATCCCGCACGAGGGCGCTTCGCGCCCCACTCTCTTCGGCAGCGCCAGGCGCGAAGCGCCGAAGCGCTGCCCTTGCTCCAGGTAGGAGTGAACGCTTACCCCATAGGACGGAAAGAAAAGAAGAAGAAATCTGTGTTATCTGTGGATGCCTAAGGCAGGGCCGCCAGCCGTTCGTGCAGCTTTTCGACCGTGGGCTGGTCGCCAATCTGGCTGAAGATGGCCAGGCTGCGCTGGAACTGAACGGCCGCTTCCGCATAATTTTGGCTGGCAACGGCCGTATCCCCCAAATAGAGCTGGCACAATCCCTGCCCCCGCGCATCCTGCATCTCCCGACGAATCGCCAAACTCTCTTCGTAGCGGGCCTGCGCCGTAGCATAATCGCCCAGCGCGTATGCCACCCGCCCCAGGTTCACCAGCGAAAAGCCCATGCTCCACCGGTTACCCAGCGCCTGCTCCAGCTTCAGGCTGGTCTGTGAAGCGGTTTGCGCCTGAGCGTAGGCCCCTTGCTGGTAAGCCACCTGACTCAAAATGTTGTGGCTGATCGCCTGGCTGTAGCGCTGGTTGGTGGCTGTGGCGCTGGCCAGCGCCTGCGCACACAGCGCTTCGGCCGTGGCAAAATCTCCCAGCGAGCTGTTGACCACCGCCAGGAAATTCAGCGCATAGGTCAGCGCCTCCGGCTCGCCGTCCAGCGGCAAGCTGGCCAGGGCGCGGCTGAGCAGGTCCAGCGCCTGGTCTGGCTGGCCAGAGAGGAAAGCAAACCAGCCCTGCCGCGCTTGCAGTTTGGCCACCAGCTGGGGCGATGCCTGCCCCGCCAGCCGGTCGGTGGCCTGGCCAAACAGCTCCAGCCCCTCGCGGAACCAGCTGCGCATGTAGAGATAGAGCGACAGCGCCGCCGTGGCCTGGTTAATCGCCTCGCTCTCGCCCTGCATCACGGCAAAACGCCATGCCTGGCGAATGTTTTCCATCTCTTGATTCATGAGTGCCAGGGCTGTGCGCTGCTGGCTGCCTTGCAGGGCGGCTTCCTGATCGGCTACCAGGGCCAGGAAATAACGGCCGTATCGCTCCCGTAACGCCGCCTCATCTGCCAAATGCTCGCTGGCAAACTGGCGCACCACGGTCAGCATTTCGTAGCGAGAGGTGGCGCGCGTAACCATATCGCCACCATCACCCATTTGCCGCCGCAAAAACGATTTGTCCAGCAGTGCCGACAGCTGCGGCAGCCGGGCCTGGGCCACCTGGGCCGCCGCTTGCCGGTCGAAGCCTGCCTGAAAGATGGCCAGTTGGGCCAGCGTTTGCTGCTCGTCGGGGGTGAGCAGCTGCCAGGAGTAGTCGAAGACGGCGCGCAGGCTGCGCTGGCGCTGCGGCAGGTCCACCGCCGTGGCGCTGAGGCTGTCCACGTTCTGGCGCAACTCGGCCAAAATTTCCGGGCAGGAGAGCAGCCGCACCCAGGCCGCCGCCAATTCAATCGCCAGGGGCAGCCCGTCGAGCAGCTGGCATATTTCGGCCACGGCCGTTTCCGCCCAATCCCCCTCGGCCGCCAGGGCAAACCGGGGTTCTACCTGCTGCGCCCGCTGCACAAAAAGAGCCATCGCCGGGCTGAGCGCCGCATCGTCGCTGGCCGTGGGCAGGCCGCCCAGGGCCAGCACCTGCTCTTCGGCCAGGTTGAGCCGCTCACGCGAAGTGACCAGCAGGTTGAGGCGCGGCGCTTTTTGCAGCAGGGCCAGAATCAGCGCCCGACCGGGAGCCATGAGGTGCTCCAGGTTGTCCAGCACCAGCAGCAGATGTTTGTCTTGCAGGTAACCCAGCAGCTGCGCCTGCGGCTCGGCCGAACCGGCAAAAGTGTAACCCAGCGCTTCGGCAACGGCCGTTACCAGCGGATTAAAGCCAGCCATTTCCACTTCAACAGCCGCCATGCTGGCCAGGGGCACAAAAAAGACACCCTGGTTAAACGGCCCCAGGTGCGTGGAGGCCACCAGCCAGGCGGCTTCCAGCGCCAGGCGCGTTTTACCCACACCGCCCGGCCCAACGATGGTGTGCAGCCGCTGGGTGGGGTTGGCTAACTGGCTGGCCAGTCGGCCCAGCTCATCGCGGCGGCCCACCAGATTTTGCTCACGCGGCGGCAGTTGGTACGGCCGTTCCGCCCCGGCATCACGAATCTGGTCAGCGAGAGCGGCCGTTTCCGGCAGTGGTGTTACGCCCAGTTCCTCATCCAACGTCTGGCAAAACGCTTCGTAAGCCGCCAGTGCCTCGGTACGCTGGCCCAGGTTGGTCAGGGCGCGCATGAGCTGCTGCTGCGCCTCTTCGAGCCACGGTTCGATGGCCAGCTGCTGGCGAGCAAACTGGGCGGCGGAATCGTATTCGCCGCGCCGCTCGTGGAAGAGCGCCAGTTCGGCCAGGGCCGCCAGGGCCTGCTGCTGGAGCTGCTGCCGCACGCCCGCCGCCCACTCGTCGAAGGCGGCGCTGTCTTCCAGGAAAAAGCCATCGAGAAAAGGCCCCTGGTAGAGGGAAACGGCCGTTGCCGCCAGATTCATGCAGTCGGCACACGCCCCGCTGCGCTGGCCGGGATGCTGCTCGCAGCCAGCCAGCCCTGCCTGGAACTGCACCACATCCAGCGTGTGGCTGCTGTTGCGGTTGAACTGGGTTGATTCGCGGGTAATCAGCAAAAAAGGTGGTTCGGCGGCATCATCCTGAATGGCGCGACGCAGCCGCGTCAGCGTCTGGCGCAGGTTGGTGCGGGCGGCATCTTCCGGGGCATCGGGGAACAGCAGGCCGGTCAGCACTTCACGCCGGTGGCTGCGCCTGGCTTCGACGGCCAGGAAGATGAGCAGGGCCTCAATGCGTTTGGCCCGTGATTTGGGGATGGGCGTTTGGTCGATGGTAGCGTGGAAGCCGCCCAAAACGTGGAGCGCCAGGTGCATGGTTTTTTCCGTCCTTCCAACAGCAATTTGATCGGGAGTGGGGCATTTTAGCTGATGGGGTGGTTTGTGTCACGTTTGTGTCACGAGACGGCCGTATCCTGCCCACAGATAGCATTTAGACAGAGGGTGCAGCAGCGCCACGGAGCAAATCATGTTTTTAGGAACAAGCAACGCCACGCAAAAATTGCAAAATTGGGCCAACAGCACTCTCTCGCGCCTGGCGACCAAAACCCAGCCGCTGCCTACGTTATCCCAGGCGACTGCGGGCCGGACCATTGCCGCGCAACACTACGCAGGCGTGCAGCAGGTGCCGCTGCACCAGATCAAGGGGACGGCCAGCGACGGCCGTAGCCGTGACTTCGATGCCAATTTCCGCCTGACGAACCACCACACCCGCAGCCGCCTGGAAGGCGTGCGACAGGCACGGCAAAAGCTGGCCTCGCTGCCGCCCGTCACCCTGGTGGCCGTGGGTGATGCCTACTACGTGCAGGATGGCCATCATCGGGTGTCGGTGTTCCGCACCTGTGAAGAAAAGACCATCGCGGCGCACGTAACGGTGTTGGTGATGGGCTAAACATCAACAAATCGACCAAACAGAATGGTTTCTGTGGGAAGTGCTTCTGTGAGAAGTGCTTTAGAAGGGTTTTAGAAAAAGGGTGAGACATGGGCGGTCTCACCCTTTTTCGCTTTTTGCTGGCTGGCAGAGTCAAGCGAAAGGATCAATCTGCCAACGAGAGGGGGCCGGGCATAGGTTAGCTCCATTTTTGCCTGCCTGCTTCCCAGCCTGCCAGCTTTTAATCGTCTGGAGAAACGACCTAATCTCCCAGCTTCAGGAAACGGTAACCCCGATTCCAGTAAATGAGCGGCGGGTCGCCCGAGCGCGGGCAGCCAGAGTCAACAACCCGGCCGATATAGATGGTGTGTGTACCGGCTTCGTACCGGTTGTGAATGGTGCAGTCGAGCCAGGCCAGGGCGTCTTGCAGAACAGGGGCACCGGTAACGGCCGTTCCCCAATTCCCCACGGCAAACCGATCCTCGTCTTTGATCCAGGCAAAGCGGTTAGACAACTCGCTCATCTCCTGAGCCAGAATGTTGACGGCAAACACCGCGCCCTCTTCCTCCAGCAGCTCGCGGCCAGAGGCGCGATGATCAATCGCCACCATGACCAGAGGCGGTTCGGGCGAGATGGAAGCAAAGGCGGAGACAGTCAGGCCATGTGGTTTGTCCTGGCTGGGGGCTTTGATGGTAACGATAGTCACGCCCGCCGGGAAGTGGCGCAGCGCTTCACGAAATTGCTCTGAGGTGATAGACATACAAAATCCTTTGACGATGATGGGTTGAATAGGTGTTTTTTACCGCAGGCTTTTTTGACAAGGTGACAGGGTGACAAGGTGAACGGGTGACGGGGTGAACGGGTGATAAGGTTGTCACATTCAGGTTCTTTGTCCGTACAACATCTTGTTCCAGGCGTCCTGGCGGTTTATTTCGCTGGGGTAGGCGCGACCCCAACTTTCTTACTCCTATAGTTTTACCAAACAACTGAATTTAGACATCCTGACTTTGTCCATTCAATTCCAGAGGAAATGTCATACCCGCCTTCGCGGGTATGCATCTTATACCCCGGAGTGGATTCCCTCAACGGCCGTTTTCACAGCCAGCCTGGTGTGGGCAGCCCCAAAAAGATGCGGGTGACGCGGGCAATGTCTTGCAGATCGTGGAGGGAGGTGGCCAACTCGGCGTGGCCGGATCCCACCAGCAGCGTAGGCACCGGGTTACGTGTGTGCTGCCGCTGGTTTTTCTCCTCGATGTTGCCGTGGTCGCTGGTGAGGATGAAAAGACCATTGTCATCATCCCAGGCGGCCAGCAGCCCGCCCAGCACCGCGTCGATGGCTTCCAGATGCGCCACTGCCTCGGCCAGCGTGCCGCGGTGCCCCACCTGGTCGCTCGGCCAATGCTCAAAAAAGCTGAACTGGTAACGGCGGGCCACCTGGGCAATTTGCTGCCCGGCTTCAGCCAGGGTGAACAGGGGAATGTCGGTGTAGCCCAGGTGATCGCGCCACGCCTGCCCGGTAAAGCCGGGGCTGACGGCACGGCCGTTTCTCAAATCATCCGCCGTCATTAAAGCTAAACCCGCCTCTACCGCCGCCAGGGGCACGGCCGACAGCAGCCGCTTGCCCCGCGCTACCGCATCAAAGTAGCCCTGCGGGTACGGGGTGATCAGCGCCGCCGCCCCGCCCGCGTCTACCACTTCACGGAAGAGGGTGCCCTGGGCAATGATCGCCTGCACGGCCGGGTTGGGCTTGGGACCGTAATGCTCGCCCACCAGCTGCGGCACGTTGCGCCCGGTGAGGATGGTCGCCTGGCCGGTGGCGCTTTGCGGCTTGTTGGGCAGCCCCAGGTTGGCGTCGGTGGGCACCAGGCTAGCCCGCTGGGTGATGATTGGCTCGCGGGTGAGGAACCAGTTTTCGCCCAGCAGCCCGGTGAGGTGCGGCAGGTGGGCAGTGACGAAGGGATTCACGGCGGGGTCAGGCCCGCCCAGACCCACGCCATCGAGAAAAAAGAGGTGGATGTAACGGCCGTTGTGCATAGGTGCTTGCCTAGTTTCCAGTTTACCAACAGCTGGTTTACAAATTTGCGCGTGAGCAAGTGTAGCGGGGGCATTGGGGGACGGCAACTGGTCAACGGATGTATCGCGATTTATTGACACAACCCGCCCCTGTGACGGATACTCACGCATTATGGATGACTTACTCGGAAAACAGATAGACCAATATCGCATTGAAGCACTGCTGGGTGAGGGCGGCATGGGTGCCGTCTACCGGGCGCTGGACACAAACCTGGCCCGGCCCGTGGCGCTGAAAATTATGCACCGGCAGTTTGCCACCCAACCGGAATTTCGCCAGCGCTTTTTGCAGGAAGCCCAGGCAGCCGCCCGGCTGAACCACCCCAACATCGTCGCTATCTACAACTTTTCCAGCAGCCCCACCCACCTGCTCATCGTCATGGAGTATGTGCGTGGCCTGAGCCTGGGGGCGTACATCAAGCAGCTGGCGCAGCGGCGGCAGGTGATGGAGCTGAGCGAATCGCTCAACATCATTGCCCAGGTGGCCGATGCGCTGGGCTATGCCCACCGGCTGGGCGTGGTGCACCGCGACGTAAAGCCAGACAACATTCTCATCACCCGGCTGGACCAACCCGACCGGCCCGACGAGCTGCCCGTTCGCGCCAAAGTCACCGATTTTGGCCTGGCCAAGCTGCTGGAAGGCGGCATCGAAACGCAATCTGGCACGTTTATGGGCACGCTGCCGTACATGTCGCCGGAACAGGCGTTGGCCTCTGCGTCGCTGGACGGCCGTTCCGATATCTATTCCCTCGGCGTGGTGCTTTACCAGCTGGCCACCGGCCGCCTGCCCTTCGAAATTCGCACCCCCACCGACGCCGTCATGAAGCACATGCACGAGACGCCGCCGCCGCCGCGCCACATCCAGCCCGGCCTGCCCGTGGCCGTGCAAAACGTCATCATCAAGGCTATCGCCAAGCAGCCCGACGACCGTTACCAGACGGCCGAATCGTTTGCCGCCGCCCTGCGCCGCGCGGCACAGGGGCTAACCGAGCAAGACGTCACCGTTTTTTCCACCTCGGCCGAAGAAACGATGGTAAGCATCCTGACCCAGCTGCACGACGAGATGATTATTGAACGGCCGTCGCAAATGGCCGCCGCCGCTACCGCCAGCCCCAACGAACGCCTCGTCATCAGCCGCAAGGGGGAAACACCACGTACGCACAAGTTGAGCAGTTCGCCTGTTTTGCTCGGCCGCTCGGAATCGTGTGAGGTCACCCTGGCCGCCGACGGCATCTCGCGCCACCACGCCCGCCTGGAGCGCACGCCGCGCGGCTGGCTGGTGACCGATCTCAGCAGCACCAACGGCACTTTTTTGGACGAGGTGAAGCTGCGCCCCGAAGTGCCCGAGCTGTGGGCGCGCGGTGCGACGCTGCGCATTGGCCCATTTTTTATGCAGCTGGAAGGAATGGCGGCAACGGCCGTTGCCCCTTCAGCCACCGCCGAACCCGTCCAATCCGTCGCTCCCGTGCCTGCGTACGCCGCGCCCACTGCCGCGCCAATCAGCCGCCCGCCGGGCAGCACCCTCATGCAGAGCAGCACCGGGCGGCTCAGCGTGGTCGTCCATCCCACCAACACCGAAATTTCCCCCGGCCAGACGGCCGAAATTCAGGTTGAACTGCTCAACCACGGCAGCAGCGTCGATCACTTTTTCCTCAAGCTGGAAGGATTGCCGCCCAGCTGGGTCACCCTACCCGACGAGGCCATCCAGCTGCGCCCCGGCGCGCAAAGCTCACTGCCCGTCACGATTCATCCGCCGCAAAACAGCACGGCCCGCTCCGGCCAGCACCGCTACCGGCTGGTGGTAGTGTCGCAAACCAACCCGGCAGAGCAGGCTGCGGTTTCGGGGACGGTGCAGATACGGCCGTTTACCCAGTTTGCCATCGACATGCGCCCGCGTGAGGTGACCAACGACGGCGTCTGCCGCGTGCTGGTGCGCAACGACGGCAACTTTGACGCCACCTACAATCTGCATGCCAGCGATGGCGCGCAGGCCGTGCAGTTTGAGCAGGCCACCCAGCAGATTACCGTCCCGGCGGGTGGCAAAGACACGGTTGATTTCCAGGTGAGCAGCGCGCAGCGGCCGTTTACCGGCAACGCCCGCACCAATCCCTTCACCATCCAGGTGAGCAGCGGCCCGGAAAGCCAGTCGCTGCAAGGGCAGCTCACCACCAAACCGATTCTGCCCGGCTGGCTGCTGCCGCTGTTTGGCATCATGCTGGTCATTTTGTGCATCTCCCTGGCAGTTGTATTTTCTACCTTCACGGAACGCGGCCGGAATGCGACGGCAACGGCCGTTGCCCAGGCGGCCATCGTGGCTACCCAAACGGAAGCCGCTCGATTGGCGGGTGACAGCGACGGCGACGGCCTGAGCGACAGCCAGGAAATCGACGTCACCAACACCGATCCCAACAACCCGGACAGCGACGGCGATGGCGTCAACGACGGCGACGAAATCAACAACCTGGGCACCGATCCCAACAACCCCGACAGCGACGACGACGGCCTGAGCGACGGCGAAGAAGCCGCCTGGGACGCCGATCCGCTCAACCCCGACACCGACGGCGACACCTTGCTGGACGGCGAAGAGGTGGAAAACGCCACCGATCCGGCCAACCCGGACACGGACGGCGACGGCCAGCCCGACAACGTAGACCCGGCCCCCGGCGAACTGCCCACACCGACCCCAACCGACACAGCCACCCCGACCGCTACCGCCACGGCAACCAATCAGCCCACCAGCACGCCCACCGTAACCGCCACCCCCACCGAGACGCCCACGCCCAGCGCCACGCCCACCTTCACCCCCACAACCATCCCACCCGGCGCATGGCATGGGCTCTGGCTCAGCAGCTGCCAGTTCCTGGACTGCGGTGCCGTCACCCTGACGCACAACGAAGGTGAGGCGACGGTTTCCGGCACCTTTGCCGCCGGGAACGGCACCATTGTGGGTATCATCGAGGAAAACCGGCTCACGGGCACCTGGTCCTTTGCCGGGGAAAACGGCACGATTGATTTCTGGCTCAGCCCGGATGGGCAAAGCTGGATTGGCAACTGGGATAAAACGGCCGCCTGGTGCGGCTTCCGTGACGGCCAACCACAGCCCAACCCGTGCGGCGTGGCCACCTGGTACGGCAACTGGACCACCGACTGCGGCGTCTCCGACTGCGGCACGGTGACCCTGACCCAAAATGGCACCGAGGTAGAAGGCACCTATGCCGATGGCGATGGTGAAATTGAAGGCACCGCCAGCGGCACCCGCCTCAACGGTTCCTGGAGTCGCAATGACAACAGCGGCGATTTACAATTTTTTGCCCTGGAAAATGGCGAACGGTTCAACGGCAACTTCGACGACACCTTCCCCTGGTGCGGTCACCGCGCCGGGGCCGACTTCCCAGACCCGTGCCTGAACGATGGCACGACCGTCTTCCCCATCTTCCCGCCCATCGTGGTGACTTTGCAGCCGTTCATCCCGCCGATCATCTTCCCCACGCCCACGGCCACACCCACGCCATAACCCTTGAGGAGTGAGCATCCTCAGATGCGTCTCGGAAAAAACCGTTCGCATCTGAGGATGCTCACTCCTCTATAATTTCCCAAAATCCTCTTCTTGAAAAATCCCCTTGTGCGGCGTATGATCGCCTTATTCTTGTTCCTCACCCTGTCATCATAGATTGGGCCACTCTTGAAGATTGGCCCAATCTGGACAAAATAAGCAAAAATCAAAGGAAGAGCCATGAAAACCTATCCCGTAAATGAAGCCCACCGTCTGGAAACCGGACAGTTGAACATGCCGCCGCGCCTGCTGCTGGGGCCGGGGCCGTCAAACGCCCATCCGCGCGTGCTGCAAGCCATCAGCAACCAGCAGGTTGGGCATCTGGACCCCGCCTTCATCGGCGTGATGAACGAAATCCAGGAGATGCTGCGCTACACCTGGCAGACCAGCAATCCGTTTACCCTGCCCGTTAGCGGCACCGGCAGCGCAGCGATGGAAGCCACCCTGGCCAACCTGGTCGAGCCGGGCGACGTGGTGCTGATTGGGGTGATTGGCTACTTTGGCGAGCGGCTGGTGGATATGGCCGGGCGGTATGGGGCAGATGTGAGGAGAGTGGAACGGCCGTGGGGCGAAGTGCTCTCCCTTGATGACATCAGCCAGGCGCTGGACGAGCACAAACCGGCCGTCCTCGCCCTGGTCCACGCCGAAACCTCCACCGGTGCGCTCCAGCCGATGGACGGCGTCGCCGAGCTGTGCCGCGCCCACAACTGCCTGTTCCTCATCGACACCGTCACCAGCCTGGCCACCAGCCCCATCTTTCTGGACGAGTGGGGCGTGGATGCTGCCTACAGCTGCTCGCAAAAAGGGCTGAGCTGCCCACCCGGCGCGTCGCCATTTAGCCTGAACGAGCGTGCTTTGGCCAAGCTGGATCGGCGGCAGGGCAAGGTGCCTAACTGGTACCTGGACATGACCACGCTGGCCAACTATTGGGACGGCAAAACGCGCAGCTATCATCACACCGCGCCGATCAACAGCATGTACGCCCTGCGCGAAGGGCTGCGCCTCGTCGTTGAAGAAGGGCTGAATGAGCGCTGGGCGCGCCACCAGGCCAACGCCGAGCTGTTCTGGGAAGGGCTGGCGGCGATGGGCATGAGCTGCCACGTCAAAGAGCCAGCCAACCGCATCCCCGCCCTCACCACCGTGCGCGTCCCGGATGGCGTGGATGCCAAAGCGGTCGCCGGGCGGCTGCTGAACGAGTACAACATTGAGGTGGCGGGCGGTTTTGGCCAATTGGCAGGCAAGGTGTGGCGCGTTGGCCTGATGGGCTTCAACAGCCGCAAAGAAAACGTCACCCTGCTACTCGCTGCCCTGAAAGAGATTTTGTAGAAGACATAGGGCAATAGCGCGCTATTGCCCTACAGTTGGTGGTTCATATGAAGCAAATGGTGATCTTTTTGACAACAGGTTTGTTTTGTTTATTGCTGCTGGGCTGTGGGGGAGAGGTTACGGCCGTTTCCACCCCCACATCCCTCGCCCAACTACCAACAGAGACAGCCTCACACACACCATCTCCAACCCCGACTGAAACCGCCACGCCTGAGCCAACCGCAAGTCAGACGCGACACGCAACACCCACAAAAGTTCCAACTTATACACCTAGACCGACCAACACTTCTACGCCAACAGCAACACCTACACCAGATCATTTCGCATTCCCTGCTTGGGTAACCGATCCATCTGTGAATGTCTTGCTATTGGGGAATTTTGAGCGTATCGACAAATTTGTTGTGACATTACTTAATGCACAAACATCTGAGCATTTTGACTTCATAGTGAATGACTCAGTCCGGCCATCATGGGTTTGGCACGATAATGAACTTTATCTTCAAATCTATCATCCATGGTCAACCGCTCGTGCTAACCGAGATGCTTTCCAAGAGCTTATTAATCTCACAACAGGTGAAATTTCAACTCCACCGCTTTCACCTTTACCAGGCGCTC
This sequence comes from Anaerolineae bacterium, assembly GCA_020848035.1. Lineage (GTDB taxonomy): Bacteria > Chloroflexota > Anaerolineae > Promineifilales > Promineifilaceae > Leptofilum. Next base: position 77,720 of record JADLAX010000046.1, on the reverse strand, counting down.
TGGCTGAATCTCCTGACGGTCACTTTTTAGCGCAGATAGTTTCAGAAAACAAACCACCAATTGCAGCAATCATCGAGACTGAGACAGGCAACTCAATTGAATTGCACGATCCTTTTAACGGCCGTTATGGTAGCTATGCCAGGGCCATTTGGTCTCAAAATAGCGAGTATCTGGCATTGCAACGAGTCCAGTTCTATGAGGATATGCTTGCGGATTACGGATTAACGATTTATACCTCAGGCGGCGATATTTTTCGACAATATGACGGCTTGTATTTTCTTCAATGGTCTCCAGTTTCCTCATCACAACTTTTATATTGGGATAGCAAAAACGACTCCTTTTTACCGTGTGTGCTAAATATTTTTGACAATTCCTCAACATGCTACGAAACAATTATCATGTGGGCATCTGCACAAGATGTAAAGGTCGCCGGATATGTTTGGTCACCAGATGGAACAAAAATTAGTTTCGTTCATTGGAACGACCAATCAAAAAATAATGGGTTATGTTTTGTCGAATTATCCAGTGAGCAAATTCGCTGCTTAGTTCAGCCAACCGACTTAACATTGGATTATCAAGCATTTCCGATCAATCACTTTTGGTCCCCTGACGGAGAACAAGTTGCTCTTTTTATCAATCCCCAAGGTTTAAGTAGTGACGATGGCGCATTTACTTCAGTACTGATTGTTGATAAGGATGGTCGTGATTTTTATATTTTTGACGAAGTATTGATCCCATCATTAACCACTGAAATTTGGCGTCCACCCATAAATCCATAAGAGGCTATTATGTCTGAATCACTTTTCGATTTCCTAAACGAATTAGACAAACACACCATCGCCTGCCTGGCTGCTTAACCCGTACTCACGTTGAATAGATTAAGAAATATGTCAAAATCGCAGCGGCTGATCTCTTTTTCTCTCGTTATGACAATATTTTTGTTAGGATATCTCTTTTATCGAAGCTGGTTGTCAACGCAACAGCTTATAGATGTGATCGAACCACCGCCATGCTGGAACCAGTTGTGCCCAGAACAGTCTACAAGAGAGGATGCGATATCTTTTTTGCTCTCTCTACCTGAAATAGAAAATAAAAATATTCACGATACTTCTAATGCAGGTGAAAATCTAACAAGATGGTGGTTCACTCATAAATTAGAGGGTGGCAGTGGCACAATAATCTATGATCAAACTGATACAATCAGCTATATTACAATAGACTTCCCTCAGAGAAATAGCTCAAGTCTTGAATTCATCTTTGAGGAGTTTGGTGAACCTGAACAAATTTTTGCAGTACTAGGCTGTGCAGATTCGCAATGGATACAAGTTTGGCTGCTATACCCACAAAGAGGGTTCGGCGTAGAGATATTTGAACCTAATATTGGAAAGACAAACATTGTGAAATTGAGCCTTGAGCAGGATATTGCAGGGATTGTTTATTACCCTGAATACAATTATGAAGATGTACTGTTGTCAAGCGATGGAATCTTCTCTTATCAAAAAATTGATGAAATACAAGATTTCGTTATGCCGTGGCTTGGGATCGAAAGAGAAGTGGTTTATTTAAATACCTGTAAATGACATTATTTTATCCGCGTTTATCAGCGTTAATCCGCGTCCTATTTTCAGAGGAGAACGGCCGTGTCTGAATCACTCTTCGACTTCCTGAACGAACTAGACAAACGCACCAGTGGGGCGCTGCGCACGGACGAGTACAGCCGCATCCTGTACAGCACCGACGCCTCGATTTACCAGGTGAAGCCGCACGGCGTTCTGCTGCCGCAAACGGTGGATGATGTGCAGGCGGCGGTGGAGCTGGCAGCCAAACATCACGTGCCGCTGCTGCCGCGCACCGGGGGCAGCAGCCTGGCCGGGCAGGCGGTCAATCGCGCCCTGGTGCTGGATTTCACCCGCCATTTAGACAAAGTTTTGGAAGTGAACCAGGAAGAGATGTGGGTGCGGGTGCAGCCGGGCATCGTGCTGGACGCGCTGAACATTTATTTGCGCCAATACGGCCTGCAATTTGGCCCCGATCCGGCCAGCAGCAACCGGGCGGCCATGGGCGGCATCGTCTCCAACAACTCTACCGGCAGTCACTCGATCATGTACGGCATGACGGCCGATCACGTCCTGGAAATGGCGGTCATTCTGGCCGACGGCACCCACACACACTTTGGTCCGCTGGACACGGCCGTTCTCCCCCAATACCTCAATCGCCGCGGCCTCGAAGGCGACATCTACCGTCAGATGCATGCCCTCACCCAGGATGCGGCCAACCAGGCAATCATTCGCAGCGGCACGCCGCGCCATTGGCGGCGCTGCGGTGGCTACAATTTGGACCGGCTGGTGCCGGTGAGCAACGGCCGTCCCACCTACCGCTGGCCCTACGACGACCGCTTCAACCTGGCCAAAATGGTCTGCGGCGCAGAAGGCGGCCTGGGCGTCATCACCGAGCTGAAGCTGAACCTGGTGCCGCTGCCCAAACGCACCGCCCTGGCGATTGTTCATTTCAACAGCTTGCCGGAGGCGTTAACGGCCGTTCCCCTCATGCTCGAAGTGGGTCCCTCTGCTGTGGAACTGCTGGACAATTTGGGCCTGACCATGTGCCGCGACGTGCCGGAGTATGCCCGGCTGCTCGCGACGTTTGTGCAGGGCACGCCCAACTGCGTCCTCATCACCGAGTTTTACGGCGAGAGTGAGGCGGAGTTGGTGAGCAAGATCGACAATTTGGAGCGGCACATGAAGGGGCAGATGGTGAATTTTACGGCCGTTTCCCGCGCCCTCACCCCGGCCCAGCAAACCGACGTCTGGACCGTGCGCAAGGTTGGCCTGGGGCTGATGATGAGCATCAAGGGCGACCACAAGCCGATTCCGTTTATTGAAGATGCGGCCGTTCCTGTCGAGCACCTGGCCGAGTACGTCACCAAAATCGAGCGGTTCTGCAACGACATCGGCACCAACGTTGCTTACTACGCCCATGCCAGCGCGGGCTGCATTCACATACGGCCGCTCATCAACACAAAAAAGGCGACCGAAGTGGCCAAACTGCCCCAAATCACCGACTTCTCGGTCGATTTGCTGCGCGGCTACGGCGGCTCCTTCTCCAGCGAACACGGCGACGGCCGTGCCCGCAGTTGGCTCAACGAAAAATTCTTCGGCCCCGATTTGTACGGGCTCTACCAGCAGGTCAAGCACATTTTCGATCCAAACAACATCCTCAACCCCGGCACCGTCGTCAACGCCCCGCCGATGACCGAAAATCTGCGCTACGGCGCAAGTTACGGGGTGATTCCCCTCACCCCTCACCTGGACTTTAGCAGCGACCAGGGCTTTGACCGGGCAGTGGAAATGTGCAACGGCGCTGGGATTTGCCGCAAACACACCACCGGCACGATGTGCCCCAGCTTCATGGCCACCCGCGAGGAGGAACACGCCACACGCGGCCGGGCCAACGCCCTGCGCGCCGCCATGAGCGGCCATCTGCCCAAAAGCGAGTTCACCAGCGAGCGCATGTACCAGGTGATGGAACTGTGCGTCAGCTGCAAGGCGTGTAAGGCGGAATGCCCCTCCTCGGTGGATATGGCCAAAATCAAGACCGAATTCCTGGCGCAGTACCACGATGCCCACGGTACGCCTCTGCGCGACAAATTGTTTGCCAACATCACCCCGCTCAGCCGCCTGGGCAGCGGCCCGCTGGCTCCGCTGGCAAACTGGACGCTGGGCAACGGCCTTATTCGCAAAGGGATGGAGCGCACGCTGGGCATTTCGGCCCAGCGCAGTTTGCCCAAATTTGCCCGCCAGTCGTTCACCGATTGGTTCAAAAATCACACACCTTTTGTTGATGTAGAGACGTTGCATGCAACGTCTCTACATCAACAAAAGGTAGTTTTATTCAATGACACCTTTTCCACCTACAACTACCCGCACATCGCCATCGCCGCCACGGAACTGCTGGAGTTGGCCGGTTTTGAAGTGGTTTTGCCGGGGGTAACAGATTGCGGACGGCCGTCTTTCTCTAAAGGCCTGGTCGATAAAGCCCGCACCATCGCCAAACAAGTCCTCGATCACCTCGCGCCGCTGGCCGAGCAGGGCTTGCCCATCATCTTCCTGGAACCCAGCGACCTCTCCGCCCTCACCGACGACTACGACTCGCTGCTGCCCAACGACCCCCGCGTGGCGCTGGTGGCATCGCACTGCCGCAGCTTTGAGGAGTTTATTGCCGAATTAGCGGATGCGGGGGAGCTAGAGTTGAACTTTACAGACGAGAAACGTCATCTGATTTTGCACGGCCACTGCCACCAAAAGGCGCTCATCGGCACCAAACCAGCTCACCGCGCCCTGACCCTGCCGCCCAACTACACGCTGGAGGAGGTGGACAGCAGCTGCTGCGGCATGGCTGGCTCTTTCGGCTACGAGGCGGAGCATGTCGACATTTCGCTCAAAATGGCCGAACGCCGCCTGCTGCCCGCCATGCGCGCCGCCGCCCCGGATACGATCCTGGTGGCCCCCGGCGTCAGCTGCCGCCAGCAAATCAAGCATGGTGCCAACCGCCAAGCGCTGCATCCGGCGGAAGTTTTGCGAGCAGCCCTTAAATAAAATGGGACACAGATTGGCACAGATTTTTCTTTATCTGCGTGAATCTGTGTCCCATTTAAAAAACTGCGCTAAACAACAAAAAAAAGCGAGTCTGAAATTCAGACTCGCTTGGTATTTACTGTATGTGGGTGAATAAGATAGTGGCTAACTAGAAACGGCCGTAACCATTTTCACTAGTTGTGTCGGCTTTGCTTTATCTGCAGTAAGCCCTATTTGGTGCAGTTTCCAGCCAGCCAGTGAGTTTCCGTTAAGCATTCCAAAACGATATAAACCTCCTTTCTGACTCTAATGAAACTTTTTAATATAAAAGACGCTTGCGAAATGGCCATTCGTAACGTGCTGCCAGCTTACACTTTTTACCCTGCCAAAGTCAAGATGACCTACGTGCCATTCCGGTGGCATCTTATGGAGATTTCATTTTTCATTAAGGATTACTTATGACGATTGGCTGCCCGCATTTGCCTAGCTCAACTCCCTGCTTCTTCGGTGAAAGTACCCAGGGGCATGATGGTATCTTCGTTAGTTTCAACAATTTCGGCGGCCAGGGAGCCGTGGGACAGTTCACGCAGGGCATCCTGAAAGCCAGGAAACTTGGCCACGGTAAACTGCATCGTCATGGTGATGTCGGCGGCAAATTCCTCTTCGAGGATACGGCCGTTCCACCCGACCACCAACAGCCGCACCTGCTCCAGCAAATTGTAGGGCAGCGCCAGCATCACCATATGGGTGGGCACCTTCTCGGCGCGGGGTAGGATGTCCAACACGGCTTTGGCGGCATCGCCGTAGGCGCGCACCAGGCCGCCGGTGCCCAGCTTGGTGCCGCCGTAGTAGCGGGTCACCACCACGGCAATGTCGCCCAGGCCGCTGCCTTGCAGCACCGCCAGAATCGGCCGTCCTGCCGTGCCGGATGGTTCGCCGTCGTCGTTGGCGTGGGCGGTGACGGTGTTGCCAAAGCCAATCAGGAAGGCGGGCACGTTGTGGGTAGCGTCACTAAATTCGGCCTTGATGCGGGCAATAAATGCTTTGGCTTCCTCGACGGTGCAGGCGGGAACGGCCGTGGCCACAAACCGCGAATTCTTCACCTCAATTTCCGCCCGCGTCTCGGCTGCCGGGATTGGATACCGTTTAGACATCATAAGAGCGTTTTTTGCCACGAATTTTCACGAATTTTGGCCTCGCCAATTACCCAATTACTCAATTACTAAATAATTCCAGATCAGTTTTTGGCAGCGCGCGGCATCAACCGCTACGGCCGTTTCTACCAACCCACCCTTCTGCGGCACCGCACGGGTAATGCCCCGCTGGTTTTCGGGATATAGGGTGACGGAGACGGCCGTTTCCCGCCATTCAAACAAGCTTTCATCGAATACCGCTGCCACCGCCAGCGCATCGTGCAGGGCACAGCCACCGTGCCCCCAGCCCATGCTTTCCACCCGGCTGATCCAGCCATCCGCCTGCGCTTTTAGCAGGGCCACTGCCGGATTGTCGTCTGGCAAGGCAGCAAACTCGGTGCGGGAAAAGTGGACCTGGTTGGTAATTTCTAGCCCCACCAGGCGCAGAGGCCAGCCTGCGTTGAGCACGATCTGCGCCGCTTCCGGGTCGCAGTGGGCGTTGAACTCCGGGTTGTCTTTGTCGATCAGCGAACCGCCCATGGTGACCACCCGGCGCACCAGCGGCACGATGTCTGGCGCCAGCCGCACGGCCAGCGCCAGGTTGGTCAGCGGACCCACAGCAACCAGCGTCACCTGCCCCGGATTGGCCCGCACGGTGTCGATGATCAGGTTGGCCGCCAGCGGCAGCGGGGAGTCGTCGGGCCAGGGCGGGGTGTGGCCGTAGCCCGCCTGCCAGTCGGCAAACCACGCTTTTGCTTCGATGAGGCCCTGCGCCGCCCCGCGCCCCAGCGGCACATCGGACCGCTCCAGGTAGGCTAGCAGGCGGCGGCTGTTGTGGACGGCATTTTCTACCGTGGTATTGCCGTGGGTGGTGGTAACGGCCGTTACCCGTTCCCCCATCGCCCGCAGCAAAAAGATCAGCGCCGCCCCGTCGTCAATTTCCGCGCCCGGTGTACCCAGGCCAATGTCGGTATCAAAAATAATCATGAGGTATTGTCCATTCGCGTTGTTTCTCAAGGAAGTTTAGGAGGACATGGGACACTGATTCAGACAGATTGGCGCAAGTTGCGCACACAGATAAAACAAAAATCTGCGTTAATCTGTGTCCTGATTTCTTTGTCTCTTCAATCAGGAATAGCACTATTCACTATTCTATAGGCACCATCGGGCAGCGGCCGTTGCCACGCCGTCGCCAGCTTTCCACCCAACTTGCCCTGCACCACGGCTGCTTCCAAGCCACCACCACGCCAAAATTCCGCCAAGAAGTAGGCGATAAACGCGTCGCCGCAGCCAACGGTGCTGCCCTGCACCGGGATCGCCTCGACGGGGAAAAAGTGCGCCTGGGGTTGGGAACGGCCGTCCCACACCCACACCCCGCGCGAGCCCAACGTCACCACCAGCAGCTTGCCCAGCTCAAACACAATTTGGCGCAGCTGGGGCAGCAGCGGGTCGTCCAGCGCCCCGGGCCAGCCAATGAAGCCCAAGTCCACCAGCGGCATCGTTTGGGCAAACTGGGCCAGGCTAAAGTGGCGAAAATCGAGAAAATCGGCGGAAAGAAACGGCCGCTTCGACAAGCCCAACTGCGTTGGGCCGCTCAGTGCAGGCCGTTGCCACACCCCTTTTTCCGCCAAACGATGTACCTCCCGCGCCACGCTGTCCACCAACACGGCATGTACCCGCTCCGCCCGGGCGATCAGCGTTTCCTCGGCGGGCGTCAGCTGAAAACCGGCCAGCACACCTTCGACAAAGTTGTCCATGTAGATTTGCCCATCGGGCAAGTAAGCGATGTCGATGGATGGGGTACGGCCGTTGCCCACCAAACTCTCTGGCAAGTAGGCAATCTGGTGCCGCTGAAAGAAATCTTGGAAAACGGACGCCCCATCGGGGCCAATGCGGGTGAGAAACAGATGCGGCCAACTGAGCTGCCGCCAGTGGTAGGCCATGTTCAGGCAGCCACCACCGGGCAGGATACGGCCGTCCGCCTGGTAAATATCCAGGCTGGCTGCTCCCAGCAAAATTGTGGCTGAGTCCGAAGTTTTTGTCATTTGTCGTTTAAAAAGAGTGCAGAGAGCACAGTCTCAGCTTCCGCTGCGCTCTCTGCGGTAAACGTCCTAATCCGCCAGGTCAGCGGCAATTTCTAGCTCACCTTCGACGGCCGCTTGCCGGGGTCGGACGCGGTGGTGTTTGGGCACCGTCACCGTCTCGGCCACAATCGCCTGGGTTCCCTGGATGTTGAGCTGGTCAAAGAGGAACTCGAACTGCTCTTGCAGCACCTGCCCCAGATTTTCCTGCGCCTCGGCGGGCAAATCCCACCACTGCTGCTTCAGCGGCCCAAAAGCCCGTTTGCGCTCCTGATACAAGAACTGGCCCTCGCTCTGATCCGCCTTTTGCTTGAAGTTGGTCCGCACGTAATCGTACGCGGCCTCCACCATCTCCTGAGGCGCATGCTCGTAGAGGATGTTCTGGAAGCCGGTGGCCAGGTGGATTTCCACCGTGCCGACCTCGGGGAATTTGTTGAAGGCACTCGCGGGCAGCGTGGAAGCGCCGTGCTGCACCGCTCCACCAATGCCGTAATCATCACGCGCCGCCGCGCTGAGGGCACGCAGCGTCTCAAAATCAACCTTCACCTGGGCCAGGGTGCCATCGGCCAGCACCACGCCACCGTGGCTGGTGCCCGTCTGCACCGAGATTTTGGAGATGCCTTCCAGGCCGTTCAGTTCGCGCCGGTAGCCCTGCATGAAGGCGTGTAATTCCTCGACGGTGGAGTTTTTGTGCCCCACCTCGCCAATTTCGCCACCCAGGGAAATGGTCACATCCTTGGGTTCCAGCTCACGAGCCACGCGAGTAAGCTCGGCGCAAAGCGTGTAGTTCAGTCGCTGCTGTTCGTCCAGGCTGGGGAAGCTCAGGTCGACCAGGGTCGAAGTGTCGATGTCAATGTTGTAAAAACCGGCGGCGATCGCTTCTTTCATCAAATCTTTTACCGCTTGCAGCTCTTTGTCGGGATCGGCCTGGTAACCTTTGGCCGACACCTGGAAATGGTCGCCCTGCACAAACAGCGGGCCACGGAAACCTTCCTTGATAGCCGCGCCGATGAGGGAGGTGACGTATTCATACGGCCGTTGCCCCGTATACCCAATCTCCGAACGCGCAATCTCCAGCAGGATCGCCCCCGCCTCATACTTCTGCGCCGCGCGGAAGATGGCCCGCGCCGTGTTGTAGTTCATGCCGCGCACGTTAATCGCCGGGACGGTAAAGTTGTGCGGCACATCGCCGCGGCCGATGGCCATGTACAGTTCATGAATGGAGGCGGGATAAACGCCCAGCGCCTGGCCCAACTCCCACAACAGCCACCGTGCGGTATCACGCACCAAACCGTCGCCGAAGACGGCCGTATACACCACCTCATCCACCGCAGCCTTAAGCACCGCTTCATTGATCACCGTCACCTGGCGGCCATCAACCTGCACCCCCTCGGCCACATGATCCAACAATGTCTCCACAGAGTTTAAAGCTTTCATTCGATTTTCTCCTTCTGATGAACCAGCAAGAACACCAGAACATTGCGAATATCACTTCATTTAAGAGGCGTCTGCGGAACGTGTTTTGTTATAATGGAGTCACCTCTATCACAACAGTACCACCCACTGGAAACGGCCGCAAACATAACAAATAGTATAGGGGAGCAGGCAAAATGTGAAGCCATTACAATGGACGGGAAAAGGTTGTGATGTTTGTCATATTTCGCTTCACCAAGAGAAGGAGTATGCTGTCGGGGGCAAATCAGGCCCCAAAAAGCGACTCATTTTTTACGATTAGCAAGCAATTTTCCCGAGAGAATACCGCTTCGCGCGGCCTTCCCTCGCAGGTGAGTAGTACCCTATGAAACGAATTGGTGTTTTTACAAGCGGCGGCGACGCCCAGGGCATGAACGCGGCAGTTCGTGCCGTGGTGCGAATGGCGCTGGACAAAGATTTAGAAGTTTACGCCATCTACGAAGGCTATCAGGGCATGGTAGATGGCGGCCATAAAATTCGGCCGATTGCCTGGACCGATGTGGGTGGCATTTTGCAGAAGGGCGGCACCGCCATTGGCTCCGCCCGCTGCGCCCAGTTCCGCGAACGAGCCGGTCGTCTACAGGCCGCCCGCAACCTGCTGGAGCACGAAATTGAAGCGCTGGTGGTTATTGGCGGCGACGGCAGCCTGACCGGTGCGCAGCTGCTCTACACCGAGTGGGCTGGCCTGGTGAATGAGCTGGTCGAAAATGGCCAGATCAGCCAGGAGTTGGCCAACCGCCACCAACATCTGGCCATCGCGGGCATCATTGGCTCCATCGACAACGACATGTACGGCTCTGACGTAACCACCGGTTCCGACACGGCGCTGCACCGCATCGTTGAAGCCACCGACGCCATCTCCAGCACAGCGGCCAGCCACCAGCGCATCTTTGTGGTGGAGGTGATGGGCCGTCGCTGCGGCTACCTGGCGCTGATGGGCGCCATGGCTGGCGGGGCCGACTGGGTTTTTATCCCGGAAAATCCGCCCGACATGGACAACTGGGAAGACAAAATGTGCCAGGTGATGCACCTGGGCCGAGAAGCAGGCCGTCGCGACATCATCGTGGTGGTGGCTGAGGGTGCGCAAGATCGACACGGCAAACCCATTACCAGCAGCTACATCAAGGAAGTGCTGGAATCGCGGCTGGGTGAAGATACGCGCATTACCGTGCTGGGCCACGTGCAGCGCGGCGGCGCGCCCAGCGCGTTTGATCGTAACCTGAGCACCCTGCTGGGCGCAGCGGCCGTTGATCAACTGCTGGCTGCCCAACCCGATGAGAAGCCATTTGTGATGGGCATCCGGGCCAACAAGATTACCCGCACGCCGCTGGATGAGGCATTGGCCCGCACCCGTTCTGTTGCCGAGGCCAGTGCCGCCCGCGACTTTAAGCGGGCACTTCAGCTGCGCGGCAGCAGCTTCAACGAATCGTTCGACATTGTGCGCACGATGGTGCGTGCCCTGCCCCATCCGCCCACGCCAGGGCAGCGGCGTATGCGCATCGCGGTGATGAATGCGGGGGGTCCGGCACCGGGGATGAATACGGCCGTGCGTACGGCCGTCCGCCTGGGCACCGACAAAGGGCACATTATGCTCGGCGTCAGCAACGGTTTCCATGGGCTGATCGAAGGCGACATTCGCGAAATGGACTGGATGAGCGTGCACGGCTGGGCCTCCCAGGGCGGCGCGGAAATGGGCACTAACCGGTACGTGCCCAAAGGCAGCGATTTTTACGCCATCGCGCGCAACCTGGAAGCACACCAGGTGGATGGGCTGCTGCTCATCGGCGGCTGGTCGGGCTATGAAAGCGTGCTCAAGATGATGCAGAACCGGTCCACCTTCCCCGCCAACAACATTCCCATCGTCTGCATCCCGGCCAGCATCAACAACAACCTGCCCGGCGCGGAACTCAGCATTGGCGCAGACACGGCCCTGAATAACATCGTCAGCGCCGTGGATAAGATCAAACAATCGGCCGTTGCCTCGCGGCGTGTCTTTGTGGTAGAGGTGATGGGGCGCAACTGCGGCTACCTGGCGCTGATGAGCGCCCTGGCCACGGGCGCGGAGCGTGTCTACATCGGTGAAGAAGGCATTCGCTCCAGCGATCTCATTGAGGATGTGAAGCAGCTGGCCGCGGGTTTTAGCAAGGGCAAGCGCCTGGGCCTGGTCATTCGCAACGAAAGCGCCAACAAGGTGTACACCACCTCCTTCATCCGCGCCCTGTTTGAAGAGGAAGCTGGCGACCTGTTTGATGTGCGTGAGGCGATTTTGGGCCATTTGCAGCAGGGCGGCGATCCGTCGCCATTTGACCGCATTCTGGCCACCCGACTGGCCGCCCACGCCCTGAACCACCTGGAAAAGCAAATTGAAGAGGGCGACATCGCCTGCGCTTGTTTGGGTCAGGTAGGTGGTGCGCTGGTTTTTACCGACATGGAAGATGTGCCCCGGCTGTTCGACATGGAAAAGCAGCGGCCTAAGAAGCAGTGGTGGATGGAGCTGCGCTCCGTCGCCCGCATTCTGGCCAAACCGGCACCGCATTAATTTCCCGCATGGGTTAAAATAGATAAGATTTGGTACCTATTCAGGTGCGACGCACTTTCAACCGGGTGCGCCGCACTTTTTATAACGGAAAAGGAGCGAATGATGACAAAAATTGGCATTTTAACAGGTGGGGGCGATGTGCCCGGGTTGAATCCCTGTATCAAAGCGGTGGTAAACCGGGCCATAGAAGAGGGATATGAAATTGTTGGTATCCGACGCGGTTGGGGTGGTTTGTTGGAGATGAATTCGGATGATCCCGATTCGATAGCAAATCATATCATGCCACTCAATAAAAATGCGGTGCGCACAATTGACCGGACGGGTGGCACCATGCTGCACACCAGCCGGACCCATCCCGGCAAGGTAAGCCCCAGCCGGGTGCCGGACTTTTTGAAAGATCCGGAGCATCCTGAAGCTGAAGCGGCGGACAAAAGCCTGCGCGACTTTACGCCGCATGTGATGAAAAACCTGGAGTTTTTGGGCATCGACACCCTGATTCCCATTGGCGGTGACGACACGCTGAGCTACGGCGAGCGGCTGCACAGCGAGGGCATCCGGGTGCTGGCCATTCCGAAAACGATGGACAACGATGTGTATGGCACAGATTACTGCATTGGGTTCAGTACGGCCGTTACCCGCAGCGTCCAGTTTATTCACCAACTGCGCACCAGCACTGGCTCCCACGAACGCATTGCGGTGATTGAGCTTTTCGGCCGTAACTCCGGCGAAACCAGTCTCATCAGCTCCTACCTGGCTGGCGTCGACCGGGCCCTCATTTCCGAGGTTCCGTTTGACCCGGAAAAGTTGGGCGAACTGGTCTTGCGGGATAAGCGGACCAACCCGAGCAACTACGCCATGGTCACCGTGAGTGAAGGTGCCCACATGATGGGCGGCAAAGTGGTGGAATTCGGCGAGGCCGACGCCTACGGCCATCGTAAGCTGGGCGGCATTGGCGAAATTACCGGTGAAGCGCTTAAGAAAATCACCGGCGAAGGCATCATCAACCAGAAAGTGTCTTACCTCATGCGCTCTGGCGCGCCAGACGCGTTGGACCTGATGGTAGCGACCAACTATGCCAACCTGGCCGTCAGCCTGATCAAAGAAGGGGTGAGCGGCCGTATGGTGGCCCTGCGCGACGGCAAATACACCCACATCCCCATGAACACCGTCACCAGCGGCGTGAAGCGCGTGGATGTAGACGAGCTGTACGACGTGAAGGAATACCGCCCGCGCGTGCGGCACATCATCGGCAAGCCGATGTTCCTCTATTAAACAACGTGGCCACAGAGGGCACAGAGAGAAAGAGGTGCCATCTGTGTTCTCTGTGTGCTCTGTGGCCCAAAATCCCCCTTTTATCTGCTAAAATAACTGGCATGCACCGATTTTTTGTCGATCCTGACTGTTTTGTCGGCGACCGGGTGGTTTTGCCGGAAAGCATTGCCCACCAGATTCGCAGTGTGCTGCGCCTGCGGCCGGGTGCGGCGATTGTGGTGCTGGACAACACCGGTTGGGAGTACGAGGTGCTGCTGCGCCAGGTGGACCGGCAGCAGGTGGTGGGCGAGGCGGTGGCCAAACGGCCGTGTCCCAATGAACCCACCGTCCAGCTTACCCTCTACCAGGCGCTGATGAAGCGCGACAAGTTTGAGTGGGTGCTGCAAAAAGGCACCGAAATTGGCGTGACGCATTTTGTGCCGCTGGTGACGCAGCGCAGCCTGGTGCAAGAGGTTGACATTAAAGAAGGCAAGCAGCTGCGCTGGGAAAAGATCATCACCGAAGCGGCCGAGCAGTCACGCCGGGGCTGCATTCCTACCTTGCATGCGCCGCAAACGCTGGCCGAGGCGCTGGCGGCACAGTCCGCACAGCCGGGCCTGATTGCCTGGGAAGCAGCGCAGGGCTTGACGATTCGAAAGGCGCTGGAAGGTGGGGAACGGCCGTCACGCATCTCCCTTTTCATCGGCCCGGAAGGTGGTTTTGCCGCCGAAGAAGTGGCGGCGGCGCAAGCCGCGGGCTTACAGTCGGTGACCCTGGGCAAACGAATACTGCGGGCAGAAACGGCCGCACTTGTCGCCGCCGCTCTGGTTTTGCACGAACTAGACGTAATTTGATTCATCATATCTCGTTCCACGCTCTGCGTGGAATGAAAGCGCCGACGCTCCGCGTCGAGTGGAACGCAGAGCGTTCCGAAAAGCATTCCCACGTAGAACATGGGAACGAGCCAAACTGAAACTGGAAAATACATGCTTTATCTCGTAGCCACCCCCATCGGCAATCTTGGCGACATCACCTTGCGGGCGTTGGAAACGCTGCGCCAGGTGGACGTGGTTGCCAGCGAAGACACGCGCAAGACTGGCCTGCTGCTCAAACATTTTGAGATTAGCAAGCCGCAGCTTTCCTTCCACGAGCACAACGAGGCCAAGGCGGGACAGAAAATCATGAACTTGCTGGCCGAAGGCAAGTCGGTGGCGGTGGTGACGGATGCGGGTACGCCGGGCATTTCGGATCCGGGCTACTCGCTGGTGCAGCGGGCCATCGCCGAAAACCTGACGGTAACGATGATTCCTGGCCCGACGGCGCTGGTGATGGCCCTGGTGCTTTCTGGCCTACCGGCGCATTCCTTCACCTTTCGCGGCTTTCCGCCGCGCAAAAGCGGCAAGCGGCAGCGCTTTATGGCGGTCGATGCCGAATCGCCACACACGCTGGTTTTTTACGAAAGTCCATACCGGCTCAAGCCGTTTTTGGAAGATGCACTGGCGGTGTATGGGGATCGGGAAACGGCCGTTTGCAACGAACTCACCAAGCTGTTTGAATCGGTCCAGCGGGGTTGCCTCTCGGAACTGATCGCCCATTTTGCCGAAGAAGAGCCGCGTGGGGAGTACGTCGTCGTCATCGGTGGTCGGTAATCCGTGGGTCGGTAATCCGTGGGTCGGTAATCCGTGGGTCGGTAATCCGTGATCGGTTCTGCCTCCTCGCCGAAAACAGCTTGACAGCGTTTCCGGGAAGTTTATACTTTTAAGTATAAACTTTTTAGTGGAGGTTATAATATGCAGGCATCAGCCAAAGATTTGCGATTTAATGTCAGAGAACTTTTAGAGACAGTTGCCCGAGGTGAAGAGGTGATTATCACGTACCGAGGCAAACCCCGCGCCAGATTGATTCCGTTTGGAGACAAGCCAGAGGGTGAGGACGAATTGTTTGGTATTTGGGCAGACCATGAAGCGTCTGAAGACGTAAATGCGTACATCCAAACCATCAGAAAAGGTCGTTTCGATGCTGATTGATACGGATGTCATCATCTGGTACATGCGCGGCAATGCCAGTGCGCGTGATTATCTCGACGCACATCCCCGCTTCCGAATGTCGGTCATTACCTATATGGAGCTGGTGCAGGGGATGCGCAACAAGCGTGAGTTACAGGCTCTGCGACGGGCGCTGCGAAATTGGAAAGCAGAGATGATTTATGTCAATGAAGAAATCTCTAGCAAGGCCATGTTTTATGTGGAGCAATATTATCTCAGCCACTCCGTACATTTAGCCGATGCCTTGATTGGGGCAACGGCCGTTTCCTACGGCATTCCTTTACTAACCGGAAACGTTAAACATTACCAGATCATCAAAGAAGTAGAAATCGCTGACTTTAAGCCGTAGTCCGATACTGCATCACACCTTGTCTCACCATGAGCCGAATACAAACACCCTCTCCCTTCGCCGACCTCCAATTCCGCTATCCGTTTCGCAAATACCAGCAGATGGTGCTGGAGGTGGTCGCCCGTGGCGATGGCGACCACAAGCACCACATCGTCGCCCCGCCCGGAGCCGGGAAGACGATTGTAGGGCTGGAACTGGTGCGACGATTCGGCCGTCCCGCCCTTGTTTTTGCCCCCACCACCACCATCCAGCGCCAGTGGCAAGAAAAAGCCGCCCTCTTCACCGAGGATGCCAACTGGCTGGCCCAACACACCAGCCTGGACGCCAGCCAGTTGGCCGACATCACCATTCTCACCTACCAAATTCTCTCTACACCGGGCGAGAATTTGGCCTTTGTGGAGCGGATCGCCCAAAACCGCTGGGCCGATGATTTGCTGCGCAGTGGGCAGGTGGAAACCGAAGCCGAAGCGCAGCAGCGCATCGCCACGCTTCAAGCCGCCAATCCCCAGGCGGCCAAACGCGAGGTAAGCAAGCGGTACCGGCGCATCAAGCGGGAATTTTTGCAGAAGCCAGATTTTGACGGTCGTCAGTTCCTCCACGCCAACGCCCGCGACCTGATTGACCGGATTGTGGCCCTGGGCGTGGGCACGATTATTTTGGATGAGTGCCATCACCTGCTAGACTATTGGGCGTTCATTTTGCGCGAACTGATCCGCGCGCTGCCCGGCGTGCAGGTGGTGGGCCTCACGGCCACATTGCCCGACCCCGGCAGCCAGAGCGAGTACGAAAACTATGATTCGCTGCTGGGCGAGGTAGATTTTGAAGTGCCAACGCCGGCCGTCGTCAAGGAAGGCAATCTGGCACCATACCGGGATTTGGTCTATTTTTGCCAGCCTTCGCGCCGGGAGATGGATTATTTGAAGCGGATTCAGGATTATTTTGAAACGGCCGTTTCCACCATCACCACCACCGCCCCCTTCAAAACCTGGGCCGCCACCCTGCTGCCCCCCGCCGATGCCTTCACCGAGTTCTTCAACCGCGAACCGCTTTTGTGTATTGCGGCAGTGAAATTTGGTCTAGCCCAAGAGGAGATTAGAGATCGGAGATTGGAGATTGAAAGCCGCCAATCTCCAATCTCTAATCTCCAATCTCTTCCAATAATTGCCGAAATGCTGGAGCCAATGACCGTAGACGACTGGCTCACCCTGCTAGAAACTTTCGGCCTGCGCGTGCTCAAAATTAGCGCCAACAAGGCCGACCAGGCGCTTTACCGCCAGCTGCGCGACGCCCTGCTGGGCTTCGGCATTGCCATCACCGAAGGCGGCATCCGCCACCAGCGCTCCCCCGGCGATCTGGTTCTGGCGCTTTCCGAGTCCAAAGATGAAGCAACTGCCGCCATTTTGCGCGCCGAAGTGGCACAGCTGGGGTCTCAGCTCCGCGCCGTCGTCATTACCGATTTTGAGCGGATGAGCGCCCGCAGCCGCCGCCTGCAAAACGTGCTGGACCCCGACGCGGGCAGCGCCGTGCGCGTTTTTCGTCACCTCATCGCCGACCCAACCACCAACCAGTTAGACCCGGTTTTGGTGACGGGCAAGGTGGTGCTGGTAAACGCACCCAACCGCGAACTGCTGGAAAAAGGCATACGCGAATGGGTAATGCAGCACAATGCCCGCTTTAGCTGGGAATGGAAGCCTACCAGTGACCCAGACGTGTATGAACTGGCGGGCAGCGGCTCCGATTGGGGGTCGCGCACCTACGTTTCATTGCTCACCAGCCTGTTTGAGCAGGGCGTGACGCAGTGTCTGGTGGGCACGCGCGGTATCTTTGGTGAGGGGTGGGACGCGCTAACGCTTAACACGCTCATTGATCTCACCTCGGTGACGACGAGCACGGGCGTGCAGCAAATTCGCGGACGCACCATTCGCCTGGACCCAAACTGGCAGCGCAAGGTGGCCCACAATTGGGATGTGGTCTGCGTCAGCAGCAAATTCGACAAAGGGGATGCCGATTTGGGCCGTTTTGTGTCTCGCCATGCCCACACCTGGGGCATTGTGGTGCGCGACCAGTGGCAGGATATCGGCGAGGCGGCGTTGACGGCCGCTTTGGGGCGCATCCCTGGCCTTTCGATGCAGGGGCAGGTGGTGCGGGGCGTGGGGCACGTGGACATGGAGCTGGCGACGGAGCTGGGTACGCGCCCGTTCAAACGCATCCAGTTCGACCGCTTCACCCGGCGCATGCTAAAAGCCACCACCGAGCGGGATAGGGTGTACGATTTGTGGGAAGTGGGCGCGTCATACTCCAACTTTGCCTACCGCGTTACTCAGGTGGAAGCGAAGGATATCAAGTTCCAGACCGTTTTTCAGCTGCGCGAATCGCTGCGGGCGATGGCCTGGCGACTGGTGGCCAACATTGCGGGGGTGGCGGGCATCATCTGGCTGTACGGTGGGCAGGCACTGGCCTCGTTAGGGGAAATGCCGGACAGCTGGTTTGTGATTGGGGGAACGGCCGTACTCACGCTAGGCATCTTCATTGGCATTGTGGTCAACAGCGTGGGCATCTGGAAATTGTTCAAGCGTGCCTTTGTGGAGCTGCCTGCCGACGATATTTTGCTAGACATTGGCCGCGCCCTCATGGCCGGGCTGCGCGACGCGGGCGTCATCAGCCACAACCTGAACGAAAATTACGTGCGCGTGGTGGCCACGCCGGGCGGGGGCTACCAGGTGTTCCTCGACTACGCCTCACCGGAGGATTCCGACACGTTTTCCCGCGCCTACCAGCAGATGCTGGGGCCGCTGGGAGATGCACGGTATTTGATTGAGCGTGACGCCGGTTCGATTCGGAATCCAATTTACCGGGGAATGTGGCTGGGAATCCGATCGTTTTTGCCCAACCTGGAAGAGCGCGCCTACCACCCCGTGCCGGATATTTTGGCCGCGCACAAAAAGCGGGCGGAAGCACTGGCCAAATTCTGGCGGCAATACGTGGGTGGCGGCGAACTCATCTACACCCGCCGCGCCGAAGGGCGGGAGATTTTGCTACGGGCGCGGAGTCAGCAACACGGCCGTATTCGACAAATGGCGTTTGAGCTGTGGAAATAGCGGTGGTTGGTGATCCGTACTCGGTGAACGGCAATCGGTTTACCGATTACCGTCACTTATGATACTGCTCCCCCGCCAAAATGGTGCAGGCGCGGTAGAGCTGTTCCAGCAGCAACACGCGGGCCAGTTCGTGGGTGAAGGTGAGGGGGGAGAGGGAAATTTCTTCGTGGCAGGCGGCCAGCACGTCGTCTGAAAAGCCCAGCGGACCGCCAATGAGGAAGGCGATACGGCCGTACGCCTCCACCCGGTTTTGCAGCCAGACCGCCAGGTTGGGGCTGGTGACCAGCTTGCCCGTCGGCGTCAGCGCAACCAGACGGCTGCTGTCGGCGGCGGCCTGGAGAAGCTGCTCCCCTTCCCGAGCCATGGCCACGTCGTCGGGAATGCTGCGCCCGACGACGTCTTTCACTTCCACCAGGTTCAGCGTGGTGTAATGCCCCAGCCGCTTGACATAATCATCCTGAGCCGCCAGCCATGCCTTGTTTTTGATCTTGCCTACGGCGGCGAGGGTGAGACGGCCGTTTAAGCGACTCATCGCACGTAATTGGGCAATTGAGTAATTGAGTAATTACCAAATTACCCAATTACTCAATTACTTCTTACTGAACAATCCCCAGCGCCCGACCCCCTTCAATGATCGTGTCGGCGCAGTAATCAATGTCTTCCAGGCGGTGGGCGGCGGAGACGCAAGCGCGCAGCCGGGCCTGGCCTTCGGGCACCACCGGGGCCACCACCGCCTGCACAAAGATGCCACGATCCTGGCAGAACTTAGCCAGCGACGCGGCCCGCTCCGTACTGCCGCACACCACCGGCACGATGGCCGTCTCGGTGTAAAGCAGATCAAAGCCAGCTTCGCGCAGCCGCCCGGCAAAGTGGTCGTAATTTTCTTGCAGCTTCTTCACCCGCCACGGCTCCGCCTCAATCACGTCGAAAGCCGCTTTGGCGGCCCCGGCCGATGCGGGCGGTACGGCCGCCGAAAAGATAAAGGCGCGTGCCTCGTGCTTGAGGAACTGAATCAATTCATGATTCCCGGCGACGTAACCGCCCGCACTGGGAATCGCCTTGCTCAGCGTGCCCATTTTGATGTCGATGCTGTCTGGCGGCATATCAAAATGCTCTTCGATGCCATGCCCGCCTGCGCCCAACACGCCGATGGAGTGGGCCTCGTCAATCATCAGGTAAGCGCCGTACTTGCGGCACAGCCGCACCATTTCTGGCAGATTGATGATGTCACCGTCCATGCTAAACACGGCGTCGGCGATCACCAATTTACGGCCGTCGTTGCCCGCTTCCTGCAACCGTCTTTCCAGGTGGTCCATGTCGTTGTGGCGGAACCGGGTGAACTTGGCCATCGCCAGCAAGCAGCCATCCACAATGCTGGCATGGTTGAGTTTGTCGCAAATGACGGTATCACCCTTGCGCAGCAGGCTGGAGATGGTCGCCAGGTTGGTGACATAGCCGCTGGAAAAAGTGATGGCCGCATCAGTTTGCTTGAAGGCAGCGATGCGCGCCTCCAGCTCGTTGTGCAGCTTTAGCGAACCGGCCAGCAGGCGCACGCCGTGGGTGCCGGTGCCGTAGTGATCAACGGCCGCTTTCGCCGCCGCGTTGATGTCGGGATGTCCAATCAAGCCCAGGTACGAGTAGCTCCCCAGCATGATCATTTCGCCGTGGTTTTCGACATTGACACGGCCGTTTGGCAAGATTTCCTGGGTAGCTTCCAGGTAAAAATATAGCCCAACCTCCTTGTAATGTTGCACATCCCACAACATCTCCGGGATAAGGCCCGGTCTCTTTAACGTGGATTGACCAATCATTGATTTCTCCTCTTCGCGGAAATTTTATTCAGGCCGTCGCCAGCTTACCTGAACAGCTGTCATCTGCCGGAATAAATGGATTATGGTTGAAGAATCGGCAGGTCAGCGGATTCAATTTTATCCCTTGCCCTCTCATTTCTCAACAAGTTACGCAATCCTGCTTAAATTGTTGCTCAGAATCGGCAGCCCCAGCTTGCCCCACCCCGGCAATCCTGCGACAATCCGGTGAACGGTAATCGGTAATCCGTCATCGGTAATCGGTAATCGGTAATCGAATTTAATTTCACTTTTTACTTTTCACTTATCACTTTTCACTGAAAATGCCCAAACCAGCCCGAGTCGTCAAATGGCGCGTGCGGCGCCAGCAGCGCAGGCAGCGCAGTGGGGTCAACGTGTTTCGTTGGGTCACGGTGGCGGTGTTGGGCTTGGCTACGGCCGTATTCACCCTCATCATTTTGGGGGCGATGGGGGTAACGGCCGTTTTCGCCAGCTTCACCCGTGACTTGCCCGACTTTACCGAGCTGGAACGCCTGGGCCAGGACAGCACCGCCACCTTCGAAACCACCAAAATTTACGCCTGGGGCAATCCCAGCCAGGCCAACCCAGAACAGCGCGACCTCACCCTCATCTACGAAATCATCGATCCGCTGGGCGGCGACCGGCAGTGGCTGCCGCTGGACCAGATTCCGCAGCAGCTCATCGACGCCACCATCGCCATCGAAGACCGCACCTTCTACACCAACCAGGGCTTCGACATGGTCGGCATTGGCCGCGCCTTCAACGAATATGTTTTGCAAGGCGGCGACATCCAGGGCGGCTCCTCCATCACCCAGCAGGTGGTTAAAAACAATTTGATTGAGCCGGAGCGGCGCATTGTGGGCAGCGAGGTGGGGCTGGACGATTACCAGCGCAAGCTGGAAGAGCTGCTGCTGGCCCGGCAGGTGACCCAAACCTACAGCAAAGAACAAATTTTGGAGTGGTACCTCAACACCAACTTCTACGGTAACCTGGCCTACGGCATCGAAGCCGCGGCCCGCATTTACTTCGACAAGCCCGCGTCGCAGCTCACCCTGGCCGAGGCCACCCTGCTGGCCGCCATCCCTCAATCCCCGGCCCTCAACCCGATCAACAACCCAGACGCGGCCAAAATACGCCAGGAATTGGTGCTGGACGCCATGGTGCGCGAGGGGATGATCAGTGAGGAAACGGCCGAATCCACCAAAGCCCTCCCCGTCCCCGTGGTCAACGCCATCGCCGACCGCTTCGACATCATCGCGCCGCACTTTGCCCTGTACGTGCAGCAGCAGCTAGAGCAGATGTTTGGCCCCGATTTGGTCCTCGGCGGCGGACTGCGCGTTTACACCACGCTGGATCTCACCTACCAGCAGCAGGCCGAATGTGTCGCCCGCGCCCACGTCAACCGGCTCTCCGGCGCGATCGGCCCCGGCCTGCCCGCCGACGAGCAGGCCAGCTGCGCCGCGCTGGACTTTTTGCCGCCGCTGGCTGCGAGTGATGAGGGGGTAGATAGAGAGGTGGGCAATGCGGCCGTTCTCATGCTGGACCCGCGTACGGCCGAAATCAAAGCCATGGTCGGCAGCCTCAATTATTGGGACGAAAGCATCGACGGCTCGTTTAACGTGGCGGTCGATGGCCTGCGCCAGCCCGGCTCCAGCTTCAAGCCGTTCACCTACCTCACCGCGCTCAGCCAGGGGTACAGTGCCGCCAGCATGGTGCTGGACGTGGAAACCGACTTCAGCGAAGCCAACAACGGCATCCCCTACGTGCCGCAAAACTACGACCGCCAGTTCCACGGCCCGATGCGGCTGCGCCAGGCGCTGGCCAACAGCTACAACGTGCCCGCCGTCCAGGTGATGAGCTGGGTGGGCGTCAACAAAGTTCTGCGCACCGCCCACAGCCTGGGCATCAACAGCCTGGACCAGGGCAGCGGCAGCTACGGCCTCTCCCTCACCCTCGGCGGCGGCGAAGTGTCGCTGCTGGACATGGTGTACGCCTTTTCGGTGATGGACAACATGGGCGTGATGGTTGGCCAGCCGCGCCCGGCGGAGCAAATCCGCCCCGGCTACCGCACGCTGGACCCTGTGGCCATCCTGCGCGTGGAGGACCAAAACGGCAATGTGCTGTACGAGTACAACCAGCCGCAGCGGCGCGAAATCCTCACCGCCCAGCTGGCTTACCTGATGAACGACATTTTGTCTGACCGCAGCGCCCGCTGCGCCGGTTTTGGCTGCCCCAACGCCCTGGAACTGCCCGACAATCGCCCCGCCGCTGCCAAAACCGGTACCACCAACGATTTCCGCGACGGCTGGGCCATTGGCTACACGCCGCAGCTGGTGACGGGCGTCTGGATTGGCAACAGCGACAACAGCCCGATGCAGGATGTGCCCGGTTCCAAGGGCGCAGCCCCCATCTGGCACGCGCTGATGAGCTGGGCGTTGCAAGACGAACCGCTGGAAAACTGGCCCCGACCCACGGGCATCGTGGAGCAGCCGGTGTGCAATTTGTCTGGCCTGCTGCCCACCTCGTTCTGCCCCACCGTCTCCGAAATTTTTATCGACGGCACGCAGCCGACCATTTTTGACAACATGGTCCAGGAGTTTGCCATCAACCGGGAGACGGGGCGGCTGGCCACCATTTACACCCCGCCGGAGTTGGTGGATCGTGAAGTGTTTGTCATTTATCCTGAAGCGGCGGCCGACTGGGTGCGCGAAAACGAAATCCCGCAGCCGCCAGACGAGTACGACACGATCACCGCGCCGGACAGCCCGACCGAAAACATCCGCATCAGCGCGCCCACGCCGTTTGCTTACGTGCAGGGGCAGGTGGTGATTACCGGCACGGCGCGCAGCGACAATTTTGCCTTTTACCGGCTGGCCTATTTTGAAGGCCTCACGCCCGACAATCTGCAAACACTGGCGGACAACGTGACGGAGCCGCGCGAAAACGCCGAGCTGGCGGTGTGGGACGTGTCGCAGCTGGAGGGGCTGTACACGCTGCTGCTGACGGTGGTGCGCCAGGACGGCGGCTTTGAGGAGTACAGCGTGCAGGTGACGGTGGACAACACGCCGCCCACGGCCGAAATTTTGTTCCCGCTGCCGAACCAGCAAATCTTCACCGACGAGGAGTGGGTGATTGTGCAGGCGCAGGTGGCGGATGATGTGTCGCTAGACCGGGTGGAGTTTTATGTGGACGGGGCGGAGGTGCCGTTTGCCATCAGCACGGTGCCGCCGTTTACGGAGAAGTGGGACATTCCAGGGCCGGGCTGCCACAGCTTCCGGGTGCTGGCGATTGATGCGGCGGGGAATGAAAGTGGGGGTGGGGAGAGTACGGCCGTATCTGTCTGCCTTATTGAGAGAGATTAGAGACTGGAGATTGGAGATTAATCAACGGCTTTTTTGGTATACTGTGCCCACTAAACTCTGGACGTGAAACCTTATGCTTTTTGATCAAGCGCTTACCGATACCCCACCTGAAGTAGAACAAATTCAAATTGATCTGCTGCGCCAGGCCGGGCAGGCACGGCGCACCCAGCTCATGTTGTCCTTGTCACAAACCATGTTTGAACTTTCCTGGCACAATCTGCAAAAGGTCACCCCACATTTGTCCGAAACAGAGCAAAAAGTCAAATTTGTGGAATTGCTTTACGGCCCCGCGTTGGCCAACACTTTCCAGCAGTTTTTACAGCAACTAGAAAATGACGCTTAATTCAGAACTGAGACAAGCGACAGAGCCTTTGATTCGGTTTTTTGAAGCCAATCAAATTCAGTATCACATTGGCGGTTCGGTGGCCAGTTCGGCCCACGGCATCCCGCGCACAACGATTGATGTTGATCTGGTCGCCGATATTAAACCGCATCACGTTGAACCAATGGTGCAAAGTTTGCAGCCAGTTTATTACATTGATGCGACCATGATCCAGAGTGCCATCAACAACCAAACCTCGTTTAACATGATTCACCTGGAAACGATTATCAAAATTGATATTTTTATCTTGAAGGCAGATCCGTTTGATCAAAATGTGATGAGTCGTGCAGTTGCGGGAACATTGAATGTTGGGGAAGCCGAGCCATTTCAGGTTCAATTTTCATCACCAGAAGACATTATTCTGCACAAGCTTTCCTGGTTCAGAATGGGTGGGGAACAATCTGAACGTCAGTGGAAAGATATTCTGGGCGTGCTAAAAATTCAGCGCGATTCGCTCGATTTTGAGTATATGCAGATCTGGGCCAAGCAAATTAAGGTGGATGATTTGCTTGAGCGAGCGCTTGCAGAGGTTTGATCGTTATTTTCGGTGGGGTGGGGAATATTGGGGGTGGAGATACGGCCGTATCCGTCTGCCTCATCAACCGCGAGTAAATCTTTTTGCCATACTATGCCCATTCAACTCTTGGACCTGACACCTTTTGCTTTTTGATCAAGCGCTTACCGATACACCGCCTGAAGTAGCACAAATTCAAATTGACCTGCTGCGCCAGGCCGGGCAAGCAAGACGTACCCAACTCATGCTCTCCTTGTCACAAAGCATGTTTTAACTTTCCTGGCACAATCTGCCAAAGGTGCCTCTCCATGCGACCGCGATCCAGAGTGCCATCAACCACCAAACCTCGTTTTAGCCTGATTCACCTGGAAACAATTATCAGCAAGGTTCATTTTAACCCAAACCAGCTTTACAGATTGTAGAACAATTTTGCAAATCGTTCTCTGAGCGCGTTTCTGCGCTTTCTAAACCCTACCCCGATTAGCAAATTGGGTCTTGACAAAATAGACTTTACCTAATACCATTAGGAAAATCTAATTAGATTAGGGAATGCATGGAAAAAACTCTTACCCGACGAGAACAAGTACGCGAAGAAACCATTGAAAAAATATTGGCCATTGCCCGTGAAGAGATGCAAAAAGAGGGTGTAGCAGCGTTGAGCCTGGGCACCATTGCCCGGCGGTTGGGCATGCGCCCCCCCTCGCTGTACACCTACTTCGACAGCAAACACGCCATCTACGATGCGCTGTTCCGGCGCGGTTTTTTGGAATTTGGGCGGCGTATGGATGAACGGCCGTATCAAGACGGCACCCTGCGCCAAAACCTGGAAAGTGTCATGACCACCTACATGCGCTTTGCCCAGGAAAACCAGGATCTGTACCAGCTCATGTTTCAGCGGCCAGTGCCTGGCTTTGTCCCGTCAGAAGAAAGCATGGCCGTCAGCCTGGGGCAGCTAAATGCCTCCAAAGAGCAATTTGCCTATCTTTTGGAAGGGGAAGACAACACCCTTACCATTCCTTTTGAAGAAGCACGCGATCTGGTCATCGCCTTTGAACATGGCCTCACAGAGATGCACCTGGCCAACAACCCGGACCTGCCCGTCGGCGAGGGGCGGTTTGGCAAGTTAATACCGCAGGCGGTACAGATTCTCCTAGACGCCTGGCAAAAGTAAGCGTTGTGGCGATTTGCACCGAATTGGCGCGAATTGACGCTAATTTTCGTGTAAATTCGCGCTAATTCGCGGCAAAAGTCAGTTTGGCTCGCTAAATTCGCAAAACCCAAAAATTCAATTTCGTTTTGGAGGTAAACCTGATGACCGTTTTAACAGGAGTGAAAACCGTGGCCCAAAATGCTAGCGAGATCCCCCCAGTAGCCCATGCCGAAGCTGGCCAACTGTCGCGCACCGAGTTTGAGCGTGTGCTGGCTTTGCTGGAGACGCTGGAAGGGACGGACTGGCAGCAGCCAACCTACTGCACTGAATGGAACGTACGCGACATGGTGGCTCATCTGGCCGGAGCAATGACGGGCAGCACCAGCCTGCGCGAATTTGTGCGGCAAAACATCACCCATCCCTACGTCAAAGCCGCGACCTACCCGGTCGATGGCACCAACCGGCTGCAAATTGAGGAACGCGCCAGCAAAACCACAGACACCATCATCGCCGAGTTCCGCCAAAACGGGCCAATCGCCATCAAAAACCGGCAAAAGCTGCCCTGGCTGGTGCGCCAACTGCTTATCCCCGGCGTGGGCAACTTTGGTTACCTGATGGACATCATCTACCCGCGCGACGAATGGATGCACCGCTACGACATTTGCGCCGCCACCGGTAAAAAGATGATGATTACGGAGGAGCACGACGGCCGTATCCTCAACCTGGTCCTGCTGGACATCGCCAAAAAGCTCAAAAGGCAGCTGGCCGGGCGCACCATCGTGCTGCACATCACCGGGGCGCTCAGCGGCACCTACCAATTTGGCCGCAGCGCAGAACCAGACGGCACGCTAACCATTGACCTGTTTGACTTCCACCTGCGCGCCTCGGAGCGCATCTCGGCGGAGGAAGCGGTGCGGCGTACGGCCGTTTCCGGCGACCCATCCACCGCCCACTGGTTCCTCAGCAGCGCCACCGTCTTGTACTAAACCTCTAACTTCAACTAACACCATTTTGCCTGAAAATGCGGTAGGCAACGGCCGTTTGCTTCACGCTGCCTGCCAAAAGGAACGCACATCATGAAACAAGCACGCAAATGGATGGCTGTCGGTTTGGCCAGCCTCGTTGTCCTGTTTGGCATTGCGGCGCTGGTTCTGTACAGCCTGGGTCGCGCCCGCCTGAACCAAACCTACGACATCACCGTCGCCGCCGTACCGCTTGACAACAGCGCCACGGCGCTGGCGCGGGGCAAACACCTGGTTGAAGCTGTGGCGGCCTGCGGCGAGTGCCACGGCGAAGGGCTGCGCGGCCAGGCTTTCTTTGATGAACCCGCCATCGGCACCGTGGTCTCGGCCAATCTAACCAGCGGCGCAGGGGGCATCGGCGGAACGTACCGCGATGAAGATTGGCTGCGGGCCATCCGGCACGGGGTGAACTCGGCAGGCCAGCCGATGCTGGTGATGCCCGCGCAGCACTTCCAGAACATGAGCGCCACCGATCTGGGGGCGGTGGTGGCTTACCTGAAGACGGTGCCGCCCGTAGACAACGTGCCGCCCGCCACAAAACTGACCCCGCTCACGTACATGCTCATCGCCCTGGGCCAGTTCGACACAAACATTCCGGCCGACTACCTCGACCACAACGCTCCGTTGCCGGAAGCGCCGCCAGAAGGGGCCAACGTGGCCTATGGCGAATACCTGGTCAGCATCGCCACCTGCCGCGAATGCCACGGCCAGGAACTGACCAGCGGGCAGGCCGGACCAGGCGAACCCATCGGCCCTAATTTGACGCCTTCGGGGAACCTGGGCAGCTGGACTCAGGCTGATTTCATCAAGCTGATCCGCACCGGCCAGACGCCCACGGGCCGCCAGATTAACCCGTTTATGCCCTGGCACTACTACCGCCAAATGAGCGACGTGGAGCTGGAAGCGATCTGGCTCTATCTGCAATCGCTGGAACCGGCCGCAGCGCCGGTTGACCTAAGCGCCAGCGAGTAAGCCGCCTTAGTCCTCTGTCCCTGGTCTGAAGAATTCACCGCAGAGGCGCGAAGGACGCGGAGAAATTTTTATTTCCTCTCTGCGTGCTCCGCGTTTTCTGCGGTTAAATTGTTGGATGAGAAACGGCCGTTTCTCCCCCACACCACCTTGCCACTTCCCCCACATGCGCGTAAGATGTCGGGGTCTTCAGGAATTCAGGGGCTTACAATCCGTGAAACGTGACCAGAGAGGCATCACGTTTCACGCTTCACGCAAAACCCCACGAAATCCCAAAGAACCAGCTGCTGTAAATGTCACAAACGGCCGTTTACCGGTGTTTAAGGGAGCAGTAAGATACCAAGCAACATGGCGAAAGGAACAGATGTGACCAGCCTGACCGATAATCTTCTGCTAGAGCAGATGGGGCAGGGGGATGTCGCCTCGTTTGAGGCGATCTTCCACCAGCACTATGATCGCGTCTACGGGCTGTTGTTCCGCCTGTTGGGCAACCGGGCCGAAGCCGAAGATGTGACCCAGGAAGTGTTCCTCAAGCTGCACGACTATGCCTTCAGCCGCCGCTTTCTCAACCGCAACCGTGAGCATAACCTGGGTGCCTGGCTCTACCGCACCGCCACCAATGCGGGCTACAACGCCATTCGCGGGCGGCAGCGGCGCTGGCAGCGCAATACCCTGCTGGTGCCCGACCCACAAGGCATGCCCGGTGCAGATAAAGAAGTAGAGCAGCGTGAACGAGAAACGGCCGTGCGCCAAACCCTGGCCCAGCTGCCGGAGCGCGATACCCAGCTCCTGCTCATGCGCCAGATGGGCTTTAGCTACGCCGAATGCGCCGAAGCGGTGGGCGTCGCCCCCGGTTCGGTGGGCACGCTGCTGGCCCGCGCCGCCGCCGCGTTTAAGCAGGCGTATGAAGAAGTGAACGGTGAACGGTAATCGGCGAACGGATTTTAGACGACCGATAACGGATTAAAACGATGAGCGAAGACAAGCAAGTTCAAGAAGTGATGGCCCGGCTGGCCATCCTGGAACCAACGGAAGCGGAAGCCCCCCGCCCGGCGCGGCTGGCCTTTGCCCGGCTCCAGGCGGAGCTGGCACCGCCCGAACGGCCGAATTGGTTAGCCCGTCTTGGACAGCAGCTTTTGGCCCCGCAGCGACGGTTGGCAACGGCCGTTTCCCTGGCCGTCGTGCTGCTGATGATCAGCTTTAGCTTCCCCGCCGTGCGTGCTGCCGCCAGCGATTTTCTGGGGCTGTTCCGCGTGGAGAAGTTTGCCGCCATTGAAATCACCCCGGAACAGATGGCCATCCTACGCCAGGCGGCCGAACAAGGCATCATGCCCGGCGAGCTGGAAGTTGACAAGGAACCAGGACTGCTCACCCCCGTGGATTCGCTGAGCAAAGCAGCGACCGTAACGGGGTTAACGGCCGTCTACACCATCCCCGCCCTGGGCCAACCCGATGAAATTTTTGTTGCCTCCGGCGGCAACGGCCACTTCACCATCAACGAAGCCAACACCCGCCGCCTGCTAGAAGCGGCCAGCCTGGACCCCAACCTGCTGCCCGACGGCCTCGATGGGGCGCGCATTGCCGTGGCCACCTACAGCGGCGTCGAGCAGCGCTGGGCCGATGGCACCACCCTGCTGCAAACCAACAGCCCAGAAGTACAGTATCCTGAAAATCTTGACCCGGCCCTGATGGGCGAAGCGCTGCTGCAAATTTTGGGGCTTAGCCCGCTGGAAGCGCAGCGCCTGGCCAGCCAGATCGATTGGACCAGCACCCTGCTGCTGCCCATCCCCAGCAACATCGCCACCTACCAGGAAATGACGGTGAACGGCAGCAGCGCTATCGGGCTCACCAGCTTAGACAACCGCCTTCACATGCTGATCTGGCAAGAGAACGGCCGTTTATACCTGCTGGCCGGGGCACAAGCCACCGCCGAATTGGCGGCCCTGGCAAATGGGTTAGAATAAACTGCATGTTGCATCACCCTTTGTTTATCCCTATCGCGGTGGGGGTCATCATCGCCGGTGCGCTTTACCTGATTGTCTCTTACCGGCGTGGAGCCAACCTGCCCGAAACGCAGCCCAAGCCGCCCACACCTGGCTGGCAGGTGCAGTGCCCCAAGTGCAGCCGCTGGAAAAAGATGGAGCCGGTGCGTCGCGAAGCGCTGGAAGCCCAGAAAATCAGCATCCTGCCTGGTACCCAAAACCACTTTATCCACGAATACAAATGCCCGTTTTGTGGCCACACCTGGCACGAACGGTACAGCGGCTAACGATGAGTGAGTTTGCTCTTGAAGCGATGGGCCTGCGCAAGCAGTTTGGCGAGAAAACGGCCGTTGCCAACCTCACACTCCAGGTAAAACGGGGCGAAATTTTTGGCTTTCTGGGTCCCAACGGCGCGGGCAAAACCACCTCCATCAAAATGCTGCTTGGTTTAACCAGCCCGACTGCCGGGAGCGCCACTTTGTTGGGACGGCCGTTGGGCGACCGCACCGCCCGGGCCAAAATTGGCTTCCTGCCCGAACATTTCCGCTTTCATGAATGGCTTAGCGCAGCCGAATTTTTGGATTTTCACGGCCGTTTGTACCAGATGCCCACGGCCGAGCGCCGCCAGGTGATCCCGGAGCTGCTGGCCCTGGTGGGCCTGCAAGAACGCGCCGACACGCCGCTGCGCGCCTTCTCCAAAGGTATGTTGCAGCGCATTGGTCTGGCCCAGGCCCTGCTCAACGACCCGGAGCTGATCTTTTTAGACGAACCCACCTCTGGCCTGGACCCGCTGGGACGGCGGCTGGTGCGCGACATCATCAACCAGCTGCGGCAGCGCGGCACGGCCGTTTTTCTCAACTCTCACCTGCTCAGCGAGGTCGAGCAAACCTGCGACCGGGTGACCTTTATTCGCCAGGGGGATGTGCTGGACACAGTCTCACTGCACGAAACGATTGCCGCCGTGCCCGTCATTGTGCGGGTGGGGCAGCCCACGCCACAGCTGCTGGCCGAGCTGGCTGCTTTTGGCGAGGGCGTACGGCTGGGGATGGGTGACGGCCGTATCCACCTCACCCTGCCCACCGAAGCCGCCCTGCCCCGGCTGGCCAGCTGGCTGGTGGCCCAGGGCCATACCCTGTACGAACTCACCCCGCAATCGCTTACGCTGGAAGAGCGCTTCCTGCAAATTGTGGGCGATCAATCGGAAGGATAGCAAGTATGCAAGTATGCAAGTGGCAAGTGGCAAGTAATCAGGGGCTTACCTGCTACCTGCAACATGCCACCTGCAACATGCCACCTGCAACCTAAACATTTGACACCCAAAAACTATGCAAACTGTTCTCATTTTTGCCGAACTAACCATCCGTGAAACGCAGCGGCGCAAGGTGCTGTGGGTGTCGCTGCTGCTGGCTGTGGGCTTCCTGACCATTTTTGGCGTGGGCCTGTCGCTCATCTTTCGCGAGCTGGCCCGGCTGGGCGCGGGCGTTGACGACATGGACTTTGGCCTGGGGGCGCTCTTTTCGGCGGCGCTGTACATGGTCAATTTCCTGGTGATTGTGATGGCCCTGCTGATTTCGGTAACGGCCGTTTCCGGCGAAATTGACTCCCACACCATCGAAGCATTGGTGACCAAGCCGGTGCGCCGCTGGGAAGTGATTCTGGGCAAATGGTTGGGTTTTGCCGCCATTCTCACGGTGTACACGGTGCTGCTGGTCGGCGGCGTCATTGTGCTCTACCGCTGGCAAACCGGCTTTCTCGTCAGCAACGTCCTGGCCGGGCTGGGGCTGATGCTGATGCAGGGCTTGCTGGTGCTCTCGCTGACGATGCTGGGCGGCACGCGGCTGTCTACCCTGGCCAAC
The DNA here is from genome assembly GCA_020848035.1 of Anaerolineae bacterium. Classification (GTDB taxonomy): domain Bacteria; phylum Chloroflexota; class Anaerolineae; order Promineifilales; family Promineifilaceae; genus Leptofilum. The sequence goes on along the minus strand of JADLAX010000046.1, from coordinate 46,111 downwards.
GGCGTTTTGGCCTTCATGATGGTAGGCATCGCCTTCATCGGTGGCTGGGTGGAGCAGATTGGCAGTTTGCTGCAGAGCGAAACGGCCGTCAATATCGGGATCGTCACCAGCCTGGTTATGCCCACGGAAATTTTGTGGCGGCAGGCGCTGGCCCTGCTCCAGCCGCGCGTCACCACGGCCGCGTTTGCTTCTGGCCCATTTATGGTTCTATCGCAGCCTTCAGACCTGATGATTGGGTATGCGGTGGCGTACACGGCCGTGCTGCTGCTGCTGAGCCTGGTAGCCTTCTCTCGTCGCGATTTGTAAGCAAGAACCCCTCCCCTCGCCTGATACCACGCCATCGTTCCCCCATCGGTCCTGGCCCAAAATTCTCGTGTGAAAAACCGATTGCTTTTGTGACCTATTGCCCAATCCAGGTATCATATGAAGCAGCATCACATGGTATTGGAATCTACGTAATGGCCGGACATACTGCCGCTGCAACAAGAAGGATCATTGTGAATCAATTTACCGACATTTATGCCCTGGCAACGTGGCTAAGCCACTACGGCATCGACTTTAAGGCGTGGGGGGAGAACAGCAGCAAAAGTTTGAACCATCTCTGGCAGGAATTACAGGCGGGCGAAGTGCAGCTGATGGATACACCACCGCTGCGCCTGGTTGAAGTGGTGCAAATCATCATCCGGCGGGGAGAAACAGTGCTGATGGAAGCGGAACAGGAGTTTTTTAACGGCCAGCGGCGCTATCGCAATCAGCCACCTTCTGAAAAAATCAAGCCTGGCGAAACGGTACAGGATGCCGCCTGCCGCTGCCTGCAAGAAGAGCTGGCGCTGCCCAAAGAAGCGATTTCGCTGCGTCCAGAAACCCATCGCCAGTATCAGACCAGCACCAACTCAATTTCGTACCCGGGGCTGCCATCGCAATACAATTTTCACGTGATTGAAGCGGCCGTTTCCGACCTACCTGTCGAGGGCTTTTGGCGTGAGAACCAGTCTGATGGGGTCATCGATCCCGTCAAGCGGCACCGCTGGGAATGGCGCTCCGCCGACAGCGTTCAATTCATTGGGGATCATTAACGGCCGTTGCCGTACCCAACATCGTTTGCAGCGAGAGGCCAGTTTGCGCCAGCCCCCACAGCGCCAGACCAATCATCCACACCATTTCTAAAATATGCAGCAGCACCGCGTACGCCGTCAGGGCCACCTCGTCAAAACCGACGGCGGCCAGCGGCACCACCACCGAGGCGTGGAAAATGCCCGGCTGCGTCGGCGCGGACGGCGGCGACAGGGCCAGCGCTCCCAGGGAGACGGCCAGCCGATCGGCCGGGGGAAAGCCATCACCCAGCGCCAGCAGCGTAACGTAAAAAAAGCCCCAGAAGCAGCCCCAGGCCAGCAGCGAGCTGCCCATCACTTTGGCCAGCTGTTTGGGTTCGGCAACGGCCGTTAAATTGTCCAGCAAATCGGTGAGCGAGCGGCGCGCCCCGGCCTCGGTGATGCGCGGCAGGCGAGCCAACCGGGCGGGCCAGTGAGCCAGCACCCGTGCACGCTGCCGGATGAGCCACTGAATCCCGGCAAAAGCGGCCAGCAGCACCGCCAGCCCACCCACAATGGAGCCAGGCGACAGTTCGATGCCCGCGCCCACGGCAACGGCGGCAACCAGCGCCAGCAGCCGCAGCAGCTGTTCAAACAGCCGCTCCACCACAAAGCTGGAGGTGGCTTCGGTGTAGGAGACCGCCCCGCCGCGCCCCAGCACCACAATGCGCATCGCCTCACCCGCCCGGGCGGGCACGATGATGTTGCCCGCGTGGCCAATGTTGCTGGCATGGAACGTCTCGCGCAGGGTGGGTTTATTGCCCAGCAGCAGCTGCCAGCGCAGGGCATAAAAGAGCAGGCCCAAAATGAGGAGGAAAGAGGCGAGGATGAGGTGGGTGGGAACGGCCGTTTGCAGCACCTGCCCCACCGCCTGCAAATCCACAAACCAGACAAACAGCGCCACGATGGCCCCAATCACCACCAGCAAGCCCACAATTTGCCAGATTTGCTTTCTGCTCATGTTGTTTTCGGGTTTTGAATCGGAGATGCAATTGTCATTCCCGCGCAGGCGGGAATCTATCACGCTTATAAAAGATGGATGCCCGTTTTCACGAGCATGACAACCAAAACTTTTTTGTTTATGCCGGAGGAGTGAGCATCCTCAGATGCGAACGAAAAAAAAAGACGCATCTGAGGATGCTTACGCCTCATTTTTACGGATTCATTCGGTTCAGGGTGCGCGGGAACGGGCTGGTCTGGCGGATGTGGTCAATGCCGCAAATCCAGGCCACGGTGCGCTCCAGACCCAGGCCAAAGCCGCTGTGCGGCACGCTGCCAAAGCGGCGCAGGTCGATGTACCACTGGTAATGCTCCACGGGCAGCTGGTGCTTTTCAATGGCCGCCACCAGCACATCCGGGTTGCTCATGCGCTCGCTGCCGCCGATGATTTCGCCGTACCCCTCGGGCGCCAGCAAATCCACGCTCTTGCACACCTCTGGCCGACCCGGCCACGGCTCCATATAAAACGCCTTCACCTGCGTGGGATAGCCATAAACAAACACCGGCCGGTCAAACTGCTTGGTCAGCACCGTCTCGTGCGGCGAGCCAAAGTCATCGCCCCATTCGATGGCCAGCTGCTCCTTCAGCTCGGGATCATCGGTGGCGGCGCGAATGGCGGCAATGCGCTCAATTGCCTCGTCGTAGCTGATGCGCGGGAAGGGCGCTTTGATGTTTTCCAGGGCGGTTAGGTCGCGCTCCAGCAGCGCCAGTTCGGGCCGCCGTTTGGCCAGGGTGGTTTGTACGATGTATTCGATAAAGCGCTCCTCAAAACCCATCAGGTCGTCCAGATCAAAGTAGGCCATTTCTGGCTCCACCATCCAAAATTCGGCCAGGTGGCGGCGCGTTTTCGACTTTTCGGCGCGGAAGGTGGGGCCAAAGCAGTACACCTTGCCAAAAGCCATGATGTTGGCCTCGTTGTACAGCTGGCCGGTTTGGGCCAGATACGCTTTTTCGTCAAAGTAGCCCAGCTCGAACAGAGTGCTGGTGCCTTCGGCCGCCGCCGGGGTGATGATGGGCGTGTCGATGTTGAGGAAGCCCTCGTTGTCTAAAAAGTCGATGATGGCTCGCTTGATGGTGGTGCGGATGCGCATGATGGCCCACTGCTGGCTGGAGCGCAGCCAGAGGTGGCGGTTGTCCATCAGGAACTCCACGCCGTGGTCTTTGGGGGTGATCGGGTAGTCAGAGACGTTTTGCAGCACTTCGGCGCTTTCAACGGCAATTTCGAAGCCTTCGGGAATGCCGGGGGCGCGGTTGTTCTCCTTCACCAGCCCGGTAACGATGAGCGAAGATTCCTGCCCCAGCCCTTTGAGCGTTTCAAACAGCTCATCGCCCACATCGGGGCGGAAGGCGACGCCCTGGGTCATGCCACTGCCGTCGCGCAGGCGCAGGAACATCAATTTCCCTTTGTGGGTGCTGTTGTACAGCCATCCCTTAATTATCACTTTCTGGCCGACGTACTCGGCGATATTTTCAATTGAAATATGGGGTGCCATGTTTTTCTCCAATTCGTTGGTTTGGGCAGCGGGGATTGTACCACAGTTGTTTTACTTAGTTTGCCAGGAGCTCCCCGGCAAAGTCGATGATTTCCTGGGCCAGGCGCGTGCGATCCGCCGCGGTGTACATCATCGTGTCCAGGCAGCGTGTGGCCACCGCCAAACCGTCGCAGCTTCCCGCATCCAACACATCGTAGACAAAGCCGTCAATCAGCTCATCGTAATACTCAGCCACAGCGCGGCTGGTGTGGGGCAGGCCCAGCTCCTGCATCATCTTGGCCGCCGGACCTTTGACCGCCTGCCCCCCCACAATCGGGCTGACGGCAATCACCGCCTGGGGCACATCCATCAGCAAGGCGCGAATGGGGTAGACGTTGAGGATAGGCTCGATGCTGACAAACGGATTGGAGGGGGCGATGAGGACGAGATCGGCCGTTTCAAAGGCGCGAATGACAGCCCGGGTGGCCCGCACGTCGTCGGGCAGCACCACGCGGCTGACGGGCGGCTGCCATTTTTCCTGCACAAACCAGGTCTGGAAGGGGTAGAGCGTGTCGCCGCTTTGAATTTGGGTGGGCGCGGGCTGGTTGCTCATGGGCAGCACGGTGGCCTGGATGCCCAGCTTTTGGCAGAGGTGATGGGTAACGGCCGTTAACGTCTCCCCTTCTCTCAGCAGCTGCGTCCGTACCAGGTGCGTCGCCAGGTCCAGATCCCCCAGGCGGAACCAGTCTGGCCCACCCAACGCGGCCACCTCGGTGATGGTACGCCACGATTCGGCCGTACGGCCCCAGCCGGTTTCGTCGTTGGCCAGCCCAGCCAGCCGATACAGCACCGTGTCTAAATCGGGGCAGATGGTCAGCCCCAGATGCTCAAAATCATCCCCCGTATTCACGATAATGGTGACATCTTCCGGGGGCAGGCTGCGGGCAATGCCGTCGGCCAGCTTGGCCCCGCCCACACCACCAGCCAAAACCACAACCTTCATCTCAACTCCTTAATTTTTCTTCTCAACGGTTAGCGTTCAGCCCTTACCTGGAGCAAGGGCAGCGCCTCGGCGCTTCGCGCCTGGCGCTGCCAAAGATCTGGGGTTTTTTCACTTTGGGGGGTCAAAATGACCCTCCAAAGTGAAAAAACCCACTCCTTATTCCCGCACGGGGCGCGTAGCGCCCTCGTGCGGGATGATAAGTCAACGGTTACTCTTAGCAAAAAAAGAGGGCTGCATTGTATCACATGGATAGGATGCAGCCCTGGCGGAAAACGCGCTTTATTCTCTTTTTACTCGGTGGCTTTTTTTAGCTACGGCCGTTGCGCATCACATAGCTGGCGGCGGCTTCACCCATGACCGCCACGCCGTCAATCATGGCCCGCTCGTCGAAGGTGAAGCGCGGATGGTGATGTGGGAAGTTGATGCCCGCCTCTTCGTTGCTGGCACCGATGAAGAAGTAACAGCCGGGAATCTCGTCCAGGAAAAAGCCCATGTCCTCGGAGGCCATGGTGCGTTTGGCCACGATATTTTCAGCACCCATTATTCGGGCAGCGGCATCGTAGACAACGGCCGTTGGCTCCGGCGCATTCACCACCGCCTGCACAATGGCCACCGTTTCCATGGTCGCTTTGCAGTTAAGCGCTTCGGCCATGCTGGTGGCCATTTCCAAAATACGACGGTAAATCATGCGATGCAGATCGTTGTTGTAGCTGCGCACGGTGCCTTTGAGGATGGCTTTATCGGGGATGACGTTAAACGTAGTGCCGGCCGTAAACTGGCCAATGGAAACCACCACGCTGTCCTGCGGGTTTACATTGCGGCTGACGATGCTTTGCAGCGCCGCTACAATGTGGGCCCCGGCCAAAATTGGGTCGATGGCCAGGTGTGGTGCTGCGCCGTGCCCGCCTTTGCCCTGTACCGTGAGGGTAAAAACGCTGGAAGACGACATACACGGCCCATTGATCACCCGCACTTTGCCGTATGGCTCGGGCGTCCACAGATGCATCGCCAGGGCTACGTCGGGTTTGGGATTTTCCAACACACCGTCGGCGATCATGGCAATGGCCCCGCCCAGCCCTTCTTCGCCGGGCTGGAAGACAAATTTGAGCGTACCGGCAATGTTTTCCTGGTAACGCGACATGATCCTGGCCAGGCCCAACCCCATCGCCACGTGGCCATCGTGGCCGCAGGCGTGCATCACACCCCCATTTTGCGAGGCAAAAGGCAGCCCCGTTTCTTCCTCAATCGGCAGGGCGTCCATGTCAAAGCGGAGCAGCACGGTTGGGCCAGCCTTGGGGCCTTCCAGCAAACCTACTACGCCAGTTTGCCCTACGCCCGCCTGGACCTCAAAGCCGTACTCGTTGAGCCGCTCGGCCACAATTCCAGCGGTGCGGGTTTCTTCAAAACCAAGTTCGGGATGCTGGTGTAAATCGCGCCGGGTGGCGACCAGCTCCTCAAAAATTGCCTCTGCTTCTTGCTTAAAATTAGGTGCGTTCATCGATGTGCCGATCTGATCTTTGTGAATAGGTAATGTTAGTCATTATAGCGACAAAACCGGACCTGTTGGGTAACCCAATTGCGCTCTTTACGGGCTGTTCACAATGGTTTCACTGGGAATTTACAGGTTAACGGCCGTTCGCCGTATATTCTACATTTGTGCTTACACAACCCATTACAAGGGTACTGGTCAATTGGTCCTATTCAGGGCTGAGCCGGGAAAAGCAATTTGTGAAGCCGTATCTGATCTCCTTGTTTCGCCCGCCTCATTGGGATGAGGCGGGCATTTTTTATGGGGTCAGGTTGCTGAGAAAGGTGAGGAGGAATGCGGCCGTTTCCGCCTGCTGCCTGTCTCGACTTATCGTCGCCGCACTATCCCCCAACTGCGTGCCGTAATAACCAAACTGAGCATGGTTGCCGCCCTCAATTTCCACCATTTCCGCCGCATCTGGCAGGTAAAGCCGCAAGGCTTCTACCTCGGCCGGGCTGGCCAGGCCATCTTCGGTCGCATAAATTTTGGCGATGAGAAGTTGGGCGTTGGCCAGGCTGTAGGCGGCCTCTTTAGGATGGCTGGTGCCAATCAGCACCAGTCCGGCAAAGCTGTCTTCGTGTTCAAAAACAGTGCGGGCAGCGATGGCCGCGCCGCGTGAGTGGCCGCTGAGCACCCACTGCTGAACCTCGCTGGCCGCGGCCATGTGGGCCTGGGTGGTTTGCCACAGCTGCGCCTCATGGCTGGCCAGCGGGGCGGTGCCCCAGGGCAGCTTGACGATGATGGTGAGGTAACCCGCTTCGGCCAGCGTGCGGGCCAGCGGGGCATAGGCGGTGGGTTCCACCATGGCGCCGGGGTAGAAAATCAGGCCCGTGGTGGACGGGTTGGTGGGTTGAAAGGTGATGGTCTGGCGGGTTTCGGTGACGGTTACGGCCGTATCCGAATCCATCACCCCCTCCGGCAAATTCTGCGCCCGGAACGACAGCCACAGCCAGACCATAAAGGTAAGCCCGGCCAGGGGCCAGACGATGCGAACAATTTTGCGAAAACGATTCATACTTCCTCCTCAAACAAAACACCCCTTCACCGTTTTCAGACTGAAGGGGTGTTGTTGTGACCTGAAAAGTTTGGGCTTAGAGCAGATAAAACAGCAGAATCCCGCCCACCAACAGCAGCAAAAACAGTCCAGCCACTGCCAGACGTCCCGCAGGTCCTAAACTTCTGAAATTGTGTAACATGCGCCTGTCCTTTACTAAACAAATGACGTTCCTGTTTGCCTATACGGGCCTGGGCAACGGCCGTTGCACAAAAAGCGCCTGCCGCAAAGCCCGCGATGTGATACGATCTTGCCTTACTTTTAAACGATCCGCCCCGCCCCGTTGGAAAAGGAGTAACACATGTCGGCGACGATGATTTTGCTGAACGGCCGTATCCACACCTTAAACCCACAGCAGCCCATGGCAACGGCCGTAGCCATTCGCCACAACCGCATCCTGGCGGTGGGCCGCGACGACGAGATACGGCCGCTGCTGGCCGCTGGCGGTGAGGTGGTGGATTTAGACGGCCGTTGCGTCACCCCCGGCCTGGTGGATGCCCACGTCCATTTCCAACACTTCGCCCTCAGCCTCCAGCGTGTGGATTTGCGCGGTACCCAATCGCTCGATGAGGCGCTGGCCCGCGTGGCCGCTAAACTGCCCACCGTTCACCGCTCACCAACCACCGATAACTGGCTTCAAGGGCGCGGCTGGCGCGTCAACGATTGGGGCCAGACGGAGTTCCCCACCGCCGCCCACCTGGACGCCATCTCGAAGGACGTGGCCATTTGCCTGAACGACCACAGCGGGCACGCTGCCTGGGTCAACAGCCGTGCCCTGCGCCTGGCGGGCATCGACGGCCATCGCGCCGATCCGCCCGGCGGGCAAATCCAGCGCGACGTCAACGGCGTGCCCACCGGCATCCTCTTCGAAGGGGCCATTGACCTGGTGACCCGCCACATTCCGCAGGCGAGCAACGCCCAACTGGTGGCGGCCATGCGGGAAGCGCAGACCTACTGCTGGCAGGTGGGGCTTACCGGCCTGCATGATTTTGACGGCCGTGCCTGTTTTGTCGCCCTGCAAACCCTCCAGCAAAACGGCGAACTTGGCCTGCGCGTGGTGAAAAATGTGCCCGTCTACCGGCTGGAATACGCCATCGGCGTGGGGCTGCGCAGCGGCTTTGGCGATGAGTGGCTGCGCATCGGCAGCGTCAAAATTTTTGCCGATGGCGCGCTGGGGCCGCGCACCGCCTCGATGATTGCCCCCTACGAAGGTGAGCCAGCCAACTTTGGCATTGTGGTCACCGACAAAGAGGAGATGATGAACAAAGCCAGCACCGCCAGCGCCAACGGCCTCAGCGTCACCGTGCATGCCATTGGCGATAAGGCCAACCACGACGTGCTGGATGTGTTTGAAGCGGTCAGAAATCGGGAAGCGAAGGCCCACGCCTCGGGTGCCTATCCCAAATTGCCCAGGCTGCGCCACCGCATTGAGCACGTGCAGATCATTCACCCCGCTGACCAGCACCGCCTGGCCCAACTGGACGTCATCGCCTCGATGCAGCCGATTCACGCGACGTCGGATATGGAAACGGCCGCTCTTCACTGGGGCAACCGCACGAAAGACAGCTACGCCTGGCGCACGATGTTGAACAGCGGGGCCACCCTCGTCTTTGGCTCCGATGCGCCGATCGAGAAGATTGATCCACTGCCCGGGATTCATGCGGCCGTTTCCCGCCGCCGCGCCGATGGCAGTCCAGGGCCAGAGGGGTGGCATCCTGAGCAAAAGCTCACCATGACCGAGACAATCCACGCCTTCACCACCGCTGCGGCCATCACCAGCGGCCAGGAAGCCCAGCTGGGCCGCATCGCCCCCGGCATGCTGGCCGACTTCACCATCTTCGGGCGAGACATCTTCACCATCCCCGATGATGAGCTGCTAGACGTGGAAATTAGCGGCACGATTGTGGGCGGCGAGTTCAAACACCGCACCTTTTCGTAGCCGCAGTTTCTTACTGCGCTGCTTTGGCGCGGAAAGAATCCGCGGCTACTGGACGAGAATCGGTCCCAAAATATAGCGGTCACCGTTCAAATTGCCGTCTAAATCGGCGATGTGCAGGCGACGGCCGCTGACCATTTCATACAGCCCCACTTCGATGTAATACGTGCCGGGCGGCAAATCTTGGGGGATGGGCAGGCGGTAGGGGTCGGTGTAGTGCTGGCCGGGCAACCACTTGGGAATCCACAAATGCGTCGGGGCGGAGCCACCCAGCGGCGTGTAATCCAGAAAAACGTAGGGTACGTTGTTGCCGTCGATGAGATGGACAAAAACGGTGTAGCTCTCTTCCGCTTTGGCCAGAGCGGCCCATTCCAGCGTTACGTTGATGATGTCGCCGGGTTGGGCGCTGAGCTGGTTTTCTGGTGACCAGGGAGCAGTGGCGTGGTCGCCGTTGGCGCTGGCTGAGGCGTTCACCAGGCCCACTCGCTGCCGAAAGTTGGCCAGCAGATGATCGGTGTCTGGCGGGTTGTCCACCGCAGCGACGCTGAGCGGCCCCAGATCCAAATTGAGCGGGATTTCCTCGTTCTGGCTGAGATTTTTCACGTTGAGCCGCAGCGGATAGACGCCGCTGGCCAGGTCGTGCGGCAGGGCAAAGTCGAAGCGCTCCACGATAACCTCACCCGCCCACCAGCGCGGCGTGATGAGGTGGCTGTCGGTGGTGAATTCGTAGCGGATGTCGCCCACGTAGAGAACCGGCACGTAATATTCTTCAGTAACTTCGGGCGCACGCAAGGCCAGGGTGAGCGGCACAAACGCCCCGGCCGTGACGTGGTGTTCGGGCAGGTCGTAGGCGAGAACTTCGATGGCATTGGCAACGGCCGTTACGGCCGTCATCCCCTCAGGCACCGTTGTGTCCCCCGGCTCCACCACCTGGTAAAAGAGGCCAGACGGCCGTAGCCGGAAATCAGTGCCCGCCAGTGGACCAGGGCGGTAATTGCTCAGGTAAACGGGACCAGCTGGTAAATTGGCAAAAATGGCATCCAGCCACGGATTTTCTGTACCCGCGGCCACCAATTTTGGCGTCACCACGCCAGGATCCGGCCAGTTATTATTGACATAACGCTCATACCACAGCGGCGTCATGCGCTCCCAATCGCTGAGCAGCACAGCGCCCGATTCTTGCTCATCGGCCCAATGTTCGACCGCTTCAATCACCGCCTGCCCTTCATCATAGCTGCGCAGCGACACACGCGGCCCGTTTTGCCACAGCTGCCAGATCGGCCCCACAATAAAGAAAAACGCCAGAGTAAAATTTAACGCCGAGGCGCGAAGACGCGGAGAAAAAAATCTGCGTTCATCTGCGTTCATCTGTGTCCCCAATCTCAAAATCCAAAGCAGCCCCAGCCCGGCCAACAACCCCACAATCAAAAACGGGCCAATCAGATACGCCATGCTGTCCTGCGCCCGCAGGCTGATGACAAAGGCGTAGGTGCCGAGGAAGGTGAGGGTGTAGAGGATGACGGGGAGAAGGGGTGAAGGGGTGAAAGGGTGACCGTTTGTCACCTTGTCACCGTGTCTCCTTGTCACCTTGTCATAGAAGGGCCAGAGCAGGCCAAACGCTGCCAACAGAAGAACCGGCCAGGTGAACTGCAAGCGCAGCAGGCTCCAGAAGACGCGAGCGCGGTTGGGTTGGTCGGCCAGAGAGACGTAGGGCAGGGTGTCGCTAAGGCCGCGAGCCAGGACGTGATCGAGGAAGCCGTTGAGGGTATTCATGGTGGTGGGGCCAAAGCCGGGGTCCATCGGACTGCGCATGGGGAAGTAGAGCCAGACGGACAGCCCCAGCAGGGCAAAGCCAACCATTTTGAGGGCAGTGAGCCAGTTGTGCTGCGCCATGCGGCGGAGATTGGAGATTAGAGATTGGAGATTAAGGCGCGTATTTCCAATCTCTAATCTCCAGTCTCCAATCTCCTTCCCCCACCAGACGCCCAAAATAAACAATGCATATGCCGGAAAGCCAAACACGGTGAGCGGGTGGTGCGTGATGCCCAGCCCGGCGGAGAGGCAGAAGGCGTAGAGCCATTTTTGTGATGGGATGAACGGGTGAACGGGTGAACGGGTGAATGTTTTCACCCGTTCACCCGTTCGCCCCTTCACCTCTTCATTCTCCGCCCACCAGCGCGTTAAAAAGTACAAATTCGCGGCCATGAAGGTGGCGGTGAGGATGTGCGGATTGGCGTGGATGGCGTGCTGCCAATGGTTAACGGCCGTTCCCACCACCAGCGCGCCAAACAATGCCGACATCGTCCCCAAAAGTTCAACTTCTTGAAGAAGTTGAACTTTTTCAGCGACGGTACGAATGATGCCAAAAACAAACCAGGCTGCCAGCGAGGCCGAAACGGCCGCTAACAAATGCATCCGCCAGGCAACAGTGCCAAAAGGTACGATGGTTTGAAACAATTTACCCAGCAAGGTGATAAATGCATAGCCGGGCGGATGGGCAATGCCCAGCATGTTGGCCACAAAAGTGTACTCGCTAGGGTCGCCCAGCACCGGCGTCTGCGCCAGGGTGAGGAGGTAGAGAGTGAGGAGCGTTACAAATAAAAAGAGATTAGAGATTAGAGATTGGAGATTCGCCTTCAATCTCCAATCTCCAATCCCCAATCGCCTATTTCTTGAGTAGTTGGTCATAGACGGCAATGGTTTCTTGGGCTGTTTTGGCCCAGCTGAACTTTTGCACTTGTGCCAGGCCGAGCTGCTGACGGTGGGTGTATTCGTCTTTGTCGGTGAGCAGGCGGTGAATAACGGCCGTCATCTCCTCCACATTGCGCGGATCAAAATAAGCCGCTGCCTCGCCGCCCACCTCTGGGTGGCTGCTGGCATTGCTGGCGGCCACCACCTGCCCCGAAGCCATCTGCTCTAAAATGGGCAGGCCGAACCCCTCGTACAGGCTGGGCTGCACGCCCAGGGCGGCCCCAGCCAGCACGGCGGGCAGATCCTCATCCGGCACCCAACCGAGGAGTTTAACGGCCGTTTGCAGCCCATCGGCCTCAATCTTGGCAAAAAAATCGTCGTAGAGCCAACCCTTGCCCCCAGCCAGGACGAGGGAGAGGTTTGGGAAGAAGGAGCGAAGCGTTTTGAGGGCATCGAGCAGGCGATTTAAGTTCTTACGCGGCTCGATGGTGCTGAGATGAACAAGGTACCGGTCGGGTAAATCGTATGTCTGTTTAATTTGGGTTACCCTGGCCGGGGACACAGGTCGGAAATGGGAAGCCGGTGCCTCGTACACAACGTGAATCTTAGCCGGATCGATGCCGTAGTGCGTGACGATGTCTTGCCGGGTTGCCTGCGAAATAGCAACGATGGCGTCGGCGCGGCGGCAGTAGAGCGGCATGGCCAGGTTGAGGTACCAGTAGTTGAGCTTTTTGTGGTAAGCGGGGAACAGCTTGGGAATCAGGTCGTGAATGGTGAGCACGGTGGGAATGCCGCGCAGAGGCATGAGCAAATGCTCGGTGCTGTGGAACAGTTCGGCATTGGGCACCAGCCGGTTAAAGCCCAGGTGCCCCCACTGCCCCAACAGCACCGCCATGCGCCACGGCTTGTAGCCCCACTGCACCGATTTTTGCGGAATGGTGGTGGGGAGTGAGGGTGGGAAACGGCCGTCTTTCCCCCGATTGTAAAAAAGAGCAAAACGCTCCGGCTGGGCGGCAATCAGCTCCTGGGCCAGCTTTTCGCTGTAGCGCCCCAACCCTGCCCGGGCATGAACGGCCGCAGAAATGTCCACATAAATCATGGGTGTGATTGTAACAGCAGGGAGAAGCCGAGTCTAAGCCGGTTCACTGAAAGAAAATAATCCACAGATTACACAAATTTCGCAGATCAGATAATCAAATCTGGCTAATCTGTGTAATCTGTGGATTTCCATTTACCGCAGCACACTTACGCATGAGGTTCCTTGTCCAGGTAACCCGCCTCACGCAGCCAGGCTTCTGTTTTTTGCATCCCTTCTTCGATGGACACCCGCGAGACAAAGCCCAGCTGCTCTTGGGCCTTGGTCGCCGGGAACTCGGCCTTGAGGCCATACATGCGCAGCCGGGGCCGGTTGAGCGGCAAATCCAGCCGCAGCACCTTGTTGAGGCTAATCAGCACGTGTGCCGCCCAAAAGGGAATGCGGCGCGGCTGGCGGCCACACATACGGCCGTAATACCCAAACCACTCATTAAACGTCACCACCGGATCGCACATGTTGTACGCCTGGCCCGCGGCTTCGGGACGAACGGCCGTTAGCAGCATGCCATCAATCAGGTTGTCGATGTACACCGGGTAAGCATGGCCCGTGCCGTCGCCAAAAATGACCGGCATGCCTTTACACACCAGCTTGATCATGTTGATCGTCCAGCTTTGCGCGCGGGGGCCATAGACCAGACCAGGCCGTACGGCCGTTACCGCCAACCCCAGCTGCTTACCCAACTCAAAAGCACGAATTTCACCCAGAGCTTTGGTACGGCCGTAAATCACCTCCTGCTCCGTGTCCAACGGCTGATCTTCATCCACCAGCAGCGCCTTGGGCGGATGGCCGTAGGCGGCAATGGAGCTCACCTGGACAAACCGCTTGACGCCCGCTTCGGCGGCCAGCTGCACCGCCAGGGCCGTCGCCGCCACGTTCAGGGCGTAGGCACGCTGCTCGCCGCCGTGCCGCCCCAGCCAGGCCGCCACGTGGAAAACCACTTCCTGACCCTCCATCGCCCGACGCATGGCTGCTTCGTCCAGCAAATCGGCCGTCATCAGGGTGACGCCCGCCTCCTGGACAAAGGGCACGGCGTCCAAATTGCGCCCGGTGCCGGTGACGATGGCCCCTTCTTCACGTGCCAACCGCTCGGCCAGGCGGCCGCCAATAAAACCGGTGGCCCCGGTTACCAAAACTTTTTTACCGTTGAGTGCATTGTTTATGATCGACATGGGGTGGAATTGTAGTGGAAAAGGGTACGGCCGTCATGCTAAATGCAAAATAAAAACGGCCGTACCCAGGAGAGGATACGGCCGTTCCCACCAAAAGTAGTTGATAGTAAATTTAGAGAGAGTTGGTTTCGGCTGCCTCTGATTCCGCAGCGTCCGCCTTTGCCTCGTGTCTCTCCTCATCGGCCGGGATGTGATACGGCACGTCAATTACAATCACATCTTCCCGGTTGCGCAGTTCGCGGCGCAAAATGTTAGCTGTCTGGTTGTGCAGCACCTGGGCCAGCACATCTTCCGGCACAAACTCTGGGATCACAATCGTCACCAGCTGCTCATCAAACTCCAGCCGATTAACCCGGTCCACGTAATCCACCAGCGGTGTCAAAACATCGCGATAATCATAATCGATGATCACCAGCTCAATTCCGGCCGTCAGCTTGGGGAACCGCGCCCAGCGCCGCTCAATCCGCTCGTGGATTTCCGGCGTTGTGGCCACGCAAACCGCTCGCACGTCCGTCGAGATCAGCTTGGCATATTGCAAAGCGCGCAGCGTCCCCCGGTGCACATCGGCAATCGGCACAACGGCCACATTCGCCACATCCACCAGCTCATCCTCGGAGAAATCCTCGGTGCTGAGCGTGTGGGCCACTTTCTGGTAATGCCTGTGAATCAGGTTAAACATCGTCACCAGCAGCGGAATGGCCAGGGCCACCAGCCAGGCACCATCGACAAATTTAGTGGCCACCAGAATAATAAAAACTACGCCAGTCGTGATGGAGCCCACCACATTCAGCGCCTGCTTCCAGCGCCAGGTGCGCTCGTAGTGAATTTGCGTATTGTCAGTGTGGGCTGTTTCGCCCGGCTTCAGCTGACCTACTTTGCCCATCAGGCGCGACATACCCGCCTGCGACAGCGTGAAGCTCAGCATCACGCCCAGGGCATAAAGCGGCAGCATGGCAATTTCATCCGCGTGGAAGGCAATGACGATAATCGACGAGATAACCGCCAACACCACAATACCGGAGCTGTACACCAGCCGGTCACCCCGATTCTGCATCCAGCGCGGCAAGAAACCATCCTTGGCCAGGAAAGAGCTCAACCGGGGGAAATCTTGATACCCCGTATTGGCGGCCAGGAACAAAATCAGCGCCGTAAAAATCTGCACCCAGTAGTAAATAATGCCATCGCCGGTAATTTGCCGCGTCATTTGCGACAGGATGCTCTCGCCATGCTCCACCGGCACCAGGTGCATCCGGGTAGACAGAAAGGTAATGCCGATAAACAGCGACATGGCAATAGCGCCCATAGCCACCATGGTTTTGGCCGCATTGTGCGATTCCGGCGGCTGAAACGCCTTCACCCCGTTGCTGATCGCCTCAATACCGGTCAGGGCGGTACAGCCACCGGCAAAAGCCCGCAGCAGCAGCCAGATGTAGGCAAACCCCACCAGCGAGGCGGTGGCTGGCACCGTCTCTTCAAACGAGGGCAGCGGCTCCAGGCCAAAGATTCCGGTGTAGCGTGCCATGCCAATGGCGATGGTGAGCAAAACCCCGCCCACAAAAGCGTAGGTCGGCAGGGCAAAAATGGTGCCGCTTTCGCGTACGCCGCGCAGGTTGATCCAGGTAATGAGGAAAATGGCTACCAGGGCGATAGCCACGCGGTATTCAAACGCCTCGGGTACGGCCGAAGTTAACGCCCGCACCCCGGCTGACACCGATACCGAAACGGTGAGGATATAGTCGGTGAGCAGCGCCGCGCCAGCCAGCAGCGAAGGCATTGTGCCCAGGTTGTCCTTGGCGACGGTGTAAGCACCGCCACCGTCGGGATAGTGTAAAATGGTCTGGATGTAGCTGAAGACAACCATCAAGACCAATGTGGCCACACCCAGCGCCAGGGGCAGCGTCAGCCGCAGCGCCCCACTGCCCAGCACGATGATGACGCTCATAATGGCTTCGGTTGCATACGCATTACTGCTGATGGGATCCGACGCAAAAACAGCGAGCGCCCGCACTTTATCCAGACGCTCATGGATTTCTTGACTGGTTGGGAATGGTTTCCCAATCAGAACACGTTTAATATCAGGGATGTCAATTGCCATTCTTAAAAAACCACCTTTTGTCGTAAAAAAACACCCTTTGCGGGGTGTTTTACCTGACTTTAAGCGTACACTTTTTTGGGTCAAGAAAGGGTCAAGATGGTTTTATGGCGTATCAAGAAAATATCAAGATGGCTGGCAGTTCGAAGCTGCTAGAAAAATAAAATGGACAAACAATCTGAGCCACCCCCGCCGCCCGCTGAAGTTCGTCCAGCTCGCGGCAAGCTGAAAATCTTCCTGGGTTACGCCGCTGGTGTCGGCAAAACATATGCCATGCTGGAAGCCGCCCAGCAGCGCCGGACGGAAGGCGTGGATGTGGTGGCCGGATTTGTGGCGACACACGGCCGTTCTGAAAACGACACCATGCTCGCTAACCTGGAAATCATCCCGCGCCGCACCGTCACCTACCGCGATATTACCCTGGCCGAAATGGACATCGACGCTATCCTGGCCCGCCGCCCCCAGGTGGTGCTGGTGGACGACCTGGCCCACGCCAACGCGCCTGGTTCACGCCATACCCATCGTTACCAGGACGTGCTGGAAATGCTCAGCGCAGGCATTGATGTGTACACCACCGTCAACATTCAGCACCTGGAAAGCGTCAAGGACATCGTCGCCCAAATTACCGGCTTTACCGTACACCACACCATTCCGGACACCATCCTGGACGAATCCAACGAGATTGAGCTGATCGATTTGCCCATCGACGAGCTGCTGGATCGCCTGGAAGCGGGCAAGGTGTACCTGCCGGAGCTGTCGGAGCAGATGGCACAGAAGTTTTTTCGCCGGGGCAACCTGACCGCCCTGCGCGAGCTGGCGCTGCGTCGTGCCGCCGACCGTATTGACGCCCAGATGCGGGCCTACATGCAAAGCCACGCCATTGCCGGGCCGTGGCCAGTGGGCGAACGTATCCTGGTGTGCATCAGCAGCAGCCCCTTGAGCGAGCGGCTGGTGCGCACCACGCGGCGGCTGGCGACCCGGCTGAACGCGGAATGGATTGCCGCCTACGTGGAAACGCCAACGCACCACAGCTTACCGGCGGCGGATCGAGAGCGGGTGACGCGCAACTTACAGCTGGCGGAATCGTTGGGGGCACAGGCGGTGCGGCTCAACGGCCGTTCCATTGCTGAAACCGTGGTCAATTACGCTCTGCAGCGCAACGTCACCCGCATCGTGGCGGGCAAGCCGCTGCACCCACGCTGGAAAGAGCTGCTGCACGGTGGTTCGCTCATCGACCAGATTGTGCGCCTGAGCCAGGATCTGGACGTGTACATCATCAGCAGCAAAACGCCGCCGGAGCCGCCCCCGGCCGCTGCTCCCAAAACACGCGCCACCGGCATTCGCTGGGGTGCGTACGCCCGGGGCACCGCCCTGGTGGTGTTGGCGACGTTGATTGGGCTGCCGTTACGGCCGTACATCAATCCCACCAATCTGGTCATGTTGTATTTGGTGACGGTGATCCTGGCCGCCGTCTGGCTGAGCCGCGCCCCGGCCATCCTGGCTTCCATCCTCAGCGTGCTGGCCTTCGACATCATCTTTGTGCCGCCCTACTACGCTCTGGCCGTGAACGACGCCGAGTATCTGCTAACCTTTGGCGGGCTGCTGGCCGTGGGGCTGGTCATCAGCACGTTAACCGCCCGTGCCCGCGAACAGGAAATGGCGGCCCGACGCCGCGAACAGCAAACGGCCGCTCTCTACGAGCTCAGCCAGAAATTAGCCGTGGTGGCAGATTTAAATGCGATTGCGCAAACGGCCGTGAACCACATGCAAGAAACGTTGGGCAACCCCGCCGCCCTATTTTTGCCCGTCGGGGAGAACCAAACCCTGATGCTGCAAGCCAAGACGCTGGAATTTCAGTTGGAAAAAGACAGCCAGGCGGTCGCCAGCTGGGTTTTGCGCCACCAGCAGGTAGCCGGACGCCACACCAATACGCTCAGCCGCGTAGGCGCTACCTTCCTGCCCCTCATCAGCTCAGGGCATGGCGTGGGTGTGCTGGCTGTGGAATTTACCCAAAGTGAAACGCCCCTCACCGGCGAGCAGCACCGCCTGCTGCTCTCTTTTGCCAGCCAGGTGGCCCTGGCCCTAGAGCGCACCCGTCTGGCCGAACAGGCGCGGCAGGCCCACCTGCTGACGGAAACGGAGAAACTGCAAACCGCCCTGCTCAACTCCATCTCGCACGATCTACGCACACCGCTGGCGTCCATCACCGGCGTGCTCAGCAGCCTGCACGATGACGACGCCCTGCTAACCGAAGCCGCCCGCCACGAGATGGTGAGCACAGCCTGGGAAGAAGCGCGTCGTTTGAACCGCCTGGTAGGCAACCTGCTGGACATGACCCGCCTGGAATCCGGCGCGCTCAAGGTGGTGCGCCAACCTTCGGACGTGGAGGATTTGGTGGGAACCAGCCTGGCGCAAATTCCCACCCGGCTGCAAGGGCGCACCCTGGAAGTAGATGTACCGCTTAACCTGCCGCTGATCAGCATTGACTTTACGCTGATGGTGCAGGTGCTGGTAAACCTGATTGACAACGCGCTCAAGTACACACCGCCGGACAAACCGATCACCATTCAGGCGACCACGCTGGCGGATGAGGTGATTTTGCAGGTAAAAGATCGCGGGCCAGGGTTGCCGGAAGGCGAACTGGAGCATGTCTTTGATCGCTTTTTCCGGGTTAATGCCGATGGGGTCAGCGGTACCGGGTTGGGCTTATCAATTGCGAAGGGGATTGTGGAGGCGCATAACGGCCGTATCTGGGCCGAAAATCGCCAAAATGGGGGGGCCGCTTTTTATATTGCTCTGCCCATTGCCCATCCAGAATAGCTACGGATCCATCACCAGGCGATAACCAACGCCCGGTTCGGTCAAAATGTACTGCGGATTGGTAGGATCTTTTTCGATTTTGTGGCGCAAATTGCTCATGTGTACGCGCAGCAGGTGCGTTTCCGTCTGGTAACCCACGCCGCGCACTTCACGCAGCAGCTGCTGGTGAGTAAGCACTCGCCCAGAATACTGCACCAGCACCTTCAGCAAATCATACTCGGTGGGCGTCAGCTGAATCTCTTCATCACCGCAGGTAACCACCCGCGCCGCCAAATCGACACAGAGCTTGCCCACGCGGTAAACCGGCTCCGTTTCTTCCTTGCGGACGTGTCGCATGGCCACCCGCAGCCGGGCAGTTAACTCCCCCACGCTAAACGGTTTGGTCAAAAAATCGTCCGCTCCGGCATCCAGCGCTTCAATTTTGTCACTGTCCTGGTTCTGCACAGACAAAATGATAATGGGCGTATCGGTCCACTCACGAAGGCGACGCGTTACTTCGATGCCGCTCATTCCGGGCAGGCCCAGGTCTAAAATGATGAGATCCGGCTGCACATTCACCGCTTGCAGCAGCCCATCTTCCCCCGTACCGGCCTCGTAAACGGCATACCCGTGGGCATCCAACGAGGTATGCAGGAAGCGGCGAATGGCATTCTCATCATCAATGATCAATACTTTGGTCTTCTCTTGCATCCCGCCATTATAAACCAATGTGCCAATTCGGTAGAATCAGTAGCCGCGCCAACCAGAAGCCTCATCATCCTGCCACCACTCATCGCCCGACGCGTGTCGGTTTGCCTGGTACCACAACCACATAGCGGCCAAAATCAGGCCCAACACCACCACAGCCGCCGTGAGCAAGGCTGGCGACAGGTGGAAAACCATGCCAATTGTGAGCGTCACCGGAATGGCTCCGCCTACCAGGAACAACAAAAACCGACGAATACGATTGGTTGAATACTTCATGAATTGCCTCGCCCATAAAAGCACTATCTTTGCAGATTACGTTTTTGCCACGGATAAACGCCGATTCTCACGGATTTGAGCGTGTAATCAGGGCCAATTCGTGAAAAACCGTGGCAAAATTTTCGGCAAACCCAAAAGTGCAAACACAGTGAAAAGTTCTGTGGCTCAGTATAACGGGAAACCGGTCAAGGAAAGCGCAAGATCTCTCTGTTTAGCGTCAAGAAAGTGTTAAGTGCCCATTCGTAAATTGGACCGAACCTCATCTTTTGAATTGGGGAAACGGCCGTACTCCTCCATCGCGTTCCCCAGCAAAGTTGCTATAATTTGCTTGTCGCGTTAGCAATACCTATCACCAAAGAAGGATGTGCCATGCTCGCCAAAGTGTTTAGTTGTGCCATCGTCGGGCTGGAAGCCGAGATTGTAGAAGTTGAAGTAG
The DNA here is from genome assembly GCA_020848035.1 of Anaerolineae bacterium. GTDB lineage: Bacteria > Chloroflexota > Anaerolineae > Promineifilales > Promineifilaceae > Leptofilum. The sequence goes on along the minus strand of JADLAX010000046.1, from coordinate 25,761 downwards.
ACATTATTCGGGGTGGCCCGATATTTAACCTGGTGGGGCTGCCAGATGCGGCCGTTCGCGAAAGCCGCGATCGCGTGCACAGCGCCATCAAAAATAGCGGCTTCACCTTTCCCTCCGGGCGGCGCATCACCGTCAACCTGGCGCCCGCCGACCTGCGCAAAGAAGGCCCGGCCTACGATCTACCCATCGCCGTGGGCATTTTGGCCGCCTCCCAACAAATCTGGTCTGAAAAACTGGCCAACGCCTTTTTCCTGGGCGAGCTGTCGCTAGACGGCACGGCGCGCCACACCAAAGGCATCCTGCCCATGACCGCCCTGGCCCGCAAGCAAGGGGTCAGCCGCGTCTTTGTGCCCGCCGATGACGCCGGGGAAGCCGCCCTGCTGCCAGATGTCGAGGTATTTGGCATTCGCAATTTAGCGGAGCTGGTGGGGCACCTCACTGGCCTCAAGCCGCTCACACCCTACACCGTAAACCTGGAAGAGCAGTTCCGCCAGGACCCTACCTACGCCGCCGATTATGCCGACATCATGGGGCAGAAGTATAGGTAATATTAGAAGAGGTACTAGATGGATTCTCATCTTCTGGGTTGTTTTTTATTTCATACTGATACGTACCCTGAACAGATCCCTCCAATCTATACCAACCATTTTTGGAATCAATTACCACCTTATCAATCAGCATAGCCATCATCTTTCGTTTTTCTGCAAAAGGCATGTCTGGAGTGAATCCCACTTCTTTTAGCATTTTAAATTTCTCGTAAATCAACTCACGTTTTTGCTCAACTATTTTCAGGATTGCAACTTCCTCTGATACCTTTTCCCATTCTGCCTCCAGTGCATTAATCCGGCTCTGGACAGCTGCTCTTTTTTCTTTGTACTCTTCCAAACTGAAAATCTTTGCCGCATAAGCTTTATCCCACTGTTGTTCCTCAACACGACAATTTTTTATTTGTCTGTCGATATACTTCAGCTGATCATTCAACTCGCCTCTTTTGAATTTATCGTGTTCTTCGTCAATGAGGTTGATAAGAATGTCTGGATCATTGGCTAACTGGCATACAGTGTTCCATACATGAGGATCCAGGGTCTCAGTATAAACATAGGGTGACTTGCAGTAGAGATGTTGCCGGACAACGCGGTTTCCATGATAAGATCCACAAATATAAAAACGTCTCGCTTTTTTACCTTTTGAGCTTGAACCCGTTACACCACCATGCCGGAAAAGGTGTCCGCAATGGGCGCAGTAGAGAAACCCTTGCATTAAACACTCAACCTTGGCGTTTCTTTTTGAAGACCTTAGGTTTCTTTTCATAGCTTCTTGCGCTTCATCCCAAATTTGGGGAGAGACTAGAGGGGGTACAGGGATAATAATCCATTCTTCTTTTGGACGTTGACGTTGTCTTAATACCATTTTTTGGGAGCGCTCACTCCACTCTTCCTGAAAGTAGAAACGGTTAGCAACGTACTCACCTTTATAGGTGGGGTTTTTGAGCATTCTTGAAACATTGCCAGTTGCCCAATGCTTGGCTAATTTTGGAGTGGGCACTTTTCTTTCTTCAAAGTCATTGCATACATCATTAAGCGATTCACCACCAACAATGCGATAAAACAATTCTTGCATTACAGGTGCTTTGTCCTCATCCAAGACGTAATGGGAATCCTGACGAAATTCAGAGGCGGGATCGGTTGCCGGTCTACCTCTAGAGTCGACAAACTTATAACCAAAAGTAGGACGTCGAGCAGTGATTCGACCAGATTCTGCTTTGTGTCTCATCCCCTGCTTCATGCGCTCAATTTCATTCCGCATCCCCTGTTCGCTAATGGCCCCCATCACAGCCCGTTCAATTTCAGAGCTAAATGCTTTCCAAAAATGAACTGAGACGGATTGGCGCTCGAACAAATCCAATAAATATCCCTGGTGCCACTTTGCATTGCGGCTGAGTCGGTCAATATTTTCTATTAATAGATGGCTTGCGGCCCTGTTAGGCCGAGAAACCTCAGAAATAAGCCGCTGCAGATCAGGGCGGTTTTGAAATTCAAAACCGGTGTGATCATCGGCAAATAGTAGACTATAGGAGACGCGCAAGAACGATTGGCGAGCTTTTTCGTGAATATGCTCTAGTTGACGCGGTAACCCAGAGCGGCCCTCCTCTGCCTGTCCAGCAGTGGATACCCGAATATAGGCATAGGCTAATTCACCATGAGGATCACCCAGCTCCCCTGATCGTGTAGATGCAAATTTTCTGAAAATTGGGTTCAAAATTGCGTGAAGTTTCTCGTCCATCGGATAACTTTCCTGTTTAAGAAGCATCTGTGTACAATCGTACTGTTTTACTAATCTATCAACCGCAACCTTGATTTTCCCTATTATTCCCTATTTGTCAATTTGGGTATTTTTAGGTCTGGAAAGCATATATGAGTGAGCATTCTGACGATACGATTTGGATGACGCCTTCAGAAGCCCAATCCTATTTAAAAATTTCAAAAACGACGCTTTATGATTGTATGAAGGACGGGCGTCTCCCCTTCTATTACGTCAAAGGTACCCGTCAAAGAAGGATCCAAAAGTCTGATCTTGACGGCCTAATGACCATCGGCGACAGCGGAGAAGAAATGCCGTACGAAGAGTAGTAAGCCAACTGTCAGGTACTACAGAAGATTAGCCTCCAGGCCGATCAATGCTTTGGGTTTTGTTAATGTGACTAAGAAATCGCTTGAAATCTGCGTTTGCCTGATTGCTGCCTAAATCAAAGAAAACCTGTTCAAGCAAATATTTCAAATAAATCTTGGCTGCTTGTTTCAATCGTATATCTTTATCTTCCATACTCTTTCTCCTTCTGCGGGTGGTGTTTCGATTATTAGTTTTTTGGGTTGACTTTTTGGCGCCGAAGAGCCTGAGTTCGAACTGCCAGTTTCTCAATCAAAGGGAATGGTTCAGGTTTTCATAGGTATTTCCATCTTCCAAAAAAGATGAAACCGTACAATCAAGGGGCAGTTGTGAGTTAGGCATCTGCCCATGCGTTCTGGCCATCACTGTGACTACTTTGCTGGGGACTCTGGTTATTTGTTCCACGAAGTCCATATTTGATTACTCCTTGAAACAATCACTGCTTCACCGCGCTGAAGCAACTCAAGATTTTCCTTCCACAAAACATCCCCTGATAAAAACTGTTTTGCCAAAATCGTCGCTCCCTGTGTGTGACTCTCTGTTAAGATCACGGTACTTTCTGGGATGAGGGGGCCGTTACTTAGAACTACATTGGCCGGTTTTAGAGAAGCCAACGCAATTGATTCTCCCGAATTGAACCCATGGATAACCAGAGATATATCCTGGATCTGCATCACACTAAATAAAATAGCCATCAACACCTGCTGGCGTGCCCAATCAGACGCTTTACACGCAAACAGCAGCACACCTTCCGGCAATATTTCTAATGGATTGGTTGGCCACTCTAACCATTCACGCAAAGTTCGTGTGGCGATTAATCGCTCCAATGCCGTCTTTAAACTGGCTACAGCCGTATATTGCTCCTGCCGCTCAGCTCGCTTCAGCCATTTAATCATAGTGGGTATATCTTCAACCCCATCTTGCCGCATCTGAGATAACATTTGCAGCGCGTGGGGATGCACTTGCATTCCCTCAAACCAACGCCGCCACCGCGAAAGCCGCGCACCCTCGCCCTCTCCAGGAACAGCGGCCAATGGATTAAACCCATTTGTCACGCTTGCACTGTCTATATCAAGATAAGTTAGCTTCTCACCCATGAGCCTGGTAACTGCTGCCTTTCGCTTGAGTTGAGGAACAAGATCCCCAAAACCATCAAGCACAACAAATCGGCTGGGATTGGCAGCTACTCTGTGCGTCACCTGATGAACCAACCAGGCAGCAACAGATTCCTGACGGCCGTAAAGATTCAGATAGCCTGGCACCTGGAGCAATTCATCCGCCACCGTCCTTCCCAAAGGCCAGTTTTGAGAATTTGGCTCTACGTGCGTAAACCGATCAGGGATCACTGCCGGTAAGCTGCTCCAAGGAGGTTGCAGCGTCAGACCGGCAAGGGGCGGTTGTGGGAGTGTCCAGTCTGGTGGAGTTATACGCTGTTTAGCAGCCGGCGGCTGCGGTAAAAAGCGGCCTTCTTTTTTTTCTGGTCCGGTAGGCAAATAGATGAACAAATACTCCTCACTGATATGCGCAATAAACGGCTGATCCCAGGGGAGCACAGTGGTAGAAACTAATCGCCCAGCATTTGGAATCGCAACCCGAAGAGGTTTCGGCTTCAAGGAAAGGCTGAAATCGGTCGCAATCTGACGACATATCCGACTTCGGGATTCTGGAATCCCAAGGTATAGTTCAGAGACAGGGTTTCCAGGTTGGTAATAAAGGGCAATACGACCACAAGCCTCTGCCCGAGATAGCAGATTCAGACAATGCTTGAGTGCCGCAGCCTCCAAGTATCGGAGCCGAAACCAAACCAGCGCCGCCTCCCATTTTTCTTGCCGGGCACGTTTGCCCAAAACCAGTTTCAACATTCTTCGGAACCTCCATCGATCGCAATCTTTATTTGAGAGATAAATATGTATTAAAATCACGGCCATTCAAGCAGGGCGACTCTTATAGGGACACTTATCCTCATACCAGGCGCCCTGCTTCATTAAGCCGTCAACGGCTGCCTCAGATGGTGGTCAAAGGACCTCTGCCCACCAACGCTCAAACTTAGGCACCTCATCCACAGGCAGATTACTGGCCAGCAATTTTTTCTCCAGTTCGCGAATCATTTGTTCAATCATTGCCAGCGACCATCGATTTAACTGAACTGACATAGCAATGTTGTCAGATTCATGTTGACGGTATAACTCCAGAAACTCACCACTCATACAGTCACCTTTTTCCTTCGCTCGGGTCATAAACAGCTGCAAACGCGTTAGCTCCCAAACAAGCGATCAGCCTCCATTGGCCGCAACTGAAAATAGACCATATCCGCCTTCCCATTGGCCCGGACGACAGCCATACCCTTGCCATGCCGGTCATCGCTGCCCATCCGAGCCAGAAATTCGGCATGAGAGGGGAGTATTTCATCTTTGAAATGATGGGTCAGACGGAAGGCGGCATCCCGCTTCATGCCAAACGCAATGAGCCAGGAACAGTTATTGAGGATAAACAGCCCTGCCGTCACGTTGGTGCCGGTAGCCATGGATTCCGCCTGCGCACCATCAACGCCAACAAACGCTTCCAGGTCCTGGTCAATCATGATGACCGATGCGCCAAAAGTGCGTACCGTTTTCACCATATTGGCCAGGAAGGTCATAAGGGATGCTTCCTGGTTCATATAATGAACTTCATCCACAATGATGGCCCGCTTCCGCGGCTGACGACGTACCTGATGATTTATTCCGGCCAGCGTTGCGTAGTAGAATAAGGAGCGTCTCCGCTCTGGGACTTTGCTAAAATCAAAGAGAACAATCCGTTCTTTTAGCCTCAGGTCCAGATTGGTCGGGACATTGAATGTTTCGGCGTAATCCCCATACACATAGAGGCTCTCAATCTCCTCAGCCAGATGCATTGCCGCTTCAGCAACTTGCCCTCCCAATATAGGAGCAGGATCCGCAGTTCCCGCCTCTCGCACCATGACAAACTTTGCCAAAGATCCCATACCAGCAGGCATTGCTTGCTCTGCCACCTGATACAGCTTGCGGCAGAAGAGCGCCAGTGTCGGGGTTAACTCATGATTGACCATCAGTTCCTGATGCCAGTCGTATCGGGCATAGGTGAGTTGCAAGGCTCGTCGAATAGCTGCGACTTCGGCATTGCTAAATCGACGAGGGTTATGGCCAAGGGGATCAAGCAAGAGTCCTAATAAGGTGATCACATGGTCGTACTGGTCGGTGGGGTTTTCGTAAACAACGTCCATAATATTGAGCTGTGTGGTCTCGTATGATAGCTGACTATAGGAAACATGTTTACTGCCAGCCAGCTGCAAGAGCCGCCGACTATGCCCTTGTGGTTCGAGCAATATCACCTGAACACCTTGCTCCGCCATGCGCCAGGCCAGCGCCTGGGCGCCTACCGTTTTCCCTTTGCCGGTTCTGCCCAGAATAATTCCGTGAAAAGGGTCGTTGCCCTTCCAATCCAGGTAATATACATGGGGGGCGACCTCATCAACCGAAATGCCTATGTAATAACCGTCAGCCTGCTGTTCTCGACCGACACCCCACATGCCAGCAAAAACAGCTGGGGCGCGGCTGAGGGTGTTAAAGTGACCCATAGGCATCCCCGGTGGCCTGGCGGCGGGACCAAACATACCGACAGCGGCTGCCTGATAGCCCAACATACGGTCCACCTTCATGTATTGGGTACTGGTCTTGCGCAGACTTTCCAGCCGAGCGCGCAATCCATCCACCCGCTTATCCAGGAGCATAAACAGTACCCGGACATGGTGCACCGCCTCATCCCGCACCGTAAGAGAGGCTTCAGCTTCTTCACTGGCCATAACGGCATTGCGATCCTGTCCATTCATCACCATACCCTGCCAGAATTCAGCGGAGGTCGTGACGCGCTCTGGATGGATTTTTCGAATGTCGACACAAATAACCATCGGCCCATCGGCTGCGGTGATAATCTGAGCCAACGGATGCCGCCAATCCCAGGTACGCGTGAGCTGGTAAGAGGCAAAAACGGCACAACGATAACGGCTGTTGTCTAGCTGCAAACCCCCGTCTTTGCCCTTGATTACCGGTGCCATGTGATCCTGATACTCGGCGTAATCGCCAGGAATAGGCAGCTGGGGATACCCCTCCTCCCCTACCACGCGCCAATGAGCCAGATCACTGGCGGAAATTGCGTCATTAAAATCCACCAGGTAATGGCGGGTTTTGCGCATCTCCCCCCGCTGAGCCCAATCGCCAATCATACGTACCTCTTCCATCAAACCACGCCTGGCCCACTCATCCTGGGTGGTTATTGCCAGCTGACGGCGCTTCTGCTCCAGCCGTTCCAGGCTGGCCGGTGTCACAAAAGTCAAAAAGCGACAGTGCTGCATGGGACCGGCAAACAGCGAGACCAATTGACCAATAACGGTTGATTGGTCATGGCTGTCGATCTGGTAAAAATGGGGCAGCGCTACTTGAAAAACTCGCATAAAGTCACTTGCTCCTTTTAGAGATTTGAGTCGGCAGCAGCAGTGTTGCTGGCACCCTTCTTCCTATTCAACAATCACGGTGGCCGTAAAAGCGCCGCGCATCTGCTGCTGCTCAGCGCGTAGCCTTACGCTCTCCCAATCAGCCTGAATGTTGATAATTTGCGGCATGCCAATCAGCTGGCGCATCCAGACAGTGAGATAAGCAGCAATCCGTTTCAACACAATCTCACCATTGTGGCTGTATCCGACTACATAACCGATAGTGATAAAAAGTGGGGCTAACCAGAAAGGGGCGTTAAATAGTCCTACACCCATTGCGGTCAGGATGGTCACCAGCATGAACTGAACCATCGTTACTTTCCGAATGATGGTAGCCGTCCTCTGGTTAATAAACTCTGAGCGGAAGTGAGTCACGCTAAACATGCTTTTCTCCTGTTTTTTGAGGCGGTAATCGATAACCGGCTTCAGGCTATTCCACCGATTACCGATTACCAGGGCTGGCTAGCGCTAACCAAGCCCGCAAAGGGTGTACATGCTTTCGATGCTAAACCCGGTCAAAATCTGATTGCCAATATCTGTCGAGAAAGCCAGCAGGATTAGCCCCAGAAAAACAGACCCGGCAACGGCGCCAATCTGTGCCCCTTGGGACGGGAGGATGGCAGAAACGTTCTTGCGGAAGCCCAGAACGGCCAGGCCTAGCAAAACCGAGGCCCCACCCATTAGCTGTGTTGTGAAGAGGGCCCGGTTGTAGGTATCGCAGATGGCCTCTGGCGGCGCTTCACCAGGGGCGCAGGCTGATAAAACAGCCAGAAAAAGGGCCAGCGGTAGCAGCCGAAACGGGTGAAACCGCAGACGAGGTCCGCGCCCGTCCTGCACCGCGTGGGCAGCCAAGCGGCGGCCTGAGTTGGAATTTAATTTTTTAACTTGCGTAGGCAGCATCATGGTTTTCTCCTATAATTTGCTGCGTAAATGATGGACTGGACGGCGACACCACCACCCATCATTCACAAAGTTCTGGCCTGTGGCAGATGACCCATACGGGAACACAACTCCCTACGGTAGAGACATTTCAACAGGAATGTCTTTAATCTCCCACAGGTCAGTATTGATTTTTAAAGTCACGGAAGGGTTTTGGGGGAGAAACGTCACGGTAATTCCCACCGTTTCTCCCGGGTTGATTAAAAAGGGCAAGGGAGGACTCACTTGCCGCGGCAGGCTGGGTGTGACCTGCCCCGTTGTTTCATACACATCACCTCCTTCTAGCGGAATTTGAATAAACTCAGGGTCTAGATAGACAGCCGTTGTGCCCGTATTGGTAATAACCCCAGAGACAACCACCGCCAGCTGCGCTGTCTCCCAGCGTGCTTCGGTCAGCATTAAGGCCACTTGATCCAATAAGTTGGGCACCTCGCCTAAAGCAACCACGATAAGGCCGCCATCGGAAAGGACATTGCCAGGCAGCAGGCGCAGTTCGGCCAAGAGCGGGCGGCCAGTAAAGGTGTCGGGCATTGTAAAACCAGCCTGCCAGGCGGTACTCCCTTCTAAAACAATCTGAGTGGTGGCCGTCTGTTCGCCATTGGCCACCAGGGAAAGCAGCATCGTCTGCGCGCCGGGCACCTCGCTGGCACTGCCTTCCAGCACAATTTCAAGATTCCCATTTTCGTCATGACCGATGTGGACATTGTTGATTACCAGGCTGCCGCCGTCCGGCAGCGTAATGGGTTCTTCAAGCTGGGAAATCGGCTGGTCATCTCCGGTTTCATGGGTGAAGTCATAGTTGGCAAAGACAAAAGAAACGTCATTCTCTGCTCCAGCAGGCAGGGCAAAAAGCGTCAGCCCCAAACGGTTTTGGGAGAGGATACGTCCCGCTTCGTAGCTGGCCCCTTGCCGAGACTCCGTCACGATAAAGTGAAGGGTGGTGCCTGTATCGGTGGTGATGGTGAGCCGATCCCCCATGGCTAAGTTCTGCACCAGGCTGTCGGGAATACCGATGGCATAATTCAGCACCGTGCCAAAAAGCCAGACGGCCACAGGGTTGTCGGAAAGCATGGTGCTTTCGTTAAACCGCAGCTCCCCTTTGGGCGTGGGTTTGCTGGGGTCAATGGCCAGAGCTATCGTTTCCTCGGTACGGCCGTAACTGATTTCCAGAGCGCTAGGTCGGCCAATGGTTAAGGCCCCGCCCAGATTGCCAATCGTTTGCAACGAATCTTCAACCCCGGCCAGTTCTGGCAGGGTGGGTGTTTCACTGGCCAGAGGAATAACCACAGCCGCTTGGGCGGTCAACGTCGCCTCTACCTTAAGTTCCTGCTCGCTTTCACGTTGGGCACGACCGCGGAAAATCAGGATGAAAAATACAAGCGCCACGCCAGCAAAGAAGCCAATTTTTAGGAAAGAATTTCGCCGCCCGGTCATCACGCCCTGCTTCCCCCGCTTACCTCGGCCCAACTGAGGCAGCCCCTGCTGGTAGATTGTTTCTGGATCAAGGGACACCATACCGGAACGACCATCGGGCCGGATAAACCCGCCTCGTTTAAAGTGACTTTGGCGCTGCCGTAGATAGAGCAGCGTATCGGTGTCGGTCCGATTCTTATCACTGTCAACGATCTCTTGCTTAATCGTTTGACGAAAAATCTCCTGATATTCAGGCGGAATTTCGGACAGTTCCTGGTCGATGTTGGGTTCTAGTTCAGTATCTGCCATGCTTTATGACTCACTATCCGGCTGGTTTTGCACCGGAATAAAGATGGGGAGCCGCACCGCGGGCAGCCCTAAAACGATCTCATTGTTGACCTCGCCCACTCTGACACGTGCCGACCAGCCGGGAACATACGGCACGATAACCCGGGCAACGGCTTCACTGGTTAGATTAAAGAGGGCTTCCCCTTGAGCATTGGTAAACACCTGCACAAGCTGCTGCCCGCGGCTGTCGACGGCTAGCGCACTGACGTTGGCAATGCCTTCGCCCGGTCCAGGCTGTCGGTCGTTGTTGGCGTCGTAATAAACCAACAGACGAATCGTTGTTGGCTTCACGATGGACTGCGGCTGGACCCGGCCAAGGTACTGCACGGTTAAAGAAACGGATTGGGCCGCGGCCAGGGTTGGCGTTTGGGTTGGCAGCGCTGCACCGCCTGGGGCGTGGTTGGCCGCAGGCACCACAGGGGAGGGTGGCGAAGTCGGTTGGCAAATCAGCTCATACCTACCGAAGCTGCCGCCGCGCGCCGCCACCTTGATAACAACCTGCCCTTCAGCAACCTGGGTCCAGGTCAGAGATGAATCTACCCGGCCAAACGAGCGATCATCGTTCTCGCCAAGTGTCCCAGCCGGGCCGGTAACCGTCAGCAGCGTATCCACCTGATCTGTCACCGTCTCGCAGGTATAGCGGCTGCTGGCTTTGGCCAGGAAGGTGAAAAAATCTACATCACCTGCCCCCACCGTGTAGGTGGCCCGCTGCCCGGGCGTGATGGGCCGGGCCGTTTCCGGCCAATCGTTGGGTTCGGCCGAATCTGGCTGAATGACAGGCGTAGGCGAAGGAGTTGCCGTCGGTGTGGGCGAGGGAGTTGGCGGCGTTGGTGGCTCTTCCAAAACCATAGCCAGATCGTACATGCCGTCATAAACGGTTGCCTTCTCAACTACCAGCACGTACCAGCCGTCGGTGGGTGCCGCGAAGGTAAGGCTTGAGCCAACGTCGGCCGTCGTCCGGTCGTCATTCTCGGCCGCCAGCTGCCCCTGCCAGGTCAACTCAAGGCGGGTATCCAGCCCCAGAAAAACCGTTGTGTCGAGTCGCAGCCGCTGACCGGCTTTGAGAAAACCGGTAAAAACATCCCGGTCGTCGCCCACGAGGGTCAGACCTGAAGTCAGGCCAAAACCCAGGGTCACGGCGCTGCTTACGTCGTCGTTTGGCTCAAAACGATCGGGGCCTAACAAGCCTTCCGGGGTGGGCGTGGGCGTGACCAGATCAGGCGTTGCGCTCACCGTCGGCGTCAGGGTGATGATAACCGGCGTGGGATTTGCCCCACCGTCCTGGGCCTGCGCCTGTTGGGCCAGAGTGATGAAACCCAGCAGAGTCAGAGTGATGAATCCAGACATGAAGATAAAGGTGCGTGTACGCATTTATGCCAGCTCCGTGGTGATGTCGTCTGGCTCATTCAGCGGCAAAGAGACAAACGTAATATTGACCCACTCGTCTGCCAGCTTATCAAAACGGTGTTCTCGCGACAGACGCCCCGCCTCAACCATCGCGTTATTCACAAAAACTATACAGCCCATGGCCCGCCACTCGCTTACGTGCGCCATGACCGCCGCTTCGAGTGGCGGGGCAAGTCGCTTTGTGGCCTCATTGGGGTTAAACGTTGGCTTATCGTAGAAAACAGTAACGGCAATTAACTTTTGTTTCATGGCTATCTCCTTTTTGTTCTTGGATTGAGAATTAAATATCTGTGGCGTCGTCTTCTGATTGCGACAGCGCCACTGGAAGTTTGGTCGTTGTTTGTGGCACCACCAGCGATCCCGGCAGCGCCGCCAGATCGCCGATGAATTCGCGCACACGCTCCGGCCGATAGCCTGAGCTGGTTAGTTCAGCCAGGGCTTTCGCCTGCAGGCCAGCCTGAATCATTTCCACCAGACGTGCCAGGTCCGCTGGTGAGAGGCGCAGTTCCCTGGCACTAGCCAGCACACCACGAATGGTGCCGGTTTGCCCGGCAAAGCCAACCGGCGAACCAATGGCCGCAGCGACATCCTGCTCGGTGGCCGATGGGTTAGCCGCAGCCGCCTCACCGATTGCCTGCGCCAGCTCGCCGCGTGTCAAGCGCCGTTGGGGCAGCAGGACCATATCGGCTACGGCGGTTAGCTGGGGGTCGCTGAGTGGGGTATTGCTCTGTTCCCGAATAACCTCCAGTGCCGCGCCGCCCTGAAAAGCAGACAATATTTCGGCATCATTTAGACCTTCCGCCCGGTAAGCCGCCAGCTGGGCCGCGGCGGCAGTGAGCGCCTGCTGCACCGCCTCGGCCGTATGCTGGTTCACAGCACTGCTCAGAAGCGCGCTGTTTTGTGGACCGGCTTGAAACAGCAGCGTTTGCTGCGCCGCCTTGCCCGCCGGAGTGTCGGGAGCTGACAAACGAGCCACAATCGCCTGGAACTGCTGCTGCCGAGCCTCTGAATGCGGTGCCAGACGAATCGCAGGCGCTGAGACAGTTGCTGGGGAGCGGCCATCGTCAATATATTCTGGCTCACCCATTGGGATGAAATCCCCAACCATTCCCGGCGGTGGCTCCAGCGGCGGGTCATCTTGCAGCCATTCGGGAATCGGCCCATTCACTGGAGGCATCCTGCTCTCCAACGGCGTACGGCGTCGCTTATTGGGCGGCAAAGCGGTTGTCTGGTCGCCGGAACCTTTGGCCTGTTCGATAAGGTCACTGGCCTGCCCCCGGGTCAATGAATCAGGCAACTGAACTTGCAGAAAGCGCAGGTACGACAGCTGCTGTGGCGTAGCCGGGGAATCTCGCCAGGCTGGGGGCTGCGGTGCGGCCTCACGGCGACTGCCGGATGGACGGTCCCCCGATTGGCGGCGTCCGGAGCTGCCATTTGTCCCTGGCGTAGTGTGGTCTGCCGTGCCAGGGAGGCTGACCGGCTCCCCATCGCCATCAAAAGCGGTGTCCCGGAAGCTATTTCGGCCGCCCCCTATCTGGTCAAAAGCTGCCCGCAGCGAAGGTGAGGTACGCATCGCCATCCAGGGGCTGGAACCAGAGCCTGACATAGCCGCACCGGCTCGGAAATAATCCAGGGTGTCGGGGTCATGGGCCTGGACTTCCCCATCCAAAAAGTTGCGGCCAAAGGTTCGTAACTCGTGAGCGCCCTCGATGACCGTGCGCACCATCTCAGATTTTCCCAGCGCATAGCCCGCAACCGTCTTCAACTGCCGTACCCGGCCATCGGCTTTGCTGGCATCCAGCCCGGTATAGAGACCATCAGTTTGCTGGTCTGCCCGCAGGGCAGCAGCGGCAGTCATCGCTGTACCACCTACAGCCAGGGCTGCCCCGCCAGTTACGGCCGCACCGGCCAGGGCCAACGTGCCGCCAACAACTTCCGCCCCGGTTTTGGCCAGCGCCATGCCCCCAGCACCGCCAGTGATGGTGCTGCCGCCAAAGAGGTCTATGGCTGCCGAAGCCAGCTTGAGGGCGCTTTTAATGCGCCACAGTAGGACGATACAAACCAGGAAGCTGGCACCAATGTAGAGTCCGATCCCCTGCTGGGCGGCCGCCACCAAAAGACTCAACATGATGGCCGTGATGATGACACTCATCAGGGTTTCAATCAGGAGATTGATAAACTGGCGCAGATAGGCGCCTAAAAACGCCTGGGTATAAATGAAAAAGGCAAACACCATGGCAATGGGCACCCCAGTGTAAAGAAACATGGCCACACTGGTGAGCGCCAGACGCAGGAAATGCTCAGCCACGGCCGTGGGAATGGCAACGAGGGAAAAAAACAGCCGTTCAATCCCGTCATTAGCCAATGCTTTAGCCAGCTCCTGGTCGGCCTCATCGCTTAAGTCAAGGCTGGAAGGATCGCCAAAGGGAAAGTAGGTGGCTTCAAAATCGACGGGAAACTCGCCGCTGTCCAGCTCATCAATGTTGGCCACCAGCATGAAAGAAGCCACCAGATCAAAGCTGCCAATCACGCCGTCGCTGTTAACGTCGGGAATGGCATCGGGGAGACCGGCATCAGTGCCGTCCATGCCGCTGTCGAAAATATTGCCGGAAGCGCCGTCGAGCAGCGCCTGATCAATGCCAGCGTTGAGTGAGATACGAACATCTTCCATCATGCCTATCACGACAATGGGCGAAGAGAAGAAAAAGAAGGCAATGAGGCCATAGAAAAATAATTTGCTGGGATCTACCCAGCGGTTGGTGGGCACAACATTGTTAAGCAGATACCAAAATCCGAGCGCGGTGAGGGCGAGAATAAACATGCCGCCCAAAGGAGCCGACAGGGCATTAACCAGCAGCTCCACCAGGTAGCCGACATTCTCCGTCAGCCAGCTGTTGATGCTCTCGGCAATGATGGCAATAGAGATCGCCGCCCGGTTAATGGCCCAAAGAATCTGGGCAAAGGCGTATTGAATAAAGTAAATAGCCTCGGCAAATAGCCGTCCAGGATCAATCACGTGTCTGTCCTCCTTTAGGATATTGGTGACCCAGCCGATTCCTGACCTGCTCAAGGTGGGTGAATAGATAAAGTGCCAGACCGATAAATAAGCCACCTGCCGCATAGAAAAGAAGATGCCAATGGTTTTGTGCGACGGCAGCCGGCGTCTCCGGTGCGGCGGTTGGTGTTGGTAATGTGGCTGGCTTAGGCACCGCTTCTACCCCTGACGGCGATGTGGGCAACACACCACCCTGGAGCATCTGCCCGGTAGGGAGTATGGGCTGCGGCACGGTCGCTTCCGGGGCGGCATCAAAGTAGGCGCGACCGTCATGGTGAAAGGTAATATGGTAGGTAATGGGCGCCTCCCCTACGGTAATGCCCAGGCCGCTTAAACCACCTTCAGCCAGAGCCAGAGCGGAAATCTCATCTAGCGGGCGGGCAAAACGCAGCTGGTAGAGGCCAGGCGTCACCTGCCAGGCACAGCGGCCGGCGCGGTCGGTGCGGCAGGACGACAGGGGCGGATCGGCATCGGGCAGCCGCTGCAGAACAACCGGCTCGTTAGCAACGGCCGATCCGTCACTGAAACGGAGTTGAACGGTCAGGGAAACGGACTCTGCCCCCTGCGCCAGCGTTGTTTGTGGCGCGGCTGCTCCTACGGGAAGCCAGCAGCAGCCCAACAAAACCCACAGCCGAAACAGTCGGCGCCAGTTATCCCACCGAATGCAAACGCGTCGATGACAGGATGGCCTTTTCATCAATACTTCTCCTCACTGCGCCAGCGGGGCTGGCCGTTCATGTTGCGCGTCACGCGGCGAATATACTTGGGGCGCCGTGGGTAAAAGATGATGCTGAGGATCACACTCAGGCAAAAAACGAGAAACGCTTCTAACATAATCCTTCTCCCTTCCTTGCCTGATACCAGGCAATAAGCTCCATGAGACCACCGCCCGTCTCTTCACTGAAGGAGTACCAGCCGCGCCCATTGGCCGTGACCAGCAGCCCGCCGTGTCCGAGAAAACGAATATCGCCGTTGCCTTCTACCTGCTCAGACGTACCGATGAAACGGCGGGCAAACGACAGACAGTTGTCTACCCCGCGCAGCGCGCCGGAAAAATGAGCCGGTGGCGTTGTGCCATGCCGCCGGGCCCTGGTGGGGCGTTGGTCAAAGCGGCGGGCCAGGGCAAGCAGTTGGTGATAGGCCGCTGCGGTCAGGTGCGGGATATTGGTGTAAGTCGCCTGGCTGTAGAAGACATAGCGGTGTCCAGATGGATGATGGCTGCCCGCCGTCACCACTTGCCGCCCCTCTCCCAACGTTTCGATGAACTTAAACAGCCGCACACGGCCGTAAACGGAAGAGCTGGCCCGCCCGTACTTTCCCGCCAGGGTGCAGCTGGGATACGCCTCTTCGGTATAAAAGTAGACGTGGTAGCCTCGACCGCTGCTCACCACAACAGGTGGCTGGGAAATGATTCGTGCCGCCTGAGAAAACCAGGCCGGAAAGATGCGATCCGCTTCTTCATCAAAGTCGAAGACAAGCAGCGAACGTCCATCCCGCTGCAGACCACAGCGAATGCCAATGTTGTGCCGACTGGGCCAGCGGTTTACATCGACCGGGGAATAAACGGCCGTTTGCCAACCCGTCAGACACGGCCGCTTTAAATCATCACCGCTGCGACCCAGGAGCACCGGGTGCAGTCCCAGGTGAATCAGGTGCCTTGCTTTTTTACTCGCCATTACATCCTCCTAAGGGTTTGGTCCTGGCCCGGCCCAGAGAGCCGGGTCTACCAGGTTGCCGTTTTGATACACAATCCAGTGCAGGTGAGGGCCGGTTGAACAGCCAGTGCTGCCCATCTCGGCAACAATTTGCCCCGCCTCGACGCTGCCTGAGATAATCAGGAAGCCGCTTAGATGGCCAAAATAGTGAACGGTGGACACACCGGAAAGAGCGTCGCCGTTGATCCGCTGGTAGTTGCCCAACCCTTCATGCGGCGGCTGCGAACCGGGAATGGTGGAACAATCCGGGCCGGTGCTGTTGGGTCCGGCATACACCATCGTGCCCGCTACCGGCGACCAGATGAGCGTGCCATGGGTGTTGGCAATGTCTACCCCGTTGTGAAACCACTGGCGCTCCGGCGGGCAACCAAAACCAGTGCCGTCAATGCCGGTATAGAGCTCATGACAGCCAAAGCCGCGCGTCACGTAGCCGGTCGTGGGCCAACCGCCACCCGCGCCTACAGGCACGCCACCGGCATACGTGCCGCCATCATCGAGCACGATGGGTGTGGGCGGCGGTGGCTGGAAGGCGTCGTTAAACGGCCCCAGCGGGTCATCCTCCAGGTAAAACCAGATGGGCAGCCCGCCCGCCACCGGCCGGTTCCATTCGGTGATGAGGCCCAGCTCGCGCACGTCGCCGTGGGGAAGCACAAAACCAAGCAGGAACTCTCGTTGGCCATCGTGTGGTATTGGCACCAGCTGCTGCGTCTCGTAAGCAGGCAAGCTGCGGGCCAGGAGCGGTTCATTTTGCGGCACCCACCGTCCCGTCAACAAGGCTTCATCCTGCTGTACCCGGCGGATAAAGAAGAGGTCGGAAACGGGCACAATCTGTTCCGCATCGGTGTAGTTGGTCACGCGGATGGATACAAAGTGGTAGGTTGCGACATCGTTGTTGGGGCTGGTCTGGGTCTCATGGCCGGTGATGCGGAAAACCAGGCCATTGGGACCACCTATGTAGACGTCACTGTTCATATAGAAGGTACCGGTGCGGTAATAGGGCGTCTGCAGCGGTTCCGGGGTTGTGAATCCAATCATGGGCAGGCCAGGCGTTGTGGTTGGTGGGGGGTCACCGCCTGGTATCTCCGTGATGGTCACCGGCGTGGTTGTTACCCAATAGGGTGTAGGTGTGCTCGGGAATACTGGCGTCACCGTAGTCCACTCCGGCGTGGTGGTGATGAAAGTGGGCACGGGCGTGTCAGCAAAGACAGGTGTTGTTGTGCCCAAAAAGACGGTGACTGTCGGTACGGCCGTTCCAGTTTCGGCGGCCCAGTATGCGGGACCAGTCAAACCAGCCGGGTTCTCCATGAAACCGATCATGCCGCAGCCGAACGTGGCCATCAGGAACAGGCTATTCAACAGCAAGCGACGGAGCCAAACGCGATTACTCATAACGTGACCCTCACTCACCCCCGCCCAGTGCCAGCGGCAGATAGGTTTGCCAGCGCACGTAGAGGTAATGGGTTGACCAGGCATAAGACAATTCAGAGTCTGGCGAACTGCTGGTAACAACGGCCGTGCTAACAACCGTCTCGGGCACCGGGGCATTGACCACTGCCTCATAGCTGAAAGTCCGGGCATAACCGTTTGCCGCGCCAAACAGCACTGGCCGCAGCTGTAAAGTTGTCCCGGCCGCAGGCGGATACCCCTGCGGCGGGTGGGCCTGGCCACAGCACGGCGCGTAGGCATACGTCACGCCGCGCCCCCCCAGCTTGTCGGCAACGCCGATGGTGTAGCCCTGAGCCACCATCTGAGCGGGATCCGAGATGTTGTCGTAGATGAAAAACACGTGGGCCGCGGCTGTCTGCTCAGCTATCTCTTGCACGGTGTCTGCCGGAGTGCTGCTCGCGCCATTTAGCAGCAAGGCGATGGCGTGACGGGCCGTGGGGCCTGGTGCCAGAGGATCTTGAGCAGCCACCTGTGGCACATCATGCCATTGGGCATAGAAGACATCGTATCCTTCAACCAGGCCGCTGATAATGGCGGCATGGAAACGGCCGTGTTGCGGCGCTGCGCCACCACCCATAGCTGTGTCGCGCCACAGCCCAGCCAGGACAAAACCCGGCGTGGCCGCGTCGGGCAGCCACTGGTTGTGGACATAGAGTCGCGAACCGGCCGTATCGGGGGCTAGGATCAGGCCGTTGGAGGAGACCGTTAGCTGGCTCAGCGTTTCACCATACAGATTGGTGGTGTACCCGTTGATGCCTAGATTGAAGGTTACGCTAACGTCATCACAGGCTTCACCATTAGCGATGAAGTCGCGGCACAGGTCAACGGCGCCGAAAGCGGCCAGGTCGAGGTAAGGCAGCGTCGGGCCGTTTGCTTCAATGACGTAGTCCAAATCCCCAGGTGCCAGTTCGCCCTGCCAGCTCAAGGTGCGGGTGGCGGCTTCGTAGGCCAACCCGTTGGCAGAGTCCGGTACGTAAGACAGCCCAGACGGCAGTGTGTCTACCAACTGAAAGGTGTGGGTGATGCTCTCAAAGTTGTTGAGAGTGATTTCATACTGCACCATGCCGCCAGGCGACATGAAGGTTGGGCCGGTTTTGCGGATAACGGCATATGGATTGTTGGGATCACTCCCGCCGCCCCGGATTTGGGGGAAATCCTGAATGATCAATGGTGCCTGGTTACCGGAATTCTGAGTTGGCAGCGCAACTGGCTGGTAACCAAAAGCATGGATGTCAATGACGGGAATGGTTCCGGTATACCGTTGGCCCTGGCCAACGATGGACAGGCCGCCCATATCTGGCTGCGCCTGAGCCTGCGCCTGCGCCGCCAAAGCTATAGCCAGCAGCGGCAGCAGAACAAGGATTAAAGTGCGAATGAATATCTCTTTTTTCATGAAGTAGTTCCTCTATCTCAACACGGCATAAGTGGCGAAAACGTCTTTGTTGATGGTGTCGGTTTGCAGGGAGTCCCAGACCAGCGCGGCGCGGTTGGAATTGAAAGGATCTGGAGCGGCCAGCAGGTGATAGCTTGGCCGCACGGCGCTGTGCTCCAGCAGCGGGATGCCGGGCGTGTCGGTGCAGTTGGTGGTGCCCAGCTCGCATTGGGTCTGATACGGCCGTCCAAAGCGCAGAAAAGTCGTGTCCGACGGCGGATCGCCAGCTGCGTAAACGTAGAAGAAGCTGACCGAGGGTGGCTCTGTGGCCGCAGCGATAATGGGGGTCACGTTGGAGCGGATAGCGCCAGTCGTGCTGCCGGTGGCGTCGTTGTTGGCCGTAACCGCGACTGGACCAGCCCAATTAGAGCCGCCGTCATCTGACCAGGCGGCGTAAACGGTGTAGGCGTCATGCCCGTTTGTTGGCCCGCTGCCGCTGTCCTGATACCAGGCTGTCCAGCCTTCGGGTACGGTGAGGGAATCCTGGGTCACGAAGGAGGATTCAAAATCCAAGTTTGTGCCGCTGCCATTTTGGATGGTGACCGCATCCCAAACGGCCGTACCAGCTACGTTGCTGCCATTGAACGTACCCCTCAGGAAAACTGTGGCGGTGTTACCTTGGGCCGGGGCGCTGACGCTAAATTGGGTGAAGCTAACGGGGGCGTCCGGCGCAGACCAGATTACATCGGGGCTGTCCGGGTTGCTGCCGCCGATGGGGTCCAACCCCAGTTGCAGGGACATTTCCGTGGGAACGGCCGTTTCGGCCAGGCCCTGGGCGGTGACGATGATGGTGTCGGTCGTGTCGGTAATGGCAATGGTTTGCCGCAGACCGGCATCGAAGGGGGTGTCCTCGCTGCTCCAGCGCACGGCGTTTACTCCGTGGTAAATCTGGTGCGGATTGGCCAGCTGGTCGGGCGCAAGGGGGTTGACCGCAGAAAAAGTAGGCTGCTGGTAAGGTGGGCTAGCGGGAATAGTAGACGACCGTTCGCTCACCCAAGAGGCGTACAGCCAGAGCTGTCCCTCAATTTCCGTGGCGTCCAGGCGGGCAAAACCCGCAACTGGCTCTGGCACGGGAAGAGTGGCCACCGACAGCCAGCCCGGCAGCAGAAAGGGGGTAATGCCGTAGAGGCGCACGTGCAGTTCGTTACCAGACAGGTAAGCCAGAGCGAAGTCTCGCCAGCCATATTCAGGAATGCCCAGCCGCTGTGGACCGGTGGTGAGAAACGGCCGTTCGCCAGGGCCAACCAGTTCGGTGTTCCAGTAAAACTCATACTGGTGGGCTGCGTGCCAGATGCTTCCTTCGGACTCGTAAATAATGTGAGCCCACTGGCGGGAATCTATGGCGATTTGGGGATTGTGGCCGGGTCCGGGACTGGTGATAAAGGTAGTGTCGGCCGGGTGTGTGCCCTGGTCGGCAGCCCGGTAGAATATCTGTCCCATCCGGTCATAAACAACGTGCAGCCGATTGGCTTCGCTGAAGGCCAGTGAGACAGAACTGCCAAAATCCACCCGGCGCACCTGGAAATGGCTGCCGCCGCGTGACAGGGCTACGTACACATCGCCGTTGGTTATCCAGGCCACAGCCAGCATGTCGTCGCCCACGGCCACAGCCGCTAAATCCTGGTTTTCAATGTCCAGTGATAGGTTAGCAACTTCTGTTGTCATGAACTGTTCTGGGAGCTGCCCTTGTGGCGTTGAAACTGGAACAGGTGTGGGGCAATACGTATCGGCACCTCCACCGTTAGGCGGGGCTGGTGGCATATATAGATTGGGGTCGGCTTGCCGGGTAGCAGTGGGAATGATGGCTATGCCACTATTGCAATCCAGTGCGCTGAAATCGCCTGAACTGTGACAAGCGATTAGAAAGAGCAAAAGTATTGTGGTTAGAAGAAGCATATAAATTGATCTAAAGTACTGCATAAGCCACCACACTATTGTGTTTCACTCCCAGCAGGCAGCAGCGAATAAGCAGCAAGCATCTGCCTGCCCAGAATGGCAACAACATAAAAGAAGCTATGATTTAGAACCTGGGAAATTGTTAGAGAAGCTGGTCGACAGCTCTTTTTACTGCCGCTATTTAGATGCCTTATTCATCGCTGCAACCGCATGGCCAAACGAGTGGGCCGAAGCACAGCAGCACTGAATTTGTCACATCTTTTTCTCTTTGATGGTTTTCATTTTACAGAGCAGGGGCATTAATTCAAGTGTAAATATCTACCGATATGAGACAAAAATATACCGATTATTGACAGTTTAGTAAGGGACGTTTGTTGGCAGCAGGACACAATAGCCACGGCTGAAATTACTGTGTTGGAGAATTTTGCCCTCATCGCAAATCTTCTGCATATCATTACAAAAAACGACTCAGTTAAAAGGGGCATTATGTTGAATAGCAATGTGATGTAGGTAAATAACGGATCTACACGACAAGAGGATATACGATCGAAAAGCGATTCAAGAGCTGGGTCGTTTTGTAACTCTACCGTTTACTGATTTATTGGTAGAGGTGCTGCAGAAGAACACAAGCTATAGTTTTGAGACATGCTGCGAGCTTGGCTGATTAATTACCAGTGGACTCATTAGCGATATATCTTAACCACTCCCAAACGTAAGCATTCAATCAATGCTCCGCTTAAGCTTGACGTTGCTAACGTGCGGGAGATAGCGCTTAGGTTGTTGCGCAGTGTGGATTCGGCAATGCCAAGTATTTCTGCTATTTGAGCCACCGTTAAGTGTGGGTTATCGGCAATTGTTTGCATCATCTTAATGCGCCGCTTAGTAAGCCTCGGCATTTCTTCAACCTCTGGTTCGTACAGAAACAGCTTATCTTGAAGTGCCAAACTCAAGGGCAAATTCTTTTTCTGGACCAGGTTTTCAATAGCCTGTGCCAACACATCACTGGAATTTAACGCCTCATCTTTAAGCATAAAGCCACCTGCTCCAGCCCGAAGCACAGAATGGAGCAATCCCCTTTGTTCGAGTCGCGACAGGACCAGGACGTTCGTTCGTTCGAATTTCACTAGATGATCAATTGTATCCAAGACAGCCAAGTTCCTAGCAGGCAACGCAGAATTATTAGGTGCATTCAATCCCAATAGCACCACATCTGGCTTATGCAAGTTGGTGAGATGGAGCGCATCATCCTCTGTCGCACCAGCGGCAATGATTTCCATACGATCACCTGTTTCAAGAGCGGCTTTGACTCCAATGCGTATTACTTCCTGGCTATCAATAACCACAACTCGGATTTTTCGACTCTTTTCCATCTTTAGTGTCACTCCTCCAGCTATAAGGCATCATATGTAGCAGCAAAGGGACATCATACGTAGTAGTGCTGTTGGGCAGCCTAAATTTCAGTTCACTAGGTCATTTAACTCCTGTAAACTGGGCTTTATCTATGTGGGATTACAGAATAAAGGGAAGTCCACCAGGCAGTGGACGCTATATAACGTTGCTCAAAAGCGTGATCACCACTACTCGGCCATGACTATCTTGAATTAAGCCAATTGTAGCCAGGAGCGGAAAGGTCTACATGAAATGATCAACCTGTTTGTGAATGGAATGCGCGTACTGCGGGCCATTTAAAGGTAGTACTGGCGTACTACCTGCAGCGTGATTCTAATAACTCCCCAAGCTGCCCTGCTCCTGGGCACGATGTAGTCCCCAGCGAAAGACAACTATCCCCAAAGCGAGAAAAACGGCAGATTGTAGCCCGAGTCCCGGCAGTGCCCCGTTGGCCCATAATTGTGACCAGACTGCACCACTAATCAACGTTTGGCGCAGCAGATCAATGCCCCAGGTCATCGGCAGCAGCAGCTTCAAAAGCGTAAACACAACGCCCAGGCTATTCAGAGGAACTAACGCACCCGTGAAAAGGACGGCCAGGAGCGACACAACGGCGACGACACTGTCTACGCTTTTATATACTAATGCTAAGCCTCCAAGCACCAGCCCCACGCCGCACACACCCAACAGCGTCAGCAGCGCCACGAACAAAGACAGCCCATTGGGCATCATATACAGCCCGAGCAGGAACGCCAGGCCAAGACCTAGTAGCAGTGTTTCCAATGCCTGTCGTATCATTACGGCCGTTAGGCGCAACGAGAAGGTAACTACAGGCGATATTGGCGCCAAGATGACGCTCTCTAACGTTCCCTGCTGCGCTTCGGTGGTCACAGATTCGGTGGTCGCCGCAAGAACACTGGAGCACAGTTCCCACACCAAAAAACCAATCAGGGAAGCAAGCTGGCGCTCGGCACTATAACCGTTAGCCACACCATCAAAGGTTGCTATCATGAGGGGAAAAGCCACCAGCCACAGCGCCAAAGAACTAAACGCTTGTATTCGGTAAGACCACCAGGCGTGCACATCGCGGCGTAGTTCAGCCAAAAAAAGAAAAAACACAGGCAACATTGAGACCTCAATAATGTGCTAGTGAGCCATCGCGGCGGGCCAGTCGCTGTCCCCACTCCATCACCTGCCAGCCTAGCAGACCGTAGACCGCTGTAATTACCAACAGCCAATAAAAATCCGGCTGTTGCCCCAGCTGGCTCCAAACAATCTCACCTGTGGCCAGCTGCCGGGACAGCGCAATGCCCAGCGTCAGCGGCAGCGCCCGGCTGAGTGCAATGAGAACCGGTGCACCCTCTACAGGAGCTAACGCACCCGACAAAAAGAGTAGAGCAGTGGATACAGCCAGAGTCAGCGCAGCCACATTTTTGTACGCAAGGTGCAGTCCAGCAATCACATACGACAAGCCAAAAGCACCGACCTGGGTCAGTAGGAATATGAGTAATCCTGCGGCTATCGTCCCCACCGCCATCCCAGGTGGGAAAGCAGGCGTGATTTGCAGCAATAGCATGATGACGACCGCCAACAACACGCCGCGCATACAGTGATACAGCAGAATGGCCGCA
Organism: Anaerolineae bacterium; assembly: GCA_020848035.1. Taxonomy (GTDB): domain Bacteria; phylum Chloroflexota; class Anaerolineae; order Promineifilales; family Promineifilaceae; genus Leptofilum. The sequence goes on along the minus strand of JADLAX010000046.1, from coordinate 1,916 downwards.
CTGCGAGCCAGCAGCACCAGCTGAGGCGAAACGCCGCTCAACCATATCTGTTCCAACGTACCGGCTTGAGCATCGTCGCTGAGGCCCTCTACCGTGCGCAGTATGCAGCCGTCGGCTACGCGCCAGATGACAAAGCCGACCAGGGAAGCAAGCCGCGCCAGGTTACCATACTCTCCTTCGGTCACCAGATAAAAGAGTCCGGAAAGCAGCAAAAAGCCAAGGGTAAACAGTAACTGATCCGCTACGACTTCTAGCCAGTAGGCGCGCGCCCGCAGCAATTCTCGGCGCAACTCTGCTATTACAATGCGAATCACTTTAATCATCCGCCCGCTCCGGTCCCGTCAAAGACAAAAAGATTTCTTCCAAACGCGCTCGGCGGCGACCCACTTCCTGAATTGTTATGCCCTCGGCATCCAGCTGCTGTAGCAGCCGCAGCAATTGTGCCTGATCGAGCGCTGGCAGCAGCAGTCGCGTCGTTCCCTTCTCATCTGAAAAGACTGCATCTGGAACTGTCCGCTGCACCTGCGTCTCAAATGCCTGCGTTATTGAACCGACTATGTGAATCTCCACCATGTCCCGCTGCGCACTATAGCGGTGCAGCAAAGAGCGTGTTTCCTCGGAGACAATTTCCTGTCCCCGGTATATGACGGTGATACGCTGGGCCAGCTTTTCCGCTACATCCATCATATGGGTAGTAAGTAGGATTGCTTTGCCTTGCTCACGGGCCAACTGAGCAATGGTCTCTTCCAACTGTCGGGCGGCTTTCACATCTAACCCCAGTGTTGGTTCGTCCAATAGCAGTATATCGGGATCATGAAGCAGCGCGGCGGCAATGGCTAGCTTCTGCTGCATCCCGCGGCTGAAATGGCGCACTTCCTGATGGCGCTGCGCTTCCAGGTCAAATAGAATTAGCAGCTCATTGATGCGTCGCGAAAGCTCCCGTCGCGGCGTCAAACGCAGCGTCCCGAAATAGCGCAAATTTTCTTCCGCTGATAGCCGCCAATACAAATTCCGCGCGCCCTCCAGAACGGCTCCGATGTGGCGAACACCGACAGTGCGTGCCTGCACAATATCATGTCCCATGACACGAACGCGGCCAGTGGTCGGAAGCACTAGACCAGCGATCATCTTCACAGCCGTTGTTTTGCCCGCACCATTGGGACCCAGCAAAGCCACAATTTCCCCAGGATGTAATGCCAAATTGAGATCCGAAACTGCCGCTTTTGGCGCTCCTGGATATATTTTGGTGAGCGACTTTGCTTCAACTACCATTTGCAAATCTTTCATAGCTATTTCTCTCCAACACCAACTATAGTTCGCTATAGCTAATTTCTGACCCGATCGCCTCTAGCAAAAGTGCTAGATGATGCCCTTTGCAAGCATGTGTCGGCATAGTTTATGCTAAGGGGTCGCGCGGCGTAAAGGGGATATGTAGGATTACGACTGTGCCCATACGCTCGCGCCTGGTAATGCGCAGCGCACCGCCTGCCAATCTGGCCCATTCGTGCATGCCCACAATACCAAAATGACCTGCCCTTACCAAGGCTGATAAAGACCAGGTAGCCATGTCCGCGTGGCTGCCGTTGTCTGTCACTACTAAAGATAGGCTCTCTTCCTCACAGCTGAGGCTAACCCAAACGGCCGTCGCCCGCGCATGTTTATATACGTTGTTCAGCGCTTCGTTAAGGATGTAATAGATTGCCACCGTTGCTGCCTGCGGAATGTGTACCTGAGGACCCACCGCTACTTTCAGATTTACATCCCATCGCGTCTTGTCCCGAAACTGGTATTGTTTTGGTTCAACGTCAAATGGACACCGGGCCTTATAAAAGAGAGAATTTCACAGTTGAGGAGCCACCTCAATTTCTTGCCAAAATAGCTGGCGTTGTTGGCGAGCCCTTGCCAGTTTCTGTTGC
>JADLAX010000045.1 GCA_020848035.1 Anaerolineae bacterium | reverse complement strand
CCTATGCCCACGAGCGCGAGACGTTTGGTCAGCCCATCGCCCACTACCAGGCGATCCAGTGGATGCTGGCTGACGCCGCCACCGAACTGCAAGCGGCGCGCCTGATGGTCTATTGGGCCGCCTCGCTAAAAGGCGCAGGCAAACGCTACACCAAAGAAGCGGCGATGGCCAAACTGTTTGCTACCGAGGTCAGCGAGCGCGTTTGCCGCAATGCCATCCAGATTCACGGCGGCTACGGCTACAGCAGCGAGTTTGAAGTGGAGCGCATCTACCGCGACACCCGCCTGATGACCATCGGCGAAGGCACCAGCGAAATCCAGCGGCTGGTGATTGCCCGGCACATTTTGGACCTGTAACACGATACCTAAAAGGTGCGACGCACTTTCCGCAAGTGCGGCGTATCTGGTCGGCAACAAAAAAAAGGGAGGCTCTTCATGAAAAGCCTCCCGCAGTGAATAAATTAGCACTACCTTTGCAGTTTTCAACCTATTAAGAGAAAGTGTCATACCCGCGAAGGCGGGTATCCATCTTGTTTCCTGGAGTGGATTCCCGCAGCCTGCCCCCGCGAAGGCGTGGGGCGGGAATGACAAGAAAAAATGCAAACATAGTCATAGTAGGTTGGTTGAGGAGAGACGGCATCGGCCGTCTCTCTTTTATTTAGTTGACGCGTAAGTTGTAAGTCGTGTTGGTCACCGGCACGCTGTAGACCCGAATGTAATAGGTGCCAGCGGGCCGAACGCCCAGGTTAATGATTTTGGTAGATTGATTGTTGCCGTTGTTTTGTAAGGCGATCAGACTGCCGCCACAAGTGCCGCCATAAACCACCAACTGCCCCTGGGCTGGCTCAAAATTGGACAACGTCACGCTGAGATTGCCCGCGCTGGTCAGCGTAAAGGCATACCAATCTTCGACATCGTCCGAGGTAAATTCGTAGGTAGTGCCGCTGCCGACGGCATAAGCCTGCCCGCAGTGGTTGTTGGGTTCGATGGGCGGATAGTTGTTGAACACGACAGGCAAATAGATGTAAGTGAGGGGCAGGGCCGTCACGTTGATGGTGATGGTGCCCGTGTCAATTTTGCCACCCTTGTCTGTGGCGCGCACGGTGAGGTTAAACGTGGGCATGGCGTCTGCATCCAATTTACTGGTGTCAGGCACGGTAATCTGGCCCGTGCTGCTGTTGATGGCAAACACGGTCCCGGTATTGCCACCCACAATGGCAAAGGTTAAGGCGTCGCCGCTGCTCAATTCAGGGTCGGTAGCGGTTACAGTGCCAACGGCCACGCCGTTGACGCTGCCTTCGGCTACAGAAAAGGTTGCATTGCTCACGTTGGGCGCTACATCAAACACGTTGGTGATGTTAATGGTGACGGTGGCGGTATTTTCCAGGTCGCCGATATCGGTGACAATTACGCCCAGGGTGTATGAGGTTTTGGTTTCATAGTCTAGCAGGGTTGAGTTGGCCACGGTGATACGGCCGTTGTTGCTCCCATCATTGGCAATCGCAAAAGCCCCGGTACCATTGCCCGTAAGAATACCAAACGTTAACTGGCCGTCGTCCGCCATGTCTTCGTCGGAGGCTGGCACCAGGCCCACAAGCGTGGCATTGGCGCTGTTTTCCGCAATGCTGAGCGTCACATCATTCACGACGGGTTCTTCATTTTCATCGACCACATCAATGGTGATGATTGACTCTTCTGCCGGATTGGTTCCATCGTTGACGGAAACGGTGACCGTGAATGATGGTGTGGACTCAAAATCGAGTTCGGCTGCGTTGTTGACGGTTATCTCGCCGGTGCTGGTGTTCAGAGCGACGATGTTTCCAGGATTGCCACCCGTTACGCCAAAGGTGAGTGCGTTGTTTTCAGGATCGTCAGCTGGCACAAAGCCGATTGACGCCCCATCAGGCAGATTTTCGCTGGGGGTAAATGTGGCGTCAGATACCACAGGCGGTTCATTCACATCGGTCAGATTGATGGTAACGACTTCTGCATCCGATTCCCCGCTGGTATCTTCCGCTGTAATGGTCAGGTTGTAGCTAGTAGGGCCGGTTTCATAGTCCAGCAGGCTGCCGTTGGCCACGGTGATCTGGCCGCTGCTGGCCCCAATGGCAAAGGCACTGCCCGTGTTGCCTGCGGTGATTGAAAAGGTGATGACATCACTTGCATCTTCGTCGGTGGCGGTGAGGGGGTCGCCAACGGCCGTACCCGTCCCGGTATTTTCGGCCACGTTAAACGGCCCGGCTGGATCAATTACGGGCGCTTCATTCACGTCTTCCAGATTGATCGCAATTTGTGCTGTGTCGGTTAGGTTCCCGCTGTCTTCGACTTCAATGGTCAGCGTAAAGGTTGGATTTGTCTCAAAGTCCAGCGGACCGCTGTCGCTCACTTTTATTTCGCCTGTGGCGGCCCCAATGGTAAATGCTGCTTCCGGCACGCTGTTGGTGATGCTGTAACTAAGCGAATCGCCAAAGTCATCGTCGGTCGCCGTGACCGTGCCCACTACCGTATCTACATCGCTGTTTTCCGGTAAATCGAACGAGGTGTCATTCAGAACGGGGGTCTCGTCGAAGATCGGGTTTACGGTGATGGCAAAGGTGGTCTGCGGCACCGTTGTAGAGCCGCCGCTGGTGGTCACGGTGAAGTCGAAGCTGTCACTGGCGTTTTCGCTGCCGTCGTGGTCATAGGTCACCAGGCTGGCGTCAATGTCGGCCTGGGTAAAGGCACCGGGCAAACTCAACGGTGAGCCATTCAAATTTAAGGAGCCATGAACGGGCAAGGTCACCAGATTAAACGTTAAGGTAGCCTCAGGCACTTCATTGTCTACAGCTTGCAACACGGCGTTACTGATAACAGTATCGCTGCTGTTTTCATCCACGGTTAACCCCTCGTTAACCTGGAGAATGGCTTCGGCCAGCACATTGCCCAACCAGGAAACGGCGGCAACAGCGGCCAAAAAAACTGCCAAACTTATTAGGACACGATTTCTCCGCATATCGATGCTCTATCGATACTTCTTGTTATTCATTGGCAAAGCAATCAATAACCTAGGGTCCCGTCGGTAACGGCGGGATAGTAGGATTCGGTGTGTTTGTTGGCGGCGGCGGGTTACTTCCACCGCCACCCGGCACAACAGTCGGTGTGCTGGTGGGTGTGGGGGTGTTGGTCGGCGTTGGGGTTGGGGTGTTGGTTGGCCGAGCCGGTAAGGTGACGGCAATGCCCACATTGTTCATGCTGGCTTCATCTATCGGACGTACGGCAATAGAGGCCAGCCAGCCGCGGCTGCCGTCGTCTAAAAGTACATTATACCAGTCGCCCAAAGGTGTGTCTTTAGCCAGCACAGCGACTACATCGCCTTCGTAAAGATAGCGCAAAATGGGGAAGGCGGTGCCTGGCCCCTGCCGCAGGCTGGCCGAGCTGACGGCGATTTCAACCTGGGGGATAGGGGTGGGCGACGAGGTGGCGGTGGTGGTTTCCGTTGCGGTGGGGGTGGGGGTAAAGGTAGGCGTCGCGGGCGCTGGTTTGATGCTAATGCGCCGGTTGCTGCTGGCGGCGATGTTGCGGTTTGTGTTTAAGTCTTCCAGGACAATTTGCCATTCAGACGCGGGGCTGCTGCTTTCGGGCAGCAGTGTTTGCAGGCTGTAGCTGCCATCGCTGGTGGCAGTGGTGACTGTGCCCAGGAGGGAACGGCCGTTTCCCGTCAACAAATAGACCGAAAACTGCTGATTTTCTTGCAGCGTCCCGGTCCAGGTCCAGCGAAAAATGGCGGTGTCGCCTGCTTCAAACTCAGTGTCGTTGGCCGGGGCAATGATGTCGATGGTGCCCAGCGTCGGCGAGGCCACAGCCGGCGGCGTGGCCGTCGTCGATCCAACCGCGCCGTCCGCGGTGAGTATCAGGGTGGGGCTGGGTAGTGCGTTGTCTGGCGTGCTGCCGTCGGCCACAATGGCCGATTGGGTGGGTTCTGGCTCCGTCAGATTCATAATTGCCCAAAGGCCAGTGCCGCCCAGGCAAAAGATGATAACAAGCACTACCAGAGCCATGCCAGTGCGGGAACGGCGCGGGGCGGGTGGGGTAAGTACGGCCGTTCCTCCCCGTGTCTGAATCAGCAGCTGTTCACTTTGTATCGCTTCGTTGATCGCCTCTAGATACTCTTTGATCGTTTTATAGCGCCCCCAGGGCTGGGCCAGCAAATTTTTCTCCACCAGTTCATACGTTTCACGGGATAAATCTGGCCGCTTTTGTTCCAGCGCCGTGTTTTTCGGCATGATTCCCTGGGCAACTGTTTGCCAATACGACAATGGTTCGGCGGGCAGCTCGTTGGTCAAAATCTCATACAAAATGACCGTCATCGAGTAGATCTGGCTGCGGCTGTCAATCGATTTGCCCTGCTTTTGTTCCGGGGCGATGTACGCTTCATCTTCCAGGGGCAGGGTTACCTTGGCGGCCATGCCATTTTCAACGGCCGGAATGCCTAAATCAACCAGCACAACCGTGCCGTCCTGCTTCAGCTGCACCGTTTCAGGCGACAGGTAGTAGTGGTACAGGTCCAGCCGTTCGGCCAGTTCCAGCGCTTCGGCCAGCTGGT
>JADLAX010000044.1 GCA_020848035.1 Anaerolineae bacterium | reverse complement strand
GCGGTGTGGGAAATCGATAGTTGGGAAAGTGTGATTGTGCTGTGTAGGGTAACACGGTTGGGCGCTACCCGTTGCTCATTGTTTGTTGTGCCGTCCAGTTACGCTGCGAATCGCATCCCACCAGGCTTGCAGTTCAATCTGGCTTTCGGCCACGTAAGCTGCCCAGCTGCCGCCGGGCACTTCGGGTTTGTCGGCCACCCATTCCGGCTGGCCCAGGTAAACCCAGGCGGATTGGGAACGGCCGTTACCCACCACCACTTCCACCTGCTTTCGCTGGTACTCTGACGACTCAGGCTGCTCCGGATCGTACCCTTCCAACTCATCCAGCCGCTGGCACACTGCCTCGTACTGGGCCGGGTGCGGGGTGATGAGCTGACCGTGAACGGCCGTATCCGCCTCGGCGGCAACCAACATGGGGTAAAAACCCATGTCGTACAGCCGCCCGCCGTCAAACGTGGCCGGTTCCATGTGGGCAATGTCCTCGCCCCAGACAAAAAAGTTAGGCTGATCTGGTAACAGCGTGCCGTAGACAAAAAACGGCCGTGGCTCAGTTGGTTGCATCGGGTTCCCAAAAAGATTTTGATTCTGTTCCTGGTTTACGTTACCATTGCAGGCACCGTGCAGCGCCATAATCGGTGCTGCGTCAAACCAGCCCGTATTATATGCAACCTGCGGGAAAATGCTGCAAAATTTTAGCAAGCGGTGGCTTTTGCATAGGTTAGGCTTATTGAGAGCCGGTTTTGACTGGACTTAGGCAGTTTTTTTGTTGGCCCTCGTAGCTCAATGGATAGAGCAATCGCCTCCTAAGTGATAGATTCGGGTTCGAGTCCCGGCGGGGGTACCTAAGTGGGGCGTGAAACGTGAAACGTGAGTCCTTCAATCACGTTTCACGTTTCACTTAAAGAGCCTCAAATTTCGGATTACAGTGTGCTCACTGGATCAATGTCTACCATCCATTTTGCCGGGATGGGGAAGTCGGCCAGCAGCCGGTTGGGGTCGGGGGAGCGCACGATGATTTGCCAGCGGAAACGGCCGTCCACTCGGTTAAAAAACGGCGGCACCGGCCCCAAAATCTCCGATGCGGCCAGCGCCTTTTCCCGGATATGCAGCCGCAGCCCCTTGGCCAGCGCCTCCGCCTCCCGTTGACCGCGCTCTTCCACCGGATCGATGTACAGCAGCCGGGCCATGCGCCGGAAGGGCGGCAGGCTGTGCTGGGTGCGGAAGCGTATCTCGTCAATGTAAAACGAGGCAAAATCGTGTTCGGCGGCGGCTTGGATGGCGTAATGCTCTGGCTTGTACGTCTGGATGATGACTCGCCCACCCAGCAGCCCACGCCCGGCCCGCCCCGCCACCTGCGCCAACACCTGGAAAGCACGCTCCCCCGTGCGGTAATCCGGCAGCCCCAGCGACACATCGGCCGAAATGACGCCCACCAGCGTCACCAGCGGTAAATCCAGCCCCTTGGCAATCATTTGCGTGCCCACCAAAATGTCCGCTTCCTGGTTGATGAAGCTGGCTAGCAGCGTCTCGTGGGTGTTGCGCCCGGCGGTGGTGTCGCGGTCCCAGCGGGTGATGCGCGCCTCAGGCCAGCGCTGCTGGACGCGCTGTACCACCTCTTCTGTGCCCAGGCCAAAATAGCGAATCCGCTTCGATTGGCACTGCGGGCACTCCGTCTGGTGCGGCTCACGCCGGCCGCAGTGATGGCACACCAGCATCATGCTGCCCTGGTGGTAGGTCAGCGGCAGGTCGCAGCGGGGGCAGGTGGCCACGTAGCCACAGTCGCGGCAAATGACAAACGTGGCCGAGCCGCGCCGGTTGAGGAACAAAATGGCCTGCTCGCCACGCGCCAGCGTCTCGGTGATCGCTTTTTCCAGGGCGCGGCTAAAAATCGAGCGATTGCCCGCGCGCAGCTCCTGGCGCAAATCGACAATCTGGATGGGCGGCAGGGGAATGGTGAGGGCGTCATCTGGGTCTTCGCCGTCGTGTTGATAGTGGTTTTGTAACTGCAAGCGCTCAGCCTGGCCTTCCAGCCTTTGGCGATGGCCCATGACGCGCTTTTGCAGTTCGAGCAGGTGGAAACGGCCGCTTTGCGCCTTATGGTAGGTGACAATGTCCGGGGTGGCGCTGCCCATGATGACCAGCGCCCCCACAATTTGCGCCAGGGCGATGGCCGCCTCGCGGGTGTGGTAGTAGGGCGGCGGCACCGGCGGCGTTTGTTTGTAGCTGGGGTCGTGCTCCTCATCCAAAATGATGACGCCCAGGTTGGGCAGCGGCGTGAACAAGGCGCTGCGCGGCCCGACGACGATGTCGAACAAGCCCTGTCGGGCGCGTCGCCAGGTATCGTAGCGCTCGCCGTCGCTGAGGCGGCTGTGCAGCACGGCCACCCGGCCCGGAAAACGCGCGGCAAAGCGGCGCACCGTTTGCGGCGTCAGGGCAATTTCCGGCACCAGCACAATGGCCTGCTGACCCTCGTTTATCGCATAGTCAATGGCCCGCATGTAAATTTCCGTCTTGCCGCTGCCGGTTACGCCGTGCAGCAAAATGGGCGTGGGCGCATCGACGGTGAACTCGTCGCCTTCCTCCATCACCTCTTCAGCGTGCAGCACGGCCATTTTGATGCGCCCCCAGACGCGGGCCTGGTCGGTGGTGAGCATGGGTGGCTCGGCGGGCACAAAGTCGCGGTCGGCCAGGGGATCGCGCCACACTTCTTCTGCGCCAAAGCGGATGAGATCGAGCTTGGCCAGCTGGCGCAGGTGGGTAATCGTGGCCTTGGTTTCGGCGTAAATGTCGCTCAGGTTCACCGGCTGAGCCTCACGAGCCAGCAGCCGGAGGATGTTGTGGTAGGTGGTGGCCTGGCGCAGCTGCAAAATGTGGCCGAGCACCTGCTTGGGCGGGATGGCCAGGCTGAGGGTGGCCGGTTCTTCAAGCGTTTCTAGATGACCAGAATCGATTAACTGGTTAATGGTTAAGGGTGAATGGTGAATGGTTATTTGTTCGAGTGGGCTGGGGAGCTGGGTGAACAGGTCGGCGTGATCAGCGGGCGGCTCCTGGCTGGTGGGCAGGAGGGTGGTTTGGGCCGGGGTGCGGTTGATGAGGTGGGCTTCGGCCAGTTTTTCCAGGTGTTCTGCTTTGGCGTTGGTGGCGTGCAGCACGGCCGTTTCCTCCGGCAGCGGGTCGCGACTTTCCAGCAGGTAGAGCAGCACGTCGGCCTGCTTGTTGGCCCGGCCCAGGTGCGGCACCACACCCTGCACCCGCCGGTCGCTGGCGATCAGTTCGGCGGTGCGGATTTGCTTGGGCTTGATGCGCGGCGGGTCCAGCACGGTGGCTTTGCGCAGAATATTGCGTTTGGCCAGCTGGTTAACGGCCGTTTTCCAATCCGCCTTCTTCTTTTTCTTGCCTTCCGCCTTGTTGAGCGCTCGTTGCAGCTGCCTGCCGCGTAAATCACCCCGTTCACGCACAATGTCAACGATTTCTTGCTGGAGGTCGGTGAGACGGCCGTTGCCGTCCCAATACGGATTGATGTCCATCGTTACGTCGGCCCAGCGGGTGAGGCCGGGCGGCAGCATCAGGCGCAGGCAGGCGTTGAGCGGCGCCAGGTAGGTCTGGCTGAGCCATTGGGCCAGCTCGATTTGCCACCAGTACACCACGGGCTGGTCATCAATCAGGGCAATGACGGGTTTGGTGTCTTCAATGGGGGCCGTGTCATCAAAGCGCAGGATGATGCCCTGGGCCAGCCGCGCACCAAATTCCACCTCTACCAGGTGACCAACGCGCAGCCGGGGCTGCATATCGGAAGGCACGTGGTAGTGAAAGGTGCCTTCTAATGGCGCTTCGACGTTGATAATTAGCTCGGCGTACATGCCGCAAGCGTAGTCTTGTTTTTGCTTGCCGTCAAGCTGAATTTAGAAAATCTGTGCTATTGGTGTCTGTATCCCATTTCTTCCCGAGACTTCTTGAGAAATAGGTCTATTGTTTGATTTTCTTTACTTCTTTGTAGCAATCGAAGCAAAACGGCCGTGCCATCGAGGTTTCGGCCGGTTGCCCACAGGCGTGGCATTGTTTTTCTGCGTAAGTGTATTTTTTGACCTTTATCCACTCGGTAAAACAGCTAATGCAGAATGGCTTGTGAATATCAAATGGAATTTGGATGCCGCATCGAATGCATGCACCTTGTTCGGGATCGGCCATCTTTTGCGCAAGGGAGACTTTGGCCTTACTCTTTTCAATCGATTGGTGGCAATCGCGGCAAAGAACCGTGATGTCGCCCGGGCGCTCGCGGCCAATTCGTTCGTAGGTGCGGTGATGGGCATCTAGCTGCACTTCGGAACGGGGGCGGTTGCAGCCCTGGCAGCGGTTACCGGCCCGTGTTTTGGCTTCCTCGGCTTTTTGTTTCCACTCTTTTGATTTGATGTACTTCTGGTAATTTACATCTTGGGCAGACTTGATGCCCGTAAGTAAACCGCCCAGAGAGCCTGTGTAGCGGCTCGGTTTTTGCCCCATTTCGTGCTCGATGAAGCTTTGCAGTCGCTTTCTAGTCGTTTGGTATGTGGCCAGAAGTTTGTGCCCGATGGACTTTACTTCTTCATACTCCAATGTCTGCTCTTTGCGCTTTTCATCGAGAAGCCGGATTTGGAACGCTTTTTCGCTGTCGCTGTTTAAGGTTGAGTCAATAATGGTGTCGTTGGCTTTCTGCTTGGCTTGTTGAAATTTCTTTTCTACTCGCTCAATTTCGATATCAAGCTGGTCACTGAAGGTATAGAGAAAGGTCTCTATTTTTTCGATTGAAGCGATTGCCTTTTGTGCTTCTTGAACAGTTGTTGGTTGAAAACTGCCTCGTTCAGGAACCAATTCAGCTAGCTTTTTTTTGTACTGTTGTGGTTCAGCCATAATCCTTTCTGACAAAAAAATTGATTTAAGATACGGTGAAATATAGAGAGAAGCTGGCTCGAATTCAATGGGTAGAAAGGATGAATCCGTGTATCATTGAGGCAGATCATGCGGAGAAGATGACAAGTTAAGTTATGACCTCTTCACAAACACATCCTACGATTTTACATGCGGATCAGGAACATGCCGGGCTGCGTACGGCCGTATTTGTCTTGCTTTTTGTTGTGACGATAGCGGCCTTTTTGGGCATCCAGGCCGTGTTTAGAGCGGTCGGCGCGGTGGATTATGCGTTTGTCGCCTCCTGCGGCGGGGCACTGCCCGTGGCGCTGGCGGTGGTGTGGGTGATTGAAAAGCTGTTGAAGCAATATTGGCCAAGCGGCCGTTCCGTTACCCTGACTCACGATGGTCTTCAGCTGCAAACGGAAGAGGCGGCCCAGTGGGAAATCACCCGAGCCCATGAACCCACGGCACTATTTTGGCATTTTGATTTACGCGGCTGGCAGCGTGGTGGTCGTGAACGACGTGTGCCGCGCACCTGGCTTTGCCTGGCGGTTGAGCTGAAAAGCGGCAAAAAAGAAGCCGTGGTTTACACCTTCCTGCCCAAAAACAAGGCACGCACCTGGCTGGCCCGCGAGGACGGACTACACTTCCACGAGATTTTCCCCCGTGAGGTTTACGACAACTCGCTGCGATCCCGCATGGGTGGCCCGGCCCGACCGGAAATTCCTGCGGCCGTTCTCACCGGCAAGGATGGTAAATATTGGCTGGCCGAACGCCGCCGCTGGACCGAAGGTTTTGAGCTGCCCCCTCAAGAATTTGAGCAGTTCATGAACCACATTCAAACGTTACTGAATTAATTTGGAGGATTGCCACAATGTTTGACTTTATTACCGAAGAACACAAGATGATTCAGCAGGAAGCCCGCCGCTTTGCCCAAAATGAGGTGGCCCCAATTGCGGAACATCATGACCAGACGGCCGAATTTCCCATCAACACCGTGCGTAAAATGGGTGAACTGGGCTTTATGGGCATTGAGGTGCCGGAACAATATGGTGGGATTGGCATGGATACGCTGGCCTATTCCCTGGCCCTCACCGAAATTTGTAAGGCCGACGCCAGCCACGGCACGGTGATGTCGGTCAATAACTCGCTGTACTGCCACGGTATTCTGAAGTTTGGCACCGAAGCGCAAATTCAAAAGTACGTGGTGCCGGTGGCCAGCGGCCAGAAAATTGGGGCGTACAGCCTGACCGAGCCGATGTCTGGCAGCGACGCGGGCACGATGAAGAGCCGCGCCGTGCTGAATGACGCCGGGACGCATTATGTGATTAACGGCCGTAAATCCTGGGTCACTTCCGCGCCGTACGCCGATTACATCGTCCTGTTCACCATGACCCAGCCCGAGCTCCAGCACAGAGGCGTCACCGCTTTCCTCATCGAGACGGATCACGCTGGCTTCGAGCGGGGCAAAACAGAGCCCAAGCTGGGCATCCGCGCCAGCGCCACCAGCGAAATCATCTTCGACAATTACGAATGCCCGGTGGAAAACCGGCTCGGTGCCGAAGGCGATGGCTTCAAAATTGCCATGACCGTGCTGGACGCCGGGCGCATTGGCATTGCGTCCCAGGCGCTGGGCATTGCCGAGGCCGCGTTGGAAGCCAGCGTGAAATATGCCCAGGAGCGGGAAGCGTTTGGCCAAAAAATCGGCCAGTTCCAGATGATTCAGCAAAAGTTGGCCGACATGAAGTGCCGGGTGGATGCCAGCCGCCTGCTCATCTACCAGGCGTGCCTGGCTAAAAAAGCGGCGAAGGAAAATAACGGCCGTTACTCCATGGAAGCGAGTATGGCCAAGCTGTACGCCAGCGAAACGGCGATGTACGTCACCACCGAAGCGATTCAAATTCACGGGGGCATGGGGTACAGCAAGGAGATGCCGCTGGAGCGCTACTTCCGCGACGCCAAAATTACCGAAATTTACGAAGGGACCAGCGAAATTCAGCGTATGGTCATTGCTCGCAGCCTCACGGGCTTGCGCTAGACACTTTTTGAGGCGAGGTCACGATGTCTTCTAAACCATCATTGGGATACAAAATATTTCTGATCGCGATGCTTGTCTTGCTTGTGCTGCCCATCGTGCTGCAGCTGTTCCGCTAGACAACTTTACTCTATGCAGATCGTAAGCGGCTGCTTTGATGGCTTTCTAAAACCATCAAAGCAGCCGCTGCACTTCAATTCTGGCTCTTTAGAATTTTAAGAGAGTAGCTCGGCATCGAATTGACGCGAATGAGCGCTAATTTTCGTGCAGATTCGTGTTAATTCGTTGCGAAAATCAGTCTCGAATTATCAAAGATCCTAAATTCTCTAAAGCCCAAGCAGTATTTGGATCAGCAGCATTCGCACTAAATCCAGACCTACCAGGACAATTAAAGGTGATAAATCAAGGCCGCCCATGTTGGGCATAAGGCGACGTACCGGGTTCAGGAGCGGCTCGGTGGCCTGGTAGACAAAGCGCAAAATCGGCCCCCAGAAGGGATGGTACGGATCAACCCGAACCCAGGACAAGATGACGCGGGCAAATACCAGGTAGGTAAAGGCCCGGAAGATGATGTGGATAGCATTGGCAATGGCAATAATCATGAAAATTCCTTCTCCGTGTTAGTGTGTTTGACGTTCGCCAAAAAGGGCACGCCCTACGCGCACATGGGTGGCACCTTCGGCAATGGCCAGGGGATAGTCGTCGGTCATGCCCATGGAGAGGGCTAACGGCCGTTCCATCCCCAGCTCTTCAGCCAGCCATTCTGCCAGCAGGCGGGTGCGCCGGAAAACGGTGCGAATGACGGTCGGCTCGGCTTCCCACGGGGCCATCGTCATAAGGCCATGCAGGGTTAAACCCGGCAGCGCCGCCACCGTTTCCCCAAACTTACGGATTTCCGTCCGTTGGGTTGCGCTGTTTTCCCAATCCACACAATTCACTCCAGATTTACTCATCTCGCCGGAAATGTTGACTTCGAGAAAGGTGGGTAAAGGGCGCGTTGGTGCACGGCCGTTTTCCACCAGCCGGTGGGAAAGGCGATGGGCAATCTTCAGCCGGTCCAGCGCATGAAAGATGTCGGCATGGTCGGCGATGGGGTTGGTTTGGCGGCTTTGCAGCGTGCCGATGAAGTGCCACACAATGCCGCTGTTGGGACCAAGCGTGGCTTCGATATACGGCCGTTTCTCTGCCAGTTCGTCCGCCCGATTTTCGCCAAAGTGGCGCATCCCGGCCGCATACGCTTCCAGGATGGTTTCGACCGGCCACGTTTTGGTCACGGCAACAAGGGTGATGTCGTCTGGGTTGCGGTTGGCCTGTTGCGCGTGGTGTTGAATCGTTTGCAGAACGTCTTGATAGCGTGTTTCCAGAGTGGTCATAGGACGATTATAACAAGAGAGGCGTGACAGTCACTTTCAAAAGTGACTGCCACGTGTTTAAGCACTATCCCGTGTAGCTAATCTTAAAAATAATCCCCGTCGCCCAGTCGGCCACGTAGAGGCTGCCGTCGGGGCCGGTGACCACGTCAATCGGGGCGGCAAAGCCGGTGGCGAAGTTCACCGGGGCCGAAGAGCCGCCTGCGCCGATGTGCATGATTTTTTGCGCACCGGGGAAGGCGCTCCACAGCGCCAAAAAGATGGCGTTGTTGTAGCCGGGGAACTGGGTGCCTTTGTACACCTCCACGCCCGTAGGCGAGGAGCTGGGGGCAAAGGTGGCCAGCGGGGGAATGACGTTAACGCCTGGCGGCGGGCTGAAGCAAACGTCACATTCGTAGTAGGGATAGCCATGAATGCCGCCAGGCACAACGCGGTGCAGCCGTTCCGGCGGGTCAAAATCGGGCGTGTTGTCACTGGCCCAGAGCTGGCCGTTGCTGTCCCAGGCGATGTCGTACGGGTTGCGGAAGCCGGTGGCATAGACGCTCACTTCCCCCGTGTCCGGGTTGAAGCGCAAGATAGAGGCCTCATAGGGGTGCATTTCATCCTGCTGCCCGGCGTTGGGGCCTTCCAGAATCTCACCATGATCAGCCCGCGCCCCCACGCCAACGTAGCCATAGCCATCCGGGCCAAAGGCGATGCCGTTGGCCGAGTGGAAGAAGGTGTAGCAGCAGGGCAGCCCGCCGATGAGCTGGCCGCGATTGACAACCGACACCTGTGCCTCACCGCCAATGTTTTCATCGCGGACGCGGCTGGAAACGTAGAGCTGGTTGGTGCCGGGGCGGAAGGCAATCCCGGTGGGTGCGGTAAAGCCGCCCACGTAGGTACTGACGCCGCCTGCGCTGTCCATTTTGTAGATGGTGCCTGCCTGGACGGCAATGTAGAGCTGGCCATCCACGGGGCTGAAGGTGATGCTGGTGGGTTGGCCATCAACACGGCCGTAATACGACACGTCAAAACCGGGCGGCACGTTGATACGGTTTTCCCAGCCTACCACGTCGGTGTTGGCCGGGTAGTTGGCATCGGTGGGGGCGGTGACGCCAGAGGGGTTGGCCGGAGCTACCGGGCTGCTGGGGGTGGTGTTGACGGCCGTTGGGTTGGGTTCAATGGCCGTCGGTTCCGGCTCTACGGCGGTGGGATTTGGCTCAATGGCGGTGGGTTCGGCGTCAACGGCCGTTGGCTCTGCTTCTGTGGTGGCGGTAGGCCGGCTGGTTGCCGTGGCGGGTTCCGCTACCGGGGTGTTGGTGGCGGGGGCGGCGGTATCGGTAGGAACGGCCGTGTTGGTGGCCGTGGCGGGGGTGGTGGCGGTAGCCGCTTCTGCCACTTCGGTGGTGGGTTGGGCGGTGGGCGTAATCACCACCGCCTCTGAACCGCCGCAGTTGACAAGCAAGGTTGTCAAAAGCAGCAGGACAAACAGACGAATTTTGTTCATTGTTTTTAACCTCAATCATTGTGAATTTCTGAACGAATCAGCGTGCTTGATTTTTACCTCGTTTTGGGCAAAAACGCGATATTTAATCAGCTGGGGGGATGTGGGGCAGGCAAAAGGAAAATTGTTTCTGTCCGTCAGCTTCGCCAAAGACCAGAACACCATCGTGCTGTTGCACAATTTCCTGGGTCAATTCGACAAAGCTGGTGCTCATTTCGTGGTCAGCCATCTGGCTGTGAATGGTGAAGCACACTTCTTCGGGCCGGGTGTGAACGTGAATAGCGGGCAGATCGTCGGCGGTGGTTTCGGGTTGGTGCTTGATGTCGCCCACGGCGAGTAAGGCCAGGGTGATCGAAAGCGTATGGACGTTGGCCAGCAGCAGCGGATCGCCATCGGTATGAATGGTGACTGTGTCAATGTCGTAGATGTTTTTCAGGTGGCGTTTGACATTGCCCAAGATTTCTGACAGGTAAACGGCTTCGAGCGGACCCGCGAGAAAAGCAATCTGGCCAAAGAGCACCAGCCGGGTGGTTTGGTCCAGCAGGCGCACGGTGGAGCGTTCGATGATTTCAACAAAGCCGCGTTGATCATCGGTGAGGGGGTCGGTGAGGTTTTGCAGCAGGATGGCGGTGGCGGAGCGAATGTTGCTGAGCGGCGTGCGCAAATCATGGTTGATGGCGTGCAAGAGTTGTTCCAGCTGGCGCTTCTTTTCCTCGTCAGTCATGATTGGCTTCTCTCTCCAACAATAGGGTGACAGGCCCATCGTTGTGAATGGTGACCTGCATCATCGCCCCAAACTGGCCCGTGGCGACCGTCAGGCCCGTTTGGCGCAGCTGGTCGCAGAAGTATTCGACCAGTGGTTCGGCCTGTTCGGGACGGGCGGCGGCGGTGAAGGACGGCCGTTTCCCCTTGCGCGCATCGCCGTATAGCGTGAACTGCGACACAACCAGTACGCTGCCGCCCACGTCGGCCAACGCCAGGTTCATCTTGTCGGCGTCATCTTCAAACAGGCGCAGCCCGGCAATTTTGTTGGCCAGCCACCCGGCTTCGGCGGGGGTGTCGCTGTGGGTGATACCCAGCAGGATAACAAACCCCTGGTTAATCTGGCCGATGATACGGCCGTTGACGGTGACGCTGGCGTGAGAAACTCTTTGGAGTAGGGCGCGCATTTAAGAGAAGTAGAGCCGTTAGAAAGGTAAAAGTAAAAAGTGAAACGTGAAACTTTTTTTCGGATGGTGAGTCGGTAATTGAAACTGAGTGCACGGTCATCAACCCTGCTGCGAAACATTTTAGGGGAAATGGCGGGATTCGTCTACGGCAAAACGGAATATAGGGTGATTGATCTGTTTTCGTAGACGGGTATCAGGTAGTCAACGGTGGCTGGATCAAAGCGGCCCAGCTCTTGTTCGCGGGGGCCAAACCAGACGTAGTCAACGGCAAATTGGCGCAGCAGCTCCTGGCGCCAGGTGTCGCTGGTGTTGGTGGCGAAGAATTGGGCGACGGCCGTTTCTTTGCCCGTAAAATCCACCGTCTCGGCCCAATGCCCCAGCATGACACGCTGGCCGGACCGGGCAGCCACGAGGTTTCCAGTCTGGTAGCTGCCGAGAACAACGGCCGTTCCTTCAGAGTTTTGGCGCAGCCAATCGGCTGCCTCTACTTCGGCAACCGGGCGGAAGAAGAGGTCTGGCTGGGTGAGGGCGGCAATGCGGGTGACATCGAGCCAGAGGTAAAAGTTGGACAGGCTCATGCCCAGCAGGAACAGCATGATGACAAAGCGGCGCAGTTTAGCTGTTTCGTAGCGGGGGTGGGCGATGATTTTTTGCCAGAGACGGCCGTTTTGCCAGCGCGGCAGTACCACCTGCACAAAGCCAGCAGCGGCCAGCACGGCCAGCGGCACGTGTACGCCCTGGATGAAGCGGCGCTGTGGGTTCAGCGGCGAGTAGAGCAGCAGGGCGGCGGTGATAATCCACAACCAGAGGATGGTGAAGTGCGGCCGTTTTTCGGGCCGTCTCCACGCAAACAGCGCGGCCAGGAGCAGCATGGGGGCAAAGGCGACCAGGTAATGGGGCCACGGCGCGGCGGGGGTGCCGGCCTGGGCGTCCCACAGGCGGAACACCTCGTTGCTGCGCCAGACAGTGAGGTAGTAGAGGTAAAGCGGTGCGGGGATGAGGAAGATGGTGGCGATTTGCCAGCCCTCGCGCCACAAAATTTGGCGCTGCTGAATGGTGAGGACGAGGTAGGTAAGAACGGCCGTACCCGCCACGATGTAGATCAAAAATGGATAGGCCACGCCGAGCAGGACGTTGGCCAGCCCGGTCAGGATGGCCCAGCGCCAGGTTTGTTTAGCCGCGGATTTCGCGGATTGGCGCGGATTTTTTTCTTTGTGCCTTTGCGTCTTTGCGTCGAGTTCTCCGTCCCATATTTTTTTCAGCACCAGGACGTCGAGCAGGATGACGGCCGTTCCCAATGAAATATGCGGGAAGGTTAGCGCCGTAAAAAAGAGGTGGGCACCGGGCTGCTTAAAATCGACGGGGAAAACGCCGAGCCAGTAATTTTGGCCCAGCACAAACAGCAGCCAGCCCAGCCCGGAGCCGTAGAGCGCCAGCAGGTAGGCGGTCCAACGCGAGCGCCGGTCGGGCAAAAAGGCAGCGACGAAACGAAATGTAGTGAGAAAAAGGATGATGCTGGCCACAAAGCGGCTGCCGTGCCAGACGGCCGTTAACGACGTCCCCAGCCCGCGGGCCAACTGGCCCAGCCAGACGTAAAAGACGCCTACCCCCGCGGCGGCATGTGGCTCCGGCGTAAAAGGAATGGTATACAGCCACGCGCCGTTAAACCCTTGCAGCATTTTGGCCCAGTAGGTTTGCGCGTCTTCCGGGTTCATGATGAGCTGCATGTAAACCAGGTCATCGGCTGCCAGCAAGTTACCCAGCCAGTACGGGATGAGGGTAAGGACGGCCGTTGCCAGGGCGACGACCGCTGCGGTTAGCCATTCTTTTCGTGTGATTGTTGTCATGGTTTATTGGTAGAGTGGCGCGTGGAGCATTTGTGATCTGCACGTGCCACTCAACATTATTCCGCTTTCATTGAGGGGCATCCAAATCGTATAAGGTTAATCTCATGCCGGGCAGCTGGATTTGCTCCAACTTGCGGTAGTGGGCGGCCAGCCAGCTGCGTGCGGGTGTGTCGTCGGCGCTGGCGACGGCGGCCTGGCGCGCCTCGGGAAAGCCATGTGGATCATCATTAAACAGCTGCTCGACGAGCCACACCAGATTGTGTTGTTCCGCGGCCAGGGCCACCTGTTGGGCCATGGTTGCGGCAAAAGCCGGGGTGATTTCATCGGTTTCAGGTGGAGGAATTTGCACGAAAGGGTAACGGCCGTTGGCATAATAAGTCACCGGCAGCAGCACATCTTTCTGGCCAATGATAACGGCCGTATCGCCACAAATGACCTGGATTTGGGTGATGGCGGTGGGCCAACTGCTGCGATCAAAAGCCGGATTGTTCACCTGCTGCGACAGTCCCAGACCGGAAATGATCGTGACGAGCAGCAAAAGTGGCCAGAACAGGATGGCTTGTTTACGCCATGTCTGCCAACCCAGGGCGGTCAACAATAAAAACGGGGGCAGGCTGATGATCAGGTAACGGTCGTGGTAAATGGCGAAGCCGCTGGCCGCCAGCAAACCATTTTCTAGCGAGACAAAAAAGGTGAAGGCGAGGGGCAGGGCAAGCCAGATGAGCAGCAGGCGAGTGTGCAACGTTTGCTCAGAAAGCGTCGTTGGGTTGTTGGCTTTCTTGCGCAGAAATGGCAGGCTGCGTCCAACGCCAATGAGGAAAATCGCGGCGACAAGGATGGCCAGCCAGCTGGCACGACCCAGGCCAAATCCAGCGGCAAACACGGTGAACGTCAGCGGCAGATCGATCCAATTAATGTGGTTGATCCACTCAGGAACGGCCGTGCCGTAGCCATCGGTTTGGGTGAGAATTTGGATGACCCACGGGGCAAACGCCGCACCTACCGCCAGCATGGTGACTAACCAGCTTAGCGTCTGGCGACGGATTTGCCGGAAGTGCAGGACGAAGAAGATGGTGTGGACCAGCACCATGAAAAGGGCGAAATAGTGGGTGTACAAAACGGCCGTCATAGACAGGCCATACACCAGCCATAGCTGCCAGCGGTTCCTTTCTAGCAGGCGCAGCAGGCAGAAATGGGCCAGCAGCAGCAGTGCAGGCAGCAGCGCATACATGCGCACTTCTTGCGAATACCAGATGTGGAACGGGGAGATGGCCAGCACAAAAGCGGCCAGCAAGCCAGTGGTTGGGCCACCGAGCCGACGGCCGATCTGGTAGAGAATTGCCACGCTGGCGGTGCCCAGGTAGACCGAAAACAGGCGGAGGATGAGGGCATCGGTGCCGATTTGGCTCCAGAATCGCATGAGCCAGTAGTAAAGCGGCACCTGGTCGCGAATGTGCATCAGATCATGCAGCATCTCGGGAAGGGGCAGGGTGGCGCGCTCCCACGTTTTGAGTTCGTCCCACCACAGGTTTTGGCTGGCCAGGCCGTAGAGTCTCAGGCCAAAGGCCAGCAGAAGAATACCGGTGAGGGCGAGCAACGGCCGTTTCCGCCAGTTTCTAAGCCAATTCATCAGTTTGCCTGCTCCAAAAGAAAGATATGAATGCCGCCAATTTCCTGTTCGTCCAGCAGTATGTGGGAGGTGGTGATGGCTTTGACTTGGGCCTGCTGCCATTCAACACTGTGCTCCAGGGCCACGATTAGCCAGAAACGGCCGTTGGCCAACACCTCTAACTCTGCCATAGACCACACCTGCCCGTCCAGCGCCGCATAAACGTCATCCGGCTTGCGCGGATCGGGATCACCAGCCAGCACTCCTTGGGTGAGCTGGGGTGCATAGCGCAGTGCGGGCAAATAGGAGCCATCGCTGGTGTGCAGGACGACGTCGCCAGGTTGCGCATTTTCGATCAGATAGGCAGTCGCGTCGCGGTAGGGCGGCTTGACCAGCGGCCCGAGATGGTAGCCAACCGTGCCCACGAGCATGAGCAGCAGCGCCAGCCCGGTGAGGTAGGGCAGCGGCGATTGGCGACGGGTTATGCCCCAGGCCAGCCAGAGAATAAGAAAAGGCGCAGCGGCGGCTAGTGTACGGTCGGGCAGGAAAAACGGCCGTACCAGGTACACGCTCATCGGCAAACCCAGCACACAACCAATAATCAGCAGCGTCAGCCACAGCCCGGACGGAATTTGCTGGCGGCCCAACTTGCGCAGTTCCATCACAAAAACAGCCAGGTAAGCAAGGAAGGTAAATAAGATCAGACCGCTGTACCAGAAGCTGCTAGACATGCTAAACAGCAGAAACACCGGTGTAGTAAGAGGCTTTAGTGGATTTAGGGCGGTGGCTTGCTGCAACGGCCGTAAGCTGCCCAGGGCGGGTTGGGCTTCGGCCAGCATCAAGCGCAGCCAGGGAATGAAGCAAAAGAGGATAACGGCCGTCATGAGGGCTGTGGCCCAGAAAGCGCGCTTGTTGTGACGATAGGTCAGCAGGGCATGAAGGCCTATGCCCGCCAGCGCCAAAAAAGCAAACAGATGCGTATAAACCGCCAACAAAAACAAGCTACCAGCCACTAACCACCAGCCACGGCTCTCTTTTTGGCGAGCCTGGAGGGAAACGGCCGTGGCCAGCACCACCAGCAGCATCAGCAGGGTGTACATGCGCAGTTCGTGGCTGTAGAGGATGTGGAAGGGCGAAACGGCCGTCAGCGCGGCGGCCGTCAGGGAAACGGTGTGGTTGTGGAACAGCTGCTGGCCAAGCAGGTAGATGGCGGGGATGAGCAGGATGCCAAAGAGGGTGGAGAGGAGCTTTACGGCCGTATCTGAATCCGGCACGATGGGCAGCCAGAAATGGAGCAGTAAGTAATAGAGCGGCGGGTGACTGGACTGGACCGTGTTGTTGGCAATTTGAGCTAGGGGTAATTCGGCCGTCAGGTAGCTAATTGCCTCGTCTAGCCACAGGCTGTCACGGCCAAGGTTAAGCAAACGAAAGGCAGCAGATAAACCGATCAGCAGAAGCAAGCGAAGCAGCTGGCGGTTTTTGACTTGAACCATAACCGTTAAATCTTACTGGATTGATGAGGCATTCTCATCCATGAAAATGCTTTCTTGAGTTGAGAACTGGGCCGCAGTTGGATAAACAACAAGGTAATCATCTTCGTAAATTGGCTCAACAACCATAAACTGGCGCCAATCATTCAGGTTGAGCAAGGATTCACCCATTAGATATGACTCATTTAACAAGGCTTTATCAATGATAAAAAAGCCAACGTTGGCTTCTGCGAGCTGTGCTAAGGCAGCTTCACGATCGGTTGGAGCCACTTTTTCGCGTAGGTCAACTGCCCCGGCTCTCAGCAAAGAATTGTTTGTAATAAACTGAAACACGTCTTCACCAGCTCGCGAAATGACGCCTCCGGTCATCGGATGCTCATGGATAGTCTGATAATACATGTATCGTTTGTCTTGTTGGCGGCCAGTAGGAATGATGGCAATGACTACATCTTGGGGCACTTCATCGAGGTAATCGGTATAAAAAGCGGAGACGGTGGCCGGGGTAGAGGGGAAGGGAACGGCCGTATATTCGAAAAAGATTAACCCACCCGTTAATGCAGCTGCTACGAGTATTTTTTTCCTATCATTGCCAATCGATTCGAGTATGCCCAGCCAGCCATACGCAGCTACCATGGCTACGCCAAGCGACATCAGAATCATCATTCGGTACATGTTGCGTAAGACGGGAGCAATTGGCAGTGTCCAGGGTAAAACGATGGGGAGTGCGGTATTAAAAATTATCGGTGTTGGCCCAATGGCAAAAAGGTAAGCAACGAGGGTAACCAAGAACCAGATGGCCGCCGGGCGACGTTTTCGGCCAAAAGCCAACATCATCAAAAAGAAGGGGGCGATGCCAATGTACATGCCACGAATGAGCCAAAAATACCAATGTGGCACCATGAAAGCGCCCATGTCCGTACGAATTGATTCTTCGGGATCAATAATGAAGCTGCTGTTACTGCTAGCGATAGCGTCGGCCAACAAGGGGAGGACGGTTGGCAGAACGAACAATGCGCTTGCTAATCCAAAGGTAAGAACCACCTGCCAGGAAGGACGCGGGAATTGGCCAGAAAAGAACATGTAGAGGAGTAGGAGGGCTGTCCAAAAAATTAAGAGCACCACCAGGACAGTGCTGGTCGCTGCTCCCAAAAAGACAAAAACGGCCGCAACCAACGCCAGCTTCACACTGTTTTCCCGCACGGCCCGAATGAAATAAAGCGTCATCCACGGAAAACACCAGATGCTAACCAGGACTGGATGGCAGCTCTGGTACAGGTTGTGAGAATTAAAGGCAAACACAATGCCCGCCAGAATGCCGGCCACGCTGGAGCCCGTCATATAACGACCCAAATGAAACATGCTCAGGCCGGCCAGCACGTAATTGATGAGAATGGTGATGTTGTAGGCGGGGAGGATGCCCAGCAACGGCCGTAACGCTAGCGATACGGCCGTATTCAAGTGGCTAAAGCTGTGGTAAACCAGATCTGCGCCAATGGGGTAGTACATCAGGTCGGAGCGCCACAGGGAGATATCCGGGTCGGTGATAGCTTTAAGCGTCCACCAGTCAGCCCAGGGATTGATGTACACGTCGTTGTCGCGGCCAATGATGACCCCGTTCAGGTCGGTAAGAATGTTCCAGGCAGCAACGATGGTTAACAGCACAAACAGCAGCAGTACCAGCCACGACTCGTACCGCCGCAGCTTTTCTAAGTTTAAATCACGCAGTTGGGTCATGTTTTAAGTTTCGCCGTGGAGACACCACAAAGGAGTAATAGGCCAGGCCAACGAGCAGGGGAACCGAGGCGGTGAGCGTGTCGCTGGCCCGATTTTCGGCCAGCCAAAAAGTTCCCCAGGGCAGGACAAAGACCAGGACGAGCCAGATGGCCGCTGCCAGGCCACGATGTTTAAAGGCGAAGAAGATCAGCAAGGCCGGCAGCAGCAGCAGCAAATGTTCATATACCCAGGCATACGGGGTAGTGAGCAAAGAGCCAATCAGCGCCAGAGGCATCACTTCCGTCTCGGTGAGGGTGGGATTACGGAAGAGGATGAGACCCACAACGGCCGTTACCACCACCACAAACACCAGCCCCAAAATCGCCCACCATTCCGGCCAGATTTCATAAGCCAATCCCCACACGGTCGGGGTAATCGCCGTCACTTCCGTCTTGCCGGTGACGTTAAGCCATTCAGACAGCCAACCTGGCAGCACCAGCCAGCTAACTAGCAGCATGCCCAATCCGCCAGCCGCCGCCCCGGCCAGGATGTGCCAGCGCCGCCGCCACAGCAGCCACAAGCCAAAGGCTGGCACAAACAGCACAAAGGCATTCGGCTTGATGATGACCAATGAGAGGATAATGCCTGCGAGGAACGGCCGTTCCCGCCGTACCAGCCACAAAAACAGAGCGAGCAGAAAAAAGAGCAAAAAGGTAATCTGGCCATTGTTCATGCTCACCAATACCGCTCGATAAGTAAACGTAAACAGGGCCACAAGCGCAAACTCTGCCACAGGCAGGGGCTTTTCATAGTACGTGGTGATCAGCAAAACCATGCCGCCGCCCAACACACAAAGTGAAAATGCCAGCCAGGCTGCTGCTCCCCAGCCCAGGTCCAGCGCCGCAAACGGCAGCGCCAGCAGTAGGGTCCACAACGGGAATGGGGCGCGGTCATCGGGCATCCAGGTGCTGCCCAATTCGGCCCGCAGCGGCAGCCAGACGGCCGGATCGTAGGGATCCAGCCCGCGCAAAATGGCTTTGCCGCCCGCGTACAGGCTCATAAAGTCCCGATTGTTGTACCTCGCCGGGCCTGTCAACATTTCATACATGCCCCAGGTGAGCAAAGCAAAAACCACCAGGATGAGCAAGGCGATGATGAAAGGATTTTGTGATTTTTCAGGGACAGCTTTGGCTGTAGTCATAGGCGCTTGTTTAATGGGCACAACTCGTTTCTACATTGTCCATAAGAGTTATCAGGCTTTGGACGCGGTATCGGCAAGAATGTAACATAGTTTCCTTACAAAAAGAAAAAACCCAGGTACTACCGTATCTGGGTTTTCTTTTCATCGGCGAAAATGACGCGTTAATTTTGTTACGGGAAGCGTTTCTAGCTGTAATACGCTTCCATAGAGCTGTCTACCGGGGCGTTGGTGAGCGTCGCCCCAATAATTTTTACCCGCGCCTTTTCCAAAATTTCTTTAGCCCGCTCGGCATGTTCGCGGCGGGTTTTGCCTGCGCTGAGCACCAGCAGCACCCCATCAACTTTGGCTCCCAAAACGGCCGCATCCGTCACCGCATTCACCGGGGGGGCATCAAACAAGATGATGTCCGCCTTTTCCTGGAGCCGGGCGATGAGCTGATCCACCTGCGGCGTGCCCAAAATGTCGGCTGGGTTGGGTGGTTTGGTGCCTGCTGTGAGCACCCAGAGGTTTTCTACGGCCGTTCCTTGCAGCATCGGTTCACTGTTGTGCAAAATGGCGTCAGTAAAGCCCGGCTCGGCTTTGAGATTAAAGAGGGTGTGTAAAGACGGCCGTCGTAAATCACAATCCACCAGCACCGTTTTACGGCCGCTCTGTGCCATGGTCACCGCCAGGTTGGCCACCGTGCTGCTTTTACCATCACCCATGCCGGGTGAAGTTACCACCAGCGAGCGCAAAGGCGACTCCAGGCTATAAAACGAAAGATTTGTTCGCAGCGTGCGAAACGCCTCACTCAAAGGCGAACGCGGGTTTGTAATCGTCACTAAATCCATATCTCACCAAACTCTTCACGGGGCGGGCAGGTGGCGGTTGAACCTTTTGTTTGGTAAGGATTTTACCTACCCGCCTCGCTCCTACTTTTAACTTTTCACTAAATACTGACCACCATTTACCGACAACCGCTCACCGGCTCACTGCCCCGGAATCTGCCCCACCACCGGGATTTCCAGGTAGCGCTCCACGTCTTCGGCGCGGCGCACCACGCCAGACTCAACCCACTCCAGGACAAAAATGACAATCACGCCCAACAGCGCGCCAAACACAAAGCCAGCGGCCGTATTGATGTTCACGTTGGGGCTAACCCCTACCACTTTGGGATCGTCTTGTGGTTCAATCGTGATGCGGTCTTCCTGTCGGTTTTTGTCGTTTTCCTCATTTTGCCACTGGATGAGCAGGTCACCCCAGGTGCGGACAATGTCGTTGCCCAGGTTCGGGTCGGTATTTTCGACGTTGATTTGCAGTACCAGCCCCAGCCGGTCAGACGCCACCGTCACGTCGCCCAACAGGGCGTTGGCTTCCATGTCCAGCTGCAAAATGTTGATCACATCCTGGGCACGATAGCTGCTGTTGAGCCACTGCTCATAGTTGCCCAGCAGCTCACGCGCCGCTTGCGACTGCCCAAAATCGGTCCGGGCCGGGCGCACCAGCAGCTTCTGGCTCGATTCGTATACCTGCGGCTGGATGCGGCTAAAACCAAAGGCCGCGCCTGCTGTCAGAACGGCCAGCAGGATAATAATCCACCCCCGCTGGCGCAAAATGCGAAAATAATCACCTAGTGCCATATCGTCTACCTGTTTTTAGCAATTATGGAGGAAAGTGATAAGTAAAAAGTGATAAGTAAAAAGTGACTTTTCACTTTTTACTTCTTACTTTTCACCCCTTCCCTTCTTCGGAATTTCACCCAAAATGGCAAATCCCAATTCTTCTGCTTCTTTTCGGTTACGGATGGTGGGGTCCAGGTACTCCACCAGCAGCGCCAGCCCAAGCCCGGCGGCCAGACCAATGGCCAGCCGCAGGGGTATGTCCAATAAGCTGCTTAAACTGCGCGGCAGCGGCGTCACAATGGGGTCGTCCAACTGGACCAGTACGGCCGTTTCTCCTCCCAGCTGCGGTAAAGCCTCGGCGTTTTGCTCCGAGAGGACTGTGATGGCCGCATCCATAACCTGGGCCAGCGTGGCGGCATCGCCGTGCTGGATCGAGATTTGCAGTCGGCTGCGCACATTATCGGCCGATACGCTGAAGCTGCCGGGCGGCACGTCGATGCCCTCTTGCGCCAGTTGGTGGGAAACGGCCGTCTTAAACCGCCCGCTCACCGCCCAATCCGTCAACCCGTTCACAATGTATTCTGACCCCAGCCAGTTGTAATAGCGCTCCTGGTCGGCCAGGTCAGCCCCTGGCGTAGGCGGCTGGGCCACAATAAAGTTCACCCCGACGTTGAAACCCGGCGCGGGCGGTGGCTGGTACGTCACCACGGAAAACACGGCGACAACCAGCGCTGGGATGAGCACTAGCAGCCAGCGGCGGCGAAAGATCGACCAAAATGCACGTAGTTCCATAAAAAATCAAGACCTGACAGGTTTATAAAGCGTACCTGACAGGCAATTACTCTGGTAGAAACCTGTCAGGTCTGAACGGTTACCCCATGTCCATCAGACATCTTTTCTGCCACCAGCGCCAGGATTTGCTCCTTAAACCGGGACACATCAAACTTTTCGGCGTGCTGGCGAATGCGCTGCGGGTCCACCTTGTCGGTGTCAAACGCTTCCACCGCCTGGATGATAGCAGCAACCGACTGCTGCGCAAAAAGGGCTCCGGTCACACCGGGCACCACCGTTTCCAGTGCGCCCCCGGCGGCATAGGCGATTACCGGCCGTCCGGCGGCCATCGCTTGCAGGGGCGCAATGCCAAAATCTTCCTCACCGGGGAACATGAAGGCGCGGCATTTGCCCAACAGCTCCGGCAGCTTCTCATCCGGTACGTAGCCCAGAAATTCGATGGTGGGACCCGCCAGCGCTTCCAACCGTTCCCGATCCCGACCGCTGCCGGCAATACGCAACGGCCGTTTCATCTGGTTGAACGCCTCGATCAAAATGTCAATGCGCCGGTACGGCACCAGCCGCCCCACCAGCAGGTAATAATCTTCCACCTCGCGGCACGGGGCAAAACGGCTCGTATCCACCGGCGGGTAGATAATATCCGATTCGCGCCGGTAAATTTTTTCGATTCGCCGACGGACTTCCTGCGAAATAGCCACGAAATGATCTACGCGGTCGGCCGCCAGGCGGTCCCATTGGCGCAAAAAGGTGAGAAACGGCGGCAAAACGGTGCGCATAAAACGGCCCAACTGTTCCTGCTCGGCGTATTGGTGATAGCGCCACACATACCGCGTTGGCGTGAGGCAGTAACAGATGTGCATCGTCTCTGGCCCGGTGATGACGCCGTGGCAGAAGCCGCTTTTATTGCTCAGCACCAGGTCGTAGCCGCTTAAATCGTACTGTTCAAAGGCCAGGGGATAGAGGGGAAAGTACAGCTGCTGCTTGCGGTGGGCCAATGGCAGCTTATTGATGAAGTTGGTGCGGATGTCCCACTTTTTCCAGTGGGGCGGCATCTTTTCTGGATCGTACAGCGAGGTGAAAATGGGGGCGTTGGGGAAGAGCTCAACCAGCGCTTCCAGCACATCTTCTGCCCCGCCGATCTGGTTCATCCAATCATGAACAAGCGCCACTTTTAACGAACGTGCCTCATTCATTGGATTGTTAGACGCCTAATCGGTTCATGCGCTCGGCCAGCGCGGCTTCCACTTCCAGGCTTTGCATGGCGTCGTCCAGCTGGTTGTCCAGGCTGCTGGCCTGTACTTCCCAGGCCGCATCGGCATGATCCAACCGACGGCGGATGTTTTCGGCGGCGGTGGCCACTTCACTGTCACCCTGGCTCATCAAGGAATCAAGCGAGCGCATCGCCTTGGCCGAAACCTCTTTGGATTTGGCCAGCTGGAGCAAAAATCCCAGCTCTTCGCGCTCTTGCTTGGCGATGGCCAGCCGCCCTTCCAGCTTTACCTTCACGTCATCGAGCTTTTCCAGCGCCGATACCTGCTTTTCCAGCGAGGTGTCGTATGTTTTGATCAGATCCATGGCGGACATGAACTGCTTCTGGGTGACCATTGCCTCGGTGCGCTTGCCCTGCTTGAGAAAGGTGTCGATGGCCAGATCGAGCCGGGCGGCTTCATTGGCCAGCGCTTCGCGGCGGCGGCGCGACGTTTTTACCTGGGCAAACAGCGGGGTGATGGTTTGGACAAACTCCTCCAATTCGCGTTCGGCCTGGCGTATGTATTCGTCGTAGACGGCCAGGTCGCTCTTTTGCAGGGCTTTATCCGCTGCTTCATGCAGGCGGGCTTTAAACAGGGTCCGAAGTTTTTGTAGTAGTGAGGCCATGTGAGGATTATACTGAGTTAGGAGAGGGTGGTGCAAAAAAACGGCCGTTCCCTGTGAAATGTGCGGGGAACGGCCGTTTCCTCAATCAGTCTGGGCCAAACCGACGGTAAAGCCAGACCTTTTATTTCTGGTTAACTGCTGTTAGTTGATGACGATTTCTTCTTCGTCAAAAGGTTTGGCTTTGGCCACCGGCTCTTCATCGGTGGGCATTAACACCCACAGAATCAGGTAAGCCAGAATACCGTGCCCGCCACCCAGGGCCAGCAGCACAAAAACAAGACGGACGATGACCGGGTCGATGTTCAGATAATTGGCAATACCACTGCATACGCCACCAATCATCTCGTCATTTGTATTGCGAACCAAACGTTTGTTACTCATTTTCTAAATACCTCCACACAGTTGTGATTATAAACTCAGTTGATTTGCACCCCATTACGAGGAAGTTTTAGAAAGGTTTCACACGGCGAACTCAAAGGCTTTTTTCCTGGCTGCCAGAACGGCGTCGTTTGCGGGCGGGTAAGAGCATCCACACACCTACACCAATCAGCAGCACCGGCCAGTATTGGCCCAACCCGCCCAGGCCGTTAAAAAACGCGCCAAAAATCAAAAACATGACGGCACTGGTGATTATTAAACGGCCGCCTTCACGCCAGGAGTCGCGGCGGTTGTGGCCCAGCAGCCCGGCCAGCACCAGCCCAATGCCGACAAAGCCAGGGATTAGCGCCCAGACGTAGGCCCAGCTGTCCCACGCCCCGGTCAAATTTTGCACGTACAAAATCCCGCCAATCCCGGTGACGATGCTGCCGGGAATGGCCAGCGTAGGTGTGCCCAGGAAGGCACTCAGAATGAGCAGCCCGCCCACGCCAACGATGATGAGCGGCCACTGGCTGCTGATGTCTAGATTGGCAGCCAGGCCAGGGAAAAATTGAACCAGCAAAAACAAGATGCCCACCAGGATGAGAATCGTACCGACGACAATTGAACTGCGCTTGTGCATGGTTTGTACCTCCATCAAATAAGACGGTTGGATCGTTGGTTAGAACGAGCGGCCGTTCTCTATTTTGATGCCAAAACCGTTTCCGGGACACATTTGCGGCGTGGGGGAAACGGCCGTCTCCTTACATTTTCCTCTAACAGCCTAATACGCAAAGGGTTCGCAATGGTCGCGCGCAGTATACCCGATGCTTTGTTTGTGTTACACTCAACGGCGCATTTCCCACAACCGATTCAGCAAATTATCGGACTTCATTCTGTGAACAACAGGAGTATTTGCATGAGACGTCTGTTAATAACGGCCCCGTTTTCGTCACACCTTGTCGATAAAATTCGGGCCGTTTCCCCGGAACTCACCATTGAACAGCGCACCTTGCCCAACGGCCGTTGGCCAGACGATTGGACCACCGAAGCCGAGATTTACTACGCCTTGAGTGCTGTGCCGCCTTTGACCCAGGCCCCCAATTTGCACTGGGTGCAAACCCATTACGCCGGGGTAGATAGCCTGGAAAACACCGAACTGTGGCAAAGCAATATCCTCATCACCACCGCCAGCGGGGTGCACGCACCCAACATGGCCCAATACGCCATGACCCAAATCCTGGCCTGGGCTCACCGCGTGCCCAACTGGTTTCACTACAAACAGACCCAAAGCTGGACCAAAAACCGCTGGGAAACGTTTGTGCCCCAGGAACTGCGCGGTAAAACGCTGGGCATCCTGGGTTACGGCAGTATTGGCCGTGAATTGGCCCGCCTGGCCAAACCATTCGGTATGCAAATCCTGGTGACCAAGCGCAATGTGCGTACGCTGCAAGACAGTGGCTACAGCGAACCCGGCTCTGGCGACCCGGCTGGTGAACTGCCCGATCGCATCTATCCCAGCGAGGCGACCCGCTCGATGGTCGCCGAATGTGACTTTGTGGTGATCACGCTGCCGCTTACCGCCCGTACCCATCATCTGTTTAATGAGGAGATGTTTAAGGCGATGCGGCCAACCGCATTTTTGGTCAACGTAGGCCGTGGGGGCGTGATTAAAGAGGCTGACCTTGTTCGCGCTTTGAAAAAGGGCTGGCTGGCTGGAGCAGGGTTGGATGTGTACGAAGAAGAGCCATTGCCAGAACGCAGTCCTTTGTGGGAAATGGACAACGTGATTATGACACCACACGTCAGCGGCTTTACGCCGCGGTATGACGAACGAGCCACCGACATCTTTGCCGAAAACCTGCGCCGCTACCTGGCCGGTGAACCGCTGCTTAACCAGGTGAGCCGGGCCGAAGGCTACTAAATCGGCCCCCGTGAAAGCAGACCACACCAGAAAAGAGCTCCGGCAGCCGCCGGAGCTCTTTTTTGTGTTAGATTTTTCCCGGAAATGGTACTGCTTGCCGCGAAATCTTGATTTAGTTAGGGTACTTTAGCCACAGCTCACCGGGTGGGATGAGGGGCGTGCCGCCGTATTGAATCGGCGTACCGTCCACGCTGAGGGAATCCCAGCTGTCGCGCTCCGTGCTGCCACGGTAGGCCGCTTTGCAGATGGCTTGCCCACAGTCGTTGACCGGGAACTGCTCGTAGCGCACCGGCACACAGTCAAGGCCAGGTGCCGAGCAGTTGGTCACGATGTCGCCGTAGCGGTTGGTGTAGCCGTGGAAGGTGAACGCGCCATTGCGTGCGCCGTCTTCATCGTACTGGCTGCCATCCATGCCGTCGGGCACAATGATCCAGGCGCGGAACAGGGCTTGGGCGGTGTTGTCGTTGCCGCCAGGATTGGTCTCCGGGTCGCAGTTAAACAGCTGGGTTGCCGGGTCCACACACCAGTAATGGGTTTGCCGGTCGTGGTGAGCCAGGCTGGCGTTGGCCGGGTTGGTCATGCCGATCGATTCACCTTGCAGGATGTGCAGCCCCAGACCCACGCGCAGCCGGAGCTGGCAGTTCGGGTCGCTGCTGAGGCAGTTAAAGACGTTCCCTTCTGACTGCCAGGAATCCAGGCTGTTGGGATTGTTGTTGGGATGGATGCGGTAAGGCGCTGCTTCCGGCGGGCCAAACTGGGCAAAGTTGGCAAATTGGGCGTTGTCGGTGGGCAGGGGCTGCAACACGCCGCGTTCCGGCCAGTTCAAACGGCCGAAATCCAGCCAGCCACCGCCGCTGCCAAAGCCACAGCCCGCAAATTCGGCGGGGAAGCGGTTGATGTTGTCGCGGGTGAGCGGATAGAACTGGCCGTTGATGGTACGGCCGTAGGCCCCACCGCTAAACTGCATTCGCGCCGCACCTTCCGGGCTGCAAGCAATGCCTTCCGCATAAACGCTGTGGAAACGGGTTAATGCACCCATTTCACCGCCGATCTGGTGGGTCTGCACCCGGAATGAATCCAGACACTGGGTACCCAGCAGCAGCGATTGGTCGCAAATCTCCAGGCCGTTGGTGAAAAAGTGCCAGGCATACCCTTCATGTTTGGCCGAGTTTTCGGTGGCCGTTCCGCTGACGTAGACCTCAAATTTTTCACCCGAACCGGCATACGTTTGCCAGGGGTAAGAAAGCTCGCTGCCTGCCAATGCGTAATACTCGGTGCCGAAAATGGCGTCCATCTCGTGCGGATTTTTCATGTGATCATGGTCCCAGTGGCAGCCATATTCGTAGTTCCAGATGCCGTGCCAGGCCAGGTCATTGTGGGCAATGCCAATTTCTTCACAGGCAGGCGCACCGGCATACGGCTGGATATTGCCACCCGGCGGGGGTGGTGGCGGTGACGTGGGGGTGGGGGCCGGGGTGGTTGGCGTAGGCGGTGGATTGGTTGGCTGGGGTGGCGGGTTGGTGGGTTGTGGTGGTGGGTTGGTGGGTTGGGGCGGCGGGTTGGTGGGTTCGGTGGTTGGCTGGGGATTGTCGTTGGGGCCGCTGCAGATGATGTTGACCGAGGTGCGCGAGGTGCGCTGGACCTGCATGCCACGGCCGTCGCAGGCGACCTCGGCATTGTCACCGCTCAGCAAACTGACGTTATAGGTTTGCGCCCAGACTGAAACGGCCGTAATCATTACCACGGCGAGTAGGACAGCCACAACGGTAAGCCGCGTGTTCGAC
Source organism: Anaerolineae bacterium (assembly GCA_020848035.1). Taxonomy (GTDB): domain Bacteria; phylum Chloroflexota; class Anaerolineae; order Promineifilales; family Promineifilaceae; genus Leptofilum. Next base: position 17,666 of record JADLAX010000044.1, on the reverse strand, counting down.
TTCACCCGGCGCAGGTTTTCATTGTCGGCACCCGGAATGGGCCGCCGATCTTTAAGAGGGGGTTGCTTATTCATTTTCTGCTCCATTTTAGCCCATTGGCCAGCCCGCTTGCATCCAGCGGCCGACGATGGACTTCTTCTTCACGGTTGGGTTTGTGATTTAAAAAGGTGTTTCTTCTTCCTGAACGATGTTGTTGAGTAAGATGGCAGCCCGGTAAGCTTCTTCACGACTTATGGGTGGCTGCCATCTTACGGCTTTCTTCCTAAACTTCTTCGTTTTACTTGATTCTTCACGCTTGATTAAAGCTTATTTCGTGAGCGGCTACGTCACGTTTTGCCGCCCGTCTTTGGTTGCCGGGCTTCACCTCCTTCTGGTTGCTGAATTTCGCTGGAGGTTGACAGAAAGGGAATGCACTTTGGGGATGAGGCAAAAAAATGGGTGGTTTGCCGTGGCGGTGTTGTTGGGGTTGGCTGCTGCTCAATGACAAAGGCATTCACAATTTGCATGCGTTATGTCAATTCCGCGTTCACTCATGGCCGCACTATAGCCACGATGCTCACGGTGGGTGAATAGGAAAAAAGGCATAGCCCGTGCGTCCCATTGGCGGCAAAATCTATGCAAAATTTATGGAGTTGGGGGTAAAAAGGGGGCGGTTGGGGCGTTTTCGCCGGTTTTTGGCTGAAATTTGGGAAAACGGCCGTCTTTAACCCCAGCCCATTTCTTTACGCCTTCTTCACGGTGGGGAGCGGCCGTTCTTATCCCACGCTTAAGCTTCTTATCTCGCGCTTAATTTTGGGAAACTAAAACACCAGCTTAAAAGACAACTGCTGCGCTTCGGCGGGGGTGGGCTTTTGCGCCCGGTAGCAGTAAGACAACCCGGCCACGTTTTTTTCGCTGCGCACCCGGTAGCCGGTTTGCTGAAGCAGCTCACGCCAGTAAACGGCCGTAGGCAGGCCAAGTGCGGCCAACCCGTGAATGAGCCAGTTTGTCTGGCTGCGCACCGATTCGGCCAGCAGCAGCTGGCCCTGGGGCTTGAGTATGCGAAACGCTTCGGCCAGCAGGGCGGTGCGGTCGCCCTCTTGCCAAAATTCACCAGCTACGTGGCACATCATTACTGTGTTGACGCTTTCGTCGGGCAGCGGCAGCAAATCGAGGCTGCCCTCGCGCCAGCTCAGCCGGGGATCGGCGGGTGGTGGTGGCTCCTGGCTGCGCCAGCGCACCAGCCACGGGCTCACCGTCCACTGCGGATTATAGATGTCGATCACGATGACCTGGCCGGTGGTGAGGCGGCGCGACAGCCCAATCGCCTGGCGCTGCAAGCCCAGGTCGATGTAGGCAAACCGCTCGGTGGCGGGTACCTGGCCCATGTCGAACAGCACGTGGTGCGGCGTGATGCCATCAAAATCGTAACGCTGACGGGCTTCCCAGATGCCTGCGCCAAAAAAGTAGATTAGAATCAGGAGTGCGGCCATCGTTAAGGGCACAAATGAGAGCCAGCCCTGCATGGCACTGACGCCAATGATGATCAGCGCGGCCACCATGCCCAGGTAAAGCAGGGCAAAGCGGGGCCAGTTGGCCAGGATGAAGGTGCGGGTTCCATTAAAACGGCCGTCTTTCATAGCCGCGTAGTATACCTAAAATGAGGGATGAATGATGAATCCAGAATTGAATGAATCGCTGGTGCGCTTTACCGAGCGCTACACAGTTGGCCAGATTCCCTGGGACGATGTGCTGCCGCCGCCCGAAGTGCAGGATTTGGCGGCGGCTTTACCGCCTGGTGCTGCCCTGGACTTGGGCTGTGGTTACGGCCGTACCGCCATTTATCTGGCGCAGCGCGGCTGGCAGGTGGATGGTGTGGACTTTGTGCCCCAGGCCGTCGAAGGCGCGAATTTACGCGCCCAGGCGGCCAATGTGGCCAACACCGCTCAGTTTCATGTGGGTTCTGTGGCCGATTTGAACTTTTTGTCGGGGCCGTATAACCTGGCCATTGATGTGGGCTGCATGCATTCGCTCAGCGAACCAATGCTGCAAGCGTACCGCGACGAGCTGCTGCGGCTGCTCCAACCGGGTGCGCTCTACCTGCTGTTTGCCCACCTGCGCGACGAAACGGCCGAAGAAGAATCCTATCGCTGGATCAATGAAGCGTTTTTGCGCCAGCTCTTTGTGGACTTTACGCTGGAAAGATGTGAACTGGGCGTGACGGTGGTGAACGAAAATCGCTGGCGTTCTGGCTGGTTCTGGTATAGACGGTAGGGTTTTGGGCCACAGAGGGCACAGAGGAAATGAGAGATGTTCCTCTTTTTGCTCTGTGCCCTCTGCGGCAAATCTCCTGTGGCTACATCTGAGGATCGTGGCGGCGCGGCCACCAGGTGAGCAGGGTGCTGCCGTCGGTGAAGCCCAGCGGCAAAAACGCACCCAGAAAAAAAACGAGCAAATTTTCCCAGAAGACAAAGCTGGTCAGGAGGGTGCTGGGTGAGCCGGGGGTGGGGAGAATGAGCAGCAGAAGTCCGGCAATGAGCGTGATGGCCAGGCTGACTGCCGGGCCGCCCAGGGCACGGCGGATGTGAATGGTGGCGTGCAGCGGCGGCTCATCTTTGGGGTAGCTGCTGCCAAAAAGCACCAGCCAGCTTACCAATTTGCGCATCGGGTAGCCCACGCGCCGCGCTACCCAGGCGTGCCCCAGCTGATGGAGCAGTTCACCGAGCCAATGGAGGAGAACGGCCGTTCCGCCCACTCCCACCGCCACTCCCCACGGCAGTTTAAGCCAAACGGCCGCCGCCCCGCCAAAAAGCAGCCACAGCAGCCCGGAAAGCAGCAGCGAGCTTTGGGTAAACCACACCTCCACCCCTAAAACTGTGCCGAGCTGCCATCGTTTCATGGTTTACTCACCCTGTTCCTCTAGCAGGAAGGCAATTGCATCTACAAAAGTGTCGTATGGCTGAGCGCCAGAGAGGAAGTAGCCGTTTAAGAAAAAGGCCGGGGTACCGCTCACGCCAAAGCTTGTGCCCTCGTCCAGGTCGGCATAGATTTGTTCTTCATAGCGTCCTTCGGCGAGGCAGGTGGCAAAGCTGGCTTCGTCCAGCCCCATTTCGGCGGCATACTGGTTAAAGAGGGTGTCGGCATCGGAACGGCCGCTCCACTCACTCTGGTTGGCAAACAAAGCGTCGTGCATGGCCAGGTAAGCGCCCTGCTCACCAGCGCAGCGGGCCGCATTGGCTGCAATCACCGCCTGCGGATGGAGCTGGGTCAGGGGGAAATCCTTAAACACGTAATACACGATGCCGCTTTCAATGTAATCTTCCTGGAGCTGCGACAGTGTCTGCTCAAAGTGACGGCTGCAAAACGGGCATTGATAATCGGTGTACTCAATGATGGTCACCGGCGCATTGGGATCGCCCATAGCGTAGGCGTTGCCGATGGGAATGTCCACTGGGCCAGTGGGCGGCTGGGGTTGGGCGGCCTGGGCCTGGGCCTGCTCATAAGCCTGACGCATTTGTGCTTCCAAAACGGCTTCTAACTCGCCGTTTTCCACCAATTCAGCCACGGCGTCAAACACATCGTACGGTTGGGCGCCGCGCAGCGGGTAGCCGTTGATGTAAAACGTCGGCGTGCTGCTGACGCCCATCGCAATTGCTTCTTGCTGGCTGGCCAAAACTTTGTCGCGCTGTTCGCCCAGGTCAATGCAGCGGCGCAGCGCCGTGCCGTCCAGGGCAATCTCTTCCGCCAGGCCAACGAGAGCATCGATGGCGGCGGGTTCGCCACGGCCGCCCCAGGCGGATTGGTTGGCAAAGACGGTGTCGTGCATTTCTTTGTAGGCACCCTGCTCACCGGCACAGCGAACGGCCGTACTCGCCACAATCGCCTCTGGGTGCAAACTATCCAGGGGCAAATCCTTGATGGCATAAAATACCCGGCCCGTGGCAATCATCTCGGCAAAAACGGTGGGGAAGGTTTCCACCGCATATTGCTGGCAAAACGGGCATTGGTAGTCTGTAAATTCCACAATTTGGACCGGCGCGTCCGGGTCACCCGCCGACCAGGCCACATCGCTGGCGGCTACCGGTATGGCGGCGGGGGTCGGTACGGCAAATTCGGCGGGCAGCGGTTCCGCTTCCGCCACAATGCTGCCACCCTGGTTGATCAGGGCAATGGCTTCGTTAAAGGTGGCCAGCGGCTGCGCGCCGATCAGCGGCTGCTCGTTGATAAAAAAGCTGGGTGTGCTGCTGATACCACGCGACAATCCGTGCTGGTAGTCGGCCTGCACCGCAGCGGCGTATTTGTTTTGCTCCAGGCAGCTGGTGAAGGAGTCCATCTCCAGCCCCAGCTCTTGGCCATAGCTGGCAAAAAAGGTGTTGGCCTGGTTGTTGCCCCATTCGTTGATGTTGGCAAAGAGCATGTCGTGCATTTCCCAGTAGGCGACTGCGCCTTGTTCACCGGCGCAGCGGGCGGCGTTGGCAGCTGCGGGGGCCTGGGGATGAATGTTCAGCGGGAAATCGTAGAAGATGAGCAAGACTTCACCGTTGGCAATCTGGTTATCATTGATCGAGGGAAAGGTCTGGGCGACAAAGCGGCTGCAGAACGGACATTGGTAGTCGGAAAACTCTTCGATAAGGACGGGCGCATCAGGATTGCCGCGATACGGCCGTCCTTCCTCCGTAAAGCCCACCTCAATGCCGTCGGCGTCCACTTCCGCTGAATCAGCGGCGATGGTGACCTCGGGCGTGGTGATGCTGGTAACGGCCGTATCTGCCTCACCCTCCAGCAATCCGGCGCCGTCACGTGGGGACAGCAGGTGACTGTCGTTGGCCGGGTCATCGGCTGTGCTGGAGGTTGCGGTTGCCGCACCACAGGCTGCGGCGAACAAGATGAGGATCGTGGCCAGCCACCACACTTTCTTTGAATAAACCATTAATTCCGCTCCGTCTATTCGTCTTAACGATTGGGATGTGTTAGACTTTTGTGTTTGTTTTGACTTTTTCAACTATGGTCAATGGCTCGTATCTTAATCGAAAAGAAGACAAGTTACCACTGCCCGCCCGTCTTTTTTTGCTGGCATTAACTTTTCTCTGGCTGACGGCCGTTTCCCGGTCTGGCGCGGTTGTGGCCCAGGCGGGCAGCGGCATCACGGCACCGGCTTCGGGTGAAACGCTTGCCGGGGTAGTGGAGGTGCGCGGTACGGCCGTTCATCCCAACTATTTGCGCTATGAGCTGGCCTTTGCCAACCAATTTAGCGGCAGCGATTGGATCGTGTTTGCCGAGGGCAGCGAACCGGTGACGGATGGGGTATTGGCGGTGTGGGACACCACCGTGGGGCAGGCGGTTGGCGCACCCGTTTTCCCCGACGGCCGTTACCAGCTGCGCCTGCGGGTGGTCAAAACAGATTTTAACTACGACGAATTTTTTGTGACCGACCTTATCATTCAGAATGATGGACCCACGCCCACACCGACGCCGGATGAAACGGCCGTGGTTTTGACGGCAACGGCCGTAGTTCCTGCGCCGCCTACCGGCAGTGAGGACAGCAGCTTTCAACAGCCCACACCGCTGCCGTCGCTGACGCCATTTCCCACGCTGACGCCGCCGCCCACCGTGGTCAGCGGCACACCATCTGCGCCCCAAGCCGTGGGCGACGAGACGGATGGTGGCTTGTTGGGCCAATTGGAAGCAGTGCAAACCGACCAGGTTGGCAGCGCTTTCTGGTTGGGGATTCGCCTGGCCATTGGGCTGTTTCTGGTGGCCGGAGGATACCTGCTGCTGCGCTGGGTGGGCCGCCGCTTATGGCACATTTACTGGACCCAAAGAGGGAGTGGCAGGTAAGAAGTGAAAAGTGATAAGTGAACAGCAATATTTGGCCACTTTTCACTTTTTACTTTTCACTTCCCTTAAAGAAAAGGAAGTAGACATCAACGTGAAGAAAACAGCGCCTATTTTCTTGTTTTTTCTCTTAACCGCCCTGCTGGCGGCCTGTCAAAATGAAGGGTCACTGCCTACTCCGGCAGCGACGATTGCCGTCTCGTCGGTGGCGGAGGATGAGGCTGTGGCGAATGAGGGGGAAGTGGCTACGGCCGTCTCCGAGCCAATCAACACGCCTGAACCAACCGCCACGCCCGCACCGCCAACACCCACGCCCCTACCGCCCAAGCCGATGACCGTGTGCCTGGGGGCTGAACCAACCAGCCTTTTCCTGTACGGCGATGATAGTTTGGCGGCAACGGCCGTTCGTCATGCCCTGTACGAAAATCTCTACACCACCTTGAATTACGATTACCAGCCGCAGGGGCTGCAAAAGCTGCCCAGCCTGAATGATGGTGATGCCCGCATTGGGCTGGTGGCGGTGACCGAAGGCGACTTGATTGTTAACTCGGCCGGGAATGTGGTGTTCCTGGTGCCTGGCGTGCAGTTTGTGCGTGGTGACGGCGAGTTTGTCACCTTTGATCGCTCCCTGACGGCCGAAGGTGCGGACCCCCTGCTGATGCAGCAAATGAGCGTGGATTTCACCTTCAAACCAATGACCTGGTCCGACAGCACGCCGGTAACCGCCGCCGATTCCGTGTTCAGCTATGAATTGGCGGCCAGCCCAGACATTACCGTGGGGCAGGAGAAGATTGAGCGCACCGCCAGCTACGAGGCCACCAGCGATTTGTCGGTGACCTGGACCGGGCTGCCGGGGTTTCTAGACACGGAATATTTCACCAACGTCTGGACGCCGCTGCCGCGTCACCAGCTGGAATCGTTTTCCGCCGCCGAGCTGGTGGCTGAAGAGTCGCCTGCGCCGCAGCCGTTGAGCAGCGGCCCGTTTGTGTTGCAGGAGTGGCGGCGCGGTGAAGCGGTGGTTTTGCGCAACAATCCGTACTACTACCGGGCCGACGAAGGGTTCCCGCACATCACCGAGCTGACGATTCGGTTTGACCTGGCGGGGGAAACGGCCGTTAACCAGATTGCCGCCGGGTGTGATATCGTCACCCACGATGCCATCACCCTGGCCCAAACGCCCGACGTGCTGGCCGCGGCGGAAGCGGGTGAACTGCTCGCCACGTTTGTCTCCAACAACATCTTTGAGCACATCGATTTTGGCATTAACTCCTGGGAAAATTACGGCGATGGGGAACGCAACGGCCGTCCCGACTGGTTTGAAGGGGAGCGCATTCGCCAGGCCATCACCCTTTGCACCAACCGGCAGCAGCTGGTAGATGAGATCACCTTCGGCCAATCCAGCATTTTGCACGCCTACATCCCTGATGAGCATCCGCTCTACCCGGCCGACGCTTTGAGCTGGGATTACGATCCGGCCGCTGGTAACAGCCTGCTCGACGAAATTGGCCTGGAAGACACCGACGGCGACGGCTTCCGCGAACTGGTTGAGCGCGATTTGAGCAGCACGATTGTGGCGACCACCACCATGAGCATCACCCTGGGCACCAACAGCGAAAGCGCCATTCGCCTGCGGGTGAACGAGCTGGTGGCCGCCGACCTGGCCGCCTGCGGCATTCAGGTGAACCTGTACGACGTCAACGCCGACGACTGGTTCGACGATGGTCCGTTTAGCCCGCTGTTCGGCCGTCGCTTCGACCTGGCGACCTTTGCCTGGCGCACCGACATTCACCCGCCGTGCGGGTTGTATCTGAGCAGCAACGTGACGGGGCCGGAGGAACGTGGCTTTGGTGGTTGGAGCAATATCAACGCCACAGGCTGGATTGATGAGGCGTACGACGCAGCGTGCAACGCGGCGCTGGCCGCTCTGCCGGGCACGCCGGAGTACGCGGAAAATCATCAGACCGCTGTCCAGATTTTTACCGAGGAGCTGCCGATCATTCCGCTGTTTCATTATTTGAAAACGGCCGTAACTCAACCCACCGTCCGCAACTTCCAGCCCGATGCCTCGCAGCCATCCGAGCTGTGGAACCTGGCGGAGCTTGATGTTGATTAAACCTGACAGGTCTATGAACCAGCTTTACCATTCAGTAGTTTGGAAAGCAAAGCAACCTGACTAAAACGTAGCTTCGCAGACCTGTCAGGTTTCCAGGTGGCTTCTTAAACCTGACAGGTCTATATGAACCAGCTTTATCATTCAGTAGTTTTGGAAAGCAAAGCAACCTGACTAGAACGTAGCTTCGCAGACCTGTCAGGTTTCCGAATTCGACGAAATGAACGACGCAGAGCGATTTTTGATCGTCGGCCTGGGCAATCCGGGCCGCAAATACCGGGGCAACCGGCACAACATCGGCTTTATGGCGCTGGATGCGTTGGCGGCTGCCTACAAAATTGAAAGCAGCAAGGTGCAGAACCAGGCGATTGTGGGCAACGGCCGTATCCAATCCCGCGCCGTTATCCTGGCCAAACCGCAAACCTACATGAACAGCAGCGGCGACGCCGTTGGCCCGCTGGCCCGCTTCTACAAAGTGCCCCCGGAAAACGTCCTGGTGGTGTACGACGAGCTGGATTTGCCCTTTGGCACCATCCGCCTGCGCGAGAAGGGCGGGGCGGGCGGCCATAACGGCATGAAGTCGATCATCAACCACTTGGGGCAGGAGTTTCCCCGGGTGCGGCTGGGAATCGGCCGTCCGCCGGGGCAAATGCCCGTTCACGCTTACGTGCTGCAAGATTTTGGCAAAGACGACCTGCCACTGCTGGACGATGTGCTGGCCGAAGCCGTCCGCGCCATCGAAACTTACCTGCGCGAAGGCATCCAGCTCGCCATGTCACGGCATAATGGCAACCTTGTGAACGAGGAATAGCAAAACGATTTTCATCAGCAGATTTCGCAGATTTGCCAGATTTCTTAATCTTTTTAATCTGCGAAATCTTTGATTATTTTTCGAATTACCCACACATGACTGTTTCAGGACTCCTCAACATCTTCAACGAACTGCCCGCTTTTGGCAGGCTGGTGGCGGAACTGGATGAGAAAAAATCGGTTCCGGCGCTGATGCTGCCAACGAGTGCGCGCACGGCCGTTCTCGCCCAGCTCTACCTCCAGCGCAACGTGCCCGTGGTGCTCATCACCGGCAAGGTGGAGTCCGCTGCGGCCTGGATTCAGGCGCTGGAGTCCTGGCTGCCGCCCGGCGACGTCATGCGCCGTCTGCCGGAGCCAACCCCGCTGCCCTTCGATCGCGGCCCGTGGAGCGAGCGCAGCCGCGCCGACCGGCTCACCGTACTCACCCGGCTGATGGCGGGGCAGCATCCGCAAATGCCCGCGCTGGAAACCGCGCCGCTCATTGTCAGCTCGGCGCGTGCCTTCCTGCAAAAAACGCTGCCCAAGCGCCGCTTCATGACCAGCACTCGCGTCCTGCGCGTCGGCCAAATCATCGACCTGGAAAAGTTGACCGACACCTGGCTGGGCATTGGCTACGAAGAGGTGAGCGTGGTGGAAGCCGCAGGCCAGTTCAGCCGTCGCGGCGGCATTATCGACATTTTCCCCATCGCCACGACCTACCCGGTGCGCATTGAGCTGTTTGGCGACGAAATTGAGACGATGCGCACCTTCGATCCGGCCACGCAGCGCTCCATCGACGTTAACGGCAGCAACAAAACCGACACCATTATTGTGCCGCCGACGCGGGAGGCGCTGCCAGCGGTGGCCCGGGAGTTTGCCCTCACCCTGCCGGAAGAGCTGGACCCACAGGCGGAAGAGGGCAGTTTGCCGTCCTGGCGCGACGACATTCCCGATTTACGCGCCGGGCGAGCCTTCCCCAACCTGGAATATTATTTGCCGCTGCTCTACCCGCAGCCCGCCAGCCTGCTCGATTATTTGCCGGAAAATGCCCTGGTGGTGGTGGACGATTGGCGCGATCTGGCAACGGCCGTCACCGAATTACACGACCACGCCGACCAGATGGCCAACGAGCAAACCAGCCTGCCGCCCAACTTCCAGAGCCCGCTGTTTGCCTGGGACCACGTCGTCGATGTGCTGAACTGGTGGCAGCCGCTCATTTTGGGCGATGGGCCAGAGGGGGAAGAGGTGGAACGGCCGTATCTCGACCTCGCCACCTCTTTTGAACCGGGACCACGCTATGGCGGGCAGGTACGGCCGTTGCTCACCCAGCTTAAATCGGCCCAAAAAGAAGGCGAGCGGGTGGTGGTGCTCAGCCAGCAGTCCGCCCGCCTGCAAGACCTCTGGCATGAAGAAATCCGCCGCGATGACTTTCGCGACATCCCCCCACAAAGCCTCATCCTCCGTGGTGGCCTGACAACCGAAACTGACAACGGCGAAGAAGACAGTCACCCCTTCGCCCCTTCACCCGTTCACCCCACTCACACTTTGGCCGCTCTCCCCGACCCTGGCTCCCTCACCTTCGTCCAGGGTGCCCTGCCCGAAGGGTTTGTCCTGGTGCGGCGCGACGATGGCGAAATTTTGCTCGATTTGCTGACCGACGCCGAGATTTTTGGCTGGAACCGGCCCGCGCCGCGCCGCTGGCGTTCGCCGCGCCCCATCGCCCCGGAAGCACGTTTTGCCGACATCACCGCCGGGGATTATGTGGTGCATCTGGAGTATGGCATCGGCCGATTTGCCGGGCTGGTGGTGCGCAACATTGGCGGCATGGAGCGGGAATATTTGCTCATGGAGTATGCCAACGGCGACACGCTTTACGTGCCCGCCCATCACGCCGACCGCCTGAGCAAGTGGGTCGGTTCCGACGAACGGCCGCCCAATATGCATCGGCTTGGCGAGCGCTCCTGGACCCAGGCCAAGGCCAAAGCCCAGCAAGCCGCCGACGAGCTGGCCGATGAGCTGCTGGACCTGTACGCCACCCGCGAAACGATTTCCGGGCACGCCTTTGCTGCCGATACCGAGTGGCAGGCGGAGCTGGAAGCCAGCTTCCCCTATCGCGAAACAGAAGACCAGCTGCGGGTCATTGCCGAGGTGAAGGCCGATATGCAGCAGTCCCAGCCGATGGACCGCCTGGTGTGCGGCGACGTGGGCTACGGCAAGACGGAAGTGGCGCTGCGGGCGGCGTTTAAAGCGGTGATGGACAGCAAGCAGGTGGCGATTTTGGTGCCAACCACCGTGCTGGCGCAGCAGCATTACAACACCTTTTATGAGCGGTTACGGCCGTTCCCCGTCAAAGTGGAAATGCTCTCCCGCTTCCGTACCCAGGCGCAGCAGGACCGGATTGTGAAGAATTTACGGAACGGCCGTGTTGACATCATCATCGGCACACACCGGCTGCTGTCCGACGATATTGCCTTCAAGGATTTGGGGCTGGTCATCATCGACGAGGAGCAGCGCTTTGGCGTGGCCCACAAAGAGCGGCTCAAGCAGTGGCGCACCGAAGTGGATGTGCTGACGATGACCGCCACGCCCATTCCGCGCACCCTCTACATGAGCCTCACCGGCGTGCGCGACATCAGCATCATCGACACCGCCCCGGCGGAGCGGCTGCCGGTGCAAACCTACGTCGGCCCGTTCGACGAAACGCGCCTCAAGCGCGCCCTCCAGCGGGAGCTGGACCGGGGTGGGCAGGTGTTCCTGGTGCACAACCGGGTGCAAACCATCGACATCATCCAGAAGCAAATCGAGCGGCTGGTGCCGGAAGCGCGGGTGGCCATCGGCCACGGCCAGATGAGCGAGCGCCAGCTGGAACAGATCATGACCGACTTCGACGAGGGCAAAATTGACGTGCTGATCAGCACCACCATCATCGAGAGCGGCCTGGACATTCCCAACGCCAACACCCTCATCGTCGATCGGGCCGATCGCTTTGGCCTGGCGCAGATGTACCAGCTGCGCGGGCGCGTCGGGCGCGGCGCTAAGCGAGCCTACGCCTACTTCTTCCACGCCCCCTGGCGTACCCTCAATGAGGACGCCCGCCTGCGCCTGGAAACGATCGCCGAGCAAACCGACCTGGGTGCGGGCTACCAGATTGCCCTGCGCGACATGGAAATTCGCGGCGCGGGCGATTTGCTGGGTGGGCACCAGAGTGGGCACATTTCGGCCGTGGGCTTCGACCTGTACACCAAGCTGCTGGCCAACGCGGTCAAGCGGCGCAAAGCGGAGCGCAAGGGTGAAGTCCTGCCCGCCGAGCTGCCGGAAGCGACGCTGATTGATGTGCCGCTGGCCGCCTACGTGCCGCCCGATTACGTGCCCGACCCGGCGCTGCGGCTGCGGCTCTACCGCCGCATGGCGATGCTGGGCAGCCTGACAGAAATTGACGAGATGGCCGTCGAACTGGCCGACCGCTTTGGGCCGATTCCTGATCCGGTGCATCATTTGCTCTACCAGCTGCGGATTAAGGTTTTGGCGGAACGGGCACAGGTAACGGCCGTTACCACCGAAGCAGGCCAGATCAAAATTCGCCTGGTGGATTTGGAAGGCATCGATCGCTTCCGCTTGCAGCGCTACCTGGGCGAAGCCGTGCGCGTCAGCCGCAAAGCCATCTGGATGCCGCGCGACCTGAGCACGAAGGAGTGGCAGGTCACGCTGGTGCAGGTTTTGGAGCGTCTGGCCTCGTTTGAGCGAGACAAAATGAAGCTGGAGAAAAGTTAGAAGTGGCAAGTTTGCAAGTGGCAAGTTGCAGGTAACTTTTCGAGTCAATAAACTTGCAACTTGCAAACCTGCCTACTTGCAACACCAAAGGTAAATAATGGATATTAATTTTTTTGAGAACCCATTTGAGGGGCCAAAATCGCGCGAAGAGGTGCGGATTAAGCAGTTGGGCCTGTACATGCATGAAGACGGCCGTCGCGTAGCCGTTGGTTTTGATATGACGCCATTTTATGAACGGCCGTCGCTCCAGGTCACATTCATCAACGAGCGGGGCGAAGAAGCCGGGTCGCTGCACGTCATCGAGACGCTGCAAACCAACTTTAGCCTGACGGTGCATTTGCGCGATAAAGAACCGACCGATACCTATGAGGTAACGGCCGTTGTCTACTACGCCACCCCAGAAACCGAGCGGGTCAACGTCCACACCCTCACCCGCACCCTGGATCGCACCACACCCGGCGAGCAATAACACCTTAACCCACAACTACCGGTTTTTATCAGCAGATTGCGCCGGTAAACCAGATTTTTAATCCTTTCAATCTGCGTAATCTTTGATTTTTGTACGCCCGTCCAGCGGCAGAAATTGCTGTGCCCTTGGGGAGCAAATCACGTATAATTCCGCCAAATTTTCCTCTCAACTTACCCGAGAGAGTTCAAGACGCTATCTTTGCAGATTTACAGTTTTGCCACGAATTAACACGGATTTTCACGAATTTTAGCGTGTAATCAGTGCTAATTCGTGAAAATCCGTGGCAAAATTTTCCAGCAAAGCAGAAAGGCAAACCTAGTGTTTAGGATTGAGCTGATGAGACTTTTGCAGTTACTGGTTTTTTTGACATTAACGGCCGTTCTTGCTGCCTGTGCCGCAAATGGTTCAACGGGTGACGATCCCGCCGCCGCCGTCGAAACCTACTTGCAGGCCAAGGTGGCGGGTGACGGCGACACCATCCAGGCGCTGCTGTGCAGCGAGCAGGAGCAGAACCTGGAACGTGAAAAGCAGACCTTCGCCAGCGTGGCCGAGGCCCGTCTGGAAGGTTTGGCCTGTACCGATGCGGGCAACGGCCGTGTGACCTGCGACGGCAAAATTGTGGCCCTCTACGGCACCGAAGAGACCGAATTTCCCCTGACCAACTATCGCGCCGTCAACGAAGACGGTGAATGGAAGTGGTGCGGTGAAACCGAGTAATCCTCTGACTGCCTGGCTGCGCCACCTGTGGCCGCAGTCTGATCGAGGGCGCGAAAATGTTCTGGCCGTTGTGCTCTGCCTTATCCTGATTCTGCTCATCATCACCACCGCCAACAGCGCACCGCAATGGATTTACCAAAATTTCTAAACCCCCTGGCCGATGTGCGGCCGCCTCGCCCTGCCGTCAGTGTCTGGCTCATCGCCCTGGTTCTGCTCATCACCGCCTGCACGGCGACGACTGAGGCGGCGACTACGGCCGTTCCTCCCACCGCCCAACCGCTTGCCGCAAGCACGGCCGCTTTGCCTGCCACCCCACCACCTGCCGCAGTGCCGCCTACCCAGCCGCCGCCGACGCCAACTGAAGCCGCCGAAGTAGAAGGCACCACGGCCGTTCCCTTGCCACCCACCGCCCCACCAACGGCCGTTCCCACCCCGTCCCCCACCGATTTTGTCAACGGCGTCCCGGTAAGTGAGATTGTGATCCTGCCGCCGGAAACGGCCGCGCACGTCCAGGAAATATTCGCGCAGGGGCAGGTTTACGGCCGTAACTCCCACGCCTTCTCCAAGCTGGGCGACAGTGCCGTGCTGGTCGATAGTTACCTGACCCGCTTCGACGACCCCACCAAATACACCCTGGGCGACTGGGCCTTTTTGCAGCCAACGATTGATTTTTACGCCGGTTCATTTCGGCGCTACGGCGTGGCCACGCGGGTGGGCCTAAGCTCCTGGGGCGTTATGGACCCCGCCTGGGCCAACAAAGAATTTTGCAACCCCAACGAGGTGATGCTCGCCTGCGAAATTCGCCTGTTTAACCCCAGCGTCTTGCTCATCCACCTGGGCACCAACGACATTGGCGAAGCGGAAACCTTCGAAGCCAATATGCGCACCATCGTCGAGTTTTGTATCATGCAGGGCATCATCCCCATTCTGGCCACCAAGGCGGACCGTTTCGAGGGCGAAGACAACCGCAACAACCAGATTGTCATCGACCTGGCCGTCGAGTACCAGATTCCCCTGTGGAATTTTGATGCCGTAGCGGTGACTTTGCCGGGCCACGGTCTGGACGAAGACCAGATACACCTCACCAAATCCCTGACCAATAACTACACTGACCCGGACATCTGGAGCAGCGGCTACCCGGTGAGCGACCTCACCGCATTGTTGATGCTCGACGCCGTGCGCCAGGCTATCGAGGGCACGCAGCCGTGAGCGCCGGCCTGGCCACGGTTGCGATTTTCGCGGCGCTGGCCATTGTTTATGCCTGGCTTCCGCCGCGCTGGCGGCCCACATTCCTGCTCATCGTCAGCGTACTGGCGATTTACGCCCTGCAGCCGTTCAGCAACCTGCGTTTTGCGGCTTACTCCCTGCAAACCCTCACCCTTTTGCTCACCCTGGCCACCTGGTGGCTCACCCAGCGCCTGGTGGCCGATGCGCCACCGCTGGCCCGCCAGGACCGCGTTACCTTGCTGCTGCTGCTCGGTCTCATGCTGCTTGTAACCAGCGACCGTCTGCTGCCGGTGACCTTGCGGCTGCTGCCCTACAGGCCACCGCAGGCTGGCTGGGTGCTGCTGATTTTGGCGGGTACGGCCGTTCTCTCCATCCTCCTCGCCCACCGCCTGCGCCGCCTGCCGTACCGCCACGTGCTCACCGGGGCGATGCTGGTGTTGGTGGCCATCTTTGTGCTGCTGAAATGGCCGCCTGCGGCAACGGCCGTTGCCACCCTCTGGCGCAGTCTAACCGGTGAACAGGTCGCCCTGGCCGCCCCGTCTGACCTGGCCTGGCTCGGCTTCTCCTACGTCGCCTTTCGCCTCATCCACACCCTGCGCGACCGGCAAACTGGGCTGCTGCCCGCCTGCACCCTGCCCGAATTTGTCACCTACGTCCTCTTTTTCCCGGCCTACACCGCCGGGCCAATTGATCGCCTGGAGCGTTTTGTCGGCGATGTCCGCGCCCTGGATGCCCTGCCCACCGCCACGCGCTGGGGGCACGGCGGCTGGCGCATTGCCGTGGGCCTGTTTAAGAAGTTTGTCATTGCTGATTCGCTGGCGCTGGGGTTGTCGTTGACGGCCGTTTCCGCCCAGCAAGCCACCTCCACCGCCGGACTCTGGCTGCTGCTGTATGGCTATGCCTTCCGCCTCTACTTCGATTTCAGCGGCTACAGCGACATTGCCATTGGCCTGGGCTTCCTCTTTGGCATCCGGCTGCCGGAAAATTTCCGCGCACCGTACCTGAAAAGCAACCTCACCAGCTTCTGGCAAAGCTGGCACATCACCCTCAGCGATTGGGCCCGCTTTTACATCTTCACGCCGCTGTCGCGCAGCCTGCTGCGCCGCAAGCCGCGCCCCTCAAACGAGATAATTTTGCTCACCGCCCACCTCAGCACGATGCTGGTGATTGGCCTGTGGCACGGCATCACCGCCAACTTTGTGATCTGGGGGCTGTGGCACGGCGTGGGGCTGTTTGTGCACAAGCAGTGGTCCGACCGGACGCGCCGCTGGTACCGCACCCTGGCCGACAAGCCAGGGCAAAAGCAAGCCTGGTCGCTGGTGGGCTGGTTTATCACCTTTCATTACGTCGTGCTGGGCTGGGTCTGGTTTGCCCTGCCCACCGTGCCGCTGGCCTGGCAAACGTTGGCCAAATTGATGGGTACGGCCGTATGAACACATCTTCTTCACCCATCACCTGGCGCTTTTTACTGCGCGTCTTGCTCAAAACCGCCCTGCTCTTTGTGGCCATCAACCTGCTTTTTGCCACCGCCGTGACGCCGGAAAGTTACGGCCGTCTCACTCTCTACAACCGCCTCTGGCCCGGGCGGGACCGGCTGCCCTACGGCGAAAATCCGGCCGAATCGTACAACCTGAGCCTGAACAACCTGCCTGCGATGGTAGCCAGCCACCGCCTGGCCCAGCCCAAAGCCGACGATGAGTTTCGCGTGCTGCTTCTGGGCGATTCAGCCGTGTGGGGCTGGCTGCTGCCCAACGAAGACACCCTGGCAGGCCAGCTTAACGCGATGAATTTACAGAGTGCGGACGGCCGTTCCCTCACTTTCTACAACCTGGGTTATCCCATTTTGTCGCTCAGCAAGGATTTGCTTCTGCTGGACGAGGCGCTGGCGTACCAGCCGGACCTCATCGTCTGGCTGGTGACCCTGGACTCATTGGCCCCGGCACAGCAGCTCAACCATCCGCTGCTGTGGCACAATGCGCCGCGCACCCGTGAGCTGATTCAGACCTACCAACTGCCGCTGGATGCGGCGGACGGCCGTTTTGTCACCCCCACGTTCTGGCAGCGCACCCTGGTCGGGCAGCGGCAGGCGCTGGCCAACTGGCTGCGCTTGCAGCAGCTGGGCGCGGCCTGGCAGGCCACCAGGGTCGATCAATTTATCCCGGCCGAATTCACGCCCCGCGCTTCAGATTTTGAGGTGGATGAGAGCTGGCAGGGGGTTGATACGGCCGTTCCCCTCACCGCCGCTGATTTGGCCTTCCCGATGCTGGCCGCTGGCGTGCAAATGGCGGGCGACGTGCCCGTTCTCATTGTTAACGAGCCAATTTTTGTCAGCGATGGGCAGAACAGCGATCTGCGCTACAATGCCTGGTATCCACGCTGGGCCTATGACCAGTACCGGGAATTGCTGGCGGAAACGGCCGTTACCCACCAATGGTCTTACCTGGATTTGTGGCAATTGGTACCCGGTGATCAGTTTACCGACAGCCCGGTGCATTTAACGGCCGTAGGCAACCAGCTGCTGGCCAACGAACTGGCCAAGCGGCTGATTGAAACGGGGAGATTGGAGACTGGAGATTAGAGATTCACCAACCTCCAATCTCTAATCTCCAATCTCCAAATTAAGGAAATACAAATGGACGAAGCAACCCTACGCCGCCAGATGCGCGCGTTTATTCTCAATGAACTGGTCCGCGAACCGGATTACCCGCTGCGCGACGACGAAGGCATCATCTCCAGCGGGCTGATGGATTCGTTTGCCCTGGCCGAACT
>JADLAX010000043.1 GCA_020848035.1 Anaerolineae bacterium | reverse complement strand
TGTTTTACTGGCATGCTATTGTCCCCTTTGGCTTTCACCGCCAGGTTAGTCAGTTGACCCAGAAGCCTCCTTCCGAACTTCTCCTTGTTGCACAAGGAATTCACTATCGCAATACCACGGCGCACTCCAAAAAGAAATGAACAGCACCATCATGGAGCGGCTTATCTGCGCGAATCCGCTGTCTATATGGCACTATCCAGTCTGGTGCCTGATCTGCTGGTGTATGCAACAGATCAGGCACCCCGTAGGCATTGGCTGCCGGAAATAGCTGGGTGGCGTGTAATGTGTCGTACGATCCGGGCTGGCTTTGCCAACGGTGACTGGTTCGGGTCATGGTTTGTTAGAAGTGATCTGCACTGGTTAAAGACGATTGGTCATCTGGGCCACCTTCACCTGCTGAGTTAGCCAGCTTAGCTGTATGCCACTGGGTATATTGGCGCACACCCACTTTCAATTGAGGCAGAACGGGGGGGGGCGGCAAGCTGTCGAGCAAAGAGATGGGATTGAGCCGTTCACCAATAAAGCGATACTGTCGACCTTTGTGCATGAGAACCAACACCTTCTCTTGGGGCAGGCTCATTAGTTCATTAGGTCCCAGCGAGGGGCGAACGTCCCAGCTTTGCGCCTGACGCATATCGACGTAGTTGTCACGCGGCTTGCTGTCTGGCGCGCCACCCTGGTAAAAGCGACGTGAACTGCCCTGACTGTGCGAAGGTTTGTAGGTTGTACCGTACAGCTCCGACATGATCTTGGCCGTTTCTATGTCGGCTGGTGGATACCAGACCTGGTGAATGCAGTTGGCCAGGATAGACTGGGTGCCTTCGGTGTGGTAAAGCTGACGCAGTTGTGAGATGGCCTGGGCGTAGAGGAGCATCGTAATGCCGTAGCCACCAACGGTTGCCAGGTAGGTGGCGATGTTGGCTAACCCGATGACCGGCAGCTCATCAACCGCAACCAGCAGCCGCTTTTTGCGCTGCTGACGCATCTGATAACGCATCAAGGCGGCAAGCGTAGCAGCCACAACACCCCCTACGCCTTGAAGATCATTGAGGCTGTAGGTGATGTAAATGGTGGCCCCTTGAGCGACCCAGTCGCGCGGAATCACGAGCGGATTATTGCGCAGCGGCGCGATGGTATCGATATGCTTTTGGTAGCTGCCCAGCATGGTTGTAAAGGTTCCATAGGCCGAGGTCGCAAAGCGATTTTCATGAAGCTTTTCGGGTGGCAGGCCATCAGTAAAAAGGCGCACATACTCTTTGGCGGCCGGCACCGTTTCCAAAGCGGTCAACACCATGATTGGATTGCCATCGGCCATGTCAAGCAGGACACGCAGCGGATTCAGGTCGTGGGCTAAAGCGTATTCGTATGCGGCGGAAAACAGCACCCGGGACTTGTCGGCAAAAATTCGGTCGCGGCTCTGTTGCGGGCGAAGCAGGTGATCATGCAGCTCATAGAGACTGTCACGGTCGCGAAAACTGTCGTAGTAGTAAGCCAGATGAACCTGGTTGCCTGGCAGCTGATAAATAGGGCTGCCAAAGCGTTTCTCCCGTTCCCCAGCTGTCCTGGCAAACTGTTCGCCCTTTGGATCAATTATCAAGGCCGCACCGGGCCATTGCAGCAGCGTCTGGGTAAGATGCAGCCCTTTGCCACTGCGGGTTGGCCCTACGACCAACATGTGACCCTCGCCAGCCTGATAGTCGATGCCCACCGTGACACGCTTCTTTTTGTCGACCTCAATTTCTGCGGCCAGTACCCCTTCGGTAATTTGCAGTTTTTCGCCAATTTCCTTTATGGGCAGACGACCCTGGGCCTTATCATCAGTTTGAAGGCGCCGCTGCTCCTGAACCAGAGGGTCGGGTTCACTGACGGCAATCTTGACTAGCAGGTAACAGATTCCGCCATTCCCTGCGAACAGAAGCAGCCAGGCCAAACTGGGTTCTTGCACCGTTTCTTGAATAAGCCCGGTAAACTTTAAAAATCCCCACAAGAGTCCCAGTGGTCCTATTAGCACAGAGAAGAACGCCTTCCCCCAGATCCCCTGAGTGGCTAAGGCCGCTACGCTTGAGGAGGCAGCCAAGGCACCAAGCAGCCAGGCGGCGAGCACAATAGCCAGGAAAATCAGCCATTTACGGCGTGTTTCAGCTGTGCTTTCACGCCACAATAGTTTGAGATAATCTAAATTTGTTTGTGGTGTTGAGTTGTTCACTGAGTAGATTCCTTTTTAACGGATTCCGGCCGCACAGCGGGATGTCTCGGCTTGACCTGTTCACGTAATTGAAACAAGTAGGCCAGAATCCTTTGCCGGAACGGCGGTTGCTTTTTCGGCGATATCGAGGACATTCTGGCACGAACTTGCAGTTCCAAAAGGGGATAAAGCGGTACACCAATGACCCAGCCAGCTCGATTAGTGCTGACCATTTCCATGGCGGCGGATACTGCCAAACAGAGATAGCCAAAAGGTAGGAATAAGAGTTTGAGCAGTATGTTCATGCTAACTCGACCTCCGGCATGGCTCTGCCTAATTCTTCAGACAGATTTTGAACAGCCTCTGGTTCACTAAGTCGCTGTTGTTCTCGAACAGCCAGTGCCTCGCGCACGGCGGCTTGCCAGCGTAGATACTGCTCTTTCTCAATGCGTTTGTCGCGAAAGAAGAGAACATGGGCGTGGCTGTA
This sequence comes from Anaerolineae bacterium, assembly GCA_020848035.1. Lineage (GTDB taxonomy): Bacteria > Chloroflexota > Anaerolineae > Promineifilales > Promineifilaceae > Leptofilum. The sequence goes on along the minus strand of JADLAX010000043.1, from coordinate 19,797 downwards.
GGCCGTATCGTTGTGAACCATCAGCCGCCAATCCTGAAGAATGCCAGCGCGCTCCAATGCCTCACCATAATCGTGGGGAGTCAACCGCCCGTGGGGTACTGAAAGAAGCGCCTGGAAGGTATACTCATGGTTTTTGGCAGCTTCCTGAGTCCAGGTTAATGCGGCCTCGTGGCTGTAGATTTCGCCTCCAGGGCCTAGCCACTGGCCACGCTGTTGCTCCGGCACCTGGTCTGCGTGGCTGCGAGCGTCTCGACCGAAAGCAAAATAGATGGCAGCTTGGCGGGCCGGTTTGCGGGTTCGCTTCCCCGTTTTGGTTCGATTTCGAACGCCTTGAACACGAACAATCGGAGAGGGCCGGTTGTTGTTACTCATCCGTTCCCTCCTCGTTGAACGTTTCTGTCAGCACGGGAAGATCCTGAATTCGCTTTGTGTGGAGCTGGATCGCTGCCATTTGGGCCGCTGCCGCTATTTCATCCCGCATTTTCCGAATCCGACTGGCAACCGGATCCTGTGGGTCTGTACTGACGGCCATGTTTTGCACAAATCGAGTGGGATCTGCCTTGGCTTCCCGTCGAATGAGCTGGAGGAGCAGGTAATCTGCCTTCCAGTTGGCCGATTCTGCTGCAATGGTTGCTTGAGACAGTAGATGGGCAAAACGGTTAAACTGCCGGTGTACAATTCGCTCAAGCAAACTACTGGTCAAGGCTGGTAAGGTAACGGCTTCCTCTGTTCCCATGCCTATGAGCGCTAAACTTTCAATGGCTGAGCTAAAGTTGAGCCCTTGATCTGCCGCCCATCTGGCAATTTGGTTATGCCCATCTAGCGTAATGGTAATATGTTTTTTGCGGGTCACGCCGTAGCGTGCTTCTCTGCCTATATCTATAGAGTTGTCTAACATCTAAACTCCTTAACAAAGGGGTGAGCAGGAGGGAGGACGTTTTTCAACACCACCCCCGACTGCGCACCAAACGAAAAAAGAACGTTCTTCAAGGGCCGGAAATGGTTATGCGGGGTGGCGTAACGCATCGCCCAGCCGACTTGCCGATATAGAGGTAAGTGAACAGGGTTCAACTCGTTTGGTTTGTTAGGCTAAGGAGTCGCGTGAAAAAGCTGGGGGGATAAAGCGAAGGGAGGGGAAATGATGCAGTTGAAGCTTGGTAATCCGGCAGCGCAGCTGCTGCCAGAGCGTTGTGGTTACTGCCCTGACTTCCTGGTTGTTACTTTCAGAAGCGGGAGGGGGAAATGGGCAGGGCATTTCGACAGGTTGTGGTGCAGGAACCAATTCTTGCTCATCACTTGCCTGGGCAATTGCTTCGATAGAAGCTCCGGTGAGCTGCCGGGGTCCCGTAACCAGGCCAATAGAAAAGTAGAGCAGGGCAAGAACACCCACCCAAACGGGCATCCAGCCTTTTACCCACCAGAGTAGGTTAGCCCATTCGGTAAAAGGTGTGTTGTCAACTAAGAAGGGGAGAACAAGCAGCAAAAAGATAAGGACGAGCTTGGGCAAAGTTTCAGCTTTGGCAAGCCAGCTGTTTGCATCTTCTAAATCTTGACGGCGTTTCTGTAAGTTATGGGGAAAAATCTGTCTGATGATAAACATCGCTCTGCGGAGAATTATATGGGCAGTGACCGCAGCGTCAAGCTTTTGCCAGAAAGAAAAAGATTATGATCACGGTCGGCCAAAAGATTATGATCCTCGCTTGTTGTTCAATTTAGAGCGTTTTTTAGGCGTGATCATAAATCAAATAGGATCATAATCTTTTTAACCCTGATCGACTTGCAGAGCCGCAAAAAAGGGCGGGGGGGGGGCATGGTGACTGAAGGCTTTTGAGCCTTCAGGTTGGACGCCCTGGCGTCCAATTGGGCGGGTTGGGTGGGAAATACGCGCCGCACGCAGGCCAATTTGGACAGCAGTAAGCCATACTTTGTGTGTTCTATGATTGTGAAAAAGTGAGCTCGGATAGACGGTGCCACTGTCCATCCGATGCCCATATACAAGTTTAGTAGCCGCGGCCGTCCTGCCAGTACGACTTTCTACTCAACGGTTGCCGGCGTTTCACGCTGGAGAGAGACCACGGGTTGAGCCACCAGACAAGCCCCAGCAACAAAAGCAGAATCAAGACACTTTCAACCATGACATTCCTCCCAAAAAAAGAGCAGACACCCATCGGGTGCCTGCTCTTCATAGATATCGTAAACAACAAAGGCCGTCTTAAAACGGAATATCGTCTGCTTCGTATTCAGGCTGCGTGGTATGGATGGTGTGGCTATTGCCCCCATCATTACTGTTGCCGTTACCATTGCCATTGCCATTGCTGCTGCCCAGGAACTGCACCTGACTGGCCACAACTTCAAACGAGGCACCTACGGAGCCATCGCTTCGTGTCCACAAGCTAGGACTGCCTGTCTTGGGATCGGGGCGCAGCCGACCCTGCACCAGCACCTGTCGCCCTTTTCGCAGATATTGGTTTACCGCTTCCGCCTGGCCGCCCCAGACCGAAACGCGGAACCAAGTCACCTCTTCCTGCGGCTGACCCGTGGCGCGGTCGTTCCAACGCCGGTTACACGCCAGGGAAAAGTTGGTCACCGCCTGCCCATCGGGCATATAGCGCATTTCCGGGTCATTGCCCAAATTGCCAACGAGGGTTAATTGTTGATACATGATCTATTCTCCTTAAATGTGAGTAGGGATGGATAAAAAGTCACACCAACTGGCGTGTTAACGCCGGTGTGTACCCGTGAGAAAAACGCCGCTGCCCTTCAACCCCTTCACGCAGCGACAATGGTCAGCCCGGCACCTCGGCATTGCTTGAAACAACAAGTTGTGCCTTCGCCGATTTATCCCGTATGGGAAGCAAGCCGAGACGGCCGTCTCGACACAAAACCAGTCATACTGGTTTCATCAGGGGTCCTGACCTTGAAAAATTTCATTCCATCCGGCGCGATAGCGCCTGCATCTAGCCCCACCAGCAGGTTTCTTTAAACGAGGTGACAGTCCGTTAGGAGAAAAGAATAGACGGCAGCCAGCCGGTCAGGCCAGCTACCGTCCTGGGAGATAGAAACGAAAAAGCTAAGCGACCGGTTCCAATACCGCCAGTACGTTGCCATCAATGGCGTGCGCCCAGGCGATACGCCACTGGTCGTAGCGAACAGCGGCCAGCTCGTGGTCACGTTGCACATAGCCAAACAGGTTGCCGTGTGGGGTGCGGGTCACCACCCGGTTGTCATCGGTCACTTCCGTGGTCAGCATCATGCCGCGGAACCGGTCCTGCACGTAATCCGCAATTCGTGCCTTGGCCTGACTACGCTCCGCCGGAGGGACGTCTGCCATGCGGGTATACGGCCGTTCTGCGGTTGCGTTCAGTAGATTTAGCCAGACTCCGTTAAGGCGCACCGGCACGCCAGCGGCCCGTTGATCCGGTTCATCCTTGTAATGCAGCACTGCGCCGACGGTTGTCCAGACGGGTTCACCCAGCAAGCCAATTTGACGCAGCGCCTGAACCATGGCCTGAGCCATACCCGGATCCCGACCGCTGCCATCGCCTGGCCGACGGGCACCCAACTGCCAGATGAGCGCATCACGCACTGGTTCGCCTGCGTGTGGCCCCTGGGCATACAGGTAGGCTGCGGCACCTAATAACACCAACGGCCGTTTTTCAACAGGCCATTGGTTGAGGTACGTTTCACTGGCAACACGGGCTGCTCCAAAGCTGGCGTCTGCCGCTAAGACAGTTTCAGCTTCAAACTGCTTGTCCGCCGGTAAGGTGTGGCGGATGACGCGGCTGTACGCCTGACGCAGCTCCTTACCGAGGTGCAGCCAGTTGCTGCCGTGATCAAACAGCGTCACGGGTGGGCATGCCTCTGAGGCCAGGGCTTCCACATCAGCCAGGTATTGGGCCTGGTGGTTCTCCAACGCCGCCGCGAGCGAGTCTAGCCAGTGCATTGTGGGATTGTTGGCCAGGGCAACGGCCGCCTGGTCGCGCATCCAACTGGGCAGCCGATCCAGCAGTGCCTGGGGCACGGCCCGGTTGGGGTTAGCCACACCGTGGTTGACCATGCGACTGACGGCCATCTGGTTCCACTCCTTGACGGGCGTCAAATCCAGACCGGATTTCACCGAGCCGTCGATGACCGCTTCCAGGGTGGCCGGGAGCTGATCCGGTAAACGGCCGTAAATCGCCTTGCACAGCATGGCCATATTGCAAAAGCCACCCAACACACCCTGATTGGCCGCCGCCTGGGAGATGGTTGCCGACATGGCTGTTACCGAGTATGATACATATGTTCTATGGTTATTGCCTGCTTCCGACAGTTCGCCGTACTGATAAGTGCAGTTATCAATGCGGGGTGGGAGCAGGCAACTTTTCATTCTCGGATAGCTTACCTGACCCCCAACGACAGATTCGCCCACTTCCCAGGCAATGGCGTGACTGTTAGCCGTCGGCCGCAGCAGGACATATTCACCCAGCTGATTGGGGCTGCGCCAGATGAGCAGCTTCTTCTCATGGTTGTCACTTAAGTCGGTAAAGGGAAAGACCCAAACAGCATCATCCCCGTCGCAGCCGCCCAGGACATCCACAATGGTGGTCAGCCAATCTGTGTCGTTCACCCAGGCAGTGGCACAAGCCGGGTCCAGTTCGATGTGACCTTCCGGGACCTGACGGTTGCCCACGGCCGCCGGGAAGAGATAGTATCGGCCACCTGGTGCCGGACAGCGCAGCTTGCTGGCCCGGCTGCCCAGCCGTTTGAGATGCTGTTTGGCTACCGCTTTGACCATCCCGGCAAACCACATGAGGCTGCCGCCGCTGGCGATGTACTCACCGACGTGCCAATCCGTCAGGGAATCCAGATCGGCTACCGATTCCGCATCGTAGAGCCGGTTTAATACCGCCTGCAAACGGCCGCTGCGAATTCCTTCCAGAAACAAAGCGCTTTCCATACCCGCCCAGGCCAGCAGATGCTCCGGCTGGAAGAAGGGGTGCAGGTTGATAATGCTCTGGATGTCCAGGCACATCTGATCTTCGCTGTGAATGGGATGTAGGCCGATAAAAACACGGCCGTCTACCAATGCCAGCTCCTGCTTGGCGCTGCCAACCGGGAACATGAAGTCCACGGCAAGGTCGTCGACCACCAGCACGTGCCCCTTGTCTTGTCCACCGGCGTGCAAGGTCGTTACCTCAAAGCGGTTGGTGTGCAGCAGTTCGCGGCGGTGACGTTCGTGGAGGTCCAGGCTGTCGGCCAGCCGCTGAATGAAGCCTCGGCTGACCTGGCCACTGCCGTCCCACAAACGGCCGTCGAGCAGCTCGTTGTAGTCGATGATGATCTCATCTTCATTGAAGAACCCCCAGTAGCGAAACGGCCGCATCACGCGCGAAAGGCGTTTGGAAAGCACGTAACCGCCCTTTTGCATCGAGAGCCGTAGGCCAGCATGGGTCAGGAAGGTGTCGGTGCCCATTTCTGGCACAAGCAGATCTAGAACCTTGTCATCTTTAACCCAGCGCAGCGTCGGTTCGGCTGCCTGGAAAATTTTGTTAAGTTCTGCTTCGTTGCTGAAAGGACGGGAGGCAATTTGCCATTGTAGCGCTTCGGGCAGGAAGGGATAGGCCAAGCCACCACGGTTGTCATCAAAACGTAAAACGGTCATCATCTTTCTCCTGTTTGATTTGGGATTGAATAGATTGGTAAAAGGAAAGGACGCCGATGCGTCGCTCTACAGAAAGTTATTAGAAGGGGAAATTTTTGTTATGAGCCAGTGGGCAAGCCAGGCTATAAGTTACAGTGGGCAGATGCTTCTACCAGTGACCGTAAAAGCCGGGCTGGCGAATCTCATCTGTACCCAGGCAAATCACATAACCCAGGTGCAGCGTGCCCCAGTGTGTAGGAACACAAATGCTGATAATGGCATCCTCATGGTCCAGCACAAAACACCGGTTAAGTTCCAGATGCAGCGGCCCTAGAGTGGCGGCATGGGCGTCTTCACAAGGACCATGGTGTTCTCTGTAACCACGTGCCAATGGACTCAAGATCAAACGAGAAACCGCGTTGAACAGAAATTGGGAAATCATGATTCACTCCTTTTTCGACTGAATTGTTAAATGAAAAACGGCCGTTACCTGGTTTCAGATAACGGCCTCTATGTTCCTGATTATTTGATTGTGCGATTATGCCAGCTGCCGTGCGGCTGCCTGGGCTAAGGTATTACAGCGCTCATTCATGGCATGGCCGCTGTGCCCGGCAACATGCTGCACGCACACGTGATGCCCGGCAGCCAGTTCGCGCACCCGCTGTACCAGGTCATGATTGGCCCTGGCGTTGCCGCCATTCAGAATGGTGGCCACATATCGGCTGTCTGTAGTCACCGTGACCTGGCAGCGACGTTTGAGGGCAGCTAACCCAGCAATTACTGCTTGCAGCTCCATCCGATTATTGGTGGCATGTGCCTCGCTGCCGGTGAGCGTCTTTTCATGCGTGCCGCTCTGTAAAATGGCCGCGTATCCGCCAGGCCCGGGATTCCCCTTACAGGAACCATCTGTGTAGAGAAAAACTTTAGTCATTTTGAGCAAACCTCCATTGTGTGAATAGGGGCAAGGAAAAAGGCCGGTTGTAAACATCTGTCTACAATCGACCTTATCTCAACCCTGGTTAATAAATCTTCACAAGGCTCATGGCCGTAGGCCATCATGGGGAACAATGAGAGGGTGCTGCTCGGTTTTGTGCCACTTTGCTATCAAGTTAAAACAACTGTAGCGTTCCAGCCTCACTCTATAGGTGTAGGATCCATTAAATAATGAGAATCATCGGTAAATAGTGAGAATCGTTCGCTAAATAATGAGAATGGAAGCGCAGATTCAAATATTGGGAGCAAGATTTTTTGGTTTAAACATGCCCATATATGCCTTATACATGTCGAATAGTAACTTTTAAGACATACTTTGGGGTCAAGTTAGAGAAAGGTGATTGTAGGATTTTACGTTGGCGAAACGGCCGTTTCTGTAGGCCATTCGCATTATTTACCGGATTTTGAAGGCTATTCTCTGGAGCCATTTTCACTATTCAGTGAATCCTACAGCAGCGGTTTTCTATCCAGCTTTACAGCAGATGATCAAACATTGTATTGGGGCAATTGATCGCATAAGTAACAGAACTCTACACAACAATTCCAGGTGACAAAAAGCACCCGAAATCTATGTTTCTCTACCGGGGAAATTTTTTTGGAAAGGCGTTAATATCTCAAACTGAGAGATTACGTCCCGTCTCTATTCTTGCGTTTCGTTTTGTGAGTTTTAAACCGGTAGGGGGTAACATGTTAACTTTTCCCAAATTTAGCCTCGTGCGTTTTATTCTTTTCTCTGTTTTTTTGCTCATTATTCCTATTACTTCTTATGCACAGTCCTCGACTGAAGGGGGAGATAGACAACGTTTTAACCTGGAAACGATGCCTCATCAGACAGGATGGGATACGGCAAACACATCCAACAGAGTGTCTGCTCCAACAATCCTTTCCTGGAGCAAGGTCGCCTTCCAATCCTATCGCAACAGTAACTGGGACATATATGTGGGAAATGATGACGGCAGCGGACAAACGGCCGTTGCTGCCAGCAACAGCTCTGAAATTCAGCCGCACCTCAACCGAGGCAACACGAAACTTGTTTATGCCTCAAACAGCGGGGGAGATTACGAAATTTATACCGCCAACGCTGATGGCTCAACTAAAACAATGCTAACAGCCAACACCACCAGTGATGGCAATCCATCCTGGTCACCTGACGGCAGCAAAATCGTTTTTGAGGCTTATCGGAACGGAAATGCCGACATCTACGTGATGAATGCCGATGGCAGTAACCAGAAGCAGTTAACAACCTCAGCAGATTTTGATGGCATGCCTACCTGGTCGCCTGACGGCACCAAAATTGCCTTTTCCTCCCGTCGCACCGGTAGTTATCGCATCTACGTCATGAATGCTGATGGTACAGGGCAGACGCAGCTCTCCAGCCAACCGTACAGCTTCCGGCCCCAATGGTCGCCAGATGGCCAATTAATCGCCTATGACGCCGATAACGACAATGATGGGTTCCAAGATCTATGGCGCATGAACAGCGACGGCAGTGCTCAGACACAGGTCTATAATCCCTTTGGACAGACAGATGCCTGGGCTGCCGGCTGGTCACCAGATGGGAATTACATTACCTATACGTTTATTTCTTTTATTCAATATCAGGGGAATTGGTATTGGACCACGGCATTTCTGGAAGCACGCTCCCTGGCTGGCAACGCCTTCAGATTAAGTACCAGTAGTTTAGACTGGGAGCCTGGCTGGCAAACCGGAGACAATTTGGCCCCAACTGTTGCCTTCTCGCCGATTGCACCACTTCAGACGGGCTCGCCAACCATTGCATGGTCTGGCAGCGATTCGGGCAACGCGGGCATGGGTAGCTATGATGTGCAGTATCAACCCGCAGGCACAACGAGTTGGGTAGCATGGCAGAGTTTCACTCCTCTTACTAGCGCCACGTTTACTGGGCAGGGCGGGGAAAGTTACACTTTCAGGGTTCGCGCCCGGGATAAAGCTCACAATGTCACGTTTTGGCAGATGGCCCCTAACCCCCTTACCTTGTATACCTGGAGTGTCAATGGTCAGGTGACTGATAATGTAGGTAATCCTATCCAGTCGGCTACTATCGCCACCACGCCGGGTCTGTTTTTAGGCGGAAGCTCGTTGCCAGACGGCAGTTATGCTGCTTACGTTGGTCAATCAGCTACCAACTATGATGTGCAGTTGTCGAAAGCCGGTTATGGCAGCATACCAGCAGGAACGTTTACCAATGCCGTGACAGAAAATCAATTTGATGTGGTTTTACCACCGCTGGATACGGTTATTCAGGACGGGGGTTTTGAGGCAACCCCGAATTCTTTAAGCGCTCATTGGCAAACAGGTGGAACGTACTACATTCCTCCAGAGGTATCCACTTCCAGTCATAGCGGCATTTATAGTGCCGGAATGGGCAACAAGGTGACCCCGGCCCCTGTCTACTACACGCCCAAGGCGCAGCTTTTTGGTGGCAATTCAATCGACACCACGCCCCAAATGGCTATTGCTCCTAACCAGTTGGTGCATGTTGTTTGGCACCATAATAGTACCGGGGATATTTATCATGCCTACCAGTTGAACAGCACGACATGGTCCACCCCTGTTCGCATCTCCGCTAATACCACAACCAATACCTCAAATGAGCAAATTCAAATTGCAGCCGATAAGAGCATTCATGTCATCTGGGAAGAGAACGGTGAGGTTTATTATACGTGGCGTTCTGAAAGCGGGTCTTGGCCAGCGCCAGCCGTAATAAGCACCGCTGGTTTAGCTAACACCACATCTGCCGCAGTTGCGCTCTATCACGGCAATACCTTATCGCTGGCTTTTGCAAAAACGGCTACAACCGGCGGCACAAATTCAATCTACGTGCGCTCTCGTGACCTGGTCACCGGCAATTGGTCCCCCATCGAAACGGTGGCTACAGGGTTAAGTCAGGGACATATCACCTTCAATACAGATAATGCCAACAAGTTGCATCTCACATGGTGGCCCTGGTCGTATCTGACGAGCGCATTCTATTGGCAGAAAGGCGTAACCGGTCCTTGGAGTAGTGCCCAAAACATCCCGCTCATCTTCGGTGTAAATTCTGCCGAGGCAATCGTAGCGCCTAATGGGGAGGTACATTTCATTTCATGGGATGATAGCGATCGGTCACTATACCATACGAGGCGCTCAGTCGCGGGGAACTGGTCTACACCTTACCTGATTTCCGAGCAGCGCACCCAGCACTTCGCAGCCCAGGCGTTTGCAACAGATACCAATGGACTGCATGTGGTGTGGACAGTGAATCCTCAGGGCACAGGAGGCGCCAGCTGGGGACTATACCATGCCTACCGCACCAGCAGTGGCCAGTGGGGACCCATAGAAAAAATTTCCTCGGAAGAACGATATGCCCGTGCCGCTAAGTTCGTTAAGGCCAATCTGGGCCATGCTTACTTGATTTATCTGGTGCAAGATCCAGACACATCTTTTTTTGATTACTACTTTGGCGCGTTCACCGCTGAAGGCGGTTGGTCTATACCATTTCGTATGTATATGAATGAGTATAAATTTGGCACGGCAGCAGTGGCGAGTGATGGGCGGCTTCATTCCGTTGTTTACCAAAGCAGTGGTACAGGCCTGGGTCTTTATCACGATGTTGCGACTTTTCAGATAGGGGATTCCACACTGTCACAAACGGTCGCCGTGCCCACTACACTGCAGAACCCTTATCTCTCTTTCAACTACAAGGCACGTGGGGGCAGTTTGTTGGCTCACTCTGGTTTTCAGGTCATTGTTGATAATGGTTCAGAACAAACGGTTGCGTTTGAAGCGTATGCAAACGACCAGGCATGGCAACACGCGGTTGTCGATATTTCGCCGTGGCAAAACCAAACGATTACCCTGACCTGGCGCACAAACAAGCTGCCCGTGGCGATGCCTTATTATTTGCAGCTGGATGATATTTCTCTGGGATCGGCGCATCCCGACCTGTGGCTCGATACGGCCGGGGCAACTTCGGCCCTCCCTAACGAGCAGGTCGAGTACGTGATAACTTATGGCAACCAGAGTCCGGTAACCGGGGATGGGGCAGAGCTAGTGATCACGCTTCCGGCGCACTTAAAGTATGTCAGTGCAAGTCCGTCACCCACGAGCATAACACCAGACTTGCGCTGGAATTTAGACGATTTGCCAGGAGAATCTGCACCGTTTACTATCAGCTTAACGCTGAAGGTGGATGCTTCAGCGCCCAAATTAACAACTTTAACGGCCGAAGTGGCAATCGATTCTAGCGATAGCGAACTTGAAAACCTGAACAACCGGGCGGCTCTGTCTTTATTTGTAGGCAGGTTTGTCTACCTGCCGATGATTCAGAAGTAAGAATCTCGCCATAAAGTGGCGATCTGCCTGCTTTACATGGATCACTATCATGGAGGTAAGTTATCTGTCTCCGTGATTTATACAAGGTAATTTTTCGCTGGGCTGTGGGCTTGGGTTCTATTAGAAACAAGTTTGTCACCCCAGATGCACAATATTAAGCATCATGAGGCAAACCCTTTGGGTCGTCCATTGATCCAAATTAGCAGGAATCAGGTATGAGGCATTCAAAAGAGTAGACTATGAACAAAGAAAGAGAATTAACCTCTCCCATCGATTTATGCCTGCCAAACGGCCGTCTCAACCCCACGGCCGTTGGTTGGTCGCGCCAGCCCCTGCATCACTGTAACTTGAAAGGCCGTTGGCCGCGCAAAAAACAGTGGAATTATTGGGCGATGACCACTGAAAGCCACCTCTTTTCGGCCACCATCAGCCATCTGGATTATGCCGGGCTGGTTTTTATCTACTATGCCGACTTTGTCACTGGTCAGTTCAGCGAAGTGACCCGGCTGCTGCCCTTCGGACTGGGCTGTAAACTGGCCGATGTCGTGGTGGCCGACGCAATTTACAGCGGCAGCGGCATGCGGGTGGCGATGCAGCAAACAAAAGGCGGCGTCAACCTGGCGGTGGAAGTGGCGGATTTTGAAGGACGGCTGTTAACCGCGCAGTTCACCATTACCACACCCCCGGAGCACGAAACCCTGAACGTGGTGGTGCCCTGGAACGAGCGCACTTTCCAGTTCACCAGTAAACAGAACTGTCTCCCATCTGAAGGAATTGTTACCATTGGGGATCAGCGCACTATTTTTTCTGGCACACAGAGCTTTGCCTGCCTGGATTTCGGCCGGGGCATCTGGCCGCGCCACTGCCGCTGGAACTGGGGCAGCGCTTCGGGCCGACAAAACGGCCGTCTTCTTGGACTGAATCTGGGCGGGCAGTGGACGGACAACACCGGCAGCACGGAAAACGGGGTTTGCCTGGACGGCCGTTTGCACAAGGTTTCCACCGAACTGACCTGGCAGTATGACAAGCAAAACTTCATGCGCCCCTGGCGCATCACCGACCCAAATGGGCAGATCGACCTGACTTTCGCCCCGTTTCTGGAGCGGGTGGCGGCCAGCAACGTCTGGCTGGTGCGCTCAGAGGTTCATCAGTTGTTTGGCCGTTACAGTGGGTACATCACCACAACTGAAGGGGAAGTTGTGCCGGTGGCTGACCTGGTGGGGTGGGCGGAAGACCACGTGGCACTCTGGTAAGCGGTCCGGGGCCACGGGGGAAATCGGTCTCCTCTGGGCTGTTTGGGGACGAAACGGCCGTTTGCCTGCCTGTTATGCTGCCTCAATTAATGTGGCTCGCCACTTACAAAAACGCTATAGTCAGCTAGGCATGCTAGGTGCAGAGAGGCCAGCTGATGAAAGAGCGTCATCTTCTAACCAAGTTCCACAAACCAGCCTGGCGGGACAAAGGTGTTTCCCGACCTAGATTAATGGCGCGCCTGCAAACTGCTTTGAAGGAACAGCAAAAAGTCATCCTTGTTTCCGCGCCAGCTGGCTACGGCAAAACGACATTGATGGCGGAGTGGGTTGTAAATCTGGCAGAAACGGCCGTTTCCACTACCTGGCTTTCCCTGGATACCGCAGATAACGATCCGGTGCGGTTTATGAGCTACTTTTTGGCCGCCTGCCAACAATTGGATACGACCATTGGCCAAAGCGCCCAGAGTTTGCTAGGGTTGCCCCAGCTGCCGCCAACCCCGATCATTTTCGACCAGCTCATCAACGACCTGACGGAGCTGACCGAACCGGCGGTGGTGTTCCTCGATGATTATCACGTTATCAATAATCCCCAAGTTCACGAAGCCGTTGAATATTTCCTGGATCACCAGCCGCCGCAGATTCATCTGGCCCTGACAACCCGCATCGATCCGCCGTTTGCTTTGGCGCGACTGCGCGTGCGCGGCCAGCTCTGTGAGATCCGCGCTCGCGATTTGCGTTTTACGGCGGACGAGACTCGCCAGTTTTTCGGCCAGATCAGCCATGTGGCCCTGGAGCCAGATGAAATTACCGATTTAGAGACCCGCACGGAAGGCTGGGCTGCCGGTTTATACCTGGCTGCCCTGGCCTTGCAAAATTTACCCAACCGTCGTGACTTCCTGATAGGTTTTAGCGGCAGCCATCGTTACGTTATCGACTACTTGATGGACGAGGTTCTCAAGTTTCAAACGTTGGAGATGCAGGATTTTTTACGGCAGACGGCCGTTCTGCCGCAGTTTAACGCCGAGTTGTGCCAGGCTGTTACCGGGACCAGTGCGGTCGAAATCCTCCATCACCTGGATCGCGACAACTTGTTCCTCGTTCCCCTGGATGACCAGCGCGGCTGGTATCGTTTTCACCATCTCTTTGCTGACGTCTTGCGTGCCGGGTTAGATCCTGCGGCCGAGCGGCAAGTGCGGTGCCGCGCCGCCGTATGGTTTACCGAGCAGGGCTTGCTGGCGCAGGCCATCCCCCACTGGCTGGTTGTACCTGACATGACGCAGGCAGCGCAGCTTATCAGCGAGCAAGCCACTGAATGGTTAAAAAATGGGGAACTGCAGACGCTGCTTAGTTGGCTGGAAGCATTGCCCGCAGAACAAGTGAGCGCCAGTCCAGATCTCACCGCCTACAAAGCCACCTGTCTGCTGCTAACCGGGCAGACAGAGAATGCACGCCTTTTTGTGCAGCAGGCCACAGAACGTTCTGTCCAACACAGTGAAAGGCCTGGCTCAGGCCGGTTGCTGGCGATTCGGGCCTGGCTGGCCATGATCGGGGGGGCAGCAGATTGTGCCGATCTGGCCCAGGCTGCGCTGCATCAGCTGGCTGAATCAGACCAGTTTTTCAGAGCCATTGCCCTGGTGGCGCTGGGTTCGGATTATGCCTGGAACACGGACCTGGTTACCTCTAGCCAGGTATTTCAGCAGACCTACACCTTAGGTCAGCAGATGGACCATGCATTTGTTGCGTTAGGCGCTCTGGCCAATTGGGCGTTTAACCTGCTGGAAATGGGCCACCTCCGCCGGGCGGAGGACCTTTGCCGGACGGCTCTGGTCAGATATGTTGACAGGCGTAGCCAGCCCCTACCTGTTTTGGGCATCGTGTACAGCCCACTGGCGGCCATCTGCTATGAACGGGGCAAGTTTGAGGAAGCGGAACACTTTGCTCGCCAGAGCATCGTGTTGAGCGAGCGCCTTTTCTCTAATGTAATTTTGGGCGGTGACAGCGAAATTGTGCTGGCCAGAATTGCCTTCCACAAGGGTTCTTCTGACGAAGCTCTGGCCCTCCTGGCGGAAACGGGCCAGACGGCGCGGCGGCATAATGTGCAGATTGTGGTCTACAAAACGGCCGTTGTGACGGCCGAACTCCATTTGCTGATGGGCAACACAAACCAGGTGCGCCTGCTGCTTGAAGAATTGGCAACCAACTCCCTACCCGATCTGCCGAAGACCCGGCGTATTCTGGCCCATTTGCAGGCGCGCTACTGGCTGGCCACTGGTGAACTGAGTAAAGCCAGCCGCCAACTTACAGAACTTGAAACGCTGGAGCAGCAAGAAGGGTGCGTGCGGCGGCAGCTAGGCATTGCCGTTAGCCAGGCGTTGTTGGCGCAGGCGGAAGGTCAATGGTCACACGCCCTGGACATCTTTGCCCGCGCCCTGCGACTGGCTGCTCCCGAGGGTTACATGACCCTTTTTTTGCCTTACGTGGGTTGGCCCACCGGGCAGCTTCTGCAAGCCTCCCAAGCTGTTGCCCCAGAGTTGGTTGCCGCAGTTTTGCAGCGGGCAACACCGACTAAGGCAATACCTCAACCAACCTTTTACTTGCCCGACCTTCTCACCGAGCAGGAACTCCGGATACTTGGTATGTTGCTAGACGGCCGTTCCAATCCGGAAATTGCCGCAGAGCTGGTTATTGCCGTGGGCACGGCTAAATGGCATGTGCATAATATCCTACAAAAACTCGGCGTGGCTAATCGCGCCCAGGCTATCATCAAAGCACACGAGTTAGGCCTAACTGGTTAAACCCACACCTTCCTTTTCCAACCGTCCGTTCCCTATCCTGTACCCAGTGAAACCCACCCCCAACCCTATCTCTGGGTAGGCGACACGCTGCCTGGCCCGCAGTAGACTGATTCCATGATTGAAAACAAATTACAGGATGGAGGTACGGGAATAATGAAGCAATTTGGCAGATTTGTCCTCACACTGGGTGCGGCACTATTGCTGTTGACCGGCTGTCGCTACTCCGGCATGGGGACCGACCCGGCGCGGATTGTGGCTAAAACGGCCGAAAAAATCGCCGATTTTACACTGCCGCCCGGTTATGAGCCGGAATTTGGGCTGCACGCCCTGGGCTACACGGTGGTAGCTTATCATGACGATGAGGCGGGGCACCTGTATCTGGTGCAGTCGGAGTCAGAGGCGGACGGCACGGCGCTGCAGGAGGCACTTGACGAGATGGTGCCCGGCTATCAGGACGAAGAGAGAGAGCTTGAGGTGGTGGAAAAATGGTCGTTCACCCTACGTGGTCAAGAGGTGCTCGTCACCATCAGTGAGGGGATGGGTGGGGAAGATGAGATGATGCGCCAGGCAACGGCCGTCTTTCAGGGCAAAGCGGGGCCGACCTTGCTCATCCTGCGCGAGCTGAGCCACCACTGGGATGAGGCAGCCGTCCAGGCGTTTCTTAACTCGATTCGATAACGGTTGAATCAGCCAGCGGGGCACAGGGCCATCTTCCGTCTCTTCGTGAACAATCTGTGCCCTTCGCTCTTTGGATACTGCTATTGACCTTCAAATGAAGGTGTGGCAAAAGCGGCTGTTTGAGCAGCCGCAGTAGGAGTGTTATGGATGGAAAAACAAATTTACCAGATTTGTGTACAGGGACATTTGGATGCCCGCTGGCTACACCGGTTTGAGGGGTTAACCCTCTCGCTAACCCCATCTGGCCAGACGATACTCACCGGTCCGGTCGTAGACCAGGCCGCTCTGTACGGTCTATTGAATCAACTACGAGATTTAGGGCTGGACCTGATTTCCTTACAGCGCCAGCCACAGGATACACAACAGGAGAATCAACATGTCAACAAGTAGTCTTAAAGAAACGGCCGTTCAGCCAAGGACCCCCTATCTTAAATTCACGGGTTTACTGGGGCTGACCGTTTTGTGCGTCTTCTCGGTTTATACCTTCCTGCACGAAAGCGGCCACACGCTGGTTGGCCTGGCTTTTGGCCAGACCCTTACCGCTTTCAGCACCACGTTTTGGGATTTGAGTGCCCACGTCCAGCTGTTGGGCGAGCTGTCCGCCGCGCAGCAAGCGCTGCAAAGTGCTGCCGGAGTCGCGCTGCCCCTGCTGGTCTGGGCTATCTTTATGAGCCTGGTGCCGCGAAAAGCCCGCTTTAATCTGGAACTATTCAAGCTGGTAGCGTCCATGGGCGTGGTTAATACGCTGCTGGCCTGGATGGTCATTCCCCTGCTGGATCTGTGGGGCAATGCACCGGTCAACGACGATGTAACCCATTTTTTGCGCGCCAGCGCGCTGCCGCCCCTGCTGGTGACGGCCGTTGCCACCATCCTTTATGTCCTCGGCTGGGTGTTGTTTATGACCAAGTCCAAGGGGTTGGCCCAATTCAGGCAGCTTGAAGAAATGCAGAGAACCGGTCCGGCAGCATTCACGATGCTGGCCGTCACTGCGGTCGTGTTCCTGAGCACGTTGGGCATCAACACGGCCGCGACGCAAAACGGCATACCCCGTCTCAGCCCGCCGTCCAACCTGGCGCTGGTGGCCCAGGTAGACCTGACAGCCCGGGCGCACCAAAACGAGGTGTTGGCCACTTTTTCCGTGACAGAAAACGGCCGATTGGACCTGTTTTTTTCGGTGCAGGACATCAACACCGATTACTTTGATCTACGCCTCATTGGGCCGAATGACTACAGCTTTCTGCTGCTTCATGGCGAAGTGTATCGGGCCGATCGTGATGGCGGGTTGCGGGAGTTTACGCTATTGCCAGGCACTTACCAGGCGGTTCTAACGGCAGACCAAAGCCCGGGAGTCGTATCCATTTATGGGAATACGGCTGAGTAATTCCCACGATTTCGATCTTATCAGGGCATGGCGCAGGACGAGAATGCCCAACTTTTCAACTGGAGAATTGAGGTGAATAACAAAAATAACAAAAATAACAAGAAACAACTGCTGCCGGATCGGGCCATGGGTCTCGGTCTCGCTACCGGCCTAGGCTTTGGCATCATTTTTGGTCTCATGGCCGACAATATAGCCCTTGGGATGGCCATCGGTGTCTCTATCGGAGTCGGTCTTGGAGCAGCGTTGGAAAGGAATACATAAAAGGAGGTTTTTCTCATGAGCACCATTCGTCAAATTTTTAATCGCGAAGGGGCGCAAGCCCCAACTTTATCCAACAACCGATTGATGCAAATGGCCGTTGCCGCGGCCAGCGCTTCACTGGTGGGATTGCTGACGGCGCTGCTTTTGCCGTACGGTCCCATCACAGTGACCCAGGTTTGGCTAGCAATGGCCGCCAGCCTGGCAGCCGGACTGGTGGCTGGCTTCACCCTGCGTTCCCCCTGGGCCATGCTGCTGGCGCCGCTGGCGTACATTGCTCTGTTTGAAATCGTCAGGCCAGTCGGCGCGGTGCCGACAATTGGCGCTATTCGGTTAGACAATGCATATGGCCTCCTGGCCTTATTGGTGGGTCGGGGCTTTCATGGTTTGGTAGTGCTGCTGCCGCTGATGCTTGGCGCCGGTATCGGTGCCTGGCTGACGCGGAACGGTTCAGCCGGTGCCGGCAGTCCGGTTTACACCGTTGTACGGTTGGCCCCGCTGTTTCTTTTGACGCTGCTGGTTATCGCCCTGGCTGTTTGGAATGGGATTCCGGCTCAAACGCCGCCTATCCTGGATGAGACCGGCCAGCCGGTACCGGGAAGCATTGCTGAATTAACGGCCGTTTCCCTGGGCGGCCAGGAACAAACGATCATGATCCGGGCGCACCGTGCGGACCTACCTGTACTGCTTTATCTCAGCGGCGGACCGGGTCAGAGTGATTTGCCCTATACACGGGTGCTTTTCGAAGACTTAACTCAGGATTTTGTCGTCGTGGGCTGGGACCAGCGCGGCACCGGCAAATCCTACCCGGCGCTCTACCCTACGAGTTCGGTAACGCTGGAGCAGGCAGTCGCTGATACCATCGCGCTGACCGAATACCTCCGCCAGCGCTTTGACGAGCCAAAAATCTACCTGATGGGTGAATCCTGGGGCACCACCCTGGGGGTATTGGCCGTGCAGCAGCGTCCAGATCTGTATTACGCCTGGATTGGCAGCGGTCAGATGGTCAGTCAACGGGAAACGGATCGCCTGCTCTTCCACGACATCCTGGCCCTGGCGGAACGCACTGGTAACACGTCCCTGGCCGAGCAAATGCTGGCCTTTGGTGAACCGCCCTACGCCGATACCCCCTACCCTAACGCCGTGGTCATGAGCTATTACGAGCAGCTGGGACAGCCCTACATGCCGCCGCAAGCGTATATCGACCGGGGAACGGCCGCTAACCTGGGTCCCTGGGGAATTATGGGCAGTGAATACACATTGGTGGAAAAGGTGAACGCACTGCGCGGGCTCATCGACTTGTTTACCTTGATGTATCCGCAGCTGCAAGAAATAGATTTCCGGCAGGATGTCATCCGGTTGGATGTACCCGTTTATATTCTGGATGGCGCGATGGAACTTGGGGCACGGCGCGATCTGGTTTTGGCGTGGTATGGGCAGCTTGATGCGCCCCGCAAGCAGCTGTACACTTTTAATAACGCGGGACACTCGGTGGCGTTTGAGCAGTTTGCCGCCATACATCACATTTTTACCGAGACGGTATTGCCAGAAACTTACCCCTACCAAAACTAAACGCAGAGCGCGGAGCAAGTAAGAATGCGTAAAGTGACCCAGTTTTTAGTACCTGACCAGTGAAATTCTTGTGCAGTGAGCAAAAAAATCAAAGATTTCGCAGATTGAAAAGATTATCTGCGAAATCTGCGAAATCTGTTGATAAAAATCCTGTTTGGTTCTAGCTTGTCCAGGTTAGGGTATAAATATAGTTTGGGGCAGGGGAAACAGCCCGCTTGTTCCACATAGGCGAGTCGAGTCATAGGGTGCCTCAAAAAATGGTTTTGTCCTATGCAGCGCGTTAACGCATTTGAGAAGAAGTCGTTTCTCGCCGCACCATATCTTTCCAATATAATGGATTCATGCCTGGAGACTTACTGCATACCAAATTATATGTACCCCGGTTACGGCCGTCTCTCGTCCCTCGCCCCCATCTCATCAAAGCACTCAACCAGGGGCTGGCCGGCAAGCTGACCCTCCCCTCCGCCCCGGCCGGTTTCGGCAAAACGACGCTGGTCAGTGAATGGATTGCTAATGGGGAACGGCCGTTTGCCTGGCTCTCCCTCGATGAAAGGGACAGCGACCTTACCCGCTTTCTCATCTACTTCATCGCAGCGTTGCAGACGGTGGCTGCCAAAACCGGAGACCTGCTTTTGGAGCGACTTCAAAGTCCACAGCCCCCGGCTCCCGAAACCATCCTGACTGATCTGCTGAACACCATCGCCGCAATGCCCGAGCCGTTTGGGCTCGTTTTGGACGATTACCACCTCGTCGATGCCCCTCAGGTTGATCAGGCGATGGCCTTTATACTAGAAAATCTGCCGCCGCAGATGCACCTGGTTCTCACCACGCGCGAAGACCCCAATTTTCCCCTGCCTCGATGGCGGGTTCGCCGCCAGTTGACCGAACTGCGCGCCAGCGACTTGCGCT
>JADLAX010000042.1 GCA_020848035.1 Anaerolineae bacterium | reverse complement strand
ACCTGATTTCCATAGGCTTCTAGGGTAATATTCAAAATAGAGCACCTCTTGGTTTGGTTTTGTGATAATTACCAATTTAACCAATTGGTGCTTTTTTGTACATTTTTCCTTTTACTGAAAAACCCTTTCGTTCATCTGCCAATCGTTGCCCAACCTCCTATTTCTGCTAGAATTTCGTACCCTCACATCGGTGAACAACCAACCGTGGCGCATGGCTTACAGTCCGCCTGGAAAACGGTGTGGCAGCCACGTTCAGGATCAGCCGAAGTCAGGGGGTTGTCAAGGGAACTGTTGTTGTGGAAAATGGACGGAAAACGGCCGTTACCTTTGCCCTTGTCATCTGCATGTGTTATAACAGGGATGGCAAATGGGATATATTTCACAAACAGCTTGTGAACATTAAAAGATAGCTTTCCTAAAACCCGCAGGCAGCGCCCAACAAAGTGTGAGGCGACCACCTGTTGGGTTTTTATTATCGGCTGTAGCAGAGCAGTTAACATGGTTGAAAACGGCCGTTTTTAATTAGCCGCCTTTCCACAAACCAAAGGCAAATGTGGAAATGTGGTGCTGAACGCTTTTGAATTTTTCTTTTCGCCCTGTCATGCAGACTTGCGAAACGGTTTGTCGCCCGCAACACAACAACGATCGCTGCAGGAGACATCCCATCCCATCTTAGCGGCCATTCTTGAATAACGTAACGTGTGTTGTCTGACAAAATGGTTTGTCACAACGTTACCTGTTTGTGAATGGACACTTATCGAGTGGAGGAAGAACACCCGTGCAAAGTGAGTGGCAATTTATCGTCTTATTTGTGGTTATAGCTCCCCTCTTAGCGGTAGCGCCCATCCTCATTAACTGGTTACTCGGCCCCAAAAAACCAAACCCCATTAAGCAGCAAACGTACGAATGTGGTGTGGAAACGGTAGGGGATGCCTGGGTGCAGTTCAAAGTGCAATATTACATTTACGCGCTTGTTTTTGTCATTTTTGACATTGAAGCTGTTTTCCTGTTTCCCATCGCTGCCGCCTATGGCCAACTAGGCCTGTTTGCCATCGGAGCCACCGTGGTCTTCATTGTGTTGCTGGCCGATGGGTTGTTGTACGCCTGGGGTCGAGGCGTTTTGGAATGGATTTAAAGGGAAGAACCCATGAGCTTTAATATTGGCGAGTTTATTTCAAGTATTTTTGATCTCACTGCGGGCGATTACCTGGCCAGCGTTTGGGGCACTGAGCCCTGGGTGAGCGTCGTGCTGGATATCTTGGGCATTTTGATTGTGGCCACGATTCCCCTGTTGTCCGTTTTCTTTGTGGGGTTAATCGAACGTAAGGTATTGGCCCGTATGCAGGATCGCATTGGCCCCAATCGGGTGGGTGGCAAGTACGGTTTGCTGCAAATGTTTGCCGATGTGGTCAAGATGCTTACCAAGGAACTGCTGGTGCCAGCCGGGGCAGACAAGGTCGCCTATTTCCTGGCACCGGTACTGTCGTTGGCCACGTCTGCGCTGCTTTTTGCTGTTGTGCCATTTGCCCCGGGCGTCATTGGCACCAACCTGGGCGTTGGTGTTTTTTACGTCCTTTCCATTAGCTCGGTCTCCGTGGTGGCGCTGCTGCTGGCGGGGTGGGGCTCTAACAACAAATACGCCCTTTTAGGTGCGTTTCGCGCCGTGGCGCAACTGGTAAGTTACGAAGTGCCCATGATTCTCTCGCTGCTGGTGCCCATCATCCTGGCCAGCTCTATGTCGACGATGGATATGGTTGAAGCCCAAGCTATTCCTTTTGTTATTTTTGCGCCTATCTCGGCGCTGATCTTCTTTGTCTCATCCCTGGCGGAAACGGGACGTTCTCCTTTTGACTTGTTGGAAGCTGAATCGGAAATTGTGGCTGGTTTCCACACGGAATACAGCGGCATGGTGTTTGGTCTTTTTATGGCGGCCGAGTACATGGGCATCATGTTTATGTGCTTCCTGTTTTCTACGGCTTACCTGGGCGGTTATCGTTTCTTTGGCCTGGAAGAGATTGTTTTGGGCAATGGGTTTCAGTTGGGTCGTCTTTTAGGGCTGTTTATCACCATCTTTAAGGGTGCGCTGGTCTTCTTTGTCTTTATGTGGCTGCGGGCAACGCTGCCGCGCCTGCGCATCGATCAGCTGCTGAACTTCAACTGGAAGTTTATGGTGCCGCTCATGCTGATGATTCTGTTGACGGTGGCTCTGCTGGATCGCCTGATTCTGGACTACATTCCCCAGGTTGGCGAGGCAGGCCGGGCTGGCATTCACTTTGTGAGCAACATTATCATTGGGTTTGCCGGTTTAGAGGTGCTGCGGCGTTCGGCGCGGCGGCAGCGGCTGCGGCATAACACGACCAGCCCCGTTTTGGCGGTGGCCGAAAATGAAGGTGCGCCGATCTACGTGGCGACTGAGGTTGAACCGGCCCACGATCATCATGGTCATGATCATCACGGTCATGATGCGCATGCACCGGTTCCGGCGCATTAATCTTTTTGCTTTCACAGGAGTAAGCTTGTGACGCTTGAGCAAGTAATTTTTATTTTGGTCAGTTTACTGACGTTGGGGACAGGCATTGTGGTGGTGACCAACCGCAATCTGTTCCATGCAGCGCTGGCGATGATGGCCTCATTTTTGGGCGTGGCCGGGCTGTATATTTTGTTAGACGCGGGCTTTTTGGCGGCGGCGCAGCTGTTGGTTTACATTGGGGCAATTTCAATTCTCATTATTTTTGCCATTATGTTAACCCGGCGCATGATGCAGGCGCGTGAAGCTGCGTTTAACTCGCAGAGTGGGCTGGGGCTGATTACGGCCGTTGCCACCTTTGCCCTCCTTGCGGCCGTGATTGGCCAGTTTTGGTGGGGGGTGGATGCGTTTAGCGGCCGTCCTGATGTACCAGATACCGTTTTACAAAATACCGTGACTGCTCTGGGCAAGGCGTTTGTCAGCCCTGAGGCTTACGTGGTTCCGTTTATTGTGGCCTCGGTTTTGCTGCTGGCTGCGCTGATCGGTGCCATTTATGTGGCCTGGCCCACTGAGTATGCGGAGGATGAAGCATGATTCCCTTATCCTGGTACCTCCTCGTCGCTGCGTTGCTCTTTTCTATCGGCCTGTACGGCGTGATGGTCCGGCGCAATGCGGTGGCCATTCTGATGTCGGTGGAGCTGATGCTGAACGCAGTGAACATTAACCTCATTGCCTTCTGGCGCTATGGTTCGGTGTTGAGCCCCGCCGCCGATACACCGACTACCGGCTGGGCCTGGGCGATTTTTGTGCTCACCGTGGCGGCGGCCGAAGCGGCCGTTGGTCTGGCTTTGATTATCTCCGTTTATCGCCGTCGTGATTCTGTGATTGCGGAAGAGTTGGACTTATTGAAGAACTAATTGCGGTGAGCGGTAATCCCTAATCGGTAATCGGTCAGCACGGATTACCGAGCACCGATTACCGATTACCGAAACAACGGGAAGAGTTTCGCCTTATGTCACAAGAAACGTTACAAACCTTAACCTGGCTCATTCCGGCTGGACCCCTGTTGGTGTTTTTCCTGATTGTGCTGTTTACCAGGAACAACCGTACGCTGAGCTGGGTTTTGGCCTGGGCAGGCGTTATCGGGGCGCTGGTGCTGAGCTGGACGATTGCCTTTCACATGTTTGGCACCTACCTGAACGACGACATCACCCACCCGCACGAGCTGTTGGAGCATCCGGTGCAGATTGCCAGCTCCATTGACTGGCTGCCGATTGGGGATTATGCCAACAACACGTGGTTGCAAATGGGCGTGTCGGTGGATCCGTTAACGGCCGTTATGCTCTTCATGGTGTCGCTGGCGGTGGTAATGATCTTCATCTACAGCGTCGGTTACCACAACTATGGCAAACCGCCGGGCACTGTTAAAGGAACCCCCAACCACGGCAAAGAAGAGCCAATGTTCTCGCGCTTTTTCGCCTTGATGAGCCTGTTTGCCGGGGCGATGCTCCTCCTGGTCGTGTCCGATAACCTGCTGATGCTCTTCATCGGCTGGGAAATCATGGGTTTCTGTTCTTACTCGCTGATTGGTTTTTGGTACGCCCGTGATTACCATCTGAAACCAGGGGACATTCCGCACATTCCGCCGCGACAAGCGGCCGTTAAAGCGTTTATGACCACTCGCGTGGCCGACGTGGTGATGTTGCTCGGTATCGTTTATTTCTACCGCACCTTTGGTACGCTGAATTTTAGCCAGGCGCTGAGCGCGGGCAGTTTGGAACATGCCGCCATGGAAATTGGCGTGGGCATGTTGGGCGTGATGGCTCTGCTCATCTTCACCGGTACGGTGGGTAAATCAGCCCAGTGGCCGCTGCACGTCTGGCTGCCCGACGCCATGGAAGGCCCGACCCCCGTCAGCGCCACCATCCATGCAGCAGCGATGGTTTCTGCTGGTGTCTACCTCATCGTGCGCATCTTCCCCCTCATTTCAGTGGCCATCGAAGGTTCTGGTGCAGGCTGGGTGATTGCCGGGATTGGCGCGTTTACCGCGTTGATGGCGGCCACCATTGCTGTGGCCCAAAATGACGTGAAGGGTGTGCTGGCTTATTCTACGATTTCACAGCTTGGGTTTATGGTGGCGGCCATCGGCATTGGTGCTTACATTGCCGCCGCGTTCCACCTGATTACCCATGCGTTTTTCAAGGCGCTGCTCTTCCTGGCGTCTGGTTCGGTGATTCACGGCATGGAGCACGGCGCGGAGCATGTGCACGACCATCACACCGACCCGCAAGATATGCGCTACATGGGCGGCCTGCGCCATAAAATGCCGATCACCTTCTGGACTTTCTTGATTGGCGGTATGTCGTTGTCTGGTTTGCCGCTGGTAACGGCCGGTTTCTGGTCCAAGGACGAAATTTTCGCTGACGCCTGGTATGTCTGGAACCATGATGGCAACGTGCTGGGCATCATCGTGTTTGTGATGCTGGCGTTGGCGGCGTTCCTGACCGCTTTTTACACCACGCGCCAAATTAGCATGACCTTCCTGGGCAAACCGCGTACGCCGCTGGCCGAACATGCCCACGAAAGCAACGGCTTCATGACCTTCCCGTTGGTGATTCTGTCTATCTTTGCGGTGGTGGCGGGTTGGGTCGGTATTCCCGACAACTTCCTGGGCACTGAAGGTACCTTTGTCAACATGTACCACCATTTTGTCGGTGCCACGATTGAGGAACCGATTGCTGAGCTGTACGAGCTGCACCTGGTGGCGCACAAGATTCAGACGTTGCCATGGAGCTGGGTGCCGCTGATTACGTCGGTAGTGGTGGCGCTGGGCGGTATTGTGGTGGGGTATTTGGTTTACGGCCGTAAACCGCTCACCAAAGACCAGCAGGATCCGTTGATACGGCCGTTAGGCCCCCTGCATGGCTTCCTGCAAAACAAGTGGTACTGGGATGAACTGTACCAGGCCGTCCTCATTCGCCCCGTCGTTTACTTCTCCGAAGTAGTGGTGTTTGAGGTGATGGACAAGGGCATCATCGACGGCATCATTCACCTGGTGGCCCGGGTGATTTACGCCATTGGCCAGGGCGCCAAGGCGACCGAAGAAGCGGTCTTTGGCCGGGCGGTGGATTGGGTGAAAGACCAGTTCTTGAGCATGACGCGCGAAGTGCGCCAGCTGCAAACCGGTAAGGTGCAGGAGTACGTCCTCGTTTCCGGGCTAATTGCCGCGGCCCTGGCGTTTATGATTATCTTTTTGATCAACTATGGCTGGTCAGAGCAAATCCTGAACTGGTTCCAATAAAATCCGGCAAACTGGTTCCGGTAACCTTTTAAGATTAGGTAATTCACATGGATTTTATTCAAGATAACCTGCTGAATTTGATCATTTTCTTTCCGGCTGCGGCGGCGCTGCTCATTTTCCTGCTGCCTGAAGACGAAAAGAACCTGATTCGCCGCATGAGCTTTGTGCTGAGCCTGGTGCCGATTGCCCTGGTGCTCCTCATGTGGTTTAACTACGATCGGGTCGCCGCAGACATCCAGTTTGAGGTGTTTGCCGAGTGGTTTCCGGCCATTGGTGCCAATTACCACATGGGCATCGACGGCATCAGCCTGCCGCTCTTCTTGCTGACCGTCGTTTTGACCCCGCTGGCGATTCTGGCCTCCTTTAGCATCGAAGAAAAGGTGCGCATGTACATGGTGCTGTTCCTCATCATGGAAACGGCCATGCTGGGGCTGTTTGCCTCACTCGACCTGATGATCTTCTTTGTCTTCTGGGAGTTTGGCCTGGTGCCGATGTACTTCCTCATCAAGCTGTGGGGTGGTAAGGACCGGGATTACGCGTCGTTTAAGTTCTTTATTTACACGATGGCCGGTAGTTTGGGCCTGCTGCTTTCCATCCAGGTCATTGGCCTGTCGATGGGCACGTTTGACATTCCCACGCTGATGGACATTTGGGTGAATACTACCAGCGGCACGCTGGCGGGTACTGGGCTGGACGTGGAGCTGGTGAAGTCGATTGCTTACTGGGCATTTTTCATCGCTTTTGCCATCAAAGTGCCGATCTGGCCGTTCCACACCTGGCTGCCGGATGCCCATACCCAGGCACCCACCGCTGGCTCGATGATTCTGGCCGGTGTTCTGCTGAAGCTGGGTGCCTACGGCTTTGTCCGGTTGGTGATTCCGTTGTTTCCGGCGCAGGCGAATCAAACGGCCGTTATCCTGGCATGGCTTGGTGCGGCTAGCATTGTGTTGGGTGGGTTTGCCGCCTTTGGTCAGTGGGACTTCAAACGATTGGTGGCGTACTCCTCCATCAACCACATGGGGTTTGTGGTCATGGGTATCGCGGTGATGGCCTTTGCGTACGGCCGTGCCTTCAATGAACTCGGTACCACCACCGACGCCATCATGGCTACCAGCGGTGCCGTCTTCCAGATGGTCAACCACGGCCTGTCGGCGGCGGGCATGTTCTTCCTGGTTGGTGTCATCTATGACCGGGCCCACACCCGCGACCTTAAGGAATTTGGCGGCATCTGGACCATTATGCCTATGTTTGGCACCATCCTGATTTTTACCAGCATGGCTTCGCTGGGCTTGCCTGGTCTCAACGGCTTCGTCAGCGAATTCATGATTGTGCGCGGCAGCTGGAGTATCTTCACGGTACAGCTGGCCATTTCCATGCTTGGCCTGCTGATGACCGGGGCCTACATCTTGAAGGGGATTGGCGAAACCTTGCATGGCCCCGTAAAGCCGCAGTGGGCTCGCTTGCCCGATATGACCCTGCGCGAACACTTGGTCATCTGGCCGCTCATGGCCCTGATGCTTAGCCTGGGCATCTGGCCGCAGTGGATTCTGGTGTTTATCAACGATACGGTTACAAAACTTTTCTAGGTGATTCAGTAATTAAGTAATTGAGTAATAAAGAAATTACTTAATTGCTCAATTACCCTCCTTGACGCGGGAAGAGAATTTATGGAACTTCAGTTTCCCTTTTTATCTATCATTACGCTGTCTCCGATAGCGGCGGCCATCATTATTCTCATGCTTCCCAAGGAGCGTGGGGAAAATGCGCGCATGTTGGCGCTGGCGGCTATGATTATCGGCTTGATTTTGTCGGCCTATGTCTATTTTTCCTACAACGCCAACCTGCCGGTGGCCGGAACGCTGTGGGAAAATACGCTCCAGTTCACGGAAGATCATCCCTGGATTCCCAGCATTGGCATTAACTATTCGCTGGGGGTGGATGGTCTGAGCGCCACGCTGGTTTTCCTGACATCAATTGTGGGGGTGGGCGGTACGCTGATCTCCTGGAGCATTGAAGACCGGCCGCGCGAATTTTTTGCCTTCTTCATGCTGTTGGTGGCTGGTGTGCATGGCGTGTTTGTGGCGGTTGATGCCTTCCTGCTCTTCTTCTTCTACGAGCTGGCGGTGCTGCCCATGTACGTCATGATTGTCATCTGGGGCTGGAAGGAACGGCGCGAATATGCCGCCATGAAGCTGACGCTCTACCTGCTGATTGGCAGCTTCATCTCCTTCATTGCTTTCCTGGTGCTGTACTTCCAGCTGCCGGAACCCACTTTTGACCTGCGCGTTTGGGCCGAGGCTGACTTTGCCACCAATTTGCAAATCATCTGGTTCCTGCCGCTTTTCCTGGGTTTTGCGGTGTTGGCTGGTACCTTCCCCTTCCACAACTGGTCCCCAGATGGTCACGTGGCGGCGCCAACGGCCGTTTCCATGATTCACGCCGGGGTACTGATGAAGCTGGGTGCTTACGCCTCCATGCGCGTTGGTATTCAGATTCTGCCCGAAGGCACCGTTTACTGGATGCCCTTCATCATCCTGCTTACCCTGATCAACGTCGTCTACGGTTCACTGATTGCCATGCGCCAGCGCGACATGAAGTACCTCATCGGCTACTCCAGCGTCAGCCACATGGGGCTGGTGGCCATGGGGTTTGCCGCCATGAACATGAACGGCTTCATCGGCGCGGGCGTGCAGATGGTGAGCCACGGCGTCATGACCGCCCTCTTCTTCTCCGTGGTTGGCATGATGTACGACCGGGCCCACACCCGCAACATGGACGAGCTGAGCGGCATGAGCAAAGTGCTGCCCTGGGGGGCGGTCGCCTTCATCATCGGCGGTTTGGTGTCGATGGGTATGCCGGGCTTGTCGGGTTTTGTCGCCGAATTTCCCATCTTTCTGGGGGTCTGGCAAGGCAATGGCTTGAGCCTGACCGGCACCGCCTTTGCTCTGAACCCCGCCAACTTCTATCGTTGGGTGGCCATTCTTTCCGCACCCGCCATTGTGATTACGGCCGCTTACATCCTGCGTGCGGTGGGTAAAGTGTTCTTTGGCGACTACGACGAACACAAATGGCATGACATGCGGCCCATTTTGGCGATTGATAAAGTAACGCTGGTAGGCTTTGTGGTGATCTTGATCGTCATCGGCGTCTACCCGCAGATTATTGTGCCCATGGTGCAGTCTGGCATGGAACCGGTGGTTGCCCGCCTGCAAGAAGCGCAGCAAGCATTCACAATTTTAGACACAGTACAGGTGGGGGCACATAACTTGATGGGTGTCGCTCACAACCTGCTGCAATTGTTGGGAGGTGCCTAAGTGAGCGGAGAACCTACACTTTCATGGTATCTGGCTCTGGCTCCAGAAATAGCCCTGGCGGTTTTGCTGGTCGCCATTCAAGTTTACAGTCGTTCACTGGCCGCCACTGAACAGCGCAAGGTGGGCCTGATGACTGCCTGGGGGGCGCTGATCATTTTGATGGGTACGCTGGGTTTATGGCTTATCGGCGGTGAACCCGGTGGGCAAAGCGATCTGGCGCAAACGCTCATGTGGGGCGGCATGATTCGCCATGACATGATTACCCTGGTATTCCGGGTGATCTTCCTGGCCGCTTTGATGACCACCAGCCTCATTTCGCTGGATGTGGTGCGGCTGCAAACCGTTGAGTATTACGCGCTGCTGCTCACGGCCACGATGGGCTTTAGCCTGATGGCAGCTTCGGCTGACCTGATCATGCTCTACGTTGCTCTGGAAATGGCCAGTATTTCGTCCTACATCCTGGCGGGTTTTGTCAAGAATGAAGATCGCTCCCCAGAAGCGGGCATGAAGTATTTTGTCTATGGCGCGTTTGCCACGGGGTTGATGCTGTATGGCATGAGTTTGCTGTACGGGATCACCACCACCAACACCACCTATGCGGGTACCAATCTATACCAATTGGGTGAGATCGTGTTAAATTCGCAGCCGCTGTCGCCGGAAGCCAATGGTGTGCTGCTCATCGCAGCGGCACTCATCATTGTGGGTTTTGGCTTCAAGATTTCGGCCGTTCCGTTCCACTTCTGGACGCCCGATGTGTACGAAGGCAGCCCCACGCCGTTTACGGCATTTGTCTCCACCGCCTCTAAGGCGGCCGGGTTTGCTGTGTTTATGCGCGTGTTTACCTCAGGCATGGTGGGCTTTACGCCGGGCAGCCTGGGTGAACCGGGGCAGAGCACCGCCTGGTGGCCCATGCTCGTTTCTATGGCCATCATCACCATGACGATTGGTAACTTTGCCGCTATCTATCAGCGCAACATCAAGCGTATGCTGGCCTACTCCAGCATTGCCCAGGCGGGCTACGCCATGATTGGTCTGGTGACCTTCACCCCGGATGGTTCGGGCGCAGCGATGTTTTACCTGCTCATGTACGTTTTCACCAACGTAGCCGCCTTCGGTGTGATTGTGATTATCAGCAATGTGTCCAAATCAAATGAAATGGAAGATTTGTATGGCCTGAACAAGCGCTCGCCTTACCTGGCGCTGGTGATGCTGTTTGCCTTGCTTTCGCTGGGTGGCATTCCGCCGACGGCGGGTTTTGTGGGCAAGTTCTTCATTTTCAAAGCGGCCGTTGACGCCGGATACTGGTGGTTGGCTCTGGTTGGTATCTTGAACGCCTTTGTGGCCCTGTACTACTACCTGAACGTGGTGAAGTACATGTACCTGTATGATTCCGATCAGCAAGAAGTGGCCATCCCGGTGTCTCGTGGTGCCTGGGTAGGGCTGGGTCTTTCGACGATTGTGATCATCGTTCTCGGTGTGTACGCTGGACCGGCCTTTGAATGGACGCGGGAAGCGGCCGTTGCCTTTTTCTCTATGGTTGGTGGCTAATCGGTGCTGTAGGAAAGGTCAATTCCTCCATTGCCCCAACTTTTGATTGTGATATAATGCGCAAGCTCACGTCTTAAAAAGTAAATTGTGTCTGATAATTCGCAGTTAAACCAAACGGCCGTCATGGTCAATTTGGCTAGTCAAATTGGCTGCATGATGTCTGCATCGGCAGTCATCGTGATTGGGTTAGCCTTTGGCGCTGGTTACCTTCTGGATCGTGTCTTTGATACCGGAAATGTGCTGACCCTTGTTTTTTTGGTAGGCAGCTTCCCCGTAACGTTATTTGCTATGATACAAATAGGGCTACGTATGCAAATGCGCATGCAAAAGCAGTTGGACCAGCTAAAGAAACAGACACAGGAAGAAACACAACTCGCACAAGAGGAAGAAAAACAAGCATGAAAAAACGATATATTATTATCTTGTTTGTCATTGGCTTGCTTGCCCTCTCATTCGTACCGTTTATACAGCCTGTACGGCCGTTTATTCAGCTTCCTGGTGAAATTTGGCCTGGATCGCAGAATTGGCCCGTAATCGGTACCTTGTTAGGTGGCATGACCAATACGTTTGCCTCTGCCGTGATGGCATGGTTAGTGATAATTATTCTGGCACTCGCCCTGCGTTCCGGCTCCCGTACTGCCGATGAAGTACCAACCGGGTTCTACAACTTCTTTGAAATGGTGATTGAAGGCGCCTACAATTTCGCCGAGAATATCGCCGGACCGAAAGTCAAAGATTTCTTTCCCTGGTTCATGTCGTTCATTATGATCATTTTGATCACCAACTGGATGGGTCTCATCCCTGGTTGGGATAGCATTGGCTTTTGGGAGTACAAACCCCACTTCTATGCCGAAAAAGAGATCAAGGTCATTGAAGACGAACTTGCTGCGGCCGAAGTTGCCGGCGAACAGGCATTTGCCGACTACGTGGCCGGTCTGGAAGCACGCTATGGCGTAGAGGTTGCGCTGGAAGATGGTCATCTGAGCCATGAGACCGAAGAAGAAATTCTGCATGTCTTAGAGCATGAGTTTGATGAACAAAACCTGGGTGATTTACGCGTAGATGGGCTGTTTTTTGATGACACGATGCTGGTTCGCGCTTCTGCCAATGCCACTAACGATGAGCCTGAGGCCGACGAAAAAGGCCGCCCCGTTGGGTACAGCAGCGAAGCGGCTGACTGGACCATCGTGCCTGTTTTCCGCCCCGGCGCTACGGACCTGAACTACACCCTGGCTTTCGCCCTGATCGCCATGGTGATGGTGCAGTATTATGGCTTTAAGTACCTGGGTGCCCGCAGCTACCTTTCTAAGTTCTTCCCCTTTATTGCCAAGGGGTTTGGGCAAGAAGTAGCTAAAAATCCCATCAAGGCCATTGATCCGGTGGTCGGCTTTTTGGAGCTCATCAGTGAAATCTCCAAGATTATCTCATTTGCCTTCCGTCTTTTGGGTAACCTGTTTGCGGGTATGGTACTCTTGTTTGTCATGGCGTTCCTGCTGCCAATTGCCAACATGGCATTTTTTGGCCTGGAATTTTTTGTGGGGTTGATTCAAGCGGCCGTATTTGGTCTGCTCATGCTCATCTTCATGGTTAGCGCTACCACTGGCCATCATGGGGATGAAGACCACCACTAATTTGTTGAAACTTAGCGGCGGCAACTGTGCCGCCGCATGAAATTTGTCTTGTTAACCATAAAGATTGGAATCATCCATATCTTTGCCAAAACAGAAAAGAAGAATATTCCTGGAGGATAATAAATATTATGGATCAAGCAGCTGCTCTAGCGTTGGTAGATGGCCTCAAAGCAATTGGTGCAGGCCTGGCTATGTTTGGTGCGATCGGTGCCGGTGCCGGTATTGGTATTCTGGTAAGCGGTGCTGTACAAGGTATCGCCCGTAACCCTGATGCAGGTGGTAACATCCAGACAAACATGATTCTGGGTATTGCCTTTGCGGAAGCGGTTGCTATTTACGCCCTCGTTGTGGCTTTGATTATTCTGTTCGTACTCTAGTAACGAATAGCTTAGCTGGCTTAGAGTCGAAGGAAGGATAAACAAATGGAAGCATTAGGTATTAATATTGGGTACCTGTTGATGCAAATCTTCGGGATTGGCATTCTGATCCTGCTGCTGACAGGGTTGGTGTACCGACCCTTGCTGCGTGTTTTGCATGAGCGAAAGGCAAAAATTGCCAAGGGCCTCGAAGATGCCCGTCAGGCAGCGATTGCTCGCGACAACGCCGACGCCGATGCCAAGAAGATTTTTGATGAGGCTCGCGCCGAGGCCGCCAGAATGCGTCAGGACGCCAGCGTTCAGGCGGAAAATCAGGCAAATGGGATCATCGCCCAGGCCAACCAGGAAGCCAAAGAGATTCTGGCCTCTGCCCGTAAAGACGCCGAGGGCGAGCGCGACCAGATTCTGGCTGACCTGCGTGGTCAGGTCGCTTCAATTGCGATTGCGGCTGCCAACAAACTGGTGGGTGAATCCCTGGATGAGAGCCGCCAGCGAGCCATCATCGCCGATTTCTTTGCCAAAGTGCCAGCAGATGCCAGCCGTCTCACGGGCACTACGGGTGAAGTGACCAGCGCCCTGCCGCTGACCGACGCTGAACAGGCGGAGATCAAGCGCGCGCTGAGCCTGCAAACGGTGAACTTCAAAGTAAACCCGGCAATTTTGGGTGGTTTGGTGGTTCGCGTAGGGGATAAGGTGGTCGACAGCAGTGTGGCCTCACGCATGAGCGCCATGCGCGATTCCTTATCGTAAACCCTCGTTAAGGTGTGAGAAGATTTATATAGCCGATAAAAAAGCCAGGGACTCCCTGGCTTTTTTTCTTGCTTGTTGTCAATATGAGGTGCTGCGATGCCAAAACCTCTTGCCCGCACGAGGGTGCTTCGCACCCCGTGCGGGGGAATGGTTCGGGTTTTTTCAGATTTGGGGGTGGGACACCCCCAAATCTGAAAAAACCCGCCCTTCTAACGTTGCCAGGCGCGAAGCGCCGAGGCGACAACGCACCTTAACTGCTGTTCTCCACAACTTCATTAGCTGGATTTTGTGGGCATGTACTGCATGAGCTTGGAGGCGAGGTTGGCCAGCGGTAGACTTTGCAGCCAGATGCGTCCTGGGCCGGTGAGGCTGGCCAGGAAAAGCCCTTCACCGCCAAACAGGATGTTCTTCACGCCTTTGACCCGCTCAATCTCGTAATTGACGGATGGTTCGTACATAGCGATGTGGCCTGGGTCAACCTGCATGGTTTCGCCAGCTTGTAGATTATACTCGCGCACTTCCCCGGCAATTTCGACCCAGGCGATGCCTGGTCCGGTGAGTTTTTGCAGAATGAAGCCTTCTCCGCCAAAGAGGCCAGTGCCCAACTTGCGGCGAAAGTGAATTTCCAGGGAAACGGAATCTTGGGCGACCATAAAGGCATCTTTCTGGCAGATGCGGCTCTCGCCGTTGCCTAGCGAGACGGGAATGATAGAGCCGGGCGCTTCGGGGGTGAAGGTAATCAGGCTCTGGCCCGCTTTGCCAGTGTAGGTGGTGAGGAAGAGCGATTCGCCCGCCAGGCTGCGGGCCAGCCCTTTGAGCAGACCCCCGCGGGTGTTGGTGGACATCTCGATGTTGCCCTTCATCCAGGCCATGCCGCCGGATTCGGTGAAGATGGAATCGCCGCTGTCGAGGTAGATGTCTAGAGTTTGCAGGGTTGTGCCATTAATTTCGTAACGCATGTTTCAACTCCTTTTTGGGTAGAACTGCAATTCTTAAAGCTACATCCTTTTGCAGTTGATGTGTTTGGATTGTATGTTCCTATGCAAATCAGGTTTGATGTCTAAAATTATACCAAAATGATAGCAGTTGAAGGTGAACTATGAATAAGTCCACTGCTGACCAATTGAATCTGCCTTTGAACGAGTTTACGTGGCCTGCTTACGATGGCGGGTCTATTGCCAATGTGCCCGGCACGGTGGCGGCGCTGCTGGATGCGCCGTTTGTGGGGCTGCCGACGCTGCCAGAGGCGTTGTGGCGGCCGTTGGGCCAGGGAATTAAGCGGGTGGTGCTGCTGACGTTGGATGGTTTTGGCTGGAATTTATTGCAGGCGCGGCAGAAGTTGGTAACGGCCGTTTCCCACAAAGCCACCATCACCCACCAGATCACCTCCATCTTTCCCTCCACCACCGTGGCGGCGCTGAGCAGCCTGTGGACCGGGTTTGCCCCGGCGCAGCATGGGCTGGCCGGGCTGCGCCTGTTTTTCCCCGAATACTCAGTTTCAGCCGGGATGTTGGACTTTTCGCCGCTGTTTTATAAGGCGCGCGATGCCCTGGTGGAGGCTGGCCTAAACCCGGAAACGTTTTTGCAGCGGCCAGGGGTGGGGGAGCAGCTGGCCCAAAGCGGCATCAAGACCTACGCGTTTAAGGGGCGCGAGATTGTGGATTCGGTGCTGAGCAAGATGCACGGGCGCGGCGTGACCGAATCGATTGGGGCAGTGACGTTTGCCGAGATGCTGGTAAAGATGCGCGAGCTGCTGGACAAGCAGGCAGGCGAGCGGCTGTTTGTCAGCGCTTACTGGCCGACGATTGATTCGTTGAGCCATTACCACACCTGGGAGAGTACGGCCGTTGCCGCCGAAATCAACGCCATTTTTTACCAGCTGCAAACGGAATTCCTCGATGCCCTGACCCCGGCGGCGCGGCAAGACACTGCTTTCTTCATCGTGGCGGATCATGGGCAGGAGCTGACGCCGCTGTCCAAGCAGATCTTCCTGGCCGACCATCCGCAGCTGGAGCAGATGTTGTTTATGCAGCCCACTGGCGAGCCGCGCGTGGTTTACTTTTACACACGGCACGGCCACCAACAGGCCGTGCTGGATTATTTGAACACAAAGTTGGGGGGGATGATGACGGCCGTTGCCACCCAAGACGCACTCCAGGCCGGACTGTTTGGGCCGGGTGAGGTGGTGGCCAAAGTCGCCGACCGCTTTGGCGACGTGGTGGCCATTATGCGCGGCGGCTACAGCCTGTTCACCGAAGCCGAGCGCCCCACGGCGCACAAAATGATCGGGCGGCACGGTGGCATGAACCATGCCGAAATGCTGGTGCCCTGGCTGGGCCTATGTCTGGATGGCTGGTAGCGTTAAGTTCGATGGGGCGGGGTCATTTGACAGCAAGGTGCAGTTTAGATAGCATCCACAAAAGTAAAACAGCCTATTCCAAAAAACGTTGGCTTTTTAGGAAATCAGGGAGTTGACAAGCCGTGAAGCGTAAAACGTAAAACGTGACGAGAGAGTTGTTACGTTTCACGCATCATGTTTCATGCCAAACTCCACTAAATCCCAAAGGCCCACTAACTTGAGTCCCGCCGTATTGGACAATGCGAGCAGTTATGGATACCAATCCCGTTACTCCTATCAAAGAACGTAAAACGTTAACCGATCACATGCGGGCCAATACCCGCTTTATTATCGATCCGGTGGTCACGTACCTGGCCCGCTACCGCTTTTCGCCCGATGCCCTGACGGTGGTCGGCATGTTATCACACTTCTTGTTTGCCTGGCTGATTGCCAACGGCCACATGACCTGGGCGGCGGTAACGATGTTTTTTATCGCCCCGCTGGACGCCTTCGACGGGGCGCTGGCCCGCAAATTGGGCCGCAAGCAGGGCGGCTTTGGTGCGTTTTTAGACTCGACGCTGGACCGCCTGGCCGAAATCATCCTCTTTGGTGGCTTTATTGTCTTCTACATGAACCAGGAAGATGCCATCATGCTGGGTGTGGCTTACCTGGCGATTACCGGATCGATCATGGTGAGTTATGCCCGGGCGCGGGCAGAGGCGCTGGGTTATGACTGCAAGGTGGGCATTGCCAGCCGGGTGGAGCGCTACGTGGTGATGATTGGTTTGCTCTTCCTGAACTTGCCCCAGGTGGCGCTGATCATTCTGGCGGCGACTACCTACATCACGCTGGGGCAGCGCATGGTCCACGTGTGGCGGCAGGCCTACGGTGCCCAGCAAGAGGCGCAGGGCGGGGAATGAGCGAGTCGACAACTGGCGAAATAAAGCTGCTGCGCCAACCACGCGTGGAGCTTTATTGGATTTTGATCGCGCTGTGGGTCGTGGTTTTGGCGGTGCTGTTTGCCGTGCATTTGGGGACGGGGACCATGCCCAAAGCATCCCCGTTTTCCGTTGTGGGGCTGCCGGTTTATTGGTACGGCATCATTATTGTTAGCGGCATTGCTCTGGGCGCGTGGATTGTCTCGCGATTGGCGTGGCAGCGGTGGCGTGAGGCATTTTTAACGGCCGTTCCCGCCCCCCTCCACTCCCTCCCCCTCACCGACTTTCCCAGCCAGGCTAAACTGGCCACACAAAACATCCATACGCTGGGCGACCTGCTGCTGCTGTGGGGCAGTGATCCGCGCAGTCTGTCTCTGACCAACGAAGAGCGCAGCGAGCTGACCGCCTTCCTGGCGGCGCACCCGGCCATCGAGCCCGCCTGGCTGGACGATGCGCCGTGGCGCAAATGGACCCCCGATTTTGTCTGGAACGGCATCATCATCTGCCTGGTTTTGGGGCTGATTGGGGCGCGGCTTTACCACGTGATGACGCCATCACCCAGCATGGCGGCCCTGGGCATCGAATCGCCTGCCGACTACTTCCGCAATCCGCAGCTGCTGTTTAACCTGCGCAACGGCGGGCTGGGCATTTATGGCGGGCTGGCCGGTGGGGCGCTGGGGCTGCTGTATTTTACCTGGCGCAAGCGGCTGCCGCTGCTGCCCTGGGCCGATATGGCTGTGGTGGGCGTGGCGATTGGCCAGGCGTTTGGCCGCTGGGGTAACTTTATGAACCAGGAACTGTACGGCCGTCCCACCACCCTGCCCTGGGCCATCACCATCGATCCGATAAACCGGCTGCCCGACTTTGCCGCCTTCGACACCTTCCACCCCGCCTTTTTGTACGAATCGCTGTGGAATTTCCTCACCTTTGGCCTGCTGCTGTGGCTGTGGCGGCGGCGGGAAAAAGTGCTGGCGGGGGAGATGACGGCCGTTTACCTCATCCTATACGCCATTGGCCGGACGCTGCTGGAAATGGTGCGCCTGGACAGCCGCGTTGTCACCCTGGGCGGTGTGGATTTGCCCCTGGCCTGGGCCACACTCGTTTCCCTGCTGCTGGCGCTGAGCATGGTTGTGGTGATTGTGGTGCGGCGGCGTAGCGTTAGAGCTAGAGCTAAAGTAAGCTGAAAACAAAAAACCTTCATAGTTTAGGCAAAAATCGCTTATACTCTTGGAAAAATGAAGACGGTAGGTGAGACATGAATAAACAAGCTTTGCTGGAACGAGTGACGGTAAATCCAGATGTGATGGTAGGCAAACCTACCGTCCGGGGCATGCGGATCACGGTGGAGCAGCTTCTGAAAGCGATGGCTGCGGGTGTGACAGTGCCGCAATTGCTTGAAGATCACCCTGAACTGGTGCCAGAAGATATTCAGGCGGTATTGCTATATGCCGCCGAACTGGTAGAAGGGACAACCGTCTTTGCTGTTTCTGA
This sequence comes from Anaerolineae bacterium, assembly GCA_020848035.1. Classification (GTDB taxonomy): domain Bacteria; phylum Chloroflexota; class Anaerolineae; order Promineifilales; family Promineifilaceae; genus Leptofilum. The sequence goes on along the minus strand of JADLAX010000042.1, from coordinate 11,524 downwards.
CTGAGTGCCATGTTGAAATTCTTGGTGGACATGGGGGTCGGCAAGATAGCGGAAGCACAGTTAATCCAAGACGGTTATGACGTCGTGTCAGTGCGTGATCTTGATCCCCGGATGAATGACGGTGATATTTTGCAGTTGGCTGTGAGTGAACAACGCATAGTCATTACGATGGACAAAGATTTTGGCGAGCTTGTTTACCGGGAAGGGTTATTTCATGTGGGGATTGTCCTGTTTCGTATGGAAGAAGCAACGGGGCATGAAAAAGCGGCCGTTTTACATACACTTTTGGCCCGTTATGCCGATAAAATCCAGGGTCACTTTTGTGTCTACCAAAACGGCCGTCTGCGCATTCGTTAACTTCTCCAGAATGTTAAACCTCTAAAAATACCTTACCCCGTCTGTTATAGGGGCTGCGGCGTGGGCGCAACGGCCGTAAAGCAGGTACATAAAATGCCCATCATCACCATAAAATTATTTGTCGCGACTTCCCAGGATTTGGGGCCAACAATGGACATCCAGGCGGTGGCCGATGCCTTAGGGGCGCTGTTTGGCTCTGAGCCGGGGCAAACGTGGCTGCGCTTAGAATGCCAGCCACAAACCCACTACGCCGAAAATGGCATCCTGCCAGAGGCGACGAGCTGCCCCACGTTTGTAGAAGTCTTACAAGCCAGGCTGCCCGCGCCAGAGTTGCTGGCGGTTGAGGCCGACCAGATCGCCACGATTGTTTCCCGCCTGGTTGGCTGCCCCAAAGAAAACACCCACGTTCTTTACCTGCCTGAAGCGGTGGGGCGAATTGCGTTTAACGGCCGTTTGCTAACTTGAGCCGTCTGCCAGGCTTTGCCGTGGCACAGCGAGTTTTGGAGCAAGCGACGCATTCCGAAGAAATTGAGCAGCCCGGCCCCCGTCTCTTGTGCGGTGGCTCGCTGCTGGACGATTGGCGTAGGAACCGGGCCACCACCCGTCGCAGCTGGGCAGAGCCACTGCCAGATTCCTTACCTAAACTGACAATGAAAAAAAGCGCCTTCGGTAACCTTTTCCCAGTGAAAGCGGGCGCTTTTGCATTACAATGTCACAATCTTTTTTGTTGTGGTGTTTAGAATGTAGTGAGGGGCAAGGGTGTAGTAACCAATGATCGAAGCGAACAATTTAGGCAAGGTTTTTGAGGAATTTACGGCCGTTTACAACCTCTCCCTAAACGTGCCCGCAGGCGAACTGCTGGCGCTGCTGGGGCCAAACGGCGCGGGTAAAACCACCACCGTGCGTATGCTGGGGGCCATTCTGCGCCCCACCAGCGGCGAGGCGCGCATCAACGGCTACGACGTGGTGCGCCAGGCCGACAAGGTGCGGCACGACATCGGCATGCTGACGGAGCAGCCGGGGCTCTATTTGCGCATGAGCGGGCTGGAATATTTGCTGTTTTACGGCCGTCTCTACGGCCTCAGCGATGCGGAAATTAAAAAGCGCGGCCTGGCTATGTTCGACCGGTTCGATATGGCGGGCCAGGCGGACCGGCGGTTGGGCCAATATTCCAAAGGGATGCGGCAAAAGGTGGGGCTGATTCGCGCTCTGCTGCACAACCCGTCGGTGCTGCTGCTGGATGAACCGACCTCGGCGATGGACCCGCACAGCGCCAAGCTGGTGCGCGACGCCATTCGTGAGCTGCGCGAGGATAAACGTACCGTGATTTTGTGCACCCACAATCTGGCCGAAGCGGAAGCGCTGGCCGACAGCATCGCCATCATCAAAAAGGGCACGATTGTGGCCCAGGGGACAACGGCCATTCTCAAACAGCAGCTGCTCGGCCAACCCCAGCTGGAAGTGCGCGTCGATCGCCACCTGAACGGCGAAATTGGCGAGATCGCCAAGCTGGTCACTATCGAAGCGGTGCAGGGGGACGTGATTCGTTACCGCACCGACAACCCAGACGTGACCAACCCGCAGCTGGTGCGCTGCCTGGGCGGCCTGGGGCTGGGCGTCATCTCCCTCCAGCCCATCACCCAAAGTCTGGAACAGGTTTACCTGCGTGTTGTTGCCGCAGAACAAGAGGAAAAGCCCCAATCATGACCGCCCTAACCCTGCCAAACCATCCAACCAAACAAGATTTTCGCATGGCAATGGTTGTTGCCCGCCGCGAGATTCGCGATTCGTTCCGCGACTGGCGCATCATCATTCCCATTTTTGTCCTCACGCTGGTTTTTCCGGCGCTGATGAACTTCACCGCCTCGCGCCTGCTCAACTTTGTGGCCGACTTTGGCGCGGAGGTGATTGCCAACCAGCTCATTCCCTTCCTGCTGCTGGTTGTCGGCTTCTTCCCGATGTCGTTTTCGCTCATCATTGCCCTGGAGACGTTTGTGGGCGAGAAGGAGCGCAAAAGCATGGAGCCGTTGCTCTCCACGCCGTTGAGCAACGGGCAGCTGTACGCGGGCAAGATGCTGGCGGCCCTGGTGCCGCCGCTGTCGGCCAGCTACCTGGGCATGGCGGTGTACATGATCGGGCTGGCCATTTCGGTAGATTGGCGGCCTGAATTGCAGCTGGTGGTGCAGACGATTTTGCTCACTACCATCCAGGGCATCATCATGGTGGCCGGGGCGGTGGTTGTTTCCAGCCAGGCGACCAGCGTGCGGGCGGCCAATCTGCTGGCCAGCTTCATCATCGTGCCGATGGCGATTTTAATCCAGGCCGAAGCGGCGGCGCTTTTCTGGGGCAATCACGACGGACTGTGGTGGCTGCTGCTGGCGTTGACGATTACGGCCGTTGTCCTCATGCGCATGGGCCTTTCCCTCTTCAACCGGGAGGAGCTGCTGGGCCGGGACATCGACCAGATTCGTTTGGGCTGGATGGTGCGCCAGTTTTGGGGCTACTTTTCCGGCAAGACGCTGCTGGGTGACGGCCAATTCGGCAAGCTCACGGCAGGCCGTTACCCCAATCCGCTCACCTGGTTGAAGCAAACCCTGGCCATTGTGCCCAGCCTCTGGCAGCCGATGGGCGCGTTGGCGCTAGCGGTGCTGGGAGCGGCCGTGGTGGGCATCGTGATGGCCCGCCAATTCCCCTTCCCCGACGATCTCAAAACGCAGCTGAACGGGCAGAATCTGCTCACCAACCTGGCCGGGCTGGAGGTTTACCTGGCTGCCCTGCCGCTGTTTATCGTGGGGCAGAATGTACGTGCGGTGCTGCTGCAAACGATCCTGGGCATTTTTACCCTGGGCGTGCTGGGGGTGCTTATTTTTATGCTGCCGTGGGGGCTCATCAGCTTTATTGCCATGCAGTTTTACCTGGCGGGGGAAAATCCGGCGCAATTTTTGCTGGCCACGGTGGTGCCGCACGCCATTGTTGAACTGCCCGCCCTGCTGCTCATCGGCGCGGCGGCGCTGCGCTGGCAGACGGTCACTTTTGTGCCGCTGTCCAACATATCTCTGAGCGAGATGTTTATCATTCGCGCCGCCGAGTTCTGGCGCGTTTTGCTGGCGCTGGGGATTCCACTGCTGCTGCTGGCGGCGCTGCTGGAGGCGTATGTGACGCCGCAGGTGCTGCAGCTGGTTTACAGCGGGTAACCTTTGCCGTTTGCCTGCATCAAAAAGTATTGTGATGTTTACCGGCTTGTGCCGGAACAACAGGTTTTATTAAGTTCAACAGACTGGAGGAAGATTCGTGAAGGGAAGTTCAACGCAATACGGCCGTATCGCCCAACTATTTCATTGGTTAAGTATGCTGCTCATTGTGGGGCTGGCCATTGGCGGCACCATCATGACGCGCATTGACAGCACGGCCCAACAAACCCAGATGTACCAGATGCACGTCACCGTCGGGCTGGTGGTGCTGCTGCTGACGGTCGCCCGGGTGATCTGGATCTTTGTTGATAAACGTCCGGCCCCACCAGCTGAAATGAAAGCGGCGCAGAAAACGGCCTTTGCCGCCAACCATCTGCTGCTCTACCTGGTCATTATTCTCATGGTCGTGAGCGGCGTTTCGATGCTGCTGCTGAGCGGCGTGGGCCTGTCCCCGGCGGGGGTCACCCCCGCAGCTATCGAGAACGTGCCGCCCCGCACGGTCCACGACGTGGTGTCCAAGCTGTTTATGCTGCTGTTTGTGATGCACCTGGCGGGCGTCATTATGTACCAGGTGCGCGAAGGGGACACATTCGGCCGTATGGGTATCCGGTGGTTCGCCAAATCGTAGGCACCGGCGGCTGCCAAAATGGATAGTTTGTAGGACGCGAACAGCCACCAGCTGCCGCGTCCTTTTTTGTTTGCCTGGATGATTTCACTTGATCTACACCGTAACGCTTAACCCGGCCGTGGACCGGGAACTAACAATTGATGAATTTGCCTTTGACACCGTGCTGCGCGCCAGGGAGGCGCGGGTGGACTGCGGCGGCAAAGGGTTTAATGTGTCGCGTATGCTGGCTTCGTTGGGGGCCAGCAGCGTGGCTCTGGGTTTTGCTGGCGGCAAAAGTGGCGAACTGCTGGCGGCAATGCTGGTCAGTTTGGGCATCAAAACCGCTTTTACCTGGATTGAAGGGGAGACGCGCACCAACGTCAGCATTGTTACCGGGCGGCATGACGCTTATCTCAAGGTGAACGAAGCCGGGCCAACCGTTTCAGCGGCGGCTCAGGCGGCTTTGCTGGCGCAGATCAAGCAGCTGATCCAGCCGGGTGATTGGTGGGTGCTGGCGGGCAGTTTGCCGCCCGGCGTACCAGACAGCATTTATGGCGAGATGGTTGCCTTGATCCAGTCGGGTGGTGGGCAGGCGATTTTGGATACAAGCGGGGCGGCGCTGGTGCAGGGGTGTGGGGAACGGCCGTTCCTCATCAAGCCCAACGACAGTGAGGCCAGCAGCCTGAGCGGCCTGCCCATTCACTCGCCGCCGGATGCGGTGGCCGTGGCCCAAAAAATTCAGCAGTGGGGACCGCAAAACGTCATCATTTCGCTGGGCAAAGCCGGGGCCATTTTCTGCGACGGGCGGGCGGCCTGGCTGGCCAAATCGCCAGTGATTGAGGAGCACAACCCGATTGGCGCGGGCGATTCGATGGTGGGCGGGCTGGTGTACGGCCTCAGCCAGGGCTGGCCCATCGCCGAGGCGCTGGGTTGGGGCATTGCCTGTGGGGCAGCGACGGCGAGTTTGGCCGGAACGGCCGTAGGCTCCGCCGACCTGGTGCAATCCCTGCTGGCCCAGGTAAAAATTACTAACCTGTAGACGTAAGATCTTCTTCACCATTAACAGCGCCAACAGGATGCGGCCGATGACCAGGCCGCAGGGCAGAAGTTGGTGTTTGGCGGGCGCCAAGGCGACTCGCGTACGGCGGCCGACTGGCTCTAGGCCCACCTGGAACACCGCCTGCCCAAGTACTCTTCTCCTCGTTCCCACGCGGAGCGTGGGAATGCAGCGGCAGCGCTCTGCGCTGCGTCGGGGAAGCAGGCGCGTCCCGATCTTCATTCCACGCGGAGCGAGGAACGAGGAACGAGAAAGAAAGCGGTCTTTGCGTTTTTTGGCTTCTTCTCCGAAAATAGTTGCCAATTCAGCTTGATTGACCGCGTCATTTTGTGGAGGAGAAGCCAATGTCTGCGCAAGAAACGTACAGCCACAGTTTTTTAGAGCTCCTGGCTCAGCAGTACCCCTCAATTCAGGCCGCCTCGATGGCCATCATCAACCTCAGCGCTACTTTGAACCTGCCCAAAGGCACCGAAAATTTCATTTCCGACGTGCATGGCGAGTACGAGGCGTTTTTGCACGTCCTCAAAAACGGCTCCGGCTCGATACGGCGCAAGATTGAGGAGATTTTTGCCAATTCGCTGCTGGAAAAAGAGAAGCGCAACTTTGCCACGCTGATTTACTACCCCGAGCAAAAGCTGCCGCTGATTTTGCAGCAAGTGCCGGACAAGGCGGAGTGGTACCGCATCACCCTGTTTCGGCTGATTAAGCTGTGTCGCTCGGTGGCGTCTAAATATACGCGTACGGCCGTACGCGACGCCCTGCCCGACGATTTTGCCTTCATCATCGAAGAGCTGCTGCACGAGCAGGAAGGGCTGGAAAATAAGCAAGAATATTACCAGAGCATCATCGATACCATCATTTCCACCGACCGGGCCAACGCTTTCATCGTGGCCATGGCCGAGCTGATCCAGCGGCTGGCCATTGCCCGGCTGCACGTCATCGGCGACGTGTACGACCGGGGACCGGGGGCGCACATCATCATGGACAAGCTGCTGGATTACCACGCCGTAGACGTGCAGTGGGGTAACCACGACATTTTGTGGATGGGCGCGGCGGCGGGCAGCGAAGCGTGCCTGGCCAACGTCATCCGCATTTGCCTGCGCTATGGCAACATGGAAACGCTGGCCAACGGTTATGCCGTCAGCCTGCTGCCCCTGGCTTCCTTTGCCATGGAGCATTACGCCGATGATCCGTGTGAGCTGTTTGTGCCCAAAGGCACGGCCGAAGAATTCACCGCCAACGAATTACAGCTGATGTCTAAAATGCATAAAGCGATCACCATTATTCAGCTGAAGCTGGAGGCGCAAATTATTCAGCGGCGCAAGCAGTTTGTGATGAATGATCGGCTGCTGCTGCACAAGATCGACTTTGACAAAGGCACCATTTGCCTGGACGGGCAGGAACATCCGCTGCTCGACACCCATTTCCCGACCATCGATCCCAAAGAGCCATATGCCCTGACCGAAGAAGAGCAGCTGGTGCTGGAGCGCCTGCGCCTCTCTTTTGCCAACAGCGAGCGCTTGCAGCGGCACGTGCGTTTTTTGTACTCCAAGGGCAGCCTCTACCTCATTTACAACGGCAATTTGCTGTACCACGGCTGCATCGCCATGAAGCCAGACGGCTCGTTTGCCTCGGTGCGGGTGGATGGCAAGACGTACCGGGCCAAGGGGTTTATGGATCGATTGGACCGGCTGGCGCGGCAGGCGTATTTTGCCAGCGATCCAGAGCTAAAGCAGTACGGTCTGGACGTGATGTGGTATTTGTGGAGCGGCGACCGCTCGCCGCTGTTTGGCAAGGAGAAGATGGCCACCTTCGAGCGCTACTTCCTGGCCGATCCGGCCACCCATGCCGAAGGCAAAAATGCGTACTATGCGCTGCGGGACATGCCGGAAACGGCCGTAAAAATCCTCAAGGAGTTTGGTCTCGATCCCAAAACGGCGCGCATCATCAACGGGCACGTGCCGGTGCAGGTGAAGAAGGGGGAAAGTCCGGTGAAGGCCAACGGCCGTCTCATCGTCATTGATGGTGGTTTTTCCAAGGCGTACCAGGACAAAACCGGTATTGCCGGGTACACCCTCATCCACAATTCCTACGGCTTTCTGCTGGCGTCTCACGCGCCATTTGAATCGACGCAGAAGGCGATTGAGCAGGAGCTGGACATCCATTCCAAAACCGAGATTTTGGAGGCCAATTACCACCGCATCCGCGTGCGCGACACGGACGAAGGCTGCCGGATTCAGGCCAAAATTCACCAGCTGGAAGCGCTGCTGGCGGCGTACCGCGAAGGGCTGATCAAGGAGCAGTAGGGAAGCGGCCAACAATAATTTAGCGGCCCACCTGATCCCCAAAAACCAGGTGGGCGGCAGGTGCAGCGAGGCCAGCCGACGACAGAGCGTCACTTCCAAACCAAGTCCCATAAAACCAGCCCGGCGGGAGAAGGTGTTGCCCGACCTGGATTGGTGGCGCGTTTGCAAATGGCCCTGAAGGCAGTGCAAAGGTCATCCTGGTTGCCGCACCCGCCGCCGCAGATTCATCTGGCCCTGATAACCCGCATCGATCTGCCATTTGCTTTGGCGCGGCTGCGCGTGCGCGGCCAGCTGTGTGAAATCCAGGCCCAAGATTTGCGTTTACGGTAGATGAGGCTCGCCAAATATCCACTAAAATGGGGGCAGGCCACTTTACGGGTTGATGGAATTTGGTACAATCTCACCCGCTGACAGGAAGTGGTTAAGGCACAGTGGCTTTCGGGGGTTCATTACACGGCTTCTGGGGGGGAGCAGGTGAATGCCATTGTGGTTTATGTCTTACATCCCTTCTTTTCCAAATTGCCAGCACTTCGTTGATGACCATCTGGCAAGCAAAAAGAAGTATCCACCAAATTCAGGTCAGGGTGTTTGCAACCCTGCAAATTGCGGCAACTTTGTTCTTCACCCAAGAGCAAATTTTGGCTGGACTGCTGTCGAAATAGGCCTGCCAATCGCTGCTGGGGGTAAATAGGGTGCTGGACAGCAGCGTGGAGCAGATCATCCACACACGCTCAAAATGTAGTCAAAACAACTAAAACAAAATGAGAGGAAAAGTATGAAATCGGGAAAAAGATGGGTCCTGGGCATCAGCCTGTTTTTTGTCACGCTGCTGGTTGTGCTGGCCGGCTACATTTACATCTCGCTGCGGCTTGCCCTGCCTCAGACAGATGGCAACCTGGCGCTGGAGGGGCTTCAGGATGAGGTCCGGGTGGTGCGTGACGAATGGGGCACCGTCCACATTTATGCCGAGAACGAGCATGATTTGTTTTTTGCCCAGGGTTTTGCTACCGCTCAAGACCGGATGTGGCAAATGGAAGTGTTCCGCCGTTCGCCAAGCGGCCGTATGGCTGAAATTGTGGGTGAACAGGCCGTTTTTATCGACACCTTCAACCGCAATATGCTGATGCGGGAAACGGCCGAACTCATCTGGGAACAAATGGATGCGGAGGCCAAAGTTATCTTGCAGGCCTATACCGATGGCATCAATGCCTACCTGGAAGAGCATAAAAACGCCCTACCCATCGAGTACAAAATCTTGCGCTTTGAACCCGAACCGTGGACACCGATAGATTCTCTGGTTTGGGGTAATGCTATCTCCCTCCAGCTAAGCAGCAACCGCCGCCTGGAGCTGATTCGGATGCAGGTATTTGCCGCCGTCGGCGAAGAGGGCATGAATTTTCTCTTCCCCTACACTGCACCAGACAGCCCCATCACCGTGCCCGCAGAAACGGCCGAAACCTTCACCAACTTCGACCAGGTTGATCTGCGGCCGTTAATGGAGGCTGACGATATTTACGGCAGCCCCCTGTCTGGCATCGGCAGCAATGGCTGGGTGGTGGATGGCTCAATGACCGAAAGTGGCGAACCGATCATTGCCAACGACATCCACATCGGCCTGACCATGCCCTCTATCTGGCACGCTGTTGGCCTGCACGGCGGCCGTTTTGATGTCGTCGGGTTTACGCTGCCTGGTGTGCCCGGCATCATTACCGGCCACAATGCCGATATTGGCTGGAGCATTACCAATTTTGGCTCCGATGCCCAGGATTATTACATCGAGCGCCTGGATGACACCGTACAACCGACTCAGTACCAGTACGATGGCGAATGGTACGATTTGGAACATGTGCAGCAAACCATCGAAGTGCGCGGCGCACAACCCGTCACGGTTGACTTTTATATCACCCAACATGGTCCCATCATGAACTTTGTACTGGAGAACCCCTCCTTTGGCCATCCCATGGCCCTGCGCTGGGTCCAGCACGAGGGCAGCACGCTTTTTACCTCTATCCTCAAGCTAAATATGGCATCAAATTGGGAAGAGTTTCAGGCGGCTTTGGAAGGGTGGGATACCCCCGGCCAGAACATCTTTTACGCCGACCGAGAGGGGAACATTGGCTATCAGGCTGTGGGCAAAATACCGATTCGGCCGAATGGCAACGGCCGTCTCCCTGTTCCCGGCTGGGTCAGCGACAATGAATGGCAAGGGTACATTCCCTATGACGAACTGCCCCACGTCTACAATCCAGCTCAGGGTTTCCTTGTGTCGGCTAACCATCGCGTTGAGCCGGAAGGGTATCCCTACTACCTCAGCGACGGCTATACCCCTGGTTATCGAGCCCAGCAAATTGAAGATTTGCTGCAAGAGTACGCGCCGCTCACCGTCGAAGATATGGATTTGATCCAGGAAGACACCTACTCGCCGCAGGCCGTGCAGCTCATGCCTTACCTGGACGTCATCGAGGCCGACTCCCCGCTGGAAGAAGCCGCCCGCGACGCTCTGTTGAACTGGAACCTGCGCACCGACATCCAGGGTGCCGGAACCTCTGTGTATGAAGCGTGGCAAATGCGCCTGCTGGCCAATATCGTCACCGACGAACTGGGCGATTTGACGGCCCAACTCTACATCAGCGGCCATTACGTGCGCCACGCCACCCAGCAAATGCCAATGCTGATCGAAATGATGGAAGATCCCAACCATCCCTGGTTCGACAACAAAAACACGCCGGAAGAAGAAACCCGCGACGACATCATTCAGCAAAGCTTTGATGAGGCAGTAGCCTGGCTTACTCGTCTGCAAGGGGATGACATCGCCAACTGGGATTGGGGCCGCCTGCACACCGTGACCTTCCCCCACCAGCCGTTTAGTCAGGTGCCGGTGCTGCAAAACATCTTCAACTCCAAGACCTACCCGATGCGTGGCAGCAACTACTCGGTTTACACCAATTCCTACGACTGGCTCAATCCATTTACGGTGTGGATTGTCTCCAGCGCCCGCCACATCACCGACATGTCCGACTATAGCAACTCCGTCATGCTGGGTTCCACCGGCCAAAATATGAACCTGCTCAGTCCACACCGGGAAGACGTCGTAGAGCTGTGGCAGGAAGGCCTGCCCTTCCCCATGAGCTATACAGAAGCCGATGTGGCAGCAGTGCAGGAATCAACCCTGATTTTGCAGCCAGGGAATTAAACGATCACCGTTCACTTTTTGACCCCCACCGTAACCCTCCCCCTGAGAGGGGGAGGGAATCTGGCTCCCTCTCCCTCCTAGGGAGAGGGCTGGGGTGAGGGTCTCCTGACACTTAGGATTTCAAATATATGGATAAATCAATAGCTGCCAATCTCGAAGGACTCTCCGCCGAAGAACAGCGCGCTTTGCTACAAAAGCTATTGCAAGAAAAAAAAGCCCGACAACAAAGTAAAACGGCCGTCCTCTCCTTTGGTCAGGAACGGCTGTGGTTTTTACACCAGCTAGACAGCAACAACGCTGCCTACAACCTGCGCACGGCCGTTCGCCTGCAAGGGCAGCTGGATATTCCGGCACTTGAAACCAGCCTTCAGCAAGTGGTAAACCGGCACGAAAGCCTGCGCACCCGCATTGTGGCCGACAACGGCCGTGCCCAGCAGCAGATTCAAGCCGCCATGCCCCTGCCCCTGCCCATCACCGACCTGACGGGCTTAACGGGAGCGGCACAAGAAACGGCCGTCCAGCAGCACAGCGACGCCGAAGCCCAGGCCCCCTTCGACCTGGCCAACGGCCCGCTCTTCCGCGCCCGGCTCCTGAAACGCCAGCCCGACGACCATATCCTGCTGCTCACCATGCACCACATCATCTCCGATGGCTGGTCCATTGGTATCCTCATCCGTGAAATCGCTACGCTGTACCAAACCAGCGTAGCCAAGCTGCCCGCCCCGCTGCCCGACCTGCCCGTGCAGTACGCCGACTATGCCGCCTGGCAGCGCGAATGGCTGCAAGGGCAAACGTTAAACCAACAGCTGGATT
>JADLAX010000041.1 GCA_020848035.1 Anaerolineae bacterium | reverse complement strand
TGTTTCTTATTCACTTATTGAAAGGTTGAATCAATCCAGTTCCCCGACTTCCTATCTGTTACAAGAGCAGCCTAAGGATTTTCTTTTTTTGCAGCAATTTGTTCAGCAGCTTTCCCTTTTGGATGCTCCGGCACCCGAGGAACAAGACCCTCCGGTTAGTTAGCAGCATCAGCCTGGGGAAAAGGAATTAATTGATTTTGTCAAGGTTCAGTAGATAAGTTTTGTCAGTCAAACAGGTCGTACAGATGGGCCTAAGGGTAAAACAGATTGTATTCTGAGGGTTGTTTTGGGTTGGGCAAGCAAACAACCGTAGACAAATCAAGCGAGATATCTGGTTTGCGTAATCAACTGCCATCCTTTCCTCTCGATGTAATACGCCAATAGTACCCATCAGGATCCAACACCCGAAAATCGGTTAAACTCCAGGGCTGAACCTTCAATTCACCAGACAACGGCCAATTCGCAGATCGCACGCGCTTATACATTGCCTCAATATCGTTTACCTCCAAGACGAGTTCGATGCCCCTACCCAAACGCTCACCGACAATGGCCTGGATGGGGTGATCGTCTGATAAGTTAGCCCGAAGATTCAGCGATAGAGAAACATGACCATTGGTCAGCGGTGTGTAGCCATCTGCCTGCTGCTCACCTATCACAAATCCAAGCACCCGACCGTAAAAATCTGTTGACGCCACCAGGTCATCTACGAACAGCTCCAATCTGAATGTCATGTTTGATTCTAAAGTTCTATGCATCTCTCTATCCTACGCGCCCGCTGAACTGTCAGGCATTATGATGATCGCCTTGCCTTTGGCATGCCCTTCCCCCAGATACCGGAGTGCTTCAGGCACATTGCTTAGAGGATAACATCTATCAATAATCGGGATAACCTGGTTGGTTTCAAGCAAGTCTCTCATTACATCTAAATCCTTCTGATTCGGTTTTGCCATCATATTATGCGTTTTTTTACCATCAGTCCGTGAGAGCCAGGGCACCTGGATTACAAGGGATGGCAGAAAAGCAGTTGTGACAAAACGGCCTTGAGGCTTTAAGGCCCTCTTATACTCAGCAACAGACCGATTGCCCACCGTATCAAAAATCAGGTCATACTGTTCCTCGTTTTGAGTGAAATCTTCTTGGGTATAGTCAATGATGTGGTCTGCCCCAATCGAACGTACCATTTCCATCTTGCGTGTACTGGCAACGGCCGTAACCTCCGCCCCCAACGCTTTGGCAATCTGCACCGCAAACGTGCCCACGCCGCCAGAAGCGCCGTTGATGAGCACCTGCTCGCCCGGCTGTAATTCACCCTTGTCGCGCAGCCCTTGCAGAGCGGTAACGGCCGTCATCGGCACCGCCGCCGCCTGGGGGAAGGTGAGACTGGCTGGTTTGGGCGCAACGGCCGTTTCCGGCACCGCCACATACTCGGCAAAACCGCCCCGTCCCTGCGCCGACAAGTCGCCAAAAACCGCGTCGCCCACCTGGAACTGGGTGACATTTTCGCCCACGGCCTCGACCACCCCGGCGATGTCAGAGCCAAGAATCGACTGCTTGGGTCTGAACAACCCAGTGCTAAAACGCAGGCTGCCGCTGAGCACGTGGTTATCGGCTTGGTTAACGGCCGTAGCCATCACTCTTACCAGCACCTCACCCGCCTTAGGCCTTGGTTTATCAACCTCCGCCAGCTGCAACACGTCCGGCGCGCCGTATTTGGTGAACACCACAGCTTTCATTTTTGTGGACATAGCAACAACTCCTTGCGTCAAATCCGTGTCCCACCTCAGTAATTCAAACGAACAGCCTATCGTTTACCGGTCACCGATTACCCACGCTAAGCCGGGGCCACCGCCTGGCGGCTCTCCGGCTTCAGGGTGCGCACGCCCTTGATGAGCAGCCACAGCGTAAACGACAGCTCGGCAATAATCGCCGGGGCAATCATGATGTTGGCAAACAGCGTCGCCTGCTGGGGCAGCAAGAAGATGCCAAAGCTGTCCAGCACGTAACCTGCTCCGGCAATCGCCAGCATGACGCCCAAAATGTTGGGGAACAGCTCCGACTTAACCACCAGGTAGCCTAGAAAAAACAGGCTCGGGGCAAAAAACGCCTCAGACACCAGCACGCCATAGTAGTGCACTTCGGTGAACAGCAGCACCAGCGCGTTGATCTGCTCCGGCGAAAAAGTGGCCAAATAATCGCCGCCGTTGATCAAAATCAGGGGGAAGATGAAGTTGATCAGGTTGGCGGCGTGAACGGCCGCTTGCATCAATCGTGTCGCCACCATCAGCAAAGACACCGTCTTGTTCACCGGCGCCAGCAGCTTGTACAGCAAGATGGTCGTGCCAATTTCGCTCAAAAAGACAATCAGGTAACTCACCACGCCGCTGCGGTACAGCGATTCCGAAGCCCGGATATTTTCGGCCGTGGCCGTGGCGTCGCCCGCCACATTCAGGCTGCCGCTCACAAACATGAAGACAAACATGTTGGCAAAAAAGATGGCAAGATAAAGGATGCCAGTCGTCCGTGCCGTTTTCTTAATAGAATTCATCAGATTTCTCCTTTTTTTTGGTGACCGGTCCAACCTTCGGGGATTGGACCCATCTGGATTTACACTTATAGCCGACCATAAAAAAGCGGCGAAGCCGACTGCCCAATTTCCGCCAGGGCCAGGCCCAAAACAAATCGCTTCTTAAGGAGCCCCTGGCTCATCTTCCTGGCCGGGATGAATCTGGGTGACGGAGATGAGCGGCAGCCCCAAGTCACGCACTTTGCGCAGCAGGCCGTGCAGCGCTGCCTGGTCTACCACCGGTCCGGTTAAGAGCGTGTCGCCATTGTCGGCCTGGGTGAGGGTCATTTCCGGGAACCAGGCTTGCCAAAGCTCACCCAGTTGACCGCCAATTCTGATTTGGTAAATGGTTACCTTATCCGTCATGCTCTTCCCTTCTTGCCTCGGGCTGCCTATGCCTGGTCGCTTGCTTAATATGCTCTTACCTTACCGTCCAGGGGGTATTGCCGTACAGGTTCGAAAGTATGGTGGGGGGTATTGTTTTCAGTCTGAGGGGGAGAGAAGTGTGCAGTGAGTTGGGGGTGGCAACGGCCGTTTCCTGTCTACTCTACAAAATCCCCAACTCCTGCGCCCGCGCTACAGCTTCCGTGCGGCGGCTGACGTGGAGCTTGCCGTAAATGACCCGGTTGTGCCCCTTCACTGTGCTCAACGCCAGGAACAGCCGGTCGGCAATTTCGCGGTTGGAAAGCCCTTCGGCGACCAGTGCCAGCACTTCCAGTTCGCGCTCACTCAACGGCTCTACAAGCGGCTGCGCGGCAGGCAACGTCGGGGATTCCGGCGCAGACGCCTGGCCGTCAAAGGCAGCCAGCAGCCTGCCAACATAGCCGGGGGCGATTTTCTGAACGGCCGTTTCGCGCAATAACTTCTCCAGCGACGGTCCCGCATCTACAAACAGGCGCACATACCCTTCCGGTTCAGCCAGGGTGAGCGCCCGCACCAGCGCGGCCCGCGCCGCCGCCGTGTCGCCCTGCGCCTGATGGGCCAGCGCCTGCAGCACCAAAATTTCCAGCACGCTCCCGGTACGGCCGTCTGTTTCAGCGGCGGTGAGGAGCCGGTTTAGCAGCTGGAGAGATTCTTGCAACGGCCGTTCTCCACCAACCTGCCTGCCCTGCGCCAAAAGAATTCTGGCCAGGGTGATGTGGTCAAATTCACGGAGGTAAGTCAGGTCATCGTCCACAGAGAGACCTTGCGCCTCAGCCCAGCGCTGCGCTTCAGGCAGCCTGCCCTGCGCGGCCCACAGGCGCGCTTTGCCGGCCGCAGGGGTGCGCACGTCAGGCACCGGCCCGCGCACGTAGTGCTGCTCCGCCTCGTCCAGGACATCCAACGCTTCATCCAGTGCCCCGGCGGCGGCCTTCAGGCGGGCCTGGGCCAGGCAGTAACGGTAGCGCCAGCGCGGCAGCGACGCCTCTTCCCCCAGCGTTTGGCTTTGCCGCAGGTAATTTTCAGCCGCGTCCCAATTGTTCTGTTCCAGGCAAAGTTCGCTCAAGCCAGTGTACAAATCGGCCGTGCCGCGCCGCGCTGCGCCGCCAGACTCCTGCGCCAGCTGCAGCGCCCGCTCATAAACGGCAACTGCCTGGCGCAGCTGCCCTTGCGCCAGCCGGATATCGGCCAGGATGAAGGCGCCGGTGATGGCGTAGAGGGTGTTACCCGCTTTTTGGTAGCTGGTCATGGCAGCACTAAACGCCTCGTAAGCGGCCGTCAGATCGCCGCTGGCCATGGTGGCCAGCCCCAGCAGCGCCCCGGGCGTACCCCGCCGGTGATGGTCGTCTTCGGGGATAAGGCGCAGCGCCTGGCGGGCGTACTTTTGGGTGGCAGGCAAATCGCCGTGGGCCAGCGCCAGGTAGGTGCGGGCAGCAGCCACGGTAGCGGGTAAAGCTGCCAACTGGGCCGCGTCGGCAGACGCCTGTAGTGTTTTGGGGGATGGGTCAACCTGAGTCAGCCATTGTTCGACGTGCTGCAGGTGCGTTTCGGCCGCTTCCAGTTCGCCCCTATCCAGCAGCGCCCAGGCATAGCTGGCACCGAGCACGGGTCGGGCACGGATCATCTGCGGTGGCAGGTGGTTTACCCAGCGCAGCCAGACGGCCGATTCGCGATTGCGATCCATGACAGGCCAGGCGCGTTCGGCCAGGTTGGCGACACGTTCAAGATCCGCAGCGGCCAGGGCGTGGTGTACGGCCTCGGCGAGCAGATCGTTGGCCTCGTACCACTGGCTGGCCCGCTGGTGCAGCGTTTTAACGGCATCGGGCTGCTCTTTGAGCACGTGGGCCTGGAGCACATCGGCAAAGAGGTGGTGGTAGCGGTACCACTGCCGCCGGTCATCCAGGGGAATGACAAACAGGTTGCCGCGCTCAAGCACTTCCAGCAGTTCGGTGCTTCCAGCTTGAGTGGTAACGGCCGTACACAAATCACCACACAGGCGATCCAGAACAGAGGTTTGCAGCAAGAACTGGCGTACGTGGGGCGGCTGGCGCTGCAAAACTTCCTCAACCAGGTAGTCAACAACATACCGGTTGTCCCCGGCAAAAGCGGTGATGAAGCCATGCACATCATCACGGCCTTGAACTGATAGGGCGGCTAGCTGAAGGCCCGCAATCCAGCCTTCGGTGCGCTTTTCCAGGGCGGCGATATCTGCGGTGGTCAGCGCCAGGCCGGTGACTTTTTGCAGGAAAACGGCCGTTTCTTCCACCGTAAAGCGCAAATCGACGGCGCGCAGCTCAGTGAGCTGGCCGCGCACCCGCAGGCGAGCCAGTGGCAGGTTGGGGTCTTCGCGGGTGGTGATGACCAGGTGCAGCTGCGGCGGCAGGTTGTTGAGGAAAAAGGTCAGCACTTCGTCAACCGGCCGGGCATCTAACTCGTGATAGTCATCCAGCACCAGCGTGATGGGCTGCGGTACGGCCGCAAGCTCGTTGAGCAGCGGGGTCAGGATGGCCTGGGTTGGTGGTAGTTGGGGCGACTGCAACGCAGTCTGCACCGCTTTGCCCAGCCCGGGCGCGACTGTTTGCAGGGCGGCTACCAGGTAGAGCAAAAAACGGGTCGGGTCGCTGTCCCCTTCGTCGAGAGAGAGCCAGGCAAACGGCCGTTCCCCACTAGCAATCCATTCACTGACGAGGGTCGTCTTACCAAAACCCGCCGGGGCGGAGATGAGGGTTAGTTTGCGGTGCAGTCCCTGGTTGAGTTTGGCGATGAGGTGCGGGCGGGGGACGAGAGACGGCCGTAAGCGGGGCACATACAGTTTGGTTTGCAGTAAGTCTCCAGGCATGAATCCATTATATTGGAAAGAGATGGTGCGGCGAGAAATGACTTCTTCTCAAATGCGCTAACGCGCCAGATCGGGAAAATCGGTTTAAGATCAGCCGTTAGATTCTTGCGTAACAATCAGGGCAACTTACCAACAGGAAGCAACCAGACCTGACAGCACGGCCGAGGCTGTCAGGTTTTTGTGTGGAGAACTATGCAACGACTGTTACGCAAATTTGTCACCAACGCCCGCGTGCTCAACATCGAACAAAAGGTGCGCCACAACCCCACCGCCTTTGTCAGCCTGCGCGACTTTGAGGTAAGCCCCGGCGGCACCGTTTCCCTGCCAACCATTGCCCAAAATCCACACATTACCCTCTACGCCCTGGACCATTTCAGCCGGGAGGCGATTTTTGTGGAGACCCCCCCGGATGTAGATTTGGCGGAACGGCCGTTTCTCTACCAGGCCCAGTACGACAATGCCATTCGCCTCTACAGCATGAGCTACAAAAGCTTCCTCAAACTGGCCGACCTGGTGCGCCAGCCGGACAAGCCGCTCATCCTCATTCACTCCGTCGGGCGCTGCGGCTCCACCCTGCTCAGCGCCGTCTTCAACAACCTGCCCGACGTGCTCAGCCTGTCCGAACCAGAAGCGTTTACCGAAATTGTGAAGCGGCGGGAGGCCGACGGCAGCAATGAAGACGAAATGGCCCGCCTGCTCGATGCCGTTATCCAGGTGCAGTGCCGCCCGATGAGCCAGACGGCCGTGCCGCAGATAATCGCCATCAAATTCCGCAGCTTCTCCACGGTAATGATCGATTTGCTGCACCGCGTGGCGCCCCACTCCAAGCACATCTTCCTCTACCGCAACGCCGAGGACCGCGCCCGCAGCATCGCCCGCGCCTTTAGAACCGTCGAGGCGGAAAATGAAGCAATGGACCATGCCAACCTGCGCGTGCGCACCAAGTTTGTGCCGCTGCTCAGCCAATATGCCGATCGCGCCGCCAACGGATCGCTGTCTAAAGTGGAATTTTCCATGCTGGCCTGGCTGTCTGGCATGCAAAAATACCTGGAACTGCACAACGCGGGCATCCCCATGTGCGCCGTGCGCTACGAAGACATGATTGCCCACCCAGAACCGATCGTGCGCCACCTTTACGACTATTGCGGCCTACCCACCACACCAGAGCGCATCGCCCTGGGCGTGAAGGCGTTTGCCCGCGACTCGCAGCAGGGGTCCAGCCTGGCCCGCCAAAATCTCAAGCAAGATACGCAAAACCAGCTCACCGCCGAGCACCTGGCCGAAATTCACCAGCTGCTGGCCGACCACCCCACCATCCACACGGCCGATTTCATCGTCCCCGGCACCATCCAACCCTTCTAGACCCAAAATGTTGCCTAAATTTAGAATGATACTGGTAACCCGCACGAGGGCGCTTCGCGCCCCGTGCGGGTAGGCTAGATTGGGTTTTTTCAGTTTTTGGGGTCAAAATGACCCCAAAAACTGAAAAAACCCACAGGATCTTCGGCAGCGCCAGGCGCGAAGCGCCGAGGCGCTGCATTTGCTTCAGGGACGATCATCAGAAAATGGCTCAATCTTTCCGCACGCCCTGAAACTTTGCCGGGCACTGCCCCGTATAGGCTCACAACTGGATTTTGGAGGTGCTGACTAATGTCTGAAACAATTGATGAGTTGAAAGATGCAGAAAAAGAAAAAATGGAAACCGGCCCCCGTCCCCGCGCCCGGCGCGAACATCGCGGCAACATTACCGGTGGCCTGGTACTGATCACCATCGGTGTTATCTTCTTGTTGACCCAGGTAACCGGGTTTTACATCAACAACTGGTGGGCGCTGTTTATCCTCATTCCCGCCGTGTTTAAGCTGAATGAGGCGTGGCAGGGGTACCAGAGCAACGGCCGTTTCACCGAAGAAACGCGTAACGACCTGCTGGGCGGTATCATGTTGGCCACCGTCGCCAGCTTCTTCCTGTTTAGCATTGGCTGGCATTTGTTCTGGCCGCTGGTGCTCATCTTGATCGGGATTGGTGCGCTGCTGAACGGCCGTTCATAACTTAGTTTTTCCGCTATAAAACCCTCTTCCCAGGCGGTGGGAGGGTGACGAGGGATATGGAGTGAAAAGTAAAAAGTGATAAGACCACTTTTCACTTTTTCCTTATCTCCCCTTTTCACCCCCTCACCGCCTTTTTTTATCCCTGGTCAATTTCCCGCTCCTCCACTACCATTCTCAGTAATCAACAGATTTCGCAGATTGGGCAGATTGTTTCTCTGTGAAACTCTGTGCCATCTCTGTGAAACTCTGTGTTCCGCTTTATTCGAGGGAATGATCATGACAGACCCAGCTTATGCCAATAAATCGACCGTCACCCAAATCCGGCAGCGCTTCGACAACGATGTCGAGCGCTTCGCCAACCTGGAAACGGCCCAATCCTCCACCGTCGATGCCCCCCTGGCGCTGGAGCTGATCACCAGCGCCGCCGCGGCCACCAATCCCCACGCCAGCCACTTTTTGGACGTTGGCTGCGGCGCGGGCAACTACAGCCTGAAGCTGCTGCAAAAGCTGCCCCACCGGGACGTGACGCTCATCGACCTGAGCCAGCCAATGCTGGAGCGGGCGAGTGAACGAGTGCGGGGGGTGAGCAACGGCCGTATCCACACCCACCAATCCGATATTCGCGAGTTGGAACTGGGGGAAAATCAGTTTGACATCATCATGGCGGCGGCGGTATTACACCATTTGCGGGAAGAGGCGGAGTGGACGGCCGTTTTCCAGAAGTTCTATCGCGCGCTCAAGCCGGGTGGCTCGATCTGGATTTCTGACCTGGTGACGCACACGGCCGAGGCGATTGAGCAGATGATGGTGGAACGATACGGCCGTTATCTCACCACCCTCAAAGACGAAGCATACCGCGACCACGTCTTCGCCTACATCGCCGCCGAGGACACCCCCCGCCCCCTGCTCTTCCAGATTGATTTGTTACGCCAGGTGGGCTTTACCCAGGCCGAGATTTTGCACAAAAACAGCGTCTTTGCGGCTTTTGGGGCGGTGAAGGGGTGACAAGGTGACAAGGTGAAGGGGTGAACGGCCGTTCCCCAAAATCCAGTTTTGTCTCCAACTATTCCGATCTAAATGAGAAAATTTCTCGATTGTTCAGGACAACATAAAGACGATTGCCATCTACAGCAAGCGCATCGAAGAAATAATATGTTTGCAATTGCCCAATGGAAAAATCGATCTTTCCAACTTGATTGCCCGTAACCAGATCAATCCCAATTAATTCACCTTTTTCGTTCAGAAAATAGCCAACCTTTCCATCAACCGTCACAAAGGAAGATTGCAATTCTTCAGGTGATTGGAATGTCCACTTTGGAGCCTCGGTTAATTGAACCACATTCACCGCGTACACCTCATTGCAACCATTTGCAACGAGAACTTGGCTATCAAAAACAGTTACTGGTTGAGCTGCGGTTTCTCTAGAACAACTTGCTGGCAGTTTGAAAGCGCTATTCTGGATTGTGTCATATACATTGACAGCTGGGTCAGGCGAGGGATTTGTAAATATAAATCTATCGGCAAGTACAGGCGTCGTTAATGTATTTATCGGTTCGTAGATATCCTCAATCTGGGCCTGGGCCAAGTTAGCTGGCCACTCATTGGTAATGTTTAGGACCAATATTTTGTCGTTGGGGATCACGCAAACAGCATGTTCAAGCAAGCCCGCTTGTGTTGGAATAGGCGAACAGTCGAACAAAAACCTGTAGTTTCGCGGAGGAAAAGACATTTCCCAACTCAAACGGCCGTCATGCAATCGGTAACCACCTAAATACCCGTTTGTCCTTGCATCCCATGCACCGATGACCACCATATCGTTTGCAATGACGATTGTTGGAAAATCCCTAAGAGAGGTTGCCAAACTTGTTTGCCACATTTTTTCGCCAGTTTGCACGTTGAGTGCTAAAAGCGTGCTGTTTTCTAGCGACAAAATTAGCATCCCTTTGCCAATCGCCATTTTTGAGTAAGTGGCTGTGTCAGGCCGATTGCCTAATTCGTATTGCCATAAAGGTGTACCAACCTAGGAATCGAAGGCAGTCAGTACACCTTTTCTATCCATCACAACAAAAATTTCGCCATTGCTCAAAGGAGGAATGAGCAAATCCTCCTTAAGTTGTTGCGACCATACAAGATCAAGGGGTAATGTGTCGTCTATTATTTCTGTGGTCGAAATTTTGGAGAAAAACTGACTGTAGGCAATGAAAACCAGCAAAACAACGAGGCATATTAGAAGCGGTTTCGATCTTTTCATGGCAAAATAATAATACACCGCTTACTTCGCAATCTTGAGCTTTTGAATTTTAGCAAAACCTACTGAAAATTAGAACGCGATACAGCGAGGACAACTGCTACAGCGAAAGAGCCACTTTTCACTTTTCACTTTTCACTTGCCCCTCCCCTTCCCGTCGTGGGTCGAGCAGTTGATCAATGTACATCCAAACCACGCGGGCATAGTGGAAGATGAGCGGCGAGGCGAGCAGCAGCGCCACGGTGGCCGCGATGAGATAGGTCCAGATAGACGGCCGTATCGTCACATACAGCGCCACCACCACAGGCACCGCCACAAAAAAGCTCATCACGTACCCCACAAAAACCGCCATCATAAAGTAGCCGTCTTCGCGCTCGTAGTGGATGCCACAGTGCGGGCAATCCTCGTACATTCGCATAGGCCTGCGGAACACATTGCCCTGCCGACAGTTGGGGCATTTCATGCTGACGATGGCTTTAAGCCAGTTGGGTTTGGGCGATTGCGTGGCTGTTTTCAACGGTTTCCCCTGGATTTAAGCCGATTTTGGGGCAAAAACGGCCGTTCTCTCTCAATACTATACGAAATAATTTTGGCGTTCAATTAATTATGAGCTACTCACAATTTGTTCTTGAACGGCCGTAATTTGCCGAATCCCCTGCTCGGCCAGCGTCAGCAGTTGGTCAAATTCGGTGCGGCTAAATGGCGCTTTTTCGCCCGTGCCCTGCACTTCCACCAACAAACCGGCTGATGTCATCACCACGTTCATGTCCACTTCGGCGGCCACATCTTCCACGTAGGGCAAATCGAGCAGCGGCACGCCATCCACCACGCCCACGCTGATGGCCGCGATTTGCTGCCTGTTGACCGCCGCCGGCAAAACCCCGGCGGCAATCAGCGGACGCAGCGCCAGCTGCAACGCCACCCAGCCGCCGCAAATGGCCGTGGTGCGTGTGCCGCCATCGGCTTGCAGCACGTCACAATCCACCGTGATGGTGCGCTCGCCCAACTGCGACAAATCCAGCGCCATGCGCAGGCTACGCCCGATGAGCCGGGAGATTTCCTGGGTGCGCCCCTTCGGCCAGCGCTGTTCGCGATTGGTGCGCTGCTGGGTGCTGCGCGGCAGCATGGCGTATTCGGCCGTCAGCCAACCGTGCGGCTCCGGCTGGTTACGCAGCCACGGCGGCAGGCTGTTGTCGATGGTCACGTTACACAGCACGTGCGTTTCGCCAAATTGGGTCAGCACCGATCCTTCCGCCATTTTGGTAAAATGCGGGATAAAGGTGATGGGGCGTAATTCGTTGGGGGAACGGCCGTCAGCTCGCTTCATATTTTTATCTCTTCCACAGGCAAACTTGCCCACCGGCAAACTTGCCACTCAAACAATTTCGCCAAGTATACCCAACCCGCCCTTGCCCCGCACCGAAATCGTGCCTAAACTCAATCTCAGGCAGCGACTGCTGTCCGACAGTTTAAAAATAGGACGCAGATGAACGCAGAAAACGCGGATGAAGAAAAATCTGTGTAATCTGCGAAATCTGTGGACAAAACAAGGAACAAGTCATCATGAAAAAATGGGGACGCCGTTTGGCCATCTTTTTAGCCGTTGTGCTGCTCATCCTGCTCATTGGTCCGTTTCTCATCCCCGTGCCGCCGCTGGAAGGCACCGTGCCGCCGCAAACGCTGGCCGATGAAAACAGCCAATTCACCACCCTGCCCTACCCCGGCACCGACGGCCTGGACATTCACTACTGGGACCAGGGCAGCGGATCGCGCACCTTTTTACTGCTGCACGGCTTTGCTCTCAACGTCTACACCTGGGACGAAACGTTTGACTATTTTGCCAGCCAGGGCCGCGCCGTGGCCTATGACCGCATTCCGTTTGGGCTGAGCGAACGGCCGTTACCCACCAATTGGCAAGATCAAAACCCCTACTCCCGTCAGGCCACCGTGGACATCGCAATCGAGCTGCTGGATGAGCTGGGCATCGACCAGGTGATTGTCGTGGGCAACTCCGCCGGGGGGCTGCTGGCCATGCAGCTCGCCCTGGAGCATCCCGAGCGGGTCGAAGGGGTCATTTTGGCCGCCCCGGCCATCTTCAGCGGCAACGGCAGCCCGCCGCTGGCCCAGGCCCTGGCCAGCACGCCGCAAATGAAGCGCGTCGGCCCGCTGATTGCCCGGCTCATTGGCCAGGTGGAGTTTTCCGGCAATCTCACCGCCGAACAGCTGGAGCAGGCGGCCATCGGCACGCGGGTGAACAATTGGGACAAAGCGCTGTGGGAATTTACGGCCGCGACCAACCAGCTGGACCTGAGCGACCGGTTTGACCAGCTCACTCAGCCCACCCTCGTCATCACCGGCGACACCGACAACTTCATCCCCACCGAGGAAAGCATTCAGCTGGCAGGCGAGCTGCCCAACGCCGAACTGGCCGTCCTGCCCGACTGCGGCCACCTGCCCCAGCAAGAATGCGAAACGCTTTTCCTGCAAGCGGTGGAAGATTGGCTGGCCAAGCTGCCGGGGAAATAGTAAAAAGTGAAAAGTGATCAGTGGTTCTCTTCACTTTTCACTTATCACTTATCACTTCCCCCCTCTCATCCCCTGTTCAGAAACGGCCGTCTTTATTACTCCCCACTCAGCCACGCTTTACACTTTTTTTGCATTTGCCCCCCAAACTATCGGCCAGATTAGAAATTTTATTGGTCCATCAAATTTGGAGGCAAAATGAATCGGAAAAGTTATGTTAAGTCCATCTGGTTGCCATTTTTTGTACTGCTGGTACTGATGCTGTCTGCCTGTGGCGCGACCGAAACGGCCGTATCCAACCCCATCACCCAAACCATCAACAGTTTTACCGAAGAAGTTCAGCCGGAAACGGCCGTCCTTGAGGAAGCAGACCCCGTGGTGGAAACGGCCGTTGAACCCGCCACCGACTCCCTCAACCCGGTCGCCGATGCCGCCGCCAATGATCCGCTGGCCAGCCTGTTTGTGCAGGAAGAGGCGTTTGTCTCAGTGTACGAGCGGGTCAATCCGGCCGTGGTGAACATCCTCGTCGGCAGTGGGCAGGGTTCCGGCTTCTTGTTTGACCGCGCAGGCCACATCGTCACCAATAACCACGTGGTGGCCGACGGCGGCCAGATTGTGGTGAATTTTGACGACGGCCGTCAGCTGCCCGCCACCATCGTCGGCACCGACCCATCGTCTGACCTGGCCGTCATTCAGGTAGACGCCAGCCAGATCAGCGACATCACCCCGGTGAGCCTGGCCAATTCGGACGCGCTGAAGGTGGGCCAGATTGTCATCGCCATCGGCAGCCCGTTTGGCCTGCAAAGCAGCATGACCACCGGCATCATCTCGGCCCTGGACCGGCTGTTCCCCGGCGCAGTTGGCCCAGATGGCACCGCTTATCAGATTCCCAACATCATCCAAACCGATGCGGCGATTAACCCCGGCAACTCCGGTGGCCCGCTGCTGAACCTGCGCGGTGAAGTGATTGGTGTCAACACCGCCATCGAATCACCCGTGCGCGGTTCATCGGGCATTGGCTACGCCGTGCCGTCTAACATCGTCGGCAACATCGTGCCGCAAATTATTGCCAACGGCCGTGTGGAAACCCCGTGGCTGGGCATTGCCGGTGGGTTGCTTACCGAAGAAGCGGCCGCAGCCCTGGGCTTACCGGCCGATCAAAGCGGCATCCTGATTGGTGACGTCATCGCGGGCAGCCCGGCGGCCAACGCTGGCCTGCGCGGCGGCAACAACCCAGACGTCATCATTGGGGTAGACGGCCGTCAAATTGCCGCCTTCGATGATTTGCTGGGCTACCTGGTGCAGCAAACAGTGGTTGGGCAAACGGTTGAACTACAAATCTTGCGGGATGGTCAGCCGCAAACTGTAAACGTAACCTTGATGGCCCGTCCCAGCTCCAGCTAACCAGTTTAAGTGGCATTTCCCCGGAAACTGAGAAGTTTCCGGGGAAATCTATTATTTGCGGGTACGCAGCAGAGTCAAAACAATCGCGCCAAGAACGGCCGTTACGCCAACGGCCGTACCCACTTTCTTCACCTTAGGTGCCACTTCCTTCTCTTCCAACAGCGCCACCACCGGCTTCAACTTCTGCTTCGGCGTGGTGCCAAAGACCAGGTGAATGATGCCTGACCCCAGCCGATAATTACCCGGCTGGCGCAAAATGGTGGCAATGTCAAACGGCAGCGGCGGATTGCCCACCACAAACGCCCGTGTCTGGGTAAATTGCAGCAAATCCTTCTTGCCGTGTGTGCGGCCAATGCCAGACTCCTTCACCCCGCCAAACGGCAGGCGCGGAATGGCAAAGTGAGACATCGTATCGTTGATGTTCACCGAGCCGACGTACAGCTGGTGCGCCACACGCTCCGCCCGGGCCAGGTTCCGGCTCCACACCGAGGCGCTTAGCCCCAGGTTAGAGTCGTTGGCCAGCTGAATGGCGTGCTCTTCGTTATCAACCATCATGATGGGCACTACCGGGCCAAACGTTTCCTCACGCATCAGCTTCATGCTGTGGTCCACGTTCACCATCACGGTTGGCTCCATGTACATGCCTTTGCGCTTGCCGCCATGAATGATGTGCGCCCCTTTGGCCAGGGCATCCTGCACATGATCCTCAATGATGTCCACCTGCCGCTGAAACGTCAGCGGCCCCAGGTCGTTGGGATTGTCGATTTCCGGGCTGTACCCCTGCTTGAGCTGGCGCGTTTCCTCCAAAAACGCCTCCAAAAAGGCATCATAAACCGATTCAATGACGTAGATGCGCTCCACCGCCATGCAGGTCTGCCCGGTGTTGTAAAAAGCACCCCAGGCCCCCCAGCGCGCCGCCGCCTCAATGTCGGCATCTTCCAGCACAATCATGGGATCTTTGCCGCCCAACTCACACACCACCGGGGTCATGTTTTCGGCGGCCGCTTTCATGACCAGCCGCCCGGTTTTGGTGGACCCGGTGAGGAAAATGAAGTCTGGTTTCGACTGGACCAGCGCGGCCCCAACACGGCCGTCGCCATGCAAAAAGCGCACAAAGGGGGCCAGCTCCGGTATTTTGCGGAACAGCTGCTCAACCATCACCCCTGTTGCCGCCGTTACTTCCGACGGTTTAACCAGCACCGTGTTACCCGCCAGCAGCGCCGAAACCATGGGCGGCACAATCAGCACCAGAGGGTAATTCCACGGTCCAATGATCCCCACCACGCCGTGCGGATGCTGCTCAACGTAGCAGCGCTTAAAAATTTGCAGCCCCGGCGATACCCGCTGGCGGCGCAGCCAGTGCGGGGCACGGTTGCAATATTGGTTGATCAGATCGACGCTCATGAACAGCTCAGCCATGGCGTCCTGACGACTTTTGCCGTTGTCCTGGTTCATAACGGCCGTAATCTCGTCCATCTCATCAATCAGCAGCGTTTGCAGCTTACGCACCAGGCGCACCCGCTCTTTTACCGGCTTGGCCGCCCACGTTTGCGCCGCCACTGCCATCTCCCGCCGGGCATTTTTCACCTCTACCTCGGTGGTCATGAGGACAGAGCCAAACTGCTCGCCCGTCGCCGGATTTACAAACGGCAGCAGTTCTGCCTTACCATTTAGCGCCTGTCCTTTCATCACTTCAGTCACTGTCCCCATGATTTGTGCTCCTTTCATACGCTCTTTGCACCAAAATCTGCCACTTTTCTCGGCCAGCGTGGCTCATTATCCCCGCTTGCCGTTTTTCCATAAGCCAAATAATAACATACCACCCAAAGCAGCCAGCCCCGCCCAGGCCAACGCCCGCCGCCGCCGACCAACAACCACCGTCGGCTGGGGCAAATTGGCGGGCATGGTCAACGGCCGTACCGGACCCGCATCGTCCGCCCGAGGTATCAGGCTCATCGCCCGTTCAGTCATTGCCGTGATGGTCAGGCTGGGGTTCACGCCCAGGTTGGCGGGAATCACCGAACCATCGGCCACATACAGGCCGGGGTAGTGAAACACCTCGTGCCGTGCGTCGATGACGCCGCGTGAAACATCGGCCGCAATGCCGCAGCCGCCCAAAATGTGGGCCGTTGACGGCGTCTCCAGCAGCACCTCATTCACCGTAGATTGCGGAATGCCGTTAATTTTGTCGGCAAAGCGGTTCACCACAGAACGCCCGGCATCAATCACCGCCGGGATGGGCAAGCTGTGGTCGCGCTCGCTGACCAAACCGCGCTGAAACAGGGTAAAGATGCTGCGGCCGCGCTTGAGGCGCATCCGGCTTTCGGCCGTTTGCATGATGAGCAAGATAGTGGAATCCCTGGCCCAATCGGGCAAAAAGCGGGTTTTGAGGAAGTCATACGGCCGTTTCAACCCTTCCACCACAAACCGGCCAAAACGCTGCCAGCCACCGCCACGCAGGCTCACCAACGGGACCGCCAGGTTGCGCATCAAAGACGAGCCGCGCGGGTAACGCACCGGCTCCACACTGGTAATCTCGTCCAGCCAAAAGTGCGACGTGATGGCCACCCCTTTTGAGTAATCCACCTCGCCTTCCCGGGCTGTCACCCCCATCAGCGCTTCGCTGTTGCTGCGTACCATCCAGCCCAATCGCGGCGACAGCAGCGGCAGCGTTTTGGCTTCGTCGCGGCATTGCAGGAGCAAATTTACCGTTCCCAGCACCCCGGCCGCTACAATGACATTCCGCGCCTGCACCGTTTGTTTGCGCTTCAGCACCCAATCGGTGATGTTTTCATACTCAACTTCATACCGTGCTGCGCCGGGTTGCGGGCCGTAAAGCGGCCGTATCCCCAACACATTCGCCTCCGACCGCACCTCTGCGCCCCACTTTTCGGCAAAGTAGAGGTAATTTTTGTCCAGCGTATTTTTGGCGTTGTGGCGACACCCCACCATGCAGCCGCCGCAGTGAATGCAGCCCGTCCGATCTGGCCCATCGCCGCCAAAAAACGGATCCGGCACCGTTTCACCGGGATCGCCAAAGAAAATAGCCACCGGCGACGGCTTGAAGGTATGCCCCTGGCCCAGCTCGTTGGCAATTTCCTGCAGCCGGTAATCGGCTGGCCAGTACAGCGGATTTTCACGCACGCCCAACATGCGGTTGGCCATGCGAAAATGCGGCGCAAGTTCCCGCTGCCAGTCGGCCAGATCGGCCCATTCGCTGGCCTCGTAAAACCCGGCCCCCGGCTCGATATGAGTGCTGGCATACACCAGGCTGCCGCCCCCCACCCCGCTGCCGTTGAGGATCATCATGTCGTCCAAAAAGTTGACGCCCATGATGCCAAAACAGCGCATTGCGGGCAACCACAAATATTTAAAAATGTTCCAGTTTGTTTGGGGAAAATCTTGAGGCTCGTACCGCTTGCCACGTTCCAGAACCAGCACACGGTACCCCTTCTCGGTCAGGCGCATGGCCGAAACGCTGCCACCAAAACCCGAGCCTACGATGATGAAGTCGTACACAGAATCGGCGGCTGATGGTTGAACGAAGGTTGATTGCTCCATTTTTAACTCGATTTGTTAGACGGCCGTCATCCACGCCATCTAAACACAAACCCGGCATATAACACATTGCGTTACTAAATATAACACGGTGCGTTATATTGTATGCAATTTGCGCCACTTTGTACACCCTGATCAAGAAAACGGCCGTAAAATCGGCTAAACTGACCAACCCGGAGTCCTCAGGATTTCAAAGAGTTGGTAAATCATGAAACGTGAAACGTGATGCTCCCAGTCACGTTTCACGCCACACGCTCCCATTCTCAAAGGCCCACAACAATTTTTTCCACCTGTATACTTGGCAAACTCCTGTCAACCACGGTTGACACTTCTTTGACGCCCCATTCCCTTCGTGTTATTGTTTATCGGCATAAGTTAGTGGCTCGTTGCTAGTGTTTTTGCGTAAGCCGGTTCCTACCACTAGCCACCAACCACCAGTCACTCAAATTAGGAGAAGCAATGACCAAAATTATTGCCGTTGCCATGCAAAAAGGCGGCGTGGGCAAAACCACCACCGCCATCAATTTGGCCGCTGCCTTCGGCGAGATGGGCTACCGCGTCCTGGCTGTTGACCTGGACCCCCAATGCAACCTCACCCAACACGCCGGTTTTGACCCCGACAATCTCAGCCCCACCATCTACGACGCCTTCAAAGCAGAAATCGAAGGTTACGAAAGTGATGTACAGGGCTCCATTTACGAGACCGACGAGAAATTCCACCTGCTGCCCGCCCAGGCCGAACTCAGCCTCATCGAGCTGGCGCTGATCAACACCCTCAGCCGGGAACGGGTACTCACCACCATTCTCAACGACGTGATGAATCAATACGATTACATCCTGATTGACTGCAATCCCTCCCTTGGCCTGCTGGTGGTGAATGCGTTAACGGCCGCTTCCAGCGTCATCATCCCCATCCAGACCGAATACCTGGCCGCCCGCGGTGCCCTGATGATCCTCTCCAGCATCGAAACCGTACGGCGCAAAAAGCTTAACGCGGACCTGAAAATTGAGGGCATCTTGCTCACCATGGCCGACACCCGCACCACCCTCACCCGCGACATCCTGGCCGCCATCGACAACCAGTACGGCAGCGGCATTCGCATCTTTGAGCCAATCGTCAAACGCTCCGTGCGCTTTGCCGAAAGCGCTGTCGCCGGGCAAAGCATCGTCGTCTACGATGGCAACAGCCAGGGTGCCGACGCCTACCGCCAGATTGCCAGACAAATTGCCAGGGGAGCGTAGCATGGGACGCAAAAAACGGGGCAAAATCAACCTTTCCCAGCCCAGCAAACCGCACACCGGGGATCTGGAAAAGCTGTTTACCGCCAAAGAAGACGTCGAACAGGCTTCTGGCCTGGTACTGCTGGCGCTGCGCGTCGACGCCATCCAGCCCGATCCGGCCCAGCCGCGCCAGACCTTTCCCCAGGAAAGCCTGGCAGAGCTGAGCGAAAGCATTCGCCAGGATGGCGTCATTCAGCCCATCGAAGTGACTGAAATTGCCCCGAATCGCTACCTGATTGTGCACGGTGAGCGACGCTGGCGCGCCGCGCAAATGGCGGGCCTGGAAACGATTCCGGCCGTCGTGCAGCGGCGCAACTACGACAGCGTCACCCGCTTCGTGCGGCAGCTGGTGGAAAACATCCAGCGCGAAGATTTAAACGATGTAGACCGTGCCGCCGGGCTGCTGCGCCTGCGTGACCTGATGCAAACGGAGCTGGATGCCGCCCAGGAAGAGGGCGTTTCCAGCGACGAGCCGTGGGGCACCAAGATTTCCTGGGCCAAGGTGGGCAAGCGGCTGGGCTATTCGCGGCAGCGCATTCACCAGCTCATCAAGCTGCTGGATTTGCCCGATGAAATTAAGGACGATGTGCGGGATGGGGTGCTGAGCGAGCGCGACACGCGCATCTACCAGGGGTTGAAGCCTTCGCAGCAGCGGGCGCTGCACAAAGCGCGCCTGGCCGGTGACCTCTCCCCGGCCGAAGTGAAGGACGTGGCCGCTTACCTGAAAGCCAACCCAGACAAGACCGTTTACCAGACCATTCGGGAATTGCAGGAGATGGAGACGGCGGGGGAACGGCCGTATGACCCCCACCTCAGCCTGCCAGAAGAACTGCCGGACGGGGAAGATCTGCTAACCACGGGAAGCAGCAAATCCGTCCTTTTGCGCGAGATCGATACGCTGCCCGACCTGGCTCCCGGCACGCTGCGCGTGGACAACATCACCCGCCTGGGTTACATCTTGCAGCATCTGGCCCGGGTTAAAGCACAGGGCATGCCACCCGGCGAGAAAGCCGAAGTGCTGAGCCGCCTCAAGCTGATTCAGCAGCACGTCAATAGTTTGTTGGTTGCCATCGGGGAAAATGAAGGCACTACTGGATAATCTATCCGGCGTTACTCGCTAACGTCTAGCTCTGGCTCCTCAGCGTCAAGCGCTGAATCTACGTGTTCAAAGCGGTAGCCCACACCACGCTCATTGTGAATGTAGACGGGGCGGGCCGGATCAGTTTCCAGCTTTTTGCGTAGATGCCCCACAAAAATACGCACGTAATTCACATCAAAGGTGTAGCTGCTGTCCCATACTTTGGTAAACAAGGTCTCATGGTCAACAACTGCAGGGGATTCAGCCACCAGAGCCGCCAGCAGCGCGAACTCTTTTTTCGTCAACTTTAGCAGTTCGCCATCTTTAATCACTTCCCGCTTACGCACGTCAATCGACAGGGTTTCATCTTCATACAGCTTGCTCACCGGCGTTTTGGCCGACCAGCGCAGGGCCGAGCGGATGCGGGCAATCATGACGTGCTGGCTAAACGGTTTGGTTACGTAATCATTGGCCCCCATCTCCAGGCCGCGCACCATGTCTTCTTCGGTCACGTGAGCGGCCGTTAAAATGATGATGGGAACGGCCGATTTTTCACGAATTTGTTCACACATTTGCCAACCATCCACAATGGGCATGTTTAAGTCCAGCACAATGAGGTCTGGATTGTGTTCCTGCACCATTTTCAGCCCCACCATGCCATTTTCAGCCAGCAGCGGCTGGTAACCGTTGTTAAGCAGCAAATGCTTCATGACCAAGAGCATTTCCCGACTATCGTCAACTACCAGAATTTTTTCCTTGTTTGCCATGGTTCCGTCTCCCAATCAACGGTGTACAGCCTTAGCTAGTGGGTAAATTTTACAACAAGCGCCGTCATTTCGTGAGATAAGCGAACGGGACATAGGTCCGATCGGCGTTAGCAAATGCCTCGTTTTTTCACAGAAACTACCTGGGATATCCTGCAGGTGGTCCAGCTAGGAGAAATTCATGCACTCTGTTGTGCGCAGTCAAATCCTGATTACTTTTTAGTAAGGAGAACTATAATAACGTTGCGCCGTTTTGACCAAAAAAATACTGATTTTGTCACAAATTGTCTGTAAAAAAAGTGATAATCTTGCCAACCGTGGCCAATTCTCATAAATTCCCCAATCCAACTAACCAAAAAGTTTAGCGCAAACTCACCAAAAAATAAATGGTTTCCCCCGGTTTTATGCCGACGGGGTGCTATCATGTCAACCGTGGTTGACGTTTCACGGGAAACATTTATGTAAACGGCCGTATCTCCTCCCGCGATCCAGCATTGCCCAATCCGCCGTTCCGCTTTACGATTGAGGCCAACGACCAACCGCTCAAAAGAGGCACTTTATGCGTATAATCGGCAAGGCAACGGCCGTTGCTACCCAATCATACTTTCGCCAGCACCCCATCATTGGCACGTCAACCGTAGCCGACCTGGGCTGGCAAATCAGCCAGGTAGGCTTTGGCAGCTACCGCGTTTCTCTGGGTGACAAAACCCAGGAGCAGGCGCTGCGCCAGGCGCTGCAAAGCGGCATCAACCTCATCGACACCAGCAGTAATTACGGTGATGGTGGCGCGGAGCGGCTGATTGGCCGCGTGCTGGGCGAACTGATTGACAGCGGTGAATTACAGCGAGAACAGGTGGTCGTGGTCTCAAAAGTTGGTTACCTGCAAGGGTTTAACTACACCCTGGCCCAGCAGCGTAAACAGGCAGGACGGCCGTTTCCCAACCTGGTGAAATATGCCGAAGGGCTCGACCACTGCATCCACCCGGACTTCCTGGAAGACCAGCTGGAGCGCAGCCTGGAGCGGCTGAACCTGGCCACGCTGGATGTTTACCTGCTGCACAACCCGGAGTATTACCTCAGCTGGGCCGAACGCCGCCCCATTCGCCTGGAAGAAGCGCGGCAGACGTACTACCAGCGCATCCGGCTGGCATTTGAGTACCTGGAGCAGGCGGTGCATGACGGCCGTATTCAAAGCTACGGCGTCAGCTCCAACACCCTGCCCGAACCGGCGCGCCGTTACACCTTTACCGATCTCAACCGCCTCTGGCAAATCGCCCAGGAGATCAGCTCCGAGCACCACTTTCGCTGGGTGCAGCTGCCGCTGAACCTGCTGGAAACCGGCGGTGCAACTGAGGCCAATCTGCCCGATGGGCAAACGGTTCTCCAGTTCGCCGAGCGGCACCAATTGGCCGTGCTGGTCAACCGGCCGCTCAACGCCATCCTGCAAGAATCGCTCATCCGGCTGGCCGATGTGCTGCCGCCTAGCTACCCGGCCACCCCAGAAGAGGTGTCAACCGCGGTTGACAGTTGCGTGCAGCTGGAAGCCGAGTTTGCCAGCCAGCACCTGGACACGCTGGCGCTTGACGACGAGACCAGCCAGCAGCTGCTCGATTATCTGGCGGTGGGCCGCATGATGGAAGGTCATTGGGGCGGTTTTGGCACCTTTCAGAACTGGCAAGAGGTGAAAACTCAGTTCATTTTGCCCCGTTCGCAGACGGCCGTAGAATTCCTCTCCAATCGCCCAGATTTGCCCGCTGAGACGGCTATGTGGCTCGATGCGTACGTGGAGGCGGCCAACATCCTTCTGGCCGCCCTGAGCGCGTTTTACCAGGAACAGGCCGCCAAACGAACGGCACGCATCAAAGAAACGGCCGTTGCCGCCGATTCCGACTGGCAGGCCAAGACGTTGAGCCAGACGGCCGTACGCGCCTTGCGCAGCAGCGCCGGGGTCAGCAGTGTGCTGGTAGGCATGCGCCAGCAGCGCTACGTACTGGACGTCCTGGCCGAGCTGGAGCAGCCAGTGATGGTGCGGGACCGGCGGGAGGGGTGGCAGCAGATGGGGCAGTTGGTCAGGGATGAGGGATGAGGGATGAGGGGTGAGGGGTGAGGGGTGAGGGATGAGAGGGGGCGGCGATGATTGTGATTTTGTGACTGGGCCTGCTGGGACGTGTCCAAACAGCAGCACATAAAAGGAGTTTGACAACATGGATGAATTAGTGAAAAGAGTGTCTGAGAAAACCGGTTTGCCGGAGGCCCAGGCCCAAAAGGCGGCCGAAGCAGTGTTGGAGTTTTTGAAAGACAAGCTGCCTGCGCCTCTGGCCGGTCAGCTGGACAAACTGGTCGAAAATCCTGCCGCCACCAACCAGGCGGCAAATTTGCTAGACAATCTGTTTGGGAAGAAATAGAGAAGTGAGCAGTGAAAAGTAAAAAGTGAGAAGTACATGCTACTTTTCACTTTTCACTTTTTGCTTCCTCACCCGGTCCATCCGGCAAAATTTCCCGGTTCAAAAACCAGCTCCCCAACCGCTGTGCCTGCCCTTTGGGGGCGCGGTCGTAGTAGATTTCGAAGATACGGCCGTTGCTCACCTGCACCCGAAAGTAATATCGCCCCACGCCCCAAGAGCCCCGTTTCGCCGCTTTTAGCAAATTTTCGGGCCGCATGTTGTTGGCCATTCGCCCACGACGGCCGTAATCACGCCACTCCTGCAAATTGGCCACAATCTCAAACGACGTCTCCGCCCAAATAAACCGCGCCGGGCAGGGCGGCTGCTTGGCAAATAGCGGCGGCTGGGCAAACGCAACGGTAATCGGTTCACCAATGAAGCGGGTTGGCGGCATCAGGGGCTCCAGCTGAGGGAATCGGCGGCAGATAAAGTGAGCACCGGGCGCAAATTGCTGCCGTCGGGCTGCATCAGGTAAATGCCGGACCGTGAACTAAAGGCGACAAAACGGCCGTCGGGCGACACCGCACCATACTGCCCCACCTGCGCTTCCGTGGTGAGCTGCTCCGGCACGCCGCCCGTCACCGGCAAGCGCCACCAGAGCGAAGGCAAGTTGTGCGCCGCCGCCACCTCGATACCCAGCAGCCGCTCCCACCAGGTGGCCGAACTGGTCTGGTTGCTCACTGCCGAGAAATAAAGCCACTGCCCATCGGCCGAAAAAAACGGCGTGTCTAGCGTCAAAAAGCGGTCCTGCGGCACCACAACGGTGGCATTGCTGCCATCATTGGCCGCCAGCACCAGCTCAGCCGCCAGCGAGTCGCGGTCGATGTGAATGTAGGCCAGGGTACGGCCGTTGGGCGACAGCCTGGGCCAGATGGCATCTTCAGCCAGCATGATGATTTCACCCGTGGCCACGTCCAGCCGCTCCAGTGTGGTGGTGTAGGTGAAATTCTCTTCATCCAGCGGCATCACGTGGGAAAAGTAGAGCTGCTGCCCATCGGGCGACCAGGTGGGGTTAAAAAACACCTCCTGCTCAGCACGACGCTCGACGAGCAGGCGCGGTTGGCTGCGGCCGTCGGCCAGGAGCAGGTAGAGGCTGGTGTAGCCAAACTGGATTTCGTTTTCACCGGGCGAAGGGGCGTAGGTCAGGGCAATCTGGCTGCCGTCGGGAGAGGCAGCCATGTGGCTGAGCCAGCCGTTTTCCGGCACCTCAAACAGCGTCTGGCTGGTATTGCTGGCAAAATCGTAGCGCAGCAGCGCCTGGCGGCGCGTTTCTTGCAAAATGTAAAACAGGGAACCGGTTGGCGGGGGTGAACCATCGGTGGGGGTGGGAACGGCCGTTTCTGCCTTGCCCCCGCACGCCGCCAACCACACCATCAAACCCAGCCAAAAGAGTCTTTGCCCAACTTTCATGCGGCAATTGTACCCGCTTTTGCGGTAGATTCGCGACGGCTGTTTTGGTGTTTTTGCCAGGGGAAGGTGTGCGCAAGTGGCTGGTGGCTAGTGGCTCGTTCTAGCCACCAGCCACGAACCATCTTAAATCTTAAGGGGAAGCTGGAAGGACGGCCGTTTCCCATCCAACAGCACGTACGGCGCCAGGCGCTTGGTGGCAATGCCCAGCTGGCGCAGGTGGTCAAGCTCTTGCAAACGGCCGTGTCGCCGCGCTTTGACAATCGTCTCGCTGCTCTTGGGGCCAATGCCCGGCACGCGCAGCAGTTCCTCCGGCGCGGCCCGGTTCAGCTCCACCGGGTCGTGCTGCAAGTTAGCCTGCGCCCAGGCCAGCTTGGGATCGATGTCCAGCGGCAGGTTGCCCTGTGGGTCGAACGGCATCTCTTCCAGGTCAAAACCATAGTCACGGAACAAAAACGAGACCTGGTAAAGACGCACCTTGCGCATTGGGTTCTCGGCTGGCTGATTTTCCAGGGGCGTGTTTTCCAACGGGCTGAAGGGGGAGAAATAAGCCCGCTGGAGATGCAGCTGCTTGGTCAGGTATTCGGTGGTGGACAAAATTTCCACATCGGTTTCACCCACGGCGCCCACCACAAACTGGGTCACGGTGGAGGGCCAACGGCCGTTCCAGCCCAAATGCGCCGGTTCGTTTTGCCGAATTTGCTCGATGAGCTGCAGGGGCGTTAACAATTCCTTGAAAAACTCCTTGCGCGGTGCCAGCAGCGCCAGCCGCTTGTCGTTGGGCGCTTCCAGGTTGACCGACAGCCGGTTGGCCAGCGTCATGGCGTGGCGCAGCTGCGCTTCTTCGGCACCGGGCATCACTTTCAGGTGCAGATACCCTTTGAACTGGTATTTCTGGCGCAGGATTTCGGCCGTTTCCAACAGCCGATCCTGGGTGGCCACGCTGCCCTTGATGATGCCGGAGCTGAGAAACAGCCCTTCGACCATGCCCGCCCGGTACATCTGCATAAACGCCTTGGCCATCTCCTCGGGCTGGAAGGTGTGGCGGCGATAGTTGCGCCCGGCCCGGAAAGGGCAGTAGAAGCAGTTTCGCTCGCAGGCTGAGGTGAGCAGCGTTTTAAGCATCGGCATCGTTTTGCCGCCGGGCATAACGGCGTGGCTAATGCCCAACGCCTCTTGTTTAGCCTGGGTGCTGCGCGGGCTTTTGCTGGGGGCAGCGGGAATCACCTGGCCACAAGGCGCAACCTCTGGGGCCGGGTTGAGGTTGGTCTCCTCGGCCGGTTCCAGGTGCATATTCAGGGCGATATCTTGCAGCTTGATAAAGGTGTCCATCGTGCCGCCTATTATAGAACATTCGTTCGCAACCCACAAGAGATTCACGTGTAGAGACGTTGCCTTGCAGCGTCTCTACGGCCGATTCTGTTACTTTTTTGCGGCGATTGACACTTGTAGGGTGAAGAAAGCGTGGATTTTTCTGACGATTTGCTGAATTAAGCATCCAACTTGTAAATGAGGCTACAAGCGGCGGACCACAACGCGGTTACAGTGCCCCGGACATCATACCGGGCCACATGAACCTGAACAGCCTCACCCGGTAAAGGTAGAAAGATGATGATGCGATTACAAAGTGAACCAAACGGCCGTCCCCAACCCATCCGTCGTGGGGCAACCGGGCCGTTTCAAGAACGTTTGACGGATACCAAGGCGCGGGTGGTAACGGCCGTTCTGGCCAACCAGAGCTGCTACGTCCAGGGTGAAGATGCCCCGCTGCGCTACCGTCTGCTCACCGATACCGCCCTGCGCCTGGCCGAATTAAACCAGCTGGCGGGCTATTTCGACCTGTCTGACCTGGCATACCAATATGATTTGACCACCTGGGTGCAAAACACCATTCGCCTGTTGGCCATCCAGCTAAACCTGCCGCTGCCAACGGCCGTTTGGTGGGCCACCCGTGCCGAAAATGACCCCATTGCCAACCTGGTGCAGTTCATTGGCGAAGACGTGCTGCCGAAGGTCAGCCAGCCAGTGCTGCTTTCGTTTGACGAGGCGGATCAGCTGCGGCAGGCCCCGCTGGCGGCTGATTTCTGGCGACTGCTGGATGCCTTACAGGCAAAACAACAGCAGCCGACAGGTGAACAATTAACAATCGTTTTGTGGGGAAAAGTGGCGTGGAAAGCGTTGGCTGAAGACGGCCGTTTCCCGGCCGATGCGTTGAAGCAGATTATTCTGTAGCCCGGTACGCGGCATCCAGCGCGTCAACCTGGCGCAAACAGCGGTCGTCGCCCTCGTTGGGCAGGTAGTGGGTACTGAACCAGGATTCCAGAATCTCCCGAGCCATCACCTCAGAGGTGCGGCGAATGGAGAGGCAAAGAATGTTGGCGTTGTTCCACAGCCGGGCACCACGGGCTGTTTCAGCGTCGTCGCACAGGGCGGCGCGAATGCCGGGCACCTTGTTGGCCGCCAGACTCACCCCCGTGCCCGTCCAGCAGAACAAAATCCCCTCGTCGGCCGCGCCGCTGGCCACGGCTTCAGCCACCTGACGGGCCACTGCGGGCCAATCTTGGGGCGCCGCCCCTTGCAGCGGCCCAAACAGCGCAACCGCATGGCCGCCTTCTTGAACGAGGGCGACCACGCGATCGGTGAGGTGGCATTTTTCGTCAGAACCAATGGCAATTTTCATAAAATAATTTTTTGTGAGTAACTCATAAATTATTCCATCAGCTACTCGACTACGAATCTGAAAAGAAGCTCTCTCTAGGATAGTCCGGTGCGGAGCGGGGTACGGCCGTTGCTCACTCGGGCGTAAGACGGCCGTCCTGCCGGAGCGGTGTGGGTTACGGCCGTAGGATAGACCAATGTGACCCCATTTTGCCCCAAAGTGTGAATTCGCTCAAGTTCCATCAGCCGTTGCATATCCGCTTCTGAGAATTGGCTAATGACCTCGTGCAGCCGCGCCAGGGCACGTGCTTCATTTTCGGTTTGCACGGCCCGCTCTTGCACCGCTTCCAATGCCGCCTTAACGTGGCGCGGCATGTCGATGGCCCCCACCATCACTCGTGAGAAAGAGAAGCCCACTTCGGCCAATCGAGCCGTGAGCTGCTGGCGCACTGCCCGCTCCAGGCGCGGTGTTGCGCCGGGTTCACAAATCTGGTCAACGGTCATCTCGCCGATGACATGGCGCAGACAATTTTCCAGGTGTTTGGTGACAATGCTGTTGGCCTTCTTGGGCAGATTGCGGGCCAGCTTGGGCCGGGATGCGGGTTTGATCTGGAACGGATCGATGTCAAAATTGACGCTCCACTCCACATCCAGCGAAATGCCGCCGTTGGTTTGCACCCCCAGGCAACGGCCGTTGGCCGACCCCGCGTTGGTGGGAATCGTGTGCGTTAATTCTTCGGTCAGCGGGTTAATGGGATGCCGCCCATCGGGCACAAAACGGGCAAACGTCTGCCGCTTTTTGTTAAACACAACGCCCACTTCCATTTCGGGAATATCAATAAATCCATAGCGTTGATAGGCCCAAACAGCCAGCAGAACGAGGAGCGCAACGGCCGTTGCCCACAACACCAGGCCACCCCAGACTACCGCCGCACCCATTGTACCAACCGTCAAAATTACCCATAATTTAAACATGAGAACACTCCTTTACAATCGATTTAGTGTATTTATCACACTTATTGCCGACAGTATAGTGTAGCAAATACACTTTGTCAATAGGGTTGCAAAAGCCGTTTTTAAACCCTTATAATCTTTTCCAACTCGTCAATCGTTACACACCAGGTGTGTACACTACAGGTAAAAGGGGTTCCCGATGTTAAAAAATGGATCATTTACCGAAGGATGGACCAATTTGCCGCCATACGGCACCTTGATCAACCAGCAGCCCAACGGCTGGACACTGCGCTGCATCAATCCGGGAGAGTCGTTGTTTGGTGCGGGGGATGCTGCGGGGGGCGTGCCAGAATGTGTGCACAAGCTGGCCGACCAACTGCCGCCCAACGAGCGGTTAGGCGGTAAAGACGCTCTGATTTTAGCGGGGGACACCACCTACAAAGTGTTTCATGCGGGCAGTTCGTTTGGCGTGGAGCTGAAGCAGGTGGTCACTGGCCTCAAGCCGGGCAGCGAAGCCACCCTTGTGGTGCCGGTTCTGGCCGTTTTGTACGACGACCCCGATCCCTACGGCGCGGAATCGGGTGTGTGGGTTAACGGGGAAGGGGAGTGGGCCAACGGTGGCAAAATGGGCAGCCGCAAATGGTACCGCCACATGCTCACCTTTTCGGTACCGGGCAACGGCACGGCCGTTATTGAAATTCGGCTTAAAAGTAAATGGGCGCGCAAAAAGGACTTTTTCATTGATGGCATCACCCTGGAAGCAGAAGCCGCTGCTGACAACATCGTGCCCATCATTTTGCCCGATCCCATTGTGATTCCCGACGACAACAAAATGCCAGCGACGGCCGTTTCTATCAAACTACCGCCGGGCATGAAGCTGGTAACGGCCGTTTCCAACGAGCCAAACACCATTATTTTGGTCGTCCCGCCGGGGACTACGGTGGAAACAGCGTAAAAATTGAGATTGGAGATTGGAGAATAGAAACCCGCTTAATCTCCAATCTCTACTCTCCTACAGACTACTCATCCCACCTTCTAACCACCTACTCCGAAATGCAAAAGTACCAATGCGGCCGTATTTGCTCCACGTAGCGCCAGCGGCCTTGAAAATCACCCTGCTGCGGTGGGTTGTTGTCGCTGCGATAGAGGTAGCCGGAAAAGTTGCGCGGCGCGTTGCGCTCGTTGAAGAAAAAGATGGCGGTGGTATCCCCCTCAGTTTGAATGGCGATACGGCCGTTGTCCGTTGACAGGTAGCGGTACGGTTCGGCCAGATAAATTACCCCGCTTTCGCCAGGCACCAGTTCACCCGCTTCCACCAGCGCCACCACCGCCTCGTACTGCCCCTGGCGCACCTGGAAACGGGCCGTCTCCCAGAGGTCGGCAAAGGGCACCAGCTGCACGATGATGAGCGTGAAAATGTTGATGGCCAGGGGCAGCGCCGCCCACTTCATGCCCCGCTCGGCGCGAAACGGCAGGTAAAACAGCGACGCCAAAATCAGCGCCAGCAGCACAAATTGCAGCCCTTCCACCAGCGGATCAGCCCAGCTGCGGCCCTGGTTTGATTGGCCGGTTTGCAGAACGGCCGTTACCCCAATCAGCACCACGCCAAACCAGGTGGAAAACAGCCCCAACGATGGGAAATCCGGACGGTACAAATCATCTGAACTGAGTGAGTGATCCATCTTTTCCTCCCAAGGCCGGTGATAAGTTAAAAGTGAAAAGTGATAAGTAAAAAGTGGCGTTCACTTTTCACTTTTCACTTTTCACTCTTTCACCGTTCACTACTCACAACCAGCTGCGGCGGCAGGGCAAAGACGATGAAGTAGGAGACGATAAACACGGCCGTTAACAGCAGCGTCACCACGGCCGTTTCCAAAAACTGGCTGCGCACCAGCAAATGGTCGGCCAGATCGCGCAGCAAAACGGTGGGGTTGAGAAAGACATCCCAGCTGTTCCAGCGCAAAAAACGGCCGATGTACACGCCAAAACTGCTCAGCCCCAGCACCACCAGCACAAACAGCCAGCCTGCCAGCCAGTTCCAGGTTCGAGTAACCAGATCATGCAGCCAGTAGAGTGACGCCAGCCCCAAAAAGAGACCGGCCAGGGCAAAGGTCAGCAGCATGATCAGGTCGTACCAGAGCGGCACCAGGCCCAATCGCCCCAAATGCAGCAAGTCAGTGAGCAGGTAAGGCGAATTGGGAAAAAAGAGCAGCCACAGCCCGCCCCACAGCCAGCGCCCCATCTTACTGGCACCACTGCGCCGGGCCAGCAGGGCAAACAGCACCGGCAGCCAGGCCAGGAACAGGTTCCACAGCAGGAAGAAAAAGCCAACGCTCTCCGTGTAGAGAAAGCGGACAAACCACATGGTGGCTGCCAGGCTGGAAGTGAACAGCAGCGCGGCCAGCAGCAGAAGTGTATGGCGGGTCGAGTTAGACATCATTGCACAGACTC
Source organism: Anaerolineae bacterium (assembly GCA_020848035.1). Lineage (GTDB taxonomy): Bacteria > Chloroflexota > Anaerolineae > Promineifilales > Promineifilaceae > Leptofilum. The sequence continues at coordinate 15,972 of JADLAX010000041.1, read as the reverse complement.
CAGCGTTAGAAACCAGGGAACGGCCGTTACATCTGTGCGCAAAAAGTGGTGCAGCAGCCCCGCCACCTTGGCCCGCCCGGCAGGGGAAGTGTGCGTGCCGTCGTAGGAAAAGTCCGACTGCTCCCAAACGATGCCGGTGGCTTCACCCGCTACGCCATCGGCCCACAAATACGGCCCCCAGCTCAGCCACGGTGCGTACACCGTGCCCTGGTTTGGGTCATAGTTCAGGCCAACTTTGCCCTCAATCTGGTCCTCGATGAGCCACTTAACGGCAAAGGCCGATTGGTAAGCGTGTGGCTCCGGGCTGAGATCGGTGGTGGCATACCCGCCGTAGGTCCGGCTGGAGAGGTACACCATTTTCAAGTTAGGGAATTTGGCCGATAAGTTTTCAATGATTTCACGTAAATCGGCTTTTAGCAGCAGGGCGTCGAGGGGAAAGGGCAGATTGTTGCTGGCCCGCGCCTCCTTCAGCCAGACGACCTGCACCTGGGCATCACTCAGGCCCGCCGTGGTGATGCGCTCATCAAGGGTGGCCCAGTAATCGTCGGTGGGATCGGCCACAAATTGGGATGCCTTGTGCATTTCCGCGCCGTTCACCAGCACCACCGCCGGATTTAGCTGGGGAATCTGGTCTGACTGCTCTAAAAAGACGGCAAACTCCATCATCGTGTTCGACATGCCCACGGCGACAAAGCCAATTTTGCCGTTTTGCTCATCCACCGAACCATCGCTGGCCAACGGCCGTATCTCCTGCGCAATTTTAATACCCGCCGCCTCATGGGCCGACGGACGTTCATTGCTGCCGCCGGGGTACAGACCTCCCTGTGCCCCGTGGTAGGTGCCGCGCCCCAGATCCGTCAGCGGGGTCAGCCCCACCGAAGCTTGGCCCAGGTGAACGGCCGTTAACTCCCGATACACCAGCCCACCAGCCACTGCCAGCACCATGATGAAGATCAGCCAGAGGAACGGCCGTTTGATGATCAATCTGGTTGTTTTTGTTGCTTTAGATGCTACTTCCACTGATTCTCTCTCCGTTTTTTGTAGGCGCGGATTCCAATCCGCGTGCTTACGCGCTAAGAAAGCGCGGCTACGATTCGGCCAAAAAGCCCAACGCCCCCCACGCCTGCCAGCGGGCCACGTTAAACGAGGTCCAGCGCTGCCAGGTAGTGTCGGTGGCAAGGGATTGGTAACGGCCGTTCAGCTCTTCCCAAATAATTTCATACGGCGTGGCATAACAATCCACTTCTTCATAGTCCATCATCCAAGCGTCGGCACAGGCAGGCGTCAGCTGCTTTTCGGCATCACCCACGGCCAGGTTGAGGCCGCGCACCAGCTGCGGCACGGCATCGTCGGACAGGCTGGCCAGGTACGCCACATCCAGATCGCCGCTACGGCCGTACCGGTCCAGGTTTTGCCGGGCGATAAACGCGTCCGGGTTGATCAGGTTCAGCGTGGCCACAAAACCCATCACCGCCAGCAGCGCCCCGATGGCAAAACGGTCTGGCCGCAGCCACAGCGTGAGCCAAAACCAGACCAGGGTGACGGCCAGCCAGGCCATGCAGACGTACACAATCAGCCGCAGCTCGGTGTAGCCAAAGGCGGCCTCGTACAGCGCCATGCGCCGCCAGGCGGAGACCAACATCACCAGTACCAGCCCGACAAGCACGCTGCCCAACCCGTTGAACAGACGGATTTGCCCCTTGTTTTCCCGTCGGGCCAGCCAGTTCAGCCCCAAAACCAGCAGCATGGTCAAAATCGCCACCGTCAACAGCTCAAAAAAGCCGCGCCGGGCGTAATCGGCAAAGGTGTAGCCCGCCTCGGTGACGTTGGCCGCGCCGCCAAACAGGTAGGTGAACTGAATACTGACAAAGGCGGCAAATAGCATGTTCACCAGCACCAAAATGGTCGTCGTCTCGATAAAACCGATGGCCAAATGGCCTGGCAGCTGCGCCAGGCCGCGCTCCAGGGCGCTTTGCTCCTCGTCCTCAGCGCGGCGAGTGAGCGCCAGGGCCAGGCCACCGGCCAGCAGTACGCTCAGCAGCACAATGATCGTGCCGCGCCAGATCCACTCGGCCACGCGGTCGAAGATGTCTAGCGAGAAAAGATCTGCCACATAATCGGCAAAGATGAGGTCGGCCGAGCTGAGCAAGTAGGTGAAGACCAGCAGCACGGGCAGGGCCAGCAGCAGCCCCCGCAGCAGCGGCAGCAGGCGGCGACGGCCGTTGCCGCTCTGCTTCATCTCCTGCACTGTCGGCCCAATCACCGGGGCCGACAGCGCCAGACTGCCGCCAAACACGCGCAGCGGCAGCAGGGCGTAGCCCAGCAAATTCAGGTTTTCTACGCGCCCGGCGGCGTAAAAGAAAGCCAGGTAAGCCAGCAGGCAGAGCACAGCCAGCACGTTCAGCGTGGTCAGCGTACTGTTGGTGCGCAGCATGGCCATGCTGGCAAAAAAGCCCAGCGGCAGCAGCAGCCACAGGTTGCGCTTGGCGGCGGGGATGGCTTCGTGACGGCCGTTCCACCACAGCCCACCCACCACCAGCGCCACAAACAGCAGCAGCGAGACGCCCAGCGGCTTGTCGTAAAACAGCCAATCGGCCAGGATGCTGAGGGTAACGGCCGTTTGCACCAGCCGCACCGGGGCACGCAGCGGGAAAGGTTTTGCGGATTCAGTTGGTTTAGCAATGAGTTCGTCGTGTGTGGTTTCCATGTTTGCTCCAAAAAAAGTGAGTGGAGAGTAGAAATTGGAGATGGATAGCAAAAATTGCCAATCTCCAATCGCTAATCGCCTCATTTACCGCTTCGAAAAATAAAAAACCGTGCCTGCGCCCAGCAAATCTATCGTCAAATCCAGCACCTCATCCCAGGCCGGGATGTAATGTTTGAAGGAGGCAATTTGCAGAAATTCCTGCATGAAGCCCAACAGCAGCATGAGGCTAAAGTACAACCAGAAGCGCTGTCGCAGGCGGGGGAAAATTAGCAAAACACCGCCACCCAGCAGCGCAAAAACGGTAAAATGGCCAATGATGTGCGCCAGTTCGGTGCCAAAAATGAAGTCGGCCACGGCGCTGAAGCCCGGCCAGACCGTCGCCAGCCAGCCAAAGGGGAAGAGGGCGGTGGCGATTAACACAACAAGTGCCAGAATGAGAAACGGCCGTTGCCCGCCCATATTGCTTTTTTGTTCGCGTTGTTTTAGATTAAGCATCGTATAAAGCTCCCGTCAGATTGAATGATGGCCACAGCATAAAAGAACTGTCGCCAACAAACGACGCTTTAATTGCCAACAACAAGGCACTCAAGTGCTTGAACATTTTCAGCGAAAGAAGGATTGTTACCCCATGCTGAAATTACTCATCGTTGAAGATAATGAAAAACTACGCCCGGCGCTCAAAGCGGGATTGCAAGATTTAGGCTCGGTTCAGGTGGTGCACGATTGTCCCACCGGCGAAGAAGCGCTGGAATTTTGCCTGGGCCAGGCACCCAACGTCATTCTGATGGATGTACAGCTGGCCGGGGTGATGAATGGGATTGAAACGGCAGTTGCCATCCGCCGCGAATTTCCCCGTTTGCCCGTTGTCTTTTACTCCATCCAGGACGACGACGACTACTACCGGGCCTTTCGCCGCAGCGGCATCCTCAGCCACTACGCCTACGTACGCAAATCCAACTACCTCCTGCCCACGATGATTGTGCCGTTGTTGGAAGACGCGGTAAACGGCCGTTCCTTCATCGACCCCGACATCGAATCCCGTGTGCAGGAAGTGCGCCGCAAAGATGAAAACGCCCCCATGGACATCCTGGAACCCAACGAGCAGGCCGTCGCCCGCATGGTGGCCCAGGGCATGAGCAACGAACAAATCGCCGCCCGCATGGGCTTCCGCGATAAACGCACCATCAGCCGCATCAACGGCCAGATTTACACCGCCTGGGGCCTCAACGACACCACCACCGACGAAAAAGTTGCCCGCACCCGCGTCGCCATCATCCTCAACGCCGGGCAGTTTATCCACTGGAACGAGGAAGGTGTGCCCCACATCCTCAACGCCCACGGCGAATGGACCCCCTGGGAATGAACGGTAATCGGTAAACCGTAAACAGTAATCGGTCTTCTTTTTACCGATTACCGCTCACCAATTACGGATCACCGTTCCCCGCTTACCGAAAATGAGCGATATCCTCCTCCTCGACTGGGCCATCATGGCCATAAGCCTCTTCAACACCATTATGCTCACCTGGCTGGGCTTAACGGTCGTGTTTAATGCCGACCGGCGCGACTGGGGGGTGTGGATTGCTACCGCCGGGCTGCTGCTGGGCGCGCTTTTTTTCGTCAGCCACTCGGCCATTGTGGGGCTGGGGCTGACCCAGCTCACCTGGCGCAACATGATTTTTTGGTGGACGGCAGGTCTGGTACCGGCCATCATATTGCCGTTTGCCTGGTACATCATCATCCTCTGGTACGCAGGCTACTGGAACGTGCCGCGCAGCCAGCTGCGCCAGCGGCAGAACATCTGGCTGCGTCTTACTACAGGCATGCTCATCGTGGGACTGGTGGCCCTCTTCACCGGGGTTTTGCTGCTCGCCATTCCCTCCCCGCAGCTAAATCCGCTGCGTGTGTTTATCCGCTACTCCATTGCAGGCATTCCTTTTTTGGCCGTTGGTTACTCCGTCTACGTGCTGCTGTGCATTGGTCTGTCGCTGGATGCCTTGCGCCAGCCCGCCATCTCCCGCCGGGTGATGGGCACCGTGGCCCGCCGCCGCGCCCAACCGTGGCTCTCCTCTGCCTCTCTGGCGCTGATGGTGGTTTCCCTGCTGGTTACGGGCGTCATGCTGTGGATTGTGCAGGATGCCCGCCAGCGCACGTTCCTGGAGATTTACCTGGATGCCCAGCTGACCATTTCCATCCTGGATCTGCTTATCTCCGCGATTATTGCGGTGGTGGTGGTGCTGCTGGGCCGGGCGGTGGTGTCTTACGAAGTGTTTACGGGCAAAACGCTGCCGCGTGGGGGTTTGAAGCGGCAGTGGCGGCAGGCGGTGCTGCTGGCGGCCGGTTATGGTATCGCCATTGGCGGCTCGATTGTCATTCAGCTACGGCCGTTGTACTCCCTGCTCCTCACTGCCATGCTCATGACCTTCTTTTTTGCCATGGTCAGCTGGCGCACCTTTGCCGAACGTGAACGGTACATTGCCCGGTTACGGCCGTTTGTCGCCAGCAACCGCCTGGTTGAACAACTCATCGCTCAAACCGATCCGCAGGAAGTGGACTTCATCACCCCGTTTTATGCCCTCTGTGCCGATGTGCTGGACGCCCGCGTCGCTTACCTGGCCGCCCTTGGCCCGATGGCCCCCCTGGTCGGCCCGCCGATCAGCTATCCCTCCTCAGCTCAGCCGCTGCCCGCCCTAACCAGCATCGCCGACCGCTTCACCGGCGCCGAAAATGAAATGCTCTCCCTCGATGCCGACGAGCTTGGCGCGGCCATCTGGGCCATCCCGCTGTGGAGCGAGCGCGGCCTCTCTGGCGTGCTGCTGCTGGGCGAAAAAAGCGACAGCGGTCTCTACACCCAGGAAGAAATCGAGATTGCCCGCGTCATCAGCGAGCGCCTCATTGACACCCACGCCAGTGCCGAAATGTCGCGCCGCCTGATGGAAATCCAGCGACAGCGGCTGGCCCAATCACAAATCATCGACCAGAAAACCCGTCGCGCCCTCCACGACGACATCCTGCCCGACATCCAGGCGGCCCTCATCGCCCTCAGCAGCGCAGCGGCCAACGGCCACGCGGGCAGCGAAAAAACGCAGCGCGCCCTCAAGCTGATGACCGATGCCCACAAGCAAATCTCCGACCTGCTGCACGACATGCCCACCACCTCCGCACCGGAAGTAGCCCGGCTGGGATTTATTACCGCCTTCAAGCGGGTCGTAGAAAATGAGTTTTCGACTGTGTTTGACGATGTTCGGTGGGAAATTTCGCCGGAAGCGCAGGCGGCGGCCCAATCGCTGCCCACGCTGACGGCCGAAGTAGTCTTTTACGCGGCCCGAGAGGCCGTGCGGAATGCCGCTAAACATGGACGGGGGGGCAAGGCGGAACGGCAGTTAACCCTCACCGTCACCATGCAGCACACCAATCACCTTACCATCACCATCACCGACGACGGTGTGGGGCTGGGCAACAGCGAAACATCGGGATCAGGTCAGGGCCTGGCGCTGCACAGCACAATGATGGCCGTGGTTGGGGGAGAAGTGGTGGTGGATACGGCCGCACATCAATTCACCCGGGTCACGCTCAACGTGCCGGTTACGCCTGTGCCTGCTTCTGCCAGTAGCGCATAATACCATCCACACTCATGTACCGCGGATTCGCTGCCGCATAGTGCACGATCGCCGCCTCGGATAACCCTGCCTGCCGTGCCCGGTTGGCAAACCAGCCTTCGTAAACCGTCAAAATCTCATCCCGGCTGAGCCCGGCTTGCATTTGGGTGCGGATGAAAACGGCCGTTTCCCGCACCAACCGCTTCACCGTTTGCAGATGGTCAGTCACATTATCCACCGCCCCAAAATGGGTGGGGTAAATCCGCCGCAACTTTTGTGCCAGCAGCCGGTTCAGGGTGGCTTCCCATGCTTCCATGTCAAATTCAGGTGGAGGCGCTGGCACATCTGGTAAATTCCACCCTGGCAATCGAGCCGCCGCCGCGTCCCCCGTAAAAGCCACATCCTCCAGCACAAACACGTGATGATGTCGTGCATGCCCCGGCGTTTCCAATACCTGAATTTGCAAACCAGCTATCTCCAGCACGTCATTGTCAAACAATTCCGTCACTTTTTCGGCCGGTGCGGGCAGCATCTCACCCCAGAGCGTGTCCATCATGTCGCCATAAATACGCTGGGCACTGGCCAACAGCTTTTCCGGGGCAATCAGATGCCGGGCACCAAAGCTGTGCACGTAAATTTGCGCCCCTTGCTGCGCCCACCAGCCCGCCGCCCCCGCATGGTCCAGGTGAATATGAGTCACCAAAACATGTTTGATCTGTTCTGGTTCAACGCCATGCTGCCGAATCTGACTGAGCAGTGTGTTGAGGGTAGAACCTGGACCGGTTTCAATCAAAATCGGCCCTTCAGGACCTACGACAAGGTAAGCGGCCGTTATTTCCGGCAATCCCTGGAAATGGAGGTCTAGAACGTGAATGTCTGGTTGTGTACTCATAGGCCAATCATATCATTTAATCCCTAGAATGCCGGATCATTTTTTCCGCCTGTGCCGAAAAAAATATCACCTACTTCACATCACAGCTTTCCATCACCTGCCACAGTTGGTAACGCTTGAGTTGAGCCTTGTCGCAACGGCCGTTTCCCGCCCCACGCCAATAATGATCTTGTTGGGGATTTCGCAGGTAAGATTTGGCAGCTGAACGGCCGTTGTCAAAAAAGCGCTGCGTCATCCTGGTGCGCTGACCGTTCCCCGTCATCCCTTGCATAAACAGGTCTGTCAACGTCCGATTGATTCGCTTTTGGCGTCCTTTTGACTGTTGGGCATGTGGCCCAACGTAGCTGTTTGGCAGCTGCCAGGCCACGTAGCTTTTGTCACGCTGCCCTTGCTGTCCCTTAAAATCCTTAAATTCAAACGCCGCCTGCCCCTGCGCCCAGCCGCGCGCCTGGAAACTTTCCGTGGTTGCTGCCGCACCAATGGCAAACTGGGCCTGCCGCTTAACGCGTGCCTTGTGCTCATACCGGCGCTGGGTACGTGGTTTAACGGCCGTCAGTCGGGCTACCGTCGCTCGGGCAATGGGGCCGCTGGCGTGTTCTGCCCGTTCTCGGCTGCTGTGGAAGGTAGCATATAGATGGGCGCGCACCGTGCCGATGCCCTGGCGCAGCACCGCCACAGGCAGCGCCACCGGCCGCATCTTTAGCCGGGGAATCTCCAGCGCAAACGCCACCTTCGCCACCGAGCGCAGCCAGATACGGCCGTTGTCCCGCCCCCAAAACACCCCATCACCCTGCGCCAACAAATTGCGCAGCTGCCGCGTCCCACAAAAACGAAGCTCACCGTGTTTGCCGGTAAACAGCTGCCGCGCCCGTGTCTCATCCACCCAGCCGCAGCCAGCCACATCCACCGCTTGCAGCAGCAGCCAGAGCCGACCGGCTGCCACCTGTTCGCGCTGCAGCAAGCCAATGGCCAAATCAGGATACAGTTTGATCGTTTGGGGCAGAGCAGGGGGATGAGAAACGGCCGTCTCCACAGAAACGGCCGCTGTCTGCATGTAGCTCGGTTGGGCGGGTTCGCTGGCTTGTGTGCGGCGGATTGTGCGGGCAACGGCGGCGGTAATTGCCGCGGTAAGTGCCGCACTTTCCCAACCCAGGTGCGGTGGAAGTTTGGCAATAAAGGTGGGGGTGGGCAACGGCCGTTCATTAACTTGCCGGGCTTCAAACAACGAAGCCTGCTGTCCGGCGTCTCCCCCACGGGAGCTGTTCAGCTGTGCTCGCAGCTGCAGCAGACGCTGTTGTGCAGCCTGCAGCGCGGGCGAAATGGCGTGGCCCGATGTGCCCACAAACGGCTCGACTTTGTAGGCAGAGGCAACATTAACTACACCTGCCAAAACAGAATCAGCACATCTGATCCATTGACAGGGGTACAGCCCTATGTTATGCTTCTACCCAGCATTAGTGAGCTACCTGGGGACAAAAAATCCCCCTCCCCACTCAAGGGGCACTGTCTTAAAAGGTGTTGGCGGCACCAAAACAGTCTGAAATGGTAGCTTGCTTATACAAATCAAGGCCAGGCGTTTAGACGCTTGGCCTTTTTTTATGTTTGCTCGTAATGAGCAACTTCCTCACGATGACCGGCATATGGCAACAGTAAACGGCCGTTTTCACCCTCCACACAATTCCTAGAAGGCAAAACTAAACTTATAGATCGCCAGAAGCCCAGCTATAAGCGAGGTATTGGCGATCTTCCGCTTGTTTGATATACATAATCACGTAAGTAGGGTCAGTCTATCAGAATTAATAACCTATGTCAACTAATCTATATGCTATAGATTGCAAAAAACGCAAGGTTATATGTCTAATAGTGCCATAGAGACGTAGTCTATCAGACTCTTGACAACCATTTGTGACTTATATACCATATTGCAATGAACGAACCGACTCCTTTTAACCTTGATTTCAACCAATATTCACCGGATTGGGATAGGTTAGGTGTTGTGGTTCCCCCATTCACCATCGAAGCAGACCCCAGATTTATGTATTTATCCACAGAGACCAGGCGCGCACTTTCCAAAGTGAGCTACATGGTGGAAGCGGGGCAGGGGGCTTCAGTTATCGTTGGCGAAATTGGCACCGGAAAAACAACCCTCGCTTCCTGGTTCCACAGCCGATACGATCGGCGACCTGATTTTACTGCCGCCAAAATCGACGAGGCGCCCAAAAAGAGCGGCCTCCTCCTCTTACGGCGCATTGCCGCCGAGTTTGGCTTACGCACCCGCCGCGCCACCGAGGATCAGCTCAACGAATTCCGCGCTTTCCTCGTGGAAGAAATTGATCGAGGCGTCTTGCCACTCATCATCATTGATGAAGCCCATGAGCTGAGTCACGAGCAATTTGTTGAACTGCGCCGGCTGCTCAACTTTAGAGATCCGCGCGGTGGCAAGGCTTACCAACTCATTTTGTTGGGCCGACCAGAGCTAGATATCAACTTGCGTGAGTCCCCCGACTTCAACGATCGCGTCGCGACTCGCTCATCACTGGATCCGCTGACGCCAGATGATACAAAGTCACTAATTGAGTATCGTTTGCTGGCCGCCGGGCGCGATTCAAAGCAAAGCGTCTTGTTCAACGATGATGCCATTTTGCCCATTTGGCGCGAAACGCGCGGTTATCCCAGAAGTATCTGCCTGTTGTGTTTGCACTTATGCCTGGAATTCTTAACCCATGACAATCTCACTCAAATTGATGAAAAATTTGTCAAAGCGTTTCTGGAAGTGCACGATGATTATCGCCGAGCACCAGGATAAGCAGTTTGCATGAGCAAAAAAAAAGACAAACCGGATAGTGAGCCAGCGCCACGTCCTAGCACGTTGGCTGCATTACTCAAAGATAAACCGAAGCGTGGACGGCCGTCACATAACGTCAGTCGTCAAAACGTATACGTCGCCCTGGCCAAATCCCAAAAAAAGCAGATGAGGCAGCTGGCCGGTTTGCTAGCCGAGGAAATCGGCCGTGCCGATATTCCAGATCTCAGCATCTCCGTCCTCTCGGCCCGCCTTGAAGCCCTTCGCCGTGCCGTCGCCGATCGCAACCGTGAAATGCCCGAAGGCATCACCGACCTTGAGTCGCTTTATTTACTCTGGGATCTGCCCCTTCCAGCTACCAGCGAAGCGGAACCCGCTTGGACGTCAATCCGCGTCTCCCCACAACAAGTAATTGAGTTAGGGCGTGCCCATGGCACGCTGAATGCAGTTTTTGGTGCCAATCGCAGCCAAACATTTAGCTTGGCTCTCTCTTTACTGGAACAACTTATCGAAGATCATCCCCTGATACGGCAATACGCAGCCGTTGAAGAATTGCGGAAGTACATCATGGAGTTGTACACAAAGTAGAGTTGCTGCAAGTACGATGGCCACCGCTAAATGGTTGGCAAATCAAAACGCCATGTAAAAACCACTCGAAACGACAAAACTAAAAGTTAACTGAAAATCAGGTTTTATAATAAGGTATAAAGCCAAACAAAAAAGCCAGAGTTCCTCTAGCTAACGCAGTTAAAAGGCAAAGTAAATCTAAAATCAATGATAAATCGCCTTGACACTGCCTAAAGCCATCGTTATAATCCCGACTCGTTGATGGCACACAGAGAAGTAACAAAGTGAACATCAAATTGAGTTTAAAAAAGTTCTTGACAGCAAGCAAACAGTGTGATAAACTTCCGTGCTGTTGAGAGCAAAGATGTCGTTGCGAAAAGCAAAACATCATTCACAAACTAAATCCAACATAAGAGCATAGAGAAGAAGTAGCAAGTACAAACGAAGCGGCTCACTCAGAGTCGTTTTTTGTTCTCTGTCGCAAAAAGTTTGTTGGTATTGTGAGCACCTTGACAATTGAAGAGTGATGAAAACAAGACAGTAAAGCTTGGGTTCTCGAGTCATATAAAAAGTAGTTCCGTGGTAATACCACGGATGCAAATTCTCTTTATGGAGAGTTTGATCCTGGCTCAGGATGAACGCTAGCGGTGTGCCTAATGCATGCAAGTCGAACGGGATCCTTGGATTCGTCTGAGGTGAGAGTGGCGGACGGGTGAGTAACACGTAGGTGACCTGCCCCGGAGAGGGGGACAACCACTGGAAACGGTGGCTAATACCCCAGATGTTATTGTGCTTAGAAAGCAATTACTAAAGCTCCGGCGCTCCGGGAGGGGCCTGCGGCCCATCAGCTTGTTGGTAGGGTAATGGCCTACCAAGGCTAAGACGGGTAGGGGGCGTGAGAGCGTGACCCCCCACACTGGTACTGAGATACGGACCAGATACCTGCGGGTAGCAGCAGCAAGGAATATTGCCCAATGGACGAAAGTCTGAGGCAGCAACGCCGCGTGGAGGATGAAGGCCTTCGGGTTGTAAACTCCTTTTCTGGGGGAAGAGAAAGGACGGTACCCCAGGAATAAGTCTCGGCTAACTACGTGCCAGCAGCCGCGGTAAAACGTAGGAGGCGAGCGTTATCCGGATTTACTGGGCGTAAAGCGCATGCAGGCGGTTTTTTAAGTCGGACGTGAAAGCTCCCGGCCCAACTGGGAGAGGCCGTTCGAAACTAGAAAACTTGAGGATGGTAGAGGAGAGTGGAATTCCCGGTGTAGTGGTGAAATGCGTAGATATCGGGAGGAACACCAGTGGCGAAGGCGGCTCTCTGGGCCACTCCTGACGCTCAGATGCGAAAGCTAGGGGAGAGAACGGGATTAGAAACCCCGGTATTCCTAGCCGTAAACGATGTCAACTAGGCGTAGGAGGTTATTGACCCCTTCTGTGCTGTAGCTAACGCATTAAGTTGACCGCCTGGGGACTACGGCCGCAAGGCTAAAACTCAAAGGAATTGACGGGGACCCGCACAAGCAGCGGAGCGTGTGGTTTAATTCGAGGCTACGCGAAGAACCTTACCAGGGCTTGACATATAGCTGGTAGTGAGTCGAAAGATAAACGACCCTTCGGGGAGGCTATACAGGTGCTGCATGGCTGTCGTCAGCTCGTGCCGTGAGGTGTTAGGTTAAGTCCTGTAACGAGCGCAACCCTCGTCGTTAGTTACATGTGTCTAACGAGACTGCCGGTGATAAGCCGGAGGAAGGTGGGGATGACGTCAAGTCAGCATGGCCTTTATGTCCTGGGCTACACACACGCTACAATGGCCAGTACAATGGGTTGCCAAGCCGCGAGGCGGAGCCAATCCCCCAAAGCTGGTCTCAGTTCGGATTGTAGGCTGCAACTCGCCTGCATGAAGTCGGAGTTGCTAGTAACCGCGCGTCAGCAACAGTGCGGTGAATACGTTCCCGGGTCTTGTACACACCGCCCGTCACGTCATGGAAGTTGGCAACGCCTAAAGTCGGTGGGCTAACCGCAAGGAGGCAGCCGCCTAAGGCGGGGTCGGTAACTGGGACGAAGTCGTAACAAGGTAGCTGTAGCGGAAGCTGCGGCTGGATCACCTCCTTTTAAGGAGCTTCTGTGAGGCTGAAAAGCCTTACATACTCCAGGTCAAACATCATGGTGTAAACTGTGGTGTCCCTTGTTTTACTTATTGTTTTTATCACTCTTCAGTTGTTAAGGTGTATGCAGTTTGCTAAACTGCAATTGCTTATAACCGTGTAGATTAATAACTAAGGGCCTGTAGCTCAGCCGGTTAGAGCGTTCCTCTGATAAGGGAGAGGTCGTTGGTTCGAGTCCAACCAGGCCCACCTAGTTTAGGGGATGTAGCTCAATTGGGAGAGCGCCGCCTTTGCACGGCGGAGGTCAGGAGTTCGAGCCTCCTCATCTCCATGTTTAATAAGTTAGTTCTAAAGGGTCTTCACCAGTCTTGATTAACTTGATTTTAGATTTTTGAGATAAACTTTTAGTCGCCTTCTTGATTTTATGAAGTCCGGCTAACTGCTGGACTTTTTCTTTTAAATAATAAATGTAAGTGATTGGTTTTTGAGAACAACTCTGTTGTTCTCAAAAACTAGTTACTTAAATTAAGTATCTAGGTAGCTTGCTAAAAGGCTACAGTTCGTTAATAACTAAATAGTAATCGCAAAATTTCTGTAAATGTGCATTGAAGCAAGAAACGTACGTGAGAAAGTCGAATTCTCCGTATCATGTGTGTAAGCTACTAAGAGCGCACGGTGGATGCCTTGGTGTCAAATGCCGATGAAGGACGTGGTACACTGCGATAAGCCTCGGGGAGTCGTGTGCAGACGCTATATCCGAGGATGTCCGAATGGGGAAACCCACCAGGGGTCGATGCCCTGGTACTGTTATCTGAACACATAGGGTAACAGAGGGAACGGGGTGAACTGAAACATCTTAGTAACCCTAGGAAAAGAGATTATTCCCTGAGTAGTGGCGAGCGAAAGGGGATCAGCCCAAACCGTTGTCTTTATGGCAGCGGGGTTGTAGGACTTGCATATGGAAGTGATAAATTTATTTGGCAGTAAAACTTTCTGGAAAGTTAGACCATAGAAGGTGACAGTCCTGTATACGAAACCAAATAAACTTCCGCAATGTTCCTGAGTACGGCGGGGCACGCTAACCCTGTCGGAATCTGGGAGGCCCACCTCCCAAGGCTAAATACATTTGACAACCGATAGTGAACAAGTACTGTGAAGGAAAGGTGAAAAGACCCCCGGTAAGGGGAGTGAAATAGAACCTGAAACCGTGTGCTTACAACCGGTCGGAGCACTATGGCCTTCGGGCAATGTGTGACGGCGTGCCTTTTGGAGAATGAGCCAGCGAGTTAATTTCAGTGGCAAGGTTAAGTCAGGAACAGACGGAGCCGCAGCGAAAGCGAGTCTGAATAGGGCATAGAGTCGCTGGAATTAGACACGAAACCAGGTGAGCTACCCATGTGCAGGCTGAAGCGAGATTAATCTCTCGTGGAGGGCCGAACTCACTAATGTTGCAAAATTAGGGGATGACGTGTGGGTAGGGGTGATATGCCAAACGAACTTGGAGATAGCTTGTTCTCTCCGAAATAGCTTTAGGGCTAGCGTCGCGTGTTTAGTATAGGGGGTAGAGCACTGGATGAGCTAGGGGGCGCAAGCTTACCGACCTCAACCAAACTCCGAATACCTATACTTTAAAATGCGGCAGTCGGACTATGTGAGATGAGTTTCATAGTCGAGAGGGAAACAACCCAGACCGACGGCTAAGGTCCTCAAATCTATGCTAAGTGGGAAACGATGTGAGAGTGTTTAGACAGCCAGGAGGTTGGCTTAGAAGCAGCCACCCTTTAAAGAGTGCGTAATAGCTCACTGGTCAAACGCTTTTGCGCGGAAAATGTAACGGGGCTAAAGCATAGTACCGAAGCCACGGATAGACTTTTAGTCTATGGTAGGAGAGCGTTCTGTAAGAGATACAAGGGTAACCGAAAGGATATCTGCGGCTTACAGAAGTGAGAATGCTGGCATGAGTAGCGTAAAACATGTGAGAAACATGTTCCCCGTAAACCTAAGGTTTCCGACGGAAGGTTAATCCGCGTCGGGTTAGTCGGTCCTTAGCTGAGGCCGAAAGGCGTAAGTGATGGATATCCGGTTAATATTCCGGAACCACTTAATTGGAGCGATGGAGGGACGCAGTTTGGTAGGTCAGCCCCTTATTGGATTGGGGTGCTAAACGTCTAGGATAAAGACGGGCGCAGGTAAATCCGTGCCCTGAATCTGAAGCGTGATGGCGGTGCCTATAGAGCCAGAAGTGATTGAGCCAAGCTGCCAAGAAAATCTTCTAAGCGTTGATATTTAAGTGACCGTACCGCAAACCGACACTGGTAGGTGGGTAGAGTATACCAAGGGGATCGAGAGAACCTTCGTTAAGGAATTCGGCAAAATACCCCCGTAACTTCGGGAGAAGGGGGGCCTCTGCTGGTTAGCAATTAAGCGAAGCTGGTGGAGGCCGCAGAGAAATGGCTTCTTCAACTGTTTAACAAAAACACAGGTCTCTGCTAAGTCGAAAGACGATGTATAGGGGCTGACGCCTGCCCAGTGCTGGAAGGTTAAGGGGAGAGGTTAGCGCAAGCGAAGCTTTGAACCGAAGCCCCAGTGAACGGCGGCCGTAACTATAACGGTCCTAAGGTAGCGAAATTCCTTGTCGGGTAAGTTCCGACCCGCACGAATGGCGTAATGAGAGAAGCACTGTCTCAACGAGGGACTCGGCGAACATTGAAGTACGTGTAAAGATGCGCGTTACCCGCAGCTGGACAAAAAGACCCCGTGAAGCTTTACTACAGCTTGGCATTGAGTTAGGGCTTAGTTTGTGTAGGATAGGTGGGAGGCTATGAAGCTGGGACGCTAGTCTCGGTGGAGCCACCGTTGAAATACCACCCTGGCTAAGTTTTGGCTCTAACCTGCAACCGTTACCCGGTGTGGGAACAGTGCCTGGTGGGTAGTTTGACTGGGGCGGTCGCCTCCTAAAATGTAACAGAGGCGCCCAAAGGTTCGCTCAGGCTGAATGGAAACCAGCCGTAGAGTGTAAAGGCACAAGCGAGCTTGACTGCAAGACATACGAGTCGCGCAGGGACGAAAGTCGGGCTTAGTGATCCCACGATTCCGAGTGGAAGGGTCGTGGCTTACCGGATAAAAGCTACTCCGGGGATAACAGGCTAGTCTGGTCCAAGAGTCCACATCGACGACCAGGCTCGGCACCTCGATGTCGGCTCATCGCATCCTGGGGCTGGATAAGGTCCCAAGGGTTGGGCTGTTCGCCCATTAAAGCGGTACGTGAGCTGGGTTCAGACCGTCGTGAGACAGGTCGGTCTCTA
>JADLAX010000040.1 GCA_020848035.1 Anaerolineae bacterium | reverse complement strand
CTTGTGCGGGAATCGGCCGTACCCCCATCGAGTTCCGCGTCGGTACCGATGCCCTGGCCATCACCGTCAGCGCCGAAAATGACTTTGTCACCGACGTGACCCTCGCAGAAGTGGCCCTCATCTTCTCGACCGCCGAAACCTGGGCCGATGTCCGCCCCGAATGGCCCGCTGAACCCATCCAGCGCTTCATCCCTGGCACCGACTCCGGTACGTTTGACTACTTCGTCGAAGAAATCTTCGACGAGGACGAGGCTCCCATCCTGGCTGCCGCCAACCTCCAGCTCTCCGAGGACGACAACGTTCTGGTTCAGGGCATTGAAGGCAGTCCGTATGCCGTTGGTTTCTTTGGCTATGCCTACTACCAGGAAAATGCCGACTTGCTGCACATCCTCAGCATTGAAGGTGTGGTTCCCAGCGGCGCTTCCGTGGAAGATGGCAGCTATGCGCTGGCACGGCCGTTGTTCATCTACAGCGATGCCACCATCATGCAGGAAAAACCGCAGGTAGCTGCTTACGTCAACTTCTTCCTCAGCAACGTGAATGAGGTCATTGGCGAGGTTGGTTACTTCCCGGCCAGCACCGCCGCCATCAACCAGGCGAAAGTTAACTGGCTGAACGCGGTGCCCAGCCCGTAAATCACGGTTCACCGATTCAACGATAACCGGGTAGATTGAGTAATTGGGTAATTGGGTAATTTAATGTGTCATTTACCCAATTACCCAATTTCGCAGTTACAAAACGGGACCAGGTCCCAAACTGACCAAATGAGGAGATGGGCAGCCACTCCTCGTTTTGGCGTCATGAAGACAGCGAAGCAATGGATTTCAGAAGGAGAAAAGTTATGGCAACACGGAACCCTGCCCAGCCGATGATTGGGACCCAGGTGTCACGTGAAGAATTGGCGAAACGGCCGCGTGTCGGCGAGACGCTGATTCAGGGGTTTTTGTTCATTTGTGGGGCTATCTCAATCCTCACCACCGTGGGCATTTTGTATGAGTTGGGCAAAGAAGCGCTGCTCTTCTTTCGCTCACCAGACGTGACCCTGGTGGAATTTTTTACCTCCACCCACTGGCAGCCCGCTATTCTAGACTTTGGCATCTGGCCGCTGGTGCTCGGGACCGTTTTCACCAGCGTCATTGCCATGCTGGTTGCCCTGCCGTTGGGGCTGGCTACGGCCATTTACCTCAGCGAATACGCCAGCGATCGCGCCCGCAACATCCTCAAACCCATTCTGGAAGTGCTGGCCGGAATTCCCACCGTGGTCTACGGCTACTTTGCGCTCACCTTCATGACCCCCCTGCTGCGCAGCCTTCTGGGGGCCGACAATGTGCAAATTTTCAACACCGCTTCGGCGGGAATCGTGGTGGGTATTCTCATCATTCCGCTGGTCAGTTCGCTCAGCGAAGATGCGCTGCACGCTGTACCCATCGGGCTGCGGCAGGCGGCCTACGCGCTGGGCGCCACCAAGTTGGAGACCTCGCTAAAAATTGTGCTGCCTGCGGCGCTTTCGGGAATTACGGCCGCTTTTGTTATCGCCATCTCCCGGGCCATCGGAGAAACGATGGTGGTGGCCATTGCTGCCGGAGCTGGCCCCAAAAACTTCGATTTGGGCCAGGATTCGCTCTTTGGCACCATCCTCAATCCATTTATGGCCGCTGAAACAATGACCGGGCATATTGTCCGTATCAGCGGCGGCGACCTGAGCTACAACTCGATTGATTACAACAGCATCTTTGCCATTGGCCTCATGCTGTTTCTGATGACGCTGGGCCTGAACATCCTCAGCCAACGTTTTGTGGCGCGCTTCCGCGAGGTGTACGAATGAGTCCAGATACCAGCTATCCTGAAGGCAGTGCCCTTAAAGGCCAGATTGTTAACCGGCACCGCCGTGGCAGCGCCTGGCAGCTTGCCTTTCAGGTTTCCACCATCATCGGCATCATTGCCCTGATTGCCCTGCTGTACAACATCACCAACCAGGCGTTTGGCCTGGTAGCCATTCAGAACAAGGTAGAGCCTTCCAGCCTGGTGTTGGCCCGCGAAGAAGAGCGGCTGCTATCGGCGGCAAACACGGTGACCAGCGAAGATGACAACGAACTGGTGGCGGGCATCGCCAGCGATGCCACCGCCATCGGCTTTTTTGGCTATGCCTACTACCAGCAAAACAGCGACCAGCTGAAGCTGCTGACGGTAGACGGCATCGCCCCCACGGCCGAAAACGTGGCCAACGAAACGTATCCGCTGGTACGGCCGTTGTACCTCTACACCACCGCCGACGTTCTGGCGCAAAACCAGGCGGCCAACGTCTTCCTCAACTACTACCTGACCCACGTGAACGAAGAAATCGCCGATGTGGGCTACTTTGCCGCCGCTGACGCCCAGCTCAGCGCTGCCCGCACCGCCTGGATTACCGCCAGCGGCCTGGACCTTCAGCCGGGGCAGTGGGCGGCCATCAACCCAGAAGGCATCAGCGGCCAGCTGAGCGTGGTGGGCAGCTCTACCCTCTTCCCCGTTAACGAACGCATCGCCGGGCGCCTGGCGGCCGCTGGCTTTGCCGCCACGGTGAACCTGGAAAGCGTGGGCAGCACGGCCGGGCTGCGCGCCTTTTGTGAAGAGGGCACGGCCGATATTGCCGCCGCCAGCCGCTCCATTACCTCGGCTGAATTTGAAGCGTGTCGGGAAAACGGCCGTCTTCCTATTGAAATCCAGATCGGCACCGATGCCCTGGCCATCGTCACCAGCCCGGAAAACAGCTTCACAACCAACGTGACCCCGCAAGAGCTGCGCACCCTCTTCGACACCGCCACCACCTGGGCCGACGCCAACGAAGCGTGGCCCGCCAGCCCGGTGGCCCGCTACATCCCCGGTGCCGACAGCGGCACGCTGGACTTCTTCGCCGCAACCGTCTTTCCCATCGATCTGGCCGACCTGCCTAAAGACACCCTGGTGGAGCTTTTGGCGGCCAACATTTCCGTCGGGCTGGGCCGCCGCCTGGAACGAGAGCAGCGTTTCTACGACGATCGGCTGGTCTTCGACGACCCTGACCTGTTTGCCGAAGCGTGCGCCAGCGATGAACCGGCGGCGGGCTGCACCATGCCCGCCCGCGACCAGGAAAACGTGTACGAGCTGCTGCTGCAAGAGGTGGTAGCCCCCGATGTCGTCTCCGCCTGGTCGCTGATGGATTCGCTCTTTGCCCGCGACGAGGTGGAAACCTTTGTCGCCACCGAATATCCCAACGCCGAACTGACCTTCCGCTCCTGGCTGACGCTTGATTTCATCACCAGCCCCCAGTCCAGCACGCCGGAATTTGCCGGGGTGCGCACGGCCATTATGGGGTCGCTGTGGGTGGTGGCCATCACCGTGCTGGTTTCTTTCCCCATCGGTGTGGGCGCGGCGATCTACCTGGAAGAGTACGCCTCGGCTTCTTTCATCAACCGCACCATCCAGACCAACATCAACAACCTGGCCGGGGTACCATCGATCATTTACGGGATGCTGGGGCTGGCCATTTTTGTACGGACGCTGGAACCGCTGACCAGCGGGGCACTTTTTGGTATTGGGGATGGGACGACGGCAAACGGCCGTACCATCCTTTCCGCTGGTCTCACCCTGGGGCTGCTCATTCTGCCGGTCATCATCATTGCCGCCCAGGAAGCCATTCGCGCCGTGCCCCAATCACTGCGGCAGGCGGGCATGGCCTTGGGGGCCACCAAATGGCAAACCATTTGGGCCCACGTGCTGCCCAGCGCCCTGCCGGGCATCCTCACCGGCACCATCCTGGCCATCTCACGCGCCATTGGCGAAACAGCACCGCTGGTGGTGGTCGGCGCTTCAACGCTCATCTTTGTCGACCCCGACGGCCCCTTCGCTAAATTCACCACCCTGCCCATTCAAATTTACCAGTGGACCGCCCGCCCACAGGCCGAATTCCGCAACATTGCCGCCGCCGCCATCTTGGTGCTGCTGGTGCTGCTGCTCAGCCTGAACGCTTCCGCCATCTTACTGCGCAACCGCTATGCAAGGAGAGCTTAACATGAGTTCAACCGTGACCGGCTTTGCCAACGGCAACCTGGCCGTTGAAGCCCGCAACATGCACGTTTTCTACGGTTCTTTCCGGGCCGTTAAAGATGTTTCGCTAAAAATCAAAACCCACGCCATTACCGCGTTTATCGGCCCGTCTGGCTGTGGCAAAAGCACCGTGCTGCGTTCCTTCAACCGCATGAACGACCTGGTAGCCACCGCCCGCGTCGAAGGCGAAATTTTGTACCACGGCAACAACATCTACAGCAACGATGTCGATCCGGTGGAAATTCGCCGCCGCATCGGCATGGTGTTCCAAAAACCCAACCCGTTCCCCAAAACGATTTATGAAAACGTCGCCTGGGGCGCAAGGATCAACAGTTACAAAGGCGACATGGATGAACTGGTAGAAAATTCACTGCGCCAGGCAGCCTTGTGGAATGAAGTGAAAGACAAGCTCCAGGAAAGCGGCTACTCACTCTCTGGCGGGCAGCAGCAGCGCCTGTGTATTGCCCGCACCATCGCCGTCAAGCCAGACATCATCCTGATGGACGAACCCACTTCAGCCCTGGACCCGGTGGCCACCTTACGCATCGAAGAGCTGATTCAGGAGCTGAAGAAAAATTACACCATCATCATTGTGACGCACAACATGCAGCAGGCGGCGCGCGCTTCTGATTTCACGGCGTTTTACAACATGGATGAAGATCGTGCCGGGTATCTGGTAGAATACAGCGGTACCAACGAGCTGTTCACCAATCCAAAAAACGAGCTGACAGAGCAGTATATTACCGGGCGGTTTGGCTAACTTGCGATAATCGGTGAACGGTTATCGGTAAACGGTGAATTGAACCACGAATACTGATTACCGGTTACGGATTACCGAATACCGATTACGGGACACTGGCCCAAGGGAAATAAAAGATGCTGAGAGAGACCTACACAAAAGAGCTGCGCCATTTGCAGGATGAGATTTTGCGGATGGGCAGTGAGGTGGAAGAAAATTTATTAAAGGCCGTCGAAGCGCTCATCAAGCGGGACCTGGTTTTGTCGGAAAAGCTGGTGCAGGCGGACAAATGGTTTAATCAACGGCGGATTGACATCGGTACCGAGGCGTTTGGCATTATTGCCACGCAGCAGCCGATGGCCAGCGATATGCGGCTGCTGGCGGCGTCGCTGGAAATTGCCGGCGAGCTGGAGCGCATTCACGACTATGTGAAGGGCATTGGCAACATTAGCCTGATGATTGGGGCAACGGCCGTTCCCGACCCCCTCACCACCCACATGCCTGAAATGGCGGAAAAGGCGCGCTACATGCTGCACCGGGCGCTGGACGCCTTCACCGAGCGCAACGCCCGGCTGGCCTACGAAACGATCAAAGGCGATGACGCGGTAGACAAGCTGTACAACAAAACTTACCGCGCCGTCATGACCCACATGGCCGCCAATCCCGATGCCTTTGAGCTGGCCCAACGCCTGGAATGGGCCGCCCACAACCTGGAACGCGCCGCCGACCGGGTGACCAACATTTGCGAATGGGTCATTTACCTGGCCACCGGCGAATACCGCCAGGGCAAAGAGCTGCTGAAATCTTTCGAGAATAAGTAGAGCTGTTTCGTAAACAGTTGCTGAGTCTTTAATGGTTATCGGGTCGCGTCGTTGACGCGGCCCGATATTTGTTTATGATTCCAGCCATGGCACAGATTGAAGAGAAACCTGGCGAACGGCCGTTTACCACCCCACCCCTCACCCATGAAGCGGATAAAACGGCCGTTTCCGCCCGGAACTTTGGCCGAATTTTGGGCGCTGTGGTTATTCTCCTGCTGCTCATCGGCCTCTTCCCCAACCTCGTCCCCGGCAGCCTCAACGAACGATTCCAGACCTTTGTCACTATTTTCCTGGGCATCTTTATTGAAGCGGTCCCCTTTTTGCTGGCCGGGTCGCTGGTTTCGGGCCTGATCGAAATTTTTGTTGACAAAGCCTCGCTGGCCCGCTACGTGCCCAAGCGAGCCGTTCCGGCGGCGTTTGTCGGTGCCTTGCTGGGGTTTGCCTTTCCCGTGTGCGAATGTGGCGTGGTGCCCGTCACGCGGCGGCTGTACCAAAAAGGGCTGCCAGTCTCCGTCGGCATCGCCTTTTTGCTCAGCGCCCCGGTGATCAACCCGGTGGTGCTGGCCAGCACCTACGTGGCTTTTGGCTGGGGACCGGTATTGATCGGCCGTTTTGTCTTCAGCATTCTCATCGCCTTTATCGTGGGGCTGATTTTCCAGTTTGCCCCGCCGCAGGAAATTTTGCTGCCGGTGGACGACCACAGCCACGATCACGATCATGATCATTTTGGCATGGCGGTGGGAAACGGCCGTGTCCAACGCCTCTGGCAGGCCATGACCATTGCCGGTGATGACTTTATCGACATGGTGCGCTACCTCATCATCGGCTCGATGTTGGCCGCCACCATGCAAACCTTTGTGCCTCAATCAACGTTAATTTCCTTTGGCAGCGGCCCCGTCACCTCGGTGATTGCCATGATGGTGCTGGCCTTTGTCCTCTCCATCTGCTCCACCGTTGATGCGTTCCTGGCGCTGTCGTTTGTCAACACCTTTACCACCGGCTCCATCCTCAGCTTCCTGGTGTTTGGCCCGATGGTGGACATCAAAAGCGCCCTGATGTTCCTGGGCGTCTTCCGCCGCCGCGTGGTGCTGTACCTCATCCTGCTGCCCCTGGCGCTCACCATGCTGATAACCATTTTTATTAATCTAAACTTGGGTTGGTGAAAGATCTTGCCGCGGATTAAAAAAATCCGCGCAATCCGCGGCCAAAAAAACTATGAAACAAACCATCAAAAACATCTTACTCATCGCTTTAGGTATCTTCTTGCTCAGCCGCTTGCTCAACGGCACGCTCAGCTTCTACATTCATCCGCGCTTTAACGGGCTGACGTTGTTAACGGCCGTTGGCCTCACCGCGCTCGGCCTTGGCTATGCCATCCAACAGCGCCGCGCCGCCGCCCATGCCCACGCGCACAGCAACGACCACGACCACGAGCATGAGCACGCCCATATCCACAGCCACGACGTCTCCTGGGCCGGACTTTTCCTGCTCTCCCTGCCGGTTGTGCTGGGGCTGCTGGTAGAGCCCCGTCCGCTGGGCGCCTCGGCCCTGCAAAACCGCGAAATCAACATCGGCACCGACGTGTCGCTGACGTCCGCCAGCGCCCCAGAAGGCAGCGAACTGAGCATCGTCGCCAACGCTGGGGAGCGCAACATACTCGATTGGCTCTACCTGTTCCAGCGCAGCACCGATCCCGCCAGCTTTAACGGCGAAGAAGCGCACGTCATTGGCTTTATTTACCGCGATGACCGCTTTACCAACACCCAGTTTATGGTCAGCCGGTTCACGGTGAGCTGCTGCGTAGCCGATGCCGCACCAATTGGCCTGATTGTGGAATGGCCGGATACGGCCGTTCTCACCTCAGACAGCTGGGTTGAAGTCAGCGGCACCATCCAGGCGCGCACCTTCAACGGCATCGAGATTCCCGTGCTCGTTGCCGACAGCGTGGCGCCCACGGAAACGCCGAGCCAACCGTACCTGTACCAATAAGAATGCAATTGAGTAATTGGGTAATTGAGTAAATTACCCAATTACCCAATTACCCAATTACTTCCCATGTCACTCACCCGCTTTGATCGCCTCGTTATTTCTGTGCTGGCCACGCTGGCTACGCTGATTACGGCCGTAATCCTCTACGGCGATCAGCTGGCCCTGGAAGTGGTAGACTTTGTGCCCGCGCCCGAGGCCGACCACATCTCAACCCGCGCCACCATTCAACTGACGTTGAGTGAAGCGCTGGTGGATGTGCCGGAAACGGCCGTTACCCTCGATCCCCCCGTCCCTGGCACCGTTTCCATCCAGGGCACCCAGCTTCTTTTTAGGCCCGATGTGCCCCTGGCGGCCAACAGCACCTACCGGGTCACCGTGGCCGCTGGCATCGTGGGCGAAAATGGCCACCAGCTGGAAGAACCGCTCAGCTGGCAGTTCCAAACCGGGCAGCCGCGCGTGGTTTACATCAGCTGGGACGACGAAGCCGCCGACCAGCTGTACATCGCCGACGTTGCTGGCCCAACCATTACCACCCAGCAGCTCACCAACACCGACGCCGACGTGCTCGACTTTGCCATCAAGCCAGACGGCAGCCAGATTGCCTACGCCATCCTGCGCGATGGCGGCGCCGCCGATCTCTGGCTCATCAACAGCGACGGCACCGAAAATCGGGAACTGCTGGCCTGCCCCGATGCCGCCTGCACCCAATCTCGCTGGCTGCCCGACGGCCAGCGCCTCATCTACGAACGGCGCACCATTCCCACCCCCGGCGCCCCGCCCGGCAATCCGCGCCTGTGGTGGCTGGATATAACCACGGGTGAAACGGTGCCCGTCTTCCAGGACAGCCAGATGCTGGGCCTCTACCCGCGCGTCTCCGACGACGGCCAATGGCTCAGCTTTGTCTCGCCCATCGACCAGGGCATCCAGCTGTTTAACCTGGGCGACGGCTCCGGCATGCTCATTCCCAACCAGATGGGCTCCCCGGCCGTGTGGCGGCCGCAAAGCGACAGCCTGCTCATCACCAATATCGACACCAACGGCAGCAGCTGGAGCGTCGAGCTTACCAGCGTCGATCTGACCAGTGAGGTCACCACCGTGCTCAGCCAACCTATGTCTGACGATGACAGCGTTGACGACAGCTCACCCGCCTGGTCACCAGACGGCGAGTGGATTGCCTTTGGCCGTAAGCTGCCGCGCACGCCCATGGGCCGCCAGATCTGGCTCATGCAAAAAGACGGCAGCCAGGCCATCGCCATCACCAACGAACCCACCGTGCATCATGGCGAAATTTCCTGGTCGCCAGACGGCCGTTTCCTCCTCTACCAGCAGTACAACCTGGAAGAGCTGTACGCCAAACCCGCCGTCTGGCTGGTAGAAATTGCCACCGGCCAGCGCACCGAAATCGCCTCACCCGGTACCTTGCCTGCCTGGCTGCCTTGATCCACCCCCACCCTGGCCCTCCCCCTGAGAGGGGGAGGGAATATCGCTCCCTCTCCCTGGTAGGGAGAGGGCCGGGGTGAGGGTCGAATCGAACCAACATCATGTCGCAACCCACCCAAACAGAAACAAAACGGCGCTTTTCCCGTTGGCAAATCGGTCTGCTGCTGCTTATGCTGCTGGCTTTCCTGGCCGCAGCCTACACCATCTTCTTGCCACCCAAACAAACCACCAACCCTCTCCCACCGGTCCTCTACCTGGCCGAAGACGACGCCGGGCGGCTTCAGCTCTACCGCGCTGCTGCTCCCGATTGGCAGCCAACCCAGCTCACCCAGGAAACGGCCGAAATCCTCACCTACGCCCCCGCCCCCAACGGCTCCCAAATTGCCTACACCATTATCCTGCCCGATGGTTCCAGCCAGCTCAAGCTGCTGCCGCTGCGCGAGGGCGCTTCGGGAGAGTCCGAACTGAAGCTCACCTGCGCCAACGCCGAATGCGCCCAACCGGTCTGGCATCCAGACGGCCGTCGCCTGCTCTACGAACGGCGCGAACCACCCAACTTTAGCCGCCCGCAGCTGTGGTGGCTGGATACCCAAACCGGGGAAACCATTTTGCTGCGTGAAAACAGCAGCACCGTCAGCAGCAGCGCCCGCTTCTCGCCAGACGGCCGTTGGGTGAGCTATGCCGGTTCCCCCGATGAAGGGTTGCAGGTGTTTAATTTTGAAAACGGCCGTTCCCTCAGCTTCCCCAGCAACGTGGGCACCCCGGCCGCCTGGCACCCGCTGAACAATCAGCTGCTCTTTCAAAACACCCGCGCCGTCATTTTGCACAGCGGTGCACAAAATGATCATACCCTCCATGAGCACGATGTGGCCGTTGGCGTTAGCCTCTACCTGGGGCTGCTCACGGGTCCATCCGACGAACGGCCGCAATCTCACCTGCTCAGCGAAGACGCCGAATTTAACGACGGCAACGCCGCCTGGTCGCCCGATGGCCAATGGATTGCCTTTGGCCGCCGCCCGGCCAGCATCAACAGCGGCCGCCAGCTCTGGCTCATGCGCGCCGACGGCTCCGAAGCCCACGCCCTCACCAACGACCTGACCCAACACTTTGGCCCGCCAAGCTGGTCGCCAGACGGCCGTTACCTTCTCTTCCAGCAGTACAACGCCACCACCCCCGACCAGCCACCCACCATCCAACTCCTCGAAGTCGCCACCGGCAGCCTCACCCAAATCACCCCCCACGGCCTCCTCCCCACCTTCCTCACCACCAACTAACCCCCTCACCCCGTCACCCCTTCACCCCGTCACCCCCTCACCCCTCACAATCGTTAACCAAACGTTTACCGCGATTTAGTTCACTCTTAACAAAGTCCTGCTATTCTGAGGACCAGTACACTCTTACGTTTGTTCCATCCCCCGGAACAAGCAACGGCAAACGTTTCTAGAAGCGACCATTTCTTTCCTCCTTTTCTCCTCTATGGTTAAGTTTGCACACGAATTGGGAGAGGGTTGCGGCCCCTCTCCCTCTTCTCTTTTTTGAGAATCTCCCCAAATCGTGCCTCAAATACTTTTCGCCTGGGCAGGATACTGGCATAATAACCTCATGCACACCTTTTTCTATCCGGGGCATATCGAACACGATCCTGCCACACTCCACCGACCAGACGATGAGCAGTGGAACCGCTACTACGCTGAGGTCGCCAGGCGCGGGCAGATTGTGTACGACGCCCTCCAGGCGGCCAATCTTGGCCCCATCACCCACCCTGGCGACTTCGGCCTCTCCCCCATTCAAGACGTGCACGCCCACGAGATGATCAATCTGCTGCAAAACGCCTACGAGCAGATGAAGCTGGAAATGGGCCGCGAGGTGGCTATTCCCGAGACCTTTAGCTTACGGCCGCGCTCCAAGCGGCATCATTATTCCGTATTTGGCCAGCTGGGGTATTACTGCTTCGATACCTCGTCGCCCATCTTTGCCTCGACGTGGAACGCGGCGTATTGGAGTGTGCAAACGGCCGTTTCCGCCGCCGCCCTCCTTTTAGCCAACCAGACCGCCAATGTGCAAACGGCCGTGTACGCCCTCTGCCGCCCGCCTGGCCACCACGCCGCCGCCGAGCAGTTTGGCGGCTTCTGTTACCTCAACAACACGGCCATCGCCGCCAACTGGCTGGTGCAGCAGGGGCAGCGTGTCGCCATTTTGGACGTTGACTACCACCACGGCAACGGCACCCAGGAGATTTTTTACGGCCGTTCCGACGTCCTCTTTGTCTCCATCCACGCCGATCCCCGCTATGAATACCCCTACTACTGGGGTTTTGCCGATGAGTACGGCTACGGCTCCGGCTACGGCTTCAACCACAATCTGCCGCTGCCGCCCGGCACACAAGGCCCGGCTTACTTCTCTGCGCTCATCAAAGCGCTCACCCACGTCCGCGCCTTTGTTCCCGACACGCTGCTCATTTCCCTGGGTGTTGATACCGGCCAGGGCGATCCCACCGGCACCTTTTTGCTGGAAACACCCGACTTTTGGGAAATGGGTCGGCAAATTGGCAGGCTGGGTTTGCCAACGGCCGTTATCCAGGAAGGCGGCTACCGGCTAGACACGCTAGGCCAGCACGTCACTGCCTTCCTCACCGGCCTGCAAGCCGCCCAACCCCCTGACCAATCTCCTGGTACTTAATTCCCAAAAGTTGCTCCCCCCGCCATCTTGCCACTACCCCTTCAACCACTCTAAGATAATCACAGTTTAATCACTTTTTTTTATCGTTCCTTCAAGTAAAGGGGGTCAACCAATGCAACACAAAAGGAACCACTATTTTTTCAGTTTTATGCTGGCAGCTTTCTTCTTCATTTTCCTGGGAGCCGGATCAGTCATGGCCCACTTCCACCTGCCCACAACCGTCTCCGCCGATTGGCTCGAAGCAAACAGCAGCCTCAACAACCTGGTCATCCTGGACATCCGCTCCAGCGCCGAATACGAGGCCGGGCACATTCCCGGGTCCATCAACGAACCGTTCGAAGTGCCCTTCTCCGCCTGGATCACCATGCGCGATGACCTGCTGCTGGAGCTGCCCGACAAAGCAGACCTGTTCAGCGCCATCGGCGCGCTCGGCATTACCAAACAGTCGGTAGTGGTGGTAGTCACTCAGGGTACGGCCGTACCGCCCTTCCCACTGGCCAACGCCACCCGCGTCGCCGACACCCTCATCTACGCCGGTGTGCGCCACGTCACCATCTTGGATGGCGGGTATGCGAAATGGGTTGAGGATGGCAAGGCCGAGACGCAAGATGTGCCAACTATCACCCCGGTGAGCTTCCGTGGCAGCGTCAACCACCGCATGTTTGTCACCATCGACTACGTGGTGCGGCAAATCAACAAACCACGCGGCGCAATCCTGGTCGATGCGCGGGATGCCGATGTGTACAATGGGCTGGTAATCGAGCCCTGGGCCGACAAACCGGGCCACATTCCCACCGCCAGGTCGCTGCCTGCCCCGCTGTTGTGGAACGAAGACGGCACCTACAAATCGCACGATGAGCTAAAAGCGCTGGCCGAAGCCGTTGTGGGCACCAACCGGAACAAAGAGATCATTGTCTACTGCGGCGTAGGCGGCTACTCCAGCTCCTGGTGGTATGTCCTGACGCAAGAATTGGGCTACACCAACGTCAAAATCTACGACGGCGCCTCTCAGGAATGGGTACGCTACTACGACATGGTGCTCGACTAAATAATCCTCAAAGAACAGCTTCCCGTTGTTCAGATTGGGCCAATCCTAAAGAGTGGTCCAATCTCAAGAGGTGAATGGGGTGGCTTCGTTCAGATAAAACAGAGCTCTGAACAGAGCCACCCATTTTTGTTGGCACACCCGGTATTTCCGCTATTGACCATTTCTTAAAGCGGTTTACACCAAAGGGGGGCAGATTTAGCGCACATTTTACAGTCAGCAGTCCTGACCTCGTTTAAAATGTGGAACTGTATTGTTGAATATGCCATAATTGCCTTGCGTGTATCACCTTTTTCCGTCCGTGGCATCAGTTCTCGCTGATAAAGCTGTAATTCTTCGTTTATTGTTATGATGGCAACCATCGGACCTAGCTGGATCGGCCGTACCCTTGGGGGACGGTACGAAATAGAATCGATTTTGGGACGCGGCGGTATGTCCTCGGTTTACCGCGCCAATGATCGGAACTTGCGCCGCAAGGTTGCCGTTAAAATCATCCACCAGCATTTATCGGAAAATAAAGAGTTTATCGAACGGTTTGAGCAGGAAGCGGCCGTAATTGCCCAGCTGCGCCACACCAACATCGTCCAGGTACACGACTTCAACCACGAAGGCGACGTGTATTTTATGGTGATGGAGTACGTGCCCGGCGAGACCCTGGCCAAACGGCTGGAATCGCTGAAGGCTGCGGGTATTCACCTGCCGCTGGCCGAAACCATCCACCTGCTGATCACCATCTGCGAAGCGGTTGATTACGCCCACCAACGGCGCATGATTCACCGCGATCTCAAACCGGCCAACGTGATGATCAACCTGCTCAACGAGCCGGTGCTGATGGATTTTGGCCTGGCCAAGATTATCGGCGGCCGTTCAGCCGGGGCGACCGGTTCCTCATTGGGAACGGCCGCTTACATGTCCCCCGAACAGGTGCGCGGCGATCAGGCTGACCACCGCTCAGACATCTACTCGCTGGGCATTATGATGTATGAAATGCTCAGCGGCGAAACGCCCTACCAGGGCGATTCCACCTACCAGGTGATGTTTAAGCAAATCAACGAACCGGTGCCCGATATCCAGGCCATCGAAGCCAATACCCCACCTACCCTGGTGCAAATTTTGGAGCGTGCCCTGGCCAAAAACCCGGAGCAGCGTTATCAAACCGCTTTCGAGATGGCCGTTGCCCTCAAAACGGCCGCTCGCCAGCTGCAAGCCCCCAGTGATCCGCAAATTCCGCCCCAGATTGACCCCCTGACCGAACTGTGGCAACACGCCCAGGGGCTCTACCGCGAACGCGAATTTGCCCGCTGCCTGGACCGGCTCAACGAATTACAGCGCATTGACCCGGAATTTAAGAAGCAGCCGGGGCATCAGCTGCGCCAGCAAGCCATCGAGCAGCTGGTGCAGCGTGCCGAACAGGCCCTGAATGCTGCCGATTATTCGGAAAGTTTAACGGCCGTAAAATCCCTGCGCGAGCGTGACGTGGACCACCCCAAGCTGAGCCAGTTGGAAGCCGGAGCGCGCACCGGATTAGACACCGTCTCGCTGCAAGCACGGCTCAACACCCTGTACGAAGAGGCGCTGGACGCCCTGAACAAACGTGAATACCAGTCGGCGCTGGCCAAGTGGGAAGCGATTGAGCAGCGCCGCGGCACGGTGACCTTTGCCGATCGGCTGGCCGTTGTCAAGCGGGCCAACGAGGGCATCTCGGCTCAGCTGTACGGCGAGGCGATTGCCGCCCTGGCCCACAAAAACCCGGAGCAGGCGCTGGCCCGCTGGACCCAGATCACGGCGATTGACGGCAATTACCCGGATACGCAAGATGTGGTTGCCTCTGCCCGGGCCATGATTCAAGAGCGAGAGCGGCACAACTGGAGCAAGCCGATACTGCTCAGCCTGGCCGGTCTGGCGGGGATTCTGCTCATGGTGACCCTGGTGTTTAACTGGCTCAACAACAACAATAACGCAACGGCGGCAGCAACGGCCGTTTCACCCACCGTCATCTCCGCCATTGTTACCAGCACCGCCACCACCAGCGCCACGGCAACGGCCGTACCTACCCAGACCCCTTTGCCCACAGAAACGGCCGTGCCCAGCAGCACGCCGCGGCCCACCAACACACCAACACCCACCGTCACCGCCATGCCCGAAAATATGGCCCTGGCCACCGCCAACGCCCGGCTTCTTGTCCAGGCCAATGCCGAAGCCAGTGAAATCGGCGTGGTGATGGCCGATGAAATGGTCGCCGTGCTGGCCCGTTCGGCCAACAACAACTGGCTGTACGTGCAGGACAAAGAGGGCAATGCGGGCTATGTTTTTGCCGAATTGTTCAGCTGGGACGGCGACATGACCGAGCTGCCCATTCACACAGACGCGGCCGCCGAGGTGGGAACGGCCGTACCAACCAGCGGCGGCAGTTTCAGCCTGGACATCTACCCCTTGCCCGACACGGAAGTTTGCACCAGCAGCGGCTGGACGCAGCAAATTTACATGCGGGCCCAGGGCGTCAGCGGAACGTTTGCCTATTATTGGCAAGGCGAACTGGTGGGAACGGTAGAAAATGATAACATCACCTTTGCCGTAAACAGCAGCGGCGGGGCCGTCATTGGCACTGGCAGCGTCATCGTCAATGGCCAGCGCGTCAGCGTAGAACTATTTGTGCCCGCCCCTGACTGTAACGAGTAAACACAAACAAGATGCCCTTTCGCCAATCAGTTAACGGCATGAGCGCATGGGCTTTAAGCGGCCGTTTTGTTTCACAACCACTAAATTAGCAGCACGGCCGTTTTGTAAGTAAACATCGCCTGGAGAATCAAATGAGTGATTTGCAACCCACCTGGATTGGACGCACGATTGGTGGCCGCTACAAGATTGAATCGCTGCTGGGCAGCGGCGGCATGTCTTCCGTCTATAAAGCCACCGACCCAAATTTGCAGCGCACCGTCGCCATCAAAATCATCCACCCCCACCTTTCCGAGCACCCGGAATTTGTGAAGCGGTTTGAGCAAGAAGCCGCCGCCGTAGCCCGTCTGCGCCATCCCAATATCATGTTGGTGCACGACTTCAACCACGATGGCGGCGTCTATTACATCGTTTTTGAGTACATTGCCGGCAATCCGCTGGATAGAAGAATTAAAGACCTCAAAGAAGCCGGGCTGCGCCTGCCGTTGGAAGAAGCGATCCAGATCATGGTGCCTCTCTGCGAAGCAGTGGCCTATGCCCACGAGCGCCAGATGGTCCACCGCGACCTGAAGCCCTCTAACGTGATCATCAACCTGCTGGGGCAGCCCATTTTGCTCGATTTTGGCATTGCCAAGCTGGTGGGCGGCGGGCACGTACACACCGCCACTGGGGCGACGATTGGTACGGCCGCTTACATGGCCCCGGAACAGGTGGTGGGCGACGAAGTAGACCATCGCGCCGACATCTACTCCTTGGGGGTCATGCTGTACGAAATGGCGTGCGGCCGTCCGCCGTTTGAAGGCCAATCGGCCCTGACGGTGATGATGAAACACGTCAACGAACCGCTGCCAGACGTTCGTCTCTTTAACAGCAATCTGCCCGTGGCGTTCAGCGCCGTGTTGGCCAAAGCGCTGGCCAAAGACCCGAAAGAGCGTTATGGTTCGGCCATTGAAATGTCGATGGCCCTGCGGGATGTGGCGCGCCAGCTGGCCAGCGCCAACCCAGACACGATGAGCTACATCACCCCAACCCGGCTCACCGAGGAACGGCCGAAAGTGGCTGTGCCGCGACGCGCCGAACCTGAACCAGAAACCGTGGCCGATAAACGGCCGTCACTCGACAAAACCGTCATCCTCCAACCAGACAAAACCAAAACGGCCGTTCGCCCAGAAAATGCATCCGCCCCGCCCACCCGGCGCTGGCTGCCGTGGGCGGTGGGGCTCATTGCTCTGCTGGCAATTGCCGCCGCTGCCTATTGGTTGCTGCCGTCACTCCTGGCGCCAGACCTGCCCACATCGGCTCGAATGGTGCAGATTCCCGGCGGCAGCTACACAATCGGGGCCAACCTGAGCGGCAGCCAATACCTTCCGCCGCAGGAAATAACGCTGGAGCCGTATTGGCTGGACCGCTTTGAAGCCACTAACCGCGAATACGCTGCCTTCATCGTCGACAATGAAGCCACGCCACCCGGCAGTTGGCCCGACGGCCAGATTCCTGCAGGCAAAGAAAACCATCCCGTACGCGGCCTCACCTGGGACAACGCCAACGATTACTGCGAATGGCAAAATAAGCGCTTGCCCAGCGAAGCCGAGTGGGAAGTGGCGGCGCGCGGCGAACAAAGCTTGCTCTTTCCCTGGGGCGACAGCCAGACAAGCATCGCCTTGCCCGAAAATGACACCTACCCTATCGGCAGCCTGCCGCCCAATCGCAGCAGCTTTGGCGCTTTTGACATGGCGGGCAACGTCTGGGAATGGGTTAGTGAACCATACGCCGACGTGCCCGATGGGCAGGAGGTGGCCCGGGGCGGTGCGTTTGACTTCCTCAAGGACATGGCCTACCGCCTGCAAGGTGAACCCACACTGCCCACGATGATCGCCTCCACCGGTGTGCGCTGTGCCGCCACCGAAGTAGAAATTGTGCCTGATGACGAAATAATCCTGGCCGACGACTTTAGCGATCCGGCCAGCGGCTGGCCCGATTTGAAGGAAGATAATGCCTGGCGCGGCTACCATCCACCGGACTTTTACCACGTGGAAGCAACGGGGCAAAACCAGGTAGCTACGGCCGTTTTCGGCACGGACACCCAAAACGTCAGTCTGGAAGCACGCATCTTCACCGACATTGTGGAGACGGAAACGGGCGAATACCGCTACGGCCTGCTGCTGCGCCAGGTGGATAACCGGCAGTTTTACGCCTTTACCGTCGCCCCGCGGTCGGGCCAGTGGGCGGTGCTTAAAGCCACCAACGACGGGCTGGAAACGCTGGCGAGCGGGACGGTGGAAGGGCTGCGCGGCAGTTCGGTGGATACGGCCGACAGCCTGCGCGTGGATGCCAGCGGCAGTGAGTTCGCCTTTTTTGTGAACGGCCGTATCATCACCACCCTCACCGACAGCAGCTACAGCAGCGGCGATTTTGGCTTTTACGTCGAAACCTTCGACGAAAGCCGGGCCCACATTCATTACGATTCGCTCACCGTACTGGCGCTGGAAGGGACAATTGCCGAGTCTGGTAACGAATCGGTAGGGATGGAAGCAACGGCCGTTGCTGTCGCAACCGTCGAACCTGAAGTGGTGGCTAACCCGGAACCAACAGCCACAACGGCCGTAACCGACCCCACCGCCACCAGCGACGGTCAGGCGCAGCCAACCGCCACCACCGAACCCTCTCCCACCGCTGAACCCGCCCAACCAACCACCCCTGAAGGCATGGTGCTCATTCCCGGCGGCAGCTTCCTCATGGGCTCAGAAATTGGCGAGCCAAATGAGCGGCCCGAGCACCCCGTCACCCTCGACGCCTACTTCATCGACCAGTTTGAAGTGAGCAATGCCGACTACCTGGCCTGTGTTGCGGCCGGCGGCTGCACCCAATCCGGCCTGCGCAACTCGTTCCGCCGGGCTGGCTACCGCGACGACCCGCTGTTTGCCGACTACCCGGTGATGGGCGTCACCTGGACGCAGGCCAACGCCTACTGCCAGTGGGCGGGCCAGCGGCTGCCCAGCGAAGCGGAGTGGGAATTTGCCGCCAGCGGCCCGGAAAACTTCACCTGGCCCTGGGGCAATGAGTTTGACGCCCGGCTGTCGGCCGCCAGTTCCCTGGACACCGAAGCCATCAACAGCTTCCCCGACGGCGTCAGCCCATTTGGCGTGTTTAATATGGCAGGCAACGTCAATGAATGGGTGCTGGATCGGTTCGACGGCAGCTTCTACGCCAATTCGCCGGAAGCCAATCCAGTGAATCTGGATTCTGGCAGCAGCCAGATTTACCGGGGCGGCAGCTTCGACAACACCAACGGCGCATTTTTCACCACTAGCCGCCGCTACGTCGTCTCTGGCAGCACGTTTGACGTCGATATCGGCTTCCGCTGCGCCCAGGATTTGCCTTAATCACCAAAGCGGCCCGGCAAATTGAGTTTGCCGGGCCGCTTTTTACTCTTCCGGTGGCTTCTTCTCCACCTTAACCTCGGTGCGCTCAGCCTCACGCAGCTTTTCCAGCGTGCCCACCCGCCGGGCAATGTCTTGCATGATGAGCAGGGCCTGCCCCACCACCTGCTCCGTTGTCATGTCGCCCCGGGTCCACCGCTTGATCACTTCATCTAACGTGTAGCTTCCCATCTGGTACTTCCTCCGTGAAATTGGTTTGGCCACAGAAGGCAGCGAGATTGTGGCGCGTCTGCCTGACCGCTGCGGCTTGGTGAACAAGTTTTAGGGATGGTGAAGTAACGGCCGTTCCCCTCCAGCAGCGTTGAGGTGAGCAAACCCCACTGCCAAAGAGCCCTCTTCCCAAAGAACCACAGGCAGCCAAAACGAGCCGGCAAGTTGCACCGCCAACATTGAGCTTACGGGTGAAAACTGTCTTGTTGGAATTGACTGGATGTGGTGGTACGGCCGTTACCGCACCAATAGCGACATTTTACACGGTATCGGAATCTATGTCAATAGGGGATTTTGGGGAATTTATGGTGATTCGCTGCCTGTCTCGTAAGCAAACCCGGCCCGCTCGGCGACCAGGGCCAGGTGTTTGGAAGTGGCCCGGCTGGGCGCATACGCCTCTTTTTCCCACTCGCTGATCGTTTGCTGGCGTACGCCCAACTCTTTAGCCAGCTCACCCTGAGACAGCCCCAGCTGCTGCCGCATGGCTTTGATCATACGGCCGTTCCACAGCACCGTGTCGCCCTGCCTGACCACCGTGTAGGTCAGCTGCGCTTTGGCAAAGTGAATCGTTTCAGCGGCCAGATCCACCGTCACAACGTGATACCCGGCATCCATCCACGCCGCCGCCTGCACCGCACCGTGGCTGCGGTTGCTCCACCAACCCACCCGCGTGCGGGCGCTGCCCGGCAGGCGGGTGCCCAACAGCTGCTCAATCTCGGCCAGTGTCAGTGAAACGGGCGCACCAGCGTGCTCCTGTAAAAAAGCGTACAAGGGAAAGTACTTGCTGCCTTCTTTCATGGGCCAAATTATAGCAAGGGTGGCGTGATGTGCGAACAGGAAGCAGCCGCCGGTTGTTGCAGATAGCCGAGAAGGGTACACTTTGACGGCTTCAGATTG
Source organism: Anaerolineae bacterium (assembly GCA_020848035.1). Taxonomy (GTDB): domain Bacteria; phylum Chloroflexota; class Anaerolineae; order Promineifilales; family Promineifilaceae; genus Leptofilum. The sequence continues at coordinate 792 of JADLAX010000040.1, read as the reverse complement.
TCACAAACTATCACTCATCAGGATTAGTTCATGCAACGTTTTATTTCTGCCAGCCGCTTCCTCATCATTATTCCTTCCCTTGGCTCCTTCATCGCCGCCACCGCCCTGCTCGTATATGGCGCAGTTGAGATTGTGCAGCTTATCGGCCAAACGCTGGAGGCCGAAGTTAGCAGCAAGGGTGCCAAAACTCTCGCCCTCGCTTTCATTGAGATCGTGGATCTATTCCTCTTGGGCATCGTGTTATACATCATCGCCCTTGGCCTGTATGAACTTTTTGTGGATGACAAGCTCCCACTGCCCGCCTGGCTTTCGATCCACAACCTCGATGACCTCAAAAACAAGCTCACGGGCGTCGTCATCCTGGTAATGGGTGTGTTGTTTCTGGGCCAGGTGGTCACCTGGGATGGCGAGCGCGATCTACTTCGGTACGGCGGCGCGATTGCGCTGGTTATCACCGCCCTGACCTATTTTCTGAGCCAGCGCAGCAAAAAGTAAGCAGGGCATGGCGGGTTGAAGAGACGGCCGTTCCCGCCCCACAATTTAAACAACCCGCCTAAAAAATCTGGCCACCATTTGCCCGAAATCAATTGACATTCACGAATATCGTAATAAAATCGCGCCACGACAACGAGGATCGTAAAATGGATCGATTAGATTACGAAATCCTGTCTGTTTTGCAGCAGGATGGCCGACGATCATTTACAGAAATTGGCAAAAAACTGGGCGTCAGCGAGGGGACCATTCGCAAGCGCGTCATGCGCCTGGTGGATGATGGCGTGATTCGCATCATCG
>JADLAX010000039.1 GCA_020848035.1 Anaerolineae bacterium | reverse complement strand
TTCGAAAAACCTTGTTAATCGACGGTGAAATATAGGTTCTACTGCTCACGTAGCATGCAATGGCTTGATTGGATTATGTGTGCGCCGCCAGGGCAGCATGAAAAGCCTTTATGGGACGGTTCTGCTCCATCAACGTCTTGTGAAGCAATTACGCCATTGCTGATTAATACTTTGCTGTTCAATAGTTGAGCCTGGTAACACCGGCTAATTTGGCCTGCGGGTAACAAATGAACCATATGAGGCAACTGCACGAGAGTGGTGAGTGCGGATATTCACCGTTTTCCTCTATTGCGCTCTCGTGCAGTTTCCCTTCGTTGCACGTTTGTTACCCATAAGCCTTTTAGTAAGAATGCGTTTGCTCAACGACAGTCTACTAAAAAAGGAGGCTATTTTTACGAAACGATACCAGAAAAATAATTGGCACCATTGACGGCAGCCAGTTCATGATCTAGGATCGTTGATGTCGCGGGAAACGATACCAGTTTTCAATCCTGTACTGTTTTTCAGGCATCTTGTACCACTGGTAGAGCGTTTGGCACCGTTTAAACGCGACCAATTATTTATTTGTAGAACCCTCTTATAAACGGTTGTCTTTAGTTGTTTAACTTTGCGCCCGTCATTAATGGTAAAAACCACTATAAAGGAAATAAGAGCAGTGCACAACGAAAATGAACATCAAGAAGATAACAGCAGATATGCAGTTGTTGTTAATCACGAAGAACAATACTCTATCTGGCCAACTGACCGCGAACTACCTCTAGGTTGGCAAGAAGCAGGAAAACATGGCAGTAAAGATGAATGCCTTGCTTATATTGAAGCTGTATGGACAGATATGCGGCCGCTAAGTTTACGAAAAAGTATGGAAGAACTAGATTCCAGACCAAAAACCAATTAGCTAAACTCAAAATGATTGATGTACCACTGGAAAGGGGATTTGAGAACAATCCTGTTCCGAATAGAAAGTTCGTGCCGATTCACGAGTACCTCTTAACGTCTGATGGTAATATCACCTGATCACCCCTAATAAATAATTTATAACAAATTTAAACCCTCTTAAAGCGATAGTGTGCGATCGTAATCAACCACTCTCTGCGGCAAAAAAGAACTGCTCGGCGCCAAAAGCTGGACTCAAATCATCCAGCCAGATTGCTTGGGGATCATATTTGGCAAAGAACGGCTGGAGCACCCAATCTGGATTACGTCCCTGCAGAAAGCGCAGCATAAACAGTTTTTCACCATTGAGTTGGGTTATGCCCTGAATTTCAATCTTGCCTGGATTGGTAGACATACTGGGACCACGCACTGTGCGTGCGACTCCACTCACCTGTTGGTAAGCACCACGAAAAATGTTCCAGGCACGCTCTAATGGTACAGCAAAATGGTGCTGCGCTCCTGTATTGCGGACCACAAACATATAGTAGGGGATGCAGCCCAGCGCCACCTGCTCCTGCCACATCGCCGCCCATACATTGGAGTCATCATTGATTTGTGCCAACAGCGGCGACTGAGTTCTAATTTGCACACCCGTTTCCCGAATACGAGCGATTGCTTGACGCACAGCGGGTGTGTGTAGCTCACGGGGATGGGTGAAGTGAGCCATCAACGTCACGTGTTTGCCAGCCTGCACCGTGCGCCGCAATAGCGCCAACAATGCATCTGCGTCTGGATCGGTCAGGAACCGGTAAGGCCAAAATCCTAATGCTTTGCTGCCGATGCGAATGGTCTGCAAATGGGGCAAATCGTTTTCTAGCAGAGGCATCAAGTAAGTAGCGAGCGTATCGCTTTTCATGATTAGCGGATCTCCGCCGGTTATCAACACATCGGTCACTTCTGGATGCTGGTGCAGGTAAGCAACAAGCTGCGCAGCCTGACGCATGGCAAATTTTAATTCACTCATTCCCACAAATTGCGGCCAGCGGAAACAAAATGTGCAGTATGCGTGGCAGGTTTGTCCCTGGCTGGGAAAAAACAAAACTGTCTCCCGGTATTTGTGCTGCATCCCATCTAAAACCGCATCATTCAATAACGGCCGATTCAATTCCATCTGCCCCGCCGGATGCGGGTTTAGCTCCAGGCGGATTGTGTCCGATATTTCCTGAATGTGACGCTGATTTGCTCCCTGACGAATAAGAGCGGCAATGGTGTTAAAATGTTTTGGTTTCAGCATACCTGCTTGCGGAAATGTCAACCGAAAAATAGGGTCATCAGGCACCTTGTCCCAATCTATCAACTCGTTGATAACGTAGCTATTGGCCTTAAATGGTAATATCTGCGACACAACTTCAATGGCAAAACGCTCGGCAGCGGTCAGGCAGTCAAGTTGTGGTATCTGATCAAAATTGTGGCGGCCGTATGACTTGTAAGTCGGCACAGTCTGCGCCGCAACACCATCACTGGGAAATCGCTGCATGTAAACTCCTCTTGTAGCGAATTCCGCTCAAACGCACCTTCATTTATTTTGCGGAACTCACCTATATTTTAGGTAACGGCCGTTTCTGGTAGTTGCTGGTCTGCCATCGCTTGTAGTTTATCCTTGTCCTTCACAACAACAGCGTCCGGAATAGCATCTGGCAAAATGTCTTCCATATAGCGCAGCGGTCGGTAACGAAAACCAAGCAGCGCTGCAAACAGTAACAACAAACCAATGACGATTATCATCAGGCCCATGCCCCGGCCTGCACCGGTGCCAATGATCGCACCAACTGCGGTCGCCAGCGAACTGCCCCCGCCTATGAAAGGTTCAAACACATGGTCAGCCAGTGCTCCCGCCAGCACAAAGCCCAATGGCATGAGCGACCAGGATAGCATATCGTTGGTGGCAATTACCCGTCCCTGTAACTCTAATCCTACCTTTGTCTGGATCAATGCTTGCCAATGTGCGTTGATAAAAGCAGTGGCAATGCCAATGCCTAACATACCAACGATTGGGAAAATGGCGGTCGGCCTCAGGCCAATGACCACAGTCGACACGCCAAACAGCAGCGTGAACCCAATCATCCCTTCCGCACGACGGCGGGTACCTCCCCAAATGCCCATACCCAATCCTCCTAGCAGCAACCCTAACCCCTGGGCCGATGTCACGGAACCCAGCAGTGCGGCCGAATCAAAGGCCAATATCAGCGGGGTAATAAGAACGCGAATGCCACTCTGTAAGAAGTTGAGAACCAGGAAAAAGCCAATCATGGCCAATAAACTGGGGCGTTTCAGGACATAACGCCAGCCGCCAACCACTTCTTGCAACAAGGGTTCTTCGCGTTTGCGGAAAAGGGTTGGGGGAAAACGCACGGCCAGCAGGACAGTAACGGCAAACAGAAAAGTGATTACATCAATGAGTACGATACCGTGTAGCCCGATCGTTAACACCAGCACTCCACCGAGCAGCGGTGCCAGCAGCACACCAGCGGCTCGGCCGAGCTGGGCAATACCGTTCGCTTGCCCCAAATACGGCTTGGGTACAATTTGGGCAATAGCGGCAATGTAAGCCGGCTGCTGAAACGAAGCGGCAATAGAGCTGATGCTGACCACAATATAAATGTGCCACAATTGAAGATTGCCGCTCCACAAAAGGGCGGCCAGCGCCAATGTTCCAACTGCTGCGGCCGTATCGCTGCCAATCATCACCCAACGCCGGTCATACCGGTCCGTAACCGCCCCGGCGATAGGGGCTGCCAGCAAACCGGGCAATCCCACAAACAGCCATATCAACCCCAGATCGAGGGCCGAGCCAGTTTGTTGATATACCCAAACCCCCAGCGCAAAAGAGGTCAATCCTGAGCCAATGAGTGAAATCACCTGCCCAAAAGCAACAAGGAAAAAGAGTTGGAGGCTGGGAACAACCTGTTTGGTCTCTGTTTTCGTGGCGGTGTACACATCACGACTATAGTGGCCGTTATTATGGCCACGCCCGTTTGCAGAAACGGCCATCTCCGATGAAGCGGACATCTCGGGTATAGTGGCCATCTGCAGCGATGCCACACCCTCTTCAATAATCTTGGCCACAGTCGCAGATTGGTGTTTCAAAAAATAATGGCCGGCTTTGGGCAAAACGGCCAGCGATACACGATCGCCAAATTGTGCCCATTCCCGGTACCGCTCTTCGTATAAATCGGTGGCACGATCCATCTCCCCCACAATACAGGTGATAGGTGCCGCCAATTTTACGGGGGGCCGGTGAAAGGCGCGGGTGAAAAACGCTTCGGCCTGGTTGGCATCATGGCGCAAACTACGCAACAAAAATTCCTGCTCATCTGGATCAATGACATCCGTAAAGCCACCCAGCGCCCGCAGCGAATCGTAAATCTCCCGGTTGGACTGCCAGCGGTCTGAGGGAAAAAGACGATACCACCAGCGGAATAGGGCACCCGGCATTTGGGCGGATGGGAGGGAGCCGCCAATAAAGACACCGGGCACAGAACGGCCGTTTGCCTCCAGCAAGCGGGCAATTTCCAGCACAGGCGCACTGCCCACACAATGCCCATAGAGAGCAATTGGACCCGTGACGTGTGCTTCAATTTCAGCCACACACTGCTGGGCCAGATCGGGCAAAGGCATTAACGCTTCAGCACGTTGGCTAAAATCGTGACCGGGTAATTCCACCGCATACAGGGCAACCCCCGATGGAAGAGCATCTGCCAGCGGTTGGAAGGTAATAGCACTGCCGCCGCCATAAGGGACACACACCAGCGAGAGCTGGCGGTCAGCCGTAGCTATCGGTTTGGTTAGCTCGATGAGCAGCCCGTCTCGCTTGGGGACGGCCGAATCTAAATGATCCGCCAATTCCCGTATCGTTGGGTACTTAAACAGACTGATGACGCTGGCATCTGGTCCAATCTTGCGCACAACCCGAATCGCCTTAAACGACTCACCGCCTACGTCAAAGAAGTTGTCATCGATTCCTACCTGGGCCAACCCCAGCACCTCTATCCAGATGGCAGCAAGCTGCTGCTCCCGTTCGGTACGTGGGGCAACAAACGCATCGTTTAAGACAACATGCCCTTCTTCTGGCACAGGCAAGGCAAAACGGTCTACCTTTCCGTTTGGGTTGAGGGGAACGGCCGTTAATGGGACAAACTGCGACGGCACCATGTAATCGGGCAGCTGGGTGCGCAAATGCGCCCGCAGGTCGCTCAACGAAACTTCCGACTCACCTTGCGGCACGTAATACGCCACCAGCCGCCGGTCGCCTGGCGTGTCTTCGCGGGCCACCACCACGGCATCTTGCAAGGTGGGATGCTCCGTCAGCAGGCTTTCAATTTCTCCAGTTTCAATGCGGTAGCCGCGAATTTTTACCTGATGATCGCTGCGCCCCAGCAGCTTGATGGAGCCGTCCGCCAGGTATTGCGCCAGGTCGCCCGTATCGTAAAGCCGGGCACCGGGCGTGGTGCTAAACGGATCGGGAATGAAGCGCTCGCCAGTTAGCCGGGGGTGGTTGCAGTAGCCTCGGGTAACACCCGCACCGCCAATGTACAAGCGCCCCGGGATGCCGATGGGCATTGGCTGCATTTCCTCATCCAAAATGTGAATGCGCACGTTGCCCAGGGG
>JADLAX010000038.1 GCA_020848035.1 Anaerolineae bacterium | reverse complement strand
TCATTGCCGGATGAAGTGAAACGCGGGGAACTGCGGCCGTTTCATAACCCGGATGACATGACTGATATAGTCTAGCACATTATGTTAATGAGACCGTAAACTTTCCGACGCTTGCGCCCCATACCCCTATTAGATGAACCAGAGCAGTGAGCCAGCAGCCGTCGTGCAAACCCTGGAAGCCGTTTGGGTGCCTCATTGGACACATGCCTTCACCTCCAAATTTATACGCCGGATTACCAGCCCCTCAGCTGGGAGCAGGTCTGGCAGGCATTTATTAATGTGTACCCCGATAGATGGGCGGTTGAGTTTTTCCCGCCAACTGAGGCGTTGGTCAACGACGCGCATGTTTACCATCTGTGGCTCCTACCGGAGGGATATGAGCGCCTCAATCTGGCGCATAAATATCGCGGTTGTAGGGGATAATGTAGTTGTCTGTTCTTTATGACAAAAGGTGTCTCAACCACTTGGGTCACATTTGCAGTATAATTGTGAGGCATCAAAAAACAGGAGATTGATTCATGTTTGAACAAATCACTGTATCTATTCCGCAGAAACTCTACAAACGGGTTCGTGAGCTGGCCCGAGCTCGTAATCAACCAGTGGGTGATGTACTGGTCGATGTGTTGGAGCATGCCATTCCCGCCGATAAGTCATCGACAGGCAATCAGGAAGATGATCCTGTGGAGCGGGAAATGCGAGCCTTTATCCAAATGCATCCTATGCTCAAGGAAAAACACTTGGGCCAACATGTAGCCATACTCAATGGTCAACTGATTGACGTTGACAAAGATTATGGTGCCCTATACGAACGGATCGATGCTCGATATCCGGATCAATTTGTCTGGATGGCCAAAGTTGAAGTTGAGCCAATGCCTACGCTTATTTTTCGTTCCCCTCGATTAGAAGCCGCCCAATGACCAAAATCTACACATACGAATATGATAATGATTACAATCCGGCGATGCCGGTTGTAGATATTGAAATTGGCCGGGCAATGGGCGCTGCATCATTCGCTCTGAAGGCGCTCGTTGATTCTGGCGCAGATGCGACCATCATCCCCGTCCACTCGCTTCAAGAGATTCATGCCCGTCGCAGCCGAAAAATGTGGATGAGCGGTACAACTGGTAGTAGAGTGTTGGTTGACCTTTATCAAGTTTCTCTGCAATTAGGGCCATTTGCCCAAATGCTCCTTGAAGTGGTTGGTAGTACACAAAATGACGAGGTGATAGTTGGACGGGATGTCTTAAATCATTTAACCGTTACGCTAAACGGTCCGGCTCACTCGGTAGAGGTTTTTGAAGACGTGATGCAAACATGATCGAAGAGGACCTGCTTAACTATCGATCGATTCATGGAATTTGAGGTTTAGCAGTTGACCAGGTAAAGATATGCAAAGAAAGGCGTCGGCACATTGCCGACGCTTTTTATTTTTCTACCAGCTGAAATGTCAATCAACAACGCCTCGGTGTGCTGTCTACGGCCGCTGTTGCAGGAATATGCGCCGCCGGTTTGCCTTAATCCAGCCAACAAATACTGCCCGTAAATCCCCTCAACTAAATCCTATAATAGGAGGAACTGCTCGTGCGCCAGCTGAGCTTGCTGCCTCAAGAGACGTGGCTGCAAAACGGCCGTTTCACCACCACCCTTCCCGCCGATGCGCCCATCATCGTTTCCAACGGCGTGGGCGTGGATTCCGTTGCCCTCCTGGTTGAGCTGCACCGCCTCAACGTGGTACCTGACGCCATCGTTACCGCCCTGGTGGGACGGGACGGCACCGGCAACGAACATCGTCGCTTTTACACCTATCTGCCCATTCTGGAGGCGTGGCTGGCCGAGGTTGGCTTTCCCCCGATTCAATACGTCTGGTATGAGATGAAGCGGCAGGCCAAACATTTTCCCTACTGGAGTTTGGCCGGTAACTGCCTGGCCAACCGCACCCTGCCGTCCATTAGTTTTCGCCGCAACCACAGCTGTAGCCTGAAGTTCAAGGGGGCGGAGATTGATCGCTGGGTCACTGAGCAGTATGGGGAACGACCGTGTTACCGACTGGTTGGCTATGACTTTTCTGAGCAATACCGGGCAGCCCGCTTTTCCACCAAAACCAAACCGCAAGGGCCGCGCTCGCGGGACGTCTTTCTCTATCCCTTGCAGCTTTTGGGATTGAATCGCCAGGGCTGCGAGGCGGTGATTGCCTCCGCCGGACTGCCCTCCCCTGGTCTCTCATCCTGCGTCTTTTGCGCCGCCATGAAGCCGGAAGAGCTTGATGAATTAGACGCGGAAGCTCTCTGGCTCATTGTCATCCTGGAAGCTCATGCCCAGATTAACCTGAAGAAGATTCGCGGCCTGTGGGGACATGGGGAGCGTATGACCGAATATATCCTCAGGCGCGGCTTGCTGCCGGCAGCGCTGCTAAACGAGGTTTGGACCAAATGGGTCGCAGAGAAACGGCCGTCTGAGCTGGGCAATCACCCCGCAGTGAACGCCGACGAGGTGCTATTTGCCGAAGTGCACCGCCTGGCGGCGCTGTGCCGCTAACGCTTGTCATCCCCTGACTTTTATTCCCCTTCACATACCAGGAGAAAATCTTATGCATGAATTCAGCACAGAGCTGACCTTTATTGCCGATCCCGGCCACGGCTGGCTGCGGGTGCCGCTAGTCGATATAGCCGTAATGGGCATCGAGACGGCCATTTCCAATTATTCTTTCATTGACGGCCACTTCGCCTATTTGGAGGAAGATGCCGACTGCGCGGTTTATCTGAAAGCGCTGGCTGAGTGTAGGCAAATTAAGCCGACGATTGAGGAGGAGGTCCGGGAACATTTCTCACGCAACCGGCCCCGTTTTGGCGATGCCCAATTTAGCCCAGAGTTTTGGGACAAGTTGAGGAGTTAACAATGGCCCACATTCAAGTTTTTCACAACCCAAGGTTTTTAGAATATCGCGGGGACCATGACCAGATTGTGCCGCCGCTCACCCCCACCGCCTCGGTTCGGGTACCAGGAGAACTGGCGGCCGAAGAAAAGCTCAGCGCCGCCTATGCCCGAACGCAGCACGGTTACCTCTATGGCAGTTGGTTTCAGGACCCAACTGTCATCCCTCACCTGCGCAGCACTTCGGTCGGCGATTTGCTCGCTACCGAAAGTGGCAATCTGTTTGTAGTGGAGCGGCTGGGATTTCGGCCGTTCCGTCCCACTGGCCAAAACTGGAAACCCCGGCTACTCGAATCGATGCGAAATCTGGAGCGGTCTATTGAGCTGGTCCAGAATGAGCAGCTAAAAGCGGCAATTCAGGACAGTTTAATCCAGATGAGCCAGGCCCTTCGGGTTGAAGAATATCCGGTGGGGGAAATCCCCCAGGCATGGGAAAACGCCGAGGTTGGGGACTTGGTAGGCAATGATTCATTGGGCTATTACCGGATATTTGCCCGACGCCTGGAACCAAAGTGGCGTGCGGCGCTTTTGCAGGAACATCTGCCACAGGGCAAGATGTGGCGGGACAGCAAAGGCTGGGCGGTGCTCCAGCCTGTTAATAAGCAGGTAGGATGAATCTGGCGATCAGGAAAACCGCTGCGTCTCAGAAGATGCAGCAGTTTTCCTTTACCAGGATTCTACTCTTGTTTCACGCTGGCTGCTTGGTAAAAGAAGTACGGGACGACATCAAGGCAAATACCTGACATTACGAAAACAAACGGTTTCAGCCGGGGTGCCATTTTCAAATGTGAATCCAGTTACCATGTATAGCCGGGTTAAATCTGCGGTGTTGAACGAAGTTAGCGGAATTTTGTAAGTTTGCCAGCTGGTGGTCAGGTTCGAGATTAAAACCTTTGCTTCGCTACCATTATCGGGATCGGTATTGTCCTTTAAAGCGATTCTTATGCTCTCTCCGCCTGCACTGCCCTTCAATTCCATTGAGAGCGTTTGGTATGCTGACAGATCGCGACCGGGCCTGGGTGGTGGCTTGGGCGTGCCAAAAGTAATAAACACGGCCCCCCAGGTTTGGTTTGGCGGATAACTCAGGCACATGTGACCATTCTGATCGCTGACCCAATTGGTTTGCCCGCCGGACGTGTTCACCCCCAGGTCGTACCCCGCGGCAAGCCTGGTTCCATCATAAATGGTGTGCGGTTGTAAAGGAATAGCGACGTTAAAAAGGTATTTGATGTCATCCAGATAAAACGTGGCCCCGTTTGGGTTGTCATTCTTCGACGCAGCCCAGAAAAAACCGCCTATCAGATGGCTTAAGTCGAGATTGTCGGGAATTGGCAACGTGTATACCTGCCAGTCATTTGTCAGGGCAATGGGATCTGGTTCAAGGCGCAGGGCAGGGCAAAGCGAGTCTGGGTAGGGAGCATTGGGATCATTACAGCCAATGCCGCCAATACCGAACGAAATTAACTCGCCCCCATTTTCCCCTTTGGCGGCAAAGGAAAGGCCAGCTGCCCCAGAAAGGTCAAGACCGCCATTGACGATTTTCCCCCAATTTCCGGCAGGTTCTTGCCAGTAGATACCGGCCCACCCTGCTGGTCCACCTGGCGTGTAATTGATGCGCACCGCCACATCACCACGGTAGGGGTCTGAACGATCACACTCATAAAAAGAAATGTCTGCCAGATCCCCCATCCAGCCCGAGGGCGCAAAGTGGTTCTGATCACTGGCATATTCATCGTAGACAACTGTCTCTTTGGGTTGTGTCGTTTGCTTTTGCAGAACGAGCGGCAGAAATAGTTGGGAGGGTGGCAAAAACGGCGTGTGAAAATAGGCAATCTCCTGGGCCGGCATTAGGACACTTTGTATTTCATGGTTGCCCACCCGAGCGGCATCAATATAACCCCAGTGGCTGCCAACGCCCCCTTCCCGTTTCCAGGCCTCGTCAAACATATCAAAGTAGAAGAATTCAATATCGTGTGCTTCCGCTTCCAGCAGAAACTCGTAGAAGAACCTTCGCTGATTCTCCAGGCCGGGAACGGCCGCGCCATTTTTGGGACCAGCCGACGGCCAGCCGGTTTCGCCAATGATCACCCGTTTGCCATACGTTTGCTGCCAGTGCAAATATTCTTCAGCAACGGCCTGGGCCGCGCCTGCTATGGATTTCTGCTCCCAGTAGGGATAAATGTGAATCATCAGCAGATCCACGGCATTTATTAAGTTAGGATGTTGGGGCAAAATGCCGGTCACTTCCGCTGTTGTTACCGGAATATCGGCAGGAATGCGGGCTTTCACGTAGTTAATGTAATCAATTAACTCTGCTTCTGTTAAATCTCCGCGTAACAAAACCTCATTGCCAACAATAACTCCCTCGATGTTGGTCAGCGTTGGGTCATTGGCTAAGGCGATTAAAGCATCAATACCTTCCTGGTTTTTGTTCTCAATCGGGTTGCCCTGGCCATCTTTTTCTGGCCCCAGCCACGTGCCCACAAAAACCGGTAAGCTATACTCTTTGGCGATGCCAGGAATTTCCCCAATAATGTCCAGGGTCGAATAAGTCCGCAGGCTGTTTCCAGCGTGAACCATGCGGTCCATGTCGGCGCGGATTTCTGCCTCAGTGGGAAACGGTCCCCAGTGTGGATTCTGGCAATCCCGGAAAGGACTGTAAGCGATTCCGGCTACTTTGTCTGGCACCGGATACAAATCAATGGTGATGGCTGAGATATCCCAGGCCGCTTCTGCCGGTACGACAATAGATAAGGTGTGTGAACCACTGGCCGCTAAAACGGCCGTTGCCTTTACCGGGTAATGTTGCCCGGCATAATAATCACCAAACGAGCTAAAGTCACGCGTGGCTTTGTTCCAGATGGTGTCACCATCCCAGGCAATGGAGGCTATGAGCCCTTTTTGCGGCGAGTGGATCCCTTTGCCGTCACGAATCTCCCAGCCAATCGAGATAACCGCAACCGTGGGAGCCGAAATATTTTGGATGGCAATGGTGGCTACGGCCGTTGCCCCATCCCATTGCTCTGGCAGCGGTGAGTTGGGATCAACCCCCAACATGATGCTGTTTTCGGGCAGATTGTCACACCAGCTGGCCACCGTCTGGTTAGGAATGTTAGTAGCATCGCAGAATACGGCGTCGCCGGTAACATTCATTTCGTCGGGTGCAATGGTGTAAGCGGCCGTTGTTTGCCCAGGCTGGGTGGCCATTGGCGATTGCGGCTGTGCGGATGGAACGTCAGAAAAAGAAAGGGTGATAAAGAGGGCAAGAAAGATTATTAGAAACGTTGGCCCACTCGGGGGCTTTACGGATTTCATTCTAAATCTCCTGAATCTGGTGCGTTTAGGTCCATTCCCGCTTGTAGCCAGGAGCAGAGGAAACACCGGAATTAGCCGTATCTAACGGCGTGAAGATTTTGCTGAGGTGGCTCCACTCGTTTAACGGCCGTTAATCACGATGTTGTCAACTAAAACATAGCCGTTGTAGCTGCCTTCGCTTTGCTGGCGAATCTCTATTCCCAATAAATGAACCGGGCTTGGCCATCCCGCAACATCCCCGATCCAACGAACTTCAGTCCATTCACCAGGGATCAGTTCAACAATTTGCCCCTCGCCGGTGTCAATTCCGTGATAGTTCCATGGATCTTGGGCAAATTCCATGGCATAAAAGCTGGCGATCAAGTTATGCGGAGCGTCTGGCGGGGTGTATACATAGGCAGAAAATGAACCGGCAAACGGCATGTTTTCATACTTAATTTGCGCCCGATGCGCCGACGTTTCCGCCAGATTAAAGGAAAAGTGCAAGGCCCCATTTCCTTCATACACCAGATCATCGGTAAAGCTGGGGGGGTGCCCTTGTGGAACATTGTTATCCAGACGGACAGACCAGCAGCCCGGACTACCCTCTTCAAAACCGTAAGTGAAGTGCTCGGCAGGTGGCACAAGTCCGAACGTCAGGCTGGTAATCCACCAACGGCCGTTTTCATCCTGCGTAAACTCCCAGCGGTCACTCTTGGGCCCACTGTAAGTAAACCGCTGATTGTTAACGTCTATGAAGACACCACAGGTATCGTTGGTGGCCACCGCCCTGTTTCCTTGGATCTCGATATCCATATTCGTATGGATGATCTCAAGGTGGTCTTCTAATTCGAAGGTTGTGGCATACCGATCGCGCGCATTCCACGTTTCCCCGGTGACGGCATATATTTTTATCGCCTCAGGCGCAAAAATATCTGCAACAAGGGCAAAATTTTGAGTTAAGACGGCTTCCGCTTCTTTTTCAATGAGCCCTGCTATCGTGGTCGATTCGGGCTCATAAATTCCCACGATTTCTTGAGTACGTGGATTTAGCCGCACATCCTGAACACGATCGGGCTGAAGGGTAACCGTTTTGAAGCTGGTTTCATACGCTTCTGTTGTCACTTGCAGCTCAACATCCACCGTTTGCCTCAACTGCCCCAAAATGAAGCTTGAGAGACCATTTACATCTGTATCATCCTCAAAGATTTGGCCAGCCACAATCAGGAGAACATGGGCACCCTCTATGGGGTTATTGGTGCTGTCGTCTATCACGCGCACAAGAGTATTCTGATTATCAGCCGCCTTAGGTTCAAGTTGAACGTCAAACGACTGGTTTTGTAACAGCGGAATCTGCTGCTCGTAAATTTTGTACGCTTCGTGTTCGATAATGATGTGAGCAGCCTTATGATCGGATGCGACAGAAAAGACCGCTACTCCATTGCTGTCGGTAAACTGGCTGAGTGGTGCCCCCTGATAAAAGAGAAGGACTTTGGCATTCGCTAAGGCCTCTCCAGATTCACCGACCGTATGGATTGTAACTTGAGTTCCGCTTTGCGAGGCAGTGGTAAGGAGGTAGATGAAATAAATTACGCCTAAAAGCAAGCCTGGAGCTAAAAAGAGACCCACAGCCCCAACAGTGCCAAACTGGAAAAAGCAGCCGCTAACATCTCCTAGACCGTTGATAAAAGGGAAGTGTTTATTTTGCGGTAGATCATCAACTGAGGGCCAGCTCTGATTGGGGCGTTCTTCGCGGAGGTCTGCTAACAGCCCTGGTAGCTCCCCACGACGAATGACATGAGTGATTAACTCTCTAATTTTATCATTTTTGTTGGAGCCAGAGAGGGTTTCGATATCAATAGAGCGCCCCAAACAAAGCGTTTTTAGCTCTGATAAGTCAAAACAGTCAGAAATAGACCGGTGCAGGGTTTTAAGATTGACACTCTTGTTTGTTGGTTTGGATGAGAGTGACATTGTTTTAACCAATCGAAATAATGGGAGAGTCCATCTTTGCGACTACCGACTATTTAAGTCAGAAAGTATGGTACGGACTGTCCATCTTTTGTGAATAGCATTCAGTTTTTAATTTTCAATCGGACTGATTAGTCACGCGGATAAACAGCAGACACGGATACCAGGGCTAGATGAACTGAAACAAAGCCTTACGACTCGAAGACACTTCGGGGCAAAGTGCTTTCGAGATTCAATTGAATAATAGCTTATAAAAATACGCTTATCAAGAGTACCTACTGTCCTGGCAGCAATTCGAAATATGGATTGAACGGGCTAATATTTAACGCATGAGACATGAACTAACGCTTGATGCATTTATTCAGCGCCTGAATTCCAAGCATCTTACCGACGAGAATCAGCTAAACATCGGTTAAAATAGAGCGATGGCCTATCTCGTTCGGTTTCGTTGGCGTAAGCCTCATGAAATAGCTCACTATATGCACAAGCTCAATGGTATTGAGGGGGCGCTCTGTTCCTCTACGCCAGCGCCGGCGGTGGGTGATGAAAATAAGGGTGGACGTTGGGAACTGCTAGAGAATTTGCCACCTAATGTACGTCTTTGCCATTTGTGCCAGAAGCGTAAACTGAAGCTGGAAAATCCTTTGCCTGAGCGCCTGGAGCGGGAACTGGCTAAGCTGGCATTGTGGGATCCGCAGGCGGCTGAGCGACAGCGGCAGAAGATGTTATTAATTTACCAAGGTAAATGAATAGATAGTCCAGCTTGGAATTGCGGAGAAAAATTAGTGAAGATAAGGTTTTGCGCTAATGGGACTTTTACGGGTTACGAGCCGCGCTCTCAAGCTCAAGTAGATAGAGGCAGAGTGAGGATTAAGGTGCTGCCATGATTGAGTCCGGGGGAAACGGCCGTAACTTCCCCTCCATGCGCCTTGGCAATAGCACGAACGATGGCCAACCCCAGCCCGGAGCCCCCGCTTTCCCGGCTGCGCGAGGGATCGGCACGGTAGAAGCGGTCGAAGACATGGCTGAGCTGCTCCGTCGTCATGCCGCTGCCGCTATCCTTGACGCGAATCTGCATCACCCCATCAACCTGTTCAACTTCCAGCAAAATATGCCCGCCAGCGGGCGTATGGCGCAGGGCGTTGCTGACCAGGTTGTGCAAACTTTGGCGCAGCCGCGCCCCGTCGGCCTGAATGGTGGGCAGGTGGCCCAGCAGTTCGGCGTGTAGCTCGATTTGCTGGTTGTGGGCGATGGGTTGGAAGGCAACGCCCGTTTCCTTCACCAGCGCCGCCACATCCACCTCCGTGATGTTCAGCGACAGCTGCGACGCCTCCGCCTGGGCCAATTCGCGCAAATCGTCGATGACCCGGCTGAGCAGGCGGGTTTGCTCGTACAGGCGGGCCACCTCTTCCTTGTCCAGCGGGTACACATCGTCCAAAATGGCCCGCAAATTGCCCTGAATGACGGTGACGGGGGTGCGCAGCTCGTGGGCCACGTCGGCCAGCAGATTTTGGCGCAGGGTTTCCGCCGCTTCCAGCCGCCCGGCCATCTCGTTAAACGCCTGGGCCACCGCCCGGATCTCTTCGGTGCCCTGAACCTTGGCGCGATGGCTGAGGTTGCGCGGGCCAAATTGGCGGGTGGATTCGGCGAGGGTGTCTAACGGCCGTACAAACGATCGCGCCAGCAGCACCCCGGCAATCACGCCAAACAGACCGCCAAAGATAATAAAACCGGCAATCTGGCGCGGGAAAAATTGGCGGGCAAAGCTTTCCATCACCGCTGCCTGCTCGGGGGATAGCGATTCCAGAACGGCCGTAATTTCTGGCGGCTGCCCGGCTACGTCTAGCCAGCGCAGCAGCAGGGCAAAGGTAAGCGGAATAAGGACCACCAGCAGGATCACCCCAATGAAGGCGGCAATAAATCGGGTTCGTAAGCGGTTCATTTTGCCTCGCTCAGGCGGTAACCAATACCGTAGACGGTTTGAATAAAAGTGGGATTTTTGGGGTCTGGCTCGATTTTGCGCCGCAGATTTTTGATATGGCTGTCCAGCGTGCGGTCCATGCCAATGTATTCCTGCCCCAGGCCGCGCTCAATCAGCTCGCTGCGGGTGAACACGAAGCCGGGATTTTCCAGCATCGTTTGCAGAAGGTTAAATTCGGACGGAGTGAGCTCGACCACCTGGCCGTTGACCTTGACTTCCCGGCGACCTGTGTCCATCTGCAAACCGGCGATTTGGTAAACGGCCGTGTCCAACCCCTCATCGCTCCCCGTCAGGCGACTTTTGGCACGGAGCTGGGCCCGCACCCGGGCCACCACCTCGGCCGGATTAAACGGCTTGGTGACGTAATCATCCGCGCCGAGTTCCAGCCCCACAATTTTGTCGCTGTCCTCCACTCGCGCCGTAATCATGATGATGGGGATTTGGGCCAGTGCGGCGTCGTTGCGCACCAGCCGGGTGATGTCGTAGCCGTCCATGTCTGGCAGCATCAAATCGAGCAGGAGCAGGTCTGGCTTGTCGCGGCGAAGGGTGTGAACGGCCGTTCCCCCCTCATGCGCCACCAACACGCCAAACCCCGCCTTCTCCAGATACCCGCGCAGCAGCCGGGCAATCTCTTTGTCGTCGTCAACTACCAGAATTTGCTGTTTTTGCATATTCTTCACTGTGCAATTGGTAATTGAGTAATTGGGTAATTCACCCGTTCACCTTGTCACGACTATATCACTCATACCGCAATGCCTCAATCGGCCGCAGCCCCGCGGCGCGCCAGGCGGGGTAGATGCCAAAGAGCAGCCCCACGCCCGCGGCAAATCCCGTCGCCAGCAGCACCGTGCCGGTCTCCACGATGGGGGAAATATCCAGCGCCGGGCCAGTGAGCAAGGCAATGGACACGCCCAGGCTGATGCCCAGCGCCCCGCCCAACAGGCTCAGCAGCAGCGATTCCAGCAAAAATTGCGCCAAAATGTCCCGCTTGAGCGCCCCCACCGCCTTGCGAATGCCAATTTCCCGCGTCCGCTCGGTCACGCTCACTAGCATGATATTCATGATGCCGATGCCACCGACCAGCAGCGAAATCCCGGCAATGGAGCCTAGAAACGCCGTCAGCGTGGCCGATACCGCGTCGAATGTGGCCAGCAAATCGGTCTGGCTGAGGATGGAGAAATCATCCTCGCCCGCATAGGTGATGCGGTGCTCCTCGCGCAGCACGTCAGTCACCTGCTCAATGGCGGCGTCGGCCAGATCCTCGCTTACAACCTCAGCGGAGATGCTGTTGACCGCTTTGGCGCCGCTGCGGGTGCGAGTGGGGTAGAGGCGGCTCTGCGCCGTGGAGATGGGGATGTAGATCGTCTCGTCCGGGCTGGCCCCGATGGTTTGCCCCTGTTCAGCCAGCACGCCAACCACTTCGTAGCTAACGCCGTTGATTTTGACCGAGTTGCCCACCGAATACTCGTCGCCAAACAGCTCTTCCACAATGGTAGCGCCCAGGACGGCGACACGGCCGTTTGTTTCCACATCATTCTCCGTCAGCCCATCCCCGGCCGAAAAGTCGGCCAGATTGTTGATGTCGAAGTAGTTGGCCGTGATCCCGTTGACGGTGTAAGCGGTAGAATCACCTGCGTACACCACCTCTTGCTGGCCAGAGACGTTGGCCGCCACCTGGGCCAGGGCCGGGGCGCGCAGCGGGTCTGCCAGCGCCTCTACATCGTCCAGGCTCAGCGCGGGCAGGCCGTCGCTGTTGTCCATGTCGGTGGTGATGGTGAGCAGATTAGAGCCGATGCTCTGGATTTCGTCGGTGACGGAGGCAGTGACGCCGTTGCCGATGGCCAGCAGGGCAATCACGGCCGCCACGCCGATGATGACGCCCAACATGGTTAAAATCGAGCGCATTTTGTTGGCCATCAGGCTGTCAATGGCGGTTAAAAAACTTTCTGAAAGATTCATCATTCTCTCTCCGAGAGGGAGGCTAGAGATTGGAGATTGGTTTAATCTCCAGTCTCCAATCTTTAGCTCTCCTAAAAATTAAGAAACAATCACCCCATCCCGAATCCAGATGGTGCGTTGGGCGTGTTCGGCCACTTCAGGGTCGTGGGTGATCATCACGATGGTCATGCCTTTGCCGTGCAGCTCCTTGAAGATGTTCAGGATTTCGGTGCCCGATTGGGTGTCCAGCGCGCCGGTCGGCTCGTCGGCCAGGATGATGCTGGGGTTGGGGGCCAGGGCGCGGGCGATGGCCACGCGCTGCTGCTGTCCACCAGAGAGCTCGTCGGGTTTGTGGTAGGTGCGGTCGCCCAACCCCACCGAGGCCAGGGATTGCTGGGCCCGGGTGAGGCGTTCGGTACGGCCGTATCCTCCATACATCAACGGCAGCGCCACCTGCTTTTCGGCTGTGGTGCGCGGCAGCAAATTGAACTGCTGGAAAACAAAGCCAATGCGCTGGTTGCGCACCCTGGCTTGCGCGTCGTCGCTCATCTGGCTGACGTCGATGCCGTCCAGCGTGTAGCTGCCCCCAGAAGGCGTATCCAGGCAGCCAATCACGTTCATCAGCGTACTCTTCCCCGAGCCAGACGGCCCCATAATGGCCACAAATTCGCCCTCGTTGATGGTCAAATCCACCCCGCGCAGGGCGTGTACCTGCATCTCGCCCATCTGGTATGTTTTGGTAATGTTGGTTAGTTTGATCATGATAGTTTCCTCAAGAAAGGTAATTGAGTAATTCGTAAATGGGGAATTGAAGACCTACAAATTACCTAATTACCCAATTACTTAATTACCTCCAAACGGACCGCCACCACCGCCGGGTAGGGGAATACCAATGTTGTTGGCCGGTACGGCTGTTTGCACCACCAACTCATCCCCAGCTTCCAAGCCAGAGGTGATTTGCGTATTTTCCCCATCGCGCAAGCCGATTGTCACTTCCACCAGTTCGCCGTCGGCACGGGTAACGTAATATTTGCCCGCGGCCCGGTCGGGGGTGATGGCCCGGTTGGGTACCAGCAGCACGTCGCTGCGCTGGGCGGTGATCAAGTCTGCATTGGCCGTCATGCCCACGCGGATGGGCAGAGCGGTGTCGCCCAGCGCCAGGTAGACGGCGTAGGTGACCAGACCGCTGCCCGGTACGGCCGTATTGCGCGGCGCAATTGAAACCACCGTGGCTTCAATTGCTTCATCCGGCCACGTTTCCAGCGTAATCATCGCCTGTTGGTCCAAAATGATGTTGCTGATATCCACCTCGTCCACGTCCAGCACCAGCTCCAGGCTGTCGGGATTAAACATCTCCACCACCACGCCGCTGGCCTGCTCGCCGATGCTGACGTGAACGGCCGTAATCACCCCGTCAAATGGTGCGGTCAGCGTCGCGTTGGCCAGATTTTGCTCGGCGCGGGCCAGGTTGGTTTGGGCCTGGATGAGCTGCGCTTCGGCGATGGCGATTTGCTCGTCCGTTGCGCCGCGCACCAGCCGGTCAAGCGCTGCTTCGGCCGAGGCCAGTGTCGCTTCCGCCTGGGCAATTTGCACGGCAGAGGCGCCTTCTTGCACTTGCTGCAGGCGCAATTCGGCCGTTTTTAGCGAGGCGCTGGCCAAATTGACGGACGCCTGCGCGGCGGCAATCGAGTTCGGATTGCCGTTGAGCAGTTCATCCAATGTTTCCTGGGCTGCTTGCAGCTCGGCGTTGGCTTGCAAAGCGGCTGTTCTGGCCGACAGCTCCATCTCATCCAGCGCGTCTTGAGTGATGAACCCTTCCGGCTCCGTGACCAAAACGGTGCTGTGCTGCTCGGCAGCCTGGGCAGCGGCAGTTTGCGCCAGTTCCAGCTCAATTTGGGCCGCTTCGATTTCGTCGGCATCGACCGCGTCAGTCAGGTCAGACAGGCGGGCGTAGGCGGCGTTGAGGTCTGCCTGGGCGGCAAGTACGTCCGCTTCGGCGGCGGCGATGTCGTTGGCGCCGGGGCCATCCAGCAGGTCGGCCAGAGCGGCTTCTGCGCTGGCAACGTTGGCCTCAGCGGCGGCCAGATCGGCGGCAGTGGCCGGTTCTTGCAGGGTGGCCAGGTTGGTTTCCTGGATGACCACGGCCTGTTCGGCATTGGCGACGTTGCGTTGGAGAACGGCCGTTTCCAACTGCAAAAGCGGTTCGCCCGCCGTTACCGAATCGCCCACGGCCACATAAACGTCGGCCACGGTGCCGCCGCGCAGCGGGGCCAGCTGCGCCAGCTGTCCGGCCTCGATGTTGCCGCTGGCCGTCGCGCTGGCCGACAAATCCCCCACGAAGGCGGTGACGATATCGCCCGTTTGCGGCGTTTGGGCGGCGGCGCTGCGCTGCCCTTGAACCAGGGCAAACAAGGCCAGTGCGAGGACAAGTCCGCCAATTCCAATCCAACTCCATTTGTTTTGTAGTAACTTTCCCATGAGATTATTCCTGTGTTTACCACCCTCCCCCCAGCCCTCTTCCTCAGGGGAGAGAGAGCCAGTTCCCTCCCCCTGCCAGGGGGAGGTTTAGGGTGGGGTGAATTTTTACCCACCAAACGGCCCTGGGCCGCTAAAATTTTCGGTCGGCTGGCTGGTGACCAGGCGTAAAACGTCGCCTTCGGCCAGGCCAGCGGTGATTTGCGTGTTTTCGCCGTCGCGCAGACCAATCGACACCTCAACCTGGCGGAAGCTGCCGTCGGACTGCTGCACGTCCACGTAATATTTGCCCGCGGCGCGGTCCGGGGTGATGACGGCGTTGGGCACCAGCAGCACGTCTTCGCGCTGGGCGGTGATCAGGTTGGCGTCGGCGGTGAGGCCGATGAGCGTGGGCAAATCATCCGCCTGGTAGGCCAGGTGTACGTCGTAGGTGACGAGGGCGCTGCTGGCGTCGCTGGCGCTGGGGGCGATGGCCACGATTTCGCTGTCAAATTCGCTCTCCGGCCACGCTTCCAGGGTGACGATGGCGGGCTGGCCCAGGGCAAAACTGCCGATGTCCACCTCGTCCACGCTGAGGACAACTTGCAGGCTGCGCCTGTCTACCAGTTCCACCACTGGTCCGCTGGCAATTTCACCTTCGGCGACGTAAACGGCCGTCACTACCCCGGCAAACGGGGCCACAATCGCCGCATCCGCCAGCGCCTCCTGGGCGTCGGCCAGGGTTAGCTCGGCCTGGGTCACCTCGGCTTCGGCGGCGCGAATTTCTTCGGCGGTGGGGCCGTCTAGCAGGTTGGTCAAATTGGCGTTTTGTTGGGCAACGGCCGCTTCAGCGTTAGCAATCTCGGCAGCCGAGGCACCACTCAGCGTGCTGTCCAGATCGATCTGGCTGCCCTCGACGCGGGCGTTGGCGGCGGCCACGCTGCTCTGTGCAGCGCTGACGCTGGGGCCACTTTGCAGCGCATCCAGCTGCGCCTGGGCATTAGCCACTGCCTGCTCCGCTTGCAGCCTGGCCTGGTGGTTGGCTTCATTCGGGTTTTCTTCGTTGACTTCCACAGCGCGGTCCAACTGCTGCTGGGCGGCCAGCAGGTTGGCCTCGGCGGCGGTGATCTGGGATTGCGTGACGCTGCCCTGGCTACTGTTCAAATCAGCCACAGAGGCGTTGAGCTGCGCCTGGGCAGAGGCAATCGACGCCTCGCCAAGGGCGATTTCGGTGTCGCTGGGGCCAGCCAGCAGGTCATCCAGCTGGGCCTGGGCGCTGGCCAGAGCGGCTTCGGCGCTGGCAATATCGGCGGCGCTGGCGGGGGTCTGCAAATCAGTCAGCCGGGCCTGAGCCAGGGCGAGTGATTGTTCGGCATTGGCCAGATCAAACTGCAAATCGGCAGTGTCTAGCTGTACGAGCAGGTCACCAGCCAGCACGACGTCGCCCAGCCGCACGGTCACTTCGGTGACCCGGGCAGCAGTGCTAGCGGTGAGGACAGCTTCGCGCTGAGGCAGCAGTTGCCCACTGGCGGTCGCGCTGGCTGATAGATCGCCGATGAAGGCAACGGCCGTTGCCTGTGTCTCAGCTGACTCTGCATTTGTGGCAGTGCAACCGGCACTGAAAAGCACAGCGGTGACGACGGCGGCAATAAGGCCCGCTGCCAACCAATGATTCTTGTTCATAATGTTCCTTTAAGCCTCTCGATGGTTTCAACAGAGACCTTGTTGGAGGCATTTAATAGGTATTAATTTTCAATGTGTAAAAAGCTTAGTGGGGAAATCTGGAGAAATTGTGGAAAAGTGTGGCAGACAGTTTGCAAATTTGGATGGATCTTTGATGTAGATTGGGAACTCCCGCAATTTGTGTGAAAACGGCCGCATAATTCAGCAATAATTACAGGAAACTACCAAAACGATGGAGGTTTCCTGTGTTGGCCTAAGTGTTATGGCCAGAAGCAATGGATTTACGGGTTGATAAGATCAATGTTGTTAAGGAAACATTGGTTGTAACAGCACACGGTACCAAGAAGTGGCACACTGCTCTGCGTGTCAGGAAGCATCAAGTCGGATTTATAGTCAATATCGGCGTTGTCCAGCAGATTTACCGTGTGTGGCTTATAGAGTTCAACTCCATTTGACCGTGCCGCGATTCTTTTGTGACAATGCAGCCTGTTCCCGCTGCACATTCGCTGCCAGATTTCCCATTCCATTGCATCCCTATGCCCGGCGAACAACGCGATTACGCCAACAGCAGGGTCAGGTTGGCTTTACCGTCAGCGCAGAAACTGGTTCAAGTTTGCTGGGCATCCTGGGAATGTTAACCAGTCCAGACACATTGATTCGACTGGTTCGGCAAACACCAGAAACATCCGTGGAAACACCTCGGGTTCTTGGCATTGATGATTAGGCTAAACGGAAAGGGCAGAGCTACGGCACAAATTTGGTGGATTTGGAAAAACAAGGAGTCGTTGGTTAATTACCAGAGCGTTCAGCTGAATCGTTGAGCCAGTGCCTGCAAGGACATCCTGATGTTGAAATTGTCAGCCGTGATAGAGGTGCAGAATATATTGTAGGCGTTACATCTGGTGCCGGTCATGCGTTGCAAATTGCCGATCGTTCTCACCTCTTCCAAAATATCACTGACGTCGTGCGGAAAATGCTCAAGAAGCGAACAAAATGCTGCGGGAGGCTGCCCATCAAGTAGCTCAGGAGATGTAGGCAGAGGCGAACAGTCAAATCGAAACTGACTCAGAGGCGGTTTCCTCGCCAACGGATAGTGAGCAGCCAACTCTGAATGAAATGCGCTTTGCTGAAGTTAAAGCCTTGCAGGGTGAGGGATGGAGCAGGCGAGCTATGGGCAGGCATTTGAACATGGACCGACGAACGATAGGGTATTATTTTTCGGCCGAATTCTGTCTATGTTGTATATGGAATTTTCCTCAAAGAGGGTGCGCTACGGCGTTTCCTGGCGCATTTTGCCTGGCAACTTTAAACAGACCGCTTCCCGCAAGGCGGAGCTGGTGTCACTTAATTACCGCGCACAATAAACGGCAGATATACCGTTGGGGGATTGCAAATCTGGTCCAGATCGATAGCCTGCCACAGCTGCTGCCACTCGACTAGATAGTCCTGGGCCAGGTCGGCACTGTGAATGATGAGCGTGTTTTCATCATTTTGATACGCACCGCTGTCTGTCCAGTTATATGAACCTAGAATGACGGTAGGATCACTGCCATATGCATCAATAATAGCAAACTTGTGGTGCAGTTTTCCGGCAAAATCTTCAACGCCTATCTGCGCTCCAGCGGCACACAAACTATCTGCATCGGAGCCGGTTCCCGCTTCCCCCAGTTGGTCAAACAGTCCCTGCACCGCCACGCCTGACTCGGCCAGGTTCACTAACCTGTCTGAAAGCACGTTATCGGTGAAGAAAAACATGGCAAAATGGACGGATTCTTCGGCATTGGCCAGCTCCTGCCACACCTCAAAGGCAACATTGTCCGTGGGTGAGAAAAACGACTCTACTTTTGTGCCAGCATAATCCAATAAGTGAGGCGTGTTGTCAGCTTTTGCTCCGTGAAATAGACCGCTCCACATTTCGTTAAATTCCAGGGAGTATACGTGTGCCAGGGTGGGATCTGTTACCAGCAGAGCGTTATTGGCGTTGCTGGTAAAGCCAGTATCAGTGAAGTTGGTGCTGCCCGTCCACACCGTCTGGCCGTCTACCACAAGAAATTTGTTGTGCTGTATCTGGCTGGCGCTGCTGTCCATAATGAGCGGAATCCCAGCGGTTGTGAGGGCCTGATACGCCGCTGCGTATTCGCCAGCCCCTGCCTCATCATCACCCACCACCCGTACTGTGACCCCCCGGTTGTGGGCGCTAATGAGGGCGTTTACCACGCTTTGTCGGTTAAGACCGTACAGAGCAATATCAATCTCGGTACCCGCCTGGTTGATCACCTCTAGCAGGGCCAGTTCCATTGGCGTGGTGGTGGTAGTAGGGCCAGTGGCAGTGATGGCCAGGGGATTAAAAAAGACCTGGTAACTAAACGGCTGGCCAACG
The DNA here is from genome assembly GCA_020848035.1 of Anaerolineae bacterium. Lineage (GTDB taxonomy): Bacteria > Chloroflexota > Anaerolineae > Promineifilales > Promineifilaceae > Leptofilum. Next base: position 2,025 of record JADLAX010000038.1, on the reverse strand, counting down.
GCCGTTTCGGTCAATGTACAGGTGTGGATCACCCCGGCTGTGTTGGTGGCCGTGCCGCAGCGCGGGTTGTAGGTCCAGTTTGCTGGCAGGCTGGCTGGGACGGCCGCATCCAGCCGAAGCATGGGCACCCGGGCCTCATTATGGCCGGAAAACCAGCCACTGCTGTTATCCAAACTATCTATTACATTGGCCATCTCGTCCTGCAAAACGAGATTTTCGCCCGTGTTGCTTAAGGCACCGGTGTAAACTTGATCGGCCGTCACACCGGGCACTGTGGTGTCATCCGTTCGCTCCAGTAAAAAGTAACCGCCCGAAGGGATGCTGCCGGACAGGAGAATGGAAGGCGTGCCGTCGGCCGCCGCCAACACCCAGCCGGTAATATCTACGGCGGCTGATGTGGGGTTGTGCAGCTCGATCCATTCGTCATTGGTGGAAACCGCTGTGCCCATCCAGGCAATTTCATTTAAGACAACGTCAAGCGGCGCAGCTGCCTCTCCCTCGGCGTAGACATGGGCTGACTTCCCGATATAAAGGAAAAGAACCAGCAAGCAAATGAGCACACAGAAAGGAAGCAATAAAGTGATGCTGGCCCGGCCAGATCGGGGGGGATTTACCAACTCTGTCATAGAAAATCTCGACGGAAAAGCGTACTTTACACGATTAATAATAACGCCCACATTATACACTTGGCCAGCGCTGCTTAGAGAACGACTTTTTGGTCAGCTTTTGCTCAGTGAAAAAAAGCCAGCCGGGTTTCTTTTTCCAGTAGAGGGAGAATAACCTGGATGGTAGTTAAGGGGACGATTGGCAGCACTCCTGCATTCCAAAAAACAGGTGGCTTGCTGTGGGGAAGCCAGCCCGGTTTAGACGAATAAGGATTCGAGAAAACGAAGCATTACCTGACTGGCCGCTTCGTTTAGTTCACCGCGAAAGACAATCGTCGGCAGAACAGTGCCAGATTGCGTGGAGCCAATCTCCCAGTGGCTGCCGTAAGGAGAGTGGCACCATGCCAGACGGCAAGAACCGTTGGGAGTGGGCACCATCTTTTCAACTATGTGGGGCAAAGGTACAGGGTTAGCGACCCGCTCAGCGGCTACCGCCTGAAAAAATTGAGCGGGGGATGTGAGTGAGGATGCAGGATGAGGCATAATTAAAATTTCTACAATGGATAGGTGCAATCAGTCTACGGATATTTGCCCAGGCCGCATTTTACCCGATGTTGAGAACACTCTCCATAAAGTGGTAGACAGTTTCGGGAATGAGCGTGCAAGAATGCCGCCTTCTTTTCATTGGGATTTGACCTCGAAACCATTACAATTCATTTCACAATCTCAACGTATGAGGCCAAAGGTGACGATCGATAAAAAGCAGCTTCAGCAGGAGTTGGCTGACCGGCAAAACGCTTATACCCAGCTTCAAAAGGGTGCGGGGGCGCTGTTGGCTATCAACAAGCTTTATTGGACGGAACGACTTCTATTGTGGCTTGCCCAACGGATAGCCGTTATCCGACTGCGGCAGCTAGCGGAAATACTGCCTGATGACCATTGATTCTCTTCGTCTGGCTATTTTGGAAGCTCTGGCCGAAGCTGCATTGGGTGGTCATGAGCTGGCCCCTTTTGAAGCCGTGGAGAATGGGTATCAGGCGGTGTGTACCCGATGCGGTGCCGCGAGCTGGGTAGGCACCCAGGGGCTGCGCTACTCGCTCTTGGAAGATATATGTTCTGGGAACAAGGAAAGCCCGGATACTCAAATCACAAACCAGTGAGGCTTTTGGGATGTACTCCTAAATCCTTGGTGGTTACTGACCGAAGTGGATATGCAGGCTGCCCTCACTAGTCAGAACATCCCTCTCCAACTGCCTGCCAGGTCGGTCACTAAAACGGCTGTATAGTCGTCCTCGATTCTTATTTGCTAGTTCAATTACATGTCCATTGCAGCGGTGTTATAGGTTGAACCACAACATTTACTCTATACTACCCCGTTCTGATGTAACCAATAAAAGTCTGTGAGCTTTCAAACGATGTA
>JADLAX010000037.1 GCA_020848035.1 Anaerolineae bacterium | reverse complement strand
CGGCTGGACCTGATGGCCGTAGAGCTGGACCACAGCGGCAAGCTGCTGCGCTGCGAACATATTCAGGATGCGGTGTTGGGATGGTGACGGGGTGACAGGGTGACAGGGTGACAGGGTGACAGGGTGATAGGGTGACAAGGTGACAAGGTGACAAGGTGATAGGGTGATAGGGTGAGGGTGAGAGGGAAAAAGTGGGTTTGGCAGGTGGGGATTTGGGCGGTGGCCGGGTTGCTGCTGTGGTGGGTGGTGCGGGCGGTGCCGCTGCGTGAGGTGGGGCGGGCGCTGGCCGGGCTGCAGGGGTGGCAGCTGGCGGTGCTGCTGCTGCTGAATGGGCTGGTGCTGCTGACGCTAAACGGCCGTTGGCATCTGCTTTTGCGTGGCCTGGGTTATGACCTGCCGTTTGTGGCTTTGCTGGGGCATCGACTGGCGGCATTTGGCGTGAGCTACTTCACGCCGGGGCCGCACTTTGGCGGCGAGCCAGTGCAGGTGCTGCTGGTGGAGCGGCAGCATGGCGTGCCTCGTTCCGCCGCCATTGCCGCCGTGTCGCTGGACAAAACGGTGGAGCTGCTGCTCAACTTTGGCTTTCTGGCCTTTGGCGTGGCGCTGGTGGTGCAGACGGGTTTGTTGGGCGAGGCGGTGGGTGGGCAAACGGCCGTCTGGTTTTTGCTCCTGCTGCTGCCGCCCGTGCTTTATTTGTGGCTCATCTGGCGCGGCAGGCAGCCCATCACCCGGCTGCTGCAAAGGGTGAAATGGGAACGGTGGGCAACGGCCGTTGCCGCCAGCGAAACGCAAATGAGCACCCTCTGCCAGCAAAATCCCGGCGCACTGCTGGGGGCCATCGTCATTTCGGCGCTGGGCTGGGCGCTGATGCTGGCTGAGTTTTACCTGATGGTTTCGTTTTTGGGCGTGTCGCTGACCCTGGGGCAGCTGATTGCCCTGCTGACGGCGGCGCGGGTGGCGTACCTGCTGCCGCTGCCGGGCGGGCTGGGCACGCTGGAAGCCAGCCTGGTGTGGGCGCTGGGGTTGATGGGGTTTCATCCGGCGGTCGGTTTGAGCTTGAGTTTGCTCATCCGGCTGCGCGATGTGTCGCTGGGGCTGCTGGGCTTGTGGTGGCTGGGGCAGCGGGCGAAGGTGGTGTGGATACGGCCGTAGCCACGCCATTTTTCGGTTTCAGAGGACTGGCACCGAATTTACGCGAATTAGCGCTAATTTCCGTGCAAATTCGGTGCAAAACAAATCCGAAAGGCCTTGCTTTTCAAAGTTGTAAGGCAGCTTCTCCGCGTTTCTGGGGAATTCCAATCCAATCAACCACATTGCGCGTATCTATCCTAAACCCGGGGCAGAACGCAGCTTGTAGGAAGAGGCGCGTCACACACAGAAAGAGAATCAAACCAGACAACGAGGCAGGGCACTTCTGTGGTGGACTCCCCATACTTATTCATTTTTTCAGCATGAGGAGGTTTTTTCAGATGGATATGGTTGCAAAGTTATCGAGTCGGCAAAAGGCGATTGCGGGGCTGACGGTGGCCACGGCGCTCATTCACATTGTGTTGGGCATCATGTCTGGCGGCACCTTTTTGATCATTTTCCTGCTCAATGGGCTTGGTTATTTGGGGCTGCTGGCAGCACTTTATTTCTTGCCGCAGTTTGCCGCGCAGCGGTCGATGGTGCGCTGGGCGTTGCTGGCATTTACGGCCGTTACCTTCATCCTCTACTTCGCTTTTAACGCGTCTAATCCCTGGAACCCAATGGGGCTGGTTGATAAAGCGATCGAGCTGATCCTCATCATTCTTCTCTGGCAAGAAAAGTAACTTACCCCAAAACCGACAACTTATTTGGACGCTGTTTGCCTGATGGTTACAATCAGGCAAGCAGCGTTTTTGTCTGGCTTCCGTTTCACTAACTGAGCAAAGTTCATGAAAAGTGCATAAAGCAAAGATTTGTTCGCCAAGCAAAAGTAAGTTGATACGATGTACCTTTACCGCATCTACGAAACCTTCCTGAATTTACCAACTGGTCTACAGACTGTACTGCTCTTTTTACTTTTTATGTACATTCTCCATTTGGCGGATCTTTTTGTGTTCAAACAAAGGCTGAAGCGTGATTACGGGCTTCAGCCCAGGCAAAGCAACCATTTATTATCACCAATTTTAGCTCACACATTGCACAGAGATTGGGCACACCTTTTGGGCAACTCCATTCCCTTAGCCATTTTGGGTTCGATAATTGCGCTAACAAACTTGAGCGTGTTTTGGATAGTCACCAGTTCCGTTATGGCGATTGCGAGTTTAGGAACCTGGATATTGGGATCAAATGGACGCCATTTGGGAGCAAGTGGTCTGGTTACCGGTTATTTCGGTTATGTTGTCTTTGACGGTTTTATCAATCAAGAATCACAATCTGCTTTAATCGGCATCGTTGTTGGTTTTTTCTACTTCAGCCTTTTCAGCGTCGTTTTTCGCAGGCGGAAGGGCTCATCCAATGTCATGCATCTGTTTGGCTTTTGTGGTGGATTGCTAGCGGCATGGCTTAAACCCTTTTTACTGCCATAACTTCATCCATCATTTTGGCCAACGGCCGTAAAAATCGAGCTGGTGGGCAATGTACACCAGTTCCCCCGTTTCGATTTGCGCCTGCCGCCGGGCGATCCACGCGGCCAACTGCGCCGGGTCCAGCGCCGGATGATCGGCCAGCGCCCGGTGCATCGTCTCCACAATAAACTGCAAAAAATAGCTCTCGTCGGCCGGGTAACCGTCTGGCCCGGCAAACACCACCCAGTCGGAGCCGCCTGCGGCCAGGATTTGTGCGCCTGCCTGGCGCAGGTGGGTGAAGAGATGCCGCCCGCTGTGACTGTCGCCAGAAGGACGGCCGTTTACCAACCGCTCGTCCATGGTCTGGTGGTACAGCCGCTCGATGTGCGCGTCCAGCGCCGGATCGATGGCTGGTTCCAGCGTCGTCACCCCATCGAAGTTGATGCTGAAGTAGAACAGGCCGCCCGGTTCCAGCAGCGTAAAAAGCTGCGGCAGCGTGGCGGGAATGTCCATCAAATCCAGAAAGGCGTGGGCGATGAGGAGGTGGAACGGCCGTTGCCCCTGCTGCCGTTCCATAAAATCAAACAGATCAACTGCTTCCAGGGTGAGGTCGATGCCTGCGGGCAAATCGGCCAATCTTTGTTGGGCGGCGGCGATGTTTTCCGGCAGGCTGTCGATGGCCGTGTAGCTGGCCGAAGTAATGAACTGCTGTTCGGCCAGCCGTTCAACCATCGTGCCGATGCCCGCGCCAATCTCCAGGATGCGCGGTTGGGGCGGTAAAGTTTGCAGCATCTGCTGCCGCAGCATCTGCCAGACGTGGCCGTTCAGGGCGCGGTCGTCCACCGTTTTTTTGGCGGCAAGGTAACGAGGGAAGTCATAAACCATGTTTGTTTCCAGGTGTCATACCCGCGCAGGCGGGTTTCCATTTTTGTGCCGGGTCTGGATTCCTGCCTGTGCCGGAATGCCCGAGTGAAGGAATTCGCGAATTTTGGTCATCGAAGCGGTCCAGGTGGGGTGCGCGGCGAAGCGGGTTTGGGCGGCCTGGCTCATCTGGGTAAGCTGCTCGCGGTTGTGGTGCAGCGTGTGCAGGTGCTGGCGCAGTGTGGCCGCGTCCTCAACCAGAAAGCCGTTCACGCCGTCGGTGATGATTTCGTGGGCGGCACCGCCACGCCCGGCGATGGCGGGCAGGCCAAAGGCCATGCCTTCCAGGTAAACGATGCCGAAGCCTTCGTAGCTGGACGGCACCACCAGCAGGTGGCTCTGGGCCAGGTGCGCCGCCAGCGCCTCATCGTTGCGCGGGCCGTGCCAGGTGATGTTGTGCTCCAGGCCAAGCCGGGTGATGTGCTGCTGGACTTTCTGCGTGTAGCGAGGGGTGACGGCCGTATCCCCCACCACCTCCAGCATCCACTCCGAGGTTGGCAAACCCGCCACGGCTTCTAACAAAACGTGCAGCCCTTTGCGCTCGATCAGGTTGCCCACAAACAGCAGGCGCAGCGGCCCCGGCTGTTGGGCACGGTCTGCAACCTGCGCTGGCGTAATGGTGGGCTGAAAGCGATCGCCCGCCGGGAAGGCGACCACATGCGGCTGGGCAGTGCCCACCAGCGATTGGACCACCAGCCGCGTCGTCTGGCTGTTGAACACAAAGCCATCGACCGAGGCCAGGTAGCGCTGCTCAACCTGCCGATAGAACCAGTTTTGCCAGCCTGGGCGCTGCTCGCTGCTGCGCAGGTGGTGCACGATGCTCACAATCGGGTAGCTAATTTCATCGCGCAGCCGCCGGTTGAGCCAGAAGAGGGACGGGTGGTTCAGCTCGTCTTGCAGCAGCAGGTCAAACTCGGCCAGGCGCAGCTGCTCGGCCAGGGCAAACCAGACGTTGTGCAGGAGGGAACGGCCGTATCCTTCCCAGGGCAGCGAGATAATTTCTACCTCGTCCCCCGCTGCCTCTAAATGCTCAACCAGCTTCCGGTCGTACAGGTAGCCGCCGGAGATGGTTTGGAGACGGCCGTAGATGATGAGTCCGATTTTCATGTCAATGAGAAGTGAAAAGTAAAAAGTGAGAAGTGAGAAGTGAAAAGTGGCAGGTTGCAGGTTGCAGGTTGCAGGTTGCAGGTAAAATCACTTGCCACTTGCCACTTGCCACTTGCCACTTGCCACTTGCCACTTGCCACCTGCTCACCTGCCACCATTCACCGCTAACCTAAACGACGCCCAGGCAATCTCATTTTCCCAAATCTTCACCATAAGCTCGCTCAGCGTGTCGGCCTGGATGCGTTCGGCGAGTTGGGTGGCGAGGATGCGGGCGAAATGCTCGATGCTGGGGTTGAGCCCGGCAAATTCGGGCAGGTCATTGAGCGTTTTGTCTTTGTAGTAGGCTACCAGTGTTTCCAGGTTGGCTTCGATATCCACGATGTCAACGAGATAGCCGTGCTGGTCCAGCGTGGGGCCGCTAAGCTGAAGCTCGACGACGTAGTGGTGCGAGTGCCACTCATTTTCTGCCCCCCAATCCCCACCGATGAGGAAATGCTGGGCGACAAAATCACGTTTAACGGCGACGGTGTACATAAATTCTCCTTTGTGAAAAAGAAGTTCAACTTCTCGCAGAAGTTGAACTTCTAAGACGTCAATGACCAGGGCTTACAGCCACATAATATCGCAACGCATTTTTGAACTGTTTAAACCCTGTTTTCTGGGATAAGGCAATCGCTGCTCCATTGAAACTGGCATGATCGACACGCAAAGTTTGGATACCATGATCTTGCAAAATATGGGCAGCCGTAAGCTCCAACGCTTTGCCCAGCCCTTGACCTTGGTAGTTGGGATGAACACCAAGCGGTTCGATATGACCGGCGCCTTGCCATGTCCAACAGATGCAGAAGCCAACAGGCTCATTATTTGGATTAACAACGACTAAATCTAGTTCGGGTTTGTAGCCAGGATGTGTAAGCGTACGTTCCCGCCAGCTTAGCGTCATTTTGTCAGAGTCGAAAGCTGCACAGTGTAGATCAACGTAAACTTGTGCTTCAGAAATGCCGCGTAACGGCCGTACCTCAAACCCGCTCATCAATTGCGGCAAGGGTAAACTTTGTTTCAAGTCCAGGGTAAATTGAATGATGCTCCAATCGAATAGCTGGAAACCTTGGGCTTCCAAATGTTTTTTTATTGTTTGAGCATGGGGCGCGTCCGACGCAAACTCAAAAGAACCGTAGAATTGGCTCCCTGTGTGGTTCGCATACTTGCTCATCTGCTCTTTGCCCCAAGAGAATATTTCCATCTCCAGAAGCGAGCCGTGTACGGATGGATGCATGGCATAGTCAACATTAAACCAGGGCGGTTGGAAAACGGCCCAGGCAACCAACTCGCCATCTTTTTCCCACAAACCGATTTCACCTCCTTGCTCTTGCCAGGTAGATGTAAGCCGATAAGGCATATCTATTGCGTGAATGTGCGGGTCATCACTTCCTTGATCCACAAGGTTCTGCAGGCGCTCATAATCTGGATTTGTTGTTGTGCTGAAGCGGATGTGTTTCAACGATCCCTCCTCTTGAAACTTATCGATCGTAGATAAAAACAACCTGCACGGCCGTTTCCGGCCGCAAATCAATCAATTCATACGCTTTTTGCGCTTGCGCCAGCGGGAAGCGCTGGGTGATGAGCTGCTGCGGCTGCACCGTTTGCAGCATCTCCCAGGCGACGGCCAGCCGCCGGGCTTTACTCCAGCGCCCCTGCCAGCGCGGCGCGATGTGGCTCACCTGGCTGCTGATGAGCTGAATCTGACTGCGGTGGAAGTGGCCGCCCAGGTCCAGGTTGGCCCGCTTACGGCCGTACCAGGAACCGATGAGGAGTCGGCCGCTAAACCCCATCAGCCCAATTGCCATATCCAATGCCGCCGGGTTGCCGGACAGCTCAAAGGCTAAATCGAGGCCGGGATGGTGGCTGGCGTGCGGCAGGGCGGCCTGAATTTGGTCGGCTAAATCGGGGGTGGCGGGGTCCAGGCTGGCGCTGGCCCCCAGCTTTTGCGACCAATCGCGGCGCAGCGGGTAGCCATCGAGCGTCAGCAGGCTGGCCAGCGGCAGCTGGGCCAGCAGGCTGGTGGTGAGCAGCCCGACGATGCCCTGACCAAATACGGCCACCTGCTCGCCAATGCCCGGCTGGGCGTCCATGATGAAGGAGACGGCCGTTTCCATGTTGGGCAGGAAGACGGCCGTTTCTGGTCGCATTTCCTCGGGCAGCGGCAGCACCTCCTCTGGCTGGGCGATGAAGTGGGATTGGTGCGGCTGGAAGGCAAACACCAGCCGGTCGCGCCACGCTTTGTCTACCGATTTGCCAACCTCAATGACGCGACCCACCGCAGCGTAGCCATACTTTTGTGGATAGCCGCCTTCGCCCAGCGCGGCAATGGTGGCGTCGGCCATCAGGTCGGCGGGCATCTGGCCGCGATAAAGCAGCATCTCCGTGCCCGGGCTGATGGCCGAGACGATGGTTTGCACCAGCAGGCCATCGTCCGGCAGCGGCGGCAGCGGCTCCTGGCGCAGTTCCAGCTGGTATGGGGCGGTAAAAAAGAGAGCGTGTCTTTGCATCATTTTGTTTGTGGGGCAGGTGTCTACCCCCTCTCTAGCTCTCCCCCGCAGGGGGAGAGAACTGGCACCCTCTCCCTGTGGGAGAGGGTGTACCTACCGCCGAATCATGGTGGCGGTCATGATGGCGCACAGCTTGCGGCTGCCGTTTTCATCTTCGCCGAACAGTTCGCCCTGGCAGACGGTGAGCGTGCGGCCGGGCCGCACCACCCGCCCGTGGGCGATCATTTTTACGCCCAGCGCGGGGGCGAGCAAATTCATCTTAAACTCCACGGTGACCACTTCGCTGCCGGGGGGCAGCAGGGAGAGCGTGGCGTAGCCGCAGGCAGAATCAACAACGGCCGTTGTCGCCCCGGCGTGCACAAAACCATGCTGCTGAAGCAGGTTGGGCGTAACGGGCAGCTCGATGGTGACCTGCCCGGGGGCAACGGCCGTTAACTTCGCCCCTAAAAAGTCCATAAACGTCTGCTTGCCAAAGCTGTCCCGCACCGCCTGCTCGTAGGCTGGATTCGGCACGTCAAACTGAGTCATCCTCACTTCCTTTTTTTGCCGCGGATTGCGCGGATTAGCAGGATTTTGGGTTTAATCCGCGCCATCCGCGGCTAATTTTCCTCAGGCCAGCGCACGTCGCCGGAGAGGATCATATCTTTGCCCAGCCATTGGGTGTGCAGATTTTTCAGCTGGGGCAGGCCGCTGCCATTGAGGTTGCCCACGGCGTTGAGGCCGCCCACCAGCAATGGGGCAACGGTAATCACCAGGCGATCCACCAGCTGCGCCGCCAGGAAGCTGGTAATGATATTCGCGCCGCCTTCCACCATCAGGCGGTGTAGGCCCGACTGGTACAGCCAATCCAACAGGGCGGGCAGATTGACACGGCCGTTGCCCGTCCCAGGCAGCCGCACCACCTGCGCTCCCGCATCTTGCAGGGCTGCTGCCCGGCGCGGATCGGCTGCGGCCGTAGTGGCCACGATAGGCTGGCGCGGATGCTCGGTCAGCAGTCTGGCCGTCAGGGGCAGCCGCAGCTGGCTGTCCACGATGATCGGCTGCGGGTCGGGGCCAGCCACCAGGCGTACCGTCAGGCGCGGGTCGTCGGCCAGCACGGTGCCGATGCCCACCAGGATGGCGTCGTGCCCGGTGCGCAGCTGGTGGGTGAGCGTCAGGGATTCCTGCCCGCTGAGGGCCAGCGGTTCACCGCGCCGCCGGGTGATGGAGCCATCAACACTTTGGGCATAGCTGAGGGTGACAAAGGGACGGCCGTGGGGCACGGCTTTGGGTTGGCGTATGGGGGCGGGGGAACGGCCGTTCAGGTTCATCAGGTGGCGCATTCGCTCCACCTTGGTGGCCAGGTAGGCGGCGTTTTCGACGGTGACGGCCGGTAGCATCGGTACGCGCTCCACCACGGGAATGCCCCACCGCTCCAGGCTTTCAATCTTGCCCGGGTTGTTGGTTAGCAGCTGTACGGCCGTAACGCCCAAATCCTGCAACATGCGTACGGCAATGGTGTAATCTCGCGCATCCGCCTGGTGGCCCAACTTGAGATTGGCATCCACCGTGTCGTACCCTTCGTCCATTAAATTGTAAGCACGCAGCTTATCCAGCAGGCCAATGCCGCGTCCCTCCTGTCGCAAATAAATGATGATGCCTGCGCCTACCTGGGCAATGCGCTGCATCGCCTGGTTGAGCTGCGGCCCGCAGTCGCAGCGCAGCGAACCGAGCACATCTCCGGTAAAACATTCGGAATGGATACGTACCAGGGTTGGTTTTTGCGAATCAATTTCGCCAACAATCAAGGCCAGATGTTCTTTTTCGTCCAGGTTGTTGCGATAGTAACAGAGTTGAAATTCCCCAGCTTCCGTGGGAATACGAGCACACGTTATGCGCTCGACGACAAGGTTCTTCATGCTTTTTATACTCCAACACAGCTTATTCTCGCTTTTTGTGAATCAGTGAGGTTTCTTGAAGGACTTATTACGATTATACGCAACTCTGGCCGGATTGGATCGATTGGGGGAGGGATGAGGGATGAGGGATGAGGGATGAGGGGTGAGGGATGAGGGGGGAGGGATGAGGGATGAGGGATGAGGGGTGAGGGGTGCTTTCGTCTGTGGGTGAGCTTCAGGAACCTCAAACCTCTCAACTTTCTAGGCCCACTGGGGCGAATCATTTCACGAACCGAACAGAAAATCGGCGACGAAGCCCGCGATGAGGGGGAAAATGAGACCAACGCCCATGCGGATGAGCGTGGGGCGCAGGCCAACGATGCTTACCTCCAGCGGCATGCGGAACACCGTCAGAAGCGACCAGGAGGTGACGAAGGCCACACCTGCGCCAATGCCAGCACCGGCTTTGTACAGGGTGGCCGCCAGCGGGAAGCTGACAAAAATGCTGGGCGGCATTACCGCCCCCAGTGCCGAAGCCAGGACAATGCCACGCCAGCCCGACTGCTCGCCCATCCAGCGGCTGATCAGTTCTTGCGGCACCAGCACTTCAGACAGCCCTACGATGATGAAGACGGCTACAAAGATGGGCAGTAGTTTCACAAACGTTTGCGCGCCAGATTTTAGCCCAACGGTGAGGCTGCCATCATGGCGTAAGTAGGCGACGAGCATCAGCAGCACGGCAACCATGATGAGCAGAACAGTTGTGAAATCCATAGTTCCTCTTTTTTTAGGCGGGCGGTTGAGTGGGGTCATGTTACAGCTCGGCGGAGGGGCAGATGTCGTTGAGGGGGCAGTGGGGGCAGTGTGGGCGGCGGGCGATGCAAATGCGACGGCCGTGGAAAATAAGCAGGTGCGAGATGCTGATCCAATGCTCGGGCGGAATGATGGCCATCAGTTCACGCTCCACCTTCACCGGGTCTTCGTTGGTGCTGGTGAGGCCCAGCTTGTGGGCAATGCGCTTGACGTGGGTATCGACGGTGATGCCTTCAGCCTTGCCGAAAATTTCGCCCAGCACCACGTTGGCCGTTTTGCGGGCCACGCCTTTTAGTTGGGTCAGCTCGGCCATCTCGTTGGGGACTGCGCCGTCGTGGTTTTGCAGGAGGGATACGGCCGTCTCCTGAATAAACGCCGCTTTTTGGCGAAAGAAGCCGGTGGGGCGGATAATCTCCTCCAACTCGGCGCGGTCGGCGGTGGCCAGGGCGGTAACGTCTGGGTAGGTGGCAAAAAGATGGGGCGTTACCAGGTTCACGCGCACATCGGTGCACTGCGCCGAGAGGATGGTGGCCACCAGCAGCTGGAGCGGCGTCTCGTAGTTGAGCTCGCAATGGGCATCGGGGTGTGCCGCCTGGAGCCGCTGCAAAACGGTTTGAACGTAGTCGGGTGAGGGTTTCTTTTTTGCCATGGGTGTGCCTTGCGGCGGAATCGGCCGTTTCTGATTGTTTTCTGGTTATTTTGCCGTAGTCTGGTTCATTTCCACTGTGTAACTCTAGCGTTATCAGATTCGGTGTGCAAGTGTATAATGGGGCAGCGTTTGAACGTTAAGTGAATAGTGAGAAGTACAAAGTGAAAAGTGGAAGATCTACTGACAGACTCGCCTACTTGCCCACTCGCTTACTATAATTTATGAACTCGACTCAACTGCGTGAAGGAGTAACTGCGTGCTAATTGATTTTGGACGCGAAATAAGTGGTAATCTGGCCATTGCTGAATCAAGAGAATGGCTGGTCACCAACGGAATGGGGGGATTTGCCTCGGGGACGGTGGCCGGGATGCTGACGCGCCGCTACCACGGCCTGCTGTTGGCCGCACTGCAGCCGCCGTTGGGCCGCACCCTGATGCTGGCCAAGGTAGATGAGACGGTGGAATATGAGGGGATTTATCCGCAAAGCGGCCGTTTCTACCCACTTTATGTCAATCGTTGGGCCAACAGCAAAGTGGAAGGCAACGGCCATCACACCATTAACCGCTTTCACCTGGAGGGCACCACGCCCGTCTGGACCTTTGCTTTTGGCAATGCCCTGCTAGAAAAGCGCATCTGGATGCAGCCTGGGGCTAACACCACCTACCTGCACTACAAATTGGTCCGGGCCACCGGGCCGCTGACGCTGGAAGCCAAAGCATTTGTCAATTACCGCGACTACCACCAGACGACCATCATGAACGATTGGGAGCCGGAGGTGGAAGATGTGGCCAACGGCTTACGCATTCAGGTCCACGACAAGGCGGCCCCGCTTTACCTGCTCAGCGACAAGATGGAAATGATCCCCCAGTTTGATTGGTACGAAGATTTTTACCTGAGCATTGAGGAGTATCGCGGCCAAAATGACGTGCAGGAAGACCACATGTACGCCGCCCTGCTGCGCACCGTTTTGCGCCCGGGCGAAGCGTTGACGCTGGTGGCCAGCACCGAGCCATCACCCAACCTGGACGGCGAGGCGGCTTACGCCGAGCGGCAGAGTTACGAAGCAGCGCTGCTGGAGCGGGCGCGCCAGGTGCACCCGGCCGCTCTGCCACCTGTGGTGGAGCAGCTGGTGCTGGCGGCGGACCAGTTTGTGGTGAAAAGACCGACGGCGCGTGATGTCAACGGCCGTTCCGTTATCGCTGGTTATCCCTGGTTTAGCGACTGGGGTCGCGACACGATGATTGCCCTGCCAGGGCTGACGCTGGTGACCGGACGGCCTGAAGTAGCCGCCTCCATTTTGCGCACCTACGCCCAATTTGTAGACCAGGGCATGCTGCCCAACCGCTTCCCCGACGCCGGGGAACATCCCGAATACAACACGGTAGATGCCACCCTGTGGTATTTTGAAGCGCTGCGTGCCTACCACGCCGCCACCCACGACGAGGCGCTGGTGCGCGAACTGTTCCCCGTGCTGCAAGAGGTCATTTTGTGGCACAAGCGGGGCACCCGCTACAACATTCAGATGGACACCAAAGACGGCCTGCTGTTTGCCGGGGAAGAAGGAGTGCAGCTCACCTGGATGGATGCCAAGGTGGACAGCTGGGTGGTGACGTCGCGCATCGGCAAGCCGGTGGAAATTAATGCGCTGTGGTACAACGCGTTGTGCATCATGGCCGATTTTGCCCGGCTGCTGGGGGAAGACCCCGCCGAGTACGAGGCAATGATCAAGAAGGTGAAAAAGGGATTCGGCCGTTTTTGGAACAAAGAAATGGGCTACTGCTACGACGTGATCGACGGGCCCAATGCCGATGGCCTGGACGGCAGTTTACGGCCGAATCAACTCCTGGCCATCTCCCTGCCGCACAGCCCGCTTACGACAGAGCAGCAGCGCTCGTCTGTGGACGCCTGCGGCCGTCACCTGGTGACCGCCCACGGTCTGCGCAGCCTGTCGCCCGACGACAAGGCGTACGTGGGCCACTACGGCGGCGATCGGCAGAAGCGGGACGGCGCGTACCACCAGGGCACCGTCTGGGGCTGGCTGATTGGTCCGTTTGTCAGCGCCCATCTGCGCGTCTACGGCGACAAAGCGGCGGCCCAATCGTACCTGGATTCGCTGATGCACCACCAGATTCGGTCGCACGGCATGGGCAGCCTGAGCGAGATTTTTGACGGCGATGCGCCGTTTACGCCGCGCGGCTGCGTGGCCCAGGCGTGGAGCGTGGCCGAAGTGCTGCGCGCCTGGCAGGAAACCAGTTGAGTTTGGTGAAGGAAAGTAAGATGAAGTTAGCAATGATTGGCCTGGGCAAGATGGGCGCAAACATGGCAACGCGGTTGATTCAGGGCGGCCATGAGGTGGTGGGGTATAACCTGGATACGGCCGTTACCAACCAGCTTGCCGCCGATGTGGGTCTCGTTCCCGCCTACTCCCTGGCTGAAGTGGTAGAAAAGCTGGCGCCGCCGCGCGTGGCCTGGGTGATGGTGCCCGCTGGCGGCCCGACGGAAAGTGTCGTCTCGGAGCTGGGGCAGATGTTTGGCGCGGGCGACCTGGTGGTAGACGGTGGCAACAGCAACTACAAAGACACCATCCGGCGCGGCCAAATCCTGACCGCCACAGGCATTGGCTATGTTGATGTGGGCACCAGCGGCGGCGTCTGGGGATTAAAAGAAGGGTACAGCATGATGGTGGGTGGGTCGGAAACGGCCGTTGCTCAACTAACCCCCGCCCTGCAAACTCTGGCCCCCGCTGCCGACATAGGCTGGGGTCACGTCGGCCCCAGCGGTGCCGGGCACTTCGTGAAGATGGTCCACAACGGCATCGAGTACGGCCTGATGCAGGCGTATGCCGAAGGCTTTGAAATCATGAAAGCCAAGACAGAAATGGGCCTGGATTTACACCAGGTGGCCGAAATCTGGCGCTTTGGCAGTGTGGTGCGCTCCTGGCTGCTGGATTTAACCGCCAACGCCCTGGCTGAAGACGCCGATCTCAGCGGCATCAAAGGGTTTGTGCCCGACAGCGGCGAAGGGCGCTGGACGGTGTTTGAGGCGATTGACCTGGACGTGCCTGCGCCGATCATTACCCATTCCCTGTTTGCCCGCTTTGTGAGCCGCCAGGATGAAAGTTTTGCTGCCCGCCTGTTGGCCGCCATGCGGCATCAGTTTGGCGGCCACGCCGTCATTAAGACTGAGGATTAAGGCTCTTTAGTAATTTATGGATTTTGGCGTGAAACGTGAAACGTGACCGTATGACTTCACGTTTCACGTTTCATGGATTGTCAATCTCGTGAATTCCTCAAGACCCAGGAATGAATAAATCGTCTATGTTGGAAAACAAACCCAAATTTGGCCCGGAACATTTTGCCGCAGGTGCCGACATTATCCGACAGGGTGACGTGCCCGATAAGTTTTACATCGTCACGCGTGGGCAGGTTGAGGTGGTGTTGCAGCCGCCCGATGGCCTGGATGCGGTAATTGATCACTTAGGCCCAGGCGATTTTTTTGGCGAGGTGGGGCTGCTCCACCAAAGCCGACGTATGGCCACGGTGCGGGCGGAAACGGCCGTTGACGTGATGGCCATGGATTACCAGACGTTTCGCAGCTGGATCGAGGGTTCGACGCTGGTGGCCCAGGAAATTAAGGCCCTGGCCGCCGAGCGCACCCGCGATACTGGTCCGCTGGAACCGGTGCCCTATTTTGATGTTAACAAAATTCCCGACGATTTGGTGGAAACGGCCGTTGAATCCGCCGAGCAGTATGAAGCCGGTACGGTTATCATTCGGCAGGGTGAGCTGCCCGACCGCTTTTATGTGATTGTGGAAGGGTTTGTCGCCGTGACCCACGTAGATGGCACCAACAAGATGCACCAGGTCGCGCACCTGACGGCTGGTGACTATTTTGGCGAAATTGGGCTGTTGGAAGGGGTGGAGCGCATTGCCACGGTAACGGCCGTTACTCGTGTTAAGGTGGTTTCGTTCGACCGCCGCACCTTCCGCCGCTGGATGATGCTGTCGCCCAGCAGCCAGGACGACATTGCCGAAACGGCCGCCCGGCGGCGCAAGGATACCGGCATGTTGTCGCTGCCTGGGGATAGTAGTGAAAAGTAAAAAGTGAAAAGTAGGGGCGAGGCAGGTGGGCGATACTCTGATCACTCAAAGGATCATTCTCCCACCTGCCTCGCCCAAGAAAACCCAGTGCAAAGTAAGAAGTGAAAAGCGAGGTAGTGGATGACACTCTGGCCACACAAACCATCAATCCCGCACCTGCCTCGCCCATGAGAAAAAGCCAGTGAAACGTAAAAAGAAGGTAACCGATTGTCTGACCTGTGAACTCACGGAACGGCGCGACAAAGGGAAAGCGCCTTTGTGGGACAACATCTTCAGGACACGTTACTGGGATGTGGTGCATCATTCGAACACGTCTTTGCCTGGATGGCTGGTGCTGGTGGCGCACCGTCACATTGCCGCCATTGATGAAATGAGCGAGGCCGAAGCGGCCGAGCTGGGCGTGCTGCTGCGTGACGTTTCCCTGGCACTGCGGCAGGTGACCGGCTGCCGCAAAACCTACGTTCTCCAGTTTGCCGAGCATCCCAACCATCCCCATGTGCATGTGCATGTTGTGCCGCGCCTGGACGACCAGCCGGAGGAGCGGCGCGGGCCAAAAATCATGGAATATGCCAAGCCAACCGCCGAGGATCGTGTGGACGAGGCGACGATGGATGCGGTAGCGGCGCAGGTTCGGCAGGTGCTTTCGGCGATGACCAATAAAGTTTAAAAATTCAGGCTCTTTAGGATTTTAGGGGATCGACAGCTGTGAAACGTGAAACGTGATGCGTGACCAGAGGTGAATCACGTTTCACGCTTCACACATCACCCCTCGAAATTCGTAAGACCCAAAATTCGCGAGGGAGTCGAAATGCGTGACATTGCGGAACTAAAGGTGCAGGCCGCCGAACAGGCCGTGACGTTTATTCAATCTGGCATGGTGGTGGGGCTGGGGACGGGCAGTACGGCCGTTCACGCCGTGCGTGCGGTAGGTCGTCTGCTGCAAGCGGGGCAGCTGCGCCACATCGTGGCCATTCCTACTTCCGAAGCTACCGCCGCCGAAGCCCGCTCACTGCAAATTCCCCTGGTGACGTTTGATACCCACCCAGTGATTGACATAACAATTGATGGGGCCGACGAGGCCGATCCCAATCTGGATGTGATTAAAGGGTTGGGTGGGGCGCTGCTGCGGGAGAAGATTGTAGCGGCCGTTTCCCGGCGCTTTGTCATTGTGGCTGACCACAGCAAGCGGGTGACGCAGTTGGGCAGCAAAGCCCCCGTGCCGGTGGAAGTGATTCCCTTTGCTGCGCGCCCCGTGGGCGATTACCTGCAATCCTTGGGGGCGCGGGTGGAAATGCGGCTGGATGGGGCTGACAAACGGCCGTTCCGCACCGACGAAAACAACATCATTCTCGACTGCTATCTTGGCCCCATCGCTGATCCTTACCAGCTGGCCGCCGCCATCCGCCAGCAGCCCGGCGTGGTTGAGCATGGCCTCTTTCTCAACATGGCCACCGACGTCATCTTCGCCACCCCAGACGGCCTTGAGCACGTGACGCGACTGTGAGAGAAGTGGAAGGGTTGCAGGTGGCAGGTTGCAAGTTTGCAAGTGGCAAGGTTGCAAGTTTGCAAGTGGCAAGTTTGCAAGTTGCGAGTGGCAAGTAGGGAGGTCTACAAAAAACCAATGACAAATTCACCCCTTCACCCCTTCACCCTGTCACCCCCTGGAGTAACATGCTACATTTCCCGCCAAAGCGCCTCTTCTGGCTGACCACCCTGCTGGTGATGCTGCTGGCCAGCTGGCTGTATTGGCCCACCATCCACCTACCCCTCATCTACGACACGCTGCTGCACATTCGCATTGCGGGTGGCCTGGACTTTGCCTCGGTCTGGCTGCCTACCGAAGCATTTGGCTTCTACCGCCCCATGACGTTTTTTCCCATGCTGGTCATTAAGCAGCTGTTTGATGGTTATCCGCCGTGGCTGCTGCACGGCAACAACGTGGTGCAGCACGCCGTCAACGCCGGGCTGCTGGCCTGGCTGAGCTGGCGGCTGTGGGCCGATTGGCGGCGGGCGCTGGCCGCCGGGGCGATTTTTGCCGTGTTTCCCTTTAGCTACCAGGCGGTGGCCGTGTATGGCCATAATGTGCATCCGGCCATTACCGGGTTGATGCTGCTGGGGCTGCACACGTACCTGACGGCCGTTTCCCCGCAAAAGGTAGGAACACAGCGTTACACGGAGGAGTCACAGAGTGTCACAGAGAAAGGGGAGAAAAAATCTGCCCAATCGGTGAAATCTGCTGATAAAAAAAGTCGCCGCTGGCTGATCCTCACCTGGGTTTTGCTTGTGCTGATGGTGCTGACCCATGAAACGGCCGTCCTCTTTGGCGGCCTGGCGGCGCTGGTGCAGCTGTGTGCCCAGCCCGAGTGGCTGCGCAGTTGGCAGCAGCGCTGGTACGACTTTTCGCGTCAGCCGTGGCGCTGGTTTTTGCTGGCTGGCGTCGCTTACCTGGTCATCTACCAGCTGCTGCCCATCAGCCGGGCCACGGTGGTGGAAGCCACCGACTCCAGCTTGTGGCTGAATGGGTTGTACCTGCTGCAAGCGGCCGTTTTTCCCCTGGCCTGGTTTGCCCATCTGCTGCCGGACGTCAGCGGCGCTGCTCTGACAGTGCTGAGCGGCGGCCTGGTGGGTGGCATTTCGGCCTGGCTGGCCTGGCGCCAGCCGACCTGGCGCGCGCCGCTGCTGCTGGCCTGGGGCTGGTGGGCCGCCGCCAGCTTGCTGCTGGGGATGACGCTGGCCAACTTCTATTTGCTGCGTGGGCCGCGCCTGCTTTATTTGGGCAGCGTCGGTGTGGCGCTGCTGTGGGCGCAGCTGCTGGCGGGGGTGTGGACCGCCCGGCCCACCCTCACCCCGGCCCTCTCCCTCAAGGGAGAGGGGGTGTTGAGGAGAGGGGTAGTGTGGACGGCCGTTCTCACCTTCATCCTCCTTACCAGCGGCCAATTTGTGCGTACCAAGCTCACCCAGTACGAACAGCTCACCCAACCTGTGCGTGTCTCGCAATCTACCGATTTAGTGTACCTCCCTAATACAGAGGTTGTTTTTGTCAATTTGCCGCAATGGTTAGACATGCCACCTAAAACTTACGCCATCGGTGTGGAGTTTGTGTCCATGCTGGGCGATTATCTGTTTGTGGAAGAACTTACCAACGCCAATGGCATCGGCAAAGAGGCAGTTTGGGCCGCAGCAGTGCCAGAACTGCAAACGCCAGCTCCCTACGCCTACGGCATCCATGCCCAGCACAGCTGGCCCCCTTTGGCAGATAAAAGTCGATTGTTTTTTATTACCGACTATACAGCAAGCGGGCCACAAACACGTTTCACCGGCTTTCTGTGGCCACTGCCAGGGACTTATGAAGTTGAAGATTTTAATATAGGTGCCGAGTTTGATGCATACAAATTAGAAGGGCCAACAAACGATTTCGCATTAGGCGATCGTCCAACAGTGTGCGATGGGGTCGTTACCGCCTGGCTAATCTGGCGACCGCGTTACACGGACATCCCTGATACGACCTCCGTTTTTGTGCAGGTGCTGGATGCAGACGGCCGTCTCATCGCGCAGGCAGATGGGCCACCGTTAGGCATTCGCCCCAGCTTGTTGGCAGCCACGCCAGAGTGGATATTGTTTGATTTGCGAGAAATTGCGCTGGATGAAGGGCAAACGGCCCACACCCTGCTGGTAGGCGTCTACGATTTTGCCAGCGGCCAGCGCAGCCCCGCCACCGATAACGCCGGGCAGCCCTTGCCCGACAATGCCTGGCGTGAACCCATCGCCGCCTGCGGTGAAAAGTAATTGCTCACCGAACAAAGCCAAGGCAGTTTGTTAACAGTGGTCAACGAGAAAAATCAAAGATTTCGCAGATTAAAAGATTCTATCAGCAAAACCTGCGGAATCTGTTGATAAAAATCCTTTTTGGTTCTGGTTTGTCCAGGAAAGGTTGTCTCTCACCAGCAGGTTGTTATACACTCACAGGTGTGTCCGAGTTGGACGCTAAACCATTTTCCCGTACGTTTACAGGGATACCTCCCATTGAATCTACCCCGCCTCCACACCAACGGCCCTGCCGCCGAGCCAGGGCAGATGGGCCACGGTGCGGCCGTTTGTCTTGAGGAGTAAACCATGAGCGACAAAATAAATATCAATCTGGCCGATGCCGCGACGCTGTCTACGCTGCCGGGCATCGGGCCAGCTATTGCCCAGCGCATCATCGAGTATCGCGAAACGGTGCATCCGTTTGAGGAAGTGATTGAGCTGGCCGCCGTGCCGGGCATTTCGGAAAAGATGGTGCGCACGTTTGAGGCCAGCGTGACGGTTGAACCCGGCATTGGCGCAACGGCCGTTCCCCTCCCGCTAGTCGAGCCGGAAGATATTCTCCTGTTGGCCGCGCCCGATCCGATAGACCTTTCGCCCGACGACGAACCTGTTGGGCTACCAACCGTGCCCGTAACGGCCAGCGAGCCGCTAGAGGCGGCTGCGGCTGAACAGGACGAGTGGGTGGAGGAAACGGCCGTTCCCCAACCACCACCATCACCCACCCCCTCCCGCCGCGAAACAGCTAGCTTTGCCTCGGCTGCCCTGCCTGCCGCGCCAGCCGCCCCCGCCCCGCCTGCGGTAGATTGGGAGACACGATCGCGGCGGCGCGGCTGCCTGAGCACGCTGCTGGGGGCCACCTTCGGTGCCATTTTAGGCGCGGTGCTTACCCTGGCTGTGCTGGCGGCCATCAACCAGGGCACGCTCAGCTATTCCACGCAAAACGAGGCAGTGCAGCAACGGTTGGAGAGCGAAATCATTTCCCGGACCAACGAGCTGAACCAGCTTTCTACCCGCGTCAGCCTGGCGGCTACCGAGGAAGCCGAGGCCAATGAATCGCTGGCCGACGAATTTGCCACAGCCAACCAGGCCATCAGTGAAGATGTGGCCAACAACGAAGCCATCATCAGCTACCTGGCGACGCGCTCTGGGGATTTAGCGCTGCGTATTGATGAAGTGGCCGGGGCGGCCGATACCTTTACCGGCTTTTTAGACGGCCTGCGCGGCCTGCTGGACGATCTGGAGGAGGGCACGGCAACCCCCGCGCCATTTGGTGAAACGTTGACGCCCACCTACACACCCACGCCGTTTGGCGGTACCGAAACACCAGAAGACGTGACAACGGCCGTTGCCCCCACACGTACCCCCTTGCCCACCGCCACGCCGTTTGCCTTCCCCAGCAGCACCCCTGCGCCGCAACCCTGAGCAGTCCGCTGCGTAACGTTTGTTTTCTGCGGCGGGCAAAGGCACGTGCGCCCATCGCCGCCGATTCATTTTTAAGCACAGCAACGCAGGATTTTTCCGATGACCACAAACGAGGAGTTGAAAATGACAACCAACCAACCACGCAGCTTCGGCCAACGACTGTGGTGGATTATTCGCACCACCCTTCTCATTTTTATTTTGGCGGTTTTGCTGACGGCCGTTTTGGGCGGTATGGGGTATGCGGGCTATCTGGGCGTGTTGGAAATTCAGCGCTCTAACAACAGCCTGGCCATGCGCATCGACGCCAACGAGCAGAATTTAAATTCGCTGCGCGACCTGGTAAACACAGAGTTTGCCCAGGGTAACCCGGAGCAGCAGGTGCAGATCAACCAATTAGAAAATGAGCTGGCCCGGCTGACCAGCCAGCTGGAGTCGCTCCAGGCGACTCAGGCGGCGGATACGGCCGTACAAACCGAACAGCTCACCACCCTCCAGACCGATCTTGCCACCGCTATTGCCGAAAATGGCGACCTGGCCGAGGAACTTGCCTCCGTGCAGGCCGCCCTGGTGGCCTTGCAAAGCGACCTGAACCGCAGCGGTGGCCGCATTGATGACCTGGGCGGCGATGTCGACCAGCTGCGCCTACAGCTTGTCGGGCTAGACGAAACCCTGACGGCCCTAAATGAAGAAACAGCGGCAGCGCGCGACCGCGAAACGGCCGAACTCCAACAAAGCCTTACCCTGCTTCAGCTGTGGGGCGTGCTTACCAATGCCCGCCTCGCCTTGCTGAATGACGACGTGACCGGAGCGGCAACGGCCGTAACCCAGGCGCAAACCCTGGCAGCCAATCTCACGGCTGAACCGGATACGGCCGTTGCGGTTATCCTGGAGCGGCTGCAAACCCGCCTGGACCTGGCGGCGGGCAGCTTTGCCACCAGTCTGGCCACCGCCGCCCAGGATTTGGAAGCCGCCAGCCGCGAGCTGAGCCTGCTGATGGCCGGACCCACAGCCGAAACTGAGGTAGTAGAAGCCACCCCAGATTTGACAGAGACACCAGAAACGAGTGAGGAGGAGGAAACGGCCGTAACGCCCACTGCAACCCCCTCCGCCACAATCACGCCCCAGCCATCGCCAACCCCAGCGCCCACCGCTACCCCTTAACGCCAGGAATTAGATTGGCCCAAGCTGTATCATTCCAACCAATCGAAACAAAAAACAGGAGCCGGGATTTCCCGGCTCCTGTTTTTTCAAGCTCAGGTAAACGGTCAATGACCGGTTAGATTAATCGTCCTGCGGTACCTGCGGCCGCGTCATGCCAGACACATTTGCGTTCAGGTCAACCAGCGTATCATACAGAACCTGAATGATGTACTGGCCGTTGTGAGCAAATGCGCCGGGATCCTTCTGCACGTACTGGTAGTTGTAAGCCGCCCGGAGCAGGGTTGGTGTCCAGGTGCTGTACCCTTCGCCAGCGTCGTTGAAGAAGTACGGGTAGGCGTGAGAATCGTACACGATGGGGGAAGCCCCGACGCTGACGGCATAGTCCGACATGGTCGTGTAAAGCAGATCGGCCATCGTCTCAATTTCGCCAGCGATACCTTCAGTCACATCGCCATCGCCATCGAAGTCTCTGCTAGTCATGCGGATGTTGCGCAGATCTTCGACCGTTTCAATGACGATATCCTCGTGACATTCAGCGCATTCCGCTACTACTACTTCGAGGGCATGCGTGTCGTGGCATTCGGTACAGTCATTAAACGCGCCAACATGCTCGTTCTGGCCCCGGTATTCATTGCCTTCATACTCGTACGCACCCTTAACCTCCGTTCCGAAGAGGGTTGCGCCCGCTGCAAAGTAATGAATGTTCTGGAAGCGCAGATTTTCGGCAATCTCGTCATCGCCCAGCTCACTCACCGCCCGATCAACGGAATTGGTGGAAGAGCGGCCCTGATGGCAGTTGATACAAGCATTGGCCGGTGCACCTTCACCAAAGGAAACGCTGGCCCCACTGGGGAAGGTAACTTCGTCAAACGCGTAAACTTCAAACGTCTCTAGACTGCTGTGGCAGGTGGCGCAGTTCAGGCCGCTGGCCACCGGTTGAGAGATAGAAACGCCTTCAGCGGCAAACAGCGGCAGTCCGGCCGCCGAGTGACACTTGCTGCAGCTGCCCGGCACAAACCCTTCTTCCTCGTCCCAATGGCGGAACGCTTCTTCAGAGGCAGCAAAGTGACCGTGGTCGTTGCGGCTGAGCGTGCTGATGTCGATGGAGTTGGCAACGGCCGAATTCAAGTCAGCAATCGAATCATAGATGAGCTGAAGCATGTATTTGCCGCCATGGGCATACCGGCCTGGGTCTTTCAACGAGACCTGGTAGTTGTAGGCGGCTTTGGCCAGTCGCGGTGTCCAGGCGTTAAACATGTTGTCACGAATGGCTTCGCCTTCTTCAATCTCACCACTGCCATCCCCGTCGATAAAGAAGTAGGGATGTGCCTGCGCATTGTAGCCGATGGGAACTTCTGTAACTTCGGTGGCATACACCTGCATCAAGCCATACAGGATGGTCCGCATGTCTTCAATCTCGTAGAAGATGCCTTCCTCCATGTTGCCGTCGCCATCGTAATCTACCAGGGAACCAGGCATGCGGATATCTACCAGATCTTCGGGCGTCCGCGCGTCTGTGTGGCAAACCACACACTCGTCATACTCCACTTCCAGCGTATGCGGGTCGTGGCAGCTAACGCAGGTGTCGTACCCTTCCACGTGGTCGAACTTGGGATCGTAGACCTGACCTTCGTATTCATAACCACCCATGGCCCAGGTGCCAAACTGCGTGGCGGCGGCCGCATAGTAGTGAATGTTGGAGAAGCCCAAATCTGCGCTTACGGTGTCCAGGTCGCCCTGTGGGTCCAGCCCGGCATTGACGATGGAATCATTCACCGTGACCGTCGAAGCGCGCCCTTGATGGCACTGCATACAGCGTGCTTCGGGGCCCAGGCCTGTGATTTCTGCCCCGGAGGGGAAGACAACGCTGGCCAGGTCCATCGTCACATCGTTGTGGCAGGCTTCACATTCAACCGTGGTGCCAAGTGGGGCGGCGGCGTCGACAGCGCCAAAAGCAGAACCATCAGCCCCTAAAAAGTCGAGGAAACCGGGGGTGCTGTGGCATTTGGCGCAGCTGGCGGGGACTTCGGCCGGATCCTCTTCGTTCCAGTGCACAAAGGCTTCGGCGCTGGCGTCAGCGTGGCCAGAGCTGGCCCACTGTTCCTGGAAGGGGATGTTGGATTCGGCCGTTTCTGCCTCCATCATCACCTCTACCACGCGCGTCACCTCTACGGGAACTTCAACAGGATCGCTGGTGACTTCAACAACCCGTGTCACCTCCACTGTCTCTGGTTCCTGGCTGCAGGCAGCTGCCGCCAAACCCAGAAATAACAAAAGCCCGAGCAAAATGTAAATTCTATTTAACTTCGGGTAAACCATAAAAACCTCCTTTGCAACTTTTTTGCCAGAAAACGACTGTTAGGAAGCCCCCGACAGAATTTTTCTGATAAATGCTTACAGGCGATGCTTAGCCCGAATGTTTGCCTCGCCTGAAGATTCTAAGTTTGAAAATAAGCCCCTTGGCCAGCCAGCGAGTTACGGAATTGGCGTACCCAGCGGCACAAAAATTTCGCGAGTTACCCGTGGGATGGTTTGAACGGCCGTTTCTTCAAACGTAAACGCCCATATCAACGCCACCAGCAGCAAACTACCCACCACCAGGCTCACGGCAAAAAATACCCGCTGCCGCTGGCGCAAAACCGGTAAGGCAAGTTCCGGCCACGGATCGCCGCCCGCTTCCAGCCGTTCCAGTTCCAGTGCGTGTTCCTCTTCCATCTGGTGCCGCGGCAGGTTACCGGTAAACATGCTGGGATTAAAATGTTTCAGGTGCACGTTGTACATGTGCCAGATCAAAATGCTCAGCACCGCCAGCAGCGCCTCACCACCGTGCGCCGCTTTGGCCGCCGGGATGAATTCGCCCGGCAAAAAGACCGTTGCGGCAATGGGATTCCACAGCATAAAACCGGTGATGGCCATGATCGCCGTGCCCCAAACTACCGCCCAATACTCTACCTTTTCACCAAAGTTAAACTTGCCCATGCGCGGGGCTTCATCGGTAAAGCCCAGGTTGTGCTTGATCGTTTGCACCAGGTCTTGCCAATCCTTCTTTACTGGCAGCATCCGCATGCGCTCGCGCTTCACAAAAAAGCGGTACGCCGAGGTAAACAGGTGGTAAATCGACCCCACAACGAGCAAAATGGCGGCATAGCGGTGCACAATGCGAATGAACTCAATGCCGCCCATGGCCCCAATCATCCACTGCGCCCATGATTCCAGAGCGTATTTCTGCGGTATCCCGGTGACGGTGAGCACGGTGAAGCTAATCGCCAGGATGGCATGCTCAATACGCGCCATCAGCCGAAAACGGGGGTATTGTTTTTCTACGTGCGGTTCTGCTTCTTGAGGTTTTTCTTCTACCGGTTCTACCTCAAGAGCTTCTTCCACGCCTACTACTTCGTCTGTCTCTTCTGGTGTGCTGCTCATGTTTATCCCCTTAGCCGCAAGCGCACGCGCCGGTAAACATCGGTAGCCACCATGAAGCTGAAGAAGCCCAGGGTGGCGGGAATCACAATTTGGTAAAAAAGGTTCACCAGGAAAACCAGCGGGTTGTTTTGCAGGGATGGCTTGAAATGGCTCGTCCAACTGTCCGGGAAGTTAGCTGTGGCGTCGGGATGGCACTGCTGGCACGTTTCCAGCAGGTTGGCCTTAATGCCCGCATCGGGATCGTCCGGGTCTTTGATGGCATGAACGCCGTGGCAGTCGTAGCAGACAGCTTTGTTAGTTTCGGCGTTGGGGTCCTGGTGTTCAAACAAGGTCACGGTGGTGCCGTGGAAATCGGCCACGTAGGTATCAAACACGTCGGTGGAAATTTCGTACTTTTCCATCAACTCTACGTCGGCGTGGCACTCGGCGCACAGCTGCGGTGAGCGAATGCGGAACAGTGCCGTGGTGGGGTCGGTGATGTTGTGGACTTCGTGGCAGTTGATGCAGGTGGGCACGTCTGGATTGCTCTCGCTGAGCAGGGCCTCGCCGTGCACGCTGCTGGCATACTCTTCAAAAATAGTGCTGTGGCACTGCTCGCAGGTGTACGAGATGCGCTCGCGGGGTTCGTCGGGCACGGGTGTGTCGTGGGCGCTGTGGCAGTCGGTGCAAACGGCCGCTTCCGGGTGACCTTCTGCAATCGCCAGGCCGTGCACATCGTCCAGCGTCTGGTCGACCATCGGCTCGTGGCAGCGGCCGCACAGCGGGTACTGCTGCAAGTTGTACTCGCGCAGGCTGGTGGCCTGGACCGGTTCATGGGGGAAAGTCTCGATGTTTTCGTGGCAGTCGGTACAGGCCAGCGGCTGCCAGGTGTTGGCTTCGCCGTGTACCGAATCATGCAGCGCCCCGGCATCAATGGTGAGCGAGACGGTATCGCCATTGGCGAAGGTGTAAACGAGCCCTTCCTGGCTGTGGCAAGACAGGCAGTAGCTGTTGTCGACCTGCTGCGTAAAAAGACCGTCCTGGATAATTTCCGTGAGAGTGCTTTCTTCCACCAGAGGCACTTCTTCGGCAAAGTGGCAGTCGACGCAGGTTTCGGTTCCTTCACCCGCCTGCCACGCTTCGGCAGTCAGCATGTCGTGTGCGCCGTGGCAGTCGGTGCAGGCCACCGGATTTTCCGCTTCCGGGCCTGGGTGGCTGGTGATGTGTGGCTGCACGTGGCAGGTTTCGCAGTTGGCCGCCTGCATCAGCTCGTATTCACGCAAGGTGTCGGCCGAAACTGGTTCATGAGGCTGCTGGTAGTTGTTGATGGGTTGGTGGCAGCTGGCGCAGGCCAGGGGATCTTCGCTGTTAGCCGGTCCGTGGGCCGAGCTGGCCAAAACGGCCAGGTCAACGTGGGCCGAAACGGTTTCGCCGGAGGGGAATTCAACCACGGCATCGGTGTCCTGGTGACATAGGCGGCAGGCGGTGTCGTCGGCGATTTGGGCGTGGGGCAACACGGCCGTTTCTGGCTGAACAAACTCGGTAATGGGTGGGTGTGCCTGGATAATGGCCATCATGTCCGGTTCCGGCGCGGCGTTTAGCGGCAGCACGTAAAACGCCACCAAACAAGCCAGCACGGCACACACCGTGCCCCAAACGATGCGACGTTTGTTACTCAACTGTTCCAACGGTGCCTCCAATGGACATCAAGATAGCTTTGAGTCAAAACTAAGGTGTTTCTTCCGATTCAACCGGTGCTTCTTCGATGGGTACGGCCGTCATTTCCTCGGCGGCAGGCGGGGTGTGGTAACCAACCGCCAAGGCCAAAAGCTCGTCATCTGAAACATCTACGCCACGGCCGTCTGGGTTATGGCAGGAGCGGCAGGCGTAATTCAGCGCAATCTGCGACAGCATCGTGCCGTCTTCGCCAAACTGCTCAATTTGGGTAGGGTTGATGAGCATCACATGCGAGCGCACATCGCCGCTAAACAGAGCAGCATCACTCGCCGCATTTTCAATCAGGCGCGGCATGTGGCAGTCGATGCAGTCGACGCCGCCAATGTCGCTGTGGCCAGCTTCGTACTGCGCTTCGGCAAAATGGCAATCCTCACAATTCATGCGCACGGTGGGCAAGCCCGCTTCACGCAGCTGCACCACACCGGAGTGTGGATCGTGGCAGGTGACACAATCCAGCACAAAATGTTTGCTCTGGTATAAATCTTCATACTCGCCGTGATGCTGGATGAAGCCATCGGCCGTGTTGATCTCATCCACCACGCCGCGCGCGTGACAGTCGGCACAGGATTCCGCATCGCGGTTGAGGCTGGCCCGTATCACAATGGGATTCTCGGCATGTTCACTGCCCGCGCCGTGGCACTCTTCACATTGAACGCCGCCAAAAGCCCACGAGCCAACCAGGCCGTCCCGACCGTCCTGGTTGCCAATCGGGCTGTAGCCCGTGGTGTGGCAGGTACCGCAGTCGTACTGAACTTCTTCGCCCGCATGGTAGGCTTCCCACGCATCGCTTACATCCAGTGTCTCGTTGGGCAGGTTGTATTGGGTGGTCGCGTTTTCATCGGCACCAGTGATGATGTAGCCATCCTGGTCCACAAACAGCGCCTTCCAGTTGTAGCCGCCAATCACGTAGCTGATGTTGTCCCAGGTGTAGCCATCCGGTGGCTCACTGACTTCAGAGAAGGGGTAGGCGGGGGCTTCGCCGTTTACCACGGCGTTGAGCTGGTAAGGGTGTCCGCTGAGGCTGAAGGTGTCGTAGATTTCCTGGTGGCATTCGGCACACGCTTCGCTGCCGATATAGGTAGGTGGGGTGTAGCTAAGGCCGTCTGACCCGGCGGGGCCAGGCACCCCCTGCACACCTTGTGATCCGGCAGGGCCGGGCACACCCTGGGCACCAGCCGGGCCTTGTGGCCCTTCCGGGCCGGGATCGCCAGCACATGCGCCCATGAGAGTAACAACGGCCGTCATGAGCAGCATTACTAAGAACCCTTGTTTGCGTTGCATAACGCCTCCTATCCGTGCTCTTGCCTTATAGAAACAGGTTCTAATCAATCGCATTCTATCATACTATAAGTGTTTCTTATTTTTGATTAATATTTACGCCTATTATAGCGAGCAAATTGGTCAGACCATAATGACAAATGTCACTTAGCTTTAATGATGAACTGTCTTTATAACTCTCACCTCTGGAGGCGATAAGGTATTCTTATTCTTTGACGCTGCTTCAAACGGTAAAAAATTTTGTGGTTTTGGGAGCAATTTTGGGGGTATGGTTTGAGCAAGCGAAATCTGGCGATTGGTGCCGTTTGAGAGAGGGTAGGGCGATACGGCCGTTTCTCGTTAAATTCGCCAAATTAAGGTATAATTTCTCCTGATTTTGCACCCGAAAACTGAATATTTTGCCACCGCATTTGGGGTGGTTTTTTTGCTTAATTGCCCCTCAGGTTGGGTACTTTGGATCAGGGACAAATGCCGTTTTGCAAGATCGCGCAGCAAATCATTAGGCCTATTTAGTTAGCCAAGCGGCAGCCCAGCCATTTTTGATCCAGTTGCTCAATGACCCGATTTTCAATTGCTCGTAAATAAGCCTTGTTTGTCAACAAGCCATCTGTAAAACCTCTTTGGAGGCTCTATTTTGGACGATAATAACATCGGAACAGTAAACCATATTGATATTAACCAGGAGATGCGTAACTCCTACCTGGATTACGCCATGAGCGTGATCGTGGCCCGGGCGCTGCCCGACGCCCGCGATGGTCTTAAGCCGGTACACCGGCGTATTTTGTACGCCATGTGGGACATGGGCATTCGGGCCAACACGCCGCACCGCAAAAGCGCTCGTATTGTGGGTGAGGTGTTGGGTAAATACCATCCACATAGTGATACGGCCGTCTACGATGCCATGGTGCGTATGGCCCAACCCTTTTCTATGCGCTACATGCTGGTGGATGGTCAGGGTAACTTTGGCAGCGTGGACGGCGACAGCGCGGCGGCCATGCGCTACACCGAAGCCCGTCTGGCGCGTATTGCCCACGAACTGCTTGAAGATATTGACAAAGAGACGGTGGATTTTACCCCCAACTTTGACGACAGCCTGACTGAGCCAGACCTGCTGCCTGCCCGCCTGCCCAACCTGCTGCTGAACGGTTCGGCCGGTATTGCTGTGGGTATGGCCACCAACATTCCGCCGCACAACCTTACCGAGCTGTGCGAAGCCATTGCCTACCTTATCGGCCGTTACGATGACATCGACAACGTCACCCTGGATGAGCTAATGCAGTTTGTGAAAGGCCCCGACTTTCCCACTGGTGGTCTCCTCATTGGTAACGAAGGGATTCGCAGCGCGTATGCCACGGGGCGGGGCCGGGTTGTTATGCGGGCCAAGGCCGAGATTGAGCCGATGCCGCGTCATCCCGAACGGCAGCGCATCAACATCACCGAGATTCCTTTCCAGGTGAATAAGGCACTGCTTATCGAGCGCATTGCCGAGCTGGTGAACAAGGGTGTTATCACCGACATCAGCGACCTGCGTGATGAATCGGACAAACGCGGCATTTCCATCATCGTGGAGCTGAAGCGCAACACGCAGCCGCTGAAGGTGCTGAACCAGCTGTACAAACACACCGCGCTGCAAACCGCCTTTGGCGTGCAGATGCTGGCCCTGGTGGATAAGCAGCCACGGCTGCTCTCGCTGAAGCGGGCGCTGCAAATTCACATTGAACACCGCATTGAGGTCATTACCCGGCGCACCCGGTTTGAGCTGGACAAGGCACTCAAGCGGCAGCACATCCTGGCGGGCTTGCTCATTGCTCTAGAGCACCTGGATGACGTTATTGCCACCATCCGCCAGTCGCCCGATGCCGATACAGCCCGGGCCCAGTTAATGGAGCGTTTTGGCCTGTCTGAACCGCAGGCGATAGCGATTTTGGACATGCAGCTGCGCCGTCTGGCGGCGTTGGAGCGGCAAAAGATTGAGGATGAGCACCGTGAAGTGACGGCGCACATCGAATACCTGGAAGGGCTGCTGGCCGACAAAAAGAAAATTTTGGGCCTGATTCTGGAAGACGTCAACGACCTGAAGGAAAAGTACGGCGACGCGCGTGCTTCCCAAATTATGATGGGCATGGACGCTGACCTCAACATTGAAGATATGATCCAGGATGAGGACGTGCTGCTTTCGATCACCCAACGTGGTTTCATCAAGCGTACGCCGGTGGCGGCTTACCGCATTCAGGGGCGGGGCGGCAAGGGGCTCATTGGCATGGGCCGCCGCGAGGAAGACCAGCTGGAGCATTTGTTTGCGGCCGGATCGTTGAACACCATTCTGTTTTTCTCGGACCGGGGTAAGGTGTATGCCGAAAAGGCGTACAACATCCCGGAACTGGATCGCACGGCGAAAGGCACGTCGTTGATGAACATTTTGCCGTTGATGCCCGAAGAAAGCATAACGGCCGCTCTGCCCGTGCACAGCTTTGAAGATGCCGAATACCTGACCATGGTGACGCGTAAGGGCAAGATCAAACGTGTGGAAGTGAGCGTCTTTGCCTATGTACGTCCCAGCGGGCTCATTGCGCTTAACCTGGAAGATGACGACAGTCTGGGCTGGGTCAAGCTGACCCAAGGTGAGCAAGACCTGATCATCGTGAGTGAGCAGGGCAAGGGGATCCGCTTTAGCGAAGAAGATGTGCGCCCGATGGGCCGTACGGCGGCCGGGGTGAATGCCATCCGCCTGGATAGTTGGGACCGGGTGGCCGGGGTGGACGTGGTGCTGCCCGATGACGATTTGTTGGTGATTACCGAGAAAGGGTACGGCAAGCGCACGCCGCTGGAGGAGTATCGGCAGCAAAACCGGTATGGCCAGGGGGTACGGGCCATGGTGCTGACGCCAGAGCGCACGGGCAAGATCGTGACGGCGCGGGTGGTTACCTCTGGCGACGAAGTGACCTGCATTTCGGCCAACGGCATTATGCTGCGCACTTCCACCGATGAGATTTCGCAGCAGGGCCGCTCGACGCAAGGGGTGCGGGTGATGGATTTGCGCCAGGGCGATTTTGTGGCCTCGGTGGCGCTGATTCGAGCCGGGCAGTTGTCGAAGGGCAACGGCGATGAAAACGCAGAGATTGTATCGGTTGATGCCGCAGCGCAAAATGGTGCCGAGGGCGTGGCGGTGGAGGATACGGCCGTCTAGTCTCCCCAAACGTTTATTATGGTCCGGTGTGGCTGCGATGAAAGTTCGTGAAACGTGAAACGTGAGAAGACGAACTTCTGGTTAAATCTGTAATTCTCAAGAGCATAGGTGTCAAAGAGCAGCGGCTTCCGCTGCTCTTTTTTTATTCCTGGGCCAGGGCACGCACGTAAAACCAGCGTCCCTGGTGCCGTTCAAACAAGCTCTGCTCGGTGAAAGAGGCGTCCTGGCCATTTTGCAGCAGCGTGGCGTGGAAGGTGACGGTGGCCTGGCTTTCGCTAAGTATCTCATCGGCCAAAATCTGCAATCCCAAAAATTGTGTATTCTGGCAAAAGGCCTGGATGGCGCGGCGCTGGCTGGCGTTCTCCTGGGCCTGGGCCGTACGGCCGTGTTCGGGCCGTTGGGTTTGCCGGATGAAGCGGACATTGCCCAGGGCGTAGGCGGCATAGCGGGCGCGCATGAGTTGGGTGGGGGACGGCCGTTGCTTCCCCTCATGAAAAGGTTGGCAGCAGTGGGCGTACGGCTGGCCGCTGTGGCAGGGGCAGGTCTGGCTCACGAGCGCAGCTCCGCGTGGCGGAAGCAGTCGACGATGTGGTCGTTGACCATTCCTACGGCCTGTACGAAGGGTAACTTATGCCAATAAGAAACCGCTGATTGTTTTTTCCACATCCATCCGATTGGAAGCATAACTCACCAGTTGGCCAGCGCTTTACACTCGGCGTGGCGAAAACAATCTACCACGTGGTCATTACAGAGGCCCACTGCTTGCATATATGCATAGACGATTGTTGGTCCAACAAAGCTAAAGCCATATTGTTTGAGGGCTTTGGAGATTTTGTGGGAAACGGCCGTTTCTGCCGGAACCTCCCGTAAGCTGCGCCAATTGTTCTGGACAGGACGGCCGTCTACAAACTCCCACAAAAAAGTGCTAAACGATCCCTCTTTCTCCATGATCTCCAGATAGCCGCGTGCATTTTTCACCGCCGACTGCACCTTCAGCCGGTTACGAATGATGCCCGGATTTTGCAACAGCTCAGCAATTTTGGCGTCGTTGTAGCGAGCGATTTTTTCTGGGTCGAAATTGTCAAAAGCCTGCCAGTAGTTGTCTCGCTTGCGCAGAATAGTGATCCAGCTCAATCCTGCCTGAGCACCATCCAAAATAAGCTTAGCAAAGAGGCGCTGATCATCATACTCTGGCACGCCCCACTCTTCATCGTGATAGAGAACATATAAAGGATCATCCCCACACCATGTACATCGTTTGATTGTCTCAATTGTCATCCGTTTAAGACTCCGAAGTCCAAAGATTCAAGTTCTTTTTTCTGGTGAACAACCTGTAGATTGGAATGGTAACAGCTGCTCCAAGCTTTAATAGAGAATATCAAACATCTTGGATCAGCCAAGTGGTGGGAAATCGCTTAGAGGATGAAATTCTTTTTGTGTAGGTACTCAAACGTCATCATTAACGAACTTTCATACAAAAGGACGCCTCTGGTGCAGCACTACTATTGTTCTTTGAAGGGGCGCGATATTCTGCCGCAACTAATTGGCCACGCTAGAGGAGCACCTCGGATTTATTCCGATGTTTTCTTTGTTTGAATATCAACATACCTTCCAACAAGAACTCACTTCTCTGAATAATTAATTCAACAAGCATTGAAACATTGTGTCTGTCATATTTAGCTGTGACAAAAATCACTCCTAAACCCGGCTCAAAAGTGACTATACTCTGGCAGATAATGATTCAACGGATATTGAATCATTTCGTTTGTTTAACTCATGAGGTAGGCCAAATATTATGGGGCAAAAGACCGCAGTCAATGAAACGAAGCTCGAAGAAATGTCACAAGTATGCAAGGTGCTGGCCGATTCCAATCGATTACGCGTTTTTGAAGCCTTGATGCGCGGGATTTCCTGTAATGGATGGCTGACAGAAGAGCTAGAGTTGTCGCCAAATTTGCTATCGCACCATCTCAAGGTACTGCGCGAGGCGGGCCTCGTCCAAGACCGACGTGATGTCGTAGACGGCCGTTGGATTTATTACCAGGTCAACTTACCGGCATTAACCGAACTGCACCAATGGCTGGCCCACTTTTTCGATCCGGCCACTGTCGCCAGCCAGCCACATTTGTGTGGTCCCGAAGCAACAGCTGCCAGGATGGGTGAATTGACCAAACCGGTTATTTTTTAGGAGACGGCCGTATGACACCCCTCACGCTCATGACCATCCTGGCTCACCCCGACGACGAATCGTTCCCGATAGGCGGCACTCTGGCCAAGGCTGCCGCGGAAGGTCGGCGCGTGCACCTGGTTACCGCCACGCGCGGCGAAGCAGGCATCCCTGGCAAAAGCACGGCGGAAACGGCCGTTCTCCGGGAAGCTGAACTGCGCCGTGCCTGTGACGAACTGGGGGTAACGCAGCTTACCTTTCTGGATTATCTGGACGGCGCACTCGCAGCTATTCCCAACCACACCGGCGCCGCCCGCCTGCTGAATCTCATGCGCCAAACTGTACCCGACGTTGTCGTTACTTTTGGCCCGGACGGCATCTCTGGCCACCCCGACCATCTGGCCATGCATCGCTGGACAACAATGGCTTTTGACCAGTACTGGCAGGAAGTGGAACGGCCGTTGCGCCTTTACTACATCGCCCCTTCTGAAGCTACTCAACAGGGCTGCGGCATTCCGCCTCCGGCCGAAGCGGTCGGCGGGTCAGTGGCCTTTATCGACGTGGGCGATTTCCTGGTGCAAAAGGTGCGTGCCGCGCAGCAGCACCAGAGCCAAAACCCACCATTTACGGGCGACCCGGAGAGCGAAGCGCAAAACATGGCCTGTCACGAACTCTTTCGCCTGGCCCGGCCGCAAATCGCGGCCAATGGTCACGGCCTGGAAACCGATTTATTTGCTGCTTTTCAAAAACATGACAATGCACAAAGGACTTCCTGAATGAACGCACAAACTGCCCACATTTTTGA
Organism: Anaerolineae bacterium; assembly: GCA_020848035.1. Lineage (GTDB taxonomy): Bacteria > Chloroflexota > Anaerolineae > Promineifilales > Promineifilaceae > Leptofilum. The sequence continues at coordinate 20,484 of JADLAX010000037.1, read as the reverse complement.
TTATCTGGGCAACCTTGTTGTCTCTGGCTGGATGAGTCTGCTCGACTATCTAGCCGCCCACGTTTTACTCTGTCTGGTACCGGCCTTCATCATCGCTGGCTACATGAGCGCTATGATCCCCAAAGAGGCGATCATTCGCTATCTTGGTCCTAAAGCCAACCGCTGGATCAGTTATCCGGCCGCAGCTATTGGCGGTTTTGTGCTGGCTGTCTGCTCCTGCACCATTCTGCCACTCTTTGCCGGTATTTGGAAGCGCGGTGCTGGCTTAGGCCCGGCAGTTACGTTCCTTTTTGTGGGTCCGGCCGTCAATATTCTGGCGATTGCCTACACTGGCGCAGCCATCGGCTTCGACATCGCTGTGGCGCGTATTGTCCTGGCCATTACCTTTGGTATTTCCATTGGCATGATCATGGCCTGGCTGTTTCGCAAAGAAGAAGCCCAACGCACGGCCGAGATGATTGATACCGGCATGTTTGACCACACAGCAGCTATTCCCCGTGCCGTTTGGGGTGTCTTCTTAATGCTTATTGGGGTGTTAATCGTTGGCACATTGCAGGTAGACATTTTGACGGGGACATGGTTTACCCTGCACGTGCCTGTAGAAATCCCCCCCAGTCTTCTGGGGTTCCTGAAAACGCTTAATCTGGCGCCACAAGGTGCACTGCTCATCCTGATGCTGATCCTCATTGCCCCAGCCGCATACAAAGGCTTAGAAAACGTACTTGAAGGTTTCAACCGCTGGACCTATGCCACGATCACTATGGTTGGCCTGACCTTGCTAGTGGCCGCGCCCGTCTTTACGGAAGGCAGTGTGATTATCGGCATTACCGGCCGTTTTGTTGGCGAGCTGGTGCTCATTGCGGCCATTGGGGTTGTGGCCGTGCGCAGCTTTGAGCAACGGCAAATTGCCGAATGGTTGTGGGAGACCTGGCGTTTTGTCAAGCAAATTTTCCCCCTGCTTATTGCTGGTGTATTCCTGGCTGGCATGGTTCGCGTGATGCTGCCGGAGCAATGGATTCAGACATTGGCCGGGCGTAACACGCTTTGGGCAAATCTGATAGGTGTTCTATTTGGTGTCTTCATGTACTTTCCCACCTTGGTGGAAGTTCCCATTGCGCGCATGTTCCTGGACCTGGGCATGCATCGTGGGCCGCTTTTGGCCTACTTGCTGGCCGACCCTGAGCTTTCTCTGCAAAGTATTCTCGTTACCAGCAAAATCATGGGGCGCCAAAAGACTGTTGTCTATGTAGCCTTAGTAACTGTGTTTAGCACCTTAGCCGGTTACCTGTTCGGTTTGTTTCTAGTAACTGCTTGATTAAGGGTCTTAAAAAGAATTTGGTGCGCTGATATGTTTTATATCGTGAATGCCGCCGTTGTCTTTTTCTTTTCTGGATTAATGGCCATGGCTGGATTAGGGGCAGCGTTCCTGTTTGTGCCTTTGTTTTATTACATGGGTGTGCCATTGGCGGAGGCCACGGCCGTTGCCTTGCTGCTCAACGTTGTGAGCCTACTCTTTGCCGCTGTTAACTATTGGCGGGGTGGATTGGTAAATTGGCGGGTGGGGCTGCCGGTGATGGTAACGGCCGTACTCCTGGCCCCTTTTGGCGCGCGGCTGACACCTTACGTAGACCGCCACCTACTGCTGGGAATGTTCGCTGCCTTCCTGGTGTTTGCCGGGGCGATGATGCTCTTTTACAAACCCAAACCCCGGCAGCAAGCGTTGGGGCGGGGCGTGGAAGTGGGGGCGGGAACGGCCGTAGGCGGTGCCGCCGGTTTTCTCGGTGGACTGCTCGGCGTGGGCGGTGGAAATTTCATCCTACCTGTCCTTAATTGGCTGGGCCTGGACCCCAAAGTTGCCGCCGGAACGACGGCCCTTATCGTCGTCTTCTCTTCCTTCAGTGGCTTTTTAGGTCACGCCACCCTGGGCGGATTGGATCCCCTGTTTATCGGCTTGATGGCGCTGATGGCTGCCGGTGGGTCCATCATTGGGTCGCAGCTCATGAAAAACAAACTGTCCAGCGCCCAACTCAAACGCATTATTGGTGTGCTGCTCTGGATTATTGCCGCCAAGATGATTTTCGACTTATTTCAATAAATAGATTTGGAGATACTTTACCATGAATCAAGATCACGAACTTTATAAAGCAGGCTTATTGTTACATGGGCATAAATGCCCGGCCATGCCTATGGGCCTGCGCGCTGGCCTGGCCGCTATTGAACAACTGGGCGTAGAACGCGCTAAAGACGGCCAGCTGATGGCCTTCATCGAAATTGGGCAAGACCACTGCGCCACCTGCTACGCCGACGGCATTCAGATGGCCACCGGCTGCACCTTTGGCAAAGGCAACATCCAAAAACTGGGTTACGGGAAGTTTGCCTTGACCCTGGTAGAACGCAAGACCGGTCGCAGCACCCGCGTCGTCACCAAACCGGAAACCATCCAGCGCAACAAGGAGTCTGAATTTATCCAATATCGCCAGAACGGCAAGCCCGCCTCGCAAATTGAACCGGCATTGGTAGAGCCGTTGGTTGATTTTGTTCTCAGCGCCCCGGCCGAACAGATGTTTGACATCGGTGACGTGAAACCATTCCAACTGCCAGCCGGGAAATCCCACGACTTTAACGCCATCATCTGCGAAGTGTGCGGTGAAGTCACTGTGGAAAGTTATGCCCGCATCAAAAACGGGCAGATTGTTTGTATGCCCTGCGCGGAGGCCGTTTAATCCTGGCCGGGAATGGAGGTCACCATGAGTGCCAATGGTAAGGCAATGACTTGGCACGGGATTCCCCGCGACCAAATTGATTGGCATCCTACCATTGTAGAAGATCGCTGCGTGGGTTGTGGGCTGTGTGCCACTTCCTGCGGACGGGGCGTTTATGGCTTCGACTACGAGCGCAATGTACCCGTGGTCGTTGAGCCAGGCATGTGCATGGTCGGCTGCACCACCTGCGCCACCATCTGCACGCGTGACGCCATCGAGTTCCTCTCCACCGGCTACATCCGCCAGCTCATCCGCGGCAAAAAGGTGCTGCGCCAGAGCAAGAAGATGCTGCGCGCCAGCCGCGAGAAGTATGATGTGGCGCCAAGGGAGGCAGTATGAAACAGATTCAGATTATCGGCGTAGGCTGCCCAAAATGCCACCAGATGACGGCCGAAGTGAAAGCTGTCGTGGCACAGTTAGGCATTGACGTGGCAATCGGGCGCATTGACGACCCGCTAACCATCGTGCAAATGGGCATTTTTTCCGTGCCCCAATTGATGATTGACGGCGAACTGGTGCGCTTTCGCTATCGCGGGCGGCGCAGCCTTGAAGCGTTGTTCAGTAAAAGGATGGTAGAAAAAAGATGAAGCGAAGATTGCTAATTTTATTACTCATCGTTCTGTTGGGGGGCGCCACGGCCGTTTCCCCCATAACTACCTCTGCCCAAGAAGAACCCATCGTGCGGGCCATCATGTTCTGGATGGATGGCTGCCCGCACTGTCACGAAGTGCTGGATTACGTACTGCCGCCGCTGCAGCAGCAGTATGGCGATCAGCTAGACATTCTGCTGGTCGAGCTAAAAACGATGGCCGACACCGATCGCCTCTACGCCCTCGGTCAAACCCTGGGCCTGGCCCCTGAAGAGATCGGGGTGCCGTTTTTGTTGATGGGGGATAATGTGCTGATTGGTTCGGACCAGGTACGAGAGTTCCTGCCCGATCTGATTAAGAGCTATCTGGCCGCTGGCGGTGTGGCCTATCCTGGCTACCCGGAACTGGCAGATCTGCTGCCCGTGGCTGCCCCGCCCGCCGTTAACATTCCGTTTTTGCCAGAAATTATGCCCACCACTGCTCCAGAAACGGCACCCTCTGCGGAACTGGCCGCCGAACCGGTAGCGATCGAAGAGACACCAACGGCCGTTCGCGATGGCTTTACCCTGGCGATTGTGATTTTGGTGGGCATGGTGCTGGCGTTGGGTTATACGGCCGTTCGCCTCTGGCAGGCGCGGCAAGCCCAGTCAGCCATCAGACCGGCCGCCTGGCCCCAGACCCTTTTGCCCTGGCTGGCGCTGGTTGGTCTGGCCGTAGCCGCCTACCTGGCTTATGTCGAAACCCAGGCCGTGACTGCCTTTTGCGGTCCTGTAGGCGACTGTAATGCGGTGCAAACCAGTGAGTATGCCTACATTCTGGGCATTCCCATCGGCGTGTTGGGGGTGATGGGCTACCTGGCTATTCTGGCTACCTGGAGCTGGAGCCGCTGGCGTGTCGATGGTCGGGCGGCATTGGTCCTGCTGGGGATGACCAGTTTTGGTGTCCTCTTTTCCATCTATCTCACCTACCTGGAGCCGTTTGTTATTGGCGCGGTTTGTGCCTGGTGCCTGACCTCGGCGGTGGTGATGACGCTGCTGCTGATTATGAGTGTGGAAACGGTTGTTGCTAATCCCCATTGATCGGCTTGTGAGGCTCAGTAAGCAATCCGCGCTGTTATTCTTGATAAACGATGAAGGCCATGACACTGTGGTGACCTTCTATCAGCAAGCATGCGCCATCATCGTCATCTTGCCAGCAATCCCGAGCTCTTTGACCTGGCGCGAGTTGAAGCCAAAAACAAATTCTTGCTTTCTAGGTCCAATCTTCCTGGCGCGAGCATGACATTTGTTACTAATCTTGACGCGAACGACCGGATATACTTCAAAAATCATTGAACTAATATCATCTAACGGCTGCAATTTTTCTGAGGTGAATGCCGGAGTTTGTTTTAACAATAAATTCCCGAAAGTGTGGATAGGGCACCTTGCCAAGTCCAACCATTTCACAAACCTGGAGGTTTATTCTGATGTTATCGATTAAAGTATTAGGACCCGGTTGCGCCAACTGCCAAAAAGTAGAAGCCGCAGCCAAAAACGCCGTCGCCAACCTGGGTGTCGAGGCGGAGATTATTAAAGTGACCGATTATGCCGAAATCATGGCGTATAACATCCTTTCAACACCTGGACTGGTCATCAATGAAAAGTTGGTGGCAGCTGGCCGCATTCCCCAGGAAGCGGAAGTAAAGACCTGGATTACCAATGCGCTGAATTAGCCTGTTTTGGTCGGGCAGGTTGCTGGCCTGCCCGGCCCCATAACTGTGCCCAAGAAAACTTGAACTAAATGGTACACGATGATAGAAACGGCCGTTCCCTCCCAAACAATTGACATTTTAGCCCAGCAGCTAAAAGCGTTGGCTAATCCCAAACGCCTGCAAATACTCCACCTGCTCATGCAAGGGGTTCACTGCAACTGCGAACTGGGCGAGACGTTGGCGATGCCGCCCAACCTCATCTCGCACCATATGGGCATCCTGCGCGACCTGGGCCTGGTTGATGTGGCGCGGGATGCAGTGGACGCCCGCTGGGTTTACTTTTCAATCAACGAAGCAGCCCTGACGGAATTAAATCAAAATTTTGACACCTTCTTCGACGCTGAAAGCATTCAGCCGCGCCGCCCTTCCTGTGGGCCGCAAGGTTCGGTTGTGCCTATCCGCGACGTTGCTGTTGGCTAAAAAATTTTTGCAAAAATAGTTCAATAAAAATAGAACTAAAAGGACCCGCATTTACCATGACTGACTCTATCTCTCTCTTTAACACTGCACTGGACGTGGCCAAATCTCCTGAAACGGCCGTCGTCGAACTGTTTGATCCCCCTATGTGCTGCCCCACCGGCCTGTGCGGCCCGGAACTGGACCAGACTCTGCTGGACGTCAGCGAAATGATACTGACACTGCAAGCCGAAGGAACGGCCGTTGAACGCTACCAGATGACCAGCCATCCCCATAAATTTATGAACAACAACGAGGTGATGCGCCTGGTGCGGGAACAACAAATGGAGGCGCTGCCGATTACGGCCGTTCACGGTCAGGTCGTCAAAACGGGCGCATATCCTACTCTGGAAGAACTACGCAGAGCGGTAAACGGTAATCGGTAAACGGTAACCGATTACCGATCACCGACCACTGATTACCGACCACGGATAACTTAAAAGGAAACCCAATGAACACCCAATTCATCTTCTTCTCCGGCAAAGGCGGCGTGGGCAAAACGAGCATGGCCTGCGCTACGGCCGTCCGCCACGCCGACGCCGGACAGCGCACCTTGATCATCACTACCGACCCGGCCGCCAACCTGGCCGATGTCTTTGAACAGCCCATCGGCCATCACATCACTGCGTTGGCCGGGATCAACAACCTGTGGGCGATGGAAATTGACCCCGATTCCGCCACCGAAGAGTACAAAGAACGCGCCCTGGCCCCGCTGCGCGACATCTTCCCCGCGCCTATGGTGGAAGTGGTCAACGAGCAGATGAGCGGCCCCTGCACCGCCGAAGTTGCCGCCTTCGACCGCTTCACCGACTTCCTGGTGCTGGACAACGAAGCCGACCGCCCGGTACAGTTCGACGTCATCGTTTTCGACACGGCCCCCACTGGCCACACCATCCGCCTGCTGGAGCTGCCCGCCGAGTGGGCCAACACCATCAGCGCTGCCGAACAGGGCAGCGGGCAGACCTGCATCGGCCCGGCAGCGGCAATTCAGAGCGCCAAGTTCAAATACGAACGCGCCTTGGGCATCTTGCGTGACCCGGCACAGACCCGCTTCACCTTTGTGTTGCACCCGGAAGCCATCGCTATCCACGAAACGCGCCGCGCCATTGGTGAGCTGAGCAAGCTGGCCATCCACACCCACGATCTGATCATCAACGGGATTATCCCGCCCCAAGCCATGACCAACAGCCTGTTTGCCGCCCGCGCTGAGATGCAGGTGGGCTACCTGGCCCAAATTGAGCGCGAGCTGCCCTACGCCGCCCGGCGCATGTTCCTGATGGACGGCGAAATCAAGGGGATTGACCGGCTGCGCACCGTTGCTGCCTTGTTAAACGGGGAAGACACGGCCGTTTTCAACCAAACTTGCCACGACCAGACCACTCCCGCAGAGTTTCTCCTCTCCCATCCCACCGAATTCTTGCCGCGCATTCTGCCCAACGGCCGTCGCCGCACCATCTTCTTTGCGGGCAAGGGAGGCGTGGGCAAAACCGTCGCTTCTTGCGCAACGGCCGTCTGGCTGGCCAACCAGGGGCACAAAACCTTGCTGCTCACCACCGATCCGGCCGCCCACCTGGGCAACGTGCTTGGGGAGCCAGTGGGGGACGAACCAGCCCAACTGGCCGGACTGCCCAATCTGTGGGCGGTGAAGATCGACCCCAAAGCAGTGGCCGACGTTTACAAAAAGCGCATTTTGGATGAGGCCCGGCAGCGCGGCCGTCCCGAAGCGGCCATCAAAGTGATGGCTGAAGAGCTGGACTCACCCTGCACCGAAGAGATCGCCGCCTTCGACCGCTTCATCGAATTTGCCTCCGACGGCCCGTGGCAGAGCGTGGTGTTCGACACCGCGCCCACCGGCCACACGCTGCGCATGCTGGAGCTGCCGCTGGACTGGAGCAAGCAGCTGGATGTGAAAGTATTTGCCTCGGTGGATACGGCCGTCGCCGACGACGTGGCCAAACAGCGCTTTGCTGACGTGATCGACATGATGCGCCGCCCGGAGCGCAGCACCTTCGCCTTTGTCATGTACCCGGAATCCACCCCCATCATCGAGGCGTACCGCGCCAGCCAGGAGCTGGCCACGCTGGACATTCCCACCGGGCTGGCCGTGGCCAACTTTGTTATCCCCGCAGACCAGGTGGACACACCCTTTACCCACTCCCGCCGCGCCATGCAGGCCCGCTACCTGGCTGAAATTCAGGAACGGTTCGACGTGCCTGTCCTGACTATTCCCCTGCTGCCGCAAGAGGTACAAGGGCTGGTTATGCTGGCCGAACTGGGTGAGCAGATGTATCATGAAGCAGTAATGGTCTAGACAAATATCTCAGAGTGGTTTAATTTGCCAGACTGAGCCACTTTGAAGCGGAGAAGCAATTATGCCAATGTACGATTTTCGCTGTAAGGAATGTGGACATGCCTTTACGGTGCGCGCTTCGTTTAAGGAAAAGGATGCAGGCTTGCAGCCGGAATGCCCGGTTTGTTATGCGGTAGAAACGCAGCAGGTGTTAACCGTCGGTGTCGTCATTGGCCAGGTGGCGGGTGGCGATACCGGCAGCCTGCCCCTACCCATGATGAGCGGCCCAGCCTGTGGCTGTGGCTCCGGCGGGTGCGGCTGCGGATGAACGAACCAGCATTTGTGCAAATCATCGGTGCGCCGGTAGCCTGTGCCGAGGGCATGAAAGAAACATGGCGCGATTTAGCTACGTGGATGGGTGGTAAATTGCGGGCGCGGTACGGTACGGCCGTCACCATCACCTACTATGACCTGTTCGACCCGAACTGCCCGCCCCTGCCGCCCGACAGCCAGCTCCCCGTGGTATTGGTCAATGGCACGCTGTTTAGCAACGGCGGTAAGCTGTCCATGCCCGCCATCCGCCGTTACCTGGATGCGCTGGGCGTACAACCTGAACTGTAGTGGAGTAAATGATTATGCTGCCTGACAACGAACGAGAGATTGAGGAAATAACGGCCGTTCTCAAAGCCCTGGCTGAACCAAACCGGATGCGCATTTTTGCCGAATTAATGCAAGGCGACTCTTGCAACTGCGAACTGCAAGAGCGGCTGGGGTTGGCGCCCAATTTACTTTCGCATCATTTCCGCATTTTAGAGAAGGCTGGTCTGGTGCACTCGCGGCGGGATCGAATAGACGGCCGTTGGATTTATTACAGTGTAGATCGGACTACCGCCGCCCGTTGGCACACCTGGTTTAGCCACTTTCTGGACCCAGCCCGCATTCAGAAACGTACTGTTTGCGGCCCGGAAGGCCAGTTGATGGCAACAGAATTTATAACTTTATCACCTTGACAAAAGAAGCCTTATTTAGAAGAGCGGCGCAGAAATTGACGGGCCGCTCTTTTTTTGTAAAATTGCATCAATATATTTTGATTCACTTTTATTTGATGGAGTTTGGTGTATGATGGTAACGGTAAATCCAACCCTCGATTTTCTCAAACTGCTAGCTCATGATGTGCGCTGGGCAGTGGTAGCTGCCCTGGCAGAAAGTGATCGGCGCGTACAAGAGCTGGTGGAACTTTTGCAGCGGCCGCAAAATCTGGTCTCCTACCACCTGCGCTTGCTGCGCCAGGGGCATCTAGTCAATGAGCGGCGCAGCAGCGCTGATGGTCGTGACGTCTATTACAGCCTCGACCTGGACTACCTGCGAGCGCTCTACCAGGAAAGTGGCCAGGCGCTGCATCCGGCCTTAGCTTGTGCCCAACCGGTTGCAGGCGCTTCGCAGCCACAAAAAGAAAAAGATGGGGGAATAGAAGCGCAACGGCCGTTTCGCATCCTTTTTCTCTGCACCCATAACAGCGCCCGTTCACAGTTAGCCGAAGGCATTCTGCGGGCCGCTGCTGGTGATTGGGTAGAAGTGTTTAGCGCAGGCAATGAGCCGAGTTTTGTGCACCCATTGGCTATTCGCGCTGCTTCCATACAGCAAATCGACATCAGCAACCAGCGCTCCAAGCACATGGCTGAATTTGCTGGGCAAACCTTTGATTATGTGATTACCGTTTGTGACCGGGTGCGGGAGAGCTGCCCCGTTTTTCCAGACGACCCCCACCAGATTCACTGGAGCTTTCCCGATCCAGCAGCCGTTACCGGCTCTGATGAGCAACAATTTCAGGCGTTTCTGCAAACAGCACGAGAATTATCGACGCGCATCGGCTATTTACGACTGATGATGGAACGCCGCCAACAGGAGTTATGATGAACCGAATCACTGTATTTGGCGATATTCACGCAAACCTGCCTGCTTTAGAAGCCGTGTTTGCCGATTTGGCCCAACGTAATCTCAACAACCTGTATTGCCTGGGCGACCTGGTGGGGTATGGTGTCTGGCCCAACGAGGTGATTGCCTTGATTCGTGAGCGAGACATCCCGACCATTATGGGGAATTACGATCAGGGCGTTGGCCAGGACAGTGACGACTGCGGCTGTGCCTACCGCACGCCAGAAGCGCAGGCACTTGGCGAACGCTCCATTGCCTGGTCTAATGCCCACACCACAGCCGAGAACAAGTCGTATCTACGTCAGCTAAGGGACAGCCTTTCTCTTCAATTAGGGGATTTGAAAGTGGCCCTGGTTCACGGCAGCCCCCGTAAGATCAACGAGTATTTGTATGAGGATCGGCCCGAAGCCAGCCTGGAGCGGCTGCTGGACATGGTGGAAGCCGACGTCCTGGTATGTGGCCATACCCATTTGCCTTACCACCGGGTACTGGGCAGCGGCCGTCACGTGATCAATGCGGGCAGCGTGGGCAAGCCTAAGGATAGCGATCCACGTGCATGTTACCTGGTGCTGTCGGTTGAAGGGAAAAACTTATCCGTTGAGTTCATCCGCGTGCCGTATGATGTGGAAAAAGCGGCGCAGGCGATTGAGGCTACCGAGATGCCCGACGAATTTGCCGAGATGCTGCGCCAGGGCAAAGGTTAACATCAGATATCAGCTACTTCTGCGCGAGGCGTTACTCCAGCAACCCGTTGGCCAGAGCAAAGCGCACCAACGCTGCCCGGCTGCGCAATTCCAGCTTTTCCATCCCCCGTGAGCGGTACGTATCTACCGTTTTGGCACTGACCGATAGCGTGTCGGCGATCTCTTTGCTCGTATGGCCCAAAGCCACCAGGCGCAGCACTTCCTGCTCTCGTTCGCTGAGGGTTGCCCACAGCCCTGCGTCGTCAGGGGACGCGCCTGTTTCTTCCGGCACGATATCGTCCAACAGGGCACGGGTCATGGAAGGATGGACGTAGACATCGTCACGCATTACAGCTTGAATGGCGGCAATTAGCTCCACGTCGGCCGCCTTTTTTAGCATGTAACCCACGGCACCGTTTTTGAGCGCCTGCCGCAAGTAGCTCTCGTCGTGATGCATGGTGAGAATGAGCACGCGAGCCGTGGGCACATGCTGACGCAGCAAGGGCAGCACATCCAGTCCGCCCAAACGAGGCATCGTTAAATCCAGTAGAATTACATCCGGTTTGGTCTCATTGGCCAGGGTCAGAAGCTCCGCGCCGTCGGCCGCTTCACCAACAACAGTCATGTCGCTGCGAGCGTTGAGCAGGGCAGCCAGACCAGTCCGCAGCACGGCGTGGTCGTCGGCCAGCACAATGCGAATAGGGGTCACAGCGGCACCTCCACAAAAATGCTGGTTCCCTGCCCTGGTTCGGCCTCGATGGTCAAGGTTCCATTTAGCAGCTCAGCCCGTTCACGCATGCCGTACAGCCCAAGACGGCCGTTTTGGTTCCCAACCCCTCGCATAAATCCCACACCATTATCTTCAATAATGGCGCGAAGACGGCCGTTGCGTTGTTCCACCAGGATGCTGGCGGTCGTAGCGTGGGCGTGGCGAGCGATGTTGGTCAGGCTCTCTTGAATGATACGATAGACGGCCGTTTCCACTGGTGGCGGCAGCCGTTCTTCCAGCCCAATGACCACCAGGTCCACTTCCAGGGGAAAGCGATTTTGGTAATCATGCACGTAGCGGGACAGCGCTGCCTCCAGACCCAAGTCATCCAGCACGCTGGGACGCAGCTCCACAGACAGATTGTGCACCTCGTCTAAAGTATGTGCAACCAGGCCGCGTATCTCATCCAGTTGCGTTTTGATATCTGGTAGTGGGCACTGTTGATTGACCATCTGTAAGCGCACCATCAACGAAGTCAGTGCCTGGCCCGTTTCATCGTGCAGTTCGCGGGCGATGCGACGGCGCTCTTCTTCCTGCGCGGTAATCACTTTTTCCAGCAGCTGGCTGCGTAGATGCTCTCGCTCAACTCGCTCTTGCTCTGCCTGAGCCAGGTCGGCGGTCATGACATTAAATGACTCGGCCAGTTCCCCGATTTCATCACCGGCCCACGGCGTGACATGCTGCTGAAAGTCTCCTTGGCCCACAGCCTCGGCAGCGCGTTTAAGATCAATAATCGGTCGGGTCACAACCCAGGTAAGCAATGTGGCAGCAGCAATACCAACAGCAGAAACCATAACGGTAGTCAACAGCATCTGCCCGGTCAGGGCAGAAACGGTGGCCAGCATACTTTCCTCAGACAAACCGACCCGTGCCACACCTGCCTGCCCGTCGAATATTGGTACGGCCGTATCCCACACCGGTCCCTCATCGCTCTCTAGCAAAACTGTTTGATGATGGTCGGTGGGCAGCACCGAATTGATGGCCAGCAAATCACGCGGAAAGCCGGGACCAAAAGTGTGAGCCAAAACCGTGCCGTTGGGATCAATCACAAAAGCGTAGCGCACGTCGGGATTGTTTATCTGAGTTTCTACCAGAAGTTGGTGGAGGGAAAAAAGATCGTTGATCAAAATCAGATCAGTGGCGCGGGCGGCTACGTCACGGGCGACAGAAATGCTTTGCTCTTGCAGCCGCTGCTCCAGCGCCTGAGTAAGGACACCCCGTACCTGCACGGTAATGCCCACGCCCAGCAACACCACCAATGCCAGCACAATGCCCATAATTTTGGTGCGTACGCTGAACGATCCGGCAAAGCGCCAAAAGTGAGTGAAAAATTGCGAATTGTGGGTTGTGAATGGTGAATGGTTAATAGGCATTGGATTACCGATTACGGGTCACCGTTAACGGCCGTTTCCAATTCCCGCACCGACTCATATTCTGCATCATCAATCAAGACAAAACCATCCATGCCGGCGGCTTGCAGGGCGGCACGACCAACGGCCGTTTCATTCATGCGCAGCAGAGCGTCTTGTAAATCGGCCACCAGTTGTGGCCGGGCCGAAGCGCTAACGACGACGGGCGGAATGCCAAAAGCAGGCGAGGTATGAATGACGCGTGTTTTTTGTGCCAGTTCCGGCTCTCGTTCCAGGGCGTAGGCGTAAACCAGGCTGTCTACTGCGGCCCCATCAGCAACATGGTTGGCTACGGCGCGAATGGCATCATCGTGGCTATAAGTATAGAAGGTGCGGCCGAAGAAGCTTTCTGGCGTTTCCTCTAGCTGATTGACTAACCAGATGGGGTAGTTGCGCCCGCTGGTCGAGATGGGATCGGTGAAGGCAAAGACACGGTTGCGCAAATCGGCCATGCTTTGTGCCGGGCTGTCGGCAGGCACAATCAGCAGCGAATGATAGACGGTATCCCCCATTACCTGCGGCGCGGCCAGCAGCTGCATATCAAACTCGCGGTGGCCAACAATGTAGGCACTGGTGCAGACAAATGCAAGATCGACGGCACCGCTTTGAACCAGGTCGTTGACTTCACCATAAGTACGCCGCTGCACTAACTCAACCGGGCGATCCAGCTCTGCTTCCAGGTAGTCCAGTAATGGCCCGTAGCTGTCCACGGTGCCCTTGGGGGAGATGATGGCGGCAACGGCAACACGCAGGGGTTTAACGGCCGTTGCTGAGACTTCCGGCAGTGGTTGCAAATCAGACAAATTCACAGAGGCTTTAGCTGGTGGAACCGTACAGCCAGTGAAGAACAGGAAGATGATGAATAGCAGGAGGTAGCGCATAAAAATGGTGTACGGTAAATGATTAATGCTAAGAGTTGATGCGCATTAACTATTTTCCGATAACAATTAACCATCCAAAATGTCATTCACCCAGGTATATACCGCCACTGTATTGGGCATGCCCAAGGTGGTGACGGCCAGGGTAACGACATGCTTGATTTCCGCAGGGGTGATACCGTCGGCCAGAGCGCGGCGCGTGTGGGCATGAACAGCACCTTCGTGCCCGAGGCCAATCGCCAGGGCCAACTTGACCAGCTGCCGGGTCTTATTGTCTAGCGGACCGTTCTCATGTACGGCCGTAGCCATTTGTTCATAAGCCGCGGCCACGGCCGGGAATTCCTCTAAAAACTGCTGATGGGCTTTTGGCTTGTCTGACATAATCGCTTTCCTTTTTTCAACAGGTTTTACTTATTTTAGCACGGGGATGCCAGGCTGGGAATTGTGATGGTGAACTACAAAAAACCGCAACTCCTCTGGTTCGAAGTAGGCCGAACCAGTGCAGCTGACACAAACAGGCTGACCATCAATAATAATTTCACGCTCGTTGATGATTTCTTCACCGCAGTGAGCGCAGTTCACCCGCACGCCATTGCGGCTAACAACCTGTTTCACGGAAGTAGTCAGGCGCACGGGCTGGACGGTCAGCAGTTCCTCATCGGGCATTTGCTGATAGCCAACGAGCTGGGCATAGTAGTGCTTTGTCTCGTCGGGAGCGTAGGCATGGGCTTTATGGCGGATGTCTAGCTGGGGGGCGATGCGTACGGCCGTTTCCGTCTTCACATCCACAAAGGTCGCCGCAATCTTGCCGTAATCGGCCAGCCGCAGCGTTCGGTGGCCCATGGTGCAGCCCGTTGCCGCCGCTACGCCATCGGCAAAACAGCCGTCTGTCTCCACAAAGATGAGCAACCGTTTGTCGCTGCGTGGGGCATCTAACCCTAACGCCGCCGCTCCCGCCAGCCCGATACGCGCTCCCAACACCTGCCTTGGGCACAAGTGTTTATGCTGGGCCGATGAAATCTCTAGAATAGCTTGCAACGTTTGCATCACTCAGCCTGTTCCTGAACTTCAGATTTGCTAGTTTGCAAACCTTGTTTGAAGGCGCGGATCCCGGCGCCTAATTCGTGGCCTATCTTGCCAATGCGGCCTACGCCAAACAGGAGCACAACGACAACCAAAATGATGAGTAATTCTGTCGTTCCCAATGGTCCTATCATCTTTTCACCCTGTCACGGTTAGAGGTGACAGGCGCCTGGTTGATTCAAGCGCCTGTCAGCCACAAAGTGTCTTACGCTTTAACTACCTTCACCTTGGTATCATAGAACACCGCGCTACCCCCAGCTAGGTCTTGCAGCGTTACATTACCCAGGTGTGGATCGACACGCATCGCGGCGTTGGCGTGCACACCCGTGCCGCGCCGTTCATCTCCGGCAATTATTGTGCCATTAATGCTGATCTCCCTTGCGCCGCTGGCCCAATGGCCAAACCCCAGGGCAAAAGAAACCACGCCCGGCCGCATTCCCTGCGTCACCTTCAGTTTGCTGACCATGGGTTTCTGTGTGCCATCCTGCAAATCCCAGACGCCATCCGGGTTGCTGGCGGAGACGACTTTGACTTGATCACCATCTTGAAGGCCCAGGCGGGCGGCGTCGCTGGCGTTCATCAGCACCGGATTTTCGGGCAATATGGCCAGCAGCCAGTAGTTGCTCATCGTCCGTGCCTTGGTCATGGTGATCTCTTTGTGAGTGATCAGATGCAGGTCGTAGCCTGCGTCCTCGATTTTCTCGCCCACCGAGGAGAGACCGGGTTCCAAGTAAACGGCATAGCCAGCAAACGGTTTACCCGTCATGGTGTTGATGCTGGTTGCCGTCTTTTCCTGGTACAGATTCAGCTGCTTGCCGTAGGCATTGCTCACCAGCACGTTCATCGCCCCGGTGGTGGGGTCACTTTTGTACGCTTTGGCGTGAGCCTGGTAACGGCCGCCGCGATTCATCACGTACACCACTTTGCGCCACAGGCTATCATCGTTGCCCACTGCTTCTTTCCAGGTCGCTTCATCGTAAACCGACTTGGGTAGATGGCGTCGCGCCTCGCGGAAGAGGCGCAGTTCCTCGTCGTCGGCTTCCGGCACGTTGTCGCTGCCGTCTTCCTTTTCGCCAAAGGCGATGTTGGCCACCTGCTTCAGGTAAAGATGTTCTGGCCGGGTAAAGGGGACGCCCTCGCCCAGCCCATCGGGGCCAAAACCGGGCAGATCCAGCTTTTCAGCAATCGCCATCATCATCGCTTCGGCACTCATGGGAATCTCTTCACCATAGACAGTGACGGTGGGCCAGCCAGGAATGCTGATGGCGGGATTACGCACATTTTCCACCTTCCAGGGGACGGACGGATGCGTGCCGTGCAGTTCCCACCGCTCCAGGAAGGAGAGGTCGGGGAAGATGTAGTCGGCATAGGTGGAAGTTTCGCCCACCAGAATATCGCTGGTGATGATGAGTGGAATTTTATTCGGGTCTGCTAGGGTTTCGATAACTTTGTGGGCCGCGGGCAGCGCATAGTTGATGGCGCTCATGTAGAACATGGCGATCTTCACCTGGTAGGGGTACATGCTGTCCATTGAGGCCACGTCTTCCTGGTAAAGGTCGGTAGCCAGGGGGAACCACGGCCGTTGCGCCGGATACTCCGCAAACAACGTAGACTTCTCATATGTCGTTGTCGTGCGCAGAATGTCTATACCCAATTTGGTGTTCTTGCCGTTGGTCATCTTGCCCAGGTCGAACGGGCCTTTGGCCTTTGCTCCAGTGTAGTCGTAGGTGGTGCCTTTGATCATGCCGCCCACATGGTCCACGTTGCCGATGAGGCAGTTGAGGGTGTACCAGGCCATGACGTTGTAGAAACCATTGGTATGCTGCGAAACGCCGCGATGCAGGTCGGCGCAGGCGCGGGTACCGTGGCTGGTGAATTCGCGTGCCAACGCCACAATGTCTTGCTCGCTGATGTCGGCGATCTCGGCCCACTCGGCAATGGTGCGTGAGGTAGCTTCTTCATAGATGATTTGCAGACCGCTTTTAACGGTAACGCCGTTGAGGGTGGTATCTACAAAAGAATCGCCATAGGCAGGTACGTCTGTGCTGTTGGGATCAAAGAGAACCGGTTCGCCATCGGCCAGAGCCACGAAGGGGTCGAAGGTGTAGTCTGTGCCGTCAAGGTCGGTGTAGATGGTGATTTCTTTGCCTTCTTCGTCGGTTTCGGTGCGGGTGGTGGTCAGTTCCAAATCTGCGCCGCGCAGGAACTTACCAGGCAGCCCGTCTTTGATTTTGACCAGCCAGGGGCCGGTGGTCCAGGTGGCTTCACCCTGGGCGTTGGCGGCGGCTTTGTTGGCGTTGCGGATGAATTGGGCGTTGAAACGGCCGTTATCGACCACCCATTGAATCATCGCCAGAGCTAGCGCGGCATCTTCACCCGGCTTAATGGGAATCCATTTCCACGCTTTGGAAGCCGCTTTGCTGAAGCGGGGATCTACCACGGCGTACCGCTTGCCATCGACAATGCCTTGGGTCATTTTCGGCACGCGCTGCGGCGGGCCATAGTTGGCCTCAAACATATTCGCGCCCACATAGATGACAAAGTCGCTGTTGGCTGTGTCGGTTTGCCAGTAAAACTTGGAACCGCCGCTGAATTTGCCGGTGGCTGGATCAAACTGTTCACTCATCGCCTTGCCGGTGAAGTAGAGCGACCCCTGGCAGACGGTCGTGTGGCCGTTGGCGTTGATCGAGCCGAAGCTGTCGCCGACAAACCGTTTGAAGAGGTCGCCACGGCCGTTCTTCAGCCGCCCCCACACAAAGGCAAACTGGTTATTCTTCGGACCCAAATCGGGATGGTCCGGGTCAATCAACGTGTCCAGGTGGTCGGCAAAGGTCGTTTTGAATTCCTCAACCAGCGCTTGTTTAGCATCAGCGTCTTTTTCATCCCAAATCTTCTTGATCGCGTCCGCCATCGCCTTGGCGACGTCAGGGTCGCTGAGGGCGTAGAGGTCTTTGAAGCCATCCACCCGCCCCTCGCCAAACAGGTTGCCGCCATTGACCACTTCGTCAATCGCCTTGTCGAAGGTGATGGTTTCCCACTGCCCTTCGCCGCGCTTGGTGCCTGGCTTGCGCTTTAGTACACTCATGATTCGGTACGGATCATAGGCCGACTGTAGGCCCGATTGCCCTTTAGGGCACAGAGCCCCTTCCACACCACCCATCTCACTGACAGGGGTTTCATATGGCAGATGAGGCCATAGGTTCCATGGACTGTACGGGTTGCCGTCAATTTTGGCCGCCACGCCGTCCAGCAGCTTGACCTTGATGCCGCAGCCGGTGTTGCACTGCAAGCAGACAGTGTAAATCTGGTTGGCCGGGTCATGTAGGGCAATGGTATTGGCCCCTTCGCTTTGGGCCATCAATTTTGAAAAGCCAGCCATGCCGCCAAGAACGGCCGCTGCCCCACCGGTAGCTGCTGACATCTTTAGAAAATCACGCCGCGTCAGGCCGCAGGCGGTTGGTTGTTCAGGTTGTTGGTTGTTTCCGTTTTTAGTCATCGTAACACCTTTTAATCAGGGAAGAAGGTAGAAGGCAGAAGGGAGAAACTCTACGTTCTTTTTTCTTCCCTGTCAGTTCTTCTTCTCCAGGATGGGTAGCCAGCGGAGGCCAAGGCCATAGAAGACGCCGCCGAGACCAAAGACAAAGAGGATCGTCAGCCATTCCATTGTGTTGGGCACGTAATTAAAGTTCAGCTTGGCATGGTGAAAAGCGGTAGCCAACCCTTCCAGCTCTGGCGTGGCCAGCACGGGGATAACCACATTCAGGGTCACGGCGACGAAGGTGATAACCGCCAGGAAAGCGCCAACTCCGGCCCATTTGGGTTGATGGCCACGCAGGAAAAGCAGCAAAATGGGAATGAACACGCCCAAGAGCACGTGGATAATCCAGAAGCTCCACCAGAAAGGCCCGGTAAGAATAAGCTGCATGGCAGTCGCTTTGGCTGGGTCGTCGCCCTGATAGAGCGCCGTAAAGCCAATGATGCTGGCGGCAAAGACGCCCGCCAATAAGAACCAGGCAGTGATACGGCTAAGCCGGCTTACCACTTCGACGTACTCGGGAGATTTCTTTTCTGGCCAAAAGAGGACGACCAGGAGCAAAAGTAGACCGCTGCCCGCTGCCAGGGCCGAGACAAGGAACATCAGCGGCAGGGAGGAAGTGCTCCACAACGGCCGTGCTGCCACCACGCCAAACACTGAGCCACTCACAATAATCAGCCCCAACCCCATCGGTAGGGTAAGGTAGGCTAATATTTTCAGGAGCTGATCTTTGCGAGCGTCGACCACTTTCACAAAGCCCAAAACCAGCGCCAGTTCAGAGACCAGCACCAGCATGTAGAGGATGTGCAGCCAGACCATCCAGCTAATCATCGAGCTGAAGGTGGGATAAATGAGAACATGCCAGAAGCGCATCGCCTGGCCCAGGTCAAGCAGAACGACCAGGAGGGCCATCATCAATACCACGAAGCCGGTAAACAGCGCCAATGGTTTGATGCGGGCCAACCGCTTAAAACCAACTAGATAAAGCAGGCTGGTAAAGACAAGCAAGCTGCCCACTTCCAGCCAGACCAGATAATCATAAAAACCAACCCACAAACCCCAGGGAACGTAGCTGCCCAGGGAGGTTGGCGCCAAACCTTGCGTCATGCGTTGGGCCATGCCAAACGCGCCAATAATCATTAGAACTGCGCCAAGAACCCAAAAGGTGTCTGTATTGCGCCAGACAAATCGAGGGCGGCGTTCCGTTTTTGTCGTAACAGTTGTTTGAGCCATGATTTCCTCCTAAGACAGGTAGTACACCCGTGGTTCGGTGCCAAGTTCCTCTTTGAGCCGCATTACATTGGGGCTGGCAATTAGCTCCGTAACCAGTGCCTCTGAGTCGTTGGCGTCGCCAAAGTAGGTGGCTCGGCCAATGCAGGTCGTGACGCAAGCGGGCAGGATGCCTTCTTTGATGCGGTGCTGACAGAAGTGGCATTTGCGCGCGTTGCCAATGGGGGAACTGCGCTTGCCTTCGGGGCGGGCATATTGCTTGCCGTACTCAAAGTTGCTGGCCCGTTCATAATCATCGGCGATAGATTGGCCCATGATCAGTCCTTCGGCGATGGGGGTGCCTTCCGTGTAGGTAAAGCCAAAGTCGGAGGTGCGCGCCGAGTAGGGGCAGGCGGTGATGCAGTAGCGGCAACCGATGCAGCGCTCGTAATTCATCTCGACGATACCTTCTTCGTTGGTGTAGGTGGCGCCAACGGGGCAGACGGGCACGCAGGGAGGATTTTCGCACTGCATGCAGGGCCGTGGCACAAAGCGGCGTCCGACATTGGGATAGACGCCCCACTCTTCTTCCAAGACGGGGCGGTACACAACGCCGGGCGGCAGCTTATTCTCGGCCACGCAGGCGATCGTACAGGCGTGGCAGCCCACACACTTGCGCAGGTCGATAACCATGACCCAGCGGCGTTCACCAGGCATCTTTTGCAGGGCGCGGGCTAAATCACCATTCATGCGGGTAATAACATCGGCGTCGGCGTCAATTTCGGGAACAAGGCCGGTTTGTTGGGCGATGGTGAAGACGGAAACATCCCCACTATCTTCCAGCATTTTACCGGCCGGGGTGGCGGCAATGGCAGCCAATCCGGCTGTGCCAAATAGCGTGAGCAGGAAGTTACGACGATTGCTGTCGACTGCGTCCACCGTCCCGGTTGTGGTAGTTTTTTCGTCAACTTGGGACATAAAAGTTCTCCTTCTTGGACCTTTTGTTGGTTTAGAACCTATCCGAAAAATATTCTGGACGATGGAAGTAAAGCACAAAGTTGCGTCCAGAAATGCAAGTTAGATCTGATTTTCAGAGAAAGAAGACGTCATTTTCGTCAATGTTAAAAAATTCGAT
>JADLAX010000036.1 GCA_020848035.1 Anaerolineae bacterium | reverse complement strand
GCAGGCAAGATGTGCCGCTGCGGCTCAATCTGCCACAACCAGCGGTTAGTGAATCGCCAACGGCACATCTTGTTTAAGTAAACCGCACAAGGTTTTTGGAAGAAAAAAGCGCCATTTTTGTGCGGTTCACTCCAGTAATTGGCAGATTACGCGCTACTTTATTTGGAAAAACTTTCTGCCAATTCCATAAAGGCTTAACCTGTACAGGTGGCCGTTTGCAAGGAACAATCCCCCAAGGTATTCGGGGGAGTTGGGGCTGCCAGCAAGCCAAGCAACAGGACACAACTAACAACAAAATAAACGACACTACTCTGAATCTTTGACGACATCCGCTACCTCCATCAGAATGGAGGCTCACGTGTCAGGCGCGCCCAGGGTTGTTGTCCCTCTTCATGAAGTCCACTAGAGCCTGGAAACTATACAACTGCATGCCAAAGTAGCGTACACCGTGACAAATTTTAAGGCTTCGGAATTCCACCGAGAAGATTCTGATTTTCCTTCGGAAGTTGAGCTAACAAAAATAGCGGTGTGTTCCGTGGATGATTTGCGGTTATCTGGCTTCGACCCCTCTGAGGTAAACACGGCCGTTCCGACTACGATTACCGTCATCATGGTGGTTTGGGGTTTAGTGTCTAAATCCCTCTTGGGAGGGTTATCCCAATTAATATCTGGTCACGCCAAAACGAGACCCAATGACTCTCCAGAGAAAACCAGTGCCTGAAAAGTGCTACGGGATTATGAACTGGCCGCAAAAAACGACCCCTTTTCATTCTATTCCATAACTTCGACAATTTTAAACTTCAGATTTTAGCTGAACTGGGCTTTTCCCGCTTAGCACACTATTTGGCGATAAGCCAAACTTTTTAACTACTTGGAATGGCCGGCTGGCTGCGGGCAGTTTCCGAGAAAATGAGATCATGCCGCCCAGCGCCGATGCTCTACCAGCAGGCAGGCGTTTTGCACCACGTCTAGCCCGGCGGCGCGCGCTTTGGCAGCGGCCGTTTCATTCGCAATGCCCAGCTGCATCCACACCGCTTTGGCCCCAATTTCAATCGCTTCATCGACAAACGGCGGCACATTTTCGCTGCGCTGAAAGATGAGCACCAGGTCAACCGGTTCGGCAATGGCGCGGAGGGTAGGAACGGCCGTTTCGCCCAACCCCTCGCTTAAGTTTGGATTCACCGGAATGATCCGGTAGCCCTGTTCCTTTAAATAAGCGGGCACGTAATATCCGGCCTTGCTTGGCTGAGACGAGAAGCCAACAACGGCAATCGTTTTAGCTTCCGCCATGATTTTTTCCATGGGTTGTTGCTGCATAAAATCCTCAAAATTGGCTGCCTGAATGATTTTCTACCCCATCTGGGGCTCTCATGGCATAATGGACAATAGAGTTGTTCCTGATTAAAGAAATGAAGAATTTAGGACACAGATTTACACAGATAAACGCAGATTTTTGTTCTTATCTGTGAAAATCTGCGTTTATCTGTGTCCCATTTCTTTCTAAATTTTATTGAGGAACAAGTCTAATAGATAGGCTCGATTGTACCGCAAAATTGCGCCAATCGGCCCAACCCGCACAACCGCTGTACACTCAACAACGTGGAGAGAGGCTGAATGAAAGCTGCTACAGCCCTTGATTTAAGCGACTACGCCTTCACCCCCGATCTGGCTCAGGCTGGCACCCTGCCCGCCCGCTGGTACACCGACCCCGCCTTTTTGTCCCTGGAAACCGACCTGATTTTTGCCAAAACGTGGCAGCCCGTGGGCCGTGCCGACATGGTGCGGCGTCCAGGCGACTTTTTTACCTGTGAACTGGCCGGGGAACCGCTGGTGATTACCCGGGACAAAAGCGGGGCACTGCGCGGTTTTTACAACGTTTGCCGCCACCGGGCCGGTCCCGTAGCCAGCGGCAAAGGCAACCGCAAGAGCTTGCAGTGCCGTTATCATGGCTGGACGTATGGGTTAGACGGCCGTTTGCGCACCGCACCTGAGTTTGAGGGTGTAGCCAACTGGCGACAGGAGGATGTTTGTCTGACGGCCGTACGCGTCGCCGAGTGGGGACCGTTTATCATGGCCTGTCTGGATGCGACCGCGCCGCCGCTGGACACCGTTTTGGGCAGCATCGCGCGCGAAGTGGCCGCCAAAAACATCCCCATGACCAGCATGAGCCTCATCGAGCGGCGTGATTACCTCATCAACTGCAACTGGAAAGTGTACATCGACAACTACCTGGAGGGCTACCACATCCCCATCGCCCACCCCGGCCTCTTCCGCGAGATCGATTACGACCAGTACCGCGTGGAAACATTTGCCACCTACTCCAAGCAGCATGCCCCGATGCGCCCCGCCAGCGACGTAGAGGCGCTGGACCGGGATCGTCGCTTCTTGCGCACCGAAGCCGAAGAGGAAGCGCTGTACTACTGGGTTTTCCCCAACTTCATGCTCAATTTTTACCCGGACAACCTGCAAATCAACATCATTTTGCCGCTGGGGCACGACAAAACGCTGACGATTTTTGAGTGGTACTTCGAACAGCCAGGCACCGGCGGCGGCTGGGAAAGTATGCAAAACTCGATTGCCTTTAGCGACCAGGTGCAGCAGGAAGACATTGTGATTTGCGAAACGGTGCAGAAGGGATTGCAGTCGCGGTCTTATGATGTCGGCCGTTTTTCCGTGCAGCGTGAAAACGGCGTCCATCACTTTCATTCGCTGGTGTACCACGCCCTTAGCCAACAAACCCAAGGAGGTGAGGCCCGCCCAACAACCCGATGAGCAAAGTTTAGTAAACACCTGTAGATGGTTAGCGGTGAACGGTTAGCGGTGAACGGTAAAGGCCATCAATTACCGAATACCGAATACGAATTACCGAAGACCAAGCCTTTTCCCCGAAAACAACCGAACATTATCTGGAGGAGAAACTCATGAAGAAGTTTTTATCTGTCTCTTTGTTGCTTGTGGTGCTTGCCTTGATTACGGCCGCTTGCGGTGGCAGCAGCGCCGATGATTTGCTGGGCGACATTCAAGAGCGCGGCACCATTCGCGTTTCCACCGATGCCAACTATGCCCCCCAATCTTACCTGGACGAAAACGGCAACTTTATTGGCTTTGATATCGACGTGGCCACCGAAATTGCCGAACGGCTGGGCGTGGAGGTGGAGTTTGTCACGCCCGACTGGGACGTGATTACTGCTGGGAACTGGGGCGGCCAGTGGGACATGAGCGTCGGCTCCATGACCGTCACCACGGCCCGGCAGCAGGTGCTAGACTTTGCCGACCCCGCGTACTACTTTACCCCGGCCCAGTTTGCTGCGGCCGAAGGTTCGGGCATTGAGTCGTGGGAAGACGTGAATGGGCAGGCGGTGTGTGTCGGCCTGTCTACCACCTACGAGACCTGGCTCAGCGGTGACATTGCCGCGCTTGGCCTGCCAGACAGCAGCTTCTACACCGATCCACCCAGCGACGTAACGATTGTGCCCCTGCAAACAGACAACGACTGCTTCCAATCAATTCAGGCCGGGCGCGACGAGTTTGCCGTCTTCCTGACGTCCAACACGGTGGTGCAGGCGGCCATTGACGGCGATGTGCCGGTTTACCGGGTCGGTTCACCGGTCTTTTCGGAGAACCTGGCCGTGGCGTTTGACAAGAGCAGCGAGCTGAGCAATGACACGCTGGTAGCGCGCGTCAGCGAAATCATCGCCGAGATGCATGAGGACGGCACGCTGACCGAGCTGTCTATGAAGTGGTTCAGTGAAGACCTGACGATGAACCCAACGCAATAAGATTTTTGCCACAGAGGGCACAGAGAGAAAAGAGAAAGGTGGTTTTACGAATTGATTAGGATTTTGCGTGGGGCGTGAAACGTGAAACGTGATTTATTTGGGTCACGTTTCACGCTTCACGTTTCAATGGCTGTAAACCTCATGAATTCGCAAAAAGCCAGAAAAATCTCAAAATTTATCTGCCCTCTGTGGCCATTTCTAGGAGAACAGCGATGCGCACAACGGCCGATTTTCCCGACAGCACCAACCAGGCTCGCATTATCCAGGAGCTGCGCCGCCAGAAGCAGCTGCGCTTTAGTCTGGGCGTTTCTGCTTCTTACATCTTGCTGTTGGCGGTGCTTATTTTTGCCTTCAGCGGCCTGGAGATTAATGTCTTCGGCCTGGAGTTTTCCGCCATCGCCCTGGACTGGGCCTTTATCTGGGAGCGCGTGCCCTTCATATTTGGCGGCGTGGGGCTGACGATATTGCTCTCGATTTTGTCCATCTCGCTGGCGTCGGTGCTGGCGCTGCTTGGGGCGCTGGGGCGGTTATCCAAGTCACCGCCGGCCTATGCCCTGGCCACCTTTTACATTTCGCTCATTCGCGGCACGCCGCTGCTGCTGCAAATCATCTTCTTTTTCCTGGCGCTGCCGCAGCTGGGGATCACCCTCACCGGCATTTGGGCCGGGGTGTTGGCGCTGGGGTTGAACTACGGCGCGTACATGACGGAGATCATGCGGGCGGGCATCCAGTCGGTGGGCATTGGGCAGCGGGAAGCGGCGCTGGCCATCGGCATGACCCAGCGGCAAATTATGCAGCGCATTGTGCTGCCGCAGGCGTTCCGCCTGGTGATCCCGCCGATTGGCAACCAGTTTATCGCCATGTTGAAGGATACGTCGCTCATTTCGGTGACCGGGTTTGTCTGGGAAATTTTGTGGCGGGCGCAGAAGGTGGGTCGGGCTAACTTTCGCAATTTGGAGGCGCTGTTGATTGCGGCCGTTTTCTATTGGATCATTACGATAATTTTTTCGGCCGTCCAGGCGCGGGTGGAGGCGCACATGGCGCGGGGAGAGCGAACGTTATGACTCCCATTGTGCGCGTGACCAAACTGAACAAATATTTTGACCACATTCACGTGCTGAAGGATATTTCCTTTGACGTGGCTCCGGCCGAGGTAATTTGCATCATCGGCCGCAGCGGATCGGGCAAAAGTACGCTGCTGCGCTGCATCAACTTTTTGGAGCAGCCGGAGTTTGGCTCGATTGAGGTAGATGGTCTGACGGTGGAAGTGGGCGGCAAAGGGCGTGATTACCAGCAGCAAATTCACGATCTGCGTCTGAAAACGGGCATGGTGTTTCAATCGTTTAACCTGTTTGCCCACATGACGGCACTGGAAAACGTGATCGAAGGGCCGGTGACGGTGAAGGGAATGCCCAAGAAAACGGCCGTTGAACTCGGCATGCACAATTTGGAGAAGGTGGGGCTGGCGGCCAAGCGGGACCAGTACCCCTCGCGCCTGTCTGGCGGGCAGCAGCAGCGGGTGGCCATCGCCCGCGCCCTGGCCATGGAGCCCAAGGTGATGCTGTTCGACGAACCCACCTCGGCGCTGGACCCGGAGCTGATTGGCGAGGTGCTGGCGGTGATGCAGCAGTTGGTGGAAGAAGGTATGACGATGCTGACGGTGACGCATGAGATGGGCTTTGCCCGCAGATTTGCCCACCGCATTTTGTACATGCACGACGGCCGTTTCATCGAAGAAGGCCCGCCGACAAAACTATTTAACGATCCTGAGGACGAGCGTACCCGCGCTTTCCTGAGCCATTTATTGACATAAGCAGCCGTGAATTTCGCGAATGAGCGCGAAAAAATTCGCGAAATTCGTGGCAAAAAAAGGAAAAAAATGACGAAAAGTTACGGCAGCCAGAGCATGATTGCCCCTTTGCAGACGGTGTTGGTGAAACGGCCGTCCACTGCCTTTGGTAACGCTGACCCTGAGAAGTGGCATTATACGGAACGGCCGTCCTTACCCGAAGCGCAAAACGAACACGACGCTTTTGTGAACCTGCTGCGCGCCGAGGGGATCGAGGTGGTGTACCACGACGTGGAGCTGCCCGACCACGCCGACGCCATTTTTGTGCACGATCCCAGCATCGTGACCAACGATGGGGCGATTATTTTGCAGATGGGTAAAGAATTGCGTCGGGGAGAGGAGGGGGGGCATACGGCCGTTTACCAAAAGCTCGGCATCCCCATCCATTATCAGCTGCACGGCGACGCCCGCGCCGAGGGCGGCGATTTGCTCTGGCTGGACGAGCACACGCTGGCGGTGGGGCAGGGCTTCCGCACCAACGCCGCCGGGCTGGCCCAACTGCGCCAGGCCGTCCCCGCCGACGTGGAAATCATCCCCGTGCCGCTGCCGTATTACCAGGGCGAAGCCGCCTGCCTGCATTTGATGTCATTTATCAGCGTGGTGGCGGAGGATGTGGCGGTGGTGTACCTGCCGCTGCTGCCGGTGCCGTTTTACCAACTGCTGAAGGCACGTGGTTTCCGCCTGGTGGAAGTGCCGGATGAGGAATTTTTGACAATGGGACCCAACGTGCTGGCGCTCTCGCCGGGCAACTGCGTCATGCTGGAGCACAACCCCGTCACCCGGCAGCGGCTGGAGGCGGCGGGCTGCCGCGTGCAAACCTATCGCGGCGACGAAATCTCGCTCAAAGCTGAGGGTGGGGCCACCTGCCTAACGCGGCCGATTTTGCGGGGTTAGTGGTTTCCTCTGAGGCTAAGCCATGGATTTGCTTTTAATAAACAGCGCCAATTGCCATTTTTCATTTGTCTTTTGTCTATCAAATTCCAGCAAAAAGCACCTTTTGTAATAGAGCTAGGGTCATGTGTTGTTACAACACGATAATTTTCAATTGATGGTTTTCTAATGCTGTTGTTTAGGTCTTGCAGAAGGTGATTTAGTTGAATACAAGCTGAACTGATGATTTGATTAGGAAGTTCATTCAGCCAGATTTCTAACAAAATTGCCCAACCCACCATAAAAATAAACATTGGAACAAGAATTGCAGCTGGATGAATTAAAAAAAGCTGCTGAACGATTCTAATGATGCTGCCTTCACTAAATAGATTTATCATACTGGGCAAACTCAGTAAATTGACGATGTCACTAATACCGTTGAGGCCAATTAATGCTAAGATACCCAAAATAATTGTTCTCCACTCAGCGCCTTCTCTCTCCAAACTTCCTATTTGATAAAGGAGGTCAACTTCAAACGATGTTTGCCAGCCAAGCTCACCTTTTTGGTTTGGTGCAAGATAAAAGAGCCACATTATTATTTGCAAGATTTTTTCTTGCTTGTCTTTTGAAGAAGACATCAGAAGTGCCCAATTCGAGATTGGTAAAAGCCCATAAACAAACTTCCATTGCAAGATGTAAGCAAGCAACGCTGTCATGGAAGTGAGCCCCGCAAGGCAAAGCATCCCTAATACGACAAAAGATGTTAGAGTAATTTGCGTCTCTTGAAGTCTGATTGAAGTTTCAATTGCCCAATAAATAAATGAGATGAAAACAATTGCTGTTAGCCAAAGCTTTGATTTCCACGCCTTAAGTTGGCTAAGAACAGAAACAAAGACAAATAATCCCATCAGAAGAACAATCACAGCTACAAAGGCAACGAGAACTTGATTGAAGATGGATTCCTTTACTGGCAGGCCAGATGAAGCAGGCAGCAAATTACTTAATAGTAGAGAGTAAGGCATGATTAGTGAGCTGACCAATGCAAAGATAGCAAATGAGGAATAAATAGATTTAATTTCTGGTTCCCATTTATTGACAAAAATATGTAAACGAAGGGTTTCGTAAACTTCTAAGACTGAATGAGAAGGGTGGGTAATGTGACCTTGTTCTTTGATTATCCATTTTTCCCTTTCCTTCTGCATTTTGGGGCTTTCTAGGGCTAACGCCCACGTTCGGGATTTTTGAAAAAAACTGTCGGAAGTGCTCCCCCACTTATTTTTGAGGATGCTCAATTTTTCTTGTGGTAAGCTCACTGTCTTGTGGTTTAAGGTGAGTAAGGATTTTAATTCTAAACTAATTTCAGTAAGTATTTTTTCCCCCCAAGCAAAAATTCCCCATATTAGCCAAAGAATTGATTTGATCAATTTTTCACCTCTTTCCCTAATTTCTGGCCTAGCACGCATGGATATTTTGCTAAGGACATGCAACGTATTTTAACATAAATGACCGTTCTGGTTTTTTCGAAAATCAATAAACGTCATCAGATCTACCAGAACAATTACGTTGTCGATCATGAAGAATTCCAGGGTGATAGGGTACGAAACATTGCTGGAAACGGCCGTTAAATCCTTCAGTTTTCCTTTGAGCTGATGCAGCCGCGGATGTGTGAAAAGGGTCCAGCTCCAGCAGCTTGAGCGTTTTTTCCTATTGGCCGGTTAGCTCTGGGTGTCTTTTTAAAAATTTTGCGGCACGTTTGTTGAACGACTGAGTGTAGACAAGCTTGTAGTTCATTCTTCGATGTTTTTTAGCCGCTCGATGTGTTCATCCACGCTTTCGGCCACATGATTTCCGGCATGGTAGTCGGCGCGTGCTTCGTGCAGCGCGGTTTCCAGCTCACACTCGCGCAGGTATGCGTACTGGGCCATCTCCATCACTACATATTTTTCTTCACCGCGCACCGTAATGACAATTTCTGGATTTTCTGCCAGATGTTCCTCCAAAATCGACACACCGCGCGTTTTTAGCTCATTTGCTGTAATTTTGTTCATAGCTCTCCCAAAAAGCCTGTTAAAAGTATGGTGAATCGTGTTATTACAAAACCAGTTCACCGTACTTTCAAGCGTTAAAAAATGAGATTTAGGCCGAGCGCAAGCAGGAGCACCAGCACCATCCGGGTAAAGCGGGCCGGATGGATGTGTTGGGCCAGCCAAAGCCCAAAGCCGAACCCGGCCAACATGCCCGGGATAGCCCAGAGCGCACTGCGCCAAAAAACGGCCGTTAAATTCCCCGCCAGCTCGTGCAGCAGCAAAACGGCCGTATTCACCACCAAAAAGTAGCCCTGCAAATTGGTCCGAAACACGTCGGGCGGCCAGCGGCGGGCCGAACCGTACATCGCCACCGCCGGAGCCGCGCTGTTGAGCGCGCCCGCCAGCACGCCCGCCACCGCACCAAAGCCGTAGGCCCAGCCCACATGTTCCAGCGTGGGCAGCCGGGGCGAGAGCAAGCCGTACAGCGCATAGCCCAGCACCAAAATGCCCAACGTGGTGGTTAAAACGGCCGTATCCACCCAATTGATCAGCGCCACGCCCAGCGGTACACCGGCCAGCGTGGCCAGCAGCAGAG
>JADLAX010000035.1 GCA_020848035.1 Anaerolineae bacterium | reverse complement strand
AGATTCAGATTGCTGACAAATCGCACATTCACATTGATGGATCACAGTCATATGGCCTCCAATTGGCTAAATTGATTGGCGGCTATTTTACCCAATATCCAAAGTTGTTAACGAACGAACCCTAAGCATCCAAACGCCAAACGGTGTTGTGTTTCGCTGGCAAAAAGGGATCTCGTTCTTGCCAGCGGGCGCAACATTATTAAGGAATTTACTGACCAATCACTCTTAATCAACGTTGTAAGGCTCACTCCACAATAATGTGGTGTATTAAGGATATCTCATGGTGCTTTGTGTAAGGTGCAGGAAGACAGGGGTTGATAGCAACTCTTAAGTGAAAGGGATTTGGTGAATTTCGGTAAGTAGAGTAAAAGCGGGAGTACTGCATAAGCGATAAAGCTTTTCCGCTTTTGATGAGCAGCCTGTAAAAATCTCCCAGCCGCTTTCCTTACCTGGCGCATGAAGTACGCTCCACAAATCATCTCCCCTACAAAACCCCAGGGTCATCATGGTTAAACAAGTGAGACCCCAATGAACTATCAGCATTTTTTCGATCGCGTCATTTCCTAACTCTCCTGTTAAGGGATGGTGTGGCCTGGGCAAGAGGCCATAGATCAAGCATTTACTTTTAATCTTCTTCATCTTCGGCAAAGATGAGATTGGTTGTAATCCATAAAGTTGGAATGGCACACGACAAATGAACGCATTACTGCAAGCTGGGCTGCTGGTTATACAGTCCACCATCACGCTCTTTGTATCATATCTTTTGCTGTTAACCCTGGCTGCCTGGCGAGCACCAAAGCACACTTCTATACCCGCCACACCCCAAAAGCTAAACCAGTTCTTAATTTTGATCCCCGCCCACAACGAGGAGAAATTGCTGCCTCGTTTGTTGGTGAACCTCCAAGCCCTGGCGTACCCCCAATCCCACTACAGAGTTCACGTCATTGCCGATAACTGCACAGACAAAACGGCCGAATTCGCCCGGCAGCACAACGCCATCGTGCACGAACGGTGGAACACCGAGCAAAAAGGCAAAGGGTATGCCCTGCAGTGGCTGCTGGAAAAACTCTGGCAAAACAACATCACCCACGATGCTATTGTCATTTTTGATGCCGACACCGTCGTGTCCCCCAACTTTCTGGACGTGATGAATGCCCGCTTAAACAATGGCGAGCGTGTGATCCAGGCGTATTATGCCGTGCAAAACCCGGAAAGCTCCTTTAGCGCCGGGCTGCGCTATGCAGCCCTGGCGGTGCTGCACTACCTACGGCCGCAAGGACGCATGGTCTTGGGCGGTTCGGCCGGGCTGAAAGGCAACGGCATGGTTTTTGCCGCCGACGTGATGAAAAGCCACACCTGGTCAGCCTCCGTCACGGAAGATATTGAGCAGCACATGGCCTTACTTTTGTCCGGTGAGCGCGTGACCTTTGCCCCAGACGCCGAAATTCAGGCCGAAATGCCAGATAAATTGACAGACGCCCGATCACAAAATGTACGGTGGGAGCAAGGCCGCCTGGAAATGGCAAAAACGTATGTACCTAAGTTGTTCACCACATCCCTGCACCATTTACGTCACCCCCAAAAGGCGTTTGTGCTGTGGGATGCCATCATGGAGCATCTGATTCCACCGTTTTCTGTGCTGGCTGGCCTCTCCGTTATTTCATTATTTGGCAGTTTGATTTGGTGGTTTGTGGAAGCACAGGGCAGTGGACAGGCTACCGCGCCAAAATTCTTTAGCCTGCGCAAGTTCAGCCTCGCTTTAAGTGTTGGGGCTTTATTTGGCCAGGCCTTTTATCTGCTGGCAGGTCTAAAAATGGTCAATGCCCCCCGCTCCGTTTACCGGGTTTTTATTTATGCGCCGGGGTACATCCTGTGGAAGATTTGGCATTACGTGCGCATTTTGTTGGGCTTTGAGCAGCAAAGTTGGGTACGTACTACGCGGAATGAGGGTTAGTTTTATGGTCGACAACCAGATCTCAATGCAAACACCCTATCACTCCCTGGCTAAACGAAAGGGTATTTCTGTGGATAACAACGCCAACGACAGCTCAACAGACTTATCTGCGGAAGAAAAAAAAGCCGCACGAATGGCGGAGATTTTTCTCAACCGGACCTATACTTCTTCGCTTTCTATTCGGCGCATGCGCATGCGGATGGTTAGCCGGGTGATTCGGTACAAGATTGTGGAGCGGGTGAAGCACCTGTTTGATACGGCCGTTGTGCTGCTGGTTTCCCCCTTGGCACTGGTGATAGCGTTGCCTATTATGCTGGCCGTCAAGTTAGATTCGCCAGGACCGATTTTTTACAAGCAGGTAAGAGTCGGCCGTTGGGGCAAGCCGTTTTACTGCTACAAATTCCGCTCCATGTACATAGACGCCGACGCCCGCAAAAAAGAGCTGATGGCTAACAACGAGGCGGATGAAATTGTATTCAAAATGCGCAAAGATCCGCGTATCACCCGGGTGGGCCGCATTATTCGCAAGCTGAGTATTGATGAACTGCCTCAGTTGATCAATGTCTTAAAGGGCGAAATGAGCCTGGTTGGTCCTCGACCGGCCGTCCCCGAAGAGGTGGCCTACTACCAGTTTGACTACCTCCAGCGTCTGGATGCGGTTCCGGGCATTACCGGCTTGCAGCAAGTCTCCGGGCGGAGCGATCTGGAATTTAAGCGCTGGATCGAGCTCGACCTGCAGTACATTCAGGAGCAGAGCTTGTGGAAAGACCTGGAGATCCTTGTGAAGACGATACCCGCCGTCATTACGGGCAAGGGGGCTTATTAGCAATCTCATGCGTAAATTAATCGTCATTTCCGGTATACCCATTGATGATCTGAACGTGGAAGAAACGTTGGATCGTCTGGAAGAATTTGTCGAAATTGGCCGGGCTACGGGCAAAAACCACCAGATCGCTACGGTGAATGCGGATTTTATTGTTAAAGCCATGGCCGACCCTGAGCTGCGCTTTTTGCTGCAGGAATCGGACCTATTGATGCCCGATGGCATGCCGCTGGTGTGGGGATCGCGCCTGTTGGGGCTGCCGATGGAAGAGCGGGTGGCTGGTTCAGACATTGTGCCCATGTTGGCCGAACGGGCGGCCCAGAAGGGGTACTCGCTGTATTTGCTGGGGGCCGCACCGGGCATTGCCCAGCAAGCGGCCGATATTTTGCGCGAAAAGTTCCCCACCCTGGTGATTGCCGGGGTAAATTCGCCGCCCTACAGCTCCGTTTTGGAAATGAATGCGCAGGTGGTGCAAGACATTCGGCAAGCCAAGCCTGATATTTTGCTGGTGGCCTTTGGGAACCCGAAGCAGGAAAAGTGGATTGGTATGTACCGCCACCAGGTGAATGTGCCGGTGATGATTGGGGTGGGTGCGACGCTGGACTTTATTGCGGGTTACGTATCACGCGCGCCGCAGTGGATGCAAAAAAACGGTCTGGAATGGCTGTTTCGGCTGGCCCAGGAACCACGCCGGTTATGGCGTCGCTATGTGCTGGATTTGTTTAGCTTTGGCTATTTTTTTGTCCGGCAGTGGTGGATGATGCGCAGCGGTAAGCAACCAGAGCTGATTTTGCCCAAGTCAAGTTTTATGGTTGTGGATCAGGAAACGGCCGTCATCGATCTCCAGGGTCCAATTACCATTCAAAACCACGAAGATTTGTACCGCACCGGGCAAGAAGCGCTGGCCGAGGTGTCGTCGCTGGTCATCAACCTGGAAAGTGTGACCTTTTTGGACAGTACGGCCGTTGGTTCCCTGGTCGCCCTTACCAAAGATGCCCGGAGCAAACAGGGTGAGGTGCTGCTGGCCAACGTGCCGGAAAACATCAAACGAACCCTGGACGTGCTCAAGCTGGCCTCGTTTTTTGTGCTGGTGCCTTCGGTTGAGGCGGCTTTTGCCACCCTGCGCGAAGAACGGGGCACGGGTGTGGGGACAACGGCCGTTGCCCCCACGCTTCCCAGTCCGGCAGCCAAACCCGCTCCAGAGGCAAGCCCCGCGCAGTGGACAATTGTTAAAGTGGCGCGGCGGCTGGATGCCAACACGGCCAATTCCTTGATTGAGCAGTGTGAAGCCCACCTGCGGCGTAATCCTTTCCTCATCATGGACTTTGCCGCGACGGTGTTTCTGGCCAGCGCCGGGCTGGCCGCACTGGTCCAAATTCAGCGGCTGGCCGAAGAGCAAAACGGCAAGGTGCGCCTGGCCAACTGCTCTGAGGACGTCAACCGGGTCATTCAGATGGTTCGGTTTGATAAAGTTCTCTCGCTTTATAAAGATGTTGCCGCGGCGACGGGGCAGCTGGAATCGGTGTAACCAAACCACCCGAAGAATTACGACTGGCTTACTTCGAAGCACCTGGTACGAAAAAGAGGAAACAGGCAGTGCAAATCTTACTTTTAGCCACAGGCGAATCCGACAAATTGCAGCCCGTGACAAACATGGTGCCAACGCCGTTGCTGCCCGTGGCCAACCGACCGCTGCTGCTTTACCCGCTGGAACTGCTGGCCCGGCAAAACCAAAAACAGATCCTGGTTGCCCTGTACAACGAAGCTGGCCATATTGAGTCTTACCTGGGTAAAGGCGAACGGTGGGGGGTGAAGCTGGATTATTTGCTACAGCGTAAGCCGTTAGGCAACGGCGGCGCGGTATGGCAAGCAGCTTCGGTGGTCGGGAATGATTTGCTGCTGGTGGTGCCAGGTGACACGGTGATTGATTTCGACGTTGAGCAGCTGGTGGCGTTTCACCAGGCGCACGGAGCCTGCCTGACGATGCTGGTTAGCCAGGATGGTGCGGCTGGCAGCAACAAGGTGCTGGTGGATCCAGCAGGGCGTGTCTGCGCCGAGGGGACGGTGGTTGAAAACGGCCGTTCCTGCTACGACACCGGCTTATACCTGCTCAGCCCGGAGATTATTGCCCGCATTCCGGCGGGCAAACATGTGGACATTCACAGCCAGCTCATTCCGCAGCTGCTGGAAAAAGGGGTCATCGTCTGCGCTTGCGAGAGCCAGGCGTATTGGAATCCGCTAACGTCATTCACGGCTTACCAGGATTTTCAAAGATCGCTGCTGCAAAACGGGACCAGCCCTGACGGGGCGGCCCTGACCCTGCCCGAAAAGCAGCCCACTTTGCAATCTACCTGGCAGCACAGCCGCAAAGTGGCCGAGGGCATCTGGATTGGCCGCAACACGGTGATTCATCCCAATGTGCGCTTCCAGCCGCCGGTGGTGGTGGGCGACAACTGCTACATTGGCGCGGGCGTGCAGCTGGGGCCAACGGCCGTTATTGGTAACAACGTGATT
Source organism: Anaerolineae bacterium (assembly GCA_020848035.1). Taxonomy (GTDB): domain Bacteria; phylum Chloroflexota; class Anaerolineae; order Promineifilales; family Promineifilaceae; genus Leptofilum. Next base: position 93,705 of record JADLAX010000035.1, on the reverse strand, counting down.
GTTGACGAAGAAGCGACGATTCTGAATACGGCCGTCTTCAACGGCACCTACGTAGGCCAGCTGGTCAATTTAGAAAACCGGTTGGTCAACAAAGGCCAGGTGGTCGACATTGCCACCGGCGAAGCGGTGCAAGTTACCGACCAGTTTTTGATAGGCCGCGCCTTCCAAACCGTTTCCGACACGGGGTTGTTTCAGCTGCTGGAAAAAGGGGCGGCCATTACCCTGCTGCTGGGGCTGAGCTGGTTTATGGGGCTCATTGGCTTGCTAACCTGGCTCATTCAGCGTAAAGTTTTAACCAGGATCACCTACTACCATTCGGATGTACAATCATCCTGGCGCAACAGCAGCTTTACACCCAAGCCACTTTACCTGTGGGAATTTGCTACCCGGAACAAACAGGGCGAATTGACGGGATACGGCCGTTGGCTGACCCGTTGGCATTTTCATCGGCTGCCCCAGCTGTGGAACGTCATCAAAGGGGAGCTGGCGCTGGTTGGCGTGAAACCCCTGACCGAAGCAGAAACACAGCACATTCAGGAAGAGTGGCAGCAGAAGCGCTTTGAGCGAAAAGCGGGTTTTACCGGTTTATGGTTTGTGCAGCCACAAGAAGTAGGCGGCATCGAAAGCACCCTGGTCGCCGACACCTACTACACCGCCACCCACACCTGGCGCGGCGACCTCAAAATTCTTAAACAAACTGTGCCAGCCTGGTGGCGTCACAGACAACAGGTAAGCAGTCCCCACCCACAATAACTACCTGGGGCATGGAACGAAGGATGCGTTTACCAACAGCTACCCCAAAAAACGCATCCGCAAGGTTTGCCCGTCTACAACACCTAAATAAAAGGGGCAAACCCTAAGGACGAGAAGTATGCAAATTACAGCAAGACAAATAAATGATATTCAGATTTTGGAATTAGCCGGTCGATTCGACACCGCAACGGCCAGTTCTGTTTTGCAGCACATCGATTCGGCCACCGCCCAAGCACCGGCCAAAGTTGTGGTGAATCTGGAAAAAGTGAGCTTCGTTGATTCAACCGGGCTTTCCACGCTGGTTCAAGGCACCAAGCAGTCCAGAATGCAGGATGGCGATCTGTACATTTGTGGCTTACAGCAGCCGGTGCGCATTATTTTTGAGCTGACCCGCCTGGATAAATTCTTCGAAATTTTCCCGGCTGAAGAAGATGCCATCGCGGCTTTTGCCCTGTAGCCCAGCGTGTGCTTGTGTTAGAAACCATTCTTGTCAATCGGCGTCCGATTTTTAATAAGTTGGCCGAGGCATGGCTGGATGCCGGGGCCACCTTTTTTGCCGTGGTAAGCGGCGGCCAGGTCCTGGCCAGCTGGCCCACCTATCTTCCGAGCGATACGGCCGCTCTTACTGCACCGATTGTTGTTAACGATGTTTACCTGGGCGAACTGCACGTGGGTGGCCTTCATTCCGAAGAAGCCCGGCAAATGCTGGCCGTTGAAAGGCAGGTCATTGAGGCCATGGTGCAGCAAGAACAGGAGCTAAACAGCGTTGCGGCCGTTTTGGTTGATACGCAGGACCAATTTTGGGCGCTCTACCAGCTGACCCAGACCACCCGCAGCTACCTGGACATGGAAGAAATGCTGGAGGCGCTGCTGGCCAAATCGGCCGATTTGATGAGCACAGAAAGCACCTTCATCTGGCTGGAACTGAACAGCGGCCAACTGCTCTTCTACCAGCACCCGGCGGTCCTGCTGGGCAAAGCTGACGTGACGAGTTTCCTTTCCAAACTGAGCCGCTCACGAGCCGATTTTTTGTGTCTGCGCGAGGTAGAAAGTCACCCCGGTATCGAGAATATTTTGATGGTGCCGGTGGATGTGCGCTTTGCCAAAACGGCCGTTATCGGCATGGTAAACAAAGTAGAAGGTGCCTTCACCACGCCAGACATTAAACTGGCACGCATCATTGCTGAATACGCGGGCGCGCAGGTAGAAAACGTCATCTCCTACCAGGACAGCCTGGACAAAGCCCGGCTGCGGCAGCAAATGGAGCTGGCGGAGCGGGTACAGTCACAGCTCTTTTCGCAAGAGAAGCCTCAGGTGCCGGGGGTCGATTTCTGGGCCGCATCGAAGGCCGCGTCGCATGTGGGCGGCGATTTTTACGACTACTACCTGCATCCCAACGGCTGCCTGACGTTTGTGGTGGGCGATGTTTCGGGCAAGGGCATTGCCTCGGCGCTGTTGATGGCCATGACCCTCAGCGTCACCCGCATTCGGATGCAGCGCACCCCGGCGTTAAGCCCGGCACAGATTGTTGAGCAGGTCAACAGCGAACTTTACAAAGATTTCTCCCGGGTGAATATGTTTGCGACCGTCTTTGTGGGTCAATTTGATCTGGCAAACGGCCGTCTCGTCTACGCCAACGCCGGTCATTCTCCCATCATTTTTTGCCCGGCCGACTACAAAGCAATGTTCATTGAGGCCGACAGCGAGCCGATGGGAATTCTGCCCAAAACCACGGCCACCGAGCGCACCATCTTTCTCAAATCGGGCGATCTTTTGGTGGTGGGCAGCGATGGACTTTACGAAGTGCATAATGAAGACGAGGAAATGTTTGGGCTGGATCGGTTGGCAACGGCCGTATCCTCCCTACGCACAGAAACGGCCCGCACGCTCACCAACAAGGTCCTTGAACTAATTCACCACTTTAACGCCGGGCAATACCAGGAAGACGACCGGACGATCCTGGTCCTTAAACCAACTGGAAGCTGAGCAAAACCTGCTGCTGTAAAATTTTGCTCTTGTTTTTTCCAGGTGACGAGATATAAAGAAATGTCAGGCTGGTACAGCACCTAAAATGAGGTTTGCCCAACCGGTCTGACACAAAACCACTAACTGTAACGCTGAACAAAACTCCAGCCCCACAACTCTATTGTTGGACGACCCTGACAAGAGCGCACTTGCGGGTTCATTCTTGTGGCTGGAGCATTGAGGGAGCACAAAGCGTATGGCCAGAGAGCAATATGAATCGGCAGCTGTGTCTGATGTGCTGCGCGTAGAAATACCGGCAGCACATGCTTATCTGCACCTGATCGGCCCTTCTATTTCTTGCCTCTTTAACAACGCCCCATCATCGGTAAACGTTGAAGGGCTGGCATACAATATTGAGCTGGCGGTTCATGAAGTGTGTACCAACATCATTGAACATGCCTATGGTCGGCTGCCGGGTCATATTAAAATCGTGTTTACCATGTTAACCAAACCACAGCAGTTAGTGATTGAGCTGTTCGACAACGGCCGTTCCTTTGAATACGCCTCTATCCCCATGCCCACACCCGATGAACCCCAGGTCCGCGGCTATGGACTGTTTTTGATTCAGGCATTAATGGACGAAGTAGAGTATTGCCCCAAGGACAATGGCAATACCTGGCGTCTGGTAAAAAACCTGGCATAGTCACGTTTCGGCTTTCCCATCCCCCACCCCCGCATTTCTTATCCATGTCGTTGTTGTAAACCGGATTAACGCAGACAAACTGTTTTGGCCACGCATTTACGGAACAACATCATCTTCGTAAACAGGATCGTAAGCTTAACTTTTTAATCTTTACTTTGGATGCGGGACTAACTTCTTCTATCGGAGAGAAGCTTTCCAAGTGCCAAGACAAAATTTGGAATAGATCTTCAATTTGTCCCGCCAACAGACTAGCTTGATGTTGTCATCATCACTTCATCATCACAGCGGAGAACATCCTAATGGCAACTATACTCATCGTTGACGACATGCCCATGATTCATCGGTTACTTTGCATCATGCTTTCTCGTAACAACCACAAAGTAATTACTGCTCTGAACGGCAAAGAAGCGCTGGCAAAACTTAAGGAAACGCCGGTTGATCTGATGATCACCGACATTAACATGCCCGTGATGGACGGTCTGACTTTGATGGAGAAGATCCAATCTGACGATCGGCACAAGAAACTGCCAATCATCGTCATGACGGCCAGCATTACCGACCACCTGAAGCTGCTGTCCAATGGGCTGCGCACGCACCCCATTTTGACCCAGCCGATCACCACCCGTGAGCTGAATGATGCCGTAACGCATTGTTTGCAGGTGCCTGCGTTCGCCGATTAGCTGTTCAGCAGCCAGAAAATATTGTCTAAAATTGGGCTGGGTTTTCCGTTGGCCACCACCAAACAGTGGCCACCACCAAACAGGGAAACCCAGCCTGTTTTTTTGCAAAACGGCCGTTCCCTCTCATCTCTCTGGCCAGCAACGTCACCATACCAACCATGTCTATCCTCAGAATCATCTCCACCGTCCCTTTTGAGCTTCATCCCGGCGATCCAACCTTGCTGGGCTGGTTAACCGTTGCCTTTTACCTGGGTGCGGCGGCTGGCTGCCTGGCGACGGCCTGGTTTGCCAAGCGCATCTTCAACGATGGCCGGGCGCGGGCCCACCAAATTATCTGGTTGGGCCTGGCGGCCATCTTGTTCTTCCTGGGAGTGAACAAGCAGCTGGATTTGCAGTCGTGGTTTACGGCCGTTGTCAAAGCCGTCGCCTGGGAGCAAGGGTGGTATGCCTACGGCCAGCAGGCGCAGGTGCTCTTTCTGGCCGGGTTTGGGCTGGTGGGCGTAACGGCCGTTGTCAGCCTCGGTTGGTTGGTCCGGCGCAGCTGGCGGCACTACCTCTTTGTCTTCCTGGGCCTGCTCGTCATTTTGCGCTTTATCGTGGTGCGCATCGGTACCTTTTACGCGATTCCCCTGCCGGAGCTGTCTCAATTCACCGGCGGCTTCCGCATCAACGGGGCGTTGGAGCTGATTGGTGCGGCCGTGATCACCCTGACCGCGCTCAACAACCTGCGCCAGATATCCACTACGCCTCTGGCAGACACACCCAACCTCGAATATTAATCGTCTATGCCAAACGATAACCGCCTCGTTTGGGTGCTGGCCTTTTTGCTGCTGGCCCTGCTGCTTTCCGCGTTAGCCAACGTCTACTTCCTCAGGCTGGGCCGCCACTTCTTCCGGGAATTAAGCCTGGCCCGGCTGGACCCCCTCGGCACCGCCCAAATGGATACCGCCGATGACGGCCGTCTGGCCGCCGCGCCGGAAAAACGGGTGGTATTTGTGGGCGATTCACGTGCCGCCGCCTGGCCTGCACCAGAGGCGCTGCCCGGTTTTGTGTTTATCAACCGGGCCATCAATGGGCATACGGCCGTACAAACCCAGCAGCGATTTGACCAGCACATCACGCCGCGCCAGCCCGACATCGTGGTGATCCAGGTGGGCATCAACGATCTGCACAGTATCGCCGTCCTGGCCGACGACAAAGCGGCCATCATTCGCACCTGCCAGGAGAGCCTGCTGGCGCTGGTAGCGCAAAGCCGGGCCGCCGGGGCCACCGTCATCCTGACAACCATCATTCCGGCGGAGGCACCAACCCTGGCCGACCGATTAACCTGGTCTGCTGAAGTGGAGACGGCCGTTGATACCGTCAACCGCTTCATCCGCGCTCAGCAAACCGACGGCGTGATTGTTTTAGATGCCCACGCGCTGCTGGCCGATCAAAACGGCCGTCTGGCCAGCCACTACGCCGCAGACTTCCTTCACGTAAACGAGCAAGGGTACACCGTCCTGAATAAAGCACTTGTCCAGCTGCTGCAACAGATGCAGTAACTAGACAAGTTGTCAACTACTTCTCAAATGTTGCCGCCAGGGCCGGTGCGTTTTACGGCCGTGCCCAAACGGTAATGTCGCGGGCCTGCCACGCTTCACCACTGCCCCAACTGCTGCCCCGGAACATCACCGAAGTGGTGCCCGCCGGGATGGGCGTCCAGTAGCTGGAAAAATGGTACTCGTCATTGCCCTGAAGATTCTTTTGCGCCAGCTGCCAGGTACCCCCACCGTCAAACGACACCTCCAGGTTCCGCCCAATGCCCGCAAAACGCAGATGGGCATTGGCAGGCGCGGCTTGCGCCAGCTGAATCACGCTGGCCTGGCTGTCCACGTACCGCCGATCACTTTTGATAATGGTAAATGGAATCCCGTTTTCAATCTCAAAATTGTCCCAATGCCAGGTGCCGGGCGTGCCCGCGTTGTCTTTGGTTGGGTTGTAGCTGTGGTGGGCAAACTGGATAATGCCCTGGTTCCAGGTAAGCGGTGCCTGAATCGGCATATCAATCCAGCAGAAGTTGTAGGCAGGCAGACAGAACTTTAGATGCGTCTGGCTGAGGCGCAGCTCAAAGGTCTGGCGCTGTGCGGCGCTGGGGATGAAGAAATCGTCGTAGCCAACCCACCAGTTAACCCCGGGGGTGTTAAACTGGTACTTAACGGTAGCCCCATTGCGGGTAATCGACGGCACAAAGGTCATTTCAGGTGTTAGATCAATCAGAATGCCGTTGTGCGGCACCCCTTGCAAATCCACGTTGAGATCCAGCGGCAGCTGCAAATGCTCCTCATACGGCGAAACCCAGATGCTGACCCAATCTCGCGAGGATGTTTTGAGTGTGCTCATATCAAACCGCACGACCGCTTCTTGGCCGTTGGCAAAATCCAGAATCTGATTTGGCGTCAGGTAAATCACACCATAGCTGTCATCGTTAACGGCCGTCATGATGTGGTTGTTGCATTGGAAAACCGCGCCTTCGTAGCTGTCGTTGGCGTGGGTGTTATCCGGCGGTTGTTCACAGCCAGGGCCGTGATGGGCATGGATCCCCTGCATGGCCAGGCCAGTGCTGCGCCGGTGCACGGTGACGTCCCAGTTGGCGAAGCCGCTCACCTGCGTCCAGGCCAGCGGCGCGGCGGGCGCGCCATCAAACGTGGCCAGGAAAGCGCTGCCCCCGGTGGGCGGCGTGGTGGGTTGGGGCTGCGGCGTGGGGCTGGGCACCGTGGTGGCGGGCGGGGTTGCGGTGGGGGGAACAGCCGTTGGCGGGGTCGCTGTCGGCGGTGGGTTTGTGGGCTGCGGCGGTACCGTAGTGGCCGTAGCCGTAGGCTGTGGGCTGCCTGCGTTAGCCAGACATTCCAGGCTAAGCCGGGTGCGCGAGAGGCGCACGACTGTAAACCCACGGCCGTCGCAGTTGGCGACCAAAACGTCTCCCCCGGCCATCGTCATTTCGCTCGATTGGGCCAGCAAATTGCCCGCATAGGCCGACAGCCCGGCGATACAGAGACAAATAACGATAACTATAGAAAAGGAACGATAGCGGGACAACAAGTTTGCCAGCCGGTGGGCAGGCGGCGCGGGCAGCTGGATGCGCCCGGCGTACGGGTTCTGCTTCTTCATGTTTCTGCTCCTATTTTGTGAGGCCAACATTGAAATACACTTCTTCACGATGTATCTCAGGCGCTGCGTTTACTTCTTCTCTGTTTAATTTAACTGAGGGGCAGAAATCGCTTGAATAGGAAATGGGTTATAGGCCGTTTTGCCTATTGCTGCGCTACGGCCGTTACCCAACTCAACAAATTTATAGCCAATTTATGAAAGATGTAAGGAAACGCGCTCAAAATTGAGGAGCGAGTCAATAAAAACCTTATTGACCCTCATCATGGAACTTTGTTAACAACCAGACACATCATTTTATTCACGTACCCTTCACAGGTTCCGGTGCCTAAAATTAATTTTCGCTCATTTTTTCTGGCATTTCAGACAAAAGAGCGCCTTGTGGCACGGTTTTTTCGCTTTTTTTGCAGGAGATGGTGGGGGGAATACGGCCGTTTTGTCAGCTAGAATCTGCGGCCAATGGCCCAACAACGGCACTGCTGTTAGCCACAACTGTGGCTTAAGGGAAAGAGTAAGTATCACTGAATACTCTTTTTCTGATACAAAAGCTTATTTGCACAACCACGGGTCGTTTTATCTCGGTGATTCAGTAAGTTTAAGTACAACAAACACATTTTATCGCAGTCACTCAGGCAGATGCCCTGTCATCTTAATAAACATCCTAACCAACAGGTATCTATCTCATGAAACAATCTATATCGTCTCGCCCTCGCCTACTCATTTACGCTGCATTGCTGACCGGACTGGTACTCCTATTTTCCGTCCTTAGCCCTAAAGTTTCTGCACAAACTGCCGAATCTTCACAGTTGGTTACCTGGAATTGCACCGGTTCGCCCTGCGATTGGGGTAGTTCCCTGAATGGACAGGCCGTTGTCTGGCCAACCGACATGGGGGCGGTCAAAAACCGGTTGGGTTACACCGTTTCCGCCGGGATTTACCTGCCTGCTGAAACGGCATCGGGCGTATCGATTTCCATCGCATCCGGCTCGGTTGGTGTTTATGCCGGGTTGCCCAATGCAGCTTCGCACCGCGTACTGACCACCCTGTATGCAGGCCAATCCTACACAATCAGCGGCGTGACGGCGGGTGAAGTGGTGAGCGTGCAGAGTGACTTTGCTTTTTCTTATGTGATCAGTGGCAGTGTCGTCAATACCCCCGTACCCACACTCCCGGCCACCAGCACAACGCAGCCAACGCCGGTTGCTACGGGTGATCCTTCAAACAACAATTCTCAGTTCGTAACCTGGAACTGCACCGGTTCCCCCTGTGATTGGGGCAGTTCAGTGAGTGGCCATGCGCTTGTATGGCCCGCCAACCTGGGTCCCATCACCAACCGCCTGGGCTACACCGTTTCCGCAGGCATCTATCTGCCAGACACGTCGGCCTCGGGGCTGGCGGTTACCATTGTGTCGGGTTCGGCCGGGGTGTACGCCGGGCTGCCGAATGCGTCGTCCCATCGGGTGTTGTCCACCTTGCTGGCTGGTCAATCCTACGTGATTTCTGGGCTGGCGGCTGGCGAAGTGGTTAGTGTGCAAAGCGACAATGCGTTTTCCTACACGTTTAGCAGCAATCCACCTGCACCCACGGCAACGGCTTCGGCAACGGCCGTTACCACCACCGTGCCCACGCCCACCAACACCACCTCACCTTCAACGGATTGTATCGATCCTTTAACCTGTAACCCGGTGGATTCCATCGCCACCTATTGGCGCTGCAATATTTCCAACTGTTACGGCAGCGACTGGGCCGGTGCGGCAATCGGCTGGCCATCCTGGGCCGCTTACTCGAACAACGCGCGGTCCGGCAGCAATTCTCGCACTGTGTACAACTACCAGGGTGAGCTGGTTTACCCATACATGGGTTCGTGGGCCAATGGTTGTAAGGTTACGGCCGTTTCTGGCCTCGTTCTCATCATTGAATGGCAGCGCGGCACCGACACCTGGCGCGAAACCTATCTAACCGCCGGGCAAAGCCATACCATTACGCTAACGCCGCCGGAAAACGGGGCGATGATCGAGACGATTGATGGGTACTCTCCAGCAATCGATTTCAGCGTGGTGCTGGAGAACTGCACCCCCCAGCCATTGTCGGCCACCCCTACGGCTACGGCCGTGGTCCCTACGAGCACGGCGGTACCGCCCACCGCAACCACTATCCCAGCTACGGCCACAACCATTGCCCCAACGGCAACGGCCGTAGCCCCCACCGCCACATCCGTTCAGCCTACGGCAACGGCCGTTGTGCCCACACCAACAGCACCGCCCCCATCGGGCTTCCCGGCCACCGGTATCCTTGATGACTTTAACCGGGCTAATGGCCCCATCGGCAGCAGTTGGGCGGGCAGCAAAGCGGGTTATGCCATCGACAGCGGTCGGTTGAACGTAGGTAACGACGAGGACATTTACTGGGCTGGGGGCAACTTTGCCGCCAACCAGGAAGCGTACGTGACCCTGCTTTCCATCAACAACAGCGGCAGCGAAATTGGCCTGATTCTGAAAGCGCAGAGCAACAGCGGTTATGGCGCGGGTTTCATCGACCTGGTGTATGACCCGGTGAACAAACGAATTCAGGTGTGGACTTACGCCACGGCCAATGGTTGGGTTCAGCATGGGGCCAACATTCCCGTGACCTTCGTCAACAATGATCAATTTGGGGCACGGGTAAGCGCCACCGGTATGCTAGAAATCTTCCGTAACGGCAGTTCCATCGGCACCCGCGATTTGTCTGGCTGGCCTTATGCTACCAGCGGTGGTTTTGTGGGGTTGTTTAACCTGAATTCCGCCGGGACTGTTCTGGATAACTTTGGTGGGGGCAGCGTGGGGCAAATCCTACCAACCCCAACCAACACGCCGGTACCGCCCACCGCGACGGCCGCTGTGCCGACCGCAACGGCGGTTGTACCCACAGCGACAACTGTGCCACCAACGGCGACCCCGGCTGTGCCTACAGCAACGGCCGTTCCGCCGACGCCAACACCTGTACTGCCCACGCCAACCGCCACCACGCCCCCGGCCAGCGGGTTCCCGGCCACCGGTCTGCTGGATGATTTCAACCGGGCCAATGGCTCAATTGGCAGCAGCTGGGCAGGGAACAAGAGTGGGTATGCAGTGGTAAACGGCCGTTTGGATGTCGGCACCGATGAGGATATCTACTGGAGCGGCACCAACTTTGGTGCCACCCAGGAAGTGTATGTCACCATTTATACCGTGGGTTCTAACGGCAGCGAAATTGGCCTGATTTTGAAATCACAGAGCGCCAGCAGCTACAGCCCCGGTCTTATTGATGTTTTGTACGACCCGGTCAATCAACGAGTGCAGGTCTGGACCTACTCAAGCTTTAGTGGGTGGATGCAGCATGGAAGCAGCATTCCCGTCACCTTTGCCAACAATGACCAGTTCGGCGCACGCGTTAACGCCAACGGCACCGTGGAAATCTTCCGTAACGGCAGTTCCATCGGCACGCGCGACGTTTCGAGCTGGCCCTATGCCACGGCAGGCGGCTACATTGGCTTGTTCAACTTAAACACCCCCAGCACCGTGTTGGATAACTTTGGTGGTGGAAACGCCAACTAACTTATCAACCGCCCAGTACAAGAAGTTTGCGACTGTCAGGTAAATTGAAATAAGTTTTTGGTTTATTAACATGCAATGACATCCAATACAGAGGCAATGATGTTTTTATCACTGCCTCTGTATTGCATCAACTTAAAGAAACAAAGGCTGGGCAAGATTCTTTAGACTTGCTTCAACCTGATAAACTTTCAACACGTGCCCCACTCTACACCCACATTGTGTTGGATAACACCTTATGAATATGATAAGACGGACTTCGAAACAGCAGTTGAAGCACGTTGCTAGTACCTCGAAATCTTGGCTCCTATGTCAGAATTGCCGCAACCGTTAAACCGGGTGTTTTGCTCCGTAAGTTCTTAACAGGTTATTGTGACGCAGAAGCAAATCACTGAAGCGGTTGCTTTAACATACATACTCATGGAGAACTTCCAGCTAACTGCGCTAGCAGTATGTAATTAACCCACACTCAGGCCAGTGTACAGGAATAGCAGACTGGTCAAACTTTTTTATAAGGTGTCAGGCAAAGAAGGACCACAATGGTAACACAGCCACCCGTAGTAAGTATCGGTTTAGCAGTCTATAACGGTGAAAAATATATCAGGGAAGCCGTAGATTCCATTCTGAACCAGACTTTCACAGACTTTGAATTAATTATTTCCGACAACGCGTCCACGGACCAAACAGAGAAGATATGTCGGGCATATGCCGCACAAGATGAACGCATTCGTTACCATCGGAACCCCGTCAATATTGGCGGGGCAAACAATGAAAACCAAACGTGCCAGATGGCCCGGGGTAAATATTTTCGCTGGGCGGCTCATGATGATGTTTGTGCGCCAACTCTATTAGAAAAATGTGTAGCGGCCCTGGATGAAAATCCCGATGTGGTATTAAGTTACTCGATCATTGTTCATATTGATGAGAAAGGCAATCATCTAAAAGCTTTGGATGATGACGTGGGCTTATCGCCAAAAGCCAGCACACGCTTTAAAGCGTTGTCTAATTTTTGGGATCACAATTGCGAAACAACCTACGGTTTAATGCGCCTTGATGTGCTGAAGTTGACGGGTTTACAACGCAACTATACCGACTCAGACCGCACCCTGCTTTGTCATATGGGACTGTACGGCCGTTTTCTCAGAATCCCCGAACCGTTATTCTACAAACGCATTCATGGCGATATGTCTACGGTGGTCTACAGGGACTTTCGTGAACGTATGGCCTGGTTTAGCGGGTCCTTTCAAAACAAGATTACATTTCCCTACTGGATGCAGTTCTTCCATTACCTGGAAATCATTACAAAAACACCGCTTCCCTTCAATGAAAAGATGCTCTGTTATTTGCATATGATCCGCTGGCTAATCGACGAACGACGCTGGGGAAAGATGATCAAAGACATCATTATTGCCATACGCAAGACCATGCGTCGGCCACATAACTCCGCTTCTTCAGCTGTTAGGGATTGGTAGTATTTCAGACCAGAATCCTTACCATCTTTTTTAATTACAGGTGCAAAATATTTAAGCAGTTTTGCGAAGCAGGTAGACATAATCCATTTTATTTATGGGCAAACCTGCACGAGAAAGTCAAAATTTAGATTTGGGAGGTAGTTCAATGCGATTATTAGTAACAGGACACAAAGGATATATTGGGCCAATCTTGGTGCCCATGCTGCTGGCCGAAGGTCATGAGGTTGTAGGTATGGACAGCGATATTTTTGCTGAATGTGCCTTTGGTGACCCCCCTGTAGAAATTCCAGAAATTCAAAAGGATATGCGAGATGTGGAACTGGCTGATTTGGCTGGCTTTGATGCCGTGCTGCATCTGGCTGGTCTATCCAATGACCCCATCGGCAACCTGAACCCGGCGCTGACCTATGAGATCAATCACCTGGCTTCGATCCGCCTGGCCGAACTGGCCAAAGAGGCGGGAGCCACCCGGTTCCTCTTTTCATCTTCGTGCAGCACCTATGGGGCCGCTGGTGATGATGCGCTGACCGAAGAAGCCTCATTTAACCCCGTGACACCCTACGGCCACTCAAAGGTATTGGTTGAGCAAGACCTGGCCAAGCTGGCGGACGACGATTTTTCACCCACCTACTTGCGCAATGCCACGGCTTACGGCCATTCGCCCCGGCCGCGTTTTGACCTGGTGGTGAACAGCCTGGTGGCTTATGCCTACACCAGCGGCCTGGTCTACATGATGAGCGATGGGACGCCGTGGCGGCCGTTGGTCCATGCCGAAGACATCAGCCGAGCCTTTATTGCCGCGCTGAATGCGCCGCGCGAAGTGGTTCATAACCAGGCCTTTAACGTCGGGCGCAACGATGAAAATTATCGCATTCGCGAACTGGCCGAAATTGTGCAGGCGCACGTGCCCAACTGCCGCATTGAATATGCGGAAGGGGCTGGCCCAGACAAGCGCACCTACCGGGTGAACTTCGACAAGATTGCCACCATGCTGCCGGAATTTAAGCCGCAGTGGACGGTGGAAATGGGCGTACAGCAGCTGCATACCGCCTACCAGGAAGTTGGCCTGAAGCGTGAAGATTTTGAAGGGGCGCGCTACAAGCGCATCGATCACATCAAGCAGTTGTTGGCCAGCGGCCGTTTAGGGGAAGATCTCCGTTGGCGCGAGAAACAACCAGTATAAATTTTACACTTCGCCGAAAGAAAGAGAGTTAACTATGGAATCGTTAGCAACAAAGCCCGCCATGGCGGAAACCACCGGGCTTGAAGCCTTTAGCAAGGCAACCTGCCGTTTTTGCGGCAGCAACTTAAAACACACCTTTGTCGATCTGGGCATGTCGCCGCTGTGCGAAAGTTACCTGAGCATGGACCAGCTCAACCAGATGGAGCCGTTTTATCCGCTGTACGTGTACGTTTGCGATCAATGTTACCTGGTTCAGCTGGAAGAGTACGTGACGCCAGAGCACATTTTTACCGAGTACGCCTACTTCTCTTCGTATGCCACCTCCTGGCTGGAGCACGTAAAAAAGTACACGCACCAGATGATTGACCGCTTTAAGCTGGACAAAAACAGCTTTGTAGTGGAAGTGGCCAGCAACGATGGCTACCTGCTGCAATATTTTGTGGAAAAAGGGGTGCCGGTGTTGGGCATTGAACCGGCGCTGAATGTGGCTAAAGCCGCCGAGGCGATTGGTGTGCCCACACTGACCGAATTTTTTGGCGTGGAATGCGCCACAAAACTGGCGGCTGCAGGTAAACAAGCTGATCTGATTGCCGGGAACAATGTGCTGGCCCAGGTGCCGGACCTGAACGACTTTGTGGCCGGGTTGAAGATTCTGCTCAAGCCGCAGGGGGTGATCACTATTGAGTTTCCGCACCTGATGCGGCTGATGGAAGAGAACCAGTTTGACACCATCTACCACGAGCACTTTTCTTACTTCAGCCTGATCACGGCCGAAAAGATTTTTGCGGGTCACGGCATGACCCTTTTTGACGTTGAGGAGCTGCCCACTCACGGTGGATCGCTAAGGATTTACGGCCGTCACGCCGACGACACCAGCAAACCCATCACCGACCGGCTTATTGCCCTGCACGACCGGGAAATGGCCGCTGGTTTTACCGACATGAGCTGCTATGCCAACTTTGCCGAACAGGTAAAAGAAACCAAGCGCAAACTGCTGGAGTTCCTTATTCAGGCCAAACGAGATGGCAAAACCGTGGTGGGCTATGGCGCACCGGGCAAAGGCAACACGCTGCTCAACTACTGCGGCATCCGCACCGACTTTCTGGACTTCACGGTTGATCGCAACCCGTATAAGCAGGGCAAATTCCTGCCCGGCACACGCATTCCGATCTTCCATCCAGACCGCATTGCTGAAGTGCAGCCCGATTACGTTTTTATTCTGCCCTGGAACTTCAAAGATGAAATCATGAAGCAAATGGCGTTTATCCGCGAATGGGGTGGCCAGTTTGTGGTACCCATTCCCGAGGTGCAGGTAATCCCTTGATCTTCATACCCACTGCTCTTCAAGATGCTTTCATCGTCGATTTGCAGGCCCATAATGATGAACGCGGTTTTTTCGCGCGGACCTGGTGCCCGGAAGAATTTGCCGCGCAGGGACTCGACCCCAATTTGGCGCAGTGCAGCATCTCTTATAACCGCCACAAGGGCACTCTGCGCGGCATGCACTTGCAGCTGCCGCCTTTTGCCGAGGCAAAATTGGTGCGCTGTATTCAGGGTGCCATTTACGACGTGATCATCGATCTACGCCTCGATTCCCCCTCCTACATGCAGTGGATTGGGGTGGAATTGACGGCGCAGAACCGCCGGGCGCTTTATGTGCCCAAGGGGTTTGCCCACGGCTTTCTGTCTTTGGCCGATGACAGCGAAGTTCTGTACATGATTTCTGAGTTCTACGCACCAGAGTTTGCCCGTGGCGTTCGCTGGAATGATGATCAATTCAATATTCAATGGCCTGGCCCGGTAAATGTGATGTCAGACAAAGATCAGGTATACCCCGATTACGCTTCGGTGAATTTCCCGCTGACGTTGGCAACGGCCGTACCTCAACCATGAGTGCCGTAAAACACGTAAAAGGCAGCGAACGCATGAGTAGCATGAATAGCAGCAAAAAGATCGGCATCATGGGCCCCTTTGGTTTTGGGAACCTGGGTGATGCCGCCATCCAGGAAGCGATGTTGCAGCATGTGCGGGAGCACGTCCCCAATGCGCAGATCTATGGTTTCTCCTTAAACCCAGAAGACACAGAAGAACGGCATGGCATCCCCAGCTATCCAATCGGCCGTATGGCAAAAGATGGCTGGCGGATTCCGGGTGAGGCGGCCGATGCCACCTTCCTGGAACGGCTTATGGTTCGCTTTCGCACCCACAACAGCGCAATTGTGCGGAAATTCGGCCGTATTTTCTTTGCCATGCCAGCCGAGTTTGTCGGACTGGCACGCGCCTCGCGCATCCTCAAAGGGTTCGACATGTTTATCGTTTCCGGCGGTGGTCAGCTGGATGATTATTGGGGCGGCCCATTTCATCATCCGTATACCCTTTTTGTCTGGTCACTGCTGGCTCGTCGGCACAAAGTCCCGTTTTACATCGTCAGTGTGGGGGCAGGCCCGCTCAACGCCCCGTTAAGCCGCCTGTTCGACAAATGGGCATTGTCCCTGGCTACCTACCGCTCTTACCGCGATGCTGATTCAAAAAGGTTTGTCAAAAATGTATTGGGTTTTGATCGAAACGATCCGGTCTACCCTGACCTGGCCCACAGCATAAAAGTGAACGTGCCAACCAGCAAACCGCACAGCGATAAGCCAATCATTGGCCTTGGCCCCATGACCTACTTTGATCCCCGAGTTTGGCCCGAGAGCGATTCTGCAATTTATAGCAACTACTTAAGCAAGCTGGCAGACTTCACAACCTGGCTCATCGACGAGGGATACAAGATCGTGTTTTTCACGGGCGAAGCGGTTCATGACAGGTGGACAGTGGATGATTTGCGTCAGCTGCTAGACGAACGTGGTGTTAAGCCAACAGCCGGACAAATCATTGATGAGCCAATCGATACGGTTGAGCAACTGTTATCACAGCTGGTCAAAACAGACATCGTTATTGCCTCTCGCTTCCACGGGGTCCTGCTCTCACTGCGCTTGTACAAACCGGTGCTGGCTCTTTCCTATCATAAAAAAATCAATGAGCTAATGGCTGACACTGGCCAGAGTAGCTATTGCCTATCTATTGCAGACTTCCAGGTGGAAGCGTTGAAGGAGCGATTTAAAGCTTTGGAAGCCAATCGTATGGAAGCCAATGCTCAGATCACGCAACGAATACAGACATACCAGGCAGCTCTGGATGAGCAGTACACAACTATTTTTGCAAATCGCCAAGACCAACATGCTTCTTAAGTCGATTATCAACGTTGTCTCCCAAAATTAAGTACCCAGGAGACAATGTTGACGAGCAGTAAGATATCTCTCGCTAATGGTTATACACTCTACCCATGGACAATTAACGCAATCTATCACAGCGTAGGAACGACGAGTTATGAGAGACGGTTTACCCATGGTTTCTGTTGTAATCCCCACCTACAATCGTGGAGCGAGTATTATTGACACGATCGACTCAATATTTCAAAACGGGTACCCCGATTTTGAAGTTATTGTGGTGGATCAAAGCAGTAATACGGTTACGCAAGAAGCCTTAAACAAATATTTTCCAAACCCGCGATTCAAATATATTCACATGGATATCCCAGGAGCAGGTCGGGCCAGAAATGCGGGAATTGCCCAAGCGCAAGGCAGCCTGGTGGCGGTAACGGATGATGATTGTGTTGTTCCGACTAACTGGCTAAGCACTTTTGCCGAGATCTTTCAGGAATATCCAAAGGTTGCGGTTGTTCTTACTAACGTTATACCAGGCGAACACGATGCAGCAAAAGGGTTTATTCCCTCCTATATTCGCAAAGATAACAAGCTCGTTAAAACCATTTGGGAGAAGCGTTCGGCAAGAGGAATTGGTGCCAGCCTGGCCATAAGAAAAGACCCTATCACCCGCATTGGCGGATACGACAACAATTTAGGACCTGGAGCCCATTTCCCCGATGGTGACGACATCGATCTGGTAACACGCGCTATTCTTAAAGGCTGGTGGGCTTACGAAACGCACGAGGTTTCGGTTACACATTATGGGTTCCGCACGTGGGCAGAGGGCAAAAACTTAACCAAACGCAACTGGCTTGGCATTGGCGCAACCTATGCCAAGCCTCTCAAGTGTGGGTATTGGCGAATTTTAGGCCTCATCCTTTACGAAGCTTTTTATGTTGGCCTGCTACCACCTTTGTGGAACCTGGTACGCCTAAAAAAACCCAACGGGCTTAAACAGATTTACTATTTTTTTATCGGCTTTTTTCGTGCCCTGGCCACACCGGTGGACCGGGAGAAGGTTGTCTTCAACTTAGACCCGCACCCCATTCAAGAGGAAAGTAGATTTGTGAGTAAGATTGAGAACTGATCGTTCCTGTAGTTCGTTTATGGACCGGAAGAAAACAATACGGTCATCGCCATAAACCAATCAGTTTCAATCCCGACAACTCCGCTTTTGATCAAAATGCCTACATTTTCGCCAACATTTCATTCGGTCGACGGTACCGAACTGATCGCCTTGATGCAAAGGCTGTATCCGATTTGCCGCAGCATTACGGGGAATGGGCTGCGCCAATCGCTGCAAATTTTGCAGGAGTTGGTGCCGCTGACCCTGCACGAGGTTCCCAGCGGAACACAGGTGTTTGATTGGACCGTACCAAAAGAGTGGAACGTGCGTGATGCCTATGTAAAAAACGCGCAGGGCAAAAAAGTGATTGACTTTCAGAAGCACAATCTGCACCTGGTCAATTACAGCATCCCAATTCAGCAAAAGATGCCGCTGGCGGAGCTGAAGAAGCATTTGCACAGTCTGCCGGAATATCCCGAGTGGATTCCGTACCGCACGTCTTACTATGCTGAGACATGGGGCTTTTGCCTGAGCCACAATGAGTTGGAAGCCCTGGAAGAAGGTGAGTATGAGGTTTACATAGACAGCACGCTGGCCGACGGGCACCTGACGTATGGCGAGCTGGTGCTGCCCGGCGAGTTGGCGGAAGAGGTGCTCATTTCGACTCACTGCTGCCACCCCTCTTTGTGTAACGACAACCTGGCGGGCATGGCGTTGGCCACCTTCCTGGCGCGGCATCTGGGTGGGCAGCCGCGACGTTACACCTATCGCTTTCTCTTTTTGCCGGGCACTATTGGGGCCATTACCTGGTTGGCGCAGCATGAGGCGCAGGCAGCCCGCATTCAACATGGCCTGGTGGTGGCCTGTGTGGGTGACCCAGGCCAGATGACCTACAAGCGCAGCCGCCAGGGTGGCGCGGTGATTGACCGGGCGGTGGCGCATGTGCTGGCCCATAAAGGCCAGCCTCACGCAATGATTGATTTTTCGCCCTACGGTTATGACGAACGACAGTATTGTTCGCCAGGATTTAACCTGGCGGTTGGCAGCCTGACAAGAACGCCTTACGGCCGTTTCCCCCAATACCACACCTCCGCCGACAACTTTGACCTGGTTAAACCGGAGTTCCTGGCCGACTCGCTGGCCACTTACCTGGCGGTTATCGATGTGCTGGAGCACAACCGCATGGTGATCAACCAAAAACCCAAATGTGAGCCACAGTTAGGCAAACGCGGCTTGTATGGCTCACTCGGCGGTGGCAAAAGCACCCACGACAGCGTGATGGCCATGCTGTGGGTGCTCAACCTGGCCGACGGCCGTCATACCCTTTTAGACATGGCCGAACGCGCCAGCATTGAATTTGACCTGATTCGCCGGGCCGCCGATGCCCTGTTGGCGACGGACCTGTTAGTCGAAGAAAAATTGGGATAAACCACAAAGAATCCCCCTAGAAACAGAGAAGACCCGATTGCCGCAAGCAGTCTCGCCCGATCTAAAGGAGTGTTGTCATGATTGACGCAGCAGAACCAAAAACCTTGATTACTAATTTCGGCCGTTCCAAAGCGCTGCAAGCAAAGAGCCATGCGCTCATCCCGGGCGGTGCTCACACCTATGCCAAGGGCGACGACCAATACCCGGAACAAGCCCCTGGCTTCATTGTGCGCGGCAAAGGCTCACATGTGTGGGATGTCGATGGCAACGAGTACATCGAATATGGCATGGGGCTGCGCTCCGTCACGCTGGGGCATGCCTACGAGCCAGTTGTAGAAGCCGCCTACCGCCAGATGCAGTTGGGGGTCAACTTTACCCGCCCCGGCGTCATTGAGTTGGAAGCGGCCGAAAAGCTGTTGAGCCTTATCACGGGCGGGGAAATGGTGAAGTTTGCCAAAAATGGATCCGATGTGACCACAGCGGCCGTGAAGCTGGCCCGGGCTCACACCGGGCGCAGCCTGATCGCCATCTGTGCCGATCACCCGTTCTTTTCTGTTGATGACTGGTTTATTGGCAGCACAATCATGTCGGCCGGTATTCCCCAGGCAATTCAAGAGATGACGGTTAAGTTCAGCTACAACGACATCAGCAGCGTACGGGCGCTCTTTGCCCGGTACCCAGACCAGATTGCCTGCGTCATGATGGAAGCTGAAACGGTGCACGGCCCCAAGGATAACTTCCTGCACGAAGTGAAGCAGGTTTGCCACGAAAACGGCGCTTTGTTCATTCTGGATGAGATCATCACCGGTTTTCGCTGGGCGGTGGGTGGCGCGCAAAGCGTGTACAACATCGAACCAGACATGTCGACCTTCGGCAAGGCGTTGGGCAATGGGTTTGCCATCGCCGCGCTGGTGGGCAAACAAGAGTTTATGGAACTGGGTGGCCTACAGCACAACCGCGAACGCGTTTTCTTGCTCTCCACCACCTACGGTGCCGAGACTAACGTTCTGGCGGCAGCCATTGAAACGATGAATATTTACCAACGTGAAGACGTAATTGGGCATTTGCACCGCCAGGGCGACCGCCTGCGTGAGGGGATTAACCAGATGATTGCCCGGCACCACGTGGGTGATTATTTTGGGGTGATGGGACGGCCGTGTAACCAAATCTACTACACGCTCGACCAAAACGGGGAACGCTCGCAGCCGTTCCGCACCCTGTTTATGCAAGAAACGATTAAACGGGGGCTGATCATGCCATCGCTGGTGGTGAGCTACTCCCACAGCAACGAAGACATCGACCGCACCGTTGAGGCGATTGGTGAAGCGCTGGCCGTCTACCGGCGGGCGCTAGACGAAGGTGTTGAGAATTATTTAGTCGGCCGTTCCGTACAGCCCGTATTTCGCCAGTTCAACTGAGCAAAAAAGGAGCAACAATGAAAGTCGTTCTGTTTTGTGGTGGCTTGGGCACACGCTTAAAAGAATATTCTGAAACCATTCCCAAACCAATGGTGGACATCGGCTACCGGCCTATTTTGTGGCACCTCATGCGCTATTATGCCCATTACGGCCATAAGGATTTTATCCTTTGCCTGGGTTACCGCGGAGATGCCATTAAGAACTACTTCCTGAACTACAACGAATGCCTCTCCAATGATTTTGTCATGTCGCAGGGCGGGCGGGACATCCGCCTATACAGCCACGACATCGAGGATTGGTCCATCACGTTTGTGGAAACGGGGCTCAATTCCAACATTGGCCAGCGCCTGATGGCCGTTAAACCGTATCTGGAAGGCGAAGAGGTTTTCCTGGCCAACTACAGTGACGGTCTCACGGATCTCGATTTTGACGCTTACATGGATCATTTCTATGCCCAAAACAAGATTGCCAGCTTCCTTTGTGTGCAGCCGTCGCAATCTTTCCATGTGGTGAGCCTGGGCGAGGGCAGCACCGTCACTGGGATTCGCCCGGTGATGGATGCCGATTTGTGGATCAATGGGGGCTTTTTTGCCTTTCGTCAGGAGATTTTTAACTACATGCAGCCGGGCGAAGAGCTGGTGCAGCAGCCGTTCCAGCGCCTCATCGCCGAAAACCAGCTGATTGGTTATCGCAATCCAAGCTTCTGGGCCTGTATGGACACGTTTAAGGAAAAGAAGCTGTTTGATGAGATGTATGCCAGCGGCAGTACGCCGTGGGCTGTTTGGAACAGGGACAGAGCCGCATCAAGGCAAGTCGAAAGTGTAACTTACCGGCCAAACGGGAACGGTTTGTTCCGTTTTCAGCCTTAAGCATTGTCGCGAGTTTATCATGATAAAACGATTGAGCTTTAGTGAAGACCCTGGCTACAGCCCGCAAATTCTGTGTCTGGGTGCCCACAGCGATGACATTGAAATTGGTTGTGGCGGCACAATCCTGAGACTCTTAAAAACCTACCCAAATGCCCGTGTTACCTGGGTTGTTTTTAGCGGCCAGGGTACCCGCGTTGACGAGGCACAGGCAAGCGCCGAGTCGTTTTTAGCCGGGATTAAAGAGAAGCAAATCTTGGTTAAGGATTTTCGAGACGGATTTTTCCCCTATACCGGGGCAGACATTAAAGCGTTCTTTGAAACGTTAAAACCTCTGGAACCGGACATTGTTTTTACCCACTATCGGGACGATCGGCACCAAGATCATCGTGTTATCTCTGACCTGACCTGGAACACGTTTCGCGACCACTTTATTTTGGAGTATGAAATACCCAAGTACGATGGGGATCTGGGAACGCCCAATTTTTACGTGCATTTAGACCGGGAAACCTGCCAGCAAAAGGTGCAGCTGCTGGTAAAACATTTTGGAACCCAGGCCAACAAACATTGGTTTACTGATGAAACGTTTTTGGCCATTTTACGGCTGCGCGGCATTGAGTCGCGCGCGCCAGAACAATATGCTGAGGCGTTTTACGGCCGTAAAATCATCCTGTAGCTTGGTGATTGATCGTTTATGAAACACATCTTAAAACAGCTGCAAAAGTTTAGCCCCTTGCTGGCGGGATTGGCTATATTGCTCGTCCTCGTAACTTTGGGCTGGCTGCTAATTCGCAGCGCATTGGCAAATGGTGGTTTGGGCGCAGCAACGGCCGTTGTTGATGAAACCGAAGGCACGTACGTGGTTACCCAGCTCGTGTCGCCGGAGGCTGAAGCCACGGCAACAACAGAGCGGGCAACGGCCGTTGCCCCCACCACCGAAGCCAGTGACCCACCAGCCGCCCCGATTGCCGCGCCGACAGAAACGGCCGTTGCCGTCACTGCGGCATCTGGCCCACTCCGGGTGAGCCAGAGCAATCCCCGCTACTTTGAGGACGCCACAGGAACCATCGTCTACCTGACCGGCTCACACACCTGGTCTAACCTGCAAGACAACGGCGGCTCCGATCCACCCCCGGTGTTTGATTACCCTGCCTATCTGGACTTCCTGGAAGACAACAACCACAACTTCTTCCGCCTGTGGAGCTGGGAACAGACCCGCTGGACGTTAGAAACCACCGAAGATGATTACTGGTTTTACCCACTTCCTTACGTCCGAACTGGCCCAGGCACCGCCCTCGACGGCAAGCTGCGCTTTGATCTTTCGCAGCTAAATCAGGCCTACTTTGATCGGCTGCGCGAACGGGTAATGGCCGCCGACGAACGCGGCATTTATGTAGCCATTGTCCTGTTCGATGGGTGGAGCGTCGCCAACGAAAAAGGAGGTTATGCCGAGAATAACCCCTGGCTGGGACATCCGTATCACTCCGCCAACAACGTCAATGGCATTAATGGCGACGCCAATGGCGATGACAGCGGTGTGGAAGTGCACGAACTGGGCAATGCAGCCGTGACCGCCTTTCAGGAAGCCTATGTGCAGAAGGTGATTGATACGGTCAACGACCTCGATAACGTATTATTTGAAATTAGCAACGAAAGCCATAGCGGGTCGCAGGCGTGGCAGTACCACATGATCAACTTCATCCAGGATTATGAGGCCACACTGCCCCAACAGCACCCCGTGGGCATGACCGTGACCTGGCCCAGTGGCAGCAACAGCGAGCTGTTTGCCAGCCCGGCGGACTGGATTTCCCCCAATGGCGATATTAACAATCCCGATACCGCCGATGGCAGCAAGGTGATTTTGTTGGATTCAGACCACCTTTGCGGCGTTTGCGGCGACAGGCAGTGGGTTTGGAAAAGCTTTACTCAGGGCCACAACCCCATCTTCATGGACGGCTACGACGGCGCTGGTTATGGTGTGGGCGGTGACGGCTTCGATTTTGCTGATCCTACCTGGGTAAGCCTGCGGCAAAACCTGGGCTTTGCCCGCGAGTATGCCAATCGACTGGATCTGGCCAGCATGGAACCACAGCCGGGTTTAGCGTCGAGCGGTTATGCGTTGGCCAGCGACACAGCGTTTCTTGTGTATGATCCTTCTGGGGGATCGGTGCGGGTGGATTTAACGGCCGTATCCGGCACCCTCGATGTTGAATGGCTGAATCCCGCCACGGGTGAACTGTATACAGGGGCCACGGTCAGTGGCGGCGCACAGCGCAACCTGGTTGCACCCTTTAGCGGCGATGCCGTTTTATACCTCTGTCTCTCCTCTGTTCCCCCCACCACCAGCGAAGCCACCGGCACAGTAGAAGTGAGCTATCTACCACTTGTATTAACTTCTACAACCAACAACAGCAGCAATTGTGGCTAACAAAAAGCGCTGCTGCCGAATGCTGTGCAGAATCAAGATTAAACGGATGTTAGATGAACAATAACGTAAAAACTATCACAAAAAATGCCAGTGTATTGATGCTGTCACAGCTCATCACCTGGGGCATGGCGCTGGTTTTGATGATCTTTTTGCCTCGTTACCTGGGGGCGGTGGGAGTGGGCAAGTTCCAGTTGGCATCTTCCTTATGGGCGATTGTCAGTATTGTGGTCAGCTTTGGCATGGACACCTACATGACCAAGGAGATCGCCCGGGCACCCGAAAAAGTAAACCAGCTGTTTAGTGCCAGCGTTACGCTGCAAATTCTATTGTTTGTTCTGGGTGCAGGCGGTATGACTTTATACACGCGGTTTGCCAATTATCCAGACGACACGCTCCTTATCATTGCCATTATTGGGGCGGCCACGTTTATTGGTCAGTTGTCGCTCTCCTGCCGGGCAATATTGAATGGCCTGGAGCGCATGGAATTTGTATCGCTGAGTGACATTGCGGCCAAGGGGGTTGCGACCCTGGTAAGTATTATTTTGTTGGTGTTGGGGTATGGGGTTACGGCCGTTGCCTTCGTCAGCATTCTGGGCAGTTTTGTTAGCCTTGTTACCCAGCTCTCGGCGTTACGCCGCATTGGGCAGCTGCACTTCAAACCTTTTGAGATCTCTTTAGCCAAAAAAATACTAATAGCCAGTTTCCCCTTTTTCCTCATTAATGGGTTCCTCGTCTTTTACACCCAAGTCGATATTGTCATTATCTCTCTCCTTGTTTCAGAAGAAGCGCTTGGCTGGTATGGCGCAGCTGACCGGCTGTTTTCGACTCTCCTGTTCATTCCAACCGTCTTTATGGCCGCCGTCTTTCCGGCCCTATCGCGGATGCACAGCGAAGGTTCCGAAAGAATTAACAATGTTTCGCGGTTAAGCTTCGACCTCTTGCTGCTAGCGGCCGTTCCAATTGGGTTTGGGCTGGTTGCTATTTCAGACTCGTTAATCGCCCTCGTTTTTGGCTCTGACTTTGCCGAAAGCGCCCCAATTCTCAAGGTGTTTGGCCTTGTTCTCATTCTAACTTACCAAAATATCCTCTTGGGCAGCTTCCTCATCTCAACCGATCGCCAAAAACCCTGGACCCGCGTCATCATTATCGCCACGGTCGTTTCCATTCCTCTGGACCTTGTGCTGGTGCCCTGGTGCCAGAGCACGTTTAACAATGGGGCCATTGGCGGGGCCATCGCGTTTGTGGTCACGGAAGCGTATATGCTGGTTGAGGCCGTACGGCTGCTGCCCAAAGGGACACTGGGGATCGCCAATCTCTCTTACGCCGCCCGTACCTTACTGGCTGGAGGCATTATGTTTGCCGCCGTATGGCAGTTACGCAGCAGTTTCTTCTTAATCCCCATTCTGGTCGGTGCCGTCGTCTATCTCGTCTGTGTCATGCTGTTCCGGTTGGTATCACCAGAGACATGGCAAATTTTGAAATACGTATCGAAAGGTGTTCTCCATAAAATTGGCTCAAATCGCGTGCAGCCGGTTGGTACCCCTCTGGAGTAATTTCGGGTCCGGGTGAACGAAGGCAGCACACTTTAAGATTTATCATTTTCGAAATTTAGCGGTTTTGTAAAAGTATCGTATCCAATTAAGTAAGCGTCACGAAGTTTTTCGCAGAAAACGCGCAAATTTGCTGCGGTATTCTCAAGTAATTGGCTCATTCCCCGCTCATTTGTTTTAAAAACTTTCGGCCAGTTACCTGAGCGCTCGTAGAAGATTTTGGAGAAATCATGGTTCGTCTCGTCATTCTTCGCATTCTAGAAAGTTATTTCCGCCACCGTTGGCTGTATTTACTGCCCATTGTTTTGATGACTGCACTGGGTGCCGTTTTTGTATTGTTAACCAAACCCACCTATACAGCCAAAGGCGTGCTTTACGTCGAAACCCAATCGTACCTGGCCTCCTTAACAGATCTTCGTGAATCGGGGGTTTCGTGGTGGACAACCCCGGCAGAATCGGTGAACCAGGAAATCAGCGAGCTGCTGCAAACCGACGCCTTCGTTCGAGCCATCATTCAGCGCACTTCTCTAGAGGAGCAGATGGACCAGGGTTCACCTGTGGTCGACACGCTCATTGCCGAAACGCGAAATAATGTTTGGCCCACGCCCTTGGGCAACAACCAGTTGCAAGTGAATGCCGTTCATGAAGATCCTGAGGTGGCTTATCAGATTGTTACGGCCGTAATTGAAGGCTACCTGCAATGGCGCGTGAACGCCGATCTGGCTGAAAGTGAAGTTGCTCAATCGTTTTTTGCTGACCTGATCGAAACCTACTCCGTTGATTTGGCGGCGGCGCGGGATGCAATGCGGAGCTATGTGGCCGCCCACCCAGTTCCCCTGCGTGGCGATCGTCCCGCCGACGAGACCATGGAAATCAGTCGCCTACAGGGTGAAATAGACCTGGCCGCCTCTAGATACGCCACAGCGCTGGATAAAGAAGAAGAAACGCGGCTGGCCATGGCCCAAATTGAAAGTGACGCACGGCAAACCTATTTTCTCATTGATGCGCCCACCGTGCCCGAAAAACCAGATACGTCTCTGCGCAAAATGGCGTTGTCTGGCGGCATTTTCACGGTCATTGGTGTCTTCTTAAGCGCCGGGTTAATTGTGGGCGTGGCGCTCATTGACCGCAGCTTCCGCTTCCCCATCGACGTGATCAATCGTTTAGAGCTGCCCGTGTTGACCATGGTGCCCGAAGTCAAGATACCGCCTGCCAGCACAGATCGTCAACCGGCCGTCAAACCCGCTGCGGAAGAAACTGCCTCATCGGTTGGCATAGAACCATCGGCACAACCGCAGGTTCAAGCCGTGGAAGAGTTCAAATCGCGAAAAGTCATCAACAAGAAACTGGACATGGCAGATGCGGCCGTTCATTAAACGGTTGGCTGGTTCAACCTCGGAGTTATGGAAATGAAGCTGTTACGGCAACGCAAAAATAAAGTAGTTGAGACCATGCCAGACCTGATCCTGCCAATGGGTGATGGGACACCGGTTTATCAATTCCCAGACACCACGATCGATAACATGCGCGCCTTGATCAATCGCATGAACCGGAGTGGGGAATTCCCCCGGCGGTTGGCAATTGTTTCGGCGCTGCGCCAGGAAGGCGTAACCTACATTTCACGCGCCCTGGCCACCACCCTGGCCCACGACACCACCCAAAAAGTGTGCATTGTCGATATGAACTGGTGGTGGCCATCGCCAACTGAAATGGTCGCCGTCGATAACCCCGGCCTGGCTGGCGTTATTTCTGGCGAGGCCACATTGGCTGAAGTCACTGCGCCATCGGGATGGTCTAACCTGGTTATGGTACCGGCAGGCAACATTCCCCGGCAGCTTCGCCCGGTAATGGCTCGCAGCAGCGCCTTAAAAGAAGTTCTCGATGAGCTGTCCAACCAGTACGACCACCTGATATTAGACATTCCGGCCATTCAATCCACCAGCGATGCAATTCCCCTGGCGTCGCTGGCCGACACTTGCTGCGTGGTCATTCAGCAAGGCGTTACCACCATGGAAGATATTGGCCTGGCCCTGGATGAAGTTGCCCACATCAAAATACTCGGTGTAATTCTGAATCGTGTGCAGCTAAACACACCAGAAAAAATCCTGAAGTACATCCCGATGAAATAGGGATCACTTCGGGCATCTGAGTATCCCTGAAAGAATTACCAACGACTGAATCATGACGCTTTTTATTGGTTTTACGTTGCTTTGTTTTGTTGGCGGCGTTGTGTTATGGCGGGTTAACCCGGCTCATCGCTCCAAGCTGCTGTTGGCCTTGTGCTTATTTATGGCCTTTGCTTACTACTTCCTGGACCAGCTCTAACTTTGAACTGTCAAAGGGGCCGGTACTGAATATTTTTGGACTTATGCAACTCCTGGATTCTATCTACACCAATCGCCTGATTTCGGCGAACTCACGACAAAGACGTACCAATCTGTCTTATGCGTTGTGGTTTGCTGCTGTCATGTTTTTGGGCGGTATATTTGGGTTGCTCATGTTGCAATCTGGCCCAACAGCCTCTCATATTGCCTGGGTTGTTTATTTGGCAGGCGTTTTGACCATTTTTCTTCAGCCACGGTACGGCATCTATTTGCTGATATTCCTCTCGCTAATAGGGGATGGCACGCTGACGTATTCTCTTCCCTTTACCAAAAACTTTTCCAGCAGCGAATCGCTCCTCTATCTTCATGATGCTCTGGTCGTGAGCCCCCTGGAAACCTACATCCTTTTTATCTTCGTTTCCTGGCTTGGTCGCGGCGCTATGCAGCGTAAAGTTACCTTTTACCAATGCGAGCTGTTTTGGCCAGCGTTGGTATTTATTGCCTTTATGGGCTTTGGGCTGGTGTATGGCATTGGCACAGGGGGAAATGTAAATATCGCCTTGTGGGAATCCAGAGCCATTTTTTACATGGTTGCCATGCTTATTTTGGCCAGCAATCTGCTTACAGAGCGGAAACATTTCCACAATGCGCTGTGGTTCGCGATGGTGGCTTTGTTTATTGAAGGCCTTATTGGCAGCTACTATTTTTTGGTTACGCTGCGGGGCAGTCTGGCGGGTGTAGAAGCGATTACCGATCATTCGGCCGCCATTCACATGAATTCGTTTTTTGTTTATATGCTGGCGGCATGGCTTTACCGGGAGACCATCAGCAAACGGATTCTTTTGCCGCTGATGATTCCGCCTGTTCTTCTGACCTACCTGGCAACCCAACGGCGTGCCGCTTTTGTGACGCTTATCGTTGCGTTGGGGTTGATAACTATTTTTCTTTACAAAGAAAACCGTCGGGCGTTTTGGCTGATTGTGCCAACGGCCGTTGTGATTGGTGTTTTGTATTTAGGGGCCTTCTGGAACAGCGGGAGTGCGTTGGGGCAGCCAGCACAGGCTGTTAAATCGGTAATTGCCGAAGATCAGGCCAACGAAGCCGATCAATCATCTAACATTTACCGGCAAATTGAGAACCTGAACACGGGGTTTACCATTCATCAACGGCCGTTAACCGGGGTGGGTTTTGGCCAAAAATTTTATATCGTGTGGGAGATGGCCGACATTAGCTTTTTTGAGTGGTGGGAATATTTACCGCACAACTCAATCATCTGGATATGGTTAAAAGCAGGCGTGGGTGGGTTTGTCGCTATGCTTTATCTGGTCGGCAAATCCATCATGTTGGGTTCGCGAACCCTCCTGCAAATGCACAAAGATCCGATGGGTGCCGTGGCTTTAACCGCCACCCTTTATATCCTCATGCACTTTATATATGCCTATGTCGACATCTCCTGGGACACCCAAAGCATGGTCTATGTGGGCATGACAATGGGTATGTTAGGGGCCGTGGAGCGGGTAATCGCCCGTCCAGAACCACAACCGCAAAAGCGTTGGCCCTGGCAGCAGGACCCTGTTGGCAGGTAACACGCCGCCGCCACTTCATGCAGCACCGGAGCAAACAATGTCAGGCAGTATCGTGCATCAACTGAGCCAGGAATTTAAGATACCGAGTACCCGGTGGCTGCTCGCTCAGTGGGTTTTGGCACCTTTTCCTAACTTTGTTGGCAACCGCATTCGTGCAATGGTGCTGCGCTGGCTGGGGTTTAACATCGGCCAACGTGTCTGTTTTTGGGGGCTGCCCACCATAATTGGCACGGGGAAAGTGCACCAGAAGTTAACCATTGGACACCAAGCCATGTTTAACATCCAATGTTTTTTCGATCTGGCTGCGGCCATCTCGATTGAAGATAACGTGGTGCTTGGCCCACAGGTAATGCTCATCACCGGGGGTCACGACATTGGCCCTGCCGATTTTCGCCTGGGACCGCTTGCACCTCAGCCCATTCACATTAAACAAGGTGCCTGGCTTGGCGCACGGTGTATGGTTTTGCCTGGCGTCACGATTGGCGAAGGGGCCGTGGTGGCCGCTGGTGCCGTTGTTGTGAAAAATGTGGCACCGCATACCGTGGTCGGTGGGGTTCCGGCAAAAGAAATCTCATCAATTAAGTTGAGCAGCGAACGTTAGGGTGATGGTAAAAGATACGATTGCAAATGTAACGGCCGTATTAAGTGCCCACTGGTATTTCCGCCACGCTACCCACCTGGGGCGGCGCGTGCGGCTCTGGGGAAAAGCGGCCGTAAACAACCAGGGCTCACTCATTGTCGAAGATCGCGTGCGGCTGGTCGGGCGCTTTGTACCGCTTGAAATTGCCGTCGGCCCCGGCGCCGAATTAAAAATTGGCGCCAGCACCTATATCAATTATGGCTGCTCAATTGGGGCCACCAAACAGGTCCACATTGGCCCCAACTGCAATATTGGCACCTATGCCATCCTCATCGACAACGATTTCCACCACCTGGAACCCGAGCGGCGACACGAAATGCCAGAATCTGCGCCCATAATTTTGGAAGAAAATGTCTGGTTAGGCGCACGGGTTGTTGTCCTGCGCGGCGTCACCATTGGGGCAGGCAGCGTCATCGGCGCGGGCAGCATCGTCAACCGGGATATCCCCCCCCGCTCACTCGCGGCCGGGATGCCCGCCAAAGTCATCAGAGAATTATGAAAATTAGTCTTGTCGTACCCACCTACAATCGCCTGGAATCACTCAAACGAGTGCTGTCCGGCCTGGAACTACAGCAAGACGTCTCCCTCGCCGACTTTGAGGTAATTGTCATTTCTGACGGCTCTACCGATGAAACAAACGCGTTTTTGCAAACGGTAAATACCACCCTCCAGCTCGTTCCCGTACTCCAACAAAATGGCGGCGCGGCCGCTGCCCGCAACAACGGCATCCGTCAGGCCCAGGGCGAGCTGATCTTGTTTTTAGATGATGACGTGTTTCCCACACCGCGCCTGATCGCCGAGCACTTGGCAACCCACCAGGCACAAGGCAGGGAAGTTGCGGTTTTAGGACCTATGCTGACCCCTGCTGATTTTGACATGTCGCCCTGGGTGCAGTGGGAACAAGCCATGTTGGAAAAGCAGTATTCCGCCATGCGTGAACAGAAGTGGGAACCTACAGCGCGGCAGTTTTTCACCGGCAACACCTCGCTGCCCCGGCACTGTCTCCTGGAGCAGGGCGGCTTCGATACGCAATTCCGGCGCGCCGAGGATGTGGAACTGGCCTACCGACTGGCCGCCGCCGGGCTAAAGTTTGTTTACCACGAAAAAGCGGTTGGGTACCACTATGCGCATCGTAGTTTTGCGTCGTGGTTCGATATTCCGTATTCATACGGCGTAAACGACGTCATTTTTGCTCAACAAAAGGGTCAGCTCTGGCTGCTAACGGCCATCTGGCAAGAGTTTTACCAGCGGAATGCCGGTATTCAAGGGCTGGTCCGGTTGTGTTTGGCACGGCCGTTTCTCACCCAGGCCTGTACAAAGTTGCTGCTGAAAGCCGCCCAGGCCGGCCACACCCAACATCGACCGGATTTTGCCAACAAAGCCTACAGCGGCGTCTACAACTTAAGATATTACCAAGGGGTAGCAGACCAATACGGCGGGCGCAAAAAGTTTTTCTCAGAACTCATCAACCGGCGAACACCACCCAACAACATCGCACCTGCCGAAAATCCCCTGGCCCAATCAACGCTCTCTTAACGGATAATTTTCTAATGTTTGAACTATTTCGACATGACGCCCAACGATGGCTTACCTTGCAAGGTGGTAATCCGCACCCAGAAATCGCCATGACCACCCTTTTGGCTCTCATGTGGCGGCACATGTCTCTACGGGCAATGTTTTGGTTCCGCTTAGGTTCCCTGTTCAAGAAAAAACGAATCCCCCTGCTCCCCGGTCTTGTGCAGCGCTACCTGTACCGCTTCTTTGGCTTAGAAATCATCGTTGGCGCAAAGGTTGGCGGCGGTTTGTATATTGCCCACCCAATCGGCACCGTGATAGCGGCCGAGGAGATTGGGGAAAATTGCAGCATCATTGCCAGCGTCACCATTGGCATGCGCAACGAGTGGGCCTTTCCCCGCATTGGCAACAATGTCTTTATTGGTGCCGGGGCACGCGTTTTAGGTGATATTCACGTCGGCGACAATGCCGTGATTGGGGCCAATGCCGTTGTGATTAAAGACGTACCCGCAGGGGCAACAGTGGTCGGTATACCGGCAAAAGTAATTCATATTGCATCCCGTAGTCAGTGAAGCAGGCAAGAAATTTGCTTCCAATGACACCAAAAGGCATTTTAGAATGGTTCGGGCGACTTTCGTGATGGAACAGCATTTGGGCCATCGCGCATACTACGAAAACCTGCGAGGTTTTATCGATGGCGTGCCTGGTGTTGAAACCACCTGGGTACCGATAACCTATTCCAGCACAAAACCGGCCGCGCCAAACTGGATAAATCTCTTCCCCAAAAGCATACGCGGCACAATTTATGGCTACCTGCAAGTCCGCGCCGGCCTTCGCCAATCCCCGGCTGACGTCTTGTTTTTTAACACACAAGTTCCCGCCGCTCTAGCCAATCAACTATTGAAGCAGCGTCACTATCTTCTCAGCACCGATATTACTCCCGTGCAGTACGACCAAATGGCCCCATACTATGGCCATCAACGCGAAAATGGCGGGCTGCTGAGCAAGTACAAACATGCCGTCAACACGCGAGTCTTGCAAAATGCGGCCACGCTGGTGCCCTGGTCCACTTGGACACGCAACTCGCTTATTCAAGATTACCAGGTGCCGCCTGAACGCATTGTGACGATTGCCCCTGGCGTAGACTTGGAAAAGTGGTCACCTTCTGCGTACAATAGAGAGGGTCCCTTGCGCATACTATTTGTGGGAAACGATTTTTATCGTAAGGGAGGTGATGTTTTGTGTGAGGCATTCAAAACGCTTCCCGCTCACAGCGCGGAGCTCCATCTTGTTACGCGAACACCTGTTGAAATGGGCGAAAATGTCAGAATTTACAGCGATATGCTGCCCAATTCTCCAGAATTAACCGCGCTCTATCAAAGCGCAGATATTTTTGTATTACCAACCAAAGCAGAAGCGTTTGGCATTGCAGCGGTGGAAGCCAGTGCGGTGGGGTTGCCGGTGGTGGCAACGGCCGTTGGCGGCCTGCTGGATATTGTGATTCCCAATAAAACCGGGTTTCTCATTGAACCTGGCAATGTAACCGCCCTCACCAACTGCCTGCACCAACTGGCGCAAAATCCTGATTTGCGGCGGCAGCTGGGTCAGGCTGCCCGCCATCATGCTGAACAAAATTTTGATGCGCAGCGCAACGCCCAGCGCATCCTGGAACTGTTACCCAAACCAGTCGCCCATCATTACCTCATATGAACAAGCTAACGAGTTTCTCTTGGCTGTTCTTGCTCATGGCTCTAGCCGGGTGCACCCCATCAAGCCTGACTTCAGAAAACCCTGCAGAACCGCTGCCCAAACCAACCACCTTTCAATTTTTTGAAGAACGCCCCGTTATTGAAGGCGGATCACCCAACGGTACCCCAAACCCGACCGGCATACCAACTGTAGCCAATCTATTCACGCAGCGAGACACACCCACCCCCAAACCGTCGGCCACCCCGCTGCCCACCTTCCCGCCTTCCACATCTGCCACGGGAACCCCGGTTAATGCTCAAGAGAATTTGTTTGATTACTACGTTTTTGACGATGTGTTAGACAACAACTGGGACGTCGTAGAAACCATTGGCGCAACCACGGATATGCAAAGCGACATCCGCGTCTTTGAAGGGGAGAACTCTATAGCGTTCACGCCAGAGGAGGATTTCACCTCGCTCTTTTTTGCTGTGAAGCCCAGTTCAAACATTGCCCTTCAAGCAGACAAAGTCCTGGGGCTTACTTTCTGGATCAATGGGGGGGATGATTTTATTCAGCTGGAACAGCTGGCACTCTCGATCATCGGCAGCAATGACCTCAACTATTGGTCGCCTGAGGACGATTCTGTTGCGCTTCCCGAAGGCGAATCCTTCTCCGAAACGAGGCTTTATTTTCTCGGGCTGAACCGTTCGATTCCGCCCAATACGTGGGTAGAAGTGAATTTGCAGCTTGATTCGCTTATCTACGACCCGGAGTACAATTACGTCGTTGGCTTTTACCTGAAAAACGATCTTGGCTTCCGCAATACGGTTTATCTCGACGAGGTCAAGTTTGTCTTATTGACAGACCCGGCAAATCTGGCCGTGGAACCTGCCTTCCCGGCCACAACACCCACGGCCGAAGCGACGGCCACGCGAGCGGCAACGGCCGTTGCCATCCCCACCGTTACCCCCACACCCACCGAAACCGCCGAAACCGAAGCCTGTGTTGTCTCACCACCCTCGAACTGGGTCCAGTACAGCATTCAGCCCGGTGACAACATTGCTACCCTGGCCTTCGATCGCGGTGAGTCGGCCGAATTTGTGCTCGCCGCCAACTGCTTTAGGCCTGGCGTCGTGCTGAGCATTGGCCAGCTAATCTGGCTGCCCCCAGCACCTTAGTCAACTTCGTAACCGGCTCGCTTTATAGTCGAAGCACGCTTATACGCAGCGCCTGTGTGAACCTTGCCTGGAATTGGACCCGCAGCCGTGCCCAATCCCCAGAATTTAACCGAAAAAACAACCCAACGTGGCGCTCGGAGGAAAACGTTTGAAACACACACTTTTTTTGATTGCCTTAACGGCCGTTCTGCTGCTCACCTCATGCGAATCCGAACTCGATGTGAGCCAGGCGGCCAATGCCAGCGAAACGCATAAGGTGGATCTCCCCATCGTTATGAATCCCTTAACCCCGGCCAACGCCACCTGGGCCTTCGAGGAAACGTTTGACGGCGATCCAGCCGCACCATCCCAGGCGCTGCTGCCACGCAACTTTGGCTATGCGGTCACCCACCGCACCCATCCTGCTGTCCACATCAACCCGTTCGAAACCTATCCGGCCGACCACGGCCATGACTGCATGGGGCCAGACCCGGCCCTCTCGCCACTGCCCCAACATGACGTCAGCACCTCACACCTCACCAACAGCACCGTCCCTGATGAAAGTTTCTTCATTTGCAAAGATCATATGATGTCCTCGATGGGTGATGTGGAAGGTTATTCCGTAACCGCCTTCTGGCCAAGGCAGGAGTTTGATTTTAGCTACGGTGGGGTTCTGGAGTTTGATGTCAATATCAACGACAACCACCCCCGCAGCTGGTTCGAAGTGATGATTGTGCCCCGAGCGGAGTTAAAAACCGGGGCTGCGCCGTGGTTCTTGCCGATTGATGAAAATTATCCTAAAGACCGAATTGTGTTCAAATTTGATGATCAGATAAAACGCTATATCCAGGTGGGAACCGGGGCAATCGATCCCGCAGGCATTACCGCCGAAACGGCCGATTTGCAGAGCTGGAGCACCACCTATCCCCATGATCCGGCCAACGATGACCGCCGCATTCGCCGCACCATGCGCGTTTTTATCGAGGGGCATCAAATCACCTGGTCCATCGAAAGAGCCGACGGCAGCTTTGATAATCTGGTTGTGCCCCTGCCCGATGGACTACCCTTCACGCGAGGCCTGGTCGTCTTTAAAACCCATGCCTACACCCCGGAAAAAGAAGGCAATTACAGCACCTACACCTTCCACTGGGACAACATCCGCTTTTCCGGGCCGGTGGTGGGCCGCTATGAAGCGTTCGACGCCAGCGACGTCGTCTATTTACAGGCCAACGGCGACCGCGCTATCGGCGAATCGCAAACGGTGACTATCGACCTGCCGCACATCGGTGCCGAACCGGTGCTGTTTGGCCAGGTACACAGCCCCAAGCAGGGCCAGGTGCTGCTCAGCATCAACGGCGGACCGCAGATCGTGGTGAATCCGTATGATTACAATCCCGGCACCTGCTCCTCCACCGGCTGGAAATCATTCCAGCTGCCGCTGGACGAGGGGTGGTTGGTACCCGGCACCAACACGTTTACCTGGACCATTGGCCCACGGCCGTCTTGCGCTGAAAATTGGTTGTGGGACGGATTCTCCATTAAAGGCCTGGAGCTAAATTTCGAACTGGAAGAGTAACCTTATGAACCATCGCCCCCACCTTCTTTTTATCCTGGCTGGCCTGTTTGTGGCCAGCTGGCTTACCGCCTGCCAGCAGGCCAGTGACGATACCGGCAGCAATCCTGTACCGACAGTTCCGGCCCTGGCCGCCACTCGCGCCCTTGCCCCGGAAGCAGCCACCGAGGTACCGCCAACGGCAACGGCCGTTCCCACCCCCGAATCTGCTGAAAATGAACCAGGGGCGCAGGATACGGCCGTACTCCCCACCATCACCATCGACCTGACCGCAGACGGCAGCCCGGTAAACCCCCTCCTGCTGGGCACCAACATCCCCGCCTGGCTGGGCAAAGATCGGCTGGACAACGACCTGTTCCAAAGCCGCACCCTGGGCGCAGGCGTCAGCCTGATCCGCCTGCCAGGCGGCAGCTGGAGCAACTACTACGACTGGCTGGCCTGCGAACGCGGCGGGGCAGGCATCGACGAAACGGCCGAATGCTTCTGGCCCTGGGCCGCCCGCCCCACCGACTTCCTCAACTTCCTGCGCGCTACCGGCCTGGAAGGCATGTACACCATCAACATGAACGGCACCGCCCAGGAAGCCGCCGCCCTCGTCGCCTTCTTCAACGGCGCGGTGGACGATGACACCGTCATTGGCGTCGATGTGCGCGGCCGCGATTGGGGCACGGTGGGCGATTGGGCCACCCTGCGCAGTGAAAACGGCAATCCCGACCCCCTCGGCCTGCGCTACTTTGAAATTGGCAACGAAGTGTACGCAGGCCAGCCCGGCATGGGCACCGAATGTGACTTTGGCTGGGAAGACGTCTGGACCTGCGACGGTACCGAATACGTCAACGGCATTGGCCGCGGCAGCGAGCGCCGCGAAGGGTTCCTGGAATACCGGGCCGCGATGCAAGCTGTTGATCCTACCGTTTTGGTTGGCGCAGTGGGCATCACCTTTCAGGATGAGTGGAACAACTGGGGCAACGAGGTGATTGCCGCCGCTGGTGACGCAATGGATTTCTACATCATTCATCACTATGGCTTTTTCACCACCCCAACCACCCTGGCCGAGGCCCTGGCCGAGCCAACCACCACCTGGCCTACCGTCATGGCCGACGTGCAGGCGGCGTTTGCTGCGTATGGGAACGGCCGTAACATCCCCGTCGCCATCACCGAGTACAACCTCTTCTCCGTGCAGGACCAGGACAACACCCAGCTCATGACCCGCCTGGTCAACGCCCTGTACAATGCCGAAATGGTGGGGCAAATGATGCGCAGCGGCGTGCAAATCGCCGCCCAGTGGAACCTGGCCAACGGGCAGGCAGGCAACGGCACCGATTACGGCCTGTTCCATGCCGATACCTACGCACCCTATCCCGAGTATTACAGCTACACCCTCTGGTCGCGCTTTGGCGACGAGATGCTGCCCGCCGCCAGCACGCTGCCGGGCGATACCACCCTCAGCGTCTACGCCGGCCGGATCGACGGCAACACCATCTCCATTTTAGCCATCAACAAAACGGCCGATCCGCTTACCACCACCATCCAGCTGCAAAATGGCCCAACCATCACCGGCGGCCTGGCAGACGTGCTGACTGGCGACTCGCTCGAAGCCCAGACCATCACCTTCAACGGCCAAAGCAGCCCGGACCCCGACTTCGCCAACGCGCCCTCGCTGCCGCTGGAGATCGCAGATGGTCCTGTCTCGTACACCTTTGCGCCGTACTCGGTGACCCTGCTGCGGCTGACGCTGGATTCCTGAGGTTAGACGTCAGGCCAACAGTAAGTCAATCAAGGCAAACTGAACGAATTGGGACACCACAGGCAGGAATGGTACATGTACGAAGTTGGATTTATCGTTGAACAAGCCCTGGGTCACGTGACGCACGGGGAAAATTTGCGCCAAAACGTGCCCGCCGACCCGGAGATTAAGGCACGCTGGGCGCTGCCCGCCTGGCAAACCACCGGCCTTAAGGCCAAAATCCCCGTTTACAAAAGCAACTGGACCGTCCAGGCAGGCCTCCAGGCACGGCAGGCCATTGCCCGCTGGCAGCGCGAAGCGCCGGTGGATGGCCTCTTTTTCCATACCCAGGTGCCCGCCGTCCTGGCCCAGAAATGGCTGCACCACATCCCCACCATCCTGTCGCTGGACGCCACGCCCCGGCAGTACGACCGCCTCGGCGCGTACTACGAACACGAAACCGGGCCGTCCTGGCTGGAGCAAAAGAAGTATGAGCTCAACGTCTCCTGCTACCGGGCCGCCAGCCATCTGGTCACCTGGTCAACCTGGGCCAAACAGGGGCTGATTGATGAATATTTTGTGCCCGCCGACAAAATCACGGTGATTCCACCAGGGGTGAATACGGCCGAATGGTCCCCCCCATCCCCCCATCCCCACCCTGAAACCGACCCGGTCAAAATTTTGTTTGTCGGGGGCAACCTGGAGCGCAAAGGCGGGCTGCTGCTGCTGGACGCCTTCCGCCAGCTGCGTGCCGAATCGCCGCTGGCCAACCTGGAGCTGCACCTGGTCACCCGTGACGCCGTCGCCGCCGAACCAGGGCTGCACGTCTACCACCAGATGCAGCCCAACAGCGCCGCCCTCAAGCAGTTGTTCCACCAAAGCGACATTTTCTGCCTGCCCACCTTTGGCGACTGCCTGCCGATGGTGCTGTCGGAAGCGGGCGCGGCCAGACTGCCGCTGATTTCTACCGACGTGGCCGCCATCCCCGAAATTGTGCGGCACGACGAAACCGGGCTGCTGGTGCCGCCGCACAACACCGAGGCGCTGACCGCCGCGCTGCGCCAGCTCATCCTGAACCGGGCGCAGCGGCTGGCGTACGGCCGTAATGCCCAACAGCTCATCCAGCGTGACCACGACGCACCGACAAACGCGGTGCGCTTACTGACCCTGCTCAAAGCCAAAATCAACGAGGCAAAACACACCTGATGAACGACGTCCTGCTCACCGTGTCGGGCAACATCCCGGCCGACATCGACACCCAAATTGCCGCCGGGCAACGGCCGTTGGCCGACTACCTCGCCCTGGCCCGCACCTTCCACGCCGACCTGCTCGACTACCAAACCGCCCGCCAGCAAACGGGGCGCATCGGCCGACTGATCGAAAAACTGGCCGGGGCCAACGCCCTGCTGGCCTGGGCCTGCTACCAAAATCGCCGCCGCTACCGCGTCATCTTCACCGATGGCGAGCAAATCGGCATTCCCTTTGCTGCGCTGCTGAAGTTTGCCAGTGGTGGGAAACGGCCGCTCCACTTTTCCATCGGCCACATCCTTTCCGTCGGCAAAAAAATGCTCTTCTTCGACCGGCTCAAAATCCAGTCCCACATCGACCGCTTTTTTGTCTATGCCACCTGGCAAAAACAGTTCATCGAAGCGCGCTGGCAGGTGCCCGCTGAGCGCGTCATCTTTACCCCGTTTATGGTCGATGCCGACTTTTTTGCGCCGCACCAGGCCGGACCAGCCCAAGAAAAGTTGCGCGCCCTGGTGCCCGCCGACACGCCCGTCATTTGTGCCGTTGGCCTGGAATTCCGCGACTATCCCACGCTAATGGAAGCGGTCAAAGGGCTGAACGTGCACGTCATCATCGCCGCCGCCAGCCCCTGGTCCAAACGGGCCGACAGCACCGCAGGCCAGGAGATTCCGCCCAACGTGACGGTGCAGCGCTTCACCCAGTTTGAACTGCGCGATCTCTATGCCATGAGCGAATTCCTGGTAATGCCCCTCTACGATGTGAACTTCCAGGCCGGGGTTACCGCCCTGCTGGAGGCGATGGCCATGAGCAAAGCGGTAATCTGCTCGCGCACGCCGGGCCAAACCGACGTGGTGGTGGAGGGCGAAACGGGCCTCTACGTGCCGCCGGAAGATGCCCGCGCCCTGCGGGAAGCCATCCAACATCTGTTGGCTGAGCCGGAATTGAGGGCGCAGATGGGAAGGAACGGCCGTCGCCGCATCGAGCAAGAAATGAGCCTGGCCTGCTATGTCGAACGCCTCAACGCCTACGTCAACCCGCCCCCCGGTGGCGTAGCCGAGGGCTAAAGCCCCCGGCTACGAGATGAAAGGCCCGTAGGGCCTGTTTCTGAAGCCCGAATGGGCTTCCACAACTAGCCGGACCGCTTCAGCCTCCGGCGATAGAGCAACAAGCATTAGCCAGGGTGCTTACGATAATCTTCATACACCGCGCCGCTCTTTGAGAGTAAAATTCTGGGCAAATTTAAACTGTCCCGAGGTATTTTCATTGAAGACTCACTTTTTGCTCGACCCCGATGTTGTTTTTCTGAACCACGGCTCGTTTGGGGCCACGCCCAAACCCGTTTTTGCCGCTTACCAGGAGTGGCAGCGGCGGCTGGAACGCCAGCCCGTTTATT
The DNA here is from genome assembly GCA_020848035.1 of Anaerolineae bacterium. Classification (GTDB taxonomy): domain Bacteria; phylum Chloroflexota; class Anaerolineae; order Promineifilales; family Promineifilaceae; genus Leptofilum. The sequence goes on along the minus strand of JADLAX010000035.1, from coordinate 53,378 downwards.
TCATTTCCCACGAATTGTGGGATCACCTGGCCTATGCCCGGGAGCAGCTTGGCCGCTACGTGGGCGTGCCGGGCAGCGACCTCGTTTTTATCCCCAACTCCACTTTTGGCCTGAATGTTGTCGCCCGCTCGCTGCCGCTTGGCCCCGACGATGAGGTGCTGACCACCAACCACGAGTACGGCGCCTGCGACAACGTGTGGCACTTCCTCAGCCAGAAGCAAGGTTTCCGCTACGTGCAGCAGCCCATTGCCCTGCCGGTCACTTCGGCCGAGGCCATCGTGGAGCAGCTCTGGCAGGGTGTGACGCCCCGCACCCGGTTCATCTTCCTCAGCCACATCACCTCGGCCACGGCGCTCACCTTTCCCATCGCCGACATTTGCCGCCGGGCGCGAGCTGCGGGCATCATCACCATCATTGATGGGGCGCACGCGCCGGGGCAGCTGCCGCTGGATTTAACGGCCATCGCGCCCGATTTCTACTTTGGCAACACGCACAAATGGCTGTGCAGCCCCAAAGGCTCCGCCTTTCTCTATGCCCGGCCCGACCAGCAAATGCTGATCGAGCCGCTGGTGGTGGGCTGGGGGTGGGGCGACGGCCGAACGCTGACGTTTGGCTCCAACTTCCTTGACTATACGCAGTGGCTCGGCACCAATGACCTGTCGGCCTACCTGGCCGTGCCGGATGCGATTCAATTCCAGGAGGCGCATAACTGGACGGCCGTTCGCGCCCAATGCCACACCCTGCTCCGCCAGACCATGCACCAGATTGGCGAGCTAACCGGTCTGCCGCCTATTTACCCGCCAGACAACGGTTTCTACCACCAGATGGCTACCATTCCCCTGCCCACGCTAAAAAACACCGAGGCCTTCAAGGCAGCGCTCTACCAGGCATACAAAGTTGAAGTACCGCTGATAACGTGGAACGGCCGTCACTTCATCCGCGTCTCCATCCAGGCGTACAACACGCCGCAGGATGTGGAAGTGCTGCTGGAGGCGTTGGCGGTGCTGCTGCCAGACAGCGCAGCGAGGGATGAGGGATAAAAGATGAGGGATGAGGGATGAAACGTGATGAGAAAATCTTCACGTTTCACGCGGCTTAAACGATAACCTATTTAAGGAGTTTCCCCCATGTCTACGCGATTAGATGAGTTTGAGGCTTACCGCGCCCGGATGAACGAGCGCATTATGTCGTTGGAGCATTTGGGCATTAAGCGCTTTTTTAACCTGGATACGGCCGCTTACCGCGATGGTCCCCTGCCCGCCAACACCAAAGAGCTGCTGGGGCTGGTCGCCTCGGCTGTGCTGCGCTGCAATGACTGCATCGACTACCACCTGATTCAGTGCGTGGAGGCGGGCTGGTCCGACGAGGAAATTGTGGACGCGCTGAACGTGGCCCTGGTGGTGGGCGGCAGCATTGTCATTCCCCATTTGCGCCACGCGGTGGAGACGATTGACTTGTTGCGGGAGCGGTAAGCGGTTGACGGGTTAGCGGTGGTGGTGGTGGTGGCGGTGGATGCGGCGGCCTTGCCAGCCGCACCTGGAGCATTGGTAGCGGCGCACCGGGACGCCGACCACGCCAAGCAAATAATCGGTTGAGGTGCGGTTGACCCGGCGCAGATCGCCCTGGCAGTTGGGGCAGCCCGCGCTATGCTGCCACTCTGGGCGCTGCATAAAACGCCGGTCCACCACCGGCACGCCCAAAACAAGGATGCCCACCACGGACAGCCCGGCCAAGATGAGTGCGCCGCGCTCAAAGGCTAACCAGCCCAGCCACCAGGGGATTTGGTGCCAGATGGCGATGCGGCTGGAACGGCCGTCATACTGAAACAGCACCCATTCCGACGCCATTCGCGTGGTAAATTCCAGCGGAACAGCTTCCATGGAACGGCCGTTGGCCCCCACACTTTCACCACGCCCCTGCACCGACACATACGCCTGATACGTGCCGGGCTGAGCAATGCGGTAAGCCAGCTGAAATTGGTCCCTGTTTAGCGGTTCCAGGCCAGTTTGGTCGTCATCATTGTCAAATGGCTCCGTTTGGAAAGTGCCGACGGCCACCAGGCGGGCGGGCAGCGTGTCGCTGGCCGTTAGCGCATAGGTGTTGGGCCAGAAACGGCCGTCCACCGCACCAGGGCGAAAGGTAAAGGTGATGGCCTGGTCCGGGGCGGTGACAAAGACCCAGGCCGATCGTTCCGGTACGGCGTGGTCCCAATCCCCGCACGGCAGCACGCGCCAGAGGTAGCGGCCCGTTTCGGCAAAGGTGATGCTGCGGCTGTAGAGGCCGTCGCCCGCCGTCTGATCGCCTTCAGTTCCATCGTCCAGCAGCGGCGTACGGCTGCCGTTCCATTCCTGAAAATCCCCGGCCAGGCAAAAACCCTCGGCTGGCGCGAGGGGCGGAGAAACCGGTAGTGGTTCGGCCGGAGCGGCGGCGGTGGCTCTGGCCACCGCCAGTCGCGGGAACGGATTGATGAAGCCAAGAACGGCCGTTACCAACAGCAGCCCCAGCAGCGCTTCCCGCCACCACCCAGGCCCAAACGACCGGCGACGCCGGCGTGGGCCAAATCGGTAGCGACGTTCAGCGTGACGAGAGCGCTGCTTCTTCTCCTGTTCGGCTGATTCTTCGCTGATCTGGCTGACTTCATCAACGGGGGTCGAACTTTCGTCCATATAGGGCGATAGTGTAAACAGTTCTCATTTTTTACACAAGATTGGTAGGGCATGAGTTAGATACGGTGGAAGTTTTAAGCTGACATTTTGCAATCTGGTGGCAAGTTGCAGGTTGCAGGTTGCAGGTGATTTTTGCCAAAAAGCTTGCCAACTGCCACATACAACTTGCCACCAAATGAAATGTAACGGCTCTTTGGGAATTCTGGGGGTTTACAGCCCGTGAAGCGTGAAACGTGACCAGAGGGCCATCACGTTTCACGTTTCACGTTTCACGCCAGACCCCATGTAACTTTATGGCCCGGCTGAGTATCTCTTGCAGCCTACCCCACGATGAGGCGAATCCCAAGCAGCACCAGCAGCACCAGCACCCCTTTACGGAACTGGGTGGGGTTGAGACGGCCGTCTACCCACTTCCCCACCACCAGCCCCAGAGCCACCCCCGGTACAGCCCAGAGGTAGTTTTGCCAGACAACGGCCGTAAAATTGCCGCTGATCAGGTGTGCCGAGAGCGTAAACAGGCTGTTGAGCAAAAAATACGCCTGCAAATTGCCCTTGAAGGTGGTCGGTTCCCAGCGGCGGCAGGTGCCGTAAATGATCACCGGCGGGCCGCTGGTGTTGTACGCGCCGCTCAGCACGCCGCCCAAGAAGCCAAAGCCGTAAGCCCAGGCAGGTTGGCGTAGCTCTGGCAGGCGTGGCCCAAACAAGGCGTACAGCGCATACCCGGCCACAATCAGGCCCAAAACGGTGGTGATGAAACGGCCGTCCCCCTCCCGCAGCACGTACACTCCCAGCGGAATACCCACCACCGATGCCAGCGACAGCCGCTTGACTGCGGCAAAGTTCAGCGCCTGCCAGTAGCGGCGCAGCAGGAAAACTTCAGCGGTAATGCCGATGAGCGCCACCAGCGGCGTGGCGGTGCCGATGCCCACCAGCCCCACCAGCAGCGGCATCGAAATGAGGGCCAGGCCAAAGCCGGAAGCCGCCTGGACAAAAATGGCGAAGAAAACAATCAGGGTCACAATCATAAGCGGCGGATTGTAACCGCAGGGCGAACAGGCACAAAAAACGGCCGCTTCCGGGGCAAACGGCCGTTGTCATTTTTTACCGCAGAGGGCGCAAAGGGCACTGAGTTTTTATTTTTCTCTGCGCTCTCCGCGTGCTCTGCGGTGAGTTCTTTTAAAAGAGCGACTGCCCCGTCACCAGCTGAATCACGGCCACGACGATCAGCGCCAGGCCCCAGCCCCACAGCGGGAAAAAGGCCAGGAACGCGCCCGCCTGCATGGAGAGCCATTTGGAACGGCCGTTAAACTCCTGGTTACGCAGCCGATAGCCCACATCCAGCAGCGTCATCAGCGTGCTGCCAATGAGGACCGCCACCGAATCATTGCCCGGTGCGATGAGACCGCGCAGCAGCAGCCCAACGGCCGCACTGCCAAACAAAAAGAGAATCGCCAGACCATTAAGCCGCGTCATGGTTCACCTCCGCTGCCTGCTTCTTGCGTGCCCGCCTGTCGCTCCATTCGCTCCACAGGGTCAGCACCAGGCCCGCACCGGCCACCACCACAAGCCGACGAATGACCGACGCCGCCCCCGGCGCTGATTCTTCTAGGGCCACAGAGACCGCCGCCGCCGCCAAAACCAACACCAACAACAGTAGAATCATCCCGACACCACGATATTTTTGCATAACCGCGCTCCTTTGATAAGTGTATTTTTTACAATAAGCAAAATACGCGACGTTCCTAACATTTTTTCTTTCGGAGAAAAAGGGTTCTTGAATCCAGCGTGTGGACCGCTCGGCCCACACGCCCGTAAACCATCCCACTTGGCACAACACAGATCGTGGTGGTGTGGGCACACGGGCGAGGCGGTTGGAGGGAGAGGCATCCAGTTTTTCGGGTGATCGAGGCCAACCGCCTCGCCCCTACCGGACCGATTACCGTTTACCGATTCACCGCCACGCGGTGCCACTGGCGCACACCCATCGGGGTCAGGGTGTATCCGTCCAAATCCGGGCTGACGAGGGCGGCTTGCAGGCTGTGGCTGATAAACACCACCGGCGCGTCGGCGACGATGCGGTGCTCAATGTCGGCGTAGAGCGCCAGGCGGGTGGCCACATCTGCCTCAATGCGGGCCTGCTCCAGCAGCGCATCCACCGCCGGGTTGACATAACGGCCGTTATTTTGCCGCGAGCCGCTGTGGTACAAAATGTCGAGGAAATTTTGCGGGTCGGGGTAGTCGGCACACCAGCCGCCGCTGAAAATATGGCCCGTGTTGCCCGCGTACAGCTCGTCGTAGTAAATGAACGGGTCAATCACCACGGGCTGAATGGTAACACCTAACACATCTTGCCAGAGAGAGATAACGGCCGTTTCATACCCGCCCACATCGCCATAACCAGAGGTGGTAAAGGTCAGCAGCGGGAAGGTAGCCCGGTCGGTGTAGCCCGCCTCGTCCAAAAGCTGGTTAGCCTTAGCGGGGTCGAAGGGGTAGCCGCGATTGGCATCGGCCGTGTAGCCGGGCATGCCGGGCGGCAGGGCACCGCTCGCCACCAGCGCGTCGCCGCCGGAAAAGGTGTCGATCAGCAGTTCTTTGTCCAGGGCGTAGTTAAACGCCTGGCGCACCCGCACGTCGTCAAACGGGGCGGTTTGCGTGTTCAGACCAATCGTCGTGGTGCACAGGCTGACGCCCAGCTGGAGCTGATCGTGCAGCGCGTTGTTGGGGTCCTCGACGCGGTCCAGATTGGCTCCGCCGACGCCAACCAGGTCAATCTGGCCCTCCTCGTAGAGCGCCAGCGGCAGCCCCGGCCCCAAATCGTACATGATGTGGCGCACGCGGGCCGGTTCCAGGTAGTAGCTGTCGTTACGCACCAGGATGATCTCCTCATCGTCCACCCAGCTTTGCAGGCGGAAGGGACCAGTGCCGTTGGGCGCATATTCCCAGCTGGGCATGTCCACATTCTCGCGATCCACCACAAAGGCGACCGGGTAGGCCAGCTTCTGCAAAAAGTAGACCACCGGGGCGGTGAGCTGCACCTCCAGCGTGTAGTCGTCAATCGCCCGCAGGCCGCTGATTTGCTCTGCCTGGCCGTCGATCACCGCCTGGATGCCCACGATGTCGCCCAGGTAGGTTTGCACGGTGTCAGAGCCAATGGCCGGGTTGGCGGCGCGTTCCCAGCTGAAGATGACGTCTTGGGCGGTAAACGGCCGTCCATCATGAAACAGCACATTTTTGCGCAGGTAGAAGGTGTAGGTACGGCCGTCCTCACTCACCTCCCAGCCAGCGGCCAGCTCTGGCTGAATCTGCAAGTCCGCGTCCAGCATCACCAGCCCGGAAAAGATAAGCCCCAGCGGGCCATCGGGACCGCCAATCGTTTTGGCCGGGTCCAGCGTGCGCGGCTGCCCACCCAGCAGAAAAATCGCATCCTCCCGGTCAATGTCCGCCTGAGTTTGCAGCAGCTGCGAGGCACGGGTAGCGAGTTGGCAACCAACCAGTAACAGCGAAATAGCTATCAGGAAAACTTTTTTATCAAAGATTGCGCAGATTGCGCAGATAAAAAAATCTTTTAAATCTGCGTAATCTTTGATTTTTTTCCGGTGACGGTTCATTTGCGCCTCCGCAGGACCACGCCAAAGCCAACCAGCAGCAGCGGGAAGGCGGAGAGGTTGCAAATGCCGCTGCCTGGATCCGCGGTGGTTGGCGGTACGGCCGTTGCTGCCGCCGCCGGTTCCGTGGGCACAGATTCGGGCACGCCAAACGGTTCGATGGTGGGGATGGCCTGGGCGGAAACGGCCGTTGGCGTCGGGGGAATGTCGCGCAGGGGCAGGCCCAAACTTTGCCGCCAGACCTGCTCCAGCCCATCCACGTTGAAGCCGTAAACCGCCTCCAGCGCCGCGTCGTAGCCGGTGCCTTCGGCCAGGGTGAGAATCAATTCCTGCATCTGCGCCTGGCCGTACGTGTCCAGCAAAAACTTCACCACGCTGTAACTCTGGCTGTAGGCAATGCCCGCCTCGGGTCCGTGCGCCGAAAACGCGCCGCTCAGGCTGCGCACTGGCTCAAAGCTGTTGTTTTTGATGGCGTTGTCAATGTCGGCCTGAATTGATTCGCTTGGCTCACCCTCGGCATAAACTGCCAGCCCTTCATCCAGCCAGGTGGGGCGGCTGCCGCCCACGCAGCTGCGGCCAAACTGGCCGATCACCAGGTGGGCCAGCTCGTGGCGCACGGTGGGCACACCCCAGCTTTCGGCAATGCGCGGCGGCACGCCGATGAGGATGATGTTGTAGTCGCTAAAAGCCACGCCACCGGCCCACTCCTGGATGTAGAGCACGGCATCGCGCATATCGTCCGACTCGCCGTAGATGAAGAGCTGCACTTCGCTGTCCAGTGTGATGCCCATCTCATTTTGCAGCTGGTCCAGCCCGGCAACGGCCGCTTCCAGCAAAATCGGCCCCACGTCATCCCCCTCGTACCAATGCAGGCGGATGTTAGGCACCGAAACGGTTTGCCAGTCAAAGCGATCATCGACAAAGGTGTGGCTTTGTTCGTCGGTGGTGGTGACATTGCCGCTGCGGTCGGTGATTTGCCACGCCCAGCGCAGCGTCGCCCCTGGCGGCGGATTACCGGAGCGGACCATTTCCCAGGTCCATTCGGCCTGATTGCCGTTGAGCTCGACGGGAACGGCCGTATTTGCCTCCAAACAGCCCGAGCGGTCCACCTCATACACCAGGCTCACGCTGGCCACATCGCTGGCGTCGGCCAGATCCAGCTGGAACGTCACCGAGCGCGGAAAATCCACCAGCGCCTCGTTGCGCGTGACGGTGATGTTGTTTTGCGCCTGGGCCGGAAGTGCCCAGGCAAAAATAATCAAATTTGCGATTAGGATAAATTTCTTCAAAATTTTCCCCTCGTAGCCGCGGATTCTTTCCGCGCCACGGAAACGCGGTAAGAAACCGCGGCTACTCACTTTGGCGACGGCCGTTCCACCACCAACCGCCAATGCCCAGGGCCAGCAACCCCGCCCCACCCAGCACGATGAGCGACAGATTGCCACCCGATTCGGTGGCGGCTGCGGTGGGAGCGTCTTGGGTGGGAACGGCCGTTGGCGGTAATGCGGCCACTTCGGTGGCGGGGACGGCTGTTGCTGTGGCTGTCGGTGAGGGTGTGTCGGTGGGAACGGCCGTTGCCGTAGCCGTTGGCGTGCGCGACGGGCGCGGCGTGGCGGTATTGCGTGGCGTCGGGGAAGCTTCAGGCGTGGGTGTTTCCGTTGGCGCGATGGTCGGGGCTGGCGTGTTGGTTGGCGCATTCGGGTCGATTGTCGCCGTAGCGGTCGGTGGATTGTCTACCGCAGGCGGGCCGCTGACGGGCGGCGGCGCAGCGACTGAACCGCCATCCAGCGACTGCACCAGGTAATAAACCGGGCCGCCGATCATGCAAAAATCCCCGGCCGTCTGGGCGCAAATCGCGCCAGGCAGCTCCACGGTAAACACGCTATTGCTGGCCGAGATTGAACGACGGCTGCCCCACATGTCGACGAGGACGGCCGTACTTGCCTCCGCCACCACCTCCACCGTTTGCGGCGCAGGCAGGCGCGAGAACAGCACCGTGGTGGCCTGGGTGCCCTGGTCCAGCCGGATTTGCCCCCAGTGACCCCATTCTTCGCGCCGCACGCCCTGCATCCCGGCCAGGTACTGCACGGCCACCTGGTAGGTGGTAAAGGCCGGACGACGCGAACCATCCATGCGCAGCAGGCCAAACGGTTCGGGGTTGGCGGCCACGTCATCGGCCGTGTCCTGCATTTTGTAAACGGCAATACGCTGCGCCCCGGCGGCCAGCCCGACGGCCAATGCCTGGGGAACAAATGCCGCCTGCTCCTGCTGCGACACCCGAAAGGTAAAGTTAGACACCGGCCAGGCGGGGTCATCAATCGGCGGGGCGTTGGTTTCTATCAGCCAGACCGGCTTCCAGGGGATGCCCCGGCTGCCCACCGCGCCGTAAAATTGCTGGATGATGTTGTAAATGGAGTCCGGCTGAAAGTAGAGATGGGCTGTGAGGGCATCAAAATAGTAGTTGTTGCCAGCCGCGGCAGGATCGGCCACAACGACGTCTAGAAATTCATAAATGTAGTTGGGATTCCAGAAGTGGGTAAACGCGCCCAGGTGGATGGTGGCGTTGGGATTGACTTCCTTGGCTGCCAGGTAGGCGGTGCGCTGAAGCTGGAAAAAGTCCTGCACAGAGCCATCCCAGGTGTGGCCGGGGGCGTTGGGATCGTTGACATCCGGTTCATTCCAGATGATCCAATGGTTGATACGGCCGTTGTACCGCCCCACCGCCTCCCGCACAAAGTTGGCCCAGGTGTTGTTCGGGTCCGTGTGCGGCAAGTTGAGGCCACGCGGCAACCCGCCCTCACGCGCCCAATCGGGAATGCCGATGAGCAGGCCAACCACCGTGCGCCCGGCGCCAATCTCGCCGTTGATCTGGCCCTCGCTGACGCTGGGGGTCCAGGTGCCGGGGCCACCCACCTGCACCTCGGCCCATTGGAAGCGCACCCGCGTCCAGGCCGCGCCCAGGGCGTTGGCCTCGGCTGGATTTTGGTAGCTTTCAATGACGCCAAAACGATAATCAACGGGTGCTTGAGCGGGCAAAAGGGCCGGTGCCGCGCTGCTTTTTTGCGGGACGACAGCCAACAGCCCAAAAAGAAGTAGACATAACAAAATAGTGCGGATTCGATTCATGCGGCAAGTTTACCGAGGGAAGGAGGATTGTGACAACTTTCCTCAGGATCGCTGCCTGTAGGGTGTCTGGTTCAATCTCGTTTAGTTGCAGATGGATGTGCCACAAATGCAGCCGCCGCAGTAAGACGGCTCCAGCAAACGGCTAAAAATGTTGCCGATTTGCGGCCCCAGCAAGGTCAATATTCCGATCACGATGATGGCGACCAAAACCAAAATGAGGGCGTATTCCACCAACCCCTGGCCGCGCTGTTTTTGCACGTTGTACATTGGCTTGCTCCCAAAAAACTTCCGCGACTGATGTTATGTAAACAAAACCAGTGTGGGTTTGCCTACTGCGCCGGATAACTGTCCGACATGCTGCTGCCCCCATCCGCGGTTACCGTAACCGTACCCGCATTGGGGCCAACGGCCGTTAACGTCACGCTGCACGAAGTGTTACAGTTGGTGCTCACCGATTGCCCGCTTTGCGAATCTGTTGCCGTCACGTTGGTGCTGGCCGAAACGGTAATATTCACCCCAACATCGTTACCGCCGCGCAAAGCCCCCACCGAGGTCACGGTAGCGGTGGATCCACCGCCACCACCGCCGCCGCCGCTGGAACTGCTCACGCTCAGGCCATCCACCACGCGGCTGAACACGTTGCCCACCTGGGGTCCTAGAATGGTGAGGATGGCAATCACCACCACCGCTACCAGAACCAAAATGAGGGCATATTCCACTAATCCTTGACCGTCAGCTTGTTTGCATCTTTGTTTCATTGTTATTCTCTTTTGATGGTGCGTTAATGTTTTACGGCAAAGACAAATTCGGCGCATTTGGCTGCAACCACTGTCAAAATCTGCTGTTTATTGTACTAGATTTTGTCAACTGGGTACCGATTCAGCCAACCCTTTGCGGAGGCAAGAGAATAACAAGCGCAACGGCCGCTCAGCACCATCATTGACGTGAGGAATTTAGGACACTGGCTCTTTGAAATCGTAGAGTCCGTCGCTGATTTGCCACTGGCGCTGGCACTGCGCGTTGGAGCAAATCAGGCGATCGTTGACAGGTTCGGGCAGAGGGGTCTGGCAGTGGGGGCAGGCAAAAAAGGTGTGGGGAGCAGATGTTTGACCGCCACGAGGATGCGCCACATCAACAAACACGCTGGGGCTGAGCTGCCACCAGTTGCCCGTGTGCTGCGCCAGCGAATCCAGCCCCACCAGCAAACCCGTCGGCACCACCTTTTTCACCGGGCCAATGCGGTAATGCGATACGGTAAGCATACGCCCCGGCGTGAAGTGGGCTTTGGTCAGCTCCTGGCGAATCCAGCGCGGGTGAAAGTCAAAGTTGAGGGCGACAAACTCCACCGGCTCGGGGGCAAAGGGGGACCAATCCTGCCGCCGCAGCGCGTAGCGCAAAATCGCTTTAAGGTTCTGCTTGTTGGCAAATTCGAGGATGTAACGGCCGTTAGGTCGGGCAATGCGGGCCAGCTGCTGAAACAATGCGGGCGCATCGGCGGCATGGTGCAGGGTACGAATCTGGACCATCGTGTCGAACAGACCCGCCACAAACGGCATCTGGTACCAGTTGCCCGCCACGTAAATGAAGCGGGGATCGTCGCCCCAATGCGCCTGGGCTTCGCGCAGCAGCGAACGCGAGTAATCAAACAGGACCACTTTTTGGTAGCCCAGGTATTCATCGGCCAGGCGGCCAAATCCAGCGCCAATTTCGATGAGGGTGCCGCCCGTGGGCGGCATAAGGCGACGCAGGGCAATGCGTTCTACCTGGTCTTCGTAGTTGCGGCCCTGGCCTTCCCAGAAGCGGGTGCGGTAGTCGGAGCCCTCGTAATCGCAGACGGGGGGCGTGTCGGAATGGGTCATGGGCAGTTGTGGGTTAGCGAGCGGCCGTATCCAGTGCCGGCGCAGTGTTGTTACTCTGCGTGACGCGGCCAAACAATTCATCGTTGTTCGCGGGCAGCCCTTTGATTAATTTGTCCAGCGGTTCAAACAAGCCGCGCAACGTATTAAATGGCCCTCCTAAATCTGTCTCTTGCAGAGGAATTTGCACAGGCACATCCATCACAACCGGTATTGTTTGGTCAACATCTACGGCAAGGTCAAGTGCAACCGGCAGTTCTAATCTCGCTGGAAGTTCTAAACTCACGTTGCCATTAATTTGTCCCCCACCCCCAGGCAGCGTAAATTGTGCCGGAATCGTGAGCGGAACAGCTTCCACAAGCACAACCTTCGTTTCTTCTTGTAAAGGCAGCGTAAAGCTAATGGGCATCGTTGTGTCGAGCCGGATCGTTTGCGAAATGGTCGCCGTGCTCATATCCACAAAGCTGGTGGTGAGGCCACCCACCAGCGGATCAACCACAGAACTCACAATGGGCAAAATCAGCGGGGCGGCAATGAGAAGCACCAGTAGGAGCACCAGATTCATCACAAACGAAAAGATAATGGCAAATGTTTTAAACGCCTGCCACGGTTTTCCCGACCAAACCCAATTTTCACGGTCCATTGTCTACCTCCGAATTCACTTCAGGTATAGTAACTGGCAGCCGTTCGTCGGATAAATAAGCGCAAAGTCTGCCAACTACTTGACATAGTATTATGACGTTATGGTAACATGGTTTTGAAAAATAGTAAAACGGCCGTAAGTCCCTGCACCCATTGTGGCAAATTTGGAAATGGAAACGGCCGTATGTTTCACGGGAAACATCACCCGATGAACGTTTCACGAAAAACAATTGCGGGAACCAACGAATGAAGTAGAATACACGCAGCCTATCATCTTACCTGCAAGAAGACAAAAGTTACGCATGTCGACCCAATCAAATAAGAAAGACAGTTTCTCAAGTGATAAGCCTTCATCCGCCAACGATGTGGCCATTTTACTTGATTTAGACAATCTGGTTATCGGAGCCAAACAGATCAACCTGGCTTTTGACGTCAACCTGGTTTTAGAGCATATCAAGAAGATCACAAACGGCCGTATCGTCTTGCGTCATTCCTATGGCGATTGGCGACAAGATCAGCAGCTGATGCGCGATCTGGCCACCGCTGGTTTTATTACCCGCTCGGCCATTCGCCTGAACAACTTCAGCAAAAACCTGGCCGACATGCAAATTGTGGTCGATACCATGGAAACGCTGATCGACGGGCACCAGTACAGCACCTACGTCCTCATGACCGGCGACCGCGACTTTACGCCGCTGGTGCAGGCCCTGCGTAAACGCGGCAAGCAGGTAATTGGCCTGGGTGTGCGCCATACCACCAGCCAGAGCTTTGCCAGCCTGTGCGACCAATACATTTATTACGAAGAGATCGTGCCCGCGCCCCAGCTTACCGATGCGCAGGTGGAGGAGTTGCTCGCCCGGTCGCTGCAGCACCTGCTCGCCAGCGAAGAACGGATTCGCGCCAGCGTCCTGCGGCAGCACATGTCGGAAAGCAGCAAGGGTGTCTTTGACAAGAGCCATTACGCCGAAGGCAGCTTCCGCAAATTCCTGGAGAAATACCCAGCCCTGGCGCGCGTTGAGCAGGTGGAGACCACCATCTACGTGACGCGGCCGGAAAAGAAAGAAAAACTAGATGTGCCCCTGCACATTGTTTATCGGCGCGAACTGAAAAAGCAGCGGCTGCGGGTGATCCGGCGGGAAGTGCGCTTCACCATTTTGAAGGATATGATCCGCCATCTTGCGGTAGAAGAGCAGGCTCGCTGGCGCGAACTCATCGACACGATGGCCGAGGAGTACAAAGCTGAGGAGAAACATATCTCCAAAAACGCCATCAACGCGGTAATGCTGCTGGCACGTCGTGCCCAGGTGATTGATACCCTCAAAGCTAAATCTCTTTCCACTGCGCCCGTCATGCTGCGTGTTAAAGGGGCCAAGGCGCTGCAAGATGCCATCATGCGCACCGATGCGGTGTATGTGAAGGAAATTCTGGCGTCTGCGGATACGTTCGATGAGGCAGAAGCGGCCGTTGCGCTTTACTATGAACCCCAGTTTGCCCGCTACCTCAAAACCATCATCAAAAATTTTGAGCGTTTAGGCTTGTAGGATTATTCCAGCGCGATCTCATCCCGGTGGCCCAACCCCAAACTGTTGTCAATAAAAAAGAGCTTTTCTGGTCTTAGCACGTACCAGTTCACTTTGGCCAACGCCGTCTGCATAGACGCATCCGCCTGACCCAGGAACGGGTATTTCTGGAAATATCGGCCGATTGCGGTTTCCCGTGAAACATGAGCCAGCTGCGACACGCTGCCTTCTAGCTGGATGCCCTGGATTTGCTGCCAATCGCGATAATCTTCCTGAACGGTGGCGGCAATGCGGGGAACGGCCGTCATGTTCTGCGCATGCCTCGTGTGCCCGGCCGAAAGGAAAATCAGGTCGAAGCCATCGTTGACGTAGAAAACGGCCGCTGCCCACACCCCCAGCGGCCCCGTGGTGGCCAGGGTCATCACCTGGTGATTGGCCAGGTAAGCCAGCGCCAAATCGCGTGGGTTGCGCGGTGTTAACTCAGCCATGTCGCGGCTGCCCGCCAGTTCCGGGCTTGGGCTGGCCACCCTGCCAGCGGGTAAACAAATCCTGCGGCAGCTCGATGTCCAGCAAATCCAGCAGCCGGTTGAGCGTCTGGTTGATGATGTCATCCAGGCTTTCCGGCCGGTGGTAGAAGGCAGGCATCGGCGGGGCCAGAATGGCACCCATCTCGGTGGCCTGCACCATCAGGCGCAGGTGGCCCAGGTGCAGCGGTGTTTCCCGGGGAACCAACACCAGCCGCCGTCGATCCTTGAGCACCACATCGGCGGCGCGCAGCAGCAGGTTGTCGCTGAACGAGTTGGCAATGCCCGCCAGCGTCTTCATCGAACACGGCACAACCACCATGCCCCACGTTTTGAAGGAGCCAGAAGAAACGGCCGCAGCAATGTCCTTAAACCGGTAAGAAACATCGGCCAGCTGCAAAACCTGCTCGGCGGTGTAGTCGGTCTCCAGGCCAATGGTGGTAGCCGCCGCCGAGCTCATGATAAGGTGCGTCTCCACGTCGGGCACGTCCCGCAGCAGCTCCAACAAACGAATGCCATAAATGACACCACTGGCTCCCGATATCCCCACAATTAACTTTTTCATTCAGGTAGACTCCTTGTCTTCACAGAACAAACTGCTCTTGATTGATTGTAAAATAGGTAGCCAGAAAACCAAAATCCACTTACAATCGCCTGCGAAATTTTGTCGCATTGGTCATAGGAAAGGCGGTTTTTGCGTCAGCCGCTTCTGTTAGAAATTCGCATTTGTTTGTGTAACCACCATTGAGAGGGTTTTGTGAAATCATTTTTTGCTGCCAATATTTCCGTTGGGGATGAGCTGGAGAATGAGCCGTTCCTGATCCAGGATTCTATTTTGCGCGAGACGAAAGACGGCCGTCCTTACCTGCTCGGCACCCTGCGTGACAAAACCGGCCAGCTCGCCTTTGTCTTTTGGGACATCCCCAGCTACGTCGAAAACTGGTCCCAGACCGGCAGTCCCGTTTTTGTCACCGGCCGCGCCGTCCGCTACAAAGATTCCCTGCAAATCACCGTGACAGACATGAACCTGAACCGGGAACCTGCCCTGGAAGAGCTGCTGCCATCCAGCCGTCGCAGCCAGGAGGCAATGGTTGGCGAACTCCAGCTCCGCATCGAGAGCCTGGGCCAGCCGTGGCAGGAGTTGGTCTCTCGGCTGCTGCTGGATGAGTCGTTTTTGCGCGATTACGCCAATGCCCCGGCGGCGCGCAACATGCACCATGCCTACATTGGCGGGCTGCTGGAGCACACCCTGAGCATGGCCAGCCTGGCGGAGCATTTGGCCGGTCACTACCCATTTGTCAACCGCGATCTGCTGTTGACAGGCACGCTGCTGCACGACATGGGCAAAGCGATTGAATACGACATCAGCAAATCGTTTAGTTTTTCGGAAGACGGCCGTCTTGTTGGCCACATCACCCGCGCCATTGTCATGGTAGAAAAAGCGGCTGCGGCAATGGGCCACTTCCCCGAAGATGCGCTGCGCCACCTGGTGCACCTTATCGCATCGCACCACGGTACGCAGGAATGGGGCTCACCCGTGGTGCCTAAAACGCTGGAAGCCATCTTGCTGCACCAGATCGATTTGCTCGACAGCCGCGTGCAGGGCTTCTTTGACCATCTGGCCAACGACAGCGGCGAAGAAGCGTGGACAACAAAAAGCAGCTACATGTTCGGTACAGAGCTGCGCCGCCCCGATGGCTTTAATTGGAAGTAAAAACAGATTCAGGGAACGATGCGGTACACGCCGTAGAGCAGCTGATTTTCTGCATCGAGTACTTCTTCATAGGCCCCGGTGGGATACGCTTGCTGCACCAGGGGCAGTTCGCCCAACCGCTCCGGTAAAAAGATGGCCAGTGTCGGGTCAGTGATGGCCCAGGTTGGTGGGGCCGTCAGCGGCTCAATGACGTCGATGGCTGCGGCATCGGGGGCCAAATACGGAATTGTCGACAGGCTGTAGTAGCCCATGCGCGGGAAGCCCAAGAAGTAAACGGTGGGCGGTGTTGGCTCAGCCTGCAAATATTCAGCGATGTTGTTGGCCACCACCGTGTTTGTGCCGCCCAACACATACGTTTCGTATAAATCGCCAAAGTAAAATGTTATGTCAACTAGGCTGAGCCAGAGCAGGACGACGGCCGTTCCCATCCGTACCCACCCTTTGCCCCCCGGCCACAGCAGCCGCAGCCAGCCCGCAACCAGCCCCAACGGCCGAGCCACCAGCACTGCCACCACTGGCATCGCCAGAATAAAGCGCTGCGACGCAGGCGGGTCCTGGCTAAAGCCGCTCAGAAAGACGACCGACAGCAGCGGCAGCAGCAGCAAAGCCGAACGGCCGTCAAAGCGCAGCACACTCCAGGCCACACCAACCAAAAACAAACCGGCCGCCAATGACAGCAGCAGCGGCTCGCCAGGTTCGTACAGCAGGCGCAGCGGAATCTGGGTAAAACCCAGGGCCGCCAGCCACATCTGGCGCAGCACAATGACCAGCGGTGCGGTCCCCTGCAGCACCGCCATGCTGTCCAGCCGCTCGCCGATGATCGTGACGCGGTTCAGCGGTGCCTGAAATTCAGCCCAGTGGCCAGCAAAGTAGATGGCTAACGGCAGGATGGTGAGAACGGCAGTATACCCGCTCAGCACAAAATCCGGCAAACGCCGCCGCCACGGCCGTGGCTGCCGCCACCACAGCCCCACCACCCAGATGAGCACCAGCAGCGGCAGCACCCGCACGGAGACATAAAAATATTGCCCCAACCCCAGCGCCAGCCCGGCCACCACAAACGGCAGTCGCTTGCCGCTGCGCCAGCCAAGCCACAAACCAGCCAGCACCAGAGCCAGGAACAGGCTGTCCCACACGTTGTTCAGCCCGATGCGGCTCATGTGAATGTGGAAGTGAGATGCCATCATGATGACGCTGGCGGCAACGGCCGTTGTCCGATCAAACATCACCCGCGCCAGCCAGTACGTGGCCAACACCGCCAGCGCCCCGCCCAGCGCCGAAAAATAGCGCATGGCCTCAACCGTCTGGCCAAACAGGTCAATAAAAACACTTTGCAGCGCATACCACAAGGACGGGAAGGAAAACCAACCGATGGTAAACCAATTGTCGGCCAGCCCGTTTAAAAAGCGCGCCGCGTGCAGCCCGGCCGATCCCTCGTCGCCGGAGAAAGTGTTGGGGAATTGGGTAACGGCCGTACCGCGCAGCAGCCACGCCCCCACAAACAGCGCCAGCAGCAAGCCCCATTCCCAGCGGGGAAGGCCCAGACCGTTTTTTAGCCAGCTGCGCCACTCCGCCAGCGACACGCCGCCCACCAGGCAGCCCGCCAACGCCAGCAGCCAGGCCACCACCGACACATCCCAGCGCCGCGCCACGGCCTGATCGCCAGCCGCCAGGTAGGCCAGCCCGGCCAGCGCCGCAGCCACCAGCAGCACCACCACCTGCCACCCGGCCACACCCAGCCCATAGCCCGCGCGATGGCACTGCTGCGCCAGCCAATCATCCAGCAGACCAGCACGCCGCACCCGGCTGCCGGCCCACAAAAACAGTCCAGCACCCACCGCCATCAACAGCAGCACAGCCCAGCGTCCCGGGTTCGGCACGGCCGACAACGTCGTCTGGCCCAGCAAAATGAGCAGCAAGCCGCCAAACAGCATGGCAGCGACGATGGCGTGATGGGCCCGTTCGTTGAGGGGAAAGAAGGGTTGGTATTTAACGGCCGTTTCCCACACCCCCGCCTCCACCTGCTGCCGCCAGCGCCGCACCAACAGCCACAGAATCAGCAGCAGCAACACGCCGAGCCACAGGTAAACCAATGCAGAGGAGATCATTTCGTTTGTCACAGACGTTCAATTATCAACATCCGCTACTTTTAGGCAAAATGATTACCACCTCTGGAAATTTTAGCCGAACCCGTGACTGAACAATTGTTCAGATGCAGATTCGGCCACTTCTGAGCAAAATCAAATTGAATTTGCCCCTGCCAGTGATAAAATCCTTCCGTTATGGAAGCCGACATCAAACACCTGGTCCAAGCCATCCACGATGCCCCGGAACACATCGTTCTTGTTGCCGCCGGTGCCGGGACCGAGGCGCTCTCCAATTTGCTCGGCGTGGCGGGTGCCACTCGCACGCTGCTGGAAGCACTGGTCCCCTACAGCAAAGCCGCCTTTGATGAATTCTTAGGCCAACCCCCGGCCAAATACGTCACGGAGCGCACGGCCCGACTGCTGGCCGGGCGGGCTTTTACCCGGGCGCGCTGGCTCGACGCGGCCACCAATCCGGTCATTGGCCTGGCCTGCACCGCAACCATCGTCACAGACCGGCCCAAGCGCGGTGAGCACCGCGCCTACATTGCCACCTGGCAGCCAGACCGGTTGGTGGAGTATGGCGTTCATCTAAACAAGGGATATCGTGACCGCGCCGGGGAAGAAAACCTGGTCAGCCGGGTTATTCTGAATGCGCTGGCCGAGGCGATGGATTTGGCCCAGCGCCTGCCTTACACGCTCAGCGACGAAGACAGGGTGACGGTCACGACGCACCGTTTTGGCGAGGCAGCGCAGCAAATTCACGATGGTGAACTGGACCATTTTGGCGTAACGGCCGACGGCCGTATCCGCCGCAAGCATATCAATCCCCAGGCCATCCTCTCTGGCTCCTTCAACCCGCTGCATGACGGCCACCTGGAGCTCCTGCAAGTATCGGCGCAGCTGCTGGGGCATCCTGTCGCCTTTGAAATCTCGGCGCAAAACGTGGACAAACCACCCATCACGCCCGACATTGTGGTGGACCGCATTGCCCAGTTTGCCGGACGCTGGCCGGTATACGTGACCAACGCGCCCACCTACCTGGAAAAAGCCCGCCTGTTCCCCAACACCGTCTTTGTGATTGGCTTCGATACGGCCGAACGTGTGCTCCATCCCCGCTACTACCAAAACAGCACCACCCGGCTCTATGAAGCCCTGGACGAAATTCGGGATCTGGGCTGCGCCTTCCTGGTGGCGGGCCGCCAGGATGAGGACGGCGTCTTCCGCGATCTTAACGAGCTAAACATCCCCACCCGGTACGTCAATCTGTTCCACCCCATTCCAGCAGAAGCCTTTCGCAAGGATATTTCGTCGTCGGAGCTGCGAGCCACGGGACAGCGCGGCAGCCGGTAAGCGGCCCAGGCACGGGCAATAAAAAAGGGCCTGATGTCTCCCACATCAGGCCCCGGTTAATCATGTAATCAAACTGGGAAGTTACTATGCTTGACTACGTGGCTCCACAACAATGCGGATCGCCGTTCGTTCCTGTTCATCAATGGCTACTTCCACAAATGACGGGTCACAAACGATATCAACCCCCTCCTCAGCCAGGTACCCTTTGGCAATGACGATCGCTTTCAGGGCCTGGTTGACGGCGCCGGCACCGATTGCCTGCACCTCCGCCCGACTGACTTCCCGCATAACACCGGCAATGGCACCGGCAACAGCAGCAGTTCTAGACCGGGCGGAAACTTTGATGACGTTCATGTTGGGCCTCCAAGTTTTCTCATCGATGAACCAATGATGGTGTCATTCTTGAGAGAGTTATGCTCAGGATGAATAAATTCTAGTCAATTGGACAACCGATTGTCAAGAATAACAGTGCCAGCCAATCCTGGCAAAAGCTGACGGTACTATCTAAAATTTGCCACAAACATGGCGATTTGGCAACAAACCAGAGGATATATTTTTAATGAAAAAGATATATATTTAGCCAGTTGTGCCAGACAGGCTCCAGATTGGGGCAATTTCGATTTTATGGCCCATATGTGGCAAAGGCAAAATGAAACATCGTCCACATTTGGTATAGGTTTTGGCCAAAAACTGTGGATAAACGGCCGTTTACTGTGGAAAACCGATCTTAACTGTGGAAAACACCAGTTGTCATAAATCGGCAGTTGCGTGAAGGACCGCCACATATGGGGGTATACTCAAGTCCTATGCCAAATACACATTTGGACTAAAGTGGGTAAGAACTGCCCGATTTTAGTTGTGCCGCTGGTTATACAAAAGAATCCCCAGGCAGCAAACGGCCGTGTCTCCTAAGCCGAAGAAAGATATGGGTCTGGCAGGCAAACCACCCGCAGATATGGGGGCTAAAAAAAGTTGTTCACATATCCCCAGCCCCTACTAAGAACTACTAAAAATAATAAATAAAATGAAAACCATATGGATAACTTTTAGTAAACATCCCTCATCCCTCATCCCTCACCCCTCATTTAAAAGCCGTCCCCCCACTCAAGCTGTATAATTCCCCCCATGTCTTCTGTTGCTGAACTGTTAGCGAGCTTGCGCCTGAACCGGGATTTTATGAGCAGCGTGGTCGCCTGGGAACGCTTACGCGCCCGCCCGGCCGTGACGGAGGCGGTTGAGCTGCCATCGGCCATCACCCAGGCATTGAACCAGCGGGGTGTGGCCGAGCTGTTTACGCATCAGGCAGCGGCCGTTTCTGCCGCCGCCCAAAAGCAAAACATCATCGTCGCCACCACCACCGCTTCGGGCAAATCGTTGTGTTACACCATTCCCGTTTTTCAGCGGCTGTTGGAACGGCCGAAAGCGCGTGCCCTCTACCTCTTTCCCACCAAAGCGCTGTCGCAGGACCAGCTGGCCGAAACCCAGGCATTGATTGCGGCGGGCAATCTGCCCTTCGATGTGTACAGCTACGATGGCGACACGCCGCGCAGCCAGCGCACCCAGGTGCGCCGCAGCGACGGCATCCTCATCACCAACCCGGACATGCTGCACAGCGGCATCTTGCCCTACCACACCGGCTGGCGCAGTTTGCTGGCCAACCTGGAATTTGTGGTGCTGGACGAGATTCACGCCTATCGCGGCATTTTTGGCAGCCACGTGGCCAACGTGCTGCGCCGTTTGCAGCGGCTGTGCCACTTTTACGGCAGCGATCCGCAGGTTATTTGCTGCTCGGCCACCATTGCCAATCCGAAAGAACATGCGGAACGGTTGGTGGAACGGCCGTTTACCCTCATCGACGAATCGCAAAATGGCGCGCCCAGCGGCGAAAAGCAGTTCATTTTGTACAACCCGCCCATCATCGACGAGACCCTGGGGCTGCGCGGCAGCTCCGTTTTGGCCGCACGGGATGCCGCCAGCACCTTTCTGGCGTCCGACATCCAAACGATCGTCTTTGCCCGCGCCCGGCAGACGGTGGAGCTGCTGCTGGCCTACCTGCGCGACGACGTGGTTTACCAGGGCGGCGAGGCACTGTCGGTCACTGGCTATCGCGGCGGCTATTTGCCGTTGGAGCGCCGCCAGATTGAACACGGCCTGCGCACCGGGCAGATTCGCGGCGTGGTGGCCACCAACGCCCTGGAGCTGGGCATCGACATTGGCCAGCTGGATGCGGCCGTGATTACTGGCTACCCTGGCTCGATTGCCTCCATCTGGCAGCAGGCGGGCCGCGCCGGGCGGCGCAATGACCAGTCCATAGCCGTCATGGTGGCCAACAACAGCCCGCTGGATCAGTACATTTGCACCCACCCGCGCTACATTTTCGGCCGTTCACCCGAACACGCCCTCACCAACCCGGATAATTTGCGCATCATGGTGCGCCATCTGCTGTGTGCCGCCTACGAACTGCCGTTTAAGCAGGGCGAAGCTTTTGGCGGCTTTGGCGACGTGACGCCGCTGCTGGAAGCGCTGCGCGACGGCGGCGACCTGCACGAGACGCGGGATCAGTTTCATTACGTGGGGGAAGGGTCACCGGCTACGGCCGTTTCCCTGCGCACCAGCGGCGATGATACCGTCGTCATCCAGGCCCACGATGAAGACGGCGTGCATGTCATTGGCGAGGTGGACCTGGAAACCGCGCCCGTCATGGTGTACGAAGGCTCGATTTACATGCACCAGGCGCGCACCTATTTGGTGGAGGAATTTGATTGGAACGGCCGTATCGCCCACGTCCGCCCCATCGAAGTCGATTATTACACCCGCGCCAGCATCGGCAGCTCCATCCGCGAGCTGAATCCAGAGGAAACGGCTGAGGAGTTTTTGACGCAAAGGCGCAAAGATTTTGAAGAAGCAAAGGAAAAATCTGCGGAATCTGCGAAATCTGCTGATTTATTACGTGCCTGGGGCGATGTGACCGTGGTGACGAAGGCCACCGGCTACCGCAAAATCAAGCGGTACACGCATGAGACGCTGGGCTTTGGCGAGATTGATCTGCCGGAGATGGTGTTGGAGACCAGCGGCTACTGGCTCATCTTCTCCGATGCGCTGACGGAGCGGCTGTACGACGCGGGCATTTTGCTACGGCCGAATAATTACGGTCCCAACTGGCCGCAGCAGCGGAAAATCGTGCTGGCCCGCGATGGCTATCGCTGTCGCAACTGTGGCGCGGAAGGTAAAGCCCCCCAAGACCTGACAGGTTCCTCCATCCCGGCCTCGTCTACCGAAGCCTCTGGCGAGGAACCTGTCAGGTCTAAATCGACCACAACGCTGCACGTGCACCATATACGGCCGTTCCGCGACTTCAACTACATCCCCGGCCAAAACGACAATTATTTGCAGGCCAACCAGCCAGAAAACCTCATTACACTCTGCCCCAGCTGCCACAAACAGGCCGAAGCCGGGCAGCAGGCCCGCTCCGCGCTGGGTGGGCTGGCCTATGTCCTGCGCAACCTGGCCCCGCTCACCCTCATGTGCGATCCCGGCGACATTGAAGTGGTGGCCGAAAGCCGCAGCCCGTTGACCCAGGCTCCCACCATCGTGATTTACGAATCGGTGGCAGCAGGGGTGGGCTTTAGCCAACGCCTGTTTGAGCAGCACCACGACCTGCTGCCCGCCGCCCTGGAGCTGGTCAGCGACTGCCGCTGCCGCGACGGCTGCCCCGCCTGCGTCGGACCCCCCGGCGAAATCGGCCCGGACACCAAGCAAGTCACCCGGCAGCTTTTGCAAATGCTCACGTAGGGCAAAGGCATGTGCCTTTGCTCTACAGTATGGTACAATTCGCATAAATCGTACGATTTGTGTGAAAGGTGGGTGATATGGCGGCAAAAACCATTTCTGTAACGGAACTCAAGCAAAATTTGGGCGAGATTGTGAACCAGGCGTCGTTTGGCGGCACGCGTTTTATTTTGCTGTCGCACGGCAAGGAGCGGGCCGCCCTGATCAGCGTTGAAGATTTGCGCCTGCTGGAAACGCTGCTGGAAGAAAGCCAGCGCGAACTTTACCAAACTCAGCAGTTAAATTTACTGGCAGAAGCGCGCCAACTCCGTGAAAGTGGGGCCGATCAAGGCTACCTCACGGACTCTACTTCTGCGCTGGAAGAGGTTCGGGAGGAGCGGTTGGATGACCTCACAGATTTGCGTTGATTCCGGCATTCTCCTCAAATTGCTTCTTAATGAACCGGATAGTCATTTGGCTGAGGCGCTGTGGCGTGGCTGGGTGACGGCGGGAGTGCAGCCCGTTGCGCCGTATTTGTTTTGGTTTGAAGTAACGGCCGTTCTCCGTAAACTCACCCACCGTGGCCTGATCCAACCAGAAATGGCGCAAAAGATACTGGAAAAAGCGCTGCAATTTGAGGTAGCGCTACAGACATTTGACGGCATCCATGCACGCGCCTGGCAGTTGGCCACTGAATTCGGCCGTCCCACGGCATATGACACCCATTACCTGGCTCTGGCCGAGCATTTGGGCTGTCCATTCTGGACGGCCGATCAGCGCCTGTTCAACGCCGTGAGCGACAAGTTGGAGTGGGTGCATTTCTTGGGCGATTTTAAGTAAGGGCGACCCGGCGGGTCGCCCTTACGTGCAGACCACATTTTGTAAAAGGACAACCGATTGACTGATTCCATTCCCTACATCGATTTTGGCGGCAACGGCCGTATTCTCCATTTCGCCCACCCCAACGCCTACCCACCGGCCGGGTTTCGCCAATTTTTGCAGCCGCTCACCGCGCAGTTCCACGTCTACGCCGTGGCGCACCGGCCGCTGTGGCCCGGCTCCCAGCCCGAGGAGATGACCGACTGGACCGTCGTCGCCGACGACCTGATTCGCTTTTTTGATCAGATGGGCTGGCAGCAGGTCATTGGCGTGGGGCATTCGCTGGGGGCAGTGGCAACGCTGTTTGCCGCCGTGGCCCGGCCCGACCTCTTTTCCCACCTCATTCTCATCGAGCCGGTCTTCTTGCCACCTCACATTTTGCAGATGGTGGCCCAAAATCCCGATGCGGGGGTGTTTAACCCGATGGTCGCCGGGGCGCTCAAGCGGCGCAACCACTGGGACAGCCGCGAAGCCGCTTTTGCCCGCTTCCGACGCAAGCTGGTTTTTAAACGTTTTTCCGATGAGGCTTTGTGGGATTATGTCAATTCGGCGACGCGAGAAACGGCCGTTGGTAACTATGAACTGGTGTACCCGCGTGAGTGGGAAGCCCGATTTTACGCGATGCCGCCGCAGGAAGTGTGGCAGGCCATCCCCCAGCTGACCCAGCCCACGCTGGCCGTCCGCGCCGAGGATTCGGACACGGTTTTCCCGCAGGCATGGCAGCTGTGGCAGGAAGTCCAGCCCCACGCCACTTTTGTCGAGGTGCCCGACTGCGGCCACATGCTGACGTTGGAACGGCCGTCCCACGTCGCCCACATCGTCCTCAATTACCTCAACCCCGCCGCATGATCCTGCACCTGACCACCTGCCAGGCGGCCAACACCCACGACGTCACCGCCGCCGTCGCCGACATCCTGGCACAGCAGCTGAACCTGGAAACGAAATTTGTTATCGACCCACCCTGGGAAGAATGTTTGCAGGGTATTTTGACTGGGCAAATTCAGGTTGGCTGGATGTGTGGCTATCCGTATGTGATGGCAACGGCCGTTACGTCGACTCCGCTCAGCACAAGCCCCAACCCCGCCATCGAACTGCTTGCCCTGCCCGTCATGGCCGGGGCGCGTTACCAAAATCGCCCCATCTACTTTTCCGATGTAGTGGTGCGGCGCGACAGCCCGGTTACCACCTTTACCGATTTGCGCGGGGCGACCTGGGCCTACAACGAGGTTGGCTCCCAGTCGGGCTATCACATCACCCGCTACAAACTGGCGCAGCTTGGCGAAAACGGCGACTTTTTTGGCAAGGTGGTGGCCTCTGGGGCACATCTGCGCTCGCTGGAAATGGTGGTGGACGGAAAAGTGGATGCCTCGGCCATCGACAGCACGGTTTTGGAGGATGCCCTACGCCACAGTCCAGCGTTGGCGCAGCAAATTCGCCTCATCGACACGCTGGGTCCCAGCCCGATTCCCCCGTGGGTGATCCACAAAAGCGTACTCGCGCCGCTGCGCCGGGCCATCCGCCAGGCGCTGACGCAGCTGCACCAGACGTCAGCCGGACGTGCAGTTTTGGCGTTGGGCGAGATGGTGAGGTTTGCAACGGCCGTTGACGCCCAGTACGATCCCCTCCGCCACATGCTCCACGCTGCCCATCACATCCATCTGTAAAAAACAACGCAGCAGCGCAAAGGCACAGAGAAAGTTCGCGCAAATCCGCGAAATCCGCGGCTAAAATCTTATTCTCTGCGCAGGAACAATTTCTTGCAGCTGGGGCACCGCCAGGCCGTTTCACCTTTTTCCAGCGGGAAGATGGGGATAAAAAAGAGGGTAAAGTACCGCTTGTTGCGCACCGGTTCCATCGCCACCACGTTGCCGCAGTAGCGACAGGTGGTGGTTTGCGTGCTGGCGCTGCTGTCTGATACCACGCGCCCTTTGGTTCCAAAAATGATGATTGCCATCGGTTGCCTCCCACTCTGTTTGTTACATTTTACCTGCTTTCCGGCGCCTGTGAATGGGTGAAGCAAATCGCCTTTTGGGCAAAAAAAAAGAGTGGTCAGAGCCACTCTTTTTTAACAGGTGATGGTTGTTTAAGCGTTATTTCTTGGTAGAGAGCTTAAACGGGGCGTACAGCGGGCAAAAGCCAACCACGCTGGTGAGCAAGAAAACGATAGCCAGGATGCCCAGGATGATAGCGGCCGTTCCCGAAATAAGGTTGGTGAAATAGAGCACGGCGACAACAACCGCAAAAACTGCGCGAACGATCCGATCGATGCTTCCCATATTTTGTTTCATGATATTCCTCCGAAAGTGTTTACTGAAAAAGTTGAATGATATAAACCAGGCCGGAGATGAGGCTGAGGCAGAGCACACAAACGAGAATGAGTTTGATGAGTGTGCTGGTAGCGGTGGTTTGTGAATCCTCTTTCTGCTTCATCTTGCCCTTATGTTTCTTTAGACGGAACCGGATGGCCGTGGTTACAAAATTGCTCAAACCGGTTTTGAGAGCTGAAACGCCTCTTGCAGCTGACCAAACAGCCGGGCCCGATTTTGTGCCGGAATGGTTCGTTTGCCCTGTTCGCGGAACAAAAAAATGGTTTGTTGGGTGCTGTCTAGCACCACGCGGCAGTTTTGGCAGGTGGCCAGATGCTCCTGTGCTTCTTCCGTGAGCGCGTCGCTCAATTCTCGGTCAATGTAGTCCGATAGGTATTGGAGTAGTTCTTCACATTTCATAAGGTTTTTTCTCGGAGCCCAGCAGCACCAGCGATTGGGTCAACTGCTCGCGCAAAAAGAGGCGCGCCCGGTGCAGGCGAACTTTGGTGGCGCTCAGGCTCAAACCGGTGATTTGGGCGGTTTCTTCGGTTGATAAACCTTCTACTTCACGCAGCACAAAAACCACGCGAAACTTTTCCGGCAGGGCGGCAATGGCTTTGTCCAGTTCGGCCGTTACTTCGGCATCGCTCAGCAGCTGTTCGGGCCATTGGGTCCAATCGACGACGTGAATGGGGGCCGGTAAACGGCCGTCTTCCCCCTCATCGTCCAAAATCACCTCCGGCCTGCGCTGCCGCAGCCGGTCTACGCTCAGGTTGTAGGCAATGCGGTAGAGCCAGGTGCCTAAACCCGACCGGCCTTCAAATTGATCCAGCCGTTCGATCAGGCGCAAAAAGGCATCCTGCACCACCCCTTCGGCCGCCGCTTCCTCCTTAAGCAGGCTCAAGGCGAGGCGGTAAATCTTGTCTGAGTACAGCTCAAACAGGGTAGCAAATGCCTGCGCCTCACGCTGGCGCAGCGCGGCCAGGAGCAGCTGTTCATCTTGGTGGTGGCCGGTTTCTGTTTCCATCTACTTTTTAGACGGAAGCGGTGGGGATTGGTTACAGGTTGAGGCAGGAAAGCGTGGGTCAATTCTAAAAATTGACCCACGCGGGTTCGGTTACGCGTTAATCGATGCTGGTGAGGAGGGCGCTCAGCTCAAACATCTTCTCGATGCGGTGCGGCACGTACAGCTCTTTTTCAATCCACAGCGCCGTGCGGTCCAGGTCGGGTTGGTTGACGGCCGTTTGCAAATAAACCTGCCCCCGTTTAAAGGCACGCCGCCCGGCGTCGGTGAGCAGGGTCTCCTTGTGCAGCGTGTAGAGCGCCAGCAGCCCGTACGCCGTCTCCGACGGGGTGGCCTCGCCGGTAACCCCCCAGCCGCCGCTGGCATGCTGGCTGTGAACCAGATCGTCCTGGGCGTGCATGACGGCCGTCGTCCCTTCACTTTCCGGGGCCAGGGCCAGCACCACATGCAGCGTGTTGTACAGCCAGGAAATGTGCCACTTGTCGTCTTGCCAACGGCCGTTGTCCCCTTGTGACTCCAGCAGCAGGCGCACCGCTGCCTCGTCCCGCTGGCCAAACAGGCGCAGCGTGTGCACCGCCCGCGCCGTCAGCGAAATCGACTTCTGGATTTCGCCGCCAAATGCGTAATACACGCCAGCGCCCCGGAAGCGATCCAGCACAGACGGGTCCACCAGGTAACCCGCCGTGTGCAAAATGGCCAGCGCCGCCGCCGTATCGTCGCCATCCTGGTAAAAGTGGTCGCTCAGGCCAATGCCTTTTTCTGTGAGGGCAAAGCCCAGGGCGTCTAGCTGTGGTTCAAGGGCGTCTTGCAGCGCGGGCAGGTCGAGCAAATCGGCCACCAGCAGCGGGTAGAGACCAAAGGCCAGCTCAAAGCGGTCCATCGGCCAGATGCCGGGCACCACGCCAGGAATGTTGAAGCCGGTCACACGGGCAGCCCGGCCGAGGTACGCTTCGGCCTGCTGGCGCAGCGGTTCGGTACTTTCGTGGTGGGGCAGTCGGGCCAGCCAGACGGCCGTTGCCGCCGGGCTGTGACCAATGCTGCCCGCGCCATCCAGGTAAGCCGGTTCTGGCTCACTGCCCCACGCTTCCCAGGAATGCATTGGCGGCGAACCGGCATCGGGGCGGATATGGCGGATGTACTCCAGCTTTTTGCGCCCCTGGCTCAGCAGCGCCGTGTTGCCCTGGCGCGGAATGGCCAGTTGAAGCCGTGCCGCTTCGTCGACCAGGTAGGGGTAGATGAGTTCCGCTCCAACTGGCAGGCTGTCGGGCACGGTGCTGGCCCACAGCTCGCGCTGAAAGTGTAAATGCTCCAGACCGGCTTCAATGCTCTCAGCAGCGTCGATGATGTCGGCGTATTGGTGCAGGGTGAGGATGGCAGCGATGGTGGAGATGCGCCGGTAAAGCGGGGCGGCCGGGCTGCCCCAGCCGCCATCGGCCTGCTGCTGCCGCTTGAGCCATTCCAGCCCTGGCGTGACGCCGCTGGCGGGCGGGCAGGCGCGCAGCACCTGGGCGGTGTCGTACACCGAGGCGCTGATGCGGCCGCCGCCGGTGCCCAGTACGGACAGCAAGCCGTGCAGCCGGGCGGTAAGCGGCGATTCAGTGGAAAAGGGAATG
Source organism: Anaerolineae bacterium (assembly GCA_020848035.1). Classification (GTDB taxonomy): domain Bacteria; phylum Chloroflexota; class Anaerolineae; order Promineifilales; family Promineifilaceae; genus Leptofilum. The sequence continues at coordinate 24,698 of JADLAX010000035.1, read as the reverse complement.
AGGGTGGAACGGCCGTACGGCCGTTCCTCTGGTCCAATTTGCCTCTGCATGAATACTACTTCCTCCGTCCAAACAGGATAGGACTAACTTAACAGAGCATAGGGCCGTGCAAGGAACTACGATGTGGACAATGACGCAAAAACCCAAATGTGCTTTGACAGGTCAGGACAAAGCTGCGTTAACTTTTTCAGATCGGGCAGTGGGCGAGGATAAGGAAAATGGGCTCCGTTTGTTAACTGCTGGTCATGATAACAAAACCGCCAGGGCGGGTAAAAAGACGATAGTACTAAAATCACATGATTTTTGTCCTGTCCCATTTGCCAGGCGCACAACTGTTCTAGGTTTGTTATAATTGGCCGACTAATTTAACAGGTTGGTGACAGTTGCCACCAAAAGAGGCTGTTTTGAGCAAAAAAGAGTTTCGGGTTGAAAACGAATACGAGTACAACCGCAGCGGCCCGCTGCGTTGGATCCTCTCGCATGTGCTGCGCTACCCCTGGCTGCCGCTGCTGGTGACCGGCGCGGCGGTCATCAACAACTTTGCTGCCAGCTACGTGCAGGTGTTTATCGGCCAGGCTTTTGACCTGATCAGCACACCCGGTTGGGCCACCACGGCGCTGCTTGGGCTGGCCTTTACCGTGTTTGGCACCGTGGCGGTGCAGAGCATTTTGGGCATCACGCGCAACTACACCAATGAATACATCGCCCAGCTGATCGAGCGCAACAGCCGGGATGAGCTGTACATCAGCCTGCTGGGCAAGAGCCAGACCTTCCACGGCCGTCAGCGCATCGGCGACATCATGGCGCGGGCCACCAACGACGTGCGTATGCTGAACATCATGTTTAGCCCTGGGGTTATGCTGCTGGTGGATGGCCTGATGGGTATCATCGCGCCCATCGTCCTCATCGCTGCTTTGCGGCTGGAGCTGCTGCTGGTGCCGGGCATCTTTTTGCTGCTGTTTACCGTGACGGTGTGGGATTATGCCCGGCAGCTAAACCCGGTGAGCGAAGCGATGCGTGAGCGGTTTGGCGTGATGAATGCCGGGTTGGCCGAGTCGATTGGCGGTATTGAAGTGGTGAAGGGGAACGCGCAGGAGCGGCAGGAGATTCAAAATTTTGTCACCAACGCGGCGCGTTACCGCGACTATTTTGTGGCCCAGGGGGTGATCCAGGCGCGCTATTTGCCGCTGCTCATCTTTAGCCTTTGCCTGGGGGCGGGCTTTTTCCACGCCATGTGGCTGTGGCGGGCGGGCACGCTGACGCTGGGTGAGGTGGTGACCTACATGGGGCTGTTTGGCGTTTTGCGCTTTCCCACGTTTATCTCCATCTTTTCGTTTAACCTGGTGCAGATGGGCATTGCCAGCGCCCGCCGCATTTTGGAGCTGCTGAATGATGAGACGGACCTGGACGAAAACGAGGCGGGGCACCAGGCCCCGATCCAGGGTCAGGTGACGTTTGACCATGTGAGTTTTGGCTACGACGGCGAACCGGTGCTGGACGACATCAGTTTTGCGGTGGCGCCGGGGCAGACAGTGGCCATTGTGGGGCAGACCGGCTCCGGCAAGACGACGCTGACGCGGCTGATCAACCGGATTTTTGATGCGGGCAACGGCCGTATCCTCATCGACGGCCATGACGTGCGTGACTGGAGCCTGGAGTCGCTCCGCTCGCAAATCTCCACCATTGAGCAAGACGTCTTCCTCTTTTCGCGCACGCTGGCGGAAAATATCGCTTTTGGCGTACCGGACGCTACGCAGGCGGAGATCGAGCAGGCGGCCAAAGAAGCCCAGGCCCATGAGTTTATCTTGAGCTTCAACGAGGGGTACGAGACGGAAGTGGGCGAGCGGGGCGTGACCCTCTCTGGCGGGCAGCGCCAGCGCATTGCCATTGCCCGCGCTTTCCTCACCAATCCGCGCATTCTGATCCTGGACGACAGCACCAGCGCCATCGACAGCGCCACGGAAGACCAGATTCAGCAGGCGATGCGGCGCATCAGCCGCCAGCGCACGACGTTCCTCATCACCCACCGCCTGTCGCAGATTCGCTGGGCGGACAAGATTTTGGTGCTGAGCAACGGCCGTCTCACCGACCAGGGCACCCACGATGAACTGCTGGCCCGCAGCCCCGCCTACCAGCGCATCTTTGCCCGCTATGACTAGCCTTTTCTCGTTCCACGCTCCGCGTGGAATGAAGATCCGGAGCGTTCTGCGCTCCATTTAGGACGCGGAGCGTCCCGCAAGGCATTCCCACGGGGACCGTGGGAACGAGCTGATTGAGCGCAAGGAAAAAATTATGGGATTTATTCTGGATGGTTTAGACAGTGAAGATTATGACCGCAATTACTCGGATCGGGAGCTGCTGGGGCGGATTGTGGGGTATTTTCGGCCGTATTCGCGGCAGATGGTGTTGGTGGCCGCCATGATCACCCTGAACTCGATTGCGGGCACAGCCGGGCCAGTTATCATTGCCCGGGCAATTGACCTGATTGCCGCCGACCCGAACACCCGTACAATGCTGCTGCTGGCGGGCGGTGTCTCGCTGATGGGGGCGTCGGCGTGGGTGTTTAACTACATTCGCCAATATTTTTCGGCGCGTATTGTGGGCAGCGTGGTTTTGCAGCTGCGCGAAGACGTGTTTACGGCGACTATCAACCACGATTTGTCTTTTTACGATGAGCATCCGTCGGGCAAAGTGGTCAGCCGGGTCACGTCCGACACGCAGGATTTTGCGGCCGTTGTGGACCTGTCGCTGAACCTGCTGAGCCAGGTGCTGCTGGTGCTCATTCTGACGGTCTGGCTGTTTAGCATCAACATCTGGCTGACGCTGATCCTCATCGGCATGACGCCGCTGGCGGTGGCCATTGCCCTGAGTTTCCGCACCATCGCCCGCCGCGTGACGCAGGATGCGCGCCGGGTGACGGCCAAAATCAACGCCCAGATTCAGGAGTCAGTCAGCGGCATCATCGTGGCTAAGGGGTTCCGCCAGGAAGGGGCGATCTACGAGTCGTTTAACGCCAATAACCAGCAGGGTTATGCCGTAGGCGTGCGGCGGGGGCTGGTGCTCATCTCCATTTTCCCGATCATGGTGATTGCTTCGGGGCTTGGTACGGCCGTTCTCGTCTACGCTGGCGGCTTGGCTACCCTGCCCGATTCGTTCCTGGGCGGGCTGGCCGGATTGTCGCCGGGAGATTGGTATTTGTACATGCAGGCCGTGGGCTTTTACTGGTTCCCCATGACCAGCATCGCCTCCTTCTGGAGCCAGTTCCAGGATGGCCTCTCGGCGGCCGAACGGGTGTTTGCCCTGATCGACCTGGAGCCCAAGGTGCAGCAGAGCGCTGCCCGTCAGCTGGAGGGGGCTTTGCGCGGCGAGATTCGCTTTGAGCAGGTGCGCTTCAGCTACACGGACAAGGAAATGGTGCTGCCGGAATTCTCCCTGACGATTGCGCCGGGCGAGACAGTGGCCCTGGTGGGGCACACGGGCGCGGGCAAAAGCTCCATCGCCAAGCTGCTCAACCGCTTTTATGAGTTCCAGGACGGCCATATCCTGGTAGACAACCACGACATCCGCACGCTGGACCTGGGCAGCTACCGGCAGCAAATCGGCCTGGTGCCGCAGGAGCCGTTCCTTTTTTCTGGCACCATTCGCGACAACATTCGTTACGGCCGTCCTGCGGCCGACGATGCCCAGGTGCTCGCCGCTGCCAACCGCATCAGCCAGGGAGAGTGGCTGCATGGCATGGCAAAGGGTCTGGATACGGATGTGGGTGAGCGCGGCAGCAACCTCTCGATGGGGCAGCGGCAGCTGGTGGCGATGGCCCGCGTGCTGCTCAAAAATCCCGCCATTTTCATTTTGGACGAAGCCACGGCCAGCGTGGATCCGTTTACCGAGACACAAATCCAGGAGGGGCTGGACGAGGTGATGCGCGAGCGCACCGCCATTGTTATTGCCCACCGGCTGAGCACGGTGAAAAATGCCGACCGGATTGTGGTGATGGGCAACGGCCGTATCATCGAAGAAGGCACCCACCACAGCCTCATGGCCAGCAGCGGTCATTACGCCGAGCTGTACAACACCTACTTCCGCCACCAGTCGCTGGCCTACATAAATTCATTGGGGGAAACGCTGGATTGAGTAGAAACGGGTGTTCCTGTAAACGGCCGTCAATCCCTTGAACTGCCGAACAATCATTCCCAAGGTGGTACCTTGGTCCCTGTCTGTCTGCTTTTGCCTTGCTTGAAACAGTTTTTGTAAGCAGAAATTTCTATAAATAGACCAATAGAGTTTGAGCCTTCTCTATCGAAACAAAACATACACAAAAGCGTCTGACAAGTATTAATCAGACATCGGGGTGAGCCATGAAATCAGAAAACTTTGTCAAATCATTTAAACGTTTTACCGCCGCAGTTGCGCTTGGTTGTTTGCTCTTTGTGAGCACGCCGGGCCTGCAGCCCGCCAGCACGCCAGAGCCGGAAGCCGTTGCCTTTGTTTTGCCGGTAGAGGCCAAAGCTGCCGATGGGGTTATTCCTGGTGGTTTTGTCCCGCAGGGTAACTACTGGAGCGGCTAATACGCCTAAAGCGACGAGCCAACCGTCGCCACATATTTATCAGGATAGGCCAAGCAGATTTTCCCCGTAGGAAAATCTGCTTTTTTGTTTTTGGCGGTTCTGGATCGGATTGTGATCGATTGCCTGCTAAAATGACCCACAACTTAAACCATGGGTCAACAGGAACAAAGCATGAGCGAAAACGATCTGAACAAGGGTGTGGGCAGGCCGCTGATTTTGGCGGGTCTGGGGGATGTGGGAGCGCAGCTAGACCGCTGCTTTTTACCGCTGGGCCTGGTGTTGGAATCTGGATTTAGCTCACGCAAGTACGTGGGGGCGGTAAACGGCCGTTTCATCACCGTTATCATCGCCCCGCGCACGCACAACCAATACATCACCGGGGAGATTCGCTACCGCAAATTTGCCGGGCTGTGGATGGACATCTCTGTCACCACCCCGGTGATGACCCGCCTGATGTTAGGGCAGCCCAAGGGGATGGCCCGCCGGTTTGTCGCCTTTGTCCAGCAGTGGCGGGGCAATAAGCCGGTGCCCCACTTACCGGCGGCCTACGACGAACTCGTCGCTTTTGCCCATGATCCCGCCTGGGGTGAGACGTTTTTGCGGGATACGGCCGTGCAAAATCATCTCACCACCCTGCTGCACGACCCCGATTTACCGCCTGGAGCGGCCATCCATCTCAGTCCAGGCAGCCCCACCCACCTGGGCAGTCCGGGCAGGTGGATGTGGACCACGCCAGCCCTGCCCGATGATTTCACGCCCGAGTCGGCGGAGCGCTGGGTGACCAGCCTGGGCCACCTGGCCGCCCTCGCTGAACAATCACCGCCGCTGACGGCCGTTCCGCCCACCTGGTTAGAGCGGCAAAACCCAGGCACAACGGCTTTTTTGATGGCGGCCGTTTTGCTGTTTGGCATCCCTTTTTTGCTGTTCACCTGCTGCATGGTGCCTGCCTTTATTCTCATTTTTCTCAGCGGAAAATAGGCTGTAGGCTCCATGAGCGCAGCCTCAAACCCATGAATAAAAATCAGCAGATTTGCCAGATTTGATCCGCGTCTATCCGCGTTCATCCGCGGCCCATTTTCAGAGGAGACGACACCGGCTGTCGCCGACCACCATGAATGAAAAGAACACGGATTTTCACAGATTTCATCCGCGTTAATCCGCGCAATCCGCGGCTTATTTTCGAAGGAAATAACATGCCGAAACAAAACCGAGTGACGCCAGATGGTCAGATTATCGCCACCCCAGCGCGGGGCACCTTCATGGGCAATCGCGGCATTTTGCACAACGATCAGCAGGAAATTGTGAAGCCTTTTGCTCACAAAGCCTGGATCATTTGCCAGCTCAGTTTTAAAGGGCGGCGGCGGGCGCTGATGCAGGCTGGTAACTATACCGAGCTGTTTTTCCTGGATGAAGTGACCGCGCTGGCCGCCGGGCATCGGCCCTGCTTTGAATGCCGCCGCGCCGCGGCCGAGGCGTTTCGTAATGCCTGGCTGGCGGGCAATCCCCAGTTTGGTTTTGGGGATTCGGTAAAGGTAGGGGAAATGGATGTGGTGCTCCATGCCGAGCGGCTCACCGAGGCACATTACGTTAAAAACAGGAAGAAGCGCACCTATACGGCCGTCATGCAAACCCTCCCCAACGGCACGTTTATTTGGTGGCAGGAACGGCCGTATCTGGTATGGCACGATGCGCTGCTGCCGTGGACACCAGCTGGCTACGAGGCTCCGGTGTCACGCAATGAAGGTCAGGTGGCAGTTCTGACACCGCCATCGACCGTAGCCGCCCTGGCACACGGCTATGTGCCCCTGCTGCACGAATCGGCGGATGTGAAAAGGTGACAGTCACCTCAAAAGGTGCCTGTCACCTTGGTCAAATTAAGCGGTGCGTGGCTGCTGCACTGTTTTAGGCACAGTGGCTGCCTCACGGGTGCGCCAGTAGCCTACCAGGGCCAGAATGGTGATGAGGAGGGCGGAGATTACGGCCGTATTGGCCACCACCGCCACAGCCGGGTACGCCGCACGAATGCCAAACAGCGCCCACACCAAAACCCCGGCATAGGAAATGTTGCGTCGGTTAAACAGCAGCAGACCCGCCACCACCACCGCCACACCCATCATGATGGCCGACCAAACCGGCTCGGCGATGCCCAGGCCGTCCCAGCCCAGGTAATTGGCCACGCTGGCCACGTTGGCAATGGTCGCCACGGTGATCCAGCCCAGGTAAATGCTAAACGGGAACTGCACCAGCAGCTTGTCGGCAAAGGATAACGATGGATTGGGTTTTCCAATGGCCAATCGCTGGTAAACGACGATGAGCGTCACCAGCAGTGCCACCATGATGACCACCGACAGCACGTAGTAGCCGTAGTGCCAGGCAAACAGCCAGGCGGCATTCGCCACGCTGCTAATGGCAAAGCCCCAGCCGAGCCGCCCAATGAGCCGGTTATCGCGTTGGGCGGGCAGCGCCTGGTAGATGGTAAAGCCAATCAGCGCCGTGTAGATGAGCCCCCAGATGGAAAAGGTGTAGCCCGCCGGGGTGAAAAAAGAGGGTAAAGCATCGGAGATTTCGCCAGCGGTACGGCCGTTTAGCGGCAGCGCATTGGACAGCACATTCACCGTCAGCGCCAGCGCCAACGCCACGATGTTCACAAATTGCAAAGTTTTTGAGTGGACATGTTGTGTATTCATGCCCCCAATGTACAGATTTTGCCGCATTTTGTCAATGTTTTGCACAGAAATTAACCTGATACTTAGACGAACCATTGACCGCTAAGATAACGCCTCAGTTGTGAACTGAAAAATTAAGCCGGGTCAAAAAGTTGTCATGCTGAGGTCCTCCGAAGCATCCCGCCCGCAAAAAGAATTCGCAAAACCTCGGTTTGGGTAAGGTTCTTGCCAGGTGCTTCTTGTGGGTTTCTCACTCAGAACGACAACCAGAACAGCGGCAAATTACCCAATTACTCATTACCAAATTACGTCGTTACCTTCTCCCCATCTGCTCCACCATCTCCACCAAGCGACTTGATCCCAAAATGGGATCGTGCTAGAATGCGCCGATGAGGATTATTTCGCGGCGAACTTTGCGTGAATTTTGGGCCAAACATCCTGATGCTGAACAACCGCTGCGCGCATGGTTTGCTGCTGTTCAACAGGCTGATTGGCAAACACCGACTGAGATTAAGCAGGAGTATCGGAACGCAAGCTTTATTGCCAATGATCGGGTTGTTTTTAACATCAAGGGGAACCGCTATCGAGTCATTGCCGCCGTGAAGTATGAGTATCGCATCGTTTACATTCGATTTGTTGGAACCCATCAAGCTTATGACAAAGTAGATGCGGCTACCATTTGAGGTACTAAGTTAATGGAACTAAAACCGATAAAAACAGAAGCTGATTACGAAGAGGCTTTGGCCAGAATTGATGAACTCTGGGAGGCTGAACCTGGCTCGCCAGAAGGTGATCTGCTTGATGTGTTGACGACATTGGTCGAGGCCTATGAAGAAAAGACCCACCCTGTTTTGCCGCCTGATCCAGTAGAGGCCATTTTGCACTTCATGGAAAGCCAGGGGCTGGAGCGACGCGATTTGGAACCGTATTTGGGCAGTCGGGCGCGGGTGTCTGAGGTGATTAATCGGAAACGGCCGTTATCCCTCACCATGATCCGCAAATTACAGGCCGGTCTGGGCATCTCCGCCGAAATCCTGGTGCGCCCCTACGAACTCCAGCAATAAAAATTGCCCAATTACTCAATTACTCACCTTCCCCCCTATCTGCTCCACCGTCTCCACCAAACGGCCGTCTTCCAGCACGTACACCAAATCCACCGCCTCAATCACCTTCGGGTCGTGGCTGGCGATGAGCACCGTCACGCCCGTCTGCTGCACGATGCTGCGCAGCAGGGCGATGATGGCGTAACCCGTGGCCGTGTCCAGCTGACCGGTCGGTTCGTCCGCCAGGATGAGCGACGGCTTATTGGCCAGCGCCCGCGCCAGGGCAATGCGCTGCTGCTCGCCGCCAGACAGCTCGTAGGTGCGGTGGCTGGCCCGCGCCGACAGCTTCACCAGCTCCAGCACCTCGTCTACCCGATGTTTGCGCTCCTTCGCTGTGGCCTTCACCAGCCGCAGCGGCGCTTCGATATTTTCTCGCGCGCTCAAAAAGGGCAGCAGGCCAAAGGTCTGGAAGACAAAACCAATCTCGTGACGGCGCAGGTTGATCCGCTCGCGTTCGCTCATTTTGGCCAACGGCCGTCCCGCAATCACAATCTCCCCCTCGGTTGGCTCATCCAGCCCGGCAATGTGGTTCAGCAGCGTCGTCTTGCCTGAGCCAGACGGTCCTTTCACCGTGGCCATCACCCCGCGCGGAATGTTGAGGCTGATATTTTTGACCGCCACCACGTCCTCCGCGCCCACTTTGTAGATGCGCGTAAGGTTTTGCACGGCAACGGCCGTTTGCCGCCGCGCCAGTGGGTGATGATGATGGCCGGTAATCACCGGTTGGTCGGCCGCTTCCGCCGGTTCGCCGCTCAGCCGGGGCGGTCGCCACACCGCGCCATTTTCCCCGCCAGATTGAGCCTCGGCCAGCGCCTTGTTCACCTCTGGCCAGACCGACAAATGGGCTTCCTCCAACCGCACCTTCACCCGGTTTTTCATCTCCAAATTTTCGATGTACGGCTGGGGCAGTTGCAACCGGCCCGCCCGGTCCAGAATGACCCACTCTTCTTCCTGGAGTTCACCACTGGACAAATCCACTTCGCGGCGAATTTCGGAGCTGGTACGGCCGTCGCGAATCGCCACTACCCGGTCCACCTTGTTGGCCACCCGCTGGTCGTGCGTCACAATCACTACCGTCGTGCCGTACGCCTGGTTGATGCGGCGCAGCGCGGCAAAAATCTCGTCTGAGGAGTGCGAATCAACCTGGCCGGTCGGTTCATCGGCCAGCAGGAGGGGCGGATTGTTGGCCAGGGCAATGGCCAGGGCCACACGCTGCTGCTGCCCGCCAGACAGTCGGTCCGGGCGAAAATCGGCCCGGTCCGACAGGTTGACCATTTCCAGCAGCTCCAGCGATCGCTCCCGCCGCTGTTTGGCGCTGCCGCCAGAGAGCATCATCGGCAGCTCGACGTTTTCCCGCGCCGTCAGGTACGGCAGCAGGTTCCGCGCTGGCTGCTGCCAGACAAAGCCGACCGTGCTGCGCTTGTACTCCACCCGCGCCCTGTCGGAAATCTTCAGCAAATCCTGGCCATTGACGCTGATCTTGCCCGCGCTCGGCTCATCCAGCCCGCCAATCACGTTGAGCAGGGTCGATTTGCCCGAGCCAGACGCACCGACCAGGGCCATCATCTCGCCGTTTTCTACGGCCAGGTCCAACCCCTGCAAAGCCACCACTTCCAGATCGGCCACCTTATAAATTTTGACCAGGTTGTCGCAGTAAATAAATGAATCAGTTGACATAAAAACCTCGTAACCAATTACCTAATTACTTCCCACAAGCAGTAATTGAGTAACTGGGTAATTGAGTAATTATTCTTCCCCAATGCGCAGTGCCCGGTGAATGCCCGCCCGCACCAGGAAGAAGAGCAGCAGCAGCAGCGCCAGGCCGTAGAAGCCAACCAACAGGCCGTACAGGCTGAACACTTCGGTCCAGTTCACCAAAATTTGCTGGATGGCGTCGCCGCCAACGGCCGTTGCCAACACCCGCGACAGAAACGGCCGCATAATCACCGCCAGCCCGCCGCCAATGACCGTGCCCGCCAGCAGCCCCAGCACCATCATGATCACCCCTTCCAGCGTCAGCAGCCCCAACAGCTGGCGCGTCGCCAGGCCGGTGGCCCGCAGCAGGCTAAATTCGTACAGCCGCTGGCGGGCGGCAAAAAAGTGCACCATCAAAAAGACGGCCACGCTCAGTGTCGCCAGAGTGATGGCATTCAGCTCAAATGCCCCCAGCGTTTCCTGCGCCACCAGGTTGGCGCGCAAAAACGCCTCTGTCTCCTCGGCGTTGGCCAGCACCTGGCTGCCAAACGGCCCGGCCCCGCTGGCGATTTGTTCCACGACGGCCTCGGTCTGCCCTGGCGCAACGGCCAGCCACACCTGCCGCTGGCCCACCCACGGCTCGCTCAAAACGGTGAAATCCACCTCCTGCGCCAGCGCGGCCAGGTCGGTGATAAAAAAGCGCTCGTTCAGCAGTGGAAAGTTGTTGATGATGCCGCGCACCTCAAAGGTGACCCTGTGGGTACCCACCACGTACTGGATGTGGTCGCCAATTTCTTTGTTGGTCGGCGGCGCATCCTGCGAAAAGACGGCCGCAATCGCCCCATCCGCACCGCGCCCCTGCACGGCGGGCATCACGTCGGCCAGGGAAATCTGGCTGACAAACGGAGCATAGCGGCTCACCTGCGGCAGCGTGGCCGGATCGACAGCCAGCATTTGCACCTGCTGGCCCAGGTTGGTGGAGAGGCGCGCACGGCCGTTGTAATACACCGGCGAGGCCGACTGCACCCCCGGTAAGTTGGCCAGGGTTTCCAATTCGGCCGTACCGGCGTCAATGGGCAGGGCTACGCGAATATCGGCCCCGGTGTTGTAGTGGGCAATCTGCGCCTGCCGCACGCTGAGCGAATATTCAAACAGGCTGGCAAACAGCGTCAGCCCCGCCGCCAGGCTGATGAGCAGCACCACCCGGCTGGGGCCAACGGGGTCCCGCGCCAGCTTGGCCAGGCCAAAGGGCAAAATCAGGCCGCGCACCCGGTTGGCCCACCACGACGCCAGCCGCAGCAGGTACGGAAACACGCGCAAAAAGATGAGCGCCACGGCAATCAGCAGCAGCGATGGCCCCAGCAGCAGCAGCGGGTCGGAGACGCCAGCGGCAGCCAATGTTTCGTTGTCGGCCAGTCGGGCCACCACCGTGCCGGTGTCGCGCAGCTGCCAGTAGATCAGCCCGCCCAGCACCAGCAGGAAAATGTCAATGTAATATTTTTGCCAGCTGGCCTGCGTGGCTGGCCGCGCCATCTGCTGTTGCCAATCCAAAATATTGCCGCGTGTGCCGCTGTAAATGGCCACAATCAGGGTAAGCCAGCTAAAGCCCGCTGCCAGCAGCGACAGCAGCCACGATGCTTGCGCCAGCTGGGTGGGTACCACGGTGTTGGTGGCCAGGCCCCAGACGGTGAGCAGGCTGCGAGCTACCAGCGGCCCGAGCGCGGCGGCCAGCAGGGCCAGGAAAAAACCTTGAATGGCAAACAGTTGGGTGATCTGACGGCCGTTAAACCCCCGTCCTACCAAAGTCGCCAGTATGCCACGTGACTGGTCCAGCAAAAAGGAGCTGATCATGGCCACGGTGTACAGCACAAAGATGAGCGACTGCACGGTGAGCAAAAAGAGCGTCACCTGGGCATTGGCCAGCGCCGTCTGGTACTCGTTGATGATTGTCAGCAGCCCCGTCTCGATATCCACACGCAAGTTGGCGATGGCGTTGCTCAAATTCATTTGCACCTGCTCGACGTTGTTCACCGTGATCTGGCTGGCGTCCAGCAGCAGCCGCCAGCTGCGCTGCGCCTCCCCGGCAAAAAGCATTTCCATTGTGGGAGCGGCCACAAACATCGAGATGCTGACGGTTTCTGGCTGGTTGGCCCCGTTGAGCGGAGCGCGGGTAAACTCAAAGGGCAGCGCCTCACCCCACCAGACGTCGCTTTCCAGGTCGTTGGGCTGCACCACGCCCACAATGTTGATGCGGAAGGTGCCATCTTCGTTGCGCAGCTGGTCGCCCACCTGGAGGGAAATGGTCTGGAACTGCTCACCCGCGCTCTGGTCGAAGGTGAGGTTTTCGATGCTGGCCACACCGACCACGGCTTCAATTTCGGTGACAAAGCTGTTGGGTACGGGCTCGATGTGGTTGGGGGAACGGCCGTCTACCACCGTCACGTCCTGGCTCAAATTACTAAACGTCCATGGCTGGTAGCGCAGAAATTCGGCAAAGGGCAGCGGCGTTTCCTCCCGGTACAGCGCCGAGGCCAGGCTGATGGGCGGCACCGTTTGCACCTCCACCCGGCGCAGCAGCAGTTCACCCAAAAAATCTTCTAGCTGGCCATAAACGGCCGCATTCATGCCCGTCCCCGTCACCTCAACGTTGCGCGCCGAAACGACGGCGCTGTCGATTTGCTGCCGCAGGCTGCGCCCGGCAATCGCCGTGGCGTAGGTGGGCAGCCCGGCCAAAAAGGCAGCGGCCAGCACCAGCCCCAGCAGGACAATCAAATTCATGCGCCAGTGGCGCAGCAGGTGACGGATGGAAAGTCGGATCATAGCTTTTGTAACTGTTTGAACTTGAAAGGGAGAGTGAAAAGTGATAAGTGAAAAGTAAAAAGACTTTTCACTTATCACTTTTTACTTTTCACTTCCCCTACTCTTCACCCACCCGCAGTACCTGGTGCAGCTTGGTGCGCCAGAGCAGCAGGGTGGCAATGCCCAGCGAGATAAAAAAGGCGACGGCCAGGGTGACGTAAATTTGCAAGACGGCCGTCCAATCATTCCGGGCAATAAACGGCGGCGTGGGTGGGCGGTCGCCAAAGGTGATGGGCAGGCCAGGCAGGGTAATCTGGTTCAGCACCACGCCCAGCGCTGTGCCGATGGCCAGGCCGAACAAAATCAGCACCACCTGCTCCAGCACCAGCACCGCGTACAGCTGCCCCGGCGACATGCCCATCGAGCGCAGCACGCCGTAAATCGCCTCTTTTTGTTTGGCGCTCAGGTAAAAATGGGTGGCAAAACCCACCAGGCTCAGCGCCGTGGTGAGCAGGTAGCCAAACAGCGTTACGCTGCGCAGCCCCAGCGCCATCGGGTCGGCTTTGATGTTCAGCCGTACCTCTTCCTGGGCAATGGCGGTTTTCACGGCCGTTAAATCAGACAGGGCGGCGGCGGAGACGGTTTGGGGCGGAACGGCCGTAGCCACCGCCAAAAGCGCCTCATTATTGTTCATCGGCTGGCTGGTCTGCGTGTTGAAGGTGTCCAGCAGCAGCACCCGGTTGGTAATGAGGTAGCCCGCGTTTAAATCTTCGTACAATGTGGGGAAGTAGTTCACCACGCCGACAATTTCAAAGCGCATCGGCTGCGAATTGATGGTGAGATTGAGCACATCGCCCACTTTGGTTTGGGCTTTGACCAGAAAGCTTTGGCTTACCAGAGCGGGCAGCGCATTGGTGCGCGGTGTGGGATTGGCCAGCAAAAAGCCCGCCTGGCCAGTGGGTCCCAGGTCCAGCAGCAGCTTTTGGCTGCCGCTGCCGCTGTACGTCTGGCGATTGTCGTAGGCAATATCGGAGCTGGGGTCGGTGGTGCGCCAGACGTCGGTGAGGGTTTCAAATTCATAGGCAACGGCCGTTTCCCCCGTCACCCCATCCGTCACCGTCAGCGCATCCATTCCCAGCGTCATGTTGGTGCTGGTTGATCGGCTAAAGTTGCCCTCAATGATGGTGCGGTTGCGCAGCCAGATGGAATGCAGCGCCACCGGATAGCTTGTCTCCGGCAGCGTGGGCAGGGAGCCCTCAAAAAAGCGCCAACCATCGGCGGGGTAACCGGTCTCGCTGGTGGTCAGCTCGACCAAAAAAGTATCCTGCTGCGCCGTGGCCAGCTTAACTTCCAGGCCAAATCGGTCCAGGTTGCTGTCGCCGCGCAGCCGGTCCTCGTCCTCCGGGTCTGGCCCAGACCAGATCCACAACCCAATTTTGCCTGGCTGGCCGGGCAGAGGCACCGTGGGCTGCGGCGTCACGTTGGCCAATGTCAGCCGGTCCAGCAGCACCGGCACCGGCTCATCGGTAAAGTCGTCGCGGTAGCTGGTCATGGCGGCAAACGATTCTGGATCGATGGCCAGCACCTCGTAGCGCAAAAATTCACGCCCCAGCGTCAGCGACCCCAGCGTGCGCCAGATGCCGCTGGCTTCGGCCACATCCGGCAGCGCTGCCACGGCAAACAGGGGCAGCGAGCGGTTAGAAACCAGGCGAATGTCGCTGCCTGCTTCGTAGGCAGCTCGCTCCTGCTCGCTGGCGTCCAGCGTGGCGTTGATGCCCGTAGACAAGATGCCCAGGGCAATCGCCAGCGTCAGCAGCAGCACCAGGCGAGCCACGTGGGTGGGATTACGCGCCGCTTGCAGCATGGCCAGGTTGGCCACCAGGCCACGCCCGCGCCGGGCAAGCGCCGCCAAAAAGGCGAGCAGCAGCGGGAAAAGCCGCAGCAAAATGGTGCCCGCACCCACCAGCAAAGCCAGCGGCGACAGCAGCAGCAGCCAATCAACCTGGGGCCGGGTGGTTCCGCCACCGACGATGCCGCCAAAATATTGCAAACGCCACAGCAGCACCAGACCAATCGCCATAATAAAAACGTCCAGGTAGGTGCGCTGCCAAAACGGCGCTTTGGTGACCCGGTTGGTGTCTTGCTGGTAATTGACGATGGAGCGGCGCACCGATTGGCCCACGGGCAGCAGCAGGCCGACGATGCAGGCAATGGCCCCCACGGCCGCCGCCAGCCAGGCGATGGTGGGCAGGCTCAGCCCCCAACCCGGTTCGCCCACATCGGCCAGCGGCCCGGCGACGGTGATGGCCCGCACCAGGGCCAGCCCCAGGAACGGCCCGCTGAGCAGGGCCACGCCGCTGATCAGCAGCGCTTCGCCGCCCTGGATGCGGAAAATTTGGCGGCGGGCGGCACCGCGGCTTTGCAGCACGGCAAATTCGCGCTCCACCTGGCGCACCGCCAGCGCCGCCACCATGATGACATAGTAGAGGGTCAGCAGCACCACTTCGGCGGTGAGGAAGTAGAGCGGAGCGCGTACGGCCGTACTCTGGTTGGCAAAGTTGGTCAGTATGTCATCCAGGCCGGTGTCGATGGTGATGGAGGGGGTTAACGGCCGTAAATCCTCGCGCAGCAGGCGGAGTAAAACACCCAGCAGGGGAATCTGGCTTGTGTCCACCGTGGCCGGATCGATGGTGACCTGCCAGTAATATTCGTGGGTGGAGCCAGCGGGCAGAACGCTGGCGGCCACGTCGAAAAAGGCGGCGGGATCGATCAGGGCGGCGTATTGGGCCAGCCAACGGCCGTCGCTTTGCGAGCGCAGCGGGCTGGCCGGGCCAAACCAGTATGGCGCACCGCCGTCGATGGGCTGGACAATGCCGCTGATTTGCAGGCTGAATGCAGGCACTTCGCTGGTGTCGTCCACGCTGGCGGGCAGCAAATCGCCCACTGCCAGGCCATACGCCTCGGCCAGCTCCTCACCGATGACCACGGCGGCCACGCCCGGTTCGGGCAGCGGATCGCTGGGCCATTCGCCGGCCACCAAGGTGACAAACTGGCGGATGTCGGTGTCGCCGCTGCCGTAGCTGCGGAAGTTGACGCGTTCGGCGGGCAAAACGGTGCCCTCGACCCAGGGGTGGAACCAGCGCGAGCCAATGACTGGGACAAGTTGATCGGTGAAGGAGGGGATACGGCCGTTTACCACCTGCTGCACCTGGCTATCTAATTCGGCATATGTTTCGGGAGTCAGGCGACCAAACGCCTTCAGGCGCAGATCGCTGATGCTGGGATCGGCAGCCAGCAGCGTGCGGCGCAGGCCAAATTCCACCACCGTGTTCACCAGCACCGGGCTGCTGGCCAGCATGGCGGTAGAGAGGATGACGCCCAGGCTGAGCGTGAGCAAAATCTGCCAGTGGCGGGCGGCGCGCCGCAAAATGAAGGCCCAAAAGGTCATCGCGTGGCTCCGATTGTGTGCAGGTGGTGGGTAATCAGGGATGGAGACATGGATTAACTGAGGGTGTGCGGGTGAAGGTGGCAAACCATTCGCCGTTCACCTGCCGCATTTTAATTTCGCCCACCAGGTGCTGATCGTACCAGATGGAAATAGAGGTGACGGTGAGCAGCGGAATGGCGCGGCGGGTGAACAAAAAGTCGTCGGACGTGAGGGTTTGTTGGCAGCGGCTGCCCACGCGCAGCCAGAGGTTGGCGGTGGGCTGCCGGGCCGCGCCCAGCCCGACAAAGAGTTCATTGAGCAAGGCTTCATCGCGCCCCAGTGCGGTGTCCATGATGGTGGCGGCCAGCGCCTCTGGGGATTGGCCGGGGGTGACGCTGTGCCAGTTTTGCCAGGCGTTGACACGGCCGTTGTGCTCTGTCGCAACCGATTCAGGTTCGATAATGGCGGGGCGGGCGGTGGGAACGGCCGTTGGCTGGGGCAGGGGCGCTTCGGGCAGGGTAACGCTTTCGCCCGTGGCGATGGTTTCGCTGGTGGCCAGTTCGTCACCCACGGGGTCACCCAGGCCAGGCAGCCAGAAGCGGCCAAAGAGGAAGCTGCCCGCCAGCAGCAGCATGAGGGCGGCAACGGCCGTACTCAGCCGGACCACCTGCCCGGTGCGCTGCCACACCAGGCTGCGCTGCATTCGCTTGTAAACCTGGTTCTGAATGCGCAAGGAGGCCTCGCGGGAGAGGCGCGGCTGGTAGCGGTCGGCTTCGGCCTGGAGATCGTTGTCCAGCAGACGCGCTTCCTGAACCCGCCGGGCACAGCGGTCGCACTGGGCCAGGTGGGCGTGGATTTGCTGGTGTTCAACGGCCGTTAAGCCCCGGTGCAAAAAGTCGGGCAGACGCTGCTGCACCAGGTGGCACAGAGGGCTTTCCGTTTGTGATTCAGATGTGACGCTGCGGTTATGCTCTGTCACGTTTCTCATTAACCTCGTTTGAGCAGCGGCTCGGCTTCCGCCTGGAGCTGTTCGCGCAGCCGCTGGCGGGCGGTGTTGAGCCGGGAGTAGACGACGCTGACGCGAAGGCCCAAAATGTCGGCCACCTCGGCGCAGGAGAGGCGCTGGTGGTAGTGCAGAATGAGCGGCAGCCGGTGTTTGTCGTCGAGGTGGGTGTTGATGAGCGACCACAGCTGCTGTGACTGTTGGCGCTGGTCCACCGTTTCCGGGACGTTGTGGTGGCTGGGCTGGTTGTGCAGCCAATCCAGCGAAAGCGCCCGGCGCACCTTGCGGCGGCGCAGCTTGTCGCGGCAGCTGTTCACCACGATGGCCGTGAGCCAGGTGTTGAAGGCCGCCTGCCCCTGGTACTGTTTGATCTGCTCAAAAATGCGCAAAAAAACATCCTGGACAGCATCTTCAGCGTCCTGCTCATTTTGTAAGATGGTGAGGGCCAGGCGGTAAACGGCCGTTTCCTGCTGTTGAAATAGCTCAGAAAAGGCGGCCAGCTCACCTTGCTGACACCGTTGTACCAGATTATCCAGCTGCAACATGCCTGCTCCACTTCATTTTCTGGTTAATTAGACGTATGAGGGTAATTATTTTTGATCAGAAATGCAAATAGTTGGAATGAGGGCCAGAAATTCGAGAAATCTGCTATTTCGTGTAGAGGTGGGACAGGCGGGCCAAGATCATGGTCAGGCGATGGGCCTTGCCTCCCGCCTGTCTCACCCAAAACGACTGTCAATGCCAGACAGGGCGAGACGACGCGGCGAAAAGGTTACCTGTTTCATCTCAAACCATACCGCGCCGTCCCGCCCCTACACCATATTTCGAATTGCTGAATTAGGGCCAGTGGGGTTGATGCCTGACCTGTTTTTTTGTGACATTTGGTAGTGAAGATGTCTGCAGCCAATGCTAAAATTTGCCTGTCTTGTCAACCGTTTGAGGGAGGTTCATCATGAAAAAAGTTGTTCACCTTGCTGCGTTTTGCTGTTTGCTGCTGTTGACCGCGTGCGGCGAAACCCCGGCGGCCGAAGTGGCGGAGGCGGCAACGGCCGTTGCCCCCCAAATCGCCACTGAAGTCCCAACCGAAATTCCCACGGAAGTGCCTGCTACGGCTACCACAGCCCCCACCAACACCCCCGCGCCGACGGCAACGGCCACAGCCGCACCGACCGACACGCCAGAACCCACAGCCACACCTACGGATGTGCCGACGGAAACACCAACGACTGTGCCGACAGTGACGGTGGTAGCAACGGCCGTACCGGCCACCGCCACCACCGCGCCCCCAGCGCCCGTGGCCGCGCCATTACCCGCGCCAGCTCCTGTTGGCCCCAACTTGCTGAGCAATCCAGGCTTTGAGCAAGGCGGTGTCTCTTGGGAAGTGCAAAACAGCGGTGGGCAGCCTACCATTTATTCAGCTGCCGATAAACCGCAGTTCATTCATACTGGACAACAAGCGGCAGCAAACATTGGATTTTGGCGAACCACCTTTTTCCAACGCGTGAGTGGTGACGTAATTGTGCCGGGCACAACGTACCGGGCCGGCGTGTGGGTCAAAATTTGGTCAAGCAGCGGTGAGGATCGTACCGTCTCTCAAGATCCGGGTGATGTTGGTGCTCAAGTATGCATCAACGTAATAGGTGAAAGTGATCGTTGGCTGGATACATCGTATTGTTCAGGGATTGTTCGGCCAATTGACACCTGGCAGTTTATTTCCGTAGATGCTGTGGCCCAGACCGATCGTATCTCCATCCTCTTGGTGGCTGGCTATACCGGGCCTAACCATCCCACTCACAATGAAGTGATGTGGGATGATGCCACAATGGGAACCGCCCCCTCTGCGGCTACTGCCACACCGCCGCCCGCCGCCGGACCGGTACGGCCGAATCCTATCGCCTTCAACCCCACCGCCCTGCGCGACAGCATGAACGGCGTGCGCGCGACCATTGAACAGGCGGGTGGGTTGCTGGATCGGCTGTACAACGGCCAGGGCGGTACCTGTGCTGAATACCAGGGATATTACGATGACGCCATTCGCAGCGCCACCTACAGCGGTGTGCCAGACGATTGGGCGGGCATCTACAATGATTACATCTTTGCGGTGGAAAATTTCTTGGGAACCAATGAAAGTATAAACAGCCTTTGCGATGGGGGTGGTGGCAGCATCTCAGGGCTCAACTACGGTGCAGCACGCGTTGGCATCAACGACAGCCTGAACCGATTGATTCCGGCAATTGAAGCGGCCAATGCCAAGATCGGCGGTTAACCGCATTGGAATGTGTGCTACAAAAGGAGAAGCATCCATGAAAAAAGCAGCTCGAATTTTTGCGCTTTGTTGTCTTTTCTTGCTCTTTGGTTGTCAGGAAGAGCCTGCCGAACAGGTGGCGGAGGCAACGGCCGTTGCCTCCGAAATGGCTACAGAAGCCCCCACCGAAATCCCGACTGAACCGGCCACTGCCACTACGGCTCCCACCAATACCACCATACCCACGGAAACAGCCACAGACGTCCCGACCGATACGCCAGAACCCACGGCTACCAACACGGCCAGCCCCACAGCAGAGCCAACCGAGGAACCGACGGCAACGGCCGTACCGGCCACCGCCACCGCCACCACCGCACCGCCTGCACCTGTTTCGGCTCCGCCACCAGCTCCTGTGGTCTCTGCGGGAAATATGTTAAGCAATCCAAGTTTTGAATTGGGCAACGCTTCCTGGGAAGTCCATAACAGCGGCCAATCCATTCAAAATTTTTATGCGGCGGCCAGTAATCCCCAGTTTGTGCATTCGGGGCAGCAGGCAGCATTGCAGCTCGGTCCTATGAATGCCTCAACCTTGCGCAACATCTACTTTCAGCGGGTGAGCGGCAACGTCACGCCTGGGGCAACCTACCGGGCGTCGGCGTGGATTAAAATATGGTCCAGCAGCGGTGAAAATCGGCTCATATCTGAAAATCCGGGTGACTTCAGCGCCCGATTGTGTTTAAACACCGTGGGCGAGAGCGATCCCTTATTGCCTACCAGCGTCTGTACCGGCTTTGTACGGCCGTTGGATACCTGGCAGCTTATCTCGGTTGACGCCGTGGCCGCTTCGGATCGGTTGTCGATTATGTTGGTGAGCGAATATACAGGAGCCAATCGCCCGGTCCACAACGAGGCTATTTGGGATGATGCCAGCATCGCTGGAGCACCTTCTAGCGCTACGGCCACACCGCCGCCCGCCGCCGGACCGGTACGGCCGAATCCCATCGCCTTTAACCCCACCGCCCTGCGCGACAGCATGAACAGCGTGCGCTCCATGATTGAGCAGGAAGGTGGCCTGTTGGATCGGCTGTACAACGGCCAGGGCGGCACCTGCGCCGAATTCCAGGGGTATTACGATGACGCCATTCGCAGCGCCACCTATTCTGGCGTGCCGGACGACTGGGCCGGTATCTACAACGACTACATTTTTGCCGTGGAAAACTTCCTGGCGACCAACGAAAGCATCAACAGCCTGTGTGATAACGGGGGTGGCACTATCTCCGCCCTGAATTACGGCGCGGCCCGCACCGGCATCAACGACAGCCTGAACCGGTTGATTCCGGCGATTGAAGCAGCCAATGCCAAATTGGGTGGTTAAATAAAACAGAAGGGAAAAACGTAGCCGCGGATTCTTTCCGCGAAAACTGCGCGGAAAGAATCCGCGGCTACAGGGTTGGCTTTCAGGCGTCGGCGAGGAGGCGGTCTACGGCCGTTGCCAGCTGCGCCAGATTGCGCACCACGCTGACCGAATCACACACCGGGTAATATTCCAGCATGTCGCTGTCGCCGGTGCCCCACTGGCGCTGGGACTCCGGGTTAAACCAGACCAGCCGCTTGGCCCGCCGCTGCAAATCTTTCATCAAATCAAGGCGCGGCGAGTTGTAGTTGTTGCGCCCATCGCCCAAAATGACGACGGTGGTACGGCCGTCTACCGCATCCATGAACTTTTTGCTAAACGTGTTCAGGCTGTTGCCCAGGTCGGTGGCGTAGTAGCCGGGGGGGATGTCGTACAGCACCGTGGTCACCGCATCCGCGGCGCGGCTGCCGGAGAGCGTGACGCTGATTTCCTGCATGTCGGAATTGAAGGCAAAGCTGCGCGCCCGGGCCACCTGGTCTTGCAGCTCATAGGTCAGCCGCAGCATAAACTCGGCCACCGAGCGCATGGAAGTGGAGACGTCGCAGATGAGCACCAGGCTCGGTTTCAGCTTTTTCTTCTTAAACTTGAGCTCGACCGGCACGCCGCCGTTTTTCAGGTTAGAGCGGATGGTGCCTTTGGCGTCGAACTTGCCTTTGCTGCCCCGCTTGCGCCGCAGCGCCGCCCGGCTGCGCATCTGCGTCACCAGGCGCTGCACCTCTTTACGCAGCTGGTTGGCGTCTTCTTCGGTGAGGGATTGCAGCGGCTTGTGCATCAGGTCAGAGCCGTGCAGATCATCGGGGCGGTTGGCCCGCTGCTCGGCGATTTGCTGGCCGACGCGCTGGGCCGCCTGCTCCGCCAGGGCTTCGCGGTTGGCTTCCACCACGCCCATCAATTTTTCGATCGCTTCCTGGCTCATGCCCATTTCTTGCAGCTTTTCATAGAGCTGCTGCAATTGTTCTTCCAGCTGGGCAAAGCCCATTTGCTGCAGCATACGCCGGGTGACCCAGCGCCCTTCTTGCGGATTGTTGGCCCACTCCACGCCAGCCCGACGGGCCATTTCTTCCAGCTCCTCTTTGGACGGGCCTTCGCCGCTGGAGAGCCAATCAAGCAGCTGCTGCATACGGCCGCTCAGCGCACTCAGCGCCATTTGCAGCATTTCCTGCTCTTCGGGTGACATGTCGTCGAGGGCGTTTTGCAGGGGGGGACCGCCGCTGCCAAAGTAAAGCGGGAACAGCTCCGCAAAGGCGGCAAAATCGTCGTGTTCTTTGACCAGGGTGGCGCGCAGCGAGGAGCGGAACACCTCTTTGTTGGTGATGCCCAGCGCCTCCACAGCGTGCAGGGCATCGACCGATTCTGCCAGCGAAACCCGTACTCCGGCCGCGCGTAACCCTCGAATGAATTCTACAACTCGGTTGTCCATCTTCGTTCTCCGAATGGTAATCTTTCAGACCTGACAGGTTTTCACCAGAGTAATTGCCTGTCAAGTATGCCTCGCAAACCTGTCAGATCTCGTTCCACGCTCTGCGTGGAATGCTGTTGGCGACGCTCCGCGTCGCACGGGACGCGGAGCGTCCTGGTCGTCATTCCCACGCAGAACGCGGGAACGAGCCGCACGACCTGAATAGTTACAAAGCAAGCATAACCGTTTACCGATTATAACGGCCGTGTCGCCCACCCTCATCACTACCGCCGCCCATCATGCGGCGGGCTCTTTGCACGTCGGTTTCGTATTTTAGCAGGACGGTAAGGGTGTTGGTCAGCGTCTTTTCGTCGATGGAGCTGGCGTTGAGGGCGACCAATGCCCTGGCCCAGTCGAGCGTTTCGCTGATGCTGGGCATTTTGCGCAGGTCCATGTTGCGCAGCTGGTGCACCACGGCCACCGCCTGCTGCGCCAGGGCCGGTTTAAGATCGGGCACCTTGAGGCGCACAATTTCCAGCTCGGCGTCCTGCGTGGGGTAGTCCACGTGCAGGTAGAGGCAGCGCCGCTTGAGCGCTTCGCTCAGCTCGCGGGTGTTGTTGCTGGTGAGCAGCACCATCGGCTGGTGCTTGGCGTGAATGGTGCCCAATTCCGGCACGCTGACCTGGAAATCGCTGAGCACTTCCAGCAGGAAGGCTTCAAATTCCACGTCGGCGCGGTCAATTTCGTCAATGAGCAGGACGACGGGTTCGTCTGAGGTGAGGGCGGTGAGCAGGGGGCGGGGGAGGAGGAAATTTTCGGAGAAAAAGACATCCTCTTCATCGGCCAGGCGGTTGGCGGCTTCGGCCAGGGAGTTGACGTCGCCCAGGACGTTGCGCAGGGTGTCGCGCAGCAGCTGGGTGTACAACATTTGCTTGGCATATTCCCACTCGTACAGGGCTTTACTTTCGTCCAGCCCTTCGTAGCACTGCAAGCGGATGAGCGGCATACCGGTGGCCGACGCCCACGCTTTGGCCAGCTCCGTCTTGCCCACCCCGGCCGGTCCCTCAGCCAAAATTGGCTTGCACAGCGAGTGGGCCAGGAAAACCACAGTGCCTATTTCTTCAGATGCGATGTACTGCTGTTGGCCAAGCCTGTCTCGTACATCGGCGATATCTTTGAACATGCTCTTTCTCCATTTTTAAATAGCAAACACGGCCGTTTCTGCCAGTGGTCGGTAATCGGGTATTTGTAAGCAGTAAACCGGTTACCATCCACGGATTACCGATTACTGCTACAAATTCATTGTAAGACGGTTCGGGAAAATCGTAAAGATCGTTCTAGGCAACAACTCATGTAGGATTGAGCGGGCAGGTGAGGCTGTAGCTGCTGCTGACATGGCGAAAACCGAGCGAGTGGTAGAGGTGCACGGCCGTTTCATTCTGCTGCCACACCCCTAAAGAAACGGTCTGGATGCCCTGGTTTTGCAGCTGCTGCAGGAGGGTGGTGAGCAGGGTACGGCCGTAACCCAGCCCCTGCTTCTCCGGCACAATGCCAATTGGCTCAATCTCCGCTCCCTCTGGCGTGGGGCGGTGCAGCCAGGCAAAGCCGATCGTTGCGCCATCGGCCACCAGCGTCCACAGCTCGTCGCCCGGCTCCCAGGTGGCGCTGACTTCGGCGGCGCTGTAGGGCTGGAACCAGGCGGTGGGGGCAAAACAGCGTTCGTAAAGCGCGGGCAGGGTGCGCACGGCCGCGGCGCGATCCAATTTTTTGATCTGGCCTGACCGGGTTGGCCGGGAAAAAGAGGTGGCGGGTAAATTTTCTAGCTGCATCGTCCACTCTTCGTGCTCCAGGGCAAAGCCGTGGTGCTGCAAAAAGCAGGCGGCGGGGGAATCCAGGCTGTCTACGGTGTGGGTAATTTGCTGGACGGCCGTACCTGCTGTTTCTTCGCGCACGGCCTGCCACAAAAAGCTGCCTGCGCCCTGGTGGCGGAACGCGGGGGCAATGCCGCCGGTGAGTTCAAACAGGTGGGGCAGGCCGGGCAGGGGCAGCAGGGCGGCATAGCCGATGGGTTGGGATTGGTGGGTGAGGGTCCAGAAACGGCCGTTTGTCTGGGCCATCGTCTGGCGGATGAGGTGCGGCGTGGCAATCGCCGTCAGGGCGGCGGCGTCGGCTGATTGCGGCGGGCGGACAAACCAGGGGGAGCTGTTCATGCCGGAATTATACAAACTCCTTGACCCAACTGCCGCTGAATGATAGAATTTTGCCCGTTGCCCCTATCGTCTAGGGGACCAGGACGTAGCCCTTTCAAGGCTAAGACCGGGGTTCGAATCCCCGTGGGGGCACAGAGAGCTTTACCGTACGGTAAGGCTCTTTTTTTTGTTT
>JADLAX010000034.1 GCA_020848035.1 Anaerolineae bacterium | reverse complement strand
AGCTTTCATCCGCGCAATCCGCGGCCTATTTTCTCAGGAGACAACATGAGCGCAGGCTCAACACCATGAATGAAAAGGACACAGATTAACACAGATTTTCACAGATTTAATCCGCGTTAATCCGCGCCATCCGCGGCCTATTTTCGAAGGAGAATTGATATGCAAAAAGCAATATTGATCACGGGTGCCAGCACCGGCATTGGCCGCCACCTGGCCCATTATCTGGCTGAGCGGGATCACCTGGTGTATGCGGCCGTTCGTAAGGACACCGATTTTGCAGCGCTGAGCGGCGTGCCCAACATTGTGCCGGTGCAGCTAGACGTTACCAACCTGGAGCAGATTGAAACGGCCGTTACCTTCATCACCGCCCAGGGCACCGGGCTTTATGGCCTGGTCAACAACGCCGGGCTGGGTGGGCTGGGCTACTTCACCACCTGGAGCGAGGCGGAGTTCCAGCAAATTTTTGATGTCAACGTAGCCGGGCCGTGGCGCATGAGCAACGCGTTTCTCGATTTGCTGCTGGCTGCGCGGGGCCGCATTGTCAACATCGGTTCCCAGGGCGGCACTGTGAGCAAAAAGCTGTACGGGCCGTATACCATGACCAAACATGCCCTGGAGGCGTACACAATGGCGCTGAATGAGGAGTTACGGCCGTTTCACGTGCACGTCAGCATTGTCCAACCCGGCGGCATTGTCTCTAACATTGGGGCCAATGGCCTGCCCGACATGGTGGCTCGCCTGCAACGCGCCCAGCCTCCCTTTGCCACCGAAGCGCAGCAGCTCCTGGCCAGCTTCGACAATCCATCACCGCCGCCCGACCCGAATGCCCCAGAGTCAGAGAGCAACCGCAAGCCGTCGTCGCCGGAGATTGTGGCAACGGCCGTTGACCATGCCCTCTTTGCCGACAGGCCCAAACTGCGCTACATGGTGGGCACCCATTGGGAAGGCAATCGAGTCATCAATACGCTGATTGACCGCCTTTTAGATGCCAACGACAGCCCGGAACACAGCTATTCCCGCGAGCAGCTGATCGCCCTGCTGGACCAACAGCTGCAAGCCAGAAACGAGGCGGTGCGCCCCCTTCAATGATGGCCAAATAAACGAAATCGTAAGCCATGCCGTAAGCTTGACTGCATAAATTTTGTGTAATATGATTAGTTGATACGTCAACTAGTTGTGCTTGCAACCAATTTCACTTTTGCAGTAGAAGATGGAAACGGCCGTATGGCCGTATGGCCGCGTGAAAGCCACAGGAAGAAAGTGAACCAACCCTTGCCGTCCCATACGGACCTCAGCGTTATTGCCGACCGCTGCTTCTGGTGCCAGCGTCTTGTGTGTTTTGCTGGCCAAACTTGCGCTCTTGTATCTTGAAACCAAGACCGTGATTGCCTTCTAACAGGTAATCGCGGTTTTTTTTATTACTTTTCACTGAACGCGCAGCAGGGCCGCGCCGTGCTGCATTTTGGAGGAAACATGAGTCGACGATTGCACCCCAAGTGGCAGTTGCTCTTCGGTGCCAGCTTGCTTGTGCTGCTGGTAGTCCCCTTTAACCTGGTGTTTGGGGCCGATTGGGTGGTTGCCGGAAGTTTTCAGGACGATTTGCCTGGCGCACCATGTGGCGACTGGGACAATGCCTGCGCTGCCACCACCATGGAAGATGGCAACGGGGATGGCGTTTCGCGCTTTGTGGCCGATGGCCTGCCTGCGGGCAGCTACGAGTACAAAGTGGTGGAATCGGGGAATTGGGGCAATTCCCACCCGGCCAACAACGTAAGCCTTAACACAAACGGCAGCCAGGTGCGCTGGTATTTCCAACCCGGCGCCAACCGCGTGGCCGACAATGTGAACCAATGTGTGGCTACCGTGGCGGGCAGCTTCCAGGATGAACTGGGCGGGCCGGAGTGGTCTCCCGACAACCTGCGCACGATGTTGTGGCAGGAAGCTCCCGGCAGCGATTGGTACAGCTTTAGCGCCACCGTTCCGGCGGGCACCTGGGAATACAAGGTCGCCCGTGATGAGGCGTGGAGCGTCAGCTACCCGTCTGGCAACATGGTGCTGAACCTGGCGGCCAAAGCCACCGTCACCTTCCGCTACAACTGCGCCGACAACACCGTCGAGCACAGCACCGATGCCCCGCCGCCCACGCCCGAATGGGTGGTGGCGGGTAATTTCCAAGACAACCTGCCTGTCTCCGCCGCCTGCGGCGAGTGGAACAACGCCTGTGTTGAAACCGGCATGGAAGATACCAACGCCGACGGCGTGTACCGTCTGGTGGGCGACAATCTGCCCGCTGGTGGCTACGAATACAAAATTGTTGAATACAACAACTGGAACAACGCGCACCCGGCCAACAACGTTGGCTTTGCCGCTGACGGTGGGCAGATGCGCTGGTACTTCCAACCCGGCGAAAATCGGGTGGCGGACAACGCCAACCAATGTATTGCTACGGTGGCGGGTAACCTCCAGGCAGCCGTGGGCGGGCCAGAGTGGTCGCCCGACAACCTGCGCACGATGCTGTGGCAGGAAGCGCCCGGCAGCGATTGGTACAGTTTCACCGCCACGCTGCCTGCGGGCAGCTACGAGTACAAAATTGCCCGCAATGAGGCGTGGGATGAGAGCTATCCCGGCAGCAATGTGGGCTTGAGCGTGCCGTCGGCAACGGCCGTTACCTTCCGCTACAACTGTGCTACCAACGAGGTGCAGGACAGCATCAACAATGCCGGTGGCGGCGCTGAGCATGACAACGACATCTGGTGGAACGACCTGGGTCACGACAGCCGCGACACGCTGTTCCGCACGCCGGGTGGGGCGGTAGAGGCCGGAACGGCCGTTACCCTCCGTCTGCGCGCGGCCAGCAATGATCTCACCGGGGCGCAGGTGCGCGTGTGGGACGATCGGATCAACGCGCAGATGCTGCTGAACATGAGCCTGGCGGCCGATGATGGCACCTACGAATATTGGGAAGCTACCGTGCCTGCCAGCGCCGTGCCGACCATTTACTGGTACCGCTTTATTGTGCAGGATGGAACGGCCGTAGCCTACTACGAAGACGACGCCACCCGCAACGGCGGCTGGGGCCAGACCTTTGGCGACAGCCCGGACAACGGCTGGCAGCTCACCGTCTATGATCCCAGCTTCCAGACGCCCGATTGGGTGAAAAATGGCATCATGTACCAGATTTTCCCCGAACGGTTCCGCGATGGTGATTCGGCCAACAACACCCCGGCGGGCAGCTTCCACTACAACATTGCCGGGGGCAGCATCGTCCGTTCCGACAGCACCGACTGGAACACGCCGATTTGCGATCCGCGCGACGAAAATGAATGCTTCCAGATCTATGGCCAGAACTTCTACGGCGGCGACCTGCAGGGCATCATCGACAAACTCGACTATCTGCAAGCGCTGGGCGTGACGGTTATCTACATGAACCCGATCTTCGAGTCGCCGTCGAACCACAAGTACGACACGACCGATTTTGGCGTGATTGACGACAACTTTGGCGACCTGGCCCTGTTCCAGACGCTGGCCGCCGAGGCCAACGCCCGGGGCATGCGCCTGGTACTCGATGGCGTGTTCAACCACTCCTCGTCGGACAGCGTTTACTTTGACCGCTACAACCGCTATGCTTCCGAAGGGGCGTGTGAATCGGTCTCCAGTCCGTTCCGCGATTGGTACAACTTCTCGCCGCAAACGGCCGGGCCGTGCGCCGGTGACACCACCTACGAATCCTGGTTTGGCTTCGACAGCTTACCCAAGCTCAACTCGGGCAACCAGGACGTGCGCGACTATATCTGGGCTGGTGGCGCAGATGCCATTGGCCGCTATTGGATGCAGTGGGCCGATGGCTGGCGTCTGGACGTGGGTGGCGATGTGGACCCCGGCCTGACCAACGACCCGAACAACAATTACTGGGAAGGCTTCCGTGATGCCGTGCACAGCACCAACCCCGACGCCTACATCGTGGGCGAAGAGTGGAACGTAGCCACCGCCTGGACCCTGGGCCAGGAGTGGGACGCCACGATGAACTACCAGTTCGGCTCGGCAATCATGAGCTTCTGGCGCGACAGCGACTTTGTGGACAATGACCACAACTCCGGCAGCTCGGCGGGCATTTTGACGCCGCTGACGCCGTCGGAACTGGATGCGCGGCTGCACAACCTGGAAGAGCGGTATCCGCCTGAAGCGTTCCAGGCGATGATGAACCTGCTGGGCAGCCACGACACCAACCGTGCCCTGTTCATGCTGGATGAAAATACCGACTTGCAGGACGACACCCTGTACGACAATCCCAACTACGACTGGAGCGACGCCATGACCCGCCTGAAGGGTGTGGTGCTGCTGCAAATGACGATGCCCGGTTCGCCGACGATTTACTACGGCGACGAGGTGGGTCTGGTTGGCCCGGTTACCTGGGATGGCTCGACCTGGCAGGATGACCCGTACAACCGTCTGCCGTACCCGTGGCTGGACGAGACGGGCACGCCGTTCTACATCCATCTGCAAGCGCAAAGCAGCCAGGATGCGCTGTTTGCCTATTACCAGACGCTGACAACGGCGCGCAATAATTCGGCAGCACTTCGCGTAGGCAGCTTCGACACGCTGTTGGTGGATGACGGGGCGAATGTGTACGCCTACGGCCGTCTCCTCCCCGACTATTCGGATGCGGCCGTGGTGGTGGTGAATCGCGCTACGGCAGCGCAGGCCGTGACCGTGAACGTGAGCGGCTACCTGCCCATTGGGGCAACCTTTAGCGACGCGCTCAACGGCGGCAGCTACACGGTGGATGCCTCGGGCAACCTCGTGCTGAGCAGCGTGCCGGGCATGAGTGGGGCGGTCTTGGTGCTGGATGGGGCGTTGAGTGCGCCGCCAGCGGCGGTGAGTAATTTGGCGGTAACGGCCGTTTCCAGCAGCAGCGTCGATCTGAGCTGGAGCAGCGCCGCCGGAGCCACCAGCTACGACGTCTACCGCAGCCTGTTGAGCGGTGGCGGCTATGCCCTCATCGGCAACACGGCCAGCACCAGCTTTAGCGACACGGGGCTGACCGTGGCTACCAGCTACCACTACGTGGTGGTGGGCCGCGACGACGCCACCGGGCTGGAAGCCGCGCTCTCCAACGAGGCCTCGGCGACGACGGCGTACAGCATTGGCTGGGCCAACTTGCAGTGGCCGCCGACGCTCAATCACACGATCAGCGCCATCAACCGGACGGACAACGTTTACGGCCAGATCTGGATCGATGGTGTGACCGGCCAGCCAGGGGCGACCCCTGGTCTGCTGGCTGAGGTGGGCTTTGGCCCTGTCGGCACCACGCCGGACGGCAGCTGGACCTGGGCCAGCATGAGCTTTAACAAGGATGAAGGGAACAATGACGAGTACGGCGGCAGCATGCTGCCGGATGCGCTCGGCACCTTCTGCTACACCACGCGCTACAGCGGCGACGGCGGCAGCAGCTGGTTCTACGCCGTGAACGGGCCGGACGAAGGCAATGCTACCTGTCCGGGGCCGTTTGGCGTGCTGACGGTGGTGGCCAGCGCGGATACAACTGCTCCGGCCGCGCCGACCAATCTGGCGATTGCCGGGACGACGACGGGCAGCATCTCGCTGGTGTGGGATACCCATCCCAACAGCGACGGCGACCTGCACGGCTTTGAGCTGTACCGTGACGGTACACGCCTGGCCACGATTGCCGATCCGGCGGTGACGAGTTATGTGGATACGGCTGTATCCACCAACGCCACCTACAGCTACACCCTGGTGGCTTTCGACACCAGTTTCAACCGGTCGGCAGAATCCAACGCGGTTGAGGCGACGGCCGAAGCGCGGCTGGTGAGTGTGACCTTCACGGTGGGTGTACCGGCCTACACGCCGGGCACGGTGTACATCGTGGGCGATCTGGCAGAGTTTGGGCCGTGGAATCCTGGCCTGGTGCCGATGACCCAGGTGGACGCGACGACCTGGACCTACACGCTGGACATTGCTGACGGCACGGCCGTGCAGTACAAGTTCACGCGCGGCAACTGGGAAACGGTGGAAGCGTGGGGTGAGATCACCGGGCTGACCAATCGGGCCATGACCGTGAATTACGGCAGCAGCGGCACACAGCTGGTGGACCTGACGGCCACCGACTGGGGCAACGGCGCAGATGACACCAAGGCGGTGCAGCTGTGGCGCGATCCGATCGTAATGGCCGTTTCCCCGGCAGATGGCGCGGTGGATGTGGCGGTGGATACGGCCGTCGCGCTTACCTGGAGCCTGCCGATGGATGCGGGTACCGACTTTGAGGTGTCTGGGCCATCGGGGGTGGTCAGCGGCACGTTTAGCGCGGATACGACCAACCAGATCATCACCTTTACGCCGGATGCGCCGCTGGCCCAAAGCACGACTTACACTGTGCTGGCCACGGGGCAGGTGAGCAACGGCAACGGACAGCAAGCTGTGTCGCAGACCAGCTTCACCACGGTTGCGCCGCCGCCGCCCACGGCAGATGAGCAGTTTGAGGCGCTCATCAACAAGCTGCAAGCGCTGACGGATGCGGGTGAACTGCCGCGCGGCATCGGCAAGACGCTGGTGAACCGGGCTGAACGGGCTTACCTGTACTATCAATACGGTCTTGAGGTGCCTGCAATTCTGAACCTGACGTTCATCATCACCACCACGCGGGTGATGGAACTGACGGGCTTCCTGACCCACGCGGATGCGGCCGAGGTGATCGATCTATCCAGCTGGTTGATTGCTTACATGCTGGAGTAGTGGTTCAGCCGGGTTGAAATGAAATGAAAAACGGCCGTTCTCGGAAGGGAACGGCCGTTTTTTTATGGCAGTTAAAAGATTGGGCCAATTTGTTACAGCGATTGCGAACGATTCTCGACAAAAATTGGCCCAATCTAAGCAAGCGTTACGGCACCCCAGCCCCACGTGCTGCCGCCAGCAGCTGGTACCACTCAATGCGGCTCAATTCGACCGCATCGGCCAGGACGCTGGGAGCGATGCGCTCGGGTTTGAGCGTGCCCAGAATGGGCTGGATGGGCGCTGGATGGCGCAGCAGCCAGGCGAGGGCAATTGCTTCTTTGCTGGTGTGGTGCGCGGCGGCAAGGTGGGTAATCGCGGCGGCGGTGGCGTGCACATGGGGCGGGGCGTCGGCGCGGGGGGCAAAGAGCTGCCCACCCGCCACCGGTGACCACGCCTGGATGAGGATGTGGTGCAGGCGGCAGTAATCCAGCGTGCCGCTGATGCCGGGGTAGGTGGGCTGGGTCATGTTGGCCACGATTCCGTCGCTGATGAGGTGGTGGTGCAGCAGGTTGAGCTCTACCTGGTTGATAAGCAGCGGTTGGTCCAGGGCGTGCTGCAGCAGGGCAATTTGCCCGGCGTTGAAGTTGCTGACGCCAAAGTGGCGCACCTTGCCGCTCTGCTGCAAATGGTCGAAGGCGCGGGCTACTTCTTCTGGTTCCATGAGGGGATCGGGGCGGTGCAGCAGCAAAATTTCCACGCGGTCGGTGCCCAGGCGGCGCAGCGTGCCTTCCACGGCGCTGACGATGTGGTCGTAGCTAAAGTCGTAGCGGCCCGGATCGCCGGGGTTAGGGTCGTTGCCCATGATGATGCCACATTTGGCCTGGAGCACGAGCTGATCGCGCAGGCTGGGGTTTTGGTGCAGGGCGTGGCCGACCATTTCGTCGGACTTGCCCCAGGTGTAGATGTCGGCCAGGTCGATGAGGTTGATGTGGTGGGATACGGCCGTTTCTATCAATTCCACCGCCCGCTTTTTAACGTTGTCATCCGCCGGGGTTTTGTCCCAGCTGCCACCCAGGTGCCAGGTGCCAAAGGCCAGGCGCGAAACGTCAAGATCGGTGTTGTGCAGTCGGTAAGTTTTCATGTCTCTCCTTTTGCTGTCTTTTTTACCGCGGAGTGCGCGGAGGACGCGGAGGATTGAGAGTTCTATTTCTTCTCTGTACTCTCTGTGACCTCTGTGGCAAGAATTTTAGCCCACTTTTCGGCAAGCGCCGGGCTGCTGGCGACCAGCCGGGTGAAGTTTTGGTTGAGCTGGGCGTCTAGCTCGGCCTCGGAAAGTCGTCGGCAGCGGGCCATTTTGGCGGTGACCTGCTGGATGAGGGCGGGCGTGCCGGGCTGCTGGGCAAAATGTTTGTTCGCGCCGGGGTTGTCGGTTTCGGTTAGCAGCCGGTCTGGGGGGATGGCGGCCAGGATTTGCTCGATTTTTTCCGAGTAGAGCAGCTCGACGCCAAAGGTGAAATAGGTGCCAACGGCCAGGTAGCGGTCGATGAGGTTGAGCGGGCCGGAATACCAGTGCACGATGGGGGTGGGTGGCTGGAACTGTTCGAGACGTTCGAGTACGGCCGTTTCGGCCCCCAAGCCATGAATATTGACGATTTTTTGTTGGGTTACGGCCGTTTCCAAAAAGTAATCAAACACCTCGAACTGCTGCGGGTAGCGGCTTTTGTCTTTCACCAGCAAAAAATCGAGGCCGATTTCGCCCAGCATGGGGGATTCCGCCAGCAGCGGGGCCAGGCTGTCCAGATCGTGGGCAAAGCGGTGGGCTTCCCAGGGATGAATGCCAAACAGCGGCACGATGAGCGGACTGTTGGCAGCGATTTGTTTGGCGCGTTCGTAAGCGGCCACGTCAATCGTCACCGAGAGGGTGAAAATTTGGTGCTGCTCGATTTCGGCCAGGGCGGCGGGCAGCGCGGCGTCGTCGAACATGTCGATGTGGGTGTGGGCGTCAATCAGCATCGGGCAGCTCCGATTGGTCGTTAAGCGGCAGGGTGGGCAGCAGCTGCCGCACGGTAAAAATGGCCATGCCTTCGACAAACAGGCGGTAGCGCGGGTCGTGCCAGCCGCTGTACGGAACTTTGTCACGGCTGGTGGCGACGCCGTGCTGCTCTAGAAAAGCGGCGTGCCGTTCCAAACTGTCTGGCGATTGGTAAAAGCCAACCAGGTGATCATGCCGGATGTTCAGCACAAAGTCGTAATAGAAGTGGCACGCCTCGGCCTCGTCGTCGAAGATTTTTTCGGGTGGTGAATCTTGCCCGCGCTCGGTGTAGAAGAAGTGGAAACGGCCGTCTCGCTTCGCCAGGCAGTACACATCAGTCACCGCCCAGGGCTCCCCGATCTGGTAGTTGCCGGGGTTGCATCCGGCATCGTGCAGGCGTTGTTTGAGTTTGTCTAAGGTCATAGCAATAAGAAATGGGACGCGGATAAACGCTGATATTTTTCTTTTTATCCGCGCCATCCGCGTTCATCTGCGTCCTATAAAAATTACGGAAGCGCGGTGGCGGGTTGGGCGGTGGTGGTGTGGAACGGCCGTTCATCCTTATCACAAATCAGCTGCACCACGTTGCGGCCAGACATGGCCACGAGGGGCACGCTGCCGCCGGGTTCCACCCATTGGCCCGCCATGTAAAAGTTGTTCAGGCCAGGCAGCTGCTTTTTCATGCCCTGGATCATCTTCATCATCGTTTTGTCGGTGAGCAGCCAGCCGCAGGTGGAGCCGAGATGGTTGCCCGTGTACCGCTCGTAGCTCACCGGCGTGGCCACGTCCTTCACCTCAATTTGCTGCCGGATGCCGGGATACTTTTTCTCCAGGAAGTCGATGCAGATGTCGGCGGCTTGCCGCTGTTCGGTGTCGTACAGTTTACGGCCGTAAATGCGCTGCCAGTAATGGTAATCGGTGCGCAGCATGATGACAACGGCCGATTTTCCCGGCGGCGTCAGCGACGGATCGAAGCAGTAATGTTTGACGCCGATGCAGTCGTAGCTTTGCCCGGTGATGTGCAGCGGCTCGTCCAGCAGGTACAGCGCCCAATGCGGCTCGCCGCTCATGTCGCGGTTCACGCCCAGGGAGATTTGCAGCTGGGACAGGATGGGCATACGGCCGTCGTAGGTGCGCTCCAGCGG
The DNA here is from genome assembly GCA_020848035.1 of Anaerolineae bacterium. Classification (GTDB taxonomy): domain Bacteria; phylum Chloroflexota; class Anaerolineae; order Promineifilales; family Promineifilaceae; genus Leptofilum. The sequence continues at coordinate 140,743 of JADLAX010000034.1, read as the reverse complement.
CCGGTCCACGTAGTGGCCGTCGAGCATTTCAAAGATGGTGCTGTGCCCGTCGGCGCAGGAGACGACAAAATCGCCCAAAAATTCCCGGTCATCGTAGAGGCGAACGCCAACGGCCGTATCATCCTCCACCAAAACCTTTTCCACCTGGGCTTTGTAATGGATGGTGCCGCCCAGCGCCAGGTAGCGCTGCTCGATGGCCCGGACAAATTCCAGCGAACCGCCCGCCGGGAAACCGGCATTGTGGGTGTGCATGTAGGCCAGCAAGGACAGCCCGGCCATCATCGGGATTTCTGGCCAGGCGAACATTTGCGGCACGGCGCGGCGCAAAAACGGGTCGCTGAACTGGCTGCCAAACTCGGCGGCGGAGAGCGGCCCCCATTTGGCCAGGGGCAGCGTGTAGGGCAGCATCTGCTGGCCCATGGCGCGCCAGTCGGGCATGGTCATCAGCTCTTTGGGCTTTTGCTGCAGAGCCGACATGTCAAAGTTCATGAACAGCCGCACGCCGTCGCACAAATCTTCGATGAGGTCGGCGTCGCGGGGCGAGAGCTCGGTGAGGTGATCTTGCAGCCTGTCGGGGTCGGCATAGAGGGTGAGGGTACGGCCGTCTGCGCCAATCACCTCCATAAACGTGTCGTGGTTGATGATCGGCCGGTTTACCAGCGCGCCCAGCTCCTGCCACACCTGGTTAAACGGCTGGTTTGCCCCGGAGCCAAACAAATAATGGATGCAACCATCAAACCAGTACCCCTGGCGCTCCCAGGCGGTGCACAGGCCGCCAGGCAAATCATGCAGCTCAAAAATTTCCGATTGATAGCCGTTCATCTGGGCAAAACAGCCGGTGGCCATGCCAGCAATGCCCGCACCGATAATGAGTATTTTTTTGTCTTCAGCCATTGGGTTCCCTCCAGGTTTCACCGCCACATGGCGGTGTGCAGACTTATTTCAAACTCATCAAGTATAGGCTGGAGGGGCGCGGCTTTTAAGTGTTAAATGTCACCGATGGCGGGCGCTGAACCGGGGATTTTGGCGCAGTCACGGGCCGCTGGAGCCTCTTAAGCAATTTGTAATCATTTGGGAATACGGCCGTAATCCTTCCCCCCTATCTTCCCTTCAGGCAGCGGTTTTGGCCTGCCACAACCAAACAATAGATTTTTGAGGAGAAAGAACCGATGAAACAAATTAAACTGACCCTTTTGCTGCTGCTGACTTTGCTGCTGGTGGCGTGTGGCGGAACGGAAACGGCCGTTGAACCCAGCACCTCCGAAACCAGCACATCCGACGAAATGATGGATAACACCATGACCGACGACGCGATGATGGACGAATCCATGGCTGATGAAGAAATGATGGATGAGTCCATGGAAGACGACATGGCCATGACCGAGCACGAAGAAGGCATGGCTGAGCTTGAAGAAACGATGGCTGAAACGGACGATATGGCCGAAGAGATGACAGAGGACATGGCAATGAGCGATGCCCCCGCCTGGATGACCGTTTCGCTCACCGATGTGCGCTCTGGCGAAACCTTTACCCTGGCTGACTTTGCCGGTAAAACTGTCTTTGTCGAGCCGATGGCTACCTGGTGCACCAACTGCCGTCAACAGCTGGGCAATGTCGCCGCAGCCAAAGCGCAGCTTGGCGACAGTGAAGATGTGGTGTTTGTGTCGCTGAGCGTGGAAACCAACATTGGCAATGGCGACCTGGCCAACTACACCGAGGAGACGGGTTTTGACTGGGTCTTTGCCGTTGCCACGCCGGAAATGCTCATCTCCCTGGCGGATACGTTCGGCCAAACGGTCACCAACCCGCCTTCCACGCCCCACTTCATCATCCGCCCCGACGGCACCACCACCGACCTGACCACCGGTTATGAAGGGCCTGAAGAGCTGCTGCAAAGCATCGAAGCCGCCTCCCAGAGTTAAATCCAAACCGTAGCCGCGGATTCCAATCCGCGTTTCTTCGCGCGGTAAGAAACCGCGGCTACTGAAAAGGTTTTCCCAAATGAGTCAATTGATCGAGGCGTTTGTGCTGGGCAACAGCGCCATTCTTACCAACGTGTGTATTTTACCGCTGTACCCTGGCCTGATTGCCTACCTGGCGGGTAACGCCCAAAACGAACGGGCACAAAGCGCCACCAAATGGCTGGGGCTTCTCGTTTTGGGCGGCGTGCTCAGCATGATGCTGCTGGTCGGGCTGATTTTGTACCTGCTGCAGCGAAGCTTTGGCAGCATCCTCATCGTCGTTTTGCCCCTCATTTACGCCGTGGTAATTTTGCTGGGGCTGCTCATGCTGACCGGGCGCAATCCGTTCAACCGGCTGGCCGTGGCCCAAACCCCTGTGCTGAGCAATCCGTATGCTGGAGCGTATATTTATGGCCTGATGCTTGGCCCGATGACGCTGCCGTGCACCGGTCCGCTGATTGTGAGCGCCTTTTTGCTGGGCGCGGGCAGCGTGGCCAATTTGTCTAGCAGCCTGGGCTACTTTTTGTTCTTCGGCATCGGTTTTGGCTGGCCGCTGGTGCTGCTGCCGTTTATTGCCCTGCCGTTCCAGCGCAAATTTACCCGCTGGCTGGGGCAAAATTACAGGTTGCTCACCCGCATTTCTGGCGCGCTGCTGGTGGCGATTGGCCTGTTTGGGCTGTGGGTGGATGTCCTTCCGAATTTGTAGGAAACGTGATGCGTGAAACGTGACCAGAGGCATCACGTTTCACGTTTCACGTTTCTTCAATTTCAGGTAGCTCAATGTTCAATTTGTATCTGCCAACGGCCGTTCCCCACCTCATTGCCCTTCTCCACCACAATCTCCTTCGCCCGGGTGATGCTGGTGAGATCGGTAACGGCGCTTTCCAGCTGGGCAGCAAGTTCAGCGTCGGTGGTGTGCAGGTGCAGGCGGGCCAGCTCCGCCCCCAGCGACAGGTTATGCTCGCTTTTGTAGCGACGAACGGCCGTTGCCATTTCTACCAGCTGGTTACCGTGTTGGACGGCCGTTTCATCCCCCCACGCCGCATTCCCCACTGGCCACACCGAGGTATGAATCGAACCTGGACCCTCCTTTTCTGCAAAGAGTCCCTGGTAAATTTGCTCCGTCACGTAAGGCAAGATGGGGGCCAACAGCTTAAGCGTGGTGAGCAAGGCGTGGTACAGCGCGTAACGTGCCCCCACGCTGGATTCGCCGCCCTCGTACAGCCGCAGCTTGGCCATCTCCAGGTAGTTGTCCGCCAGAATTTGCCAGAAAAAGTGCTCAATTTCACTCTTCGCCGTGGCGTAATCGTACTGCTCGTACAGTTTTGTACTCCGCTCGATGAGTTGCTGCGTGTGCGCCAGCAGCCACCGATCCGCCAGGGTGAGGGAGATTGGGGATTGGAGATTGGGGATTGATTGATCGGGCAAATCTCCGATCTCCAATCTCTGATCTCCTAAAAATTTCGCGCAAAACCGGGCCACATTCCACAATTTGGTCACCAGCTTTGCCCCGGCCTGGATTTTCTCCTCGTTGATGATGGCGTCTTTGCCCAGTCCGGTGCTGGCGGCCCAGTAGCGCACCGCGTCGGCCGAATATTGTTCGATCATTTCTAGCGGCCCGGCTACATCACTCTGTTTGCTCTTGCTGATTTTACCCGCGCCGGTGGGAGCCAATCCCCAGCCGGAAATGGCCACCGATTTGAAGGGCAGCGTGCCAAAATGCAGCCACGATTGGGCAATGGTGTAAAACGCCCAGGTGCGAATAATCTCGTGCGCCTGCGGCCGTAGCGAGAATGGGTAGGTTTGCTCGTAGAGCGCATTATTTTGCAAGCTTTCGGAGAAAGCCCATTGGCCCACAATTTGCGGTGAAAGCGATGAGGTGGCCCAGGTGTCCATCACGTCTGCTTCGGGGATGAAGTCGGTAGATTGGCAGGTGGGGCAGGGCTGGGTTGGCTGGTCGGTCAGCGGATCGATGGGCAAATCGGCCTCATCGGCCAGGATGGTTGCGCCGCAGCTGGCGCAGGTCCATACGGGGAAGGGCACGCCAAAAAAGCGCTGCCGCGAGATGCACCAATCCCACGCCAGATTTTCTACCCACTGCCGGTAGCGCAGCTTCATGTGGGCGGGCTGCCAGTTGATTTGCTCGCCCTGAGCCAGAAGTTCCTCCTTAAAGTCCAACAGGCGGATGAACCACTGCGACACCACGCGGTACTCCACGGGCGTGTCGCAGCGCTCGTGGGTGCGCACGTGCTGGCTGATTTGCGCTTCGCCCAGCAGCTCGCCCGCGTGGCGCAGCCTGCCGATGATGATCTGGCGCGCCTCGGCGGTGGTGTGTCCGGCCAAATCAGGGCCAGCGGCGGCGGTGAGACGGCCGTCGCCCCCAATCGCCTCGATCAAGGGCAAGTTGTGGGTGCGCCACCAGGTCACGTCGGCCTGGTCGCCGAAGGTGCAGCACATCACCGCGCCGGTGCCCTTGTCTGGCTCGGCGGCGGGATCGGCCAGCAGGGGCACCGGCTGGTGCGTGTAGGGCGTGGTGATGAGCTGGCCGAGATGGGGGGTGAAACGGCCGTCTTCCGGGTGCACAAACACGGCCACGCAGGCGGGCAGCAGCTCCGGCCGCGTGGTGGCAATGGGCAAGGTGGTGCCATCTGCCAGGGTGAAGGCCAGGGTGTAGAAGGTGCTGTCCCGCTCTAGATCGTTTAGCTCGGCCTGGGCGATGGCCGTCTGGCACTCCGGGCACCAGATGGCCGGGGATTTTTGCCGATACGCCAGCCCTTTGCGGTGCAAATCGAGGAACGACCACTGCGCCAGCCGCCGCGAATGGTCGTCGATGGTGCGGTAGGTGTAGCGCCAGTCGATCGACAGGCCGAGCCGCTGCCACAGGTCGCGGTAGTGGCCTTCGGTCTCTTCGCTCACCTTGAGGCAAAGCTCGATGAATGCCTGGCGGCCGATGTCGGCGGCGCGCACGCCTTCACGCCGTTCTACCAATCGCTCGGTGGGCAGGCCGTTGTCGTCGAAGCCCATGGGGTAGAACAGGTTACGGCCGTTCATCCGGAAAAACCGGGCAATAAAATCGGTCTGGCTGTAGGAGTAGACGTGCCCCAGGTGCAAATGCCCAGACACCGACGGCGGCGGCGTGTCGATGCTGAACACGGGGGCATCTGAATTGGGATCAAAATGATAGGTACCGTCGGCCTGCCATTGAGTTTGCAGGGTGGGTTCGGCCGTTTTTGGGTTGTACCGCTTGGGTAAAGACATGATAAAACCTCCGGAAATTGGGAGATTGGAGACTGGAGATTGGAGATTTTCTGCACTAAGCCAATAATCTCAATCTCCAATTCTCTAATCTCCAAAATTAAAAAGCCCAAATCATCCGTTGAGGACGAAATGGGCTTGATTCCGCGGTACCACCTCTTTTCAAGGCACAAATTGCACCTTGCACTTTATCCCGACCAACATCGGGATTGCGCTGTAACGGGCTTACCCGTACCGGTCTACTTTGCGCGGAATTTTCCGCACATTTCTTCGGTAATCGAACCGGGTGACTTTCGCTGGGCGTTGGCTGTGGGGGCTTTCAGCACTGCAAGCTTGCTTGCACGGCCCCATCTTTTCTGTCAGTCTCGTTGCCAGCTACTCCTCCCGGAGATGATGGCGTATTTAATTGTGCGGGCATTATAAACAATGACAGATGGCCGTGGCAACCTGAAAAAAGTTAGGGATCTCATTTGACGGCCGTTTCCGCCTCAGCGACAATACCCCCATCGCAAAGACGGTAACGACTTATGAAGCATTCAACACTTTTTGGTTTTTTCATCAGCGTATTGCTGATTGTTCTGGGGAGTGGCTGCCAACAAACGGCCGATGCAGAATCAGTGGTAAACGCGGCGCAGCCGGTAGCCCTGGCCGCCATCGCCACCGAGCCGCTGCCTACGCTGGCCGCCAGCGCCACGCCGCTGCCCTCACCCTCGGCTACCTGGACGCCGTCGGCCACGGCCACAATGCCGCCCACGCTGACGCCGCAGCCGACGCAGACGGCAACACCAACGGCCACCCCCACGGCGACGCTGACGCCAACGGCCGTTCCCATCAATCGCCAATGTCCCGATCCGGCGCCGCTAAGGCCCGCCTACACGCGCAACTTCCTGGCGGCCGATCCCTGGCCGCAGCCGGTGGGCGACCCCTTTGCCCATTTTGACTTTGTCAAGCCGGTACCGGGCGGCGGGCGAACCATCATCAACAAAACCTTCCCGTATGGGTCGGATGGCGACGGCCGTTACCTCATCCACAACGGCATCGACATCGCTGGCGAGCTGGGGCTGCCCGTGCTGGCCGTGGCCGATGGCACCGTGGTGGTGGCCCAGGCTGACGAGGCGGCGCTGTACGGCTGGCGCTGCGATTGGTACGGGCACCTGGTGGTGCTGGAGCTGGACCAGACGTGGCAGGGCCAACCTATCTACGCGCTTTACGGCCACGTTTTGGGGCTGAGCGTCGAAGTTGGCCAGCACGTGTCGCAGGGCGACCCGGTGGCCGAAGTGGGCGTTGGCGGTGCGGCGACGGTGCCGCATCTGCACTTCGAGGTGCGCGTAGGCAGCAACGAATTTGGTTCCACCCGTAACCCGATGCTGTGGATTGATCCCGGTCCAACGCGGGGCGTGGTGGCTGGCCGCCTGGTTGATCCGCAAGGACGGCCGTGGCAGGGCGTGGTTGTGACGCTTATTGGCCCCGACGGCAGCGATTCGGAGTTTGTTAACACGTTTAGCTACCAGGGTGATCCGCAAAACCTCATCAACCCGGATGAACTGCTGGCCGAAAATTTTGTTTTTGCCGATGTGCGGCCTGGGGCGTATACGCTGTACGTAAAGGTGCAGGGGGTGGAATATCGCCAGCCGGTGCAGGTGGTGGAGGGGCAGTTAACCACGGTGGAACTGGTCACAGAGCCGTACAAGACGCCTACGCCCACGCCAGAGCCTTCACCGACGCGCCAACGCCTCTGGCCACTCCAGAACCGGAAATGACGCCAACGGCCGTTGCTAGCGAAACGCCTGAGCCCTAAACAGCCCAAACAAAGCTGGTATGACACGACAAAAGGCGCAGATGAAATTTGTTTCATCTGCGCCTTTTTATTTTTTACAGGCGGGGCTTCGAGATGAGCCGGTTAGACGTGCCAGTCGGCTTCGGCCGCGGGTAGGGTGAGGGTGAATTGGCTGCCAGCATTGGGCGCGCTGCGCACGGTGATCTGGCCGCCGTGGGCTGTGGCAATCGCCTGGGCAATCGTTAAGCCGATCCCCAAACCGCCGTAGTTGCGGCTGTCGCTGGCGTCCAGCTGGAAAAACCGGTCGAAAATCTTGGCCTGGTCTTCTGGGGCAATGCCAATGCCTTGATCGGCAAAGACAAGCTGCAAGTTGCCATCGTCGCTGGTTTGCGCCCAGATGTGAATGCTCTGGTTGGGGTGGCTAAACTTCACCGCATTGTCCAGCAGGTGATAAAAGAGGTGGCGCAGTTTGACGGTGTCACCGTTGATTTCCAGCGGCCCTTCAATTTCGTTATAGACGGACAGGTGGCGTTCGGTAATTTCTTTGCTTTTCTTGTGGATGGTGCGTTCAATTTCGGCGTGGAGGGAAAACGGCCGTCGTAAAATCTCCAACCCCTCGTCAATTTTGGCCAAAATAAGCAGATCCTCAACCAGTCGATTAAGCACATGGGTATTGTGCTGCACCTGCTCCAGAAAGCGCAGCTGGCACTCAAAACGTTCATGAGAGGCAGAGGCAAAAACAACCTCCAGCGCAGTTTGGATGGAGGCGATGGGGGTGCGCAGCTCATGGGTCATGTTGGCCATGAGGGTATGTTTGAGCTGAGCAATCTCTTGCTCAATTTTGGTGGTGTTCCAGTTGTGGCGGCGAATTAAAGCGTGAATCCGGGCCGCCAGCTCATTCAGGCGGAACGGTTTGCTCAGGTATTCGTCCACACCGGTTTCCAGGGCGGCCACCACGTCTTCTTCGTCCGTTTCGGCGGTGAGCATGATGATGGGCACGTCAGAGCTGCGGCGGATGTGTTCGGTGGCTTCCAGCCCATCCATGATCGGCATGGTCATGTCGATGATCACCAGGTCAGGCGTCAACTCATGGACCAGGGCAACGCCCTCACGGCCGTTGTGCCCCGCATATACCTGGTGACCATGATCGCCCAAACCAATTTTTAGGGATTCAGTGATAAAGGGATCGTCATCTATAATTAATAATTTAGCCATTAACAATACTACTCGTGTTGTGTAATTGGCAGAAAGTTTTTCAAAATAAAGCAGCGCGTGATCTGCCAATTACTTGAGTAAACCGCACAAAGATTGCGCTATCTTCTTCCAAAAACTTTGTGCGGTTTGGTTTTTACGGGAGCAATTGGGCCTCGCGTAGGTGGTTGCGTAACTGGCAGTTTTGATGCCAATCTCTTTTTTTGGAAAACCTTCTGCTAAGTGCAAAAAGGGATCATTCTTGTACCGGTCAAGTGTGTCAAGGTTACTAAAATTACCCCTGGGGCAACAATAGGGAATACATCCCAACTCATTCAAAAACCAGCTCAGCGCGGTCAAATTGGCGGCTGGAAAGGGCACATTTTCCTGGCTGTTGGTGGTGGAAAATAGCAGATTTGCTCTGGACTGGTTAAAATGAGTTCGGTAACCCAAAACAGAGGCAGAGGGCAGAACACCATGTTATTTGTAGACAACAACGAAACTACCGATCCCCGGATGAATCTGGCGATTGAGGAGCATTTGCTGCGTAACGTTCCGGCAGCAGAACCCTTGCTGCTGTTTTACATCAACGCGCCAGCGGTGATTATTGGGCGGAACCAGAACAGCATTGAGGAAATAGATCCCGATTTTGTGCGCGAGAACCAGATTCATGTCGTGCGCCGCCTGTCGGGTGGCGGGGCCGTTTACCACGATCTGGGCAATCTGAATTTTAGTTTTATCACCCAGGGCAAGGAGGATTTGCACAACTTCAGCAAGTTTACCCGGCCGGTGGTGGATGTTTTGCAGGGATTGGGCGTTAATGCGGGGCTGCAGGGCAAAAGCGATATTTTTGTGGATGGTAAGAAGATTTCGGGCAATGCGCAGTATGCGGCACACGGCCGTATGTTTAGCCACGGTACCATCCTGTTCAACACCAACCTGGAAAATATGCTGCGGGCCATCAATCCGCGTCAGGTGCAGATCGAGTCTAAAGCGGTGCAGTCGGTGCGTTCATTTGTGACCAATGTGCAGGAACATTTGCCTAAGGCAATGGACATTGTGGCTTTGCGCGAGGCGCTGCTGCGCGGCATCTTTGGCACCGACTCGGTGCCGGTTTATGGGCTGACCGACACAGATTGGGCGCAAATTCGGGAAATTGCGACGCAGCGGTATATGACCTGGGAATGGAATTACGGCCGTTCCCCCGCCTTCAACATCCAAAAAAGCGAAAAGCTGGCCGTGGGTAAGCTGGACGCCCGCATTGACGTGGTCAAAGGGCACATCCAGGCGATCAAAATCTACGGCGATTTTAGCGGGCAGCAGGATGTGGCCGGGCTGGAGAAGCAGCTTATCGGCCTGCGCTATGATCGAGAAGCTATCGAAGCAGCCCTGGCCGAGACCGCGCTCGAACCGTATTTTGGCCCGTTGGACAAAGACACATTTTTGAACTTGTTAGCTTAGCCTCAGAGAGGTCGATATGAAAAAAATTGGTTGGATATTGTTGATTTTTTTGCTGGTGGCTTGTGGCCGTGATGGGGCCGACTCGGCCGCCGACTCGGCCGCCGCCCCGACCGCCAGCCCGGCAACGGCCGTTCGCACCCAAACCATCGCCGCGCCCCTGGAACTGCCGACAAATACGGCCGTTCCTGCCCAACCAACCAGCACACTCCGCCCAACCACCATCCCGCCCACGCCTCAATCGCGGCCCACTCGCCCGCCAGTGACTTTGCCTACAGCCACACCTGTGCCGACGGAAACGGCCGTTCCCCAAGCCGACGTGCCCCAACTCGTCTGGCTGCCGTATGCTTCCGGTAACTTTGGTGAACCGGTGCTGATGGTGGAAGAAGGCGCAATGGCCCGGCAAGACCTGCCCGTGGCCGTGGAGATTTACTTTGATTACCACGACGGCTGGCTGGCCTACGGCAGCTATTTTTGGGAAGCCACGCCCACTCAGCAGTCGGTGACCGATTTGCACCTGTACAACTTTGCCACGGGTGAAGCGGCCGTTTGGGCCGAACAGGTGGGCCGCGCCGTCATCACGCCGCTGGAAATGCTGGAAGGGCCGCCTTCCGTGGCGGCGGCCATCCACAACGGCCAGAGCTTTGACCTGGTGCTGCTGCGCGGTCCAGAAAACCGGACGGTGCTGGTCGAAGATGTTGATCCGTTTTTTTCCTGGTCGCCAGACGGCCGTCAGATTGCCTATCTGCGCAACAACGAGCTGTTTGTGACGGACGCCGCCAGCGATTCCGGCAATCCGCCCATCGCCACAGGCGTGTATGCCACCACCGGCTGGCTGGGCGATGCGCCGCTCTGGCTGGGTGATTCCGGCTACCTGCTCTACGCCGACGCGCCGTTCACCATCGTGGCGGCGGATGGCAGCGAGACAATTGTGCCTGCCAGTGGGGACGGTGTGTCGTTGGATAATGGACGGCCGTTAACCATGCTTTACTCAGCAACTCACAACCAGCTCATTGCCGAAACAGAGGGCATGTTTGGTTCTGGCGTGACGTTTTATCAGTTTGAGCAGGGGTTTGAAACGGCCGTAATCAGCATGCAAATTGCCGATGCCCAGTTAGCTGGTTGGTACGAAGAAGGCGAAAGCGTTGTGCTCTCCAGCTCCCGCGGGCCGATGATTTTGCCGTTGACACCCCAGGAGTGATTTGTTACCATCTGCCCATGTTGACCTTTGTGATGACTCACCCGCGTAAAGGCACCAGCCTAAGCGCCGCCGCAGCCGCCGCCCAGACGAACAGTCTGGCAATTGCTGCTGCCTGAGTTTTCACCACAATTTAAGCGCAGCACTTTCGCCGCCAGACTGAACCTTAAGCAGTCTGGCGGTTTTTTGTTGCTACGGTAAAATTTAGAGATTGGTAATTGGAGATTAGCAATTGGCGGTGCTAACAAATCTCCAATCTCTAATCTCCAATGGACAGAGGAATTTAACATGAGACCCACAACCAGTAACGAAATTCGCAAAGCATTTTTAGATTATTTTAACGAGGTCCATCATGAGGTGGTGGCCAGTTCGCCGCTGCCGCAGCATGACAATCCCACCCTGCTGTTTACCAACGCGGGGATGAACCAGTTTGTGGACGTGTTTTTGGGAAGGGAGAAACGGCCGTATACCCGTGCCGCCACCGCCCAAAAAGTGATGCGCGTCCAGGGCAAGCACAACGACCTGGAAAACGTCGGCCCGTCGCCGCGCCACCACACCTTTTTTGAGATGATGGGCAACTTCTCCTTTGGCGACTACTTCAAAAAAGAAGCGATCGACTTTGCCTGGCAGTTTGTGACGGGCGTGTTGGCGCTGGAAGAAGAGCGCCTCTGGGCCACCATCTACACCGATGACGACGAATCGTTTGAACTGTGGCAGCGCTACCTGCCCGCCGAAAAAATTCTGCGCTTTGGCAAAAAAGATAACTTCTGGGAGATGGGCGAAACCGGCCCCTGTGGCCCCAACTCCGAGATTTTTTACTACATGGGCGACATGGCTGCCTGCGACGGCCGTCGCCTCAATGCCGACGATGACGAGGAGTTCCTGGAATTCTGGAACCTGGTTTTTATGCAGTTCAATCGGGAGAAAGACGGCAGCCTGACCCCACTGCCTAAACCATCTGTTGACACCGGTTTAGGTCTGGAGCGCATGGTGCGTATCATGCAGCGCAAAGACAACAACTACGACACCGACCTGTTTAGCGGAGCGCTGGACCGCGTGCAGGCACTGCTGGGCGACAGCGACGAGCTGCGCCAGGAGCATCTGGTGGGCTACCGCGTCATTGCCGACCACGGCCGGGCGGCGACCTTTTTGATTGCCGACGGCGTGCGCCCCGGCAGCACTGGGGCCGGTTACGTGCTGCGCATGATCATCCGGCGGGCGGTGCGCTTTGGCTTTAGCATCGGCTTCACCGGGCCGTTTTTGGCCGAGGTGGCTAAAGTGTACATCGCGCAAATGGGCGAGGCGTACCCCGAGCTGAAGCTGCGTGAGGAACACGTGCTGCGCACCTTGACGCAGGAAGAGAAGAAATTTGCCCGTACCCTGGAGTCGGCGCTGGTGCAGCTGCATCACGTCATGACGGAGCTGAACGAGAAGGGCGAAAAAGAGATTTCTGGCGAGGTGGCCTTTGATTTGTACGCCACCCACGGCCTGCCGCTGGAAATTACCCGCGACGTGGTACAGGAGCGCGGCTTCACCGTTGATGAAAAAGGGTACAACGCGGCGCGTGAGGCGCACGCCGTGGCCAGCGGCAAGGGGGCTTTTGGTGAATACAGCGCGGAGACGGGCGTATACGGCCGTCTTCTCACCAATCTCCAATCCACCGGCCAGCTTGAAGGCGGCGTGGAGTACGACCCGTACCTGGGCGCGGAGACCGAGTCGGAAATTGTGGGCCTCATCAAAGATGGCGAATTGGTTAAGTCGGTGAAAGTGGGCGATAAGGTGGAGATGGTAACGGCCGTTGCCAACTTCTACGTCGAGTCCGGTGGTGAGGTCAGCGACAAGGGCCAGATTGTGGGGCTGAACGGCACCTCCATTTTCCGCGTCAACGACACGCGCAAGCCGCTCAACGGCCTGGTGGTACAGGTAGGCGAGGTGGTTCAGGGCGAATTTAGCCTGAACCAGCCCGTCCGTTTGCAGGTGGACGATGCCCGCCGCAGCGACATTCGCCGCAACCACACCGCCACCCACATTTTGCACCAGGAATTGCGTGACCGGCTGGGCACCCACGTCACCCAGGCGGGTTCGCTGGTGGCCCCAGACCGGCTGCGCTTCGACTTCACCCACGACCACGGCGTAGACCACACCACGCTGGCCGAAATTGAAGGCAAAATCAACGATGCAATTCTGGCCAATTATCCCGTGGCCATCGAGTACATGGGCCAGAAAGAGGCGATTGGCCAGGGGGCGATGGCCCTCTTTGGCGAAAAGTACGGCGAGATTGTGCGCACGGTGCAGATTGGTTATGAAGGCGAACGGCCGTACAGCTTCGAACTCTGCGGTGGTCTGCACGTCTCTGAGACCAACGACATTGGCCTGTTCCGCTTCATTAGCGAGGGGGCCGTTTCGGCAGGTGTGCGCCGCGTGGAGGCGGTGACCGGTCGCGCCGCACGCCAGCTCATTGCCGAGCGGCTGAATTTGCTAGACCGGCTGGCGGGCCACCTGAATGTGCCCATCGCTGAGCTGGAATCGCGCATCGAGGCGCTGCAAGCGGAGCAAAAGGCGGCGCAAAAGCGCATCGAGCAGATGCAGCAGAAGCTGGCCGGGTTCCAGTTCGATTCGATCCTGGCCCAGACGCAGGAGGTGGCGGGTGTAAAATTGCTCACCGCCCAGGTGGACGGCGTGGATGTGGACGGCCTGCGCCAGATGGCGGATCGCTTCCGCGATGTGGTGGGGTCGGGAACGGCCGTCCTGGCCACAGTCAACGGCGGCAAACCAATCTTCATCGTCGCCGTTACCAAAGATTTGATCCCGCGCGGCCTCAAGGCGGGCGACATTGTGCGCGACGTGGCCAAAGTGGTGGGCGGCGGCGGCGGCGGTCGCCCCGACATGGCCCAGGCGGGCGGCAAGGATGCGTCCAAACTGCCAGAGGCGCTGGCACTGGTGCCGAGTTTGATTGAGAAGGCGCTAAGTTAATAATGAGACTAGAGACTGGATGACTAGAGACTAAAAAGTCTCCAATCTCCAGTCTCTAATCTCTAATCCCCTTCATGCACATCATCCACCTCGACGATTCTGACGACATCATCTCCATTTGTGACCGGCTGACCTGGGCAGGTGAGCCGCGGACGCTGCTGGTGCTGCCGGAGGCTGGTGGTGTGCTGCGCGAGGGGTTGGACCTGGTGCGCCTGCGTCGTTTTGCCGACCGGCAGCGGTTGGAAGTGGGCTTGGTAACACCCGACGTGCCGATTACCCGACAGGCCCAGGCGATTGGTCTGCCCGTTTTTCCCTCGGTGGCGCTGGCGGAGACAAGCCGCCGGGGCTGGTGGCGCGGCCGGAAGCGGCGTGAGCGGGTGGGGCTGCCCACGGTGGGGGCTGGTGAGCGGGATGATTTTTTTGACTCGCCTGGTTCGAACTGGCCGAAACGGCCGTATCCCACCCTCGATGCCGCCGACCGCCAGGAAATGAACCGCCGCCTCGCCCCCCAATCCACCCTGCGGCTGTGGCTGGTGCGTTACCTGGCCATTGCCCTCTTTTGCCTGACTCTCGCCATTTTGTACGCCGCTTTTACCTACGCCGTGCCCGGTGCCACCATTATTTTGCAGCCCGAGACCAAAACCGTCCAGGTAGAGCGGGCCGTCATTGCTGATCCGGCGGTGGAAGCGGTGGATTACGCCCTAAACACCGTCCCGGCCCGGCTGCTGACGACGACCGAGTCGTGGCAAACCAGCGTGGCTACCACTGGTTCCATCGAGCTGCCCGATGCCCCGGCGCGGGGCACGGTGCTGTTTGTCAATGAGCTGGCCCAGGGCGTGACGATTCCGGCCGGTACTCGCGTCAGCACGTCGGACGGCAGCAGCATTACTTTCCAGACGCTGGAAGAGGTGGTGCTGGCCGAGGCGGTGGGCAGCACGGCCGAAGTGGAGGTCATTGCTGAGGAGCCCGGGCCGCAGGGCAATGTGGCGGCCAACCTGGTGAACCGGGTCGAAGGCCCGCTCGATTTGCAGGTGGAGGTGCGTAACCTGGCCGAGATGACGGGCGGGGCGGTGCGCGAAACGACCGCTGTCGCCGCTGAAGATCAGGAGCGGCTGCGGGCGCAGGCGCGGCAATTTTTGCAGGCGGTGGCCCTGGCCAACATGGAAGCGCAGCTGACGGAGCGTGAATTTCTGTCGAAAGATGCGGTGCGTCTCGTGACCATTTTGGACGAGACGTTTTCGCATGAGGTGGGTGAGCAGACGGCCGAACTCACCCTGGTGCTGCGGGCGGAATTGCAGGGAACGGCCGTTGATACCACCATCGCTTCCGGTTTAGCCTTTGATTCGCTGGGGCAGGTGGTGCCGGATGGTTTTACCCTGGTGCCGGACAGCATTCGCTTCAGCAGCGGCAGCGTGGTGGCGGTGGATGAGTCGGGCCGGGTGACCTTTTCGATGATTGGCGAGGGAGTTGTGGCGGCCAATTTGGCGCTGGATGGGCCGGTGACGGCCGTTACCGGGCAGGAACCAGAAACGGCCGCAGCCTACCTCTACCAAAACCTCCCCCTGCGCGCCGTGCCCACGCTGGAGATCTGGCCGGTCTGGTTTAACCGGGTGCCATACCTGACAACGCGGATTCAGACGGAGATTGAACCGTAAAAATGGTTAGTAACCGTACAGCTCTCGTTCCACGCTCTGCGTGGAATGCTCTTGGCGACGCTCCGCGTCGCACGGGACGCGGAGCGTCCTGGTCGTCATTCCCACGCAGAGCGTGGGAACGAGTAACGGTTCGGTTTCGTAGGGGAAACGACAAGTCAAAACGGCCGTAATCCAGACAATGAAAAAAGCCACAGCTATCTTCTCTTAAACCTCTGTGTTCTCTGTGGCAAAAGAAAAAAACATGCATCAACTAGATTGGAAAGTGCTCAATTCGGAATATTTACTGCAAAATGAGTGGATTGCGGTGCGGGCGGATACGTGTGAGATGAGCAACGGCCGTCTTGTCGATCCCTACTACATCGTCGAGAGCCGCAGCTATGTGAACGTGGTGCCGGTTACGCCGGAGGGCGAAGTGCTGCTGCTGCGCATTTATCGGCACGGCCTGGGTAAGACATTGCTGGAAACGCCGGGCGGTCTGATTGATGCGGGGGAATCGGCTCTGGAGACGGCCCAGCGCGAGCTGCTGGAAGAGACGGGGCACAGCTGCGCGGCCATCGTGCCCATCGGCAGCGGTGCGCCCGACCCGGCGCGGTTTGCCTGCCATGCCTACTACTTTTTGGCAACGGGGTGTGTGGAAACGGCCGTAACCGCCTGGGACCACACCGAAGAGATGGAACTGCTCAAACTGCCCATTGCCCAGGTGAAGCAGATGCTGTTTGCCGGGGAAATTGTGGATTCGGTGCAGCAAAGTGCCCTGTTTTATGCGCTGCGGGCGTTGGGAGAACTGGGCGAGTGAACAACCGTTTACCTGGCCGCGTCATGGCCCTGGATTTGGGCAGCAAGCGCGTGGGTGTGGCCCTCAGCGACCCGACGCGGACGATTGCCCAATCGTATGGCGTGGTGCAGCGGAAGTCTCGCGACGAAGATTTCGCTCGCTACCAGCAAATTTTGGCTGAGCAAAAGGTGACGCTGCTACTGGTGGGTTTGCCAACGACGAGTGAGGGTGGGGATAGCGATACGGCCGTCTGGATTCGTGACTACATTGCCGAGTTCAGCCAGCAGTGCGCCGTACCGATCCAGTTTTGGGATGAAAGCTTTACCACCGTCCAGGCCGAAGACAGCCTGCGCCAGCGCGGCAAGCGGGGCAAAAAAGCCCGCCAGCAGGTGGATGCCGTGGCCGCAGCGTTTATTTTGCAAAGTTACCTGGACGCGCATCGTGCGTAAATTGGACTTATATCAACAGATTTCGCAGATTTATAAGATTTTTTCATCTGTGTAATCTGCGAAATCTTTGTTCATGTTTTGGCAGAGGTGAGTTATCGATACGCAAAAAAGTCGGCCGCCGCGCCGCAAGGATCCGTTTCAAGAACCTGTCCACAGCCCGAAGCGCCGGTCGTTGGGCTGTGTGGTGCGGTCGGCGCTGCTGATGGTGGTGCTGACAGCCTGTCTGGTAGCGGGGCTGCTGTTTTATTTTCAGTGGCGGGGTGGGGCGAGTGTGGTGGGCGGCGACGGCCGTTCCCTTCAACCGCGCGACCTCTACCTCCAGGCTTACCTGGCGGCCAACGCCGACGAATTGGAGCTGCCTGCGGGCACTGGCTTCACCCCCGCGCCGTTTACCATCGCGCCCGGCGAAACGGCCGATACGATTGCCGCCAATTTGGCCGCTGCTGGCCTGCTGAACAACAGCGAGCTGTTCCTTAACTACCTGCGCTACAACGGTCTGGACGCCCAACTTGAAGCGGGCGAATACATCGTCGATCCCCAGCAGACCATCCCGCAAATAGCCACCGCGCTGACAACGGCCGTTGTGCGCGAAGCGACGCTGCGTTTTGTCGAAGGGTGGCGGTTGGAGCAGATGGCCGACTACCTGGCCGACAATCCCACGGCCAACATCGACGCCAGCCAATTTTTGGCGATTGCCCAACGGCAGGCGGCATTTGATCTGGCTCCTTACACTTTTTTGGCCGATTTACCCGCCACCACCACGCTTGAAGGCTTCCTCTTCCCCGACACCTACCGCGTGCCGCTGGATGCCGACGCGGTTTACCTGGTCGATTTGATGCTGCGCACCTTTGACCGGCGCGTCACGGCCGACATGCGCCAGGGGTACCAAACACAAGGACTCACCATCCACCAGGCCGTCACCCTGGCGGCGATTGTGGAGCGCGAGGCGGTGGTCGCCAGCGAACGGCCGGTTATCGCGGGCGTTTTTTATAACCGGCTGGCCCAGGGGATGCGGCTGGAAGCGGACCCCACGGTGCAGTATCCGCTGGGTTACCAGCCGGAAAGCGACAGCTGGTGGAAATCACCGCTCTGGCTGGTCGATTTGGAGCTGGATTCGCCCTACAACACTTATCGCTACGCCGGGCTGCCGCCGGGACCAATTGCCAACCCCAGCCTGTCGTCGCTGGAGGCGGTGGCTTTCCCGGCGGAGACGCCTTTCATCTTTTTTGTGGCGGATTGCCAAGCGGCCGTTCCTGGCAGCCATGCGTTTAGCGTTACCTACGAGGAGCATCTGGCCAATGTCCAGCGCTGCCGCTGAGAATGGTGAATGGTAAATGGTAAATGGTAAATGGTAAATCGTTACTTGCTACCTGCTACTTGCTACTGGCGAAGGGGCTAGGCAGGTGTGAATTAGATCATTCTGTCCGACAAAGGTATTTTGCACCTGCCTCGCCCCTTCGTTTCACGTTTCACGTTTCACTTTTCACTCTTTTGCTGCTTACCGCCTGCGCCAGCGTGCCGCCGGTGGTCAAAATTGGGCTGGTGGCGCCGTTTGAAGGGGCGCAGCGGGAGCTGGGTTACGACGCGATTTACGCGGCGCGGCTGGCGGTGCGCGAAGTGAACCAGGCGGGCGGCATCGGTGGCTATCGGGTAGCGCTGGTGGCTCTAGATGATAGGGGTGACGGACTGCTGGCGGCGGAAACGGCCGCTTCCCTCACCGTCGATCCTGCTGTTATTGCCGTCATTGGGCATGGGCTGGGGGAAACAACGGCCGTAGCCCAACCCCTCTACGCCGATGCCAACCTCGCCCTGCTGCCGCTGGGCAGTGCGCCATTCATCACTCAAGACCCCGTGCTGCTGCCCGCTGACTTTGCCACCGCCTACAATGCCGTCACCCCCTTTGACGAGACGGCTGGCCCTTATGCCGCTGCCACCTACGACGCCATGCAGCTGATCTTCCAGGCAATGGCCGAGGCAGAAACGGCCGTGGGCCAGATCGATCGTGATTCTGTGACAAATGCGCTGGCTGGATTACAATACGATGGGCTGGTAGGCACCGTCTACCGGCCGTAAGCGTAGATTTGTTGGGGCAGTGGCTTTAGGAAGTGAAAAGGAAAAAGTGACAGATTTTCCCGGAAACTTGATATGTCGCTGACGCTATGGCGGCGTCCACCCAGTTTCCGGGAAAATGAAAACAGTTTTCACTTGCCTCAGTCATTCCCCTTTGGAGAAAGTTATGGTTCGGCGTTTTCTTGGCATCGTGATGTTGTTGATTGGCGTGGGGGGCATTGTGCTGGCCATTTGGGGCGCACGGCTGGGCCATCGCCTGGTGGACCGCATCGCTGCCAATTTTGATCAAACCCTGGAGCTGACGTCGCAAAGCCTGGATACTGTTTCCGAGACGCTGGCGCTGGCCAAGAGCAGCATTGCCGACGTCAACACGGTGATGGAAACGGCCGAAACCACTGCCGACGACCTGGCCCAGACGGTAACCGACACACGGCCGTTGCTGGGGCAGATTTCTAGCGTGGCTTCGGACCAGGTGCCCGACAGCCTGGAAACCATCCAACAGGCATTCCCCAGCCTGGAACAGGTGGCTGGCGTGATTGATTCCACCCTGACCACCCTCAACAATTTTCGAATTGACGAAGAGATTTTAGGCTTGGAGTTGCAGTACGACCTGGGCATCGACTATGAACCAGAAGTGCCCTTTGACCAATCGGTGCGGGAATTGGGTGAGGGGCTTGAAGGGCTGCCGGAAAGCTTGCGCACCCTGGAAATTTACATCAACGTCGCCAACAATAATTTGCAAACGGTCAGCCGCGATATTCGTACGTTGGCCGATGATTTGGGTACGGTAAACGGCCGTATCACCGAGCTCGACCCCATTTTGGACGAATACCTCCGGCTTATCACCACCACCAACGACCGCACCCGCCAGATGCGCGCCCAAATTAACAGCGAAGTGCAGACCATCAAAAATGGCATCACTCTGGCGATGATCTGGCTGGCCATCACCCAGGTGGCCCCGCTTTACCTGGGCTGGGAATTGGTGACCAACCGGCGCGGTTCGGATTCTAACGCACTGTCCTAACGTTATTTTGCGGAAAGGAAAAGGAGTAAAAAGTAAAAAGTTAAAAGTTAAAAGTAGGAAGGTAGAAGGAGAAATTCTTATCACTTAACACTTTTCACTTGCCACTTTTCACTTGCCACCCTCCCCTTTGCCGTTTTCAATCCCGTCATTATCAGGAGGAATTAGGGAATGTTTCGCAGAATTGCTGGATTTGTACTGCTAATTATTGGTTTGCTCGGCGTGGTGCTGAGCATTGGTGGCATTATCTACAGCGGGCGCGCGGTAGACGCCGTAGTCAAGGTGTTGGGCGACACGCTGGGGTTGACCGGGCAAAGCCTGGCCACCGTGGAAGACACGCTGGAGCTGGCCCGAGGCACCATCGGCGATGTGAACACCAGCCTGGTGACCGTGGAGCAAACGGCCGATTCCCTGGCCAAAACGCTCGCCGACACCCAGCCGCTGCTGGAAGAAGTGGCCCAAATTGCCGCCGAAGACGCCCCCAACAGCATCGAATCGGTACAGCTGGCTGTGCCCGCCGTGGCGGAAGTGGCCGCCGTCATCGACGACACGCTGCTGACGCTGAACGATTTCAAAATTGAGGAAGAGATTTTAGGCTTCGAACTCAACTACGATCTCGGCGTGAATTATGCCCCGACGGTGCCCTTCGATGAAACGGTGAACGGTCTGAGCACCAGCCTGGATGGTTTTCCTGACCGCCTGCGTGAGCTGGAACCCAGCCTGACGGCCGCTAACGCCAACCTGGGCTCGGTATCGGAAAACATTTACGCGGTGTCGGATGATCTGGCGGTGTTAAACGGCCGTGTCGCCGAAGTAGACCCGCTGTTGGGCCAGTACATTGGCATTGTGCAGGACATCAACTCCACCATGACCACCACACAAAGCACGGTCCAGGCCCAGGCGGGCAACGCCAAACTCGCCTTGCAGGTTGTCTTTGCCTGGCTTGGTTTCCTGCAATTTTCCCTGCTTTACCTCGGTTGGGACCTCATGACCCGCACCGTGCTGGACGAAGAGTCAATCGAAGAAGCGGTGGAAGAGGCGATGGAAGAGATCGAAGAACGGGAAGCTAAAGAGAACGCCGCCTAAAGTGGGCCAACGTTCGAGCGCGGGAAAAGTGAGAAAGTTCTCACTTTTCCCCGCTGCCTATTTTCCTTTTCGATCTGTCTGAATACTCTCTCCCCATGCAAAAGGTGCGACGTTTCTGTTACGCTGGTTTGCTTGTGGCCCTGATCTGGCTTGGTGCCTGTGGGGAATCGCCACCGGCGGCCAGCCCGATGCCCGAAACAGCGGCTGATGAAGCCCTCCAGCCAACCCCCACCCTGGCTTCGGGTTTACCAACGCTGCCGCCATCCCCTTCGGGGGATGCCACCGCCGGGGAAGAAGGTACGGCCGTTCTCCTCCCCACCGTCACGCCCCTCCCCACCGTCACCCCGCTGCCCTCGCCCACACCAACCCCCGCGCCAGAAATGCGCCTCACCCTGGCTGAACGCCAGCTGCACAACGGCGATTACGCCGCCGCAGTTGACAACCTGACCACCGCCCAACAGCTCCAGGAAAATTACACCGCCTCTCAGCAGATGTCCCTCTTATACTGGCTCGGCGTGGCTTACCAGGGCGACGGCCGTTTCCCAGAAGCCATCGTCGCCTTTGATGACCTCCTGGTTCAGTTCCCCGATTCGGCGCCCAACGACGTGCATTTGCGGCTGGGTCAGCTGCACGCCGCCGTGGGCGACAGCGCCTCGGCGATTGCCGCTTACCAGTTCTACCTGGGCCAAAACCCGGACATGGCCGCTTACGTCGAGCCGCTGCTGGCCGAAATTTATACCGCCAACGGCGAAATTTCCTCTGTGGTGGCCGCCTACGAAGCGGCCCTCAACGCGCCCGCCCAGCGGCTGAAGGAGATTGCCAACCGGCAGGCGCTGGCCCAGCTGTACGTGCAAAACGGCCGTCTCCAGGAAGCCATTGCCCAGTACGACATCGTGCGCGACATGGCCGTGACCGAGTTCACCAAAGGGCAGATGAATTACCAGGCCGGGCTGGCGCTGCTGGCGGCGGGTGATACCGAGGGGGCTTACGGCCGTTTCCGCATTGGCATCACCGACTATCCCCGCGCTTACGACAGCTACCTGGGGCTGGTGCAGCTGGTGGACGCCGGAGTGGTGGTGGATGAATACCAGCGCGGCCTGGTCAACTTTTATGCCCAATCGTACCAGCCCGCCATTGCCGCCTTTCAGCGGGCCATCGCCCTGAACCCAGATGATGGCCGCGCCGAGGCCCACCTGTTCATCGCCTGGAGCTATGAAGCGCTGGGCAACAGCGTCGAAGCGCTGGCCGCCCTGGCCGCCTATGCCGCTCGCGAACCGGCGGGGGCGCTGTTTGAAGAGGCCAACCTGCGGGCGCGATTGGGCGAAACGGCCGCTGCCCTCCAGCTCTACCGCGACTACCTGGTGCAGTACCCCGACGGCACCAACGCTGCCGAGGCTGCCTGGGAAGGGGCCGAACTGGCCGAACGATTGGGGGATTTGGCCACGGCCGTGGAGCTCTACACCATCGTGGGCAGCCGTTACCCCAGCTTTGCCGATGCCGCCGAAGCGCTGTTTCTGGCCGGTTTGCTGGCCAACGAGGTCGGGGATGGGGCAACGGCCGTGACTCGCTGGCACCAGCTCATCCAGAGCTACCCGCAAACGGAGTACGGCGGTGCGGGCCTGGTCTGGTTGCAGCGCACGCTGCCCGACTACGCCGCAGCGACGGCCACTGCCACGCTGGAACCCACAACCACCATCAGCGCCACGGCGACGGTGACCGCCACGCTTGAAGCGCCCGCAACGGCCGTACCCACCATCGACCCCGCAGCGATCGCGGCCGAGGTGCAGCAGCTGCTGCAAAACAACCGGCGGATCGATTATTACTGGCTGCGTGCCGCAGGGTTGGCGGAAGGACAGGCGGCGTTTGTGGGGAACGGCCGTTTCCAGCCGCCTACTCCCGTTGAACAAGAAGCTTTGCAGCAGGAAGCCGAAACGTGGCTGCGTGACTGGCTCCAGCTGCCGGAAGATGCGCCCGTCAGCCAGCTCAGCGCCAGCCTGACGGCCGATCCGCGCCTCATTGTGGGCCAGAAGCTGTGGGCGGCTGGTCTGTTTGAGGCGGGCAAGGCGGAATTTGAAAATCTGCGTGTGTCGGTGGCCGACAACGCCCTGCTAAGCTACCAGCTGGCCCTCTACTTCCGCGATAGTGGCCTCTACCGCTCGTCGATTTTGGCGGCAGTAACCGTGCTCAATCTCTCCGGCCAGACCGTGTTTGAGGCCCCCGCCTATATCGGGCAGCTGGCTTACCCGGTTTACTTCGCCGATCTCGTGCTGCCCCTGGCCGAGCGCTACGGCTTTGATCCCCGGCTCCAGTTTAGCCTGGTGCGGCAGGAGAGCCTGTTCGAGAGTTTTGCCCGCTCCGGCGCGGCGGCCCAGGGGCTGAGCCAGGTCATCCCCGACACCGGGGCGTACATTGCTAACCTGCTCAGCTGGCCCGATTTTGTCAACGAAGATTTGTACAAGCCGTACGTTGGGCTGAACTTTGGCGCGTTTTACCTGAATCAACAACTCAACACCTTTGACGATCATGCCCACGCCGCCCTGGCCGCCTACAACGGCGGTCCCGGCAATGCCGCCCGCTGGTACGAACAGGCGGGCGGCGATCTCGATTTGTTTGTGGAAACGGTTAACTTCCCCGAAACCCGCCTCTACATCGAGCGCATTTTTGTGGGCTTTGTGATTTACGACTATCTGTACGGGGAGGAGTGAGGCGTGAAACGTGAAACGTGATGAATATTCACGTTTCACGTTTCACGCTTCATGCTACTTCTCCTCTTGCCTGGCAGTTTGAACTCTATGTCTTTTGAGTGGCAGACCGAAGAAGATCACCGCTGGGACGAGGAACCAGCACCGCCAAAGCCGCCCAAGCGCGGGCGGCGGCGCTGGCCCTGGCTGGTTTTGGCGACGGTGCTGGTGGTTGGCACGGCCGTTTTCCTCCTCTACAGCCAGATTAACCAGCGGGTTGAAGCCGCCACCGACGACATCGAAGCTGACCTGGTGGCCAGCTACGCCGTTTTACAGCAGGCGGCACAAAACAGGGACGAGAATTTGTTCAACAGCCTGCTCTCCGGGCGCGACCCGGAATGGTCGCTGGCGCAGCAGGAAAACATCGCCAACGGCACCCTGTTTGACCGCACCGCCTTTGGCCTGGCATGGCAGCCGGTGTTGGCGGAAACGGCCGTCATCAGCCCCACCTTCTCGCCCGAACTGACCTCGGCCGAACTGGCCACCCTGCAAAATTACAGCCTGAACATTGGCAACGGCCTCACCCAAACCGTGCAGCTGCGGCGGGTAGACGTTTACCGCCTGGGCGAGGACCGCTGGCTGTTTGCCCCGCCGGATCCAGAATTTTGGGGCGTGCAGCGGCGCCTGGAAGGGGAGCTGATCAGCGTGCGCTACCCGGCCCGCGATGAGGAGCTTGTGCACCGACTGGCGGCTGATTTAGAGGCGCGGCTGGTGCAGGTGTGCAGCACGCCCGGTTTTACCTGCCCGGAAGAGGCCCAGGTGCGCCTCACCTTTTCGTCGGAGCCGGACAGCCTGACCAACCTGGCCTTTTTGGATGCGCTCACCGGGGAGAACAGCGGCGGCGATTCGGTCTGGCAGGGGGATACGGCCGTCGTGCTGCCTACGCCGACGCTGGTGGGGCTGCCGCAAGACGAGGCGGGCTACCAGGCGCTGCTGCGCGGCTACGCGGCGTACCTGCTCACGGTAGCCCTCAACGACCTGATTGGCTGGGAATGCTGCGATAATGTGCCGTTTTACCGCGCCGCCATCGAGCGCCAGCTGTACGAGTTGGGCGTGGGTGAGTGGGCTTTGGCGGATACGGCCGTTCCCCTCCCCGACGATCTGCATTTGCTGGATGCCGCCCAGGATTGGAATGTCGCTTTCGCCCAATCGCCTACCGAATTTGCCGCCATGCCCATGCCCTATCTCACCGTTGATTTTTTAGCCGAGGTGTTTGATCTGTCTCCAGGGCAAATTGGGCAATCCCTGGTGCGCAGCGACGGCCGTCAATTTAGCCAGTGGCTGGCGGAAAATACCGGCAGTGTGGCAAGCAACGAAGCGCTGCTGCACCAGACCTTCCGGCAGTATCTGGCACGACGGTTTGGGCGGGTGCAGCAAATTCCTCAGCCGGGCCGCGACATGATGCTGGTGTGTGAAGACGTGGGCCGCAAGGCAGGGCTGTACCGCTACAATTTTGGCGAAGCTGCACCTGAGCCTGACTTGGTGCAGGCGCTAGACAGCGCGGACAGCTTTATGACCGGCCTGCCCGATGGCTCAGGCGTGGCCCTGGCCGTGGAACGACTGGACGGGTCGCCGGAGACGTTTCTGCTGCGCCGGGGCCAGCGTGTGGATGTCAGTTGGGACAACGTAGCCAACCTCACCACCACTCCGCCGCTGGCCATTCCTACGATAACGGACCCTAACGGCCGTTACCTGCTCTGGACCGTCGCGCCCGGCTACACCACCGGCACCTTTTATGCCCTTACCGATTTGGAGACGTGCCAGGTGGGCGGCGACTGTGATGCGGTGGCCATCGGCGGGTATCCAATCTGGTCACCCGGCGGCGAGCATCTCATCACCCTCACCACCACCAACCCGTGGTGGCACGAGGGTGCGGCCATTGGCCTGATGCTCTTACGTGACGCCCCAACGGCCGAGGCCAATAATTCGCCCGGTTTTGGGGCGTCGCCTTTTTGGCTGGATGACACCCGGTTTGGTTATCTGAACCAGTTTCAAAATGGGGTGGAACAGCTGGTCTTGTCTGATATTCAGCTGCCGCCCCCGTTTACGTTGCTGACCGACAGCGACATGCTGGCCTATTTGGCGATGGACAATTTAACGTTTGAATTTGTTCAGCCCCTTTCGGCCAGCCGAGAAACAATGCTCGTTCTCGTTCGGGGCGAATCGAATCTGGCGACTGTGGCCGCGACCGGACACCTGTTTTGGTATGATCGGGTGAGCGATTTGGTGCGACGGCACATTCCGCTAACCGCGTGGCAAAATTCCGAGCTGGAAGGGTACCGCTTTTCGCCAGACGGCCGTTACCTGCTCTTCACCTACACAACGCCGGGTGAAACGGCCGTCAACCTCTTTCTGCAAGATGCTGATGGCGCTGAGCTGCGTTTTTTTAACTACACGGTGTTGGGCACCACACCTTACCCGCGCCATTTTTATGCCAGCTGGACGCCCGATGGCCAGTGGCTAGCCCTGCCCGAACTGGGCACCATCCGCCTGTGGCACAACGGCCGGGATGAACAAATTCTCAATTTTGACGGGTTAAACTGTACAAATGCGGCCTGGGTCGATAGGCTAGAAGGTGAATAGCCAATTGCTAATGGTCAATGGTCAATGACTAATTTCGAGGTGAAACATGTCGTTTGAGTGGCGCACAGATGAAGATGAGGGGTGGCCGGAAGAGGATAAAGCCAAACAAACGGCCGTTCCCCAACCATTTTTGCGCCGTCGCTGGCGGTTTTTGCTGGGGGTGCTGGTAAGCGTCACGGCCGTCTGGCTGGCGCTGCAGTGGCAAATCGACCAACGGGTGGCAACGGCCACGACCGATATTGAAAACGAGCTGCTGGCTACCCACAACTTTGTGCTGCAAACGGCCGTCAATCAGGACGAAGACCTGTTCCGCGCCAACCTCTCCGGGCGGGAGCCCGCCTGGACTGAAGCGCAGAAAACGCTGTTCGATGCAGGGCTTCTGCTGGGGCGGCCCATGCTGGGCTGGCAGCACCAACCGGCCGCGGAGCGCCTCACCCGCGAAGAGGTCAGCTTTACCGTTTCCCCCGACCTGCAAGCCGTCGAGCTGCTGTACCCCCAGGCGTATGCCATTACCCGGCCCGATGGCGTGACGGAAACGGTGACTTTGTTGCAAACGGCCGTTTACCGGCAGGGCAATACCCGCTGGCTCTATTCCCCGCCCGATGAGGCGTTTTGGGGCGAGTGGACGATCTGGTCGGGCCAGCACCTCACGCTGGCCTACCCGGGCCGCGACGCCGTCGCCGCGCAGCGCCTGGGCCAGGACCTGGATGCCTTGTTGATTCGGATGTGTGCCCAGCTGGCTGATTTAGACTGCCTGACTACGCTGCGCCTGAACGTGCGATTGGCGACCGATCCTGACTCGCTGCTGGCCCTCAACGACCCGGAGGCGATGATGCAGGGCAGCTTGCGCCTGGAGCTGCCCGCGCCGACGCTCATCGGCCTGCCCACCGACGAAGCCAGCTATGATTTGTTGGTCCGGGCGTATGAGGTACCGATTGCAACGGCCGTCCTCGCCCACCAAACCGCCTATGACTGCTGCCGCCACCCGTTTTTCTTCCGTGCCCTGCGTGATTACCACCTGGCGCAGCTTGGGTTGCAGCCGTGGCCGCTGGCAGCCGAATCGTACCGTCACATGCTGGCTCTCAACGTGGATGGCGACCTGACGCGCTACTGGAACCGTCGCTGGACAGAAGTCCAGCCGCAAACGCTGCAAGTGTGGGTGGTGGAAGACCCCACCCTGATCTGGCAGCAGGTTTACATGATGGTGGAATTTTTGGCGGCGGGGGAAGCGGCCGTTTCCCCCACCGAAATGATGCGCCTCTTGAGTGTAAACGCCTACGACATGTGGCTGAGCGAGTTGTTGGGGCGCACTTTTGACGAAGCTGAGCTGAGAAGCCGCTTTCTGGCCTACGTTTATGACCAGACTCGCGCCGGGCAGGCCGCTGTGCCCCCCATTCCACTGCCGGAAGGCACCATCACCGCTGTCTGCTACGATTTGGCCAACCGGCCGGGCAGCCAGGTGTATGACTACAATCTGGCGGCAGGCACCTGGACGGAGCGCTTCGTCGATTTTTTTGCCGATGCCCACATCAGCACCGTGGATGGGCAGCACTTTATTGTGACCGAATATGGCTATAAGGAACCGTACAACAGCTTCAAGGTTTCGCTGGTAACTGGCGACAGCATCCGGCTTTTGGAAGATGTGGAAATCGTGGCTCAGAATGAACAGTGGGTTAATTACAGCATGGTGGATGAAACGGCCGCTTACCTGCTCCGCTCGGAATATAATATCGAGGGAGAATTGAGCATCAGCTTACAGCCGACCGCTTGTGCCACAGGTGATTGTCCGCAGGTACCGATTCATGGCTGGCCGCTTTTTTCACCCAATCAGGCACTTCTTCTCGTCCGCGTACCGCCCAGCGAGCTTACCAACATCGGCCCCGACGTGCCTTATGACTTGCAGCACGTCCTCTACCTGATGACCCCCGATGGCCAGGAACGCCGCCTGCTGGGGCGGGGCGGTCTGCCGTTCTGGCTAACCGATGAGTTGTTCGGTTTTCAGCAGTTGGGCCAGGAAGGCTGGGAGCTGATTGTCGCGGCCACATCTGGCGAAGCCCGCCACTTTTTGTTAAGCCAGACCGATCTGCTGCTTGAGTTTCCCCCTGCCGAGCGCCCCGACGGCATCGTTCTGAACCAGGTAGTGGTAAACCCAAGCAATTCAAGAGAACTGCTGCTCCAGCTGCTCCAGGCAGATGGTAAAGAGGGAATCATTAGCTACGGGCCGAACACGCCAAGCTATTTGTTCAAAGTAACGTTAACGGCCGATTTAACAACCGTCGATCAAATTAAGCTGCTGCGCCAGGATACTTTCACCGGGCCTGTGTCGTTTTCGGCAGACGGCCGTTACATTCTCCAGGGCGATTATGGTTACACCACCGCAGACATGACCTGGTACTTCTTAAACCCCGACAGCGGCGCATCAGAATATGCCTTTGCCAGCATCGACCAAATTGCCCAGTCCGCCGACGGCCAGTGGCAGGTGCAGTACCATCCCAACTTCCTCATGCTCCATGCCCCGGCGCACAACTATCAACAGTTCATCCCCCACAACCTGGGCGAGTGCCAGCAAATCGTCTTGTCATCAGTTGAATGAGGTGGATAATTCGGTTGGAGGGATGAGGGGAGAGGGGTGAGAGATGAGGGGTGAGGGATGAGGGATGAGGGATGAGGGGTGAGGGATGAAGATTTCTTTCTCCTTCTCACTTTTAACTTTTTACTCTTTTCACTACTGATTTTTTACAGAACAGGAGAAGCAAATTTATGTCTAAACATCCTTACAAAACACCGTCGCGTGCTGAGCGGCGGGAAGCGGTTGCCAAGAAGAAGGCTGATCAGAAGCGGCTGTACACAATCATCGGTGGGGTGGTGGCTGTGCTCATCGTTGCCCTGATTGTGTGGCAGGTGTGGCCCGAACCGGAAGCCGAACCGGCGGCGGATTCGACAGGAGCAGCGGTGGTGGAGGGGGAACGGCCGTTAGCCGCCCTCACTCCCGCCGAACGCAATAACTACTACACCGCCGCGCCAGAAATGACCATCGACACCGACAAAACGTACGAAGCGATCATTACCACCGAAAAAGGGGAGATGCGCATCCGGTTGTTTGATGATGAAGCGCCGATCACCGTCAACAACTTTGTTTTCCTGGCCAACCAGGGCTTTTATGATGGCACCACCTTCCACCGCGTCCTGGCCGACTTTATGGCCCAGGGCGGCGATCCCACAGGCAGCGGCTCCGGCGGTCCTGGCTACCAGTTTGAAGACGAATTTGACGACAGCCTGTCCTTTGACCGGCGCGGCTTGCTGGCGATGGCCAATTCTGGGCCAGGCACCAACGGCAGCCAGTTTTTCATCACCTTCAACGGCGAAAATTCGGCCCATTTGACTGGCGCCCACACCATTTTTGGTGAGCTGGTTGAGGGCGACGAGGTGCTCAGCGCCATCACCCTGCGCGATCCCGGCTCGGCCACCCCCGCCGACGTCATTGAGCGCATTGACATTGTAGAAGAGTAAGGTAAAGGTTTTTGGGTTTGCGCTAGATTTTTGCCTTTACCTGGCCTGGCAGGATCAGAAAATGCAGTGTCCTGTTTTGCTGATCCCTGCCCGGCCAAATCAAAAGTTGTGTCAGTTTACTCAAGGAACCCACCCCCGCCAGCAACTTGAACAGCTGGACAAAATTAATCGTTATCGGCATGGCAAAGAATTTTTTGAAGGTTTGCAACGAACATTGGCGCTGCAGCGTTATTTACCTGCTGGGTTTAAATTTGGTCCGAGCGGCCGTTCAGGTCTATCTATTTCAACACGGTTTTGTCAGCGTAGCCGCTGACGAGTTTGCCCGGGGGATTCTGGCGGCTAAGTGGGCCAAAGCCCCAACCATCAACTTGTTGACGGATATTCAAGGTACCTGGCTCCCGTTTGAAAAATATCTGAATGGTGCGGCGCTTCTCGTTTGGCCCGATGAAATTATTACCCCGCGGGTGACGGTGTTTATCGCCTCCTGCCTTCTGGTGGTAATTATTTATGGTCTGGCCAGTTTTCTTTTTGCCAGCAAAACGGCCGCTGTTGCCAGCACGCTCTTCATTTCCTTCCAGCCCTGGTTTGTGTGGATGAGCGGCACCCCCATGCTGGAAATGTACTATTTTGCGCTCTTTTTTGCGGGTTTGCTGCTCCTGCTCATCTGGCTAAAAGAACAGCGACGTGGTTATTGGTTCTGGGCGGGCCTCTGTTTTATGCTGTCCAGCGGCTTCCATGTGCAGAGTTGGACATTGCTCAATTTGGTCAACTTACTGACTTTGCCCACGCTGTTTAAGTCTCTCAGGCAAAGAGACCAGGCGAACGTGCTCAAGTTAATCGGGTTTTATTTTTTGAGCAACGGATTAATTATTGCCTTTAGCTTGTTTGAATTTCTGTTTACGGGGGAGATGTTTGCCTTTTTGGCCAAGCATACTTCGTATTCAAAATGGTACTACGATGGGTATAACGTGCCCGCGCTGGATAAGTTTTTGTACTACCCCCGCCTGGTTTGGCATAATGCGAATACGGCCGTTTGGGCAGGCCTGGCTCTTGGGCTTCTCTTCTGGGTTCGCCTGGAAGCGCGGCGCTGGGCCATCTTCCCTTTGCTGTTGTCGCTGGCTGGCTTACTCTTGAACAGCGTCATGAACATTTTTTCTGGCCCGCCATCGGCTGCGCCCGACCGTTATGCTTTGTTTCACATCATCATTTTGTCGCTTTACGTGGGCTTTGGCGCTGCTAGCTTGTTGATGCTGAAAAGTGACTGGCCGAGATACGGCCGTTATGCTGCCGGATTGACTGCTCTACTGTTGTTGGCTTACGGGCTTTGGTGGGGTGGCTCGCGCCTGCCTGACTATCCCCAAGGGATGTCGTTAGATTCGGTGAACGTTGGCCAAACGGTTGACACATTGTTGGCCGAAAATCCTGGCCCTTTTATGATCGAACTGCGCTATTGGGATTTTTTGGCCGTTGAACTGACGGCAAATCATTTTGAAGATGTTGTGTATGATCGGGTGCGGGACACCCTTAACCGGGATTTACCCTCAATTTTTGCTCAGGATGGCGCAGCATTGTGCCAGACGTTGGCTCAGTATCCCGACCTGCGGTACGTTTTACTGTTGGATGAAGCCTCAAAAACACGGGCCGAAGCAACTTCTTATTTGAAAGCGTTGCAAGATGAAGGCCGCTGGACCATTTACCAGGTGATTCCCGAACAAAGCCCGGCCGTTGCTGGCTGCCGTTAGCTCTGAGGACCAAAGGATTTTTGGATGAATAAACAGGTGCAGCAGGCGTATGACGCCTGGTCCGAGACATATGATGTGGATGACAACCTGACCCGCGACCTGGATCGCACTGTGATGGAGCAGATGTTGGCAGGACGGCCGTTCCCTACCATTCTGGAAGTGGGCTGCGGCACGGGGAAAAATACACCGCTGCTGGCGGAAATTGGGGAAGCGGTAACGGCCGTTGATTTCTCCCCCGGTATGATTGCCCAGGCCAAAGCCAAAATCACGGCGCCCAACGTCACCTTCCAGGTGGCCGACATCACCCAACCCTGGCCCACCGCCAACGCGGCGTTTGACCTGATCACCTTCAACCTCATCCTGGAGCACATTGCTGATCTCACTTTTGTGTTGGCCGAGGCCAGCCGGTCGCTGGCAGCGGGTGGTCAGCTGTACATCAGCGAGTTGCACCCCTTCAAGCAGTACCAGGGCAGCCAGGCGCGCTTTGTGCGCGACGAGGTCACCACGCTCATCCCCGCCTTCATCCACCACATCTCCGACTTCCTCGCAGCGGCCGCGTCAGGCGGCTTAACGCTGACGGCTCTAAACGAATGGTGGCACGAAGCCGACGCAGGCAAAGCGCCGCGCCTGGTGACCTTCTGGTTTCAAAAGTAAGCGTACCATTCGTGAAACGTGAAGCGTGAAACGTGATTTTCTCACGTTTCACGCTTCACGTTTCATTTCTCGCCACGACAATCCTCACCCCATTTTTGTGACAAAAATCTACCAGAATCCTTTGCAAATCTATGCAAATCTGTGTAACCTTGGTGCCTATGAAGCTGTGGTTTGTTTTAGGCATTTTCTTTTTGGGTACGGCCGTTCTCGGCATTATCCTCCCCTTGCTCCCCACCACCCCGCTGGTGCTGCTTTCGGCGGGCTGCTTTGCTAAATCCTCGCCCAAAACCTACAACTGGCTGCTCAACAGTGACCAGTTTGGCCCGGTAATCAAAAATTGGGAGGCCAACCGCTGCATCCCCCGGCGCGCCAAAACCATCGCCCTGTCGATGATCATCCTTGTTGGTGGCTCGTCGGTGCTCTTTTTTGTGCCGCTGGGCTGGCCCAAGTTTGCCGCCCTGGCGCTGCTTGCCTGGGGCACCTGGTACGTCTGGCACATCCCCACCTGTGCTGCAAGTTAGCGCTTAAGTATTCCCTTCAAAACTTAGTACCGAAGCTGATTTGATTAAGCAACCCTAGAGTTGATGAATACCGTTCGTTGACATTCTAGAAGGCTTGACAGCAAGTGATATCAACAAGTATAAATTTTACTCTGTGCCAAATTATTATGTTCTCTTGGTTGGCAGGGGAAGTTAAATGATGGGTTACGTGCTGGGTTCTGTTTTTCTGTTAATAGCAGTCGGCATCGCGTTAAGAGTCAATGCCTTGATGCTTGAAAGCAGGCTTCCTGTTGATCACTATGACTTTGCTCCAAGAAAAAAGGAAACAGTACCTCTGCCAGTTGCAAAACTGCTTCTCTTCATCGCCGTCGCCATCGTTTTTGCCCTCGGCTTCTCCCTGGAAAAGACATACTACAACCATTACCTTCTCACGCTTCTTTTTTTGTCGATGGGTTTGGTTTTGATGCTTGTTGTTGTGGGAATACTTTTCACTGCCGATAGAAGAGAATTGTTTTCGACGCAAAGCAGATATCACAAAATATTTATCGTCGTTACAGGTTTTCTTGGATTAGCACTGAGCCTTTTCGCCTGTCTTTCGATGGCTGACAATGTCGAAGCTTTAGTAGTGGGGCCAGAGTTTTCTACAGGCATTGTAGAAGGCAAATCAATTGAAAATGGCGGTCGTCTCGGGCCAGTGTTTTACATTGCGATTGAGGATGAATGGTATAAAGTTCTGGATTATGGGTGGTGGCAGTCAATCAGCCAAGGTGATCAGATCCGTTTTGCTTACAATGGACGGGCTGAATTCGACAGGTCTATTTTTCAGCCGGAAAAAATTTCGTTTTCCACATCAGGTATTCTTGTAAGCGGGGTTGGTGGCGCAATCTGGTTAGCTATCATAGGAATTTCGCTGAATGGATATAAGACTCTATTTAGTCGCAAACAATATGACTTTGAGCTGCCAATGTACCATGACTCTTATGCTCAACAAGGTGATTCCCCCGTTTTTAAGGCCGATGCAGAGCGAAAAAATCATTCACTTTTGTGGGCAATTGGAGGTGGATTGCTAACTGTTCTGATTGTAGCTTGGCGAATCTTTCGCCGGACCACAAAAAGCTCATGATTGTTTTGTATCACAACATTGTCCTTCTTCTTACGCTTTGCTATACTCCCGCCCAGTTAAAAACACAAAGATGCTGAATGGGAGGAGTAAGAAACGCCCCCACGAGAGAGCCAGAGCAGTTGTTGGTGTGAGCTTTGGTGGATACGGCCGTTTCCCAAGTCGCCCAGGAATTGTTTCAGTGAAAACGATAGTAGCTGAAACCGGGAAAGCCCGTTAACGCTTAGCTGAGTGCCGTTTTCATGATTTTGAAAACGGAACCAAGGTGGTACCGCGTGAGAACCCAAGCTCTCGTCCTTGAACTGGATGAGAGCTTTTTATTTGGGAGACTGGAGATTAGAGATTGGAGATTAGTTGCTACTTTTAGTCTCCAATCTCCAGTCTCCAATCTCCAAAAAGAAGGAAACAACTATGACCGACATGCCCAAAGCGTATGATTTTAGCCGCACCGAAGAGCGCCTTTACCAGTGGTGGCAAGAAAATGGTTGGTTCAAGCCCGAAGCCCGCCCCGCCGATGCCAAACCATTTGTCATTTCCATCCCGCCGCCCAACGTGACCGGTGAACTGCACATGGGGCACGCCATGTTTGTCGCCCTGGAAGACCTCATGATTCGGCGGGCGCGGATGCAGGGGCGGGCCGCCCTGTGGGTGCCCGGCACCGACCATGCAGGCATCGCCACGCAGCTTCAGGTGGAAAAACTGCTGCGCAGCGAAGGCACCTCGCGCCAGGAGATTGGCCGCGAGGCGTTTTTAGAGCGCACCTGGGCCTGGAAAGCAAAGTACGGCGGCCACATTACCAACCAGCTGCGCCGCCTGGGCGCGTCTTGCGATTGGGACCGCGAGCGGTTCACCCTGGACGATGGCCTGTCTGAGGCGGTGAAAGAGGCATTTGTGCGCCTGTATCGCATGGGGCTGATTTACCGGGCCGAATATTTGGTGAACTGGTCGCCGGGGCTGCAAACGGCCGTTTCCGACCTCGAAGTGGAGTACAGCGAAGAACAAGGCTTCATGTACCACTTCAACTATCCCGTGAAGGGCGGCGGCTTCCTGCCCGTGGCCACCACCCGCCCGGAGACGATTTTGGGGGATACGGCCGTTGCCGTCCATCCCGACGACGCGCGCTACACCGAGTTTGTTGGCAAAACCTGCCTGGTGCCCATGCTCAACCGCGAAATCCCCATCATCGCCGACGCCTACGTGGACATGAGCTTTGGCACCGGCGCATTGAAGATCACCCCCGGCCACGACCCCAACGACTTTGAAATTGGCCAGCGGCATGGATTGGCCATCCTCAACATTATGAACAAAGATGCCACGCTGAACGACAACGCCGGGCCGTATGCCGGGCTGGAGCGCTTTGCCGCCCGCAAAAAGCTGTGGGCCGACATGGAAGCCGCCGGTCTGACTATCGAAACAAAGCCGCACACCTTGAACGTGCCGCGCAGCCAGCGCGGCGGCGAGGTAATCGAACCGCTGGTGAGCCGCCAATGGTTTGTCAACGTGGAGCCGGCCGCCCAAATGGGGCTCGATGCCGTGCATCGCGACCGCGTGCGCATCGTGCCGGAGCGTTTTGTGAAGGTGTGGGACAACTGGTTGGAAAACATCAAGCCGTGGTGCATCAGCCGCCAGCTCTGGTGGGGCCACCGCATCCCCGCCTGGTACGTCAACGACGACCACGACAAGGTGATTGTGGCCCACAGCGAAGCCGAAGCGCTGGCCGAAGCCAAAGAAAAGTATGGCGAAAACGTTACGCTGACGCAGGACCCGGACGTGCTGGACACCTGGTTCAGCAGCGGCCTGTGGCCCTTCTCCACCCTGGGTTGGCCGGAAAACACGCCCGATTTGCAGCGCTTCTACCCCACCGACGTGATGGAAACGGGCTACGACATCCTGTTTTTCTGGGTGGCCCGCATGGTGATGTCGGCGCTGCTGTTCACCAACGACATACCCTTCCACACCGTGTATTTGCACGGGCTGGTGCGGGACGAACACGGCCGTAAAATGTCCAAATCCTACGGCAACGTCACCGACCCGCTGGAGGTGATGGGTGAACTGGGCACCGACGCCCTGCGCTTCACCCTGCTCACCAGCGGCACCCCCGGCAACGATTTGAACCTGGCGCTGTCCAAGGTGGAAAGCAACCGCAACTTCGCCAACAAAATCTGGAACACCGCCCGCTTCATCACCGCCAATCTGGACAAAGCCACCAAAGCGGATGCCACCGATTCGCCCAGCTACACCGCCGCCGACCAGTGGGTTTTGACCCGACTGAGTGAGGTGACGGAAACGGCCGATCGCCTGCTGGACGGCTACAACTTCGGCGAGGCGGGGCGGCAGGTGTACGACTTCCTCTGGAGCGACTTTGCCGACTGGTACGTCGAGCTGGCCAAGGTGCAGCTGCGCGAGGGCGGCAGCCGTGCCTGGACGACGTTGGCTGTGCTGCGGCAGGTGCTAGACAACTGCCTGCGGCTGCTCCATCCCTACATCCCCTACGTCACCGAAGAGACGTGGCAGCAGCTCAAGCAAGCGTTCGAGACGGCCGACCTGGGCATCGCTCCGGCCGAAGGCTGGGCCGAAGCGCTCATCATTGCCGATTGGCCCGCGGCCGGTGACAAGTATCCTGCCGCTACGGCCGATTTCGAGCGTCTGCGGGATTTGGTGCGGGCCATCCGGGCCGCCCGGGCAGAAAATGGCGTGGAACCGGGCAAGTGGATTACGGCCGTTCTCGCCACCGGCGACAAAACAGCGTTCATCAACGAGCAAAAACCGATCCTGAGCTTCCTGGCCCGGCTGGATGAAAACGAGCTGGTGGTGGCGGAAACGGCCGCTCCGCCTGATCAAGCCATCACCCTCTCCCTGGGCGAAATTACCGTCTACCTGCCGCTGGCGGGCATGGTGGACCTGGACAAAGAGCGCGAACGTCTCAGCAAAGAGCTGGCCGACCTGGCGCAGCAAATTGGCCGGTTAACCGGCTTGCTCAACAGCCCGTTTGCCCAGAAAGCGCCCGCAGCCGTGGTAGAAAAAGAACGCGCCAAGCTGGCCGATCTGCAAGCCAGCCAGGCAGAGCTGTCGGAGCGATTAGCATCGCTCTAGACATGGCTATGAATGGGACGCAGGTTTACCTGATTCCCCTGATCAGGAATATCAGGGGAATCTGCGTTCCTTTTTTCATCATGATCGTCACTTTAGATTGCTCCATTGTTTGATAGCTGTCAGCTAGTTTGTGTCGTGTAGTCCTAAAATGTATACTCCAGGGTTGAACTAGCCAAAGGAGTATCACATATGCCCCATCGTATCGCCGCCAAAGGATACACCAGCGTGGTGCTGGTGCTGAACATGAAGCGCTTTGTGGACGGTAAAGCGGCACAAAAGCGCTTTGAAACGGTTCGTGGCTCCCAGGATTTTGCCGATGCTTTGCGGCAGGAGTGGCCCAAAAGCCTGCCTCAACCTGCCCGTTTTAATCCGTTGAATGGCTCAGACATGTTGGTGGAGGATGTTGGCTTTGCCACTGGTGTTTTTCGTTCGCTGCTGCTAGAGCGGCACGCTTCCCCCACGTACAGTTTGGACAAGGGCATGGTGCGATTTTCGCCAGGGCTGGAGAGTAATTTCCAGTTTAAGACCCTGTTTAAGCGTGCCTGGGATCGGTGGGAGATTTCGATTCGTCCCACGATGAGCGGTTTTTTTGTGATTCGGCTTGTTTACAAATACCAGCAGTCGCCCCGCTCGATTATTGATTTGGCCAAGGATGCAATCAAACTGCAAGAGCCGCTGGATGTGCCAAGCGCGGTGCGCTGGCTGAAATACAATCGGGAACGGTATGAAACAGAGCCTGAGAAGCTGGCAGCAACAGAACGGTCGGTGAAAGAGCTGCTGGAATGGCTGGGCGCAGACGTAGAAAATCCGCAAGAGAGCGAGACGCTGTACTATCCGGTGCAGTGGAAATTGGCGGTAGAAGCGATAAACTTTTTTGTGGAAGACGGCCGTTTCACCATCCCCCACAAAGATGGGCAAATTGAATTACGGCCGTGTTCTTCCAAACGCTCCTTGCCGCTGCATGATTCCTACATCATCTACCATTTTGACGAGCTGCTGGCAGAGCCAGGCGTTATCAACCAAACCCAAAGCCGAAAAGCCAATGTTGGCGTGAAAGTGCCCGTCTCGCTGCACAAAATGCGCCAATCCAACCGGCTGCGCAACGCCATTGTGAGCTTGCTAGAAGGTACTGTCCTGCGTGACCCGGGTAAGCCAGAAGAAGAGCTGGATGCGAACGGTTATTTCCCTTCCCCCCGCTGGAGCCACGCTGATGCCCTGTTTGAAGACCAAACCACCAATCTCGCCTCCTGGAGCGATGAGCTGTGCCTATTCACCGCGCGCACGGCGCTTATCATGCCCTCTAACAAGTGGCGCAATCACGAGATGGCTGTTTCCACCGTGCCCAGCGCCACGCTGCAAGTACAGTATGCCCGCTACTGGGAAGCCATCGAGCGCATGATTGAATTTATCCTGGAAGTGCGCGTGCTGGTGCAGCTCATCGAGAGCGATTCTTACCGCCTGCTGGCCCAAATTGCCAACACCATCGAGGGAATTCGCGCCGACATGTTCAACGGCGATATCGTAATTGAGGGTGAACTTAAAGAGCAGATGGCCCGTGCGGCCCACCTGAGGCGGATGGCAGCGCTGGCGCAAAGCATCAGCCATCCCCCATTTTGGAGCCGTGCCGAGTACGCCGTGCAAAAGGCAGAGCGGCTGTTCAGCTTACTGGATGTGCCGCGCATTTTGGAGCACGTGGAGCGCAACATCGAAAGCATCAATAGCGTGGCGGACCATGTAGATGAGCTGTACATTGCCGATTTGTCGGAAAAGAGCAACGACAAAGCGACGGTACTTTCTTTGGGATTAGCGGCCGTTTCCTTCATCGTTACTTTGCTGGCCTTACCTTCATTTTGGTACGATCTGGCCGAGTTTAACAAAGTCTGGTGGCGACAGGATGTGTGGTACACCATTGTGTTCAACGTAGGTACATTTCTAGGCGTGAGCGTGGTAGTGGCCGCCATTGCCTTGTCCGTTTTGGCCTTACGCCGCCGCGATACCCGGCGCATGGTGCGCCATCTTGTTAATCGAGACAGATGAAATAATGAGTCTGCCCGGATAAGTATCTTCACTATCAAACTGTCATTCTCGCTGGTTCGGGAATGACAGTTTTCTGTTTTGGAAAAACGGCCATCTACTCTGTTACATTTACACGTCGCTAAAGCGTGGTAAAACAGAGGCATGAAATCCAAAAACAGAATCATAGTAAGACAATGGCAAGAAGAAGACATTCCCCAGATTGTGGCCTGCCACAAGGCGGTTTATGGGGAAGTGTACGAGGACGATGAGCTGTACGGCCGTCGCGCCTACCGCCTCCAGTTTAACGCCTTTCCTGAAGGGCAGTTCCTGGCCGAAGTGGATGGCCAGGTGGTTGGCTACACCACGGCCATCATCGTGCAGCTGGAGGATGATGAGGAGCGGTACAACTACGAAGAGATCACCGGGGCGGGCAGCTTTACCACCCACACCTACAGCGGCGACACGCTTTACGGTGCCGACATCGCCGTGCACCCGGATTACCGGCGGCGCGGTGTGTCTAAGCGGCTGTACCAGAAGCGGCGGCAGCTGGTGCGTAAGTACAATTTGCGGCGGGTGGTGGCCTACGGCCGTTTGCCCGATTATCACCGCGTCAGCGGCAAAATGACGGCCGAAGCCTACGTGGCCCAGGTGGTCGCGGGCGAGATGTGGGACTCGGCCCTCAGCGCCCACCTCAACGCCGGGTACACCGTCAGGCGCGTCCTGATGGACTTTCTGGACGACGAAAAGAGCCTCAACTTCTCCACCTGGCTGGAGATGCCCAATCCCGACTACAAGCCAGCCCGGCGCAGCATTGCCGCCGCGCCGCTTAAGCGTCCGGTGCGCACCATTCGCGTCTGTGCTGCCCAATATCTCATGCGCCCCATCCAAAGCTGGGCCGAGTTTGAGCAGCAGGTCACCTTCTTTGCCATGTCGGCCGAGACGTACCACTGCCACTTTTTGCTCATGCCGGAGCTGTTCACCGTGCAGCTCTTTACCCTGATGTCCACCGATTTAGACCCCAAAACGGCCGCGCACCAGCTGGCCAACTTTCACGGGCAGTACGTGGAGCTGTTTAAGCGCCTGGCCACCCAGTACGGCATCTACATCATCGGCGGCACCATCCCCACCGAGCGCGACGGCAAGCTGTTTAACGTGGCCCATCTGTTTAGTCCGTCGGGCAACGTGTACACCCAGGACAAACTGCACGTCACTCCCTACGAACGAGACTTTTGGGACATTCAGCCGGGCGAATCGCTGAAAATCTTTGAGACACCGCTGGGCCGCATCGCCATCCAGGTGTGCTACGACATCGAGTTTCCTGAGCTGGCCCGCCTGCTCACCCTGGCCGGGGCCGAGGTCATTTTTGTGCCGTTCAGCACCGACGAGCGCAAGGCGTATTACCGGGTGCGCTTCAGCAGCCAGGCGCGGGCGGTGGAGAATTTTATCTACGTGGTGCTGGCAGGCAACGCAGGCAACCTGCCCACCACGCCGTGGTACTTGCTCAACTACAGCCAATCGGCCGTTTTTACCCCCAGCGACTTTGCCTTCCCGCCCGAAGCCACCGCTGGACTGGCTGATCCGAATGTGGAAACGGCCGTCATCGCCGACCTCGACCTGACCACCCTGGCCCAAATGCGCGACCTGGGCAGCGTACGGCCGTTGCGCGACCGCCGCCTTGATCTTTATGAACTAAAGCCTAAAATTCCCATCAAAATTGTGGTCGTGGAGTAAATATTTCCCCGGAAACTGTTCAACAGAGCAATTTACTCCCAGGCAGTTTCCGGGGAAATCTGATGAAGGA
Source organism: Anaerolineae bacterium (assembly GCA_020848035.1). Lineage (GTDB taxonomy): Bacteria > Chloroflexota > Anaerolineae > Promineifilales > Promineifilaceae > Leptofilum. The sequence continues at coordinate 100,114 of JADLAX010000034.1, read as the reverse complement.
GCCTCATGGCAGTAAAACCAACCGGCGTCAAAGCCGATAAATCGGAACGAATCTTAACCATCACCTGGGAAGACGGCCGTATCAGCCGTTACCCCTTTGCCGGCCTGCGCGCCGCCTGCCCCTGCGTCGAGTGCAAAGGCGGCCACGCCAACATGGGCGGCCCCGCCGACCCCGCCCTGGTGCGCGACGCGCCCGACACCGGCGTCACCGTCGAAAAGCTGGACGCCGTGGGTGCCTATGCCCTGCAGTTCATGTGGAGCGACGGCCATTTCACCGGCATTTACACCTGGGACTATTTGCGGCAGTGTGACCCGGCTTTGGCCGGTGAGCCGTAATCGGTTTTACCGTCCACCGATTACCGAGTCCAAAATGGGTTGGTTGACGAACTGGATGGACGGCCGTTCCGCCACCTCATCCACCTCAAACAACACAATTTCGTTTGGGCCGGTTTTGAGCAGTGGCGCAGGCACGTACAGCGTTTGCTGCGGGCCGCGCCGCCAATAGCGACCCAGGTTGAAACCGTTGATCCAGCAGTTCCCCTTGCCCCAGCCCGGCAGGACCACAAACGTGTCCAGCGGCTCTTCCACCATAAACGTGCCGCGATAAAACGCCGGAGCACCCGGCTGGGCGGTGGTGGAAAATGGCACTCCCGCCAGATCGTCCAGCGGCAGGCAGAAAATCTCCCAGCCAAAGTGCAATTGTTCATCCAGCAGCACCGCCTCGGTGATGCCCTTGCGGTCGTGCAGGTTGGGGCCGTAATTCACCCGCCCCATGTTCTCCACCAAAATGTCCAACGTCAGGCCGTCGGCGGGCACATCGAGCGGCAAACTTTGCCCCGGATTTTCCCGCTCTAAAAGGCCCAGCAGCGCACCGTTGGCAAAGATATGCGCCCGGTCGTGCACCTTTTCAATTGAGAGCGTGGCCGCAAATGGGCCATCGAGCCGGGTGCGGTACAAAATAAAGCCGAAATTTTGTCCCAGCATCTCCATCGGTTCCGGGGTGGGGCGGTGGACGGGTTGGCTGAGCTGCGGCAAGGCGTCCCACAGGCTGACCGCTTCGGTCAGGGCCACCGCGCCGTAGGCGGCTTTGCGGCTGGGCGGTGGCAGCGGTTCATCCGGCACGGGGGCAAACTGGCTGATCGCCTCGCGGTAGGCCAGGAATTTGGGGGTGATGTCGCCCGCTTCGTTGAGCGGGGCGTCGTAGTCGTAGCTGGTGAGGGTGGGTTCGTAACGGCCGTCTCGCTGATGATTCGCCCCGTTCATAAAACCAAAATTGGTGCCGCCGTGGAACATATAAAAGTTGACCGAGGCATCGGCGGCCAGCATTTCGGTGAGAACGGCCGTAACCTCTTCATTATCCCGCGTGTGATGTGTTTCGCCCCAATGATCAAACCAGCCGTTCCAAAACTCCATGCACATCAGCGGCGCGTCCGGCTGGTGGGCGTGCAATCGAGCAAACGCCGTGCCCGCATTGGAGCCAAAATTGACCGTCTTGTAGATGTGCGGCAGCGTGCCCGTGCGCAGCGCTTCGCCGCCGTGCCCGTCGGAGGTGAACAGCAGGCAGTCAATGCCGTTGTTGCGCAGTGCCACTTCCAGATGGCGCAGATATGCCTGCTCATTGCCGTAGCTGCCGTACTCATTCTCAATCTGCATGGCAATAATCGGCCCGCCGGTTGTGATTTGCAGCGGGGCCAGCCGGGGCAGCAGGTTGGCGAAAAAGCGATCAACGGCGTCCAGGTAGCCGGGGTAGGTGCAGCGCAGTTTCATCGCCGGGTCGCGCAGCAGCCAGGCGGGCAGGCCGCCCAGGTCCCACTCGGCGCAAATGTACGGCCCCGGCCGCACGATGACGTGCAGCCCCAGCGCCGCCGCCTGCTCGATGTAGGCCACCAGGTCCAGATCGCCGTCAAAGCGGAAGTTGCCCGGCTGCGGCTCATGCAAATTCCAGGCGACGTAGGTCTCCACGGTGTTTAGCCCCATCAGGCGCAGCTTGTGCAGCCGGTCGGCCCACTGCTCCGGCCGAATGCGAAAGTAGTGCATCGCCCCAGAAAGGATGCGGAAGGGGTGGTGGTTGAGGTGGAAACGGCCGTTTTTAATGCCAAAGCTGTTCATAATGCTCCTGCGTCGTAAAAATCTCAAGGTAAAATGCGCAGAAATTGTATCAGTTGTTGATTAAGTTGCTCGTACCCTGCGTCGTTCAGATGGAGTTCGTCGAAGGCAAAATCGCGGTTAAGCAAACCACGATCAGCAACCAAAAGTTCATAGGCATCGAAGATGAAAACGGTGTCACTGGCTTTCGCGTAGATTTGTTCGTTTACTGTCTTAACTGCCTCCCCAATCGCTGGCGACCAGACGATCTTACGTTCCAAGGGCACTTCTCCCACCGGAAAAACGGTTGTCAAAATGACTTTGGCACCCAACTGCTCTGCCTCTGCCAGCACCTGGTCAATGTTGGCCAGGCAGTTTTGAATGATCGCCGACTCATTTTGCGGAAAAAGCGGGATTGTCTTCAAATCGTTGATGCACATTTGCAAGATGATGATGTCCGGCTGTAGTGGTGCCACATGTGCCTGAAAACGGGCCGTCACCTGCACTGACGTTTGTGAACCAATGCCCCGGTTGAAGAAGCGATAGCCGTCCAGCCCTTCAGGATTGGGCCACTGGGCTGCCCGCGAATCACCGAAGAAGACGGCCGTAATCCCTTCACTTTCCGCTTCAATTTCAGCCGACGGGTAAACGCTCAGCCCCAACGGATCAAGCCGGGTGCCGTTGAGTTCTACGTAGTACTGTTTTGCTTTCAAGAACAGGTAACCATTGAGCCCAAGCGATGCCAGAACAACCAAAACGAATAGGAGGGTTACGGCCGTTTTCCATTTTCCTCGCTTCATCATCTCCACCACCTTTTTTGTGCCATCCTGCCGCAAAATTTAGCCCACCGCCACCCTCCAGGGCTGCAAAACGCGTCTTCTGAGTGCTTGACCTACCCACAAACTATCCAATCGGGTAGGCAATAACCACCCGTTCTGCGGTAAAAAATGTGACATTCGTTTGTTACAATTTTCACAGAACAGCGATAACACGCAAAAGATTGGGCCATTTTCTAAAGAAATGGCCCAATCTCAACTAAATCTCTTAGCTCGTTGTGAGCTCTGTGGCAAAACCCGGGAGGTGCCCTGTGATGATGAATAATCTGAAAACCCGCTTCGACAATCAATTCGACACAATCGACCGTCAGGTCACCCGACTGATGGCCCAATACGGCCTGCCGCTCATGCGCGTGAGCCTGGGCATTGTTTTCTTTTGGTTTGGCGCGCTCAAGCTGCTGCCTGGCCTTAGCCCAGCCGAAGAGCTGGTGCGCAACACCACCTTCTTTGTCAACCCCGATTGGTTCATCCCCGTGCTGGCCGTCTGGGAAATGGCCATTGGCCTGGGATTGATCTTTGGCAAGGCGATGAGGCTGACCCTGCTGCTGCTCTTCCTGCAAATGCCGGGCACCATGCTGCCGCTGTTTGTGCTGCCCGAAGCGGTCTGGACCCAGTTTCCCCATGCGCTCACCATGGAAGGGCAGTACATCATCAAAAATTTGGTGCTGGTGGCCGCGGGTATGGTGCTGGGCGGTACCGTGCGCGGCGGGTATCTGGAGCCAGAACCGGGGAAGTTGGCAACGGCCGTTGCCCACCCCCAACCCACCCGCCGCTTCCTGGAAATGTAAGCAACAACATCGCAGGTTGGGTGTCATGAAACGTGAAACGTGATGAGTGAAATGTCTCTGGTCACGCTTCACGTTTCACGTTTCATCTTCACAACATTCCCGAAGCACTGGATTATTTGACACAGGCACGGCCAGAGGATTATCATCCCCACATGGAGAAGGTTACAGGTGGTACGGGAGAGGAGCAGCTGGCCGCCAGTCGCATTCTGGCCGTTACCGAAGAAGAACTCAAGCGCATCATTTTAGACCTGCACGATGGCCCCGTGCAGCAGCTTTTTGCCGCTCAGGCCCAAATGGGCAGCCTGCAATCCCGCCTCAATCACGGCGAAGCCATTCCCAACGATGATTACCAGCTTACCTTTGAGCGCGTGTCGCGCCTGCTGGAAGCCTCCCTGGCCGAAATCCGCCAATTTTTGGGCACCTTTCGTCCGCCCGATTTTGCCAGCCAAAGCCTGGTCGAGATGCTGCATGGCCTCTTTATGCACCACGAACTAACCACCGGCGTCGTTATTGACTTCCGCGTGTCGGGCAGCCAGACGGTGCCCCGGCTGCCGCTGCCCAGCAAAATTACCCTGTACCGCATTTGCCAGGAAGCGCTTTCCAATGCCTACCGCCACGCCAAAGCCCAGCGGCAGCAAGTGTCGCTGCATATCTCGTCCGGCCAGATTTTCCTCACGGTCGAAGATGACGGCATTGGGTTCGAGCCGCCGCCCCTGCGCGGCCCGCAGGCAACCGAGCGGGAGGAGCACATCGGCCTGCGCGGCATGCGCGATCGGGTCGATTTGATAGGCGGCACCTTTGAGCTAAACAGCCAACCGGGTCAAGGAACCCGCATTGAGGTAAAAGTGCCCATCCATGAGTAACACAGCCCCGATTTCCGTTGTTTTGGCCGATAACCACGCTCTTGTTCTGGAAGGGCTGCGCAGTCTTTTTTCTGCCGAAGAGAACATTCACGTGCTGGCCACGGCCAGCGACGGCGAACGCCTGCTGGATGCGGTCGGCCGTTTTCATCCTGATGTGGTGATTACCGATTTGCAGATGGAGTACCTGGATGGCCTGGGCTGCCTGGCGCAAATCCGGCAAATCTGCCCGCAGACGCGTGTGCTTATCCTCACCGCTTACACCGATGGCCAGACGATGCAGTCTGTGCTGCGTTCCGGGGCCGATGGCCTGCTGCTCAAAACCGACCCGCCGGAGCAGGCGGTTCAGGCGGTGCGCCAGGTGATGGCCGGGCAGCTGGTTTTCCCGGCGGCGGCCCGGCGCTGGCTGCACCAGGCACCGGCACCCACTCCAGCCACCGTGCTCTCTGAACGCGAATTGGAAGTGCTGGAACTGCTGGCAGCGGGCAAAAGCAATGCCCAGATTGCCAAACAGCTGCACGTCAGCGTCAACACCGTCAAATTCCACCTGCAAAAAATCTACCAGGCCCTCGACGTCTCCAACCGCACCGAAGCGACCCGCTGGTACTTGGAACGGCCGTCTCCCTAACCACATTCCAAAATTAATAGGACGCTGATGAACGCAGATGAACGCGGAGCCACAGAAAAATCCGCGTCCTGTTCATTCCCCAACTACCCGATCGGGTAGGGAACGCCTACCTGATTGAATTTGAATGTCTACCCGGTTGTGTCTAAACGGCCGTTCCCACTTCTGTTACACTTCGATTGTTCCATTTATCACAAACGGTGTGGCCGCTGTGGCAGCAGACGGCCGTAGGAATCAGAAGGAGTGTTGACAATGAGTGAAATGATTGCCCAAAATAAGCTCCAGCCCCCGTCGGCTGCTGTGAGCGACAAATACGTTGCCGGTGTGCGTACCTACGCCAGTGGTTACTACGACCCCGACTACGAACCCAAAGATACCGACCTGCTCTGTGCCTTCCGCATTGACCCCAAAGCGCCAACCGACATGATCGAAGCGGCAGCGGCCGTTGCTGCCGAATCCTCCACCGGTACCTGGACGGAGGTGTGGTCCAACCAGCTCACCGACCTGGAATTTTACAAGGCGCGTGTCTACGACATTCAAGACGACATCGCCTACATCGCTTACCCGATGGATTTGTTCGAGGAAAACAGCATTGTCAACATCATGTCCTCGATTGTGGGCAACGTGTTTGGCATGAAGGCTGTCTCGGCCCTGCGGCTGGAGGATATGCGCATCCCCACTGCCCTGGTGAAAACATACCCCGGCCCGCACGTCGGTATTTACGATGAGCGGGTGTGGTCGAATAAGTGGGAACGGCCGTTGCTCGGCGGCACCGTAAAACCCAAACTGGGTCTCTCACCTAAAGCGTACTCCACCATCATCTACGAATGTTTGATGGGCGGCCTGGACACCACCAAAGACGATGAAAACATGAACAGCCAGCCGTTCAGCCGTTGGCGGGACCGTTTCCGGTATGCCCAGGAAGCGGTTGAAGAAGCCATGGTAGACACCGGCGAATACAAAGGCCACTGGCACAACGTCACCGCCGGTTCGACGATGGAAAGCCTGAAGCGCATGGAGTTTCTCAAAGAGCACGGCGCTGACATGTGCATGTTCGACTTTATCACCGCCGGTTTTGCCGCTTCGGCCGACGTGTTTGCCCAGGCCCGCGAATTGGACATGATTGTGCACTGCCATCGCGCCATGCATGCCGTTTTTACCCGCCAGCATGATCATGGCATTCACATGCGGGTGGTGGCCAAATGGCTGCGTCTTACCGGCGGCGACCACATGCACACCGGCACAGTGGTGGGTAAGCTGGAGGGTTCCTGGAAAGAGACCGAAGGCATGATCAGCCTGCTGCGCAACCGCTTTACCCCGGCCGACAAAGAACGCGGCATCTACTTTGACCAGGATTTTGCTGGTTTGAAGGACGTCTGGCCGGTTGCCTCTGGCGGCATTCATGTGCACCACATTCCCGACCTGCACCGGCTGACGGGCAATGATGCCTTCTGGTTGTTTGGTGGCGGTACGCATGGCCATCCCAAGGGCAGCCGCGCTGGGGCCACCGCCAACCGCGTGGCTACCGAGGCCATTGCCTCCGGCTCCACCCTGGCCGAAGCAGCCAAAAACTCCCCCGAACTGCGTGATGCCCTGTCCCTGTGGGCCGACATCAAGTTCGACGTGCAGGAGTAGACTGTAGTCGGTAATCGGTAATCGAGAATTTCATTTGTTTTACTTTTTTTGGCGCACTGGTGGATACGGATTCACCCAGATTAGAGACAATATTCCCGTGTGAATTTGTGTCTGCCAGTGTTCTGTTTTGTTAAGGAGGAGATCATGCACCGGAGAGTGGTGATGATTGGCATCGCCGGAGATAGTGCCGCCGGCAAGACAACGCTGAGTAAAGGCATCGTCCAGGCTTTGGGCGAGGACCAGGTTACGGCAATTTGTTGTGACCATTATCACAAGTACAACCGCCAGATGCGCAAGGAATTGGGCATCAGCGCCTTATCACCCGAGGGGAACTATATCGACATCATGGAGCAGCATTTTCGGCTGCTGCGCGAAGGCAAGCCTATTTTGATGCCGATTTACAATCACAAGACAGGTGATTTTGATCCACCGGTTTACATCAAGCCGAAAAAGTACATGATCATCGAAGGGCTGCTGCCGTTTTACACGCACCGGATGCGGCTGAACTTCGACGTGAAGGTGTACCTGGATCCGCCCGAAGAGCTGCGCTACGCCTGGAAGGTGCAGCGTGACACGGCCAAGCGAGGGTATACCCGGGAAGAGGTGATGGCGTCGCTGGAAAAGCGGCAAGATTTATCGCCCAGGTACATTCATCCACAGAAGCGAGTGGCGGACATGATTGTGCGCTTTTATCCGCCAGAGAATAACATGCAGGAGATCGGCGGCCATTTGAATGCGCAGGTGGTGCTGAAGCCAACGGTGCCTCATCCCGATTTAACCGATGTGCTGCATCACGGCAGCAATGGCGTGAATCCGGCGCTGCGCCTAAACCTGGGGCGCTATGAAGGGACTCCGGCCGATTTTATGGAGATTGCCGGTAACCTGGTGGAAGACAAGGCGCACGATTTGATTGAGCTGATCCAGCGGCACATGCCTGCGGATTGCCAGCTGAACGAGGCGATGTTGGGGCAGTACCAGTTGGGCCTGGAAGCACAGCGCAGTTTGCCGTTGGCCTTGACGCAGCACCTGATTGCCTACCACATGGTGACGGCGGGCCAGACGATTGATGAGATGCAGAGCTAATGAATGAGTTAATCATTGCTCCCAGTATTCTTTCGGCCGATTTTGCCCGGTTGGGCGAGCAGGTGCGGCAGGCGGTGGAGGCAGGTGCCCGTTACATTCATGTGGATGTGATGGACGGGCACTTTGTGCCCAACATTACGATTGGTCCGCTGGTGGTGAAGGCGTTACGGCCGTTAGCCACTGAACTCCAGGCTGTGTTGGACGTACACCTGATGATTGCCAACCCCGACCGGTACATCGTTGATTTTGCGGAGGCCGGGGCCGACATCATCACCGTGCATGTGGAGGCGTGCCCACACCTGCACCGCACCATCCAGGCCATCCACGAGCAGGGGGTCAAGGCGGGTGTGACGCTCAACCCGGCCACACCGCTGGTGACGCTGGAAGAAATATTGCCCGACGTGGAGCTGGTGCTCATCATGTCCGTGAATCCGGGCTTTGGCGGGCAGAGCTACATCCCGGCCAGCACCGACAAAATCCGGCGGCTGCGCCAGATGCTGGACGCCATTGGTTCTACGGCCGATTTGGAGGTTGATGGCGGCATCAAGCCGCACAACGCCGCCGAGATTGTGGCTGCTGGGGCCAATGTGCTGGTGGCGGGCAGTGCCGTGTTTAACGACAAACAACCCATCGCCCAAAACATGGCTGCCTTTCGCGAAGCAATTTTAGCTGGTCAGCCCGCGATTTAATTTTTAGTTTTTAGTCCCAGAAAGTATGAAAATAGGACGCGGATGAACGCGGATAACGCGGATAAAAAGAAAAATCAGCGTCATCTGCGTTCATCTGCGTCCCGTTCTTTGAATAGAGTAAATGTTCAGTTCCCTGTAGAGCATGGGCCGCGCAGCGCCCTCGTGCGGGATACCAACTGAACGGTTACCGTTATCTTTTGTAAGCCTAGAGCTTTTTACGAACCATGTGAATGTTTATGAAATTAAAAGCGATGATTTTTGACGTGGATGGCACGATTGCCAACACGGAGCACAAGGGGCACTTGCCTGCCTGCAACGAGGCGTTTGCCACGTTGGGCTATCCCATTCATTGGTCCTGGGAGGAGTTTAAGGAGATGCAGTGGATGGCAGGTAACGCGGTGCGGATGCGCAAGTCGTTGGCGGAGTGGCGGCCGGAGATGGGGGTAGATGAGTTGGATACGGCCGTAGCCGAACTCGTCAGCCTCAAGAAAAAATTCTACATCGAGAAATATTTGCCCGACCTGCCGCTGCGCGAGGGTGTGGTCGAAATCATGGAAGAGGCGCTGGCGCGTGGTGTGCGGCTGGCGGTGGTGTCGATGTCTTACGAAGCGCAGGTGAATGCGCTGCTGTCCAACCACCTGCCGCACATTTACCCGCACCTGGACCCGGTTCTGGGCAAAGAAAGCGGCCCCAAAACCGCGCCCGATTCGCCGCTTTACCGGCGCTGCCTGGCAGAACTGGGTACCTCATTGGCTGAAACCCTGGTGATTGAAGATTCGCAAGAAGGGTTTGCGGCGGCCAAGCGGGTGGGGATTCCAACGGCCGTTATCTACAACGACTATACCTTTGGCAAAAATTTTGCCGGAGCGCAGCTGGTGGCCCGCAGCCTGGCCCACTTTACCCTCCAGCAGCTAGAAGATTTGTGCCTGCCAGAATAGATTCTAAAAAATGGGACGCTGATAAACGCAGATGGTGCGGATTAAAAGAAAATCAGCGTTTATCAGCGTTCATCGGCGTCCCATTTGCTTTTATGTACCGTCTAGCAGATGTTCATAGGTTTGGCGCTGGCGGATGAGGTGGACATTTTCCCCATCGACCAAAACTTCGGCGGGGCGGAGACGGCCGTTGTAATTACTGCTCATAGCAAAACCATACGCGCCAGCATGACACACCGCCAGCAAATCACCGGGAGCGAGCGGGGGGAACGGCCGTTCTCTTGCCAAAAAATCCCCGGTTTCACAAATCGGCCCCACGATGTCATAGGTGCAAGTGCGATCCACCTTTGAAGTGCGGCGCACTTCGAGAATTTCATGGTGGGCGTTGTACAGGGTGGGGCGAATGAGGTCATTCATCGCCGCATCCACAATGGCAAACATCTTCTTGCCTTGTGGCTTCGTGTAGACAACCTGAGTCAGCAGCACACCCGCTTCGGCCACGATGGAGCGTCCCGGCTCTATGACCAGCTGGTAACCCGCCGCTTGAATTGGTGCGGCAACGGCCGTTACCCACTCCCCAATCTTTTCACTTTTTACTTCCCACTTCTCCCTTTCATACGCCACGCCCAAACCGCCACCCACATCAAGGTAGTCAAGCCGAATTCCACCAGACGCCAGCTCGTCAGCGAGGGCCACCAGGAAGTTGGCCGCAGCGGTGAAGGGGGCAATCTCGTGGATTTGCGAGCCGAGGTGTGCGGCCAGACCAACCGGTTTGAGCCAGGGGTGTTGGGCGGCCTGGTGCAGGAGGGTTACGGCCGTTTCTGGCGCAACGCCAAATTTATGCTGGGCCGCACCTGTGCTGATGGCTGGATGAGTCTCCACATGAATGTCCGGGTTCACCCGCACGCCGATGGAGGCCACCTGCTGCCGCTGGCTGGCAATGGCGGCAATCAGCTCCAGCTCCATCGCCGACTCCACGTGCAAGGCGCGGATCTGGGCTGCCAGCGCCGCTTCAATTTCATGGTGCAGTTTGCCCACGCCGGAGTAGATGATCGTTTCCGGGGCAAACCCTGCTTTAAGCGCCAGAAACAGTTCGCCGCCGCTGGTCACGTCGGCACCCAGACCAGCGTCGGCCAGCAGGCGCAGGATGGTGGGGTTGCCGTTGGCCTTCACCGCAAAACAAACCCGCGCTGCGTGCGGCGCGTGCGCCCGGTACGCCTGGGCATTTTCTAAAATCGCGGCGCGGCTGTAGACGTAGAGCGGGGTGCCAAACCGCTGTGCCAGGTGGGTCAGGGGGATGTTTTCGCAGTGGAGATGGTTTGTGTGGTAGAGGAAACGGCCGTAGCCCATCCCCTCATTGCCGAACATACAAAATGGCTCCCGTCAGCTGGGGGTCAAATTCCTTGTCAGGCCAGATGGTCTTGTCGTTGTAGCGGCACCAGCGCAAATCTACGCCATCGAGCTTAACCCCCTCCAGGTTGGCGTCACGCAGGTCGGCAAAGTGCAGCTGTGCTTTGCTCAGGTCGGCATTCTTCAAATTGGCATAGCGCAGATTGGCCTTGCCCAGGTACGCCTCTTTGAAATTGCAGGAGACCAGGGTGGCCTGGTAAAAATCGGCACGAAACATTTTGGCTTTGGCCAGGTCCGCTTCCGTCAGATCGGCCTGCTTGAAGTTGGCCCACTCTAAGCTGGCTTCTGTCAGGACCGCTTTTTTCAGGGTGGCCTTCTGAAAGTTGGCGCGGTTGAGATTGGCCTTTTTCAGGCTCGTCCCCGAATAATCCTTTTCCTGAAAATCCCGACCGGCCAGGTTCACTTTATCGGCACCGATGGCCCCAATTGTCGCTTTAATCTTGTCTTTCATGCGCAAAACTACTCCTGATCAATGACGGTTGGCTGGCTGTTAGCCAAACTATAAGCGCGAACTTTGGTTTGTCAAGCCGTGTTGAGATTGTTATAATTCCCAGCGCATCGCCAGCTTAGCTCAGATGGCAGAGCGGCGCATTCGTAATGCGTAGGTCAAGGGTTCGACCCCCTTAGCTGGCTTGTAAAACCGAAAGGCTGCGGCATCGACGATCGCTGCGGCCTTTTTTGTTTACCCGTCCTGAAATCCCTGGTTGATGCCTAAATGAGCCAAACAAGCGTTAGCAAATCAGGATATGACTTGCCACCATTGGAAATTTCGTGTATTTGTTCCATAATGATGGCATTGTTGGCGACGATCTGCCACCATTTCTGGCGGGAGTGAAGCTTGACCGGGAAAAAATACGGCCGTTACGAAATCGAATCTGAACTGGGGCGGGGGGGCATGGCTACCGTGTACCAGGCCAATGATCCCCGCTTTGGCCGCAAGGTGGCCCTGAAGGTGATGTCCCAGGCGTTGATGGACGATCCCACCTTCCGCGGCCGCTTTGAGCGTGAGGCGCGTATCATTGCCACGCTGGAGCATCCGGCCATCGTGCCCGTGTACGACTATGGCGAAGCCGATGGCCAACCCTACCTGGTGATGCGCCTCATGCCCGGCGGCACCCTGGCCGACCGCATCATTGCCGGGCCGATGTCCCTGACAACGGCCGTTCCCATCATTCAGCGTCTGGCCGGGGCATTGGACCATGCGCACCAGCTGGGTGTCATTCACCGCGACCTCAAGCCGGGCAATATCCTCTTCGACCAGTACAACAACGCTTTTCTGACCGATTTTGGCATCGTGAAGCTGGCCCAGGGCAGCAGCACCAATCTGACCGGCAGCGGTGTGATTGGCACCCCGGCGTACATGAGCCCCGAACAAATTCATGGTGAGAAGGCGCTGGACGGCCGTTCCGATGTCTATACCCTGGGCATCATCCTCTTTGAAATGCTCACCGGGCGCAAGCCGTTTCGCGCCGACACGCCGGTGAAGCAGATGATGGCCCACGTGCTGAACCCCATCCCGCACATTCGCGAACTCAAACCCGAGCTGCCCGACGAATTTGAGACCGTCATCCAGCGGGTGCTGGCCAAGGAGCGCAACGAGCGCTTTGGCACGGCCACCGAGCTGACGCAGGCGATCAGCCAGACGTTGCCTGGCCTCGCCCCGCTGCCCCTTTTGCCTGAAGGGTTCACCCAGCGCAGCCAGCCTATGTCGGTGGCGGAAGCACCCACCCAGGGCGCACTACCGCTGGTTGATGACGTAACGGCCGTTTCCGATTCTCTGCCGCCAGAAGATCCGGTTCAGCAACGGCCGTGGCCCTGGGCGGCCCTGGCCCTGCTGGGCCTGGTGGTGGTTGCCGGTCTCATTTGGAGCACCCGATTTCTAAATACCACCGAGGCAACACCAACGGCCGAACGGGTCAGCCTGATCGTGCCGACACAAATCATTCCGGCGGACCCGGCCACCGCTACGTCGACGGCCGAAGCCACCGCCACCGCCACTCGATCCCCCAGCGTCACCCCCACCCGACTGACCGCGCTGCCCACGCCGGTCGCCGCTACCCTCGGCCAATCGGCTGGGGGGAACCCGATTGAACTGGTGCGCCTTGGCACCGGCCCTGCGGTGCTTATTTTTATCGGTGGCCTGCATTCGGGTTTTGCCCCCGGCACGGTGGACCTGGCCAACCAGATGATAGACTATTTTTCGGAACATCTAGACGAGGTGCCGCCGGAACTTACCCTGGTGATCATCCCCAACGCCAACCCTGACAGCCCGCGCGCGCCGGGGCAGCTGGCGGGCCGGTTAAACGGCAATGGGGTCGATCTCAACCGTAACTGGGACTGCCGCTGGGTGCCCAATCCACCCTGGGGCAGCGATTCACCCGACGGGTTAGGCGGCGTGGAGCCGTTTTCTGAGCCAGAAGTGCGTGCCCTGGCCGATTTTATTGTGGCCGTAGATGCCGCTGGCGTGGTTTTCTGGCAGGCCCGGGCGGCCGAAGGATTGGTTTCACCGGGGGAGTGTTCGGAAGGAACGGCCGTTTCCCAAACTTTGGCCGATATCTACGGTGGGGCCACCGAATACCGCATCGCCGACTTTGAAGACCTGGTGAACACCGAGGTGCACGGCGATGCTACCAACTGGCTAGACAAACAGGGTATCCCGGCCATCTCCGTGCTGCTCACCGATTACACCGCGACCGATTTCGAACAAAACCTGGCGGCGCTGAAAGCCGTCATGCGCTACATTGCCAACCAAGAGGAACAAAATTAACCATGCGGCAGCTTTCTTGTTTTTGGCTTGTCCTGACGATCTTTTGGGTTGGGTGCACCCCAGCGCCTGCGGCCGTTCCCGCCAGTTTGCCGGTTCAGTCGGCAGATACGGCCGTTGCTCCCACGGCACAGCCCTTGCTAACCAGCCAACCGCTGCCAGCCACCCAAACGGCCGTGCCCACCCCCACGCTCCAGCCCACTGCGGATGCCCCGCCGCCCACCAGCGTTATTGCGCAGATAACACCTGAACCCACGGCCACCTTTGCCGCCTATGGCGTCGCCCAAACGATTGGCACGTCGGCGGGTGGGCGGCCCATCGAAAGTTACCGCTTTGGCTTTGGCCGCGATGTGGTGGTGATGGTCGGTGGTATGCACGGCGGTTACGAGTGGAACACCATCCTGCTGGCCTACGAGATGATCGACTACTTCCTGGCCAATCCAGACCAGATTCCCAGCAATGTGTCGCTCTACATCATTCCCTCGGCCAATCCCGATGGGCAGTTTTTTGTAACCGGGGTAGACGGCCGTTTCACCCCCCAGGATGTTGCCGCCGATACCGAACCAGGTCGCTTCAATGCCAACCAGGTTGATCTGAATCGCAACTGGGCCTGCGGCTGGCAGCAGGAAGCGCTGTGGGGCAACACGCTGGTCAGCGGTGGCACCGTACCCTTTTCCGAACCAGAAACGGCCGCCTTGCGGGCGTTTTTCTTGCGCGAAGCACCGAAGACGGTGGTCTTTTGGCACAGCAAAGCCGATGGGCTGTACGTGGGCGGCTGTGATGAGACCTTTTTGCCCTCCCGCGAAATTGCTGAGGTATACGGCCGTGCCGCTGGCTACGAAGTATTTGGGGCCTTCAGCGCCTACCCGGTCAGCGGTGACGCCAGTGACTGGCTGGCCACGCAAAACGTCCCCTCGTTTACCGTGGAGTTGGCCACCCACACCCAGACCGATTTTTCTCAAAACCTGGACGGCGTGTTGGCTCTGCTAGGCTTTTACAGCCGCAACTAAAGCAATTGGTTCGCGTATATTGTGTGTCCATGACCTGTCCCTGGAAATTGACATTGAAAAGTCCTCCTCCGTTGTGCTAAATTGAAACCAGAGAGCGCTAAACAAGGAAGTTTGTCGCTCTTTGTGGTCAATTTAGTGGAATCCGGCCCACCACAGCCGGAAAAGGAGGACACGCATGGCCAATGTACAAACCATTGTCCGCGGTGTTTCGGAATTTGTTCAATCGGATGCGTTTGAGCAGTTCCAGATAGACGCCAGGGACTTCATCTCGGCCCGCCAGGGCGGGGAATCGGCCGTTACCAAAATCTCGCAAATGGCTTCCACGTTGGAAGAAGCGGCCGAGGTGTTGAACCGCAGCTTTACCCGGTCGGAAACGGAGACGCGGCAAGAGGCCGCCAACGTCATTTCGCCCGTGGTAATCCCCAAACGCTCCGGCTCCTACTTTTTTGCCCTCACCTTCCCGGCCGTCTTATTCTTTTTTGGCCTGGTGGGGCAGCTGATGAGCGGCGCGTTTGATGCCCTGTTTGGCTCCGGTATTGCCACGGCCTTTTTTGGGCCGCATTACTTTTTGCTGGTGCTGGCTTTGGCCGTGCTCAACGTGGCCCGCGCCCGCATCGTCATGGTGCCAGACGGCAGCCAGGCGCTCATCACCAAGTTTGGTAAGCTGGAGGAAACGGTTGGCCCGGGCCGCAAGTTTTTGGGCTTTCATCCCCGGCGCAAGGTGAGCTACCTCGTCAACACAACCAAGGAATACCCGTACAACGCACCCATCCGCGAAGCACCGACGGCCAGCCGGGTCAACGCCTCGGTGGACCTGTTTTTGCAGTTTCGCATTGAGAACCCGGTGGAGTTCATCTTCACCCTCGGCGGGGTCAACGGCTTCTCGGAGAAGCTGGACAATGCGATTAGCGAAGTCACCCGCGCCCTTATTTACGAGCAAAAAGCGGAGGAAATCTACGACCTGATTGGCGAAACCACCCAAGGGATGTTGGAGACGCTCAATCGCCAGTTTTTGCCTGCGGTGCGGTTTGTTAACGCCAATATCACCCACGCCGAGCCGTCCAGCCAGGAATACCGCATGGACCTGGCCGCCGCCGAGGTGGTGAAGGTGGCCAAAGAAGCGTACACCTACCAGTACGAGCTGGAGCTGCGCAAAAGCCAGGACGAAGGCGACCTGAACAAAGAACTGGCTTCGCTGCGGCAAACGTTGTCTGAAATTCGCGCGGAAATTGCGACGTCGCAGGCGCAGATTGACACAGCACACGAGAAGGCGATCAACCAGGCCAATGCCTATGCCCGCCAGCTGCTCATCGAGGCGCGCAGCGAGGCGCAGGCCAACGCGGCGCTGCTGGAAGCGCAGGCGCTGGACATTCGCACGGTGAACAGTGCCTACTACCCGGAAATTTTGGAGTATCGCTACAAACGTGAGGTGCTGGATAGGATTACGGCCGTTGCCGACAAGCTCCCCCAAATCGTCAACCTGGGTGCGGCCGACCAAAATAACATCGACTTCATGGCCGTGGCCCGCCACATGATGGGCATTGAAGACAAGCCGCTCTACACCGAAGCCGATATTCGCGCCATTCGCGCCCGTGCTAAGGACATCATGGCACGCATCAAGGAGCGCACGGTCCAGCTTAACAAACTGGTAGAACAGGATGAAGAGCTGTTGTCCATGGCCGAAATTGATCCCACGGTGATCCAGGGCGTCGAGGCTGTTTTGCCCCCAGCGGCCGTTGCTGAAGCTGAAAACAGCGACCAAGGAGGAAACTAATGGCTGTCACCAGCAGTTTTTCACGGATTAAAGAAGTAGTTGGTACCTGGGACAATATCCAGCGGCTGCTCCGCTCTGGTGATGCCGGGTCTCTGGTGCCCGTGGTCATTCCCAAAGATAGTCGGCGCATGGGCTGGATGATCTGGTTTGCCCTCGCGTTTTACTCGCTGGTTACCAATCTGCTGTTGTTTGGTTTTAGGGCTGCCGGGATTGGTCTGGCGTTAGTTAGTGTCCTCGTGTTTAGCCTCATTGGGGTGTTTGCCTGGTGGCGCAGCGCTATCGTAGAAATTGAGCAGGGTACGACTGGGGTGTTGTCCCGCTGGGGCAAAATTGAAGAAACGCTCAAGCCGGGCCGCCGCCTGCTGTGGTGGCCGTGGGAAAAGGTGGAATTTATCGTCGATACCTCGACAGAGATTCCCTACACCGCGCCCGTGTTGGCCTGCCCCACGCAGGAAAACGTGCCGCTGAAGTCGATTGAGTTCTTTCTGAAGTTTCGCATCATTGACCCGGTGCTGTTTGTGCGCCACATCGGTGCCAGCAACTTCGATATGGTGCTGAGCAGCGCGGTGCAGGACGCCATTCGCAACCGCAGCCGCCGGGTGGAAACAGCCAACGCCTACGACCTGCGCGGCAGCAATGTGGACGATATGCGCGAGCTGCTGAACCGGCAAATGAGCCGCTACGGCGTCAAAATCACCGGGGCCAACATTCCCGATGTGCAGCTGCCGAACCAATACCAGCAAAATCTTTCCACGCGTGAGCGGGTGGCTAAGGAGCTGGTGGCCTACGAGAAAGAGTGGGAACTTATTCGCAAGCGGCGTCAGGATACTCTGCTGTTGGAAATTGAGCGGGCCAAGAAGGAAGGCGACGAGAAGCGCATTGCCGTGCAGGAAGCGATCAACAAGGCGCGGGAAAGCGTGGCCCAGATGCTGCAGCAGCGTGAAGCCGAGGCGGAAAAAATCCGGCTGGAGATTGAAGCCGAGGGCCGTGCTGAGCTGAAGTCGGCTGAAAACGAGGCGCGGGCGCTGCACCGGTTGGGCCAGTCGTATAAGGACAACCAGGCGGTGCTGCAGTACGAACTGGCGGTGAAGCGGCTGGGCGTGGCTGAGGAGCTGCTGCGCAGCGCGCCGCGGCCCATCATCGTAAACCAGAGCGGCGGCGACCAAAACTCGGCGCTGGCGACGCTGCTGCTGGCTCAGCTGCTGCCCGAAACGCTGCGGCAGGCCAGCGACAGCAGCGGGCTGCTTTCCCGCCTCGGGGCCAAGAAGCTGCGCGACAGCTTTGCCAACGCGGGCGACGAAGCGTAAATAAAAAGACCGGAGGGGCTGCCCTCCGGTCTTTTTTTACCTTTTTTGTTCCCCCGTGGAACGTGTTTAGCGGCGGGCAGCGCGTGCCCAGCCGATTCCCATCACAATGACCAGCAAGAGAAGCACAACGATGAGTACCAGGTAAATGGTGCTTGGCTGATTGCTGCCGGGTGTTGGATCGGACGCAGCCGGGAGGGTGGGCGGCTCTGGTTGGGCTGGTGGCTCAGTTGCGGCTGGTGTAGGGGTGGTGACGGCGGCAACGGCCGTTCCCCCAAATTCTTCATCCAGGGTCAGGGTGGGTAGGGGGGTGCTGGTGGCCGGGACGGCCGGTCCGCGCGTGGGGCGGCGAGTGGGCTGCTGCCCGGTGGCCGGTCTGTCTGGGGCAGGCTGGGTCGCTACCGCAACGGTGGCCGTCGCTTCCACAATCTCCCCCGCCCGATCATCGACGGCAAAGTAGACGCCGGTGTACTTCACCCCTTGCTGCCGCCCTTCTGGGTAACGGCCGTACAGCTCTATTTTGTAAAAGGGAAAGCCTGCGGGAATGGTGGTGTCTAGAAATTCGGTTTGGGTCCAGATGGCCCCAGAGGAAGTGTCTTGATTGATGTCGAGTGGAGTCCAAACGGCCGTCCACGGCCCCGCAGCTGAATCCCCCCCATAAATCGTTACGGCGGCCCGGTCGATCCATCCGGTCACCCAGTGAATCTTAAATTTCAGGTGATTGAGGGCGGCATCTGCCTGAATGACCTGGTAAAGGTAGGCATCCACGCCGCCCTGGCCAGTGCCGCCGCCCTGGCCAGAGCCAAAGGCCAGTCGGGCCGAGGTGCCCTGCACCTGGTCTGGCGAGGGGTTGGAATCTTTCTGGCTGAGTGACCAGATGACGTTGCTGCCCGCCTGGTCGGTCCAGCCTGCCAGGCTGGGCTGGTTGCCGCTGCGGAACCACGGGTTTTGCACCAGGTTATCGTCGGGCAGTGGTTCAATGGTTTGGGCGAAAACGGCCGTTTCCGTTCCCCATAAAAGAAATAAGGTCAGACAAAGGACAAACAAAGAATTTCGCAAGTGTCGTGTCATACGCTCCTACCGGTACAGATGCTGCAAAAAAGACTCAGTTCCGGGCGCGGCCGCCCAAAACTGAGCCAGTGTACCAAACAATACTTAATTTTTGGATGAAGAAACGGTCAGAAAGCCGCTTTAACCAGCGCCGCTGGCCCCGCCGCCCGCTGCCCCTGCTCCGGCCGCGCCTGCGCCCGCCGCGCTGCCACCCGAGGAGGAGGAAGCGGCCGTCATGGCTACAAAGGCGGCCATGCCGCCGTCGTCGGCCCGGTTGAGGGCATGAAAATAAGGTGGCAGTTGGGTCCAACCCTCTTTTTCAAAGAATTTGGCCCACTGGTGCAGCAGGCCGTAGGTGGCGGCGTAGGGCAAAAAGCGGTTGAACATGTTGGTCTCGCCAACGGCCGCTTTGCTGCGCGTAACATCCTTCAGGTGCTGGTAGAAGCTTTGCCATTGGTTGGCCAGCAACCTGGCCTTGTCAGTGAGAATCGTCATGCTGCTGCCCACACCCATGAAGATGCCAAACAACACAAAGAAGCTGAGCGCCAGCAGCATTGGCCACATGCCAAACAGGTTTTCAAAGATCACCGTCAGAATCATGATGAGGACGGCCAGGACCAAAAAGACAACGCTGCCTGCGATCACCTGCGTGCGGCGACTTTTGCGTTCGGCATCAATGTAGCCTGCGGCCTTAATTTCCGCCTCCAGCGGCTCGGTGAACTTTTTCCACTGGCTGCCAGTGACGGCGCTGCTCAGTTTGGACATCTTCACCGATTGGTGCCACATCCCTTTGGTTTCAAAGAGCAGCTCCAGCAGACCGCTTTCGTGCGGCCGTAAAGTGTCGGGTTGATCCAGCAGCACGATGTTAAAATCTTTGCCGCTAAATACGCTTTTCTTTTCCAGCTCCTCAATGCTGAGGATGCCGCGATCGGCCAGGTCGAACAGCGTGGCCAGGGCGTTGGACCAACTGGGGCTGGCCCCGCTGCCGTTCAGCACCCCGGCGATGGCTGGGGGCAAATCGGTCGGCGGTTCGTAGTAAACGGCCGTACTCCGCTTCATCTGCGGCTGGTGCCCGCGCCAGAGCCCAATGGCCCCCACGAGGCCCGCCACCACAACCAACACGCTGCCGCCCACCCAAACGGGCCACAACGCATTTTGTGAAGCCTGCCGGGTCTGCCAGGCGGGCGGGTTGGCGATCAGGCTGCCTTTGGCAAAGGTCATCTCAAACACCATTGTGTTGTTGGGTTCAATGTTTTGCCGGGTGAAAGTCACCTGACTGCCGCTGCGGTCCACCTGGGCCGTGTTAGCGGTGACCTGGGGTGTCTCCAACAGCTCGGCCGAACTCGGGTAGCTGAGGGTGACGGTGCTGCTGTCGATGGTGTACTCAAATTCGTCGGGCAGCGGCTGGTAGCGCAGCAGATCGGCATCATCGGTTTGCTGAACCACGCCCAGCATTCGGTACGTCAGCACAAAGGTGCGGGCAGTGTTGGCCGTTGGCTCCATGTGCCAGGTGACACGAATGTTGTCGTCGGGTTCAATTTCTACCTGTCCAGCGTTGGTGCCTCGGGGGTAGGAACGGCCGTCAACTGACGCCTCTATAACTTCTACACCATCGGTCTGGTCAGTGGGCAGTTCGCGAAAGACAAAGGTGAACGGCTCGCCGACAAAGCGGAAGATTACCGTCTCAGTGACCAGCAGCGAGCCGTCACTTTGCACCACAATATCAACATCAAATCGGTCGGCGCTGTAAGATTTTTCCTGCGCCAACGCGCCCGGTGCGCCTGTCAGCAGGGCACCTAACACAACCAGGGCAGCTATCCATTTACGCCACATAATTCGCTCCTTTTTCAATTGAAGGCCCCATATACGGCCCTTCTGAACCAAAAACTAATGATTTCTACGAAATATGGCGGCGCTGCGTTGCGCAAATGTTGCGTTGCGTAAATATGAATGCGTCTTTCGTTTTTGGTGGGGTAGACTGATTTTGCACCGAATTGGCGCGAATTAACGCTAATTTTCGTGTAAATTCGCGTCAATTCGGTGCTTGTTCCCTGAAGTCCTAAAGTGCCAAATTAATCCAGCTCAATTTCTTCCGGCGGATTTTCATCACCTAAACCACCTTCCAGGCTGGCCAGCATATCTTCTATCGCTTCAATGACGTCATCGTCCAAAAACGAGGAGTCGCACTGCTCGCAGACCCAAATGGGCACATCCTCGATGAGAATTTCTTCGCCGTTGATTTCTGTTTTGTAAGTGGTGGTTTCCTGCACCATCGTGCCTTTGCACACGGAACATTGCATGGTTCAAATTTCCTTGTTGAGTGAATGAGTCAAAATTTTCATCAGCAGATTTCGCAGATTACACAGACTAATGGCTTTAAATCCGCAGAATCTTCTCAATCTGTTGTAGATTAAATATTAAATCGGCTAACTGTTGTAGGGCGATTTTGTAAATCGCCTGGACGATTTGCAAAATCGTCCCACAAGGCTTACCTGATTATTTTCTTAAACTACAAATGATTGATTATGGTTCAAACCAGTACAAGGTATCTGATTTTGGGGAAAATTCAACTTTTTAGGTGGGCGTTGGGCAGTGATTTTTCGCGTAGAAAGCATAATCGTCTTCAGTGTCCAGGTCAAACTGGAGGCCGGGCAGAGCGGCGAGGTGACAGGCCAGGTTCAGGTGGGCGGCTTCTTGTTGGTGGCGCTGGAAGCTGTGACGGCCGTACCCAAAACAAAATCCCAGCCCCGTCGGCACAATCAACCCATTGGTCCCCTGCTGCTGCCGATCGCCGCAGAGGATGAGGCTGGGGTGGGGAACGGCCGTTGCCGCCAGATCAACCAGCTCCGCCAGCTCTTCCACCAGCAAAAACGGCAAATCCGCAGGCAACACCAGGCAGTGGCTGGCCCCGTTTTGCGCTGCCAGGGCCACACCAAGCGTCACTGCGCCGTTTAGGCCGCTGCCCGGCGGTTCGGCCAGGGTGCGGCAGCCAAACTCGGTGGCGAGGTGGTTCACGTGGGGGTCTTGGGTAATGACGGCCGTTTCCCCCAGCCCAGCCACCGACGACAGCAGTCCCAGCGTACGCGCCAGCAAGTGCAGCGTTAGCTCAGCCCGCGCCTCAGGCGACAGCACGCCACTCAGCCGCGATTTGGTGCGGTGCAGCGTTTTGACGGGGAGAATGGTCCAGATGTTCATACTCTTCACGGTGTTTCCCCGGAAACTCCGAGTTCCCGGGGAAATACGTTGCTAGGGTAAAAACTGCGTGGTGAAAGCGGCCGTAACGTCCACCTCTGCTGGCAGCGCTTCGTAGGTGTGCAGCATGTCGGCCAGGGCCTGCCACTGCGCCTCGGTTTGCCAGCCAAAGCCGTTGGGCGAAATGGCATCCGCCAGCTCCGTGTCCAGCATGAAGCGCATGTGGGCGGCATCGGCATCTTCACCGGCGTACTTTAGCACGATTTGCACGGCCTCGTCCGGGTTCGCCTGGGCATACTCGATGCCGCGCAGAACGGCGTTCATGAAGCTTTGCAATAGTTCTGGGTCGGATTGAATCAGCTCTTCCGCAGCCACGTAGGTTAGCCCTAACGTCGGCACGTCGTAATCGGCCGCTTCCCACTGGTTTATCTCAAAACCCCAGCCGCGAATCAGGTTTGGCTCGTTCGATTTGAACACCGGATACACGTCCACCAGCCCTTCTGTCAGCGTACGCGGGTCAAAACCGACGTTGACCAGCTCGACATCGTTGGCCGTCAGGCCGTTGGCGGCCAGCAGGGCAAACAGGTCCGGTGGCGGCGTGCCCTTGAAGCCAACGGTGTGCCCGGCCCAGTCGGCGGGGCTGTTGAGGCCGCTGTCGGCCAGGGCGACAAACGCTTGCTGGCCGCGCTGGCCAATCAGGCCGATGGAGACAAGTGGCAGGCCCGGATCGGCGCGACGTTGCAGGAGAACGGCCGCATCCTGCGTCGTCACCTGTACTTCACCCGCGGCCAAAAGCTGCAAATGCTCACCGCCGCCCGCCGAATGCTCGATGGTGACGGCCAGCCCTTCATCGGCGAAAAAGCCTTTCTCCTGCGCCACATACGCGCCGACAAACGGCAAATTAGCCTGCGGGCGGAACCCGGCCATGAAAGTCATCTCGCGCAGCGCGGGTTGTTCCTCCGCTCGGCAGCCGGTGAATAGAAAAATAATGAAGAATAAAAAGATAAATTTGTTGCGTTGCAAAGTGTCTTCTCCTTCGAAAATAATTTAACGCAGAGACGCGGAGTCGCAAAGAAAAAATCTGTTGAATCTGCGAAATCTGCTGATTTTCATTCATGGTGGTCGGCGACAGCCGCTGTCGTCTCCTATGAATTGCTCTTCTTGCTTCTCGTTCCACGCTCTGCGTGGAATGAAGATTGGGACGCTCCTGCGTCCCGAAGGCAGCGCAGAGCGCTGAAGACGCATTCCCACGCGGAGCGTGGGAACGAGAGTGCGTAGAGATTATTCCCAAAAAAGAAACCGTTTTTCGAGCCAGACGATGGTTTGGTAAACGGCCGTACTCAACCCCGTCAGCACAAAAACGGCGGCAAACAGGGCCGGCATGTTCAGATTGGTGTAGGCCAGCCACATCGCCCGGCCCAGGCCGCTGGACGCGCCCATCCACTCCGCCACCACCGCGCCGATGAGCGCCAGCGGCCCCACCACCCGGAGCGCGGCAAACAGATACGGCCGTGCCCCCGGCCACCGCGCCTGCAAAAAAATCTCCTGCGGCGTGGCGTTGAGCGAGCGCAGCCAATCCAGCAGCGCCCCATCCACCGAGCGAAAACCGGTGAGCGCGTTGATCAGCACCGGGAAAAAGGTGAGCAGCGCCGTCACGATCACCTTGGGCGCGGGGCCAAAGCCCAGCCAGATGGTGAGAATCGGGGCGATGGCAATGATCGGTGTGGACTTGATGAGGATGGCCAACGACATGACGCCCTGCTCCAGCTGCTGCCAAAAGGTGATGAGCACGGCCAGGGCCAGGCCAACGGCCGTTCCCAACACCAGTCCCGCCACCGCCTCAAACAGAGTCACGCTTCCCGCCAGCAGCAAATCGGCCAGGTGCAAGAAGAGGTAGCGGAAAACGGCCGTTGGTGCCGGAAACAAATAAGCAGGTGTGTTGCTGAGTTGAACGACCGTTTCCCACAGCACCAACACCCCCACCAGCAGCCCCACGCCCGACCAATTGCCCCGCCGGAAAAATGATTTAACCGCAGAGGGCGCGGAGGACGCAGAGAAAAAGAAAAATCCTTTGAATCTGCGAAATCTGCTGATTTTTTTTGTGCCTGGCACGGCTGATGTGGCATCATGAGTGATTTTTTCACTGGCCATGGGCCACCTCCTGCCGCAGCAGCGCCCGCGCCTGCCGCAGCAGTGCCTGGAAAGCGGCGCTGGTGTCGTCGCGGGGACGGGGCAGTGGTACGGCGATCTCCCCGGCAATCGTGCCCGGTCGCGGCGTCAGCACCACCACCCGGTCGGACATTCGAATCGCTTCGTGCAAATTGTGGGTGATCCACAGCACCGTCGGCCGGAACTGCCGCCAGATTTGCAGCAGCTCCTCGGCCAACAGCTCCCGCGTCAGTTCGTCCAGGGCGGCAAACGGCTCATCCATCAGCCAAACGGCCGTTCCCGTCGCCAGGGTGCGGGCCAAGGCCGCCCGCTGCTGCATCCCGCCGGAGAGCGTCAGCGGGTAAGCGTCGGCAAACTCTGCCAATCCCACCATGTTGAGCAAACCATCGGGGTCTGGCGTGGCCTGTCCCGCTTGCGGATTGATTTTTTGAGCCAGCCGCACATTTTCGCGCACGGTGCGCCAGGGCAGGAGGGCCGCTTGCTGGGCCATCCAGCCAATTTGCTTGGCGGCGCGGGCGGCGGCAGGCGGCTGCCCATCGAGCCAGACGCCGCCTTCGGTAGCCGTTTGCAGCCCGGCAATGAGGCGCATCAGGGTCGATTTGCCGCAGCCGCTGACGCCCACCAGACTGACAAATTCGCCCGGCTGAATGTGCAGGTTGATGCTTTTGAGAGCGTGGGTACGGCCGTATCGATGGCTCAGTTCACTGACGCGAATATCAATCTGCTTCATATCCAACCTGCTGTGCTGTGGCAAGTGAAAATCAACAGATTACACAGATTTCGCAGATGAAATTCCAATCTGTGTAATCTGCGAAATCTGCTGATTATTTTCTTTGCGTTATCGCTGTGGCTAAGAAAATGTTTCATGCCCGGCCCAATCCTTGCTGCCCGGTGAGGCGCTGTGGGGTGATTTGAACGGCCGTCCACCCCTCAATCTGGCACAGTTCCGCCTGCTGGTCGGCCCCCTGGCCCAAATAGCGCACCGCCAGCCGCTGGCGCAGCCCGGCTAACCCGCCAGGCACCGCATCCGCCGCCACCGTGTGTGCCTGACCCACGACAAAGGCGCGGCGCAGCGGCGGCCACGGCTCGTCGATGGTCAGCGAGACGCGCCCGGTTTCGTCCACCACCTGCTTCCACTGCGCCCCCGGTGAGGCAGCGACCCAAAAGGAACGGCCGTCCCATTCATACCACAGCGGCAGCACATGCGGCGTGCCGTCGGCGCGCACGCAGGCCAGCCGGGCACTCCACGGCCCCTGCAAAAAGTGCTCAATTTCGGCCTGGCTCAGGGCGCGGTTGGGGCCGATCGGTTCGCCAACAGCCCAGCCGTACGGCTGGTACACCGCCGCCCCCAGCCGAAACGAGATGCGGGAAGCCGCCTGCTGCACCTGCTTTTTCAGCGCCGCCACCGTTTCTGGCTGGCTGCGGAAAAGAGGCAAACTTAACTGTAAGGCCGCGATTGGCTGCACGCCGTCGGCACAGATGGGGCAGGCGATGTCGAGGGTTTCGGCCGTTTCCTGGGTGGCAGCGCCTTCGCTGCGGAACTGGTTGAAAACGGCCGTTTGCTGCGCCATCTGGTTGGGCAAACCAGCCAGCAGCAGCCGGCCACCGGGACTGCTACTGGCATCTTCTCGCTGCCCCAGCCGGTAGACGGCGCGAACCCGGTTGATGCCTTCACGCTGGGCCAGCACAACGGTTTCACCACGATTTTGGTAGAGGAGAACGGCCGTTTCTGCCAGATCAATCTGCGCCATTTCCGTGGTAAACGCGGTGATGAGCGGCTCCAGCCCCAGCGATTTTTGTGGCAGCAGTGCCCACAGCGCCGGGCCGAGCTGGTATTTGCTACGGCCGTCGCTCTGCTCGATGTAGCTGCGCGCCTTCAGCGTGTTTAGCAGGGCGAACAACCCACTGCGCGACATGTCGTCCAGCCGTTCCAGCAGCTCCGTGGCGCTCAGCCCGTCCGGCGCGCTGCTCAGCGCCTCCAAAATGTTCAACGTCCGCTCCGCTGCCGGAACCTGTTTTGAGTAGTCCATCTGCTCTCTTCATTCTCGTTCCCACGCGCCGCGTGGGGGATGCCGGAGCGTCCCGGCCTGCATTCCACGCAGAGCGTGGAACGAGGAGGTCAAGTCCAGTATAGAAAATAGGCGTTTATTATAGCGGACAAGGCCGATTTGTCATCGAATTTGTGAAAGTAGTGCCAGCCCTCTTGGGGCTTCCCCAACTAGCCGGGCGGCTTCAGCCCTGGCGGTCCAAAAAGTGCACCCGGCTGGGCCAGGGGGCGCGGGGTTTCTCTTTTTCTTCCGCAGGCCAGCCCAGCGTCAGCAAGCCCTGCGGCTCCCAATCCGGCGGCAAATTGAGCGTTTCTACCACCAGTTCCGGCACAAACAGCGGGGCGCACAGCCAGCACGCCCCCAGCCCGGCGGCGTGGGCGGCCAGCCACAGCGTTTGCGCGGCCATGGCCACGCTTTGCACGGCCATCGTGCGCTCCGCCTGGCGGCGGTGGGCGTCGGGGTAGCTGTCCATATCCACCAGGCTCAAACACACCACAATCAGCGCCGCCGCCCCGGTGATGCGGGCAAAGGAGCGGGCCACGTCCCGCTCAATCACGTCTGGCGGCTCGCCGTCGGCGCTGCGGTCGGTGCGCAGGCGCTGGCCCATGGCGCGGGCCAGCGCTGCCTTGCTGGCGGGTGCTTCCAGCACGGCAAAGCGCCACGGCTGTCGGTTGTGGGCGGAGGGGGACCAGACGGCCGTTTCCAGCAATAAATCCAGCAGTTCCGGCGGCACCGGCTCGTCGCTGTAGCGGCGAATGGCGCGACGGCCGCGCGCCAGGTGAATGAAGTCGTTCAGCGTTGGGTTGGTCATGCAGGGAGTATAGCCAATTTTCTTGGAGCAACAGAAGCAGGACTGTAGAATGGAAACAAAATGGGCCGCGGATTGCGCGGATTGACGCAGATTTAGCGATCCTAAATCCCAAAAATCCGCGCAATCCGCGGCTAACAACCGAGGAGGCGAGCATGAGTGGCGAGGCGTATATTTTTGAGGCGATTCGCACGCCGCGGGGGCGGGGCAAGCAGAACGGTTCGCTGCACGAGGTGCCGCCGGTGGAGCTGCTGGCCACGCTGCTGCGCGAGATGCAGCGGCGGCACAATCTGGACACGTCGCAGGTAAATGACGTGGTGCTGGGCTGTGTGACCCCGCTGGGCGATCAGGGGGCGGATATTGCGCGGACGGCCGTTCTCTACGCCGGTTGGGATGTGGATGTGCCGGGGGTGCAGCTGAACCGCTTTTGTGCCTCGGGCCTGGAGGCGGTTAATATGGCCGCCATGAAAGTGCGCTCTGGCTGGGAAGAGCTGGTCGTGGCGGGCGGCGTCGAATCCATGTCCCGCATCCCGATGGGCTCCGACGGCGGGGCAATGATGCTGGACCCCAAGGTGAGCAGCAAAATCAACTTTGTGCCCCAGGGTATCGGCGCGGACCTCATTGCTACGCTGGAAAGGTTTAGCCGCGACGATGTGGACGCCTTTGCCCTGCGCTCGCAGCAGCGGGCGGCCCACGCCTGGGAAAACGGCTACTTTCGCAACGCCGTCGTGCCGGTGAAAGATCAAAACGGGCTGACTATTCTGGACGTAGATGAGCACGTCCGGGCCGATTCGACGCTGGCAGGCCTGGGCAAGCTCAGCCCGGCCTTTGCCGCCATTGGCGAGATGGGCTTTGATGCCCTGGCGCAGCAGGTCTACACCGAGGTCGAGACGATCAACCACGTGCACACGGCGGGCAACTCCTCTGGCATTGTGGATGGTGCGGCGCTGGTGCTGATTGGGTCCAAAGAGAAGGGCGCAGCGCTGGGGCTGAAGCCACGGGCGCGCATTCGTTCGGCGGCGCTAGTAGGCACCGAGCCGACGATTATGCTCATCGGGCCGGGGCCAGCGTCGCAGAAGGCGCTGAAGCTGGCGGGCATGGACGTGAAGGACATTGACCTGTTTGAGGTGAACGAGGCGTTTGCCGCCGTGGTGCTGCGTTTTATGCGCGATATGGGCATCGAGGGGGCGGAAAACGTCAACGTCAACGGCGGGGCGATTGCCCTGGGGCATCCGCTGGGGGCGACCGGGGCAATGCTGCTGGGCACCGTGCTCGACGAGCTAGAGCGCACCGACCTGGCCACGGCGCTGATCACGCTGTGTGTGGGCGGCGGCATGGGCATTGCCACCGTGATTGAGCGGGTTTAGTTCATGGAGTAGGGACCCTCACCCCAGTCCTCTCCCTGCAAGGGAGAGGGAGCCAGATTTCCTCCCCCTGCCAGGGGGAGGGTCAGGGTGGGGGTGAAAAAGTGAGGGAGAGGGATGGCAATTCATTACGCAAAAGATGAACAGCAGATTGTGACTCTGACGTTGGACCGGCCGGGGCGGTCGGCCAACGTGATTGATGCCGAATTTGGCGTGGCGCTGGCCACCACGCTGGCGCGTTTGCAGGCCGAGCCGAAGCTGGCGGGGGTAATTGTAACCTCGGCCAAGAAGACGTTTATGGCGGGTGGTGACCTGGAATGGCTGTATGCCGCCACCGACGCCGCCGAGATTTTTCGCAGCGCAGAGGCGCTGAAGGCGGGTTTCCGGCAGCTGGAAAAGCTGGGGGTGCCGGTGGTGGCGGCGGTTAACGGCACGGCCCTGGGCGGTGGATTGGAACTGGCGCTGGCCTGCCATTACCGCATCGTGCTGAACGATGCACGGATTAAGATGGGCTTTCCGGAAGTGACGCTGGGCTTGCTGCCGGGCGGGGGCGGCGTGACGCGCCTGCCGCGTATGATTGGGCTGCAAGCCGCCTTCCCGCTGCTAACCGAGGGCACGCAGTTGGACCCCGCGGCGGCCAGGGCGGCCGGGCTGGTGGACGAGCTGGCCGAAGATGTAACTGAGCTACAGGCCATCGCCCGCGCCTGGATTGTCGCCAATCCCAAAGCAGCCCAGCCGTGGGACAAACCCGGCTATCGCATCCCCGGCGGCGATCCGCGGAACCCGAAGGTGGCCCAACTGCTGGCGGTGGCCCCAGCCATGCTGCGCAAGCGCACCTACGGCAATTATCCCGCGCCGGAAGCGATTTTGAGCGTCATGGTGGAGGGAACGGCCGTTGATTTTGACACCGCCAGTCGGATTGAATCGCGCTACTTTGCCCGGCTGGCCACCAGCCAGATTGCCAAAAATATGATCAACGCCTTCTGGTTTCAGCTGAACCAGATTGGTGACGGGGCGAGCCGACCGCAGACGGTGCCGCCGCAGGTGACGCACAAGGTGGGCGTGCTGGGGGCGGGCATGATGGGGCATGGGATTGCGTATGTGACGGCCGTTGCCAACCTCCCCGTCGTGCTCAAAGATGTGACTCTGGAGCAGGCCGAGGCGGGCAAGGCAAAGATTGCCGCGCTGTTGGATAGGCGGGTGCAGCAAGGCAAGCTGACCAAAACGCAGCGCGACGAAACGCTGGGGCGAATTCAGCCCACGGCCAATGCCGCCGACCTGGCGGGCTGCGATTTGATCATCGAGGCAGTGTTTGAGGACCGCGAATTGAAGGCACGGGTGACACAGGAGGTGGAGGCGGTGTTGGCGGGCCCTTCGACAAGCTCAGGGCAAGCGACAGGCTCAGGGCAGGCGGTTTTTGCCAGCAACACGTCGACCTTGCCCATCACCGGATTGGCCGGGGCGTCCCAACGGCCGCACAACTTCGTTGGCCTGCACTTTTTCTCGCCGGTGGAGAAGATGAAGCTAGTAGAAATCATTACTGGGGCGGAGACGAGCGGCGAGACGCTGGCCAGGGTGTTTGACTTTGTCCTAAAAATCCGCAAGACGCCGATTGTAGTGAACGACAGCCGGGGCTTTTACACCTCGCGGGTGTTTGGCACGTACCTGGGCGAAGGGCTGGCGCTGCTGGGCGAAGGACAGCACCCGCGCGCCATCGAGGCGGCGGGCTTGCAGGCAGGTATGCCGGTGGGGCCGCTGGCCCTGGCCGACGAGGTGAGCCTGGGGCTGATGCGCCACATTCGCGAGCAGACGCGCCAGGATTTTGCGGCAGAAGGTAAGCCGGTGCCGCGCCATCCCTCGGATGCGGTGCTGGATGTGCTGACGGAGGAATACGGCCGTTTCGGCAAAGCTCGCGGTGCTGGATTCTACGATTATCCCGAAGGGGGCAAAAAGCACCTCTGGCCGCAGCTGCGCACACTCTTTCCGCCGCAGGGAGCCGCGCTGTGCCAGGCCGAAATGGTCGAGCGGCTGATGTTTGTCCAGGCGCTGGAAACGGTGCGCTGCCTGGCCGAAAACGTGGTTACCAATGTCGCCGACGCCAACATCGGGTCGATTTTTGGCTGGGGTTTTGCTCCGTTTAAGGGCGGCACGCTGCAATACATCAACGACTACGGCGTGGCGGCGTTTGTGCAGCGCAGCCAGGAACTGACCGAAAAATATGGCGAACGTTTTGCCCCGCCGCCGCTGCTGTTGGCCATGCGGGACGCTGGCAAAACTTTTTGATTTTTGGGTCAACATCAATTCGGTGCCCAATCATTCCCCAAGAACTTCGCGTACTCGGCGGTGACAACTTCACCGGGCCACGAGGTACGCCACCGGCATGAAACGGCCGTAACCATCCCCAAATCTGCTCCCGCCCCGTATGTACCCAGGCACAAAAATGGATATGTTTGCGATACACAGCCGCCAATCGCGGCTTTTTCTGTGTTATCGTAAGGGTTCAGAACGTGTGAGTCAAAAAGGAGTAATGAATCTGATGAAAGGCAAACTGTGGATTTTAGCCACGTTTTTTCTTGCTTTTTCGCTGTTTATGGGCGTGGGACTAACGCTGCTCTCGCCGCCGCCGCTGCCGGTAGCGGCGCAAACCGGCCAGACAACCAACAACAACCTGGCCACCATTGAGGTATCGGGTCAGGGGCAGGTGCAGGCCGAGCCAGACCAGGCCGTGGTGCGCCTGGGGGTGCAGACGGAAGCGGATACGGCCGAAACTGCCCTGGAAGAAAACAATGAGCGGATGACGGCCGTAATCTCGGCCACGATTGAGGCCGGTATTGACGAAAGTGACATCAGGACGGAAGGATTCCGTTTGCAGCCTGTGTATGAAACGAGCAACAACGGCCAGTCACGCGAGTTGGTGGGGTACCAGGCAAGCAACCTGGTGCGGGTGATGGTGACCGATTTGCAGCTGTTGGGCGGGCTGTTGGATACGGCCGTTAGCGCAGGCAGCAACAACGTCCAGGGCATTGAGTTCCAAATCAGCAACCGCGCCGAGCTGGAAGCGGAAGCGCGCGAAGCCGCCATCAACAATGCCGAGGCGAAGGCCGAGCAGCTGACCCAGCTGGCGGGCGCGGAACTGGGGCCGGTCCATACCATTCTTGAGATGGGTGGCGGTGGGCCAATCCCCCTTGGTGTCGCCGACCAGGCTGCGCCGGAGTCCAGCGTACCGATTCAGACTGGTACCCAAACGATCACCGCCAACGTGCACGTCGTCTGGGAAATCCGCTAATTCAGATTGGGCCAATCTTCAAGAGTGGCCCAATTTCATTCATGGGAGTTGAGCTGCGTATGATGGTGCAACTGCAAATTTTGGGGGAGATTGTGCTGGCCATGCTGCTGGGCGGCGCGATTGGGTTTGAGCGTGAAGCGGCCGACAAACCGGCGGGGCTGCGCACCCACATGCTGGTGGCCGGTTCGGCGGCGATGCTTACCGGGTTGGGCAGCGTCATGGTTACCCGCCTGGGTGTGGACCAATCGGTGATTAGCGCGGATCCGATCCGCATTATAGAGGCGGTGATTACGGGCATAACTTTCCTGGGTGCGGGCACGATTATTCGCAACCGGGACAGCGAGAACAAAATTGAGGGGCTGACAACGGCCGCTTCGCTTCTCTTGGCGGCGGCTCTGGGCGTGGCCGTCGCCCTGCAACAATTTGTTCTCGCCGTAGGCGCGGCGGTGATTGTCCTGGCGATCTTACACGGAGGCAGAGCAATCACCCGCCGCTTGTAGTGCCTTCCCGGTAGACTTTATTCTGCCCCGTTTTATTCGTCTGAAAACTCAATGATCAGCTGGCCGTCCCCGTTGTTTTTTTTGTGCGCGATGGCTTCCCGTACGGCCTGGACAATGTTTTCGGGCATCAGGCCGTATTTTTTCAGCAAGGATGCCGGGTCGCCCGACTCGGCGTAGCGGTTGCGAATGCCCACAAAGCGCATCGGCACCGGGTGATACTGCACCACACAGGCGGCTACGGCCGTTCCCAACCCCCCATCCAACAAATGTTCTTCGGCGGTCACGATGGCCCCGGTTTGCTGCGCGGCACGGATGACGGCCGTTTGGTCCAGCGGCTTAATGGTGTGCATGTCCAGCACGCGCACCTCCAGGCCGTCTTCGCTCAGCGTGTGGGCGGCTTCCAGGGCGGCTGCCACCATCAGACCACAGGCAATGATCGTCGCGTGACGGCCGTCGCGCAGCTGGTTGGCTTTACCGACCTCAAACTCAAGGCCATTGGGGTAAACCACGGGGGCTTTCGGCCGTCCGGTGCGCAGGTAAGCCGGGCCGTCAAAGGAAAAGAGAGCTTTGGTTGCCGCTTCAGTTGACGGCGCATCAGCCGGGACGATGACCGTGAAGTGGGGCAGGGAGGTGGCCAGGGCAATGTCCTCAATGCCCATCTGGCTGGGGCCATCTTCGCCAATG
The DNA here is from genome assembly GCA_020848035.1 of Anaerolineae bacterium. Lineage (GTDB taxonomy): Bacteria > Chloroflexota > Anaerolineae > Promineifilales > Promineifilaceae > Leptofilum. The sequence continues at coordinate 67,216 of JADLAX010000034.1, read as the reverse complement.
CTGATGCCGCTGTGCGAGCCAACCAGCTTGACGTTGGCCTGTGGATAGGCAATGCCCATGCGAATCTGGTCGTAGGCGTTGCCCAGCAAAAAGGCGGCAAAACTGGCGGCCACCACATCTTTGCCCGAGGCGGCCAACCCGCTGGCTACGCCGACCAGGTTGCTTTCGGCAATGCCCAGGTTAAAAAAGCGGGTGGGGTACTCATCCCCAAAATATTCGGTGCGGGTGGAGTTGCCGACGTCGCCATCGACCACAACCAGGTTGGTATTTGTCTCACCCAGTTCAGCCAGCGCCTCGCCAAAGGCGTTGCGGGTAGGCGGTCCCATTTCCAGGCCAATTTTTTTACCAAGGTTCATGCGTTATATCTCTCCATGCCGGTCTTCGGCGGTGTAGTCGGGTTCGGGCAGAGCGGCGGCCACGGTGGTGGCATGCTGGTCATCTAGCTCCGCCAGGGCTGTGGCCAGCTCGGCTTCGTCGAGCGGTTCGCCGTGTTTGCGGTTGACTGCATCCCCCTCAAATGGGGAGAGCCCACGCCCTTTCAGCGTGTGGGCAATGATGATTTGCGGCTGGTTGGTCACCCGGCGCACATCTTGCAGGGCGGCCAGCACTTCAGCCATGTTGTGGCCATCCATTTCGCGCACGTCCCAGCCAAACGCCTCCCACTTGTCGGCCACAGGTTCCAGCGACGGCATGACGTCATTGACCGCGCCGGTTTGCTGGTATTTGTTGTAATCTAAAACGGCCGTTAGATTTCCCGTCTGGTATTTGGCCGCCCCCAGCGCGGCTTCCCAGATTTGCCCTTCGTCCGCCTCGCCATCGCCAATGAGCACGTAGACGCGATATGCCATGTTGTCTACCTGGGCTGCCAGGGCATGGCCCAGGCCGATGGAAAGCCCCTGGCCCAGCGAACCGGTAGAAGCTTCCACACCAGGCTGCGCCCGCATGTTGGGATGGCCTTCCAGCGGGCTGCCAAACTCGCGCAGGGTCAGCAGCAACTCGGGGTCAAAATAGCCCGCCTCGGCCAGCACGGCGTAGAGCGCGGGGGCCGCGTGCCCTTTGCTCAGGATGAAGCGGTCGCGGCCCGGCCACTCTGGCTGGTTTGGATCGTAGTGCAGGATGCCGCCAAAATAGAGGGCGGTCATCACGTCGATGGCCGACAGCGAGCTGGACGGGTGGCCCGATCCGGCTTCGGTGGTCATTTGCAAGATGTTTCGGCTCAGGCGGTAGGCGGTATCTTCCAGCTCAGCTACGGTACGACTACTGGGCAGCCGCTGGTCTTTCACTTCTTGTTGATTCATTTTTTAATCCTTCGCTTCACGTCTCGTTGGGCAAATGGTAAGCGTTCAGTTCTCTGTAGAGCATGGGCCGCGCCACGCCCTCGTGTGGGATACTAAATGACAGGATGATTTTCTTGAACTGCAAGCAAATCCTCCTTCATTTAAGCAGGCGTTAGCTGAGCGGCGGCGTGCCGGGTATTTCTTCGTCTTCTGTTTCGGTGGGGATGGTGTGGATTTCAACGTGAGCGCCGTCTGTTTCTTCCAGCAGCTCTTTAATGGCGTCGGCGGCATCTTCCGTGGTTTTGACGAGCAGCAGCACGCGCCCGGCGGCCAGCTCTTCGTGCACATTAATTTGCTCCTCGGTGTCTGCCTGGACGCTGTAAAGGCTGCCCAAATAAGCACCAACGACGCCGCTGAGGGTGGTGGCCATCAAGCCAGAAACCAACATGGGAATATCAAACCCAGGGATTTGGGACACGGCGACGCTGCCCAGGGCACCCATGGTGCCGCCGGAAACCGCCCCCAGCAGTGCGCCAGAAACGGCCGATTTTTCCGGTTCGCCTTCCAGGTAGGTGGGGAGTTCTGCGGCTGAGCCAATCAAGGAGAGGCTTTGACGCGGAACGTGGTTGGTGGTGAGGTATTCAATCGCGGCTTCAACCGCTTGAGGGGCAAAAATTGCCGTTACGATTCTCATGTTTCAACGCTCCTATGGGATGAAGGCATGTCTAACACAGAGTGCACAGATGACCCTGCTGGCGAAATCTGTGCACTCTGTGGTTCTTTGGTTTGATTGATGCAAATCAGGCGGCACTCTCCCCAGAGATGCTGACGCTGCTGTTTTTTCTGGCCATCACGGTGAACGGGTTTGGGTGTATCAGGCAGAGACCATTGCTGAGGCAGGACGATGATTGGATTGCAGCACGTAGGCGGCCTCTTGCCGGTTGTTGACGTCTAGCTTCTTCAAGATTTTGTGGACGTGATTTTTCACCGTTCCACATTCAATATACAGTCGATCGGCTATCTCCTGGTTGGAAAGCCCTTCATTGATCAGGCCGAGAACTTCCTCTTCTCGCGAAGTTAGTTCGTTGAGCTGCACTTCGCGGGCTTCCAGGTAAGCCAGGGGGGTATCTAAGTTGGCCAGGTGGGCCAGGCGATCCATCATAGCCGCTGCCACTGAAGGCGAAATGATCGCTTTCTCTTCACTGGCCGCATGAAGCTTCTCGACCATGTCTACAATGGACTCGTCTTGCAGAATGTACCCGGCGGCACCTGCTTCGATGTGGCGCAAAATTACGTCGGGATTGTCGTCTAAGCCAATGATTAGCACTTTGAGTTGTGGCTGGGTCTGGCGAATTTCATTCATTATATCGAGCGCTGAAGCATCTTCTAGCTCGGTGCCCATTAAAACAACGTTGCCGTGCGGCAGAAGAAAGTGAAGTTCCTCAGCTCGGGTAGCGCAACCGACAACATAGACATCGTCAACATTATCGAGGGCGGTGCGTAAAGAATCGCAAACCAAACGCGAGGGATGACCAAGTAAAATACGGATCATGTTTACTGCTCCTTTTCTTCTTTTATCTTTTTGGTGTTGAATCTCTGTGAGTGCTCTTCTTCTTAGCTTACTTCTCACGCGAAGTGGGTATTTTGTCTTGCTTAATGCTTTTAGTATGCCGGATAACGGCCGTTTGCCATATGGGGAATGAACCTACTTTCCTATGGGGAAATTCCCTACCTTTTGGCGCAAAAGGTGTGTAGCAGGCCTTAAACCAGCCTGAATTTAGAGAGAAAGGTTGCCTTCGTAGGCCGCACGAATGGCCGGGATGAGCTGGCTGTTGGCCTGCTGTTTAACAATATAACCAGACGCACCATTGCGTCTGGCCTGCTGAATCAGCGCGGTGCTGTAATGCATGGAGAGCATGATGATTTCCGAAGTCACGCCCCGCTTTTTCATCTCACCCGCCGCCCGGATGCCATCGAGTATCGGCATGGAAACATCCATCACAATGACATCGGGTGATTGTTGCTGGGCTAGCTCAATAGCTTCATGTCCAGAAACGGCCGTAGCCACAATTTCCATGTCTGGCTCCCGACTCACCAACGCCTGGATGCTGCGCAGTACAACTTCGTGATCATCAACAATTAGAACTTTTATTGTTTGCTCCGACATAAATGTTTACGGTCAATCACTAGAGGTGGCAGATGCCTTGCCTATTTGTTGGGCTGAGAAAGCAAGGGAGAAGATGGTTAGTTGAAGAGAAGGTCTGCTCAACTCTTAGCTTTTGTCCATTTTGACACAGGGCACAGAGATTTCGTATGGGGAATTACCCTACTTTTTGTCCAACAAAGCGGTGTAGGGCGGACCAGACTACCCCCTATTCACCAAGAATAATCAAGCCGCGCCGAATACTTTCGCGGATGAGCGAAGCGAGGTCGTTGACTTCCAGCTTGGTCATCAGGTTGGCCCGGTGTTTTTCTACGGTTTTAACGCTGATGCTTAAAATGTCGGCGATAGCGCTGTTGGTGTGCCCTTCAGATACCAGCTGGAGCACTTCACGTTCACGCGCGGTCAGGAGATCGACGGCCGTTTCTGCCCGGCTGCTGGGGGGGGAAATCAGCAAACTCATCACCGAGTCTGAGATGGTAGGGCTGAGGAAAATTTTGCCCTGGCTCACCGAACGCACCGCCAGCAACAGCTCCTCCGTCACCGCATCTTTGAGCAGGTACCCCTTCACCCCCCGGCGCAACAGCTGCTGCACCATCGTTGTATCCGAATGCATCGAGAGAATGATGATTTGGGTGGGCAGCGACAGGCTCAGAATGCGCTCAGAAGCTTGGGCCCCGTCCAGCCGGGGCATCGCCAGATCCATGACAACCACATCGGGTTTTTCTTTTTCGGTCAGCTGCACGGCCTCTTCGCCTGTGGCTGCTTCGGCCACTACCTGAACTTCCCCGCTTTTTTCTAACAGGGCGCGAATACCCTGGCGCACCAGGTTATGGTCCTCGGCAATGATAACTCGAATCATTTTTCCTCCGTGGTCAGGGGAACAACGGCCGTTAACCGGCTGCCCGTTCCTGGTGAAGAATCGATCATAAGATAGCCGTTAGTCATTTCCAGACGTTCGACCATCCCTACCAAACCACTTCCTTCCGTGGGCAGACTGACTTCTAAATTGGGTGGCACAAAACCAGTGCCATTATCCGTCACCCGCACCGTAACCTTATCCAAATTTACCGCCAGCTCCACCTGAATTTCCGTTGGCCGGGCATGTTTAATGGCATTGGTCAGCGCTTCCTGGGCAAAACGGTACAGCGCCAGGGCGGATAGATCGGGTAAGTCGGGCAGATCTGCACCGTGGTAAACCACCCGCGTGGCCGTGTGCGCCTGCAAATCCTGGCACAACCCCTCCAGCGCGGCATCCAGACCGTATACGTCCAGCCCCGGCGGCCGCAAATTGTGCGACAGCAGCCGCAAATTGTTGATCGTTTGGTTGGTCAGCTCCAGCACATCGCTCAGGCTCTGGCGTACTTCCCCCATCTCGTCAGGAATCGTTGAGCGGATGATGTCCAGACTGATCTTCAGCGAGGTGAGGGCCTGGCCCGATTCATCGTGCAGTTCACGGGCAATGCGGATTCGCTCGTCTTCCTGGGCTTCTACCACCCGCCGGGCCATATGGCGCATCCGTTCGCGCTGGCGTTCGGCCCGCTCACGGGCGCGCCGCTGCACGGCAAAAAGCCGCCCATTTTCAATTGCCATGCCTGCCTGCACGCCCAGCACGGTGAGCAGCCGCTCATCGTCGGCCTTAAAGACGCCGGGTTTGGTTGACTGCACGCTGATTGTGCCAATGCGGCGCAGGCGGCTTTCGATGGGGGCAACGAGCATGGAGCGCGTCCGGTTCTGGAGATCAATGGGCAGGCGGCGCGGATCGCTTTGCAAATCCTTTACGTTGATCACGCCGCCCCTGGCCAGCACTTCCCCGGCGATGCCTTCGCCGGGCTGGATAGAATATTGGTCGGGATCGATTGACTGGTCGGTGCTGGCTACCATTTCCAGCAGCCCTTTGCGCGGTTGGTGCAGATGAATGGCGGTCCATTCAGCCCTGGTGATGATTTTTTGAATCTGCGAGACGATCAGGTCGGTGAGTTCAGCCAGCTCCACCGTGCCGGTGAGCGCGTTGCTAATGGTGACGAGGGCATCTTGTTCGCTCAGGCGGCGCTGCAGCTGTTCGTACTGGCGCGCATTGCCAATGGCGATGGCGGTCCAGGCGGCGGCCATTTCTAGCAGGCGCAAATTGTCGGCGGTAAAGGCGTTGGGGTTGCGGTGGGCGGCTTCTAACACGCCCACGGAGCGGTCGCGCCAGCGTAGGGGCACGGCCATCATCGCCTCAGGCCGGTAACCGGCTTTGTCGGCCAGCTGTGGCGAGAGGCGGCTGGTGCAGTCGTCGCCGGTGAGGAAGAGCGATTGTTTGGTTTGCCACACTTCCCCGGCAATACCGGCCGTTGGCGAAACGCGCAGCCCGCGCATGTCGCGCACGCTGGTGTGGTCGAAGGCCACAACTTCCAGCATTTCCGCTTTGTGCTGAAAAAGGATGACGGCTTCTGCGCCGATCAACGGCCGTACCGAAGTCAGCACCAGGTGGTAAATCTGTTCCAGGTCCAGCGTGGCGGCAATAGCCTGGCCAATTTCCATCAGCGTCGACAGCTGGCGCACCGACTGGGCTAGCTTATTCTCTGCGTCTTTTAGCTCGGTGATGTCCTGGGCGGTGCCATGCAACTTGATAATTGTACCAGCCGAATCATACAGTGGGCGGCCACGGGCATGAACAACACGGATGTCGCCAGTGGGGCGTACAATGCGGTGAAAATAGTCAAAGGAACGGCCGTTTTCATATGCCTCATTCACCTTCTCCTGCACATGCCCCCTGTCTTCGGGATGTACGCGATCCAAAAAGCCTGCATAGGTTGCCTGGAACGTACCCACTGCCAGCCCATAAATGCGGTAAAGCTCTGCCGACCAGATGACCTCATCACGCGCCAGATGCCATTCCCAATGGCCCAGGTGGGCCGTGCGCTGGGCTTCGGCCAGCTGCGCTTCGCTCGCTTGCAGCTGGGTAATCATCTGTTGGCGCTCCATGGCCAGGCCCAGCAACGCGCCCACGTGGTTAATGATAGAAGTGATGTCCGGGTCTGGCGCAATCGACTGTGGGGAGAAAAATTCCAACACGGCCATCACCTGGCTCGAAATCAAAATAGGAAAGGCGAAGTAGGCGCGAATGCCTGCTTCCTTTTCGGGCATGTTGCGCACAAATACGTTGCTGTTGTGCACGTTCAGAATAGTGATTGGCTCGCCCGTATCCCACACCATGCCTAGTGTGCCTTCGCCAGAGTGGAACTCGGTGGCTTCGCTTAATTCGCGGAACGGCAGAATGGCAGAGGCATCGGCCGTGTACCAGATGCGGCTGGAAACCAGCGCGTTAACCGCCGGTGACCAGATGTACACATGCCCCAGCGGCCAGCCCATAAACTGGCAAATAAAGGTCAATACATCGCTAAACGCGGCTTCGATCGATTCATCTTTGGCGACCGCTAACGAAATATTTTGTAACAGCGCGAGTAGTCGTTGCTCGGGGTTATGAGAGCTGAATTGAGAAGTCGGTTCGCTCTTGCTGGGCATGTTCTCCTTTTTGATACGTCTTATTTTTGATACGTCTTATTGAATCGGACAGCGGCCTGGTTTGGAGGTACGGCCGTTTCCTACATCGGTATGCGCCATTATACCCTGATATATTGAAAAACGTGGGCGCTCGCTTTAGAGTGGGCGGCGGTAAATATTTTACAGGAGCAAACCGGTATGACTGGCCACAAAAATCACCCCGCCACCAGGGCACCCCGCCCGGCGAAAAAAACACACGCAAGCGTGCATGACGTTGTTGAACAATATGCTCAGCTGGAGGAAACAGACGCGGAAACGGCCGAATCTCTACGCCGTTCTTTTTTGCTGGCCATCAAGCAAGACCCCGCCCTGCTCCGGGAAGAGCTTTTTTCAGACTTCCTGGCCCAGACCATTGAGCCAGACGACCTGGAAAAACTGGAATGGGAATCACCCAGCCACATCATGGAGATGAGCGAATCGCTTTACTTTTCTCGCTTCAGCAACAGCGAACGAGCCAAGATGCTCAACCGCCATGCCAGTGTGCTGTTGCACAAAGCCCTGTATCAATACGAAAAAGTAGGTGACATGGAAAAGCTGCTCCGCCTGCTGCGGCTGACGCCTCCTTACCTGCTGCGGCAGGATGCTGAACTGGGGCGGCTGCACCACCGGGCCAACGCCTACGAAATCCGGCGGGTACGCCGCAGCCGCCGGTTTCTGTTTGCCTATTTGCTGCTCCAGGTGGCCCTGGTATTGGTGGTGTTCCCTTACCTTTTTATCAATGCGGAAAACGGCCGTTTGCAAAACGAGGTGGAGGAGTTGGCCAACGTAGAGCTGGGCGATGAGGGGTACCAACTGTTGACCTTTTCTGAAGGGATGTATTGGGCGATCATTACCGCCAGCTCCATTGGTTATGGCGACGTGACGCCCACCACGACCACCGGCCGGGTGATTGCCGGTACGCTGGGCACGATGGGCGTCATCACTGTTGGCATTTTAGCCGGGCTCGTTTTGGACTGGATTACACCCCGGCGGATTTTGTGACGCCGCGTCTGGCCAGGGCCAGACGGCCGTTATGGTTGTGCCAATTCCTGGGTTGAAGTGGTGCGTGATACGGCCGTTGAGCTGCTCAAAATGAATGATCTGCCCCCAAATTTCCGGCGTTGGCCCTGATGCCGCGCCGTTGTTTTGCATGATCAGGCAAACGCCGTCAGGCGTGGCGTGCAGCTGAAGCCGCCCTTCGCTGCTCTGGCTGTCGCTGTGCCGCGACAACACGGCCGCCAGGGCCAGACGGTACAGGGCGGTGGCCACCACGCTCGGCAGATTGGGTACGCTGTGGCCTTCATACCGCACAGCCAGGCCAGCCTGGCTACCAGATTCCACCGCCATTTGTAACGCTTCGTGCAGACCAAAACTGTCCAGCTCCAACGGCCGTAACGCCCGCGCCAGTTGGGTAAGACCGGTTATCATATCGGCCAGCAGCGGCAGTGCCAGGTCTAGCTCGCGGCGCAGCTGGCCGTCTGAAGTGATGCCCAGCCGGGCAAAATGGATGTGCAGGGCCGAGAGGGTTTGCACGGCCGTATCATTTAAATAAACGGCGACTTGCTGGCGTTCTGCTTCCCGTTCCGACACGGCCAGGTGATAAAGCGTTTTTAAGTGGGCAATAACCTGCGGCGCTTCAGCCGCGGAGAAAGTTGAAAAATTTGAAGAATTTACCATGACATGACGCATTTTAGCCCAATTCAGGCTGGTGACGACCGGGGGGTCTTGCGCCCGGGGAGCTGCGCGGGCGGGTTGGGGCTGGCTGGGTTTGGATTTGGGGGACGGAAACGGCCGTTTTTCCAGAGGTAGCTGCTCTGTAACCAACCGGGTGGACGCGCCGCTGGCAGACAGGCATGTGCCCTCTGGCCAGAGATAACTGTGTCTTTTTTGTATCCGGCCCAACGTGGCCAGAACCACATCTGAGAATGTGCCTTTCTCTATATCTTCTCATTCTACCGTGATACATCTACAAAAAAGTTCCTGGTGAGTATGATGAGACCAGTAATTGCGAGTCAACGGGTGGACCTGAAAAGCTGATGCCTGGCGCTTTTCAGGGCATAGAGGTTAGTGAGGAGAATTGTGATCAACTATTCGACGAAAAAACTACCGCACAAAAAGAACATTATGGATATTTCAGGGAATCGTGATCAACATAGTTTGCCGCTGTTAGGAAAGGCCGTCTTGCTTATTGGCAATGACACGGCCGTCTTGCACAGACTGATCCGGCAGCTGGTGCAAAAAGGGGCCGATGTCGCCCTGCTGTGTGGACGACTTCCCGTGACAACGGCGCAGCGACTTCGGGCGCAGGTCCAGGCTTCGGGCAACCAGTTTCTCCTGGTGCAGCAGGTGGATAACGAAAGTCGTTCCATTGGCCAACTGGTACACAATATTGCTGCCGAGTGGGGTCCAATTGACTTCTTCATCGATTTGTCTGCCCGGCAAAGCCACGCCGCGCCGCCTGAAGCAGATACCAGCGGCGAGCCTGACGAAACGGCCGTAGAAACCAGGCCAGAATCGCTGGTCACTCTCCGGCCGTGGCAGGTAACCCAGGCCGTTATGGAAGAAATGACACAAGCCTGATCCACTCCAGGACTCAAGCCGCTATTGGCAAAAGGAGATTCAAATGACAACCTTAAATGTAAAACCAATCGAAGAACAAATCAGAAAGCAGGTTGATAAGCAGGCCGAAAAGCTAGACAAGAAGCGCCACGTTGTGGATGGCAAAGTGACCCAGGCGAAAGGGTATGCTCGGGAGAAGCTGGGTGAATTGACCCACAACAAGCGTATGCGCCGGGCGGGCCGACGGCAGCAGATCAAAGGCAAGTTGCAGGAGCGTGGCTGGTTGACTGGCTCAAGGCTCTGGCTTGTTTTAGGTACGGCCGTTGCCCTCATTGCCGCCATTTTGTTCCTCCGGGGCGAACCAAACGCCACCACCAGTTAACCGAACATTTTTGCAAAAAAACAAAGAGCCAATCTTTAAGCAAGATTGACTCTTTTTTCCACAAGAGACGGCCGTTCAACAACGGCCGTCTTTTATTGTCTGCGCCCCATTAATTGGTAAACAGCGCCCCCAGCCCGGCCACATCCACATTGCCCCCGCTCAAAATGACCCCCACGCGCTGCCCTTTTTGGCGAATCTGGCCAGTGAGCAGCGGGGCCAGGGCCACGGCCGAACTGGGCTCCACCACCAGCTTCAGCCGCGTCCACAAAAATTGCAGCGCCGCGACAATTTCCGCTTCTGTCACGGTGAGGATGTCTGCTACATGCTGCCGCAGGATGGGCAAATTGTGCTCGCCCACGTAGCGGGTTCGCAGGCCATCGGCCAGGGTGGGGGGAACGGCCGTTAACCGCACAATCTGCCCGGTTTGCCACGACTGCTGAGCGTCGTTGGCTATGGCGGGCTCCACGCCAATTACCTGGCAGTTGGGCTGAACAGCTGCCGCCGCCAGGGCCGTCCCGCTGAGCAGCCCACCCCCGCCGATGGGGGCCAGCAGCAGGTCCAACGGCCCCACCGCTTGCAGCAGTTCCCGCGCCGCCGTGCCTGCCCCGGCAATGATGTGTGGATTGTCGTAGGGGTGGATGAGCGTATAACCGTGTTCGGCAATCAGCTCGCGGCACACCACCTCCCGCTCGATGGCCGGGCAGGTGACGATGGTGGCCCCATAACCGGCCGTGGCCGCCTTTTTGATTTGCGGCGAATCTTCCGGCATGACGATGGTGGCTTTGACCCCCAGCAGTTGGGCGGCCAGGGCCAGCCCCTGGGCATGGTTGCCGCTGGAATGTGTGACAACACCGGCCGCTTTTTGTGCTTCGCTGAGTTGGCTGACGGCGTTGTACGCCCCACGAAACTTAAACGCGCCAACCCGCTGGAAATTCTCGCACTTCAGGAAGATGTGCTGTCCGCTCTGGGCATCCAGGGTGCGTGAGGTGTGGATGGGAGTTTGGTTGACTATGCCTTGCAGGCGAACGGCGGCGTCTAAAACGGCCGTGGGCTGAGGAAGTTCTATCATGGTTGGTCTCTTAATAACGCGGGAACGGTTGAGGTTATAACGGCCGTTTCATCTCGATGCGCCGGAAAGAGTCAAAATAGCCTGCTTTCTGAAAGCCAAACCACTTCTCATCTTCGCACAGGTTCTCGGCAATGGAATCCTGCCGCCGGTGCCGCTGGTGCAGCACGGTCAGAATCGCCTCGGTCACTTCGGTTGGATCGCCCACGGTAATTTCTACAACCAGCCGCGTCAGCTGGAGCAGCCCGGCGTGGTAGGTGACCCAGCCACGGCCCCCATTTTTCAGCTCCACCAGCAAGGCCGAGAGGTTGCGCACGTTTTGCAGTGATTCCGTTTCGTTGAGCCAATTCGGCCGTTCTTGCCGGTGTGAAAGCAAAATGATGGCGTCTTCGTGGTTCAACGCCGTCACCTGCTTCACCTTGTCAAAAGTTGCCTCGTTAAGCTCCGCTTTGGGCGCACGACGAGCCACAATCAGCTCCCGCGTTTCGCGAAAACCAAACTTGTGAAAGAGGTTGTGCGCCGGGAGGTTGCCCTTGATCACCTCCAGCCAAACCGTTTTGGCGGCCTGCTTCTCGGCCCCCGCCATTAAACCGGCCATCAAGGCGCTGCCCGTACCCTTGCGGCGGCCCACCGGCAGCACGCCCAGCCGGGTAATCCAGGCGCGATCTTGCCGTACCCCCAACATACCCAACCCTTGTACCACGTCCTCTTCCACCGCAACAACCGAGCTTTCCAGGGACACGTCATATACCCGGCAGTATTCCATGAGTCGGGCTACGTTCATGGGCATCGGCACCAGGTAGTCTACGCGGGTTTCGTTGTAGGCGTCGGTTAGCTGCTCAAATGTGAAACTGCTCGCAGGCGTAATAACCATGCTGGGTGTTGCGGCTGCTTCTGTGGCGGTGGGTTTAGGCGTCATTGTGAGTAAAAAAGGCAGCGATTTGTCCGGGAAAGTTTTTAACGTTAATCGGCTTGGTGATACAGCCATCACAGCCGTACTGCTGGGCCATCTCCAGGGCTTTGTCTGGCGGCCAGGCGGTAATAGCCACGATGGGAATATTTTCCATGTCGGGGATTTGCTTGAGCAAGGTGACGACGGTCTGGCCGTCCACATCGGGCAGCCCCATGTCGACCAGGATGAGGTCTGGCTTTTCTTCGAGCGCCAGCGAGACGCCTGACTCGCCGTCGGCGGCATGGAGCAGGCGGTAGGGGTGTGGTTCTAAAACGCGTTCAACCAGCAAGCGGTTGGCGTGGTTATCTTCGATTTGCAAAATGGTTTTCATTTCAGGCTGCGGGTGGCGGGACGGGCAGATCGGCAACGGCCGTATCGCGCCATTTCATCCCTTCATCAATTAACATTACCGGTATGCCGTCGCGAATGGGATACTTCATGTTGGTGTCGGCACAAACCAGCCAACAATTGTGGACGAGTTCCAACTGGCCCGGATCATCCCCGTACTCTTTTGATTGGACCGCCAGGGGGCAGCGTAAAATCTCAAGTAGTTGGGGGCTGATGGGTAAATCACTGGTACTAGTCATGTTTTGCCTCACTTTTGTTTAGAAAACAGTTGTTTTGACTGAATAAGTGTGTTTAAGAGTTTGGGCAATCATACGCGGCTTCGCAAAAGTCGCAAGCGCCAAAGCCGGCGATCACGGTGCCCACACACAGCGAAACCCCACGGCCGAACTGAGAAAGTCAGGCGATAAAGAGCTGCGATTGGTTGCCCGAACCCGGTCAGCCTGGTTGTTGTAAGGCCACGCCCCGCCGCGAATAACGCGGGCAAAGCCGGTTTCTGGGCCGATGGGGTTGCTGATATTGCTTTCCGCATACCACGTCTCTTTGTACCAATCGGCTGTCCATTCCCATACGCTGCCCGCCATGCCAAAGATACCGAAGGCGCTGGCCCCGTTAGGCAGTGAATCAACCGGCCGCAGCGCTTCATAACTTTCGCTCTGGAAAATGGCCAGGTCCCCGCCTGGCTCGGGCACGCGGCCGCCCCAGGGGTAGATGCGGTCGTCGGTGCCCCGCGCCGCATATTCCCACTCGGCTTCCGTGGGCAGTCGCGCCCCAACTGATTCGCAGTACGTTTTAGCCCCATACCAACTGACATGATTGATTGGATAGTTGGCATAACCAGTGGTGGCGTAATATTGTTCTGTGCCATCCCCCAGGTCTTGCAAAATGAGATAGCTGGTGTACCCGGCTAACTCCTGCGGCCAGGCGCAGTCTACTTCCTCGCAGGCTCGTTCGTGTTCACCCAGCCGGTTGAGGAAAGCGGCATACTGCTCAACGGTGACCTCGTATTTGTCCATGTAAAACTGGTTGAGCCGCACTTCGTGCCGGGGCTTTTCGTCCGGCGCGGCGATGAAATCGTTTTCGGCGGCACCCATGATGAAGGTTCCGGCGGGAATGAGCAGCATCACCATGCCATCTTGCGGGCGGGTGAGCATTGCCGGATATTGGTCCGGGGTGGCCGTGGCGGTGTTGGTGGGGGTAGCGGTGGCCGTGCTGGTTGGCGTAGCGGTTGGTGTTGGGCTGGGCGTTGCGGTGGGCAATGGCGTTTCGGTGGGCGGTGCTTCGGCGGCAATGACGGCTTCGGCCACGATGGTGGGCTGGGTGGGCGGTACGGCCGTTGGTGTGGCCGTTGTTGCGCCTAAAAGCCCGGCAATTTGTTGGCTGACGGGTGAATCACCAGCGGCCGTAAACAGCACAATAGCTGCACCCAGCAAAACGATGGCAAAGAGCAGCAGGTAGAATGAGCGACTTTGCCAGATGTCCCGCTGGCGTGCCAGGCGAAAGGCTTGTTTTACCGAGCGGGTTCCCTGTAAGTCATAGGTGGGTAACGGCGTGGTCCCGCTGCCGTTGGCAGCAAATTTATGAATGGTGGCCACATCGGCTACGGTAATTTGGGCCAGGTTGTATTGGTGCTGGTGCTCAAACAGGGCATGGCAAAGCCGATGCGTTCTGTCGGGGTAGCCCTCCGTGATGTGGTAGATGTATTGGGCTACGTCACGCACCAGCGTGAAGGGGATAGGCTGGCGCACCAGGGCAACGGTTTCTTCTTCGGTGAGCGGTGGCAGTTCGTAGAACAGGCTGCTGCCCAGGCCAGGCAGTTCGGTGACGGGGTTTGCTGGCCCATCGGTGAAGGTAAACAGGGCGTTGGCTACGGTGGGCATCGTGACGTGGCTGTGCAGATTGGCCAGCGTGTTGGCGGGTAGTGTGCCGTTGTCTACCTGTTCTAGCAGCAGGTGGGTGTTGTCGAAGAGAAAGAGGAGTCGGCGCTGCATCGGTTGGTTAAACGGCCGTCTCTCTTGCAGCAATTTTCCGCCTGGTGAAAGCACCTGTTTTTGCAGCGCTTTGGCCGGGTCGGCTATAAAGTCGGGGTGGTTGAGCGTCTCCAGCTCGATGTTTTGCCGGGCCAGGGCGTGTTGGGCGGCGGTGGCAATGTCCCAGTACAGGGCGCTGAGGCTGTCTAGCGCCGTTTGGGCAAAATCGACATAGATGCCAATGAGCGGTGGGTTGAGGGCACCGGATTCGATTTGTTTGAGGACGGCCGTTTTGCCAATTTTGGCTGGGCCGTGCAGCACCAGCAGCTGGTTGCTGGCCATTTCCCCGGCTGTTTGGTCCAGAATCCAGGCAAGCACCTGCTGGCGGCCAAAAAAGAGGTGGCTGCCAGGGCTGCCATTGAGGTGATAGGGATTGCCAGAGGTTGCAGTTTTAACCATGGGTATCGTCATCCAGCAGCCGTCAAAATGAGTAGGGCCAGCTGGCGGTCTCTATTTTATGTGTAAATGAGCCGGGTTACAACGTGGCTAACAGACTGAAATTACATTTCAAACCGGCCCCTCGGGCGGTATGCTGCGTCGACCATCGTAAACAGTCTGGCAAATTTGGGAAATGAACAGAGCGTAAATATTGGCGCACCTGTCTACTTAATCGGCCGTTTCCACTTGATCCGCCAGGGCAATTTGCACACGGCCGTATTCTTCCATAATTTTTTGCAGCTGCTGGGACGCTGCCGTCAGGTCATTGGCCCTCGCTTTCATTTCAAGTTCGCGGCAGGCCTGGGCCAACGTTTTGCACGCCATGCTGGCGCTGGTGCCTTTTAGGGTGTGGGCGGCCGTTATGACCACGTCGATATTGGCTTCCTGGACGCCCTGATTCAGGGTGTGCAGCACTTTTTGCGTGTCTTGCAGAAAAATTGGGGCCATGCTCTGCAGGAATGTTCTCGGATCGCCTTCAATCAACCGGGACAGCTCGGTAAAGTCAATGGCGCTGGCTGGTTCATCGGCCGGGCTGCCCGCCGTCCGGCTGGGGAGCGCGGGTTTAACCGACGTTGTGGAGGGACAGGTGGTCACTCTGCTCCGGCTTTGGTAAAGCGTTTCAACCAGCTGATTCAGCGTGATCGGTTTGCTGAGGTAGGCGTCCATGCCCGACGAGAGGTAATATTCCCGGTCTCCTTCCAGCGCATGGGCTGTTACGGCAACAATGTACGGCCGTTGGCGTGTGCTGCACCTGGCTCGAATCTGTTGTGTGGCTTCCATACCGTCCATCACCGGCATTTGAATGTCCATCAGAATGACATCGTAAGCAATTTGGGACGTCATATCGACGGCAACCTGGCCGTTGGCGGCGACGTCTACCTGGTAGCCCAATTTGTCTAACATGTTGATCAGCACCCGCTGGTTGAGGTGATTGTCTTCGACCAGCAAGAGGCGCAGCGGCAGCCGGGCGGCCATGTTGGCCCCGCTTTCGCCGTCGTCGCTGTTTTCTGGGCCATGGGCCACCGAAAAGACGTTCATCAGCACATCGTACAGCTCGGCGCTGACGAGTGGTAGGGCCAGGCTGCCGACAAAGGTGTCTGGCGCGGCGTCCTGGGGCAGGTAGGGGCCATCGGCATTAAGCAGGATGATCGGCAGCAGGGTGTTGGTATCGGGCCGCCGCAGCTGGTTGACGATGTACGGTTCATCTTGCCAGACGGCCGTATCTAGCAGCGCCGCGTCAAATGGCTGCGAATTGGCAATCCAGTAACTGGCCTCATGGCTGCTGCCCGCAGCGTAAACCTCCAGGCCAGCCACGCGGGCTTCTTTGCTGATATGCCGTCGGTGGCTGGCCTCGCGGGTGAGGAGCAGCAGGCGCTTGTTTACCAGCGTGGTCTGGTGGTGGCGCAGCGTAACCTGGGGCGATTGGTCTTTTGGCGCTGGTGCAAATTGGGCGGTGAAGTGAACGGCCGTGCCCTGGCCAATCGTTGACGTGAGGTAAATGCTGCCTTCCATTAATGCCACCAGGCGCTGGCAGACAACCAGTCCCAGCCCATTGCCGCTGTGTTCGCGGGTCATCGAGCCATCGATCTGCGAAAAGGGCAAAAAGAGCGCTTCGATCTGGTCTGCCGCAATGCCAATGCCCGTATCGATGACAATAAATTGCAGCAGATAATTATCTTGATCCTCCAGGCGGCCAACGTGAATTTCGACGCTGCCGGATTCGGTAAATTTGATGCCGTTTTCCAGCAAGTTGACCAGGATTTGCCGCAGCCGGACCGGATCACCCACCAGCGCGGTGGGGGTGGCTGGCTCGATCCGGTAGTTTAGCTGGAGCAATTTTTCTTGCGCAGCCGACCGGACGCTGTCCAGGGCGGCAGAGACGCAGTCGATCAGGTCAAACGTCTGTTTGTTAAGCGCCAGGTTACCCGCTTCTAGCTTGGCAAAATCGAGGATGTTGTTGATGAGCAGCATCAGATTGTTGCTGCTTTGGGTGACCATGGCGAGCATTTCTCGCTGGTTGGGGTTTAGCTGTGTCTGGCGCAGCATTTCGGTGACGCCCACCACGGCATTGAGCGGGGTGCGGATTTCATGGCTCATATTGGTGAGGAAGTGCGTCTTGGCCCGGTCGGCAGCTTCGGCGGCTTCTTTGGCCCGTTTGAGCAGCAGTTCGGTGTTCTTTTGCTGGGTGATGTTGTGCAGGGTAATCAGACGGCCGTTGCCTTGTCCACTCACACTGTCGAGCAGGCTGACGTAAGCTTCAAAATATTCTTCGCCCAGGATAAGCTCTACGCGGCCAGGCTGATTTTCCTCCAAGAGGGTGCGGATGCTGGCCCACGCCGGCGCAAAGGAGGTAAATGGCGTGCCGAGCAGCTGGCTTTTTTCCTGGTCGAGCAGGGCAACGGCCGTATCATTCAGCTCAATCACCCGGTTCAGGTTGTCTAATACAATGACGCCGCTGGCCACTTTTTGCAGGACAACCTCCTGAGCCATTGGCACCAGGTCTAAAAAGCTAAAGTGAAACAGCGCCCACATGAAGCAAACGGCCGTTACCGAAAAACCAAAGACCGTGTAGTCCAGAACCACAATCGTGTCGCTGTTGGAGATGTAAACCAGGTTGCCCAACCAGGGGAACAGGCTGCCCAAAATGGTGAAGGCAATCTGCCCACGAAAATGTTGGGAGACCGTGGTGATTTTGCGCAGCAGCAGCAACGTGCTGGTCAGCAGCAGCAGGTAAGCATACCCAATAAAAACCCAAAACCAGGGACCGTGCCCGAGGCGCAGGAAGCTCAGGTGGTTGGTATAAAGCAGCGACGTGGATTGCCACACCAACTGGTGTGCTTCATTGGTCCAGGCCAGCAGCAGGGTAATGGTGGGAATGAGGTGCAGGGCAAGGTGAAACGGCCGTGTCTGCCGGATACTGTCCCATGCGCCGATGTAGTGCAGGACAAATAAAAAGTAGCTGACGGCAATGTAAACAATGCCGATGTACTGCATTTTGGACCACAAATTCTTACCCGCCAGATCGACCGTATTGAGCTCCAGCGCATAAAAGATGACCCAAACCATAACGGCCAGCATCATGCGGAACATGAAGATGGCTCCGGGGACCTGCCGCTGCCGGTACGCGTACAGGGCAGCGGCGAGGGTGATGAGTGCTGTGGCAAGAAGGGGGAAGGTGTACGGTGTTTGCTGCCAAATCATGGCGCTAATCTGCTAGTTGGGCGTAGGCGTAGCTTTTTTGCAGCGCCTCCGTGAGTTCATTAATGCGCACTGGCTTGCTTACATAATCATTCATGCCCAGGCTAATATATTTCTCCCGGTCACCGGCCAGGGCGTTGGCGGTCATGGCGATGATGTATGGCTGTTTCAGGCTGATTAGCTTCTCGCGAATGTGGAGGGTGGCTTTCACCCCGTCCATTTCTGGCATTTGCACGTCCATCAAGATGGCATCAAACGGCCGTTGCAAAACCGCCTCAATCACTTCCAGCCCATTGGCTACCACGTCGGCCCGGTAGCCCAGTCGTTCCAACATGCGCAGGGCCACCTTTTGGTTGATCAAGTTGTCTTCTGCCAGCAAAATGCGCAGCGGATAGCGCTGCCCCAGGGTGGTGTCGAACAAATCTTGCTTATCTGCTGTTGGTTGGGGTGTTTCATTGGCGCTAAACAGGCTCGTTAAAACGTTGTACAAAATCGAGGCCTTCACCGGTTTGGTCAGGAACGCATTAAACAGGTTCCGTTGATAATCGGGCAGGGGTTGGCCCAGGGAAGTCAGCATTACCATAGGCAGCTCAGCTTTGCTGAACTTCTTGCGGATAATTTGGGCCAACATGCCGCCATCAATGTTGGGCATTTGCATGTCTAATATGGCAACGTCAAACTTTAAGTTGCCATTTAGCGCCGCAATAACTTCGCTGCTGCTGGTGAAGCAGTGGGGTATCATCTGCCACGATTCAGCCTGCCGGGTCAAAATGGTGCGATTCGTCAGGTTGTCATCGACAATCAGCAGATGGCGGTTGCACAGCAGGTGTGAGCTGCTAGCCAGTTTTCCGTTGGCCACAAAAGGCGCTTCCCTGGCTTGGAGCGTGAAGTGGAAGACGGAGCCTTTGTCTACTTCACTTTCCACCCACATTTTGCCGCCCATCAGCTCGGTGAGCCGCTTAGAGATGGCCAGGCCCAGCCCGGTGCCGCCATACTGCCGCGTGGTGGAGGCATCCACCTGGCTAAACGATTGAAACAGGCGGTGTAAACGGTCGGGGCGAATGCCGATACCTGTATCTTTGACGGCCACGTGAATTTCATGCTTGCCGTCCGGCAGGGCTTCGCTGGAAACATCTACCACTACTTCGCCTCGGGTGGTGAATTTCACGCCGTTGCCAATTAAGTTGACCAAAATCTGGCGCAGCCGGGTGATGTCCCCTTCGATGATGGTGGGGACGCTGCTCTCCATGAAATAGGCCAGATTGAGCCCTTTGCTGCTGGCTTTAGAGGCCATCAGGTCCAACGACTCTTCAATGCATTGCTGCAAGTTAAACGGCTGCTCCTCCAGCTCCAGTCGGTCGGCTTCAATTTTGCTGAAATCCAGAATGTCGTTGAGGATGCTGAGCAGGGCTTCACCGCTGCGGTGGGTAGTCTCCACAAAGTCCTGCTGTTCGGCGGTGAGGGTGGTATCTAGCAGCAGGTTGGTCAGGCCAATGATGGCGTTGAGCGGCGTGCGGATTTCGTGGCTCATGTTGGCCAGAAATGCGGATTTTGCTTTGTTGGCTTTCTCGGCAATTTCTTTGGCTTCTAGCAGTTCTTCGGCCCGTTGGCGCAGCTGGTTGGTGAGCAGGCCATTCAGCAGTGCCAGGCTGGCATGTTCGGCATAAACCTGCACTACGGTCAAGGAACGGCCGTCAAACGCATCTTTCTCCGGGCTTTGCAAATCCAGCGCACCGAGTAATTCATTGCCCACGCGCAGCGGTACTACCAGTTCTGAACACGTTTTGTCATCCACCGAGAGGTAGCGTGGGTCTGTGGTGACGTTGGGGCTGTAGATGACCTGGTTGCTGCGAACGGCCGTCGCAATTAATCCTACGCCGTTGAGGGGAATTTCTGAGGCTACCTTGTGGGCAAACTGCCCGCGAAACGCCACGCGCAGCAACGTGTTTTCGTCCCACTCTTTGCGCTGAACCGCGTTGTTTTTCAGCTGAATTGGTTTTTCTAGCAGCAGCAGGCTGCAATCGGCAAAGTCGAATTCTTCAACCAGATTGTCGGCAATTTGTTGGCCAAGTTCATTCAGGTTGGCGTAGGTGAGCAGTTGGGTGGCCGCCCGGTAAAGCGAAGAAAGCTCCGCTTCGGCCTGGCGACGGGCTACCAACTCATCTTGCAGCTTGGTGTAGAGCTGGGCGTTGGAAAGTACCTGGCCCGCTGTGGTCATGACCCGCTGCACCAGGGAAATTTCCACATCGCTAAACTGCCGCTCGGTAAGGGAATCCAGGCCAAACGTGCCAATGGCGTGGCCACCGACGAGGATAGGGGCAATCATCATGGAAACGGTACCGCGATAAACAAGCACCTCGCGGGTGCTGGCCATCAGCGGGTCCGTCTGCACATTGGTAATCACAAGGGGTTGACGCGTTTCGACCACTTTTTCGGTGGCCAGGTTGTTTTTGATGGGAAAGATGAGGCCGAGGCCAGACGGCCGTCCTTCTTCCAAATATTCCGCCAACACGTGGGCTTCTGTGCCCTCTTCGTTAAACATGGCAACCGCCGCTTGCGGCACACCAAAAGCGGTGGCGACCTTTTCGCAAATAATCTCCAAAATTTCAATGGGATTTAAAATGTAGGAGGCCTGGGCCAGAATATCGTTGATGAGGGTGTTGGCAAGCAGGTTTTGTTCGTACGTCTGGAAGACCCCACCAACTTGATGCAAAAACTGCTGCCATTGTTCTGGGGATGGCGGTTGGTTGGGATCGAGCTTCAGTTTTTCAAGCTCAGACTGAAGTTTGCTTACGTGCATCATAATGCCAAAATATCAGCGTGTTTGTTTAGAGAAGGAAATGGCGTAAAGCCTCTTCGATCGTGATGTACTCTGTTTCTAGTTCGGCAATATATGGCCCAATTTTGCTTGTTTCTTGCGTCTTGCTGCTAAGCTCTAGGGCCAGGCATAACCCGGCGAATTTTTCCAGGCCGATGGTGGCACTGCTGCCTTTTAGCGTATGGGCCGCCACGTTGATCGCCTTAAAATCGCTGGTGGCCAGCCCCAATTTCATCTGTTCAAACAAGGGGACGGCGTCTTCGAGGAAAATAGACGACATTTCATCCAGCATTTCTGGTGAGGAGTCACCCATTACAGTCTCTAAAGCCACTTTGATGTCTTGCTGAATCTGTTGAACGGTCAGGTTGTTCTGCATGCTCTTCACTTCTTTAATGCCGTCGAGTTGTATCATGGTTTAGTCCCCAGCTGGCCATAAAGATTTCATTAAATTCGGCCTGCTTGCTAATTCTAAGTGCCGCGAATTCTGGGGACACTCCCGCTTAGGTACCACATGTGCCAGCTCAGCATTGCAATTGGTACTATTTATCTGGGGAGAACGGCCGTCATCAAACAAATTGCCTAAAGGTTAGTAGCCAAAAACGATTTTATCTTACTCGCCACATTTGACAGTTTTTCTAACGAAAAGACACGCTATAATTCGCATATGCAACAAATCTGGATTCAAAAAGCCGGTCCCCCTGAAGTCCTTCGCCTCCAAGATGCGCCCGACCCCATTCCCCGCAGCGGCGAGGTGCGCATTCGCGTGGAGGCAGCCGGGGTGAATTTTGCCGATATTCTAGGCCGGTTGGGCATCTACCCCGATGCGCCCCGGCTGCCCTACGTGCCGGGTTATGAAGTAAGCGGCCGTATCGACCTGGTCGCTCAAGGTGTGCCGGATTTTCGTGAGGGGGATGCCGTTTTTGCCCTGACCCAGTTTGGCGGCTACAGCAACGTGGTGTGTGTGCCGTACCGCCAGGTGTTTAAGCGGCTGGACTGGATGAGCCCCACCGATGCTGCCGCCATTCCGCTGACCTACCTGACGGCTTACATGATGCTGGTGGTGATGGGTTCGCTGCGGGCCGGGGAAAAGGTGTTGATTCATGGCGCGGCGGGCGGTGTGGGCCTGGCGGCGCTGGACATTTGCCGTATTTTGGGAGCGGAAACGTACGGCACAGCATCACCGGAAAAACACGACTATTTGCTGGCGCATGGCCTGGACCACGCCATTGATTACCGTAATCGGGATTATGAGCGTGCGCTTATGGATCTGACGGGTGGCAAAGGGGTGCACCTGGTGTTGGATCCGTTGGGTGGGGTGCATTGGCCCAAAAATTACCGACTGCTGCTGCCAAGCGGCCGTTTAATTCATTTTGGCGTTAGCAGCCTGGCCCCGGGTAAACGACGCTCGCTGTGGGCGATGTTTCGTGGTTTGGTGATGGTGCCGTTTTACACGCCGTTTAAGCTGATGAATGACAATAAAGCGGTGATTGGGGTGAACCTGGGGCGAATGTGGGAGCAGGCGGCCATGATGCAGCCGTGGATGAAACAAATTGTGGCCTGGTATGATGAGGCGCTGTTCCGCCCCAAAATCGCCCAGACTTTTTCTTTTGACCAGGCCGCCGCAGCGCACCATTACCTGCAAGATCGACAAAACATTGGCAAGGTGCTGCTGCTGCCTTAAAAAATAAATCGCCCGCAGATAGTTGATGCCATCTGCGGGCGAGCCAGGGCAAAAATTAGCTCCGCCGCCGTTTGGCTTCCAGCACAATCCCCACACCGATGAGAGACAGACCCAAAACGGCCGTTACCCACACCGCCATACTGCTGCCCGCCGCTGCACCAGATTCTGGCAAAATAATCACGGCATTGGTGCCCTGGCTGACACAGAAGTTGTAGCCAGTTTGCGCCAGGCCATTGTCTGGGAAAACAGGGGCATAAAGTGGATTTTCTGAGGTCACCACATATTTGGTCGCGTCGGGTTTGGCCGTGACGCGCCAGTAGCTTTGGCCAGCGGCTGCCAGGCCGTACGTGCCATCGCTGCCGCTGGTCAGCGTAACCACCGTCGCTTCGTCGCTGCTGACAAATTCAATGGTAACGCCCTGAACGGGCACTTCGCCCGTGACGCCGGTGTTGAAGCAACGGCCGTCGCCATTCACATCCAGGTAAACCGCCCCAGAAATAGAGCCGCTGTCTTGGGCCTGTACCGTTCCTATCGCCAGCAAAAAAATTGTGCTCAACAGCAGCACCACCAAGCCAGTACGTTTCGTTTGATTCATGATTGACCTCCTAAAAATTGAGCAAAAACAAAACTTTGATACCGATACGTGACATCAGTTGGAATTGGTTGGATAAGCGACCACAATAAGACGGTGTGAATTGTCGGTGTGCGGCCAGCAGGTTACCAGCGTCAGGCGTTCGTCGTCTGTTGGCTGAATCCACGCCGCGTTTTCCTGGCGCACCGCCAGCGGTTGGTCACGCTCTGGTAAAATTTCTATCTCGGCAACGGTGTAATTATGCGGACTTTCGG
Organism: Anaerolineae bacterium; assembly: GCA_020848035.1. Lineage (GTDB taxonomy): Bacteria > Chloroflexota > Anaerolineae > Promineifilales > Promineifilaceae > Leptofilum. Next base: position 43,935 of record JADLAX010000034.1, on the reverse strand, counting down.
CATCATACACCACAATCTCTGACCCCACTTCCAGGTCCACCAAACGGCCGAATACCTCGCCAAAAATGTTGTGGTGGCCGTTGAGCACCGTGTTGCCTGGCTCGCCCAACGGCGCGCTGGTGTTGTGCCAGCCCGCTTCATAATCGGCCGGGACCAGCCATTGGTAAAGCGTCTCAGACCCACTGTCAATTGGCGTCATGCCCACTTCGACAACGGGGGCATCTACGGCGATGCTGGGGATGACGATGCGCCGGGGCCGGTTGGCCAGGCTGCTGCGCGGCGCGTCGGCCAGGCTGATAAATCCAGCGGGTAAGGTGATTTCGGTGCTCGTGTCTGCGGTAACGGCCGTTGCGCTGGGCACGGGGGTCACCACAACCGTCACCACCGCCCGCGGCGTGCGTACGGCGGCACTTGGCGCAGGCAAGGTGGGCCGGATAAACAGGATTGCCGCCGCGACCACCACCACAATCAGCCCGACGGTGATAAAAACGACGCCCAGCGGCACTATTTTTTCAGTAGAATCCTGGTTTGCCATTGACCTTTTGCCAGCCGCGTGATGGATGCAGTACGGCCGTTTACGGCACCAGTATAAACCACAACTTGGCTTATGTAAAGCCGGGCCGCTTATACCCTCAACCGGTCCAGCAGCGCAGGCAGCACCTGGCCCGCCGGGCCGGTCAGGGCAAAGTCGGCAAAGCGGGTGAGTGGGGTGGGTTGTGGATTGACCTCCACCACCGTGGCACCTCGCTCGGCGGCGCGCAGGGGGAGGGAGGCGGCCGGCTGCACCAGGGCCGAGGTGCCGATGGTGAAAAAGAGGTCACAGGACTCGGCGGCGGCTACGGCCGTATTCAGTGCCGCCACCGGTAAATTTTCGCCAAACCAGACCACATTCGGCCGTAGCAGGCTGCCGCAAATGGGGCAAATTGGCGGTACACGGTCGCTTTCGGGCCAATGGGGCACCAGGTGGTTGTGGTCGTAGCACTTCGTTTCCGCAATGTTGCCATGCAGGCATACCACGTTCTCGCTGCCTGCCCGCTGGTGCAGCCCATCCACATTTTGCGTGATCAAGGTGAACTTGGGCACCACTGCCGCCAGTTCCACCAGTGCCGCGTGCCCTGGATTGGGTGTGGCGCGGCCCACCAACTCGCGCCGCCAGGCGTACCATTCCCACACCAGCTTTGGATTGCGCCGGAACGCTTGCGGTGTGGCCAGCTCTTGCGGATCGTACTGCGCCCACAGGCCGGTTTGCGCTTCGCGAAAGGTGGGTACGCCGCTTTCGGCGGAAATGCCTGCGCCAGTGAGCACCGCCACATGGTTGGCTGCACGTAAGTTTTGCACCAGCAGATCGGGAATTTCAATTTCAGTTGAAGCAGTCATGGCTAAATTCCTAAGATAAACTTGGCCAGCGAAAAGTAAATCATCAGGCCGGTGGCATCGACGATGGTGGCAATCATCGGGCCGCTGATGACCGTGGGATCAATGTGGAAGCGGTCGGCCAGGATGGGAATGACCGTGGCCACGGTGGTGGACCAGATCACCACCAGGGGCAGCGTCAGGGCCACGACCAGAGCCACTTCGTAGCCGGTGTGCCACAGCAAGGCCCGAATGATGCCCACCGCGCCCATAACCAGCCCCAGCATCAGCCCCACCGACACCTCCCGCCGCCAGGCATCCATGAGATTGCTCAGGCGCACTTCGTCCAGGGTGATGGCGCGGATGATGGTGGCCACCGTTTGCGATCCGGCATTACCGCCCGTGCCGGTGATGAGGGTGATGAAAAAGCCGAGGGCAACAACCAGGTCCAGCTCGTTTTGGAACATGCGAATGACTTCGCCAGAGAGGGTGGAGGCGACAAAAAGCAGCAGCAGCCAGCCGATGCGCTTGCGCACAATTTGGAAAGCCGAGACGGCAAAGTAGGGCTGGTCGAGCGGTTCAGAACCACCCAACCGCTGGATATCTTCGGTGACCTCTTCTTCGAAGATGTCCAACACGTCGTCGACGGTGACCACACCGAGCAGTTCGTTGGCGTCGTTGACCACGGGCACCACAAAATAGTCGTAGCGCGAGACCAGTTCGGCCAGCTCTTCCTGGTCAGCGTTGACGTTGATCGAGACGATGTCGCTGCTCATGAGCGATTCAACGGTGGCGTCCGGCTGCGACAGGACGAGCTGGCGCAGCGGCACCACGCCGATGAGCTTGTTGTCGCGGTCCACCACGTACAGGTAGTGCAGCGTTTCAGCATCTTCAAGTGAACGCAGGTAATCAAACGTCTCGCTGACGGTCCATTGGCGGCGCAGGGCAACCACGTCCCGGGTCATGAGGCGGCCTGCGGTTTCCTCTTCGTAGGCCAGCAGTTCCTGCACTTCGGCCGCTTCTTCTGGCTCCATGAGGCCGATGAGCCGCCCCGAGATTTCATCGGGAAGGTCTTCCAGGAATTCGACGGCATCGTCCATGGGCAGTTCGTCGAGCAGGTCGGCCAGGCGCTCATCGTCGACTTTTTCTACCAGCTCCTGGCGCACCTGGCCGCCGGTTTCGTCGAGCACCTCACTGGCGATTTCGATGGGCAGCAGTTCGAAGATGGTGACGGCCGTTTCCGTCTCCACTTCCTCCAACAACACAGCAATGTCGGCTGGGTGAATCGGGGCCAGCAGGTTTTGCAGATCGTCCAGCCTGCCTGCGGCGATCATCTGTTCAATTTCTTCAATTGACGGGAAATTCAATGCATCATCCATCGTAAACACTCCAGATTGGGGAGGTACGGCCGTTTTAATAAGACACCCTGGTGCGGATCGCAAGTTGTCGGGGGAGCCGGGGTATTATAGCGGAGCCGATTCGATTAGACAGCTTTCCCATTGTTCAAGCCGGTGGAAATGCCCCACGAAAATGGCTAAATCGTGCTACAATCTGGCCCCATACGGAGGCGAAAATGATTGCCACCTTGTTGGCCCTAAATTTTCTGTTGATGATTGTGCTGCCCATTTTGTTGGGTCGCTGGATTGTGGCCCGGCGGCAGGTGAGGTGGGGGCTTTTTGGTATCGGGGCGGCGGCATTTATCCTCTCCCAGGTGGGTCATTTGCCGTTTAACTGGCTCATTTTGCAGCAGTTCGGCTGGTTTTCGCCGCAGAATTTGCCGCTTTATGCCCTCTTTTTAGGGTTGTCGGCCGGCACGTTTGAGGGGGTGACCCGCTTCCTCACCTTTCGTTTTTGGGCCAAAGATGCCCGCAGTTGGGGCAGGGGGCTGATGGTGGGGGCGGGGCACGGCGGCATAGAAGCCATTGTGCTGGGTGCGCTGGGGTTGATCAACTTTGTGGTGCTGCTGGGGCTCAAGAACGGCCGTTTTCAAGGCATCATGGCGGCAATCCCGGCGGATCAGCTGCCGTTGCTGGCGCAGCAAATTGAGGGGATGTTTGGCATTCCGGCGTGGCTGGCGCTGTTTGGCGCGCTGGAACGTGTTTTTGCCCTCTTGCTGCACCTGGCGGCGTCGCTGCTGGTGATGCAGGTGTTTGTGCGCCGCCAATACCGCTGGCTGTTAGCAGGCATCGGTTGGCACGCCGCCATTGATGGCGTGCTGGTGTACGTCTTTACGCTTCACGGGGCCGTTTGGGCCGAGGTGGTGCTGGGTGGGATGAGCCTGATCAGCCTGGCGATCATTTTTCTGCTGCGTGGGCCGGAGCCAACGGCCGTTCCCCTCGAATCCCTGCCTGAACTCCAGCCCCTCAGCCTGATGCCGCCGCCGAGCAGCCAGGAAATACTGGAGCGCAGCAAATATTCATAACTTCGCGTAGCCAATATGGTGATATTAAGATGATAGAGACGAGCAATTTAACCAAGACGTTTGGCACTTTAACGGCCGTTGACCGCCTGACCCTCTCCATTGCCGAGGGGGAAGTGTTTGGCTTCTTGGGGCCAAATGGGGCGGGCAAAACGACCACTGTGCGTATGCTCACCAGCCTGATTGCGCCCACAGCGGGAACGGCCTCTTTGCTAGGCCACAAGCTGGGGCAGGCGGACACCGAAATTCGGCGCAACGTGGGTATTCTCACCGAAACGCCGGGCATGTACGAGCGGCTGTCGGCCTACAAAAATCTGGCCATCTATGCCCGGCTGTACGAAGTGAAGGATGTGGACGGGCAGGTGGAGAAGTATCTGCGTTTGCTGGGCTTGTGGGACCGGCGCAACGATGCGGCGGGAACTTTTAGCAAGGGGATGCGGCAAAAGCTGGCCATCGCCCGCGCCCTGCTGCACGAACCGCGCATCCTGTTCCTGGACGAACCAACGGCGGGCCTGGACCCGGAGGCATCGCGGCTGGTTCGTGACTTTATCGCCGATGTGAAGGAGCAGGGGCGCACCATCTTCCTCACCACGCACAACCTGGACGAAGCGGATCGGCTGTGTGACCGCGTGGCGGTGTTTAAGACGCGCCTGCGGGTATTGGATACCCCAGAAGGTTTACGGCAGCAGCTGTACGGCCGTCAGGTCGTTTTCCACCTTTCACATGCGGCTCAAGCTGCCCTGCCTCTGCTGGAGAAGCTGCCTTACGTCAAGAAAATCGAAGCGATGGAAAACAAGCTTCTGGTGGCGGTTGATGAGCCAGAACAGCATAATCCGGAAATGATTCGCCGGTTGGTAGAAGGCGGACAAAGCATCCAGTTTGTGGGTGAACTGCGCTATTCGCTGGAAGAAATCTACCTCCAGCTTATCAGCCGCACGGAGACGGAGGAAAGTGACCATGGACAAAATTAAAACGATCATTGACAAAGAATGGGCTGAGGTTTTTAAGAACAAATTGGTCCTCTTCTCTGTGGCCTTTCTGCCGATCATTCTAACCGCTTTGCCGCTTATTACGGTGTACTCCATGCGCGGCATTAGTGCGGAAGAGATGGCCATGGAAGTGTCTGAAACGCCGGATGAGTTTTTTGGCGAAATGTGCACGGGCCTGTCTGAGGCAGACTGCACCCAGGTGTACATGCTCAACCTGTTTACCCTGATGTTTATGATTTTGCCGGTCATGATACCCGTGACGATTGCCGCCTACAGCATCGTGGGTGAGAAGACAACGCGCAGCCTGGAGCCGCTGCTGGCCACACCCATCACCACCACTGAACTGCTGCTGGGTAAGGGGATAGCGGCCGTTTCGCCCGCAGTGGTGGTTACCTGGATTTCGTTTGGCATTTACGTCATTGCCGTGCGCTGGATGACCAATCCTACCGTTTTTGCCCAGGTTGTGGCCCCGATGTGGCTGCTGGCCGTGTTTGTGGTGGGGCCGCTGCTGGCCGTCCTGGCGGTGTGTGCCGCGATGATGATCTCATCTCGTGTTACCGATCCACGAACGGCCGAACAGCTGGCCGGGGCGGTGATGATGCCTATCATTTTGCTCCTGCTGGGGCAGTCGTTTGGCATCTTTTTGTTGAGCAGCGAACTGGTGCTTGTAGCCTCCGTTGTCCTGTTGATTCTGGATGCGGTGCTGATCTATATCACCGTGCAGATGTTTGCGCGTGAAACGATTCTAACGCGCTGGAAATAATGGGCTGGAAATTCGTGTAGTGATTAACCTGAAAAACAAACCCAACCCAAAGTGAACAGAATGGGTGCCAGAAGAGTAGGGCGGGAATGGTAAATTTAGCTGGATTGAAGATTGGTCATGCCACCGATAGCAAAAATCACACAGGCTGCACCGTTTTTTTGTGCCCGCCCAATACCGTGGCCAGCGTGGATGTGCGTGGTCCGGCACCGGGAAGTCGGGAGGCGGTGCTGCTGCAACCCGACAAGCCTATTCAATTTATCCACGCGGTGATGTTGACCGGGGGCAGCGCTTTTGGCCTGGCCACGGCCGATGGCGCGATGGGTTACCTGGCCGAGCACAATATCGGTCATTTTACGCCGATTCGTCCGGTGCCGTTGGTGCCAACGGCCGTTGTCTATGACTTGTTCATGAACGAAGGCCAGCACCCACCCACGGCGGCAATGGGCTACCAGGCGTGTCAAAACGCCACCGACATCGACGTGCCTGTGGGCAATGTGGGCGCGGGCGCGGGCGTGACCGTGGGTAAGTGGGGCGGCTTCCAAAACATTATGAAGGGTGGCTTTGGCCTGAGCTCCATCGAGATGGATGGGTTGGTGGTGGGAGCCGGTGCGGTGGTTAACGCCATCGGGGACGTGGTGAATGAAGATGGCACGGTGCTGGCGGGTGCCCGGTTGGCTAACGGCCGTTGGTTGGTCGAAGAGAATCCGCATCGAATTTTTCGCCAGCTGCCGCAGACGCCGGTAGGCACCAACACAACCCTGGTGGTTGTGTTTACCAACGCCCGGCTAACCAAAGTGGAGGCGCACCGCCTGGCCCAGCGTGCTCATGACGGCCTGGCCATCGCCATTCGCCCGGTGCACACTACCCACGATGGCGACACGGCGTATGCTCTGGCCACTTCGCAGGTCGATGCCCCCTTTGATTTGGTCGCCAATCTCGCGGTCGAAATGGTCGCCGCTGCCATTCGCAAGGGCGTCCGCTCCGCCGCCTCGGTAGGGCTGCTGCCTGGCCTGGCCTCTGAGCATTAAAATGACATTGGTCACAGGTTTGTTTACTTTTTGTCACTTCACGGACGGCCGTACCACTTAGACAATACCAGCAAAAGAGGGAGAATGTTCCATGGACGAAACAATGCAATTCAAAAAATACGACAAAGTTGTTACCGCCGATGACGTCAAGTTGGGCGAACTGCTGCGTATCCACCACCGAACGGACGAGGTGAACCCTGAGCTGCGTCTCTACGCCAGCTACCTGGAAGTGTGGAGCGTTGCGTTTGCCATGCGCTATTTCATCCCCACAGATTACATTGACGAATACGACGCTGCCACCGGCACTATCACCCTGGCCGATACGATGCGCACCGTGCAAGAAGAGACGTGGGACCGCACGCCAAACTTCATCGCCGGGCACCTGAGCCAGCGGCAAGAGCTGAACGCGAGCCGGTGAAAGGTAAATAAATATGCAAGAGGGCGCTGGCTTCAACATTGATGCACTTGTCCCGCGAGATATGGCCCGCAAGGCGGAAACGTCTGGGGTGGCCAAGGCCACTTTGGGGCCGCTGCGGATGTTTGCCCTGGCCGTGTTGGCGGGGGCGTTTATTGCCCTGGGGGCCATTTTTGCCACGACGGTAACCACGGGCAGTACGCTGCCGTTTGGTCTGACCCGGCTGCTGAGCGGTCTGGCCTTTTGCCTGGGCCTCATCCTGGTAGTTGGTGCTGGGGCAGAATTGTTTACCGGCAACAATTTGATCGTGATGGCTTGGGCTGATGGCAAGGTGACCACCTGGCAGCTGCTGCGCAACTGGAGCATTGTGTATGTGGGTAACTTTGTGGGGTCGGTGGCAACGGCCGTTATGATGCTCTGGAGCAAGCAGTACACTTTTGCCAACGGTGTGCTGGGCCAGAATGCGTTGAACATCGCCAATGCCAAGGTGAACCTGGCATTTGGCCAGGCGCTGGTGCTGGGCATCTTGTGTAATGCCCTGGTCTGCCTGGCAGTCTGGCTTTGTCTGGGTGGCCGCAGCGCTACCGACAAGATTCTCTCCATCATCTTTCCCATCACTGCCTTTGTCGCCGCCGGGTTTGAGCACAGCGTGGCCAACATGTACTTCATTCCGATGGGCTTGCTGGTAAAAAGCAGCGCCCCGGCCGAATTTTGGAGCCAGATCGGCAGCAGCGCTGACGCCTTTGCCAACCTGACCTGGGGCAACTTTTTCCTGCGTAATCTGGTGCCGGTAACCCTGGGCAATATTATTGGCGGGGCGCTGATGGTGGGGCTGGTTTACTGGTTTATTTACCTGCGACCCACCTGGACCGGCGCGCCTTCCATTGACGGCAAATAGGCAGCAGACGAACGAAGTGACGTCGCCTTTTCCTGTTATGACATTCCTCATTGTGATAGGGGCACATAGTCACTACATTGAAAATGGTTAAAACTGCATACTTTTGACGGTGGATGATTACCCCGATCGTTAATAAACCATAGGCCCAACCAGAACTTTGTCTCCTGGTGGGCCTATTTTATTTTTCGGAGAACAAGAAATTAACCCCACTATTTCCTGTTTTCACAACACAACCTATGGAGGTTTCAATAAATGGCTACTGGACGAATCGTCATAGATGCCGAACGTTGTAAGGGATGTGAACTGTGCCGCCCCGCTTGTCCTCAAAGTGTGATCCAATTGGCTGGGAGCCTGAATACAAAAGGATACCGACCGGCAATGCTTGTCGATCCGCAGCACAGCTGTACGGGTTGTGCCCTGTGTGCCGTTGTTTGTCCTGACGGCTGTATCACCGTATACCGCGATCTGCCCCAAAGAGAGATGAGCTATCCTAAACACGAAATGAAGGAGACCTTAGCACATGTCGAAGCAGTTGCTTAAAGGCAATGTGGCCTTTGCTGAAGCGGCCATTCGGGCCGGATGTGAAGCGTATTTTGGTTACCCTATAACCCCCCAGACTGAATTACTAGAGCATATGTCCCGCCGCATGATCGAGTTAAATCGTGTTTTCTTGCAGGCGGAGAGTGAAGTGGCGGCGATCAACATGGTGTATGGTGCGGCGGCCTCTGGAGTGCGCGTCATGACCTCTTCCAGCAGTCCAGGTATCAGCCTGATGCAGGAAGGGTTCAGTTACATTGCCGGGTCGGAAGTTCCGGCGGTGATCATTGACGTGATGCGCGGCGGGCCGGGGCTGGGCAACATTCAGCCCAGCCAGTCGGACTACAACCAGGTGACCAAAACGGCCGGTCACGGCGATTTTCATCCCATCGTGCTGGCTCCGGCCAACGTGCAGGAAGCGATCGACCTGACGGTGCTGGCCTTTGACCTGGCCGACAAATACCTGACGCTGGTTTTTGTGGTGGCCGATGGTGCCATTGGCCAGATGATGGAACCGGCCGAACTGCCCCCGATGCGCGATCTGCCGTTTGAACGGCCGTCCTGGGCCTTAACCGGTGCCTTTAACCGAAAACGTAACCTGGTAAATTCGCTGTACATGGGTGTGGAAGGGCTGGAGGCGCTCAACCTCAAGCTGCAAGCCAAACTGGCCCAGATTCAGCAGGACGAGGTGCGCTACGAAACCCAATTTGTGGAAGATGCGGAGGTGGTTCTGGTGGCCTTTGGTACGGCGGCGCGGGTGTCGCAAACGGCCGTACAGCGGCTGCGGCGTCAGGGTCTCAAGGTTGGGTTGTTCCGTCCCATCACCCTGTGGCCATTCCCTGAAGCGGCCCTCGCCGAAGTGGCCGACAAGAGCAAAGCGCTGTTAGTAGTGGAAATGAATGCCGGGCAGATGCTGCACGACGTGCGCCAGGTGGCTGGTATTCATAAACCAGTGAAGTTCCTGGGCCGGATTGGCGGGCGCATCCCGCTGCCGGAGGAAGTGGAACACGAAACAGAAGCTTTGTTGGCGCAGTTGGCTGTTGCCGTTTAAGGGTAAGGTGAAAAACATATCATGGACACTGTTGTTTTTAAGCAAAATCACATTCAACCTTTAGAGAAGATTACGTATGAACGGCCGTCTAGCCTTTCAGACGTGCATACCCATTATTGCCCCGGCTGCACCCACGGCACCGCCCACCGCATCGTGGCCGAAGTGCTGGATGAACTGAGCATTCGTGAAGATACCATCCTCGTTTCCTCCGTGGGCTGCTCCGTGTTTTCGTATAACTATTTTGATGTCGATGCCTGTGAAGCGGCCCACGGCCGTGCCCCGGCGATGGCCACCGGCGTCAAGCGGGTTAACCCCGACAAAATCGTCTTTACCTACCAGGGTGACGGCGACCTGGCCTCCATCGGTACGGCCGAAATTATCCACGCCGCCGCCCGTGGTGAAAAGATCACCGTTATCTTCGTCAACAACGCCATTTACGGCATGACCGGCGGACAAATGGCCCCCACCAGCCTGATTGGGCAGAAAACCACCTCGTCCCCCTTTGGCCGTGATGCACAGCTGGCGGGCCTGCCGATCCACATGGCCGAACTGCTGGCGCAGCTGCCGGGCACCGTGTACAGCGTCCGCCGCAGCCTGCACGACGCCCGCCACGTGCTCCAGGCCAAAAAAGCCATTCGCACCGCCTTTGAGGCCCAGATTGATGGTTTGGGCTTCAGCGTGGTGGAACTTCTCTCCTCGTGCCCGACCAACTGGGGCATGACGCCCAATGAAGCCCTTTGCTGGGTGGAAGACCAGATGGTGCCATTTTATCCCCTGGGCGATTACAAAGTGGATGAACGGTTACAAAACCGAAAAGGAGCCAAAAAATGAGTACCCCCTGGCATCATCGCTACGCTCAACGGACCCAGCGCATGGGCAGTTCAATGATTCGTGAACTGCTGAAGCTGACGCAAAAGCCGGAGATCATCTCATTTGCCGGTGGCCTGCCTGCGCCAGAAATGTTTCCCGTGGCGGCGTTTGAAGCGGCTACCCAGCGTGTCTTGCGCCAATTTGGCAGCCAGGCGCTGCAATACAGCACCACGGAAGGCTACCTGCCGCTGCGTGAGCTTATTGTGGAGAAGATGGGGCGTTATGGCATTGAGGCGTCGGTGGACAACGTGCTGATTACCAGCGGCTCGCAGCAGGCGCTGGATATGATTGGCAAGCTGCTCATCAACCCTGGCGACCTGATTTTAACCGAACAGCCAACCTACCTGGGCGCTTTGCAGGCATGGCGCGCCTACCAAGCTGAATTTGCCACCGTGCCGATTGACGACGACGGCCTGCGCGTGGATTTGCTCGAAGAAGCGCTGTGCGGCGGACCAAAATTTATGTACGTGCTGCCCAATTTCCAAAATCCGGGCGGCGTCACGCTGTCTTACGAGCGTCGCCTGGCGCTGATCGACATTGCCGACCGTTACGGCGTGCCGATCATCGAGGACGACCCATATGGTGAGCTGCGCTTTGAAGGCGAACATTTGCCGCCGCTGGTGGTGCTGGATGCGGATAAGCTGAACGGCCGTCAATACACCAGCCACAGCGAATCGCACAGCTACTTCAAGGGCAATGTCATCTACATGAGCACCTTCTCCAAGACGTTGGCCCCCGGCCTGCGCCTGGGCTGGATTGTGGCCCCGGCCAGTGTGATCCAGCACTGCGTAATGGCCAAGCAGGGCATGGATTTGCACACCAGTTCTTTTGTGCAGATGGTGGCCTACGAGGTAGCCAAAGATGGCTTTTTGGCGGAACACGTGCGGCAAATCCGGCAGGTTTACCGGGAGCGGCGCGACATTATGCTGGCGGCCATGGCGGAGTTTTTCCCGCCTGAGGTGCGCTGGACGCAGCCCAAGGGCGGTCTCTTTTTGTGGGTAACGCTGCCGGAGGGGATGGACAGTACGGCCGTCCTCCAGCAGGCCATCGCCCACAACGTTGCTTTTGTGCCGGGAGCTACCTTCTACCCAGACAATGACCAGCAGACCAACAGCTTCCGCCTGAACTTCTCCAACGCCACCCCGGAGCAAATTTGGGAAGGAATCGGCCGTTTGGGGCATGTGTTGGCAGAAGTGCTGGACCCGGTTATGGCGTAACGGCCGTACCCTACCGGCAAAATTGGGTGCCAGTGCGCCGATTTTGCCAAGGAGTATCCGACATGATTGTTTACAAAACGTTTTCCGGTCAGATTGACCCGGCGCAGGATGTGTTGAACCAGCAAAATGTGGTGCGCAGCGAGCTGACCAGCTTTCTGAATGAGGCCCAGAATGCCCAGACCAAAATCTTTCAGGTAAGCGAGGTAGTGGTTCCCGGAAGCAACGTTTTTGCGGTGACGGTCTGGTATAGCCAGCCGCTGGCCAAGCAAGAAAGCGATTTTGGCAATGACCCAATGGCGCAGAGCGCCGACGTGTTGGCCCAATCGCTGCGCGAAAAGCACCGGCGCGATTTGCTGTCTACCATGGTCGATGAACACATGATTCGTTCGGGTTCAAGCTAGAGGAATTGAGACCCGACAGGTTTTTGCGAAAACCTGTCGGGTTTGAACATAAGGAATAACAAGAATGGAAACTTCAATCATTATTTCTGGCTTTGGCGGCCAGGGGGTTTTGTTTGGCGGGCAGCTGCTGGCCTATGCGGGCATGGACAACGGCCGTTTTGTCACCTGGATTCCATCTTATGGCCCAGAAATGCGCGGCGGTACGGCCAACTGCACGGTGATCATCAGCCACGATCCGGTTGGCGCGCCCATCGTGGCCAGGCCAGACATTGCCCTGGTGTTTAACCAGCCGTCTTACGCCAAGTACGCGCCGCTGGTCAAGCCCGATGGGCTGTTGGTGGTTAACAGCAGCATCGTGCAGGTGGAAGCACCACGCAGCGACATCCACATTGTGACCATTCCGGCCAACGAGCTGGCGGCCGAATTTGGTACCGTGAAGATGCTCAACATGGCCATGATTGGTGCCATGCTGGCCCACAACCTGGTTTTGCCGGTAACGGCCGTTCAACAGGCTCTGCACGACCACCTGCCCGCAAACAAAAAGCAGTTCCTCCAGGGCAACCTGGATGTGCTTCAGGCTGGTTTCCGGGCGGCCGTGCCGGAGCCGATGTCCGTTTAGTTTGTTAGCAATTGGGATTTAAGCAAAAAGGGTGGGACGAGTTTCGTCCCACCCTTTTTTGATTTACAGAATGGGCCAATCTTCAAAATTGGCCATTCTCGGAGCGCAAATTAGAAATAGCCGAGCGATTTAGCCGCGGCCGTTAATTCATCGCGGAACTGGGGGGCGGAGATTTGGATGAGTGCCTGGGCGCGTTCACGGATGGTACGGCCGTATAAGTTCGCCACGCCATATTCCGTCGCCACGTAATGCACGTCGTTGCGCGTGGTCACGACACCGGCACCCTGGTTGAGCATGGGCACGATGCGGCTGACCTTGCCATTCTGCGCCGTGGAGAGGCAGGCAATGATCGGCAGGCCGCCCTTGGAGCGGGAAGCACCGCGAATGAAGTCCAGCTGGCCACCTACGCCGCTGTAAAAACGCGGCCCGATGGAGTCGGCGCACACCTGGCCGGTGAGGTCAATCTGCAACGCGGCGTTGATGGCTACCATTTTCTCATTTTGGGCAATGTTGAACGGATCATTGACGTAATCCGTGGGGTGCATCTCGATCATCGGGTTGTTGTCGATGAAGTCATACAGGCGCTGGGTACCAAAGAGAAAACCAGCCACAATTTTGCCGGGATGGAAGCTCTTTTTGGCGCAGGTGATCACCCCGTTTTCCACCATCTCAACCACGCCGTCGGAAAACAGCTCGGTGTGAATGCCCAGATCTTTGTGGCTGCCCAGGCAGCGCAGCACGGCATCTGGGATGCTGCCGATGCCCATTTGCAGCGTTGCCCCGTTGGGGATCATTTCGGCGATAAATTCGCCAATCTTCAAATGCTCGTCCGAACTGCCACCCTGCGGTGATTCTGGCAGTGGGTAGTTCACCTCGATGATGTGGTGCAGGCGGCTGACGTGAATGAAGCTGTCGCCGTGGGTGCGGGGCATTTGCTGGTTGACTTCGGCAATGATGATTTTGGCCGATTCGGCGGCCGGTTTGGTGGTGCCCACTTCCACGCCAAAGCTGCAAAAACCATGCTCATCCGGCGGTGAAACGGAGATCAGGGCCACATCGATGGGCAAAATGCCGCTGCGGAACAGCCCGGGAATCTCCGAGAGGAAGATGGGGGTGAAGTCGGCACGGCCGTCGGCGACGGCTTTACGCACATTGGCCCCGATAAACAGGGCATTGACGCGAAAGCTGTCGCTGTATTCGGGGGCGACGTAGGGTGCTTCGGCGAAGGTGAGGATGTGGGTTAGCTCCACGTCACGCAGTTCGGGCGCTTTCTGGGTGAGGGCCTGAGTGAGCTTGACGGGCACCCCCGCGCCACCGCCGACGTAGAGGCGGTTGCCTGATTTGATATGGCTTAAGGCAGTCGAAACATCAGTAACTTTACGACGATAGATATTTTCCCAATTCATGCGTAGTCTCTTGGTAATTCGTTAAATTGGTGCAATCTTCAAGATTGGACCAATGGTTGTTTAGATTGATAGGCCCAGGGCTTGGGCCACTTCCTGGTGCACCAAACGGCCGTTAATCAACGTGATACCTCGTTTTAGGGCAGGCAGCTGTTCACTGGCTGACAAAATATCCCCTTCGCCCACAGCCAGCAGGTAGGGGAGGGCGGCGTTGGTGATGGCATAGCTGGTGGTACGGCCGTAAGCGGCCGTCATGTTGGGCACGCAGTGATGAATGATGCCCTCGGCCACGTAGGTGGTGTTGCGCAGCGAGGTGGGGCGGCTGGTTTCCACACAGCCGCCTTCGTCGATGGCGTAGTCGATAATCACCGAACCGGGCCGCATTTGTTTGACCATCTCGCGGCTGACCACCATTGGGGCTTTGCGGCCCGATTTGGAGGCCGCGCCAATGAGCACGTCGGCAAAAAGGGTGGCGCGTTTGAGGTTTAGCTCATTGGCAAACATGGTGGTCACCCGGCCGTTGAGCGTGTCGTACAAGTTTTGCAGCTTGCGTGGGTCCTGGTCCAGCACGGTGACTTCCGCGCCGACGCCAATGAGGGCGCGGGCTGCGTTGCTGCCCAACGTGCCGCCGCCGACAATGACCACAGCCGCTGCGGGCACACCCGGCAAGCCGCTGAGCAAAATGCCGCGCCCGTTATAGTCGCTGCGCAGCAGACGCCCGGCCACAATGGGGGCCATGCGCCCGGCCACAATGCTGGCGGGCAGCAACACCGGGCGTGTGCCGTCGGTTTCTTCGATCAATTCGTAGGAAACGGCCGTAATTTCTCGTTCGGTTAATGCTTCTAGCAAATCTGGTGAGGAAACAGGCAGGTGCAGGAAAGAAAAGATGGTCTGGCCTGGCCGAAAGAGGGTGTGTTCAGCGGCGGTGGGGCGGGTGACTTTGACCACCACATCGGCACGGCCGTATGCTTCCTGCGCCGAGTAGACAATCTTGCCCCCGGCGTCGCGGTAATTTTCATCGGAAAAGCCCGCGCCCAGGCCCGCGCCGGTTTCAATGTAAACGGTATGGCCTGCCCGGGCCAGGGTGAACACCCCGGCGGGGGAAAGTCCCACCCGCGACTCTAAATCGCGGACTTCTCGTGGTACGCCAAAATCCATCACACGCTCCTTGTAGCGGCGTTGTTACGCTGCCTTAGAAAAAGTGAGCCACAGCGAAACGGAGGAAGGAAAAGTAGGTCTCGCTGTGGCTGAATGTGCTGCTTGTAAAGCAAAATGTACGGTTGTGAGTATAGGTTTTGGGGGAAAACGGCCGTAGTAACAAACGTCACAAAAGGCTGAGTTCATTGTCACCAGGAGAAGCAGGTCATTGGGTCATTGAGTAATTGGGTAATTCAAGGCTAAATTACCCAATTACTCAATGACCTCCTGCGGCGGCTGATCGACATTGTCCAGCCATTCGCGCACCACCTGGACGCCCAAAACGGGGGCATAGATGGCGCGGGTGGTGGAGATGTCGGCGTGGCCGAGCAGTTCCTGCACCACTTCCAGCGGCATACCGTCGCGCAGCAGCTGGGTGGCGCGGTAATGGCGAAAGTCATGGGCGGAGAGGGTTGGTTCCAGGCGCAGCGCCTTAACGGCCCGCTTGACGACGTTGTGCGCCCCAGACTGGGTCAGCCGTGCCCCACCGGCGTTGCGGCTGTGAGAGACAAACAGCGCCGGATTGCTGTCGGTGCGTTCGCGCAGGTACGCCTGGATGGCCTCCTGAGCATAGGGCATGATGTGCAGCGTGCGTGGGCGCTGTCCTTTGCCGATGATGGTGGCGGTTGGGGAACGGCCGTTGCCCACCTGGGTCCGGTTCAGCGCCAAAATTTCGGATAGTCGTGCTGCCGTGGCGTACAGCATATTCACCAATGCTCGGTCGCGCAGCAGCGAGAGACGGCGATTATAGGCATCGTCTTGCGGGGGTAGGGGCCTTTGGTTGTAATAACCCACCACCTGGGGCATTGCCTGCCGCGCTTCATCCAGGTCCACCACCGAGGCGGCCTGGTTGCGCTCCACGCGCCGCCGTTTGCGCTGCTGGGCCAGCTTGCCCAGCTGAACGCCAGCGGGCAGCTGATCAATGCCGTCTAGAAAGTGGAGGTAGTTGAGAACGGCCGCAATGTAGGTGGTGGCCGTGGCCATGGCCCGGTTAGCCAACAGCCAGCTGCGAAAGGCGAGGACATCGGCCGTTTGCAGCTGGACGGGGGAGAGCGGCCAGGTGTCTTCCAAAGTGTGGTAAGAGCCGTGGGTTTGCAGCCAGTCGGCAAAGGCGCGCAGCCCGGCGCGGTAGGCCCGCTCGGTGCGCTCGCTGTTCAGGCCCACCTCACGCAGGAAAAGCGTCAGTTGGGGAAATGGGTGCTCCTTGGGAATTTCCCGGTCGGAGCAGGGGAGGGTTTTGTTATGTTTTTGTGCCATATCGAGTATTATACCACATACTCGTATTAATAAACATTATCAGGAGTATAAACTTTCAGAGAAGAAATGGTAACATCATCATTGACACAACGGCATTGATACAGGTATCTTTGAGAGCAAAGGCTTGATGTCGTCTACAGCCAAAATACTTAAACCTTCGATACTCTCAGTGCCGAGTTTTGCCACTATAGGGAAATAAGCCAAATGAAAATTTCAACATTTAAGGATGATTTTTTTGGACTCGATGTTTTTGCAAAACGACTAGAAAGTTTTATAGCCGTTGAGCGGCAATACGTTGACGGGGGACTAGTTATCGGACTAAGTTCAAAATTTGGGTCTGGAAAAACTACATTTCTTCAAATGTGGAAGTCATCATTCGAGCAGAAAAGCGATAAAGAGAACGAAAAAAAGGAAGAAGATACCGCAAAGAAAGAAACCACCCTTGCAGTACTGTTAAATGCATGGGAAAGTGATTATTATGGTGACCCCCTTTTCGCAATAATTTCAGCTCTCGTTGACACAATAAATAAGCAACCAAAAATATCGGCAAGGGGTATCGTTAATGCAGCAAAAGACGTTGGATTCTTTACAACAGTTATTGGTGGTCAAGTACTCAATAAATTCACTGGGGTAGACGTTATTGAAGCCACCGAGAGCGTAGAAAAGTCTAAAAAAGAACGCGAAAATATAATGCTTTTAACTTCTGATACATTTTCCATGTATAAAGACAGAAAAAAAGCTATGGTTTCACTAAAGCAGGCAATACTAAAATTCATTGAAAAGAACCATATAATGGTGCTGTTTCTTGTTGACGAATTAGATAGGTGTAGACCTGATTACGCCATTGCTTATCTAGAGACGATCAAACATATGTTTGACATCCCAGGAACAGTGTTTCTTTTGGCTTCAGATAGACAACACCTTGAAAATTCTGCCAAAACAGCGTTTGGAGCCAAACTTGATTTTGATGAGTATTATCGTAAGTTCGTGCACAGAGAAGTTTCTCTTCCCGATATTTCAGATTCTGGATATAAGAAAATCGCATCTACATATGTAAGCTACTATATTGAAGGCAGCGGCAATAGGTACAGTCGCATATCTACTGAGCAGACAAAGTCGATTGCTGATTTAGTGGGAGGTCTTCACTTGACCCCTAGACAGATTCAAGAGATCTTTAGAACACTCGGACATGTATTTGAAACAACAGAAGATAATAAAGCTGGTCTACTTGAAAATTGGGCTGTCGGCACAATAATCTTAGCAATAATGAAAATTGCGAAGCCCAGGTTTTACTCATTATTGGGCTCCCAGCAACTGCCACCAAAAGAAGCATTGGAGTTTTTTATGGAGCACCTGAAGGATTACCATGCTGAATGGTTGTTTAAAGTGTGCCTCACAGGAGGGGGACTAAAAATAGAAAAAACCGAAACAGATGTAAGTATCATGAGAAATGTCGGGTTGGCACGAGAGGACGAAGGTGACACTCAAGTAAAGCAACACCTCGGCAGATACTACTTAGGATGGGGGAATTATCGGGGGAGTTCTTATGATGAAAATTCTTCATTTCGAAGAATCTTTGGAAAGATTGAGCAACTCGACCAATGGTCATAGTGAGGATAAATATCAGTGTGAGGCAAGGTGAAGAGTTTGACCTCACGTATTATAAACCGAACGGCGCATGAGCTCGGCAAATAGGTCGCCTATCTCCTCTGTGGCCAAATCCAGGGCGGCGTTGCCAAACCATAGTTCGGTCATGGCGTAGGCCGGTATCGGGCTGGGCTGGCTGCGGTGGAAGAGCAGCGTTTGGGTTTCGCTGGCCATATCCAGCACGGCGTCGTTCAGGCGCTGGCTGTCGCGGCGGAAGTAGACAAACATCCGGTTGCACTGCGGCACCGTGGGCTTCGGTTCAATGCCTTCAATTTGCGCGATCGCCGCCGCAATTTCCACCGTTTTGTCATAATACCCCTGCATGTTTGGCAAATGTTGCTCCAGCCCCAGCCTGGCCGACAAGACAAAGGGGTACATCCGGTACAGGTTGCCCCCGTGGCGGCGCTGCCACACCTTCGCCTCGTCAATCAGCGACGCCTCCCCCAACAGCATCGCCCCGGTGATGCCATTCAGCGTTTTGTAAAACGAGACGTAAACGGAATCGAACAAGGCGCAAATTTCGGCATAGGAACGGCCGTAAAACGGCTGCGACTCCCACAAACGCGCCCCATCCAGATGCACCGCCATGCCCTGCCCTCGCGCATAGGCCACCAATTCCGTCAGCTCGTCCCAGCTGGGCAGCATCCCGCCAATTTCGCGCTGGGGCAGCTCGATGAGCAAGGTGCCCACCGGCTGCTTCACCGCTTTCAGGTCGTCCAGGGTCATCAACGCATGGGGATTGCCCACCAGCACGCCGCTCAGCTGGTGCAGTTCGCGGTAGGCCGACTGCTCGTGCAGTTCCAGGTGGCAGGTGGGGTGGAAGGCGACGGTTTTGTTGCCGCTGCGATTGGCGTGAATGCGCAGGGCAATTTGTTGGGCCATGGTGCCTGAGGGCATAAATACGGCCGTTTCCTTGCCCAACAGCTCTGCCACTTCTGCCTCAAAACTGGCTATGAGTTCGCCGCTGCCATATTGATCGGCGGCTGTGCCCGGCGGCGTAAATGCCGCCAGGTTAGCCAGCATCTGCTGCGGCGACACCGGGTAGTGGTTCACCACAAATCGGGTACATTGGCGGATAATTTCCTGACGATTTCGTTCCATTATCGGTTACCTCTGCGGCTTATTTCGCCCCGGCCGCTTCCAGCAGGGCACGAATCTCCGGCTCCAGAGAATCCTTGATCCGAGCATTGCTGGTGCCACCAATGCGGAGTGCTGTCCCGCCCAGGCTGTCAGTCGCCTGCACATCGGCCCCTTTTTCAAGCAAAATGCGCACCAGGTCTACCAGGCCAGCATCCGCCGCCACAATCAACACGGGCTTACCGTCCACGGTGCGCTGGTTCGGATCGGCCCCGGCGTTTACCAGCAGGTAGGCAATTTCTGGTTCACCTTCGCGCAGGGCATAATCCAGCGGCGTGTACCGGTAGCGCTGCGTTTCGTCGGTGTCGAGGCCCCGCGAACGGCCGTCTGGATCATTACCAGATTCCAGGATGGAACGCGCGGCCTGAACATCACCCGCCTCAATCGCATCATACAGTTTGGAATTGCCAGGGAACAGCTCTGGCCCCACCACAATCACTGCCATGAGAAAGAGCAAAATCAGCCAGGCAATCGGTCGAGGCAAAGGTTTTTGTTGTTTCATGGTGTTGAGCTGCGCTCATGTTGTCTCCTTCGAAAATAGGCCGCGGATTGCGCGGATTAACGGGGAATACTGGGCAACATTGTAGTTACTTTGGTTGAAAAATGAAACGGCCGTTGCCAGCCACTTTGCCACGTAAAAGCAGGCTACGGCCGTCTATAAAGGCCCTATGTTGCTAGACAAATCGTAAATACAGCCTACAATCTCTCTACAGCTACATGCAAAATCTAAAAACCCAGAGTGCACATCTTGCTGCTCAATAGACGGCATCTGCACGTCGTTTACGGCAACGGCCGTAGCGACAACCACCTGCTGCACTACGAAACGGAGAGAATCGATGCATCATAATCTGGTTCTATTTACCACCATTACCGTGGCCCTGCTCACTGCCTTTACCGGCGGTTTTATCGCCCGGAAGCTGGGCCTGCCAACCCTCGTTGGCTACCTGCTGGCGGGCATGGCCATTGGGCCTTTTACCCCTGGTTTTGTCGGCGAAATCGATTACATCAGCCAGCTGGCCGAAATGGGCGTCATTTTTATGATGTTTGGCGTCGGGCTGCACTTTTCCCTGAAGGACCTCTGGGCCGTGCGGCGCATTGCCATCCCCGGTGCCCTACTTCAGATGACTTTGGCCACCGGGCTGGGCCTGGGCCTGACCCAATTGTGGGGCTGGTCGGTAAGCGCCGGGTTGGTTTTGGGGCTGGCCATTTCTATCGCCAGCACCGTTGTGCTGCTGCGCGGCCTGATGGACAACGGGCTGCTGAGCACCCAATCTGGCCAGGTGGCGATTGGCTGGCTTGTTCTGGAAGACCTGGCCACGGTGGCCATCCTGGTGCTGCTGCCCACTGTGTTTGACACTGGCACAGAAGGGGCCATCTGGTCGAGTGCGCTGCTGGTGGTGGGGAAAACGGCCGTTTTTGTCGCGTTGATGCTCTTCGCCGGGGCCAAACTGATGCCCTGGCTGCTCACCCGCATTGCTTACACCCGCTCCCGCGAGCTGTTTATCCTGGCGGTCATTGCCCTGGCCCTGGGCACTGCTTTTGGTGCGGCCGAGCTGTTTGGCGTCTCGCTGGCGCTGGGTGCCTTCCTGGCTGGTGTGGTGGTGGGCGAGTCAGACGTCAGTCATCAGGTTGGTGCTGAAGTGCTGCCGTTCCGCGAGGTTTTTGCCGTTCTCTTTTTTGTCTCGGTAGGCATGTTGGTCAATCCGGCCGCTCTCATCGAGAACTTCTGGCAGGTTGCGGCCCTGACGGCCCTCATCGTATTTGGCAAAGCCTTTATCACCTTGCTGCTCGGTTTTGTGATTCCCGCTTCCCTGCGGACCATACTGGTGGTTGCCGTCGGGTTGAGCCAGATTGGGGAGTTTTCCTTCATTGTGGGCCAGACTGGTGTCGCCTTGGGTGTGTTATCGCAAGATCAATATGGGCTCATTCTAACCGGCGCACTCTTTTCCATTGTGCTTAACCCTCTGATGTTTAAGGCATTACCCCCGGTCGAAAAGTGGATTCAGGGCCAGCCCTGGTTGAGACGGCTTTTAGAACGCAGTGTCGCCGCGCCCCCCCTGGTCAAACATGGGTTAACTGATCATGTTGTTGTGGTCGGGTACGGCCGTGTTGGCCAGCACATCGTCAACGTGTTGGAGCGTCTCCAGGTGCCGCACCTGATCATTGAGCAAGACGCCACGAAGGCTTCGGAATTTCGGCAGTCTGGCCTCCCCACCCTGCTGGGCGACGCCGCCAACTCCGAGATTTTGACCCATGCCGAGCTGGAGCACGCCTGTGCCCTGGTGGTGACAGTGCCAGATGAGACGGTGACGGAATTGGTGGTCACAACGGCCGTAACACTGGCGCCCAGCCTGCCTATCATCGTCCGCGCCGGTACAACGTCCGGGTTACGACGGCTGTCCCATCACGGAGCGCGGTATGTTATTCACCCAGAATTAGAAGGTGGCCTGGAAATTGTGCGCCATATGCTGCTGTTATTGGGTTATCCCGTGGGGCAGGTGCAGCAGTATATTGATGCGGTGCGGCGAGATGCTTACGAGATCAGCATAAACAGCCCCGAAGAGGTGCTTTTTCTGGACCAGCTGGTGGCGGCCGTGCGCGGCATGGAAATTGTCTGGCGGGCAATTCCAGACGGCAGCCCGCTTGTTGGCCAGACGCTGGCCCAGGCCAATTTGCGGGCCAATGTGGGCGCTTCGGTTATTGCGGTCGTGCGGGACCAGCAAATGAAGGCCAACCCAGAATCAAACACGGTGCTGGCTGAGGGGGATATTGTGGGGCTGATTGGTGAACCTTCTCAGGTTGCGGCCGCCGAGCGGTTTATCAATCCACACCTGGAGGAAAACAGCCCGGTGGAAGTAACCGTCGACGAGCTGCTGCGTTCTTGAAAGGGTGGGCGTTACGGCCGTAACGCCCACCCTTTGTTTCTTTGCTACACAATTCCTCTTCCCGCTTCTCTTTGGGTCATGGGGTGAATCGAGTACAATACAGCCCAGGTTGAGCTAATTTTCACCACAAACAGGTGTGTAGGAAGAGAATATGTCTACAGATGTAAATACAACTGCCAGCGCAGGTGATATTGAAGCCATTGTCAATGGCCTCCATGGGAATCCGTTTGCCGTACTTGGCCCTCATGAAGTGGATGGCGGGTTGGCGATTCGCGCCTTCTTGCCGCAGGCACAGCACGTAGCCGTGGAAATCAACGGGCAGACACACCCCCTCACCCGGCTGCATGGGGACGGTTTTTTTGAAATTGTCTTGCCCGGCCTTGGTTTGGGCACGCCATACCGCTTCCAGCTGTATTCCCACAGCGGCGAATCACTGCTATACGAAGACCCGTACGCATTTGGGTCCTCATTGTCAGACACCGACCGCTATTTGTTGGCTGAAGGCACGCACGAGCGAGCCTATGATCACCTGGGGGCGCACCTGATGACCGTCAACGGTGTCAGCGGCGTGCGTTTTTTGATATGGGCACCCAATGCCCGGCGCGTCAGCGTAGTGGGCGACTTAAACAACTGGGACGGCCGTCGTCATGCTATGCGTTTTCACCCGGGCAGCGGCCTGTGGGAAATTTTTATTCCCGGTCTGGCTGAAGGCACGCTCTACAAATACGAAATCAAAACCCACTACAAGGATTACACCGTTGCCAAGGCTGATCCCCTGGCTTTTGCCAGCCAGATGCGGCCCGATACGGCTTCGATGGTGTGGAATATCAACAAGCATACCTGGCACGACGATGCCTGGATGGCCCACCGTCGCCAGCACAACGCGCTCAATGGCCCCATTGCCATCTACGAGCTGCATCTGGGCTCCTGGAAGCGCAAAGACGGTTGGGAATGGCTCACCTACCGCGAACTCATCGACGAGCTGATCCCCTACATCAAGGAGATGGGCTACACCCACATCGAGCTGCTGCCCGTGGCTGAACATCCTTTTGATGGCTCGTGGGGTTACCAGGTGACCGGCTACTTTGCCCCCACCAGCCGCTTTGGCACGCCAGACGATTTCATGGCTTTTGTGGACGCCTGCCACCAGGCCAACATTGGCGTCATTCTCGACTGGGTGCCTGCCCATTTCCCGATGGATCAGCACGGCCTGGGCTTTTTCGACGGCACGCACCTGTACGAACACGAAGATCCACGCCTGGGGGCGCACCCTGATTGGGGCACGTATATTTTTAATTACGGCCGTAACGAAGTCCGCCAATTCCTCATTTGCAATGCCCTGTTCTGGCTGGACAAATATCACATCGACGGCCTGCGCGTGGATGCCGTGGCCTCCATGCTTTACCTTGATTTCTCGCGTGAGCAGGGCGAGTGGCTGCCCAACCGCTACGGTGGCCGGGAAAACATCGAGGCGCTGCACTTCCTGCGTACCTTCAATGAGCGAGTCCATGACCTTTTCCCCGGCACGCTCACCATCGCGGAAGAATCGACCTCGTGGCCCGGTGTCACCCACCCCGTTCAAGACAACCTGCAAAATTTGGGCTTCGACCTGAAGTGGAACATGGGTTGGATGCACGACACGCTGCGTTACTTCAAAAACGATCCTGTTTACCGGGCTTACCACCAGGGCTCGCTTACCTTCTCTATGCTCTACGCCTTTAGCGAAAAATTTGCCCTGCCCCTCTCCCACGACGAGGTGGTTCACCTGAAAAAGAGCCTGCTGGACAAAATGCCCGGCGATTTATGGCAGAAGTTTGCCAATTTGCGGCTGCTGTACAGCTACATGTGGGCCCATCCCGGCAAAAAGCTGCTTTTCATGGGCGGCGACATTGGCCAGTGGCAGGAGTGGAGCGAAGCGCGCAGCCTGGATTGGTACCTGTTGGACAATGCGGCGCACCAGGGGCTGCACAATTACGTGAAGGCGCTCAACCGGCTCTACACGGCCGAAGCCGCGCTGTATGAAGAAGACAACAGCTGGCAAGGCTTCCAATGGCTCGATTTTCGCGATGCGCAGCGCAGCATTTTGTCGTTTATGCGCCTGGCCCCGCTTAAAAGCGAGACCATCATCGTGGGCCTGAACTTCACGCCCGTGGTGCGCGATCATTATCGGCTGGGTGTACCGGCCGCCGGAGTGTATCGCGAGGTGTTGAACAGTGATACGGCCGTTTACGGCGGCAGCAACGTCATTAACGAAGGCCAATTCGTCGCTGAGGCGATTCCCTGGCACGATCAGCCCTACTCCATAGTCATCACCTTACCGCCGCTCGGCAGCACATTTTTGAAACATGAGGCCTGAAATCAGCGTTCTCCTGGAGAAAAATAATTTGCAAACTGGCTCGTCTGTGCTATTATTCTCCCGCTCTCACGCCTCTATGGTTTTGTGAAAGCGATGACAATTTACAAATTGCTTTCACAAGAATTGCAATGCGAAGCACTTAAGCATAACGGAGGTATTTACTTTGGCTAACATTAAATCGGCAAAGAAACGGATTCGGCAAACGGAAAAGCGTACGGCCCACAACCGGATGTACATCTCCTCGGCGCGCACCTACGTCAAGAAAACCCGTCAGCTGCTGGCTGATGGCAAGCTGGACGAAGCAGAAGCGGCCGCCACCATGGCCTACAAAACGCTGGACAAGGCGGCCCGGAAACATGTCATCCACCCGCGCAACGCCGCTCGCCGCAAAGGTCGCCTGATGGCTGCCCTGGAAAAAGCTCGCAGCAGCTAATCCAAACTTTGCGACAAATTTAGCACCGAGAACGCCGCCGCCAAGGTGGCGTTTTTGTTTATTTGTGACGAATTACGCTTTAGGGGGAATTGACAAAACATATCCCTGGCCGCGCACGGTGGTAAGAAACAGTGGTTTGGCCGGGTTTTCTTCAATGTACTCGCGCACCCAACGAATGTGTACGTCCAGCGTGCGCGTATCACCAATGTAGTCGGTTTTCCAAACGCGCTGCATCAGCTCACGGCGGGTTAGCACCTGGCAGGGATAGCGCAGGAACTGCTCAAGCAAAAGCACCAGCTTCGGGGTCAGGCGGCTTTCGCCTTTGCCCACCACTTCCACCGATTTTTTGGACAGATAGAGCGAAATATGGCCGTAGCGGACCATTTCTTCGCTGGCATGGTCAACGGGCAGCAAATCTTTTACGCGGTTAAGCAGCTTACGCGGCGTGAAGGGATATTCCAGATAGACATCCGCTTCGGCGTCTGTATCTTCCGGCTCACCTTCAGCGCGAATGTGGATGAGCGGTAGAGTTTGCTCACTGCGTTTGAGGCGGCGGCAAATGCGGGCCCCGCTGGTGCGCATGGTGGCGGCATTAAAAATGATCAGATGGGGGGTGACGTTGGCCAACATTTTGACAGCGGCGCTGCCGGTATGGCACAACTTCAAAATAAAGCCTGCTTTTTCCAATGCAGGCGCGGTTGTATTTTGCCCGGCGCGCTTCCCCTCCACCAACAAGATAACGGCCTTCTGCATAGCATCCTCTACGAAACGTTGAACTTTTAGAAACTGCGGCTAGCCGGGAAAAGAGTTTGCACTACGAAGTCGCCTTTCCCACAAATTCACAACAATTTACGGAAAAATTTAACATTTGTGAAGCGTCATTATAGGCGGAAAAAAGAGAGGTGCAAGGGCAATACGGCCGTTTCCTGGATTTGACACTTAATTGCCACGAGACTATAATTTCGCCACTTGCGGGTATGGTGAAACGGTATCACATTTGCTTCCCAAGCAAAGAGTACGGGTTCGATTCCCGTTACCCGCTCCATAATTTTCACAAAAAAGAGGCCACATGTGGCCTCTTTTTTATTGCGAACCGGATATGGATTTTTGTGTTTGCAGCACGCGCGGTGTGCCGGTGTGGTCGGGGACCAGCTGGCATGGCGTGTACCCGCCGCTTTTTTGCACCAGCCGCTGCACCAGCACAGCCTGGCCCGCGCCAAATTCAAAAGCCAGCAGCCCGCCAGGGCGCAAATAGGTGAGCGCATCGCTGACCAGCCGCCGAAAGATGTTGATGCCATATGGCCCGGCATCGAGGGCCACCAGCGGCTCGTGGGCCACAATTTCCTCCGCCATTTTGCTTAGCGAGCCGGAGGGAATGTAGGGCGGGTTGCACACCACGATGTCTACGGCTTCGGCCAACCCTTCCTCGCTAACCGGGGCAAACAAGTCACCGCAGCGCACCGAGACGCGATCTTGAAGTTGGTAGGTTGTGACGTGCTGCTGGGCCTGGGCCACTGCTTCCGGGCTGATGTCCAGGGCAAAGACGCGGCTGTGCGGCAGCGCCAGCGCCAGCGAAACGGCGATATTGCCGCTGCCCGTGCCCACATCCACGATGGTCAACGTGTCGGTGGCTAATCCGGCGGCATGTTTGAGTACGGTTTTGACCAGCAGCTCGGTTTCGGCGCGGGGAATGAGGGTGGCGGGGGTGCAGGTAAACGGCCGTCCCATAAACACCGTCTGCCCCAAAATGTACTCCAGGGGCACGCCCTGCTGCCGTTGGGCCACAATGTCGTCCAGGCTCAGGGCTTGCGGGGTGAGCGTGTGGGGGGAACGGCCGTCTAGCCCGCGCAGCGCCCCGCCCGACAAAATATCACACAAATGCAGCGTTTCCTGCCAGGGATCGGGCAGCCCAGCCTGGGCAAACGCGTCGTGGAGTTCATAAATAAATTCAAACATCGTCTTTTTCCATTTTGAGAAGGAACACAGAGTGTCACAGAGGAGGCACAGAGCTGCACAGAGAGAAAAATCTGCGTAATCTGTGGATATTCTTAGGCTTCATCAAACAGGCCCAGCGGCGGTGTGCGCAGGTAGTTGGTGGTGCGCTGTTTGCGCTGCAAGTCGGCGTAGACGCGGTTGACCTGCTCGGCGGTGAGTTCCAGTTCCTTAGCCACCACTTCGGCGGGAATATTGTGCACCAGGCCGTACCAGATCAAATCCATCAGGGCAAACGGCAGGCGGAAGAAAAACTCCTCCTGGGTGCTGGCCGCGCTGTAGGTGTCTGAAGTGGGCGGGCGCTGGCGGATGGCTGTGGGAATTTGGAGAAAGTCGGCCAGCTGGTAGACCTGGGTTTTGTAGAGATGACCAATCGGCTGCACGTCCATGGCGCTGTCGCCATACTTCACAAAAAAGCCCTGGTCGTGCTCATTTTTTTGTGGCGTGCCAATGACGGCAAAGTCGCGCAGCTCGGCGTGGTAGTAGAGCATGGCGGCCCTGGTGCGCTGTTTGAAGTTGGTGGCAGCAATGATCTGGCGCAGCTGCGACGGCCGTAACCGCTCACTCTTTTCTTCACCCTCAGGGCTCACAATCGTCAGCCGGTACACGTTGAGCGTGTCGCTGTCCAGCAAATCGGTGGGCAGGGTAATTTTGAGCCGGTAGCTGCTGTCATACTCGGGAAAGAGCTCTCTGACCGCCTGGTCGCGGCGGCGGTAGCTGCCAAAGCCATACAGCGGCTCGGTGACGTCTTCCACCAGCGGCGTGACGCCAAACTGGTGGCAAACTTCGCGGCCTAACAACAGGCTTTCCGGGCTGGATTCCCGCTCGGGCAGCAGCAGGGCCACCAGGCGGTTGGCCCCAATGGCCTGTACGGCAATCGCCAGCACCACGGCCGAATCCACCCCGCCGCTGACGCCCAGCACCCCACCCTTGCGCTTGAGCACCTCAAAGATATCGTGGCGCAGCCGCTCAACGATGCGCGCGACTTCTTTTGCCGGGTCCAGGTTCAAAATCTCACGATGAAATTCAGTTGTTTTATTCATTCAGTTCCCAATTTTTGGCTCTTCGCCAAGTAGTGTGTTTGACAAAGGCTTTTATCAAAGATTTCGCAGATTGAAGTAAACCGCACAAAGTTTTTGGAAGAAAAAGTGCCATTTTTGTGCGGTTTACTCAAGTAATTGGCAGATTCCACGCTCATTTATTTTGAAAAACTTTTTGCCAATTACAGAAAAGATAAAAAATCTGGTTAATCTGCGAAATCTTTGATGATGAATCATGAAAGCACCCTAAAGGCCGCGTTGGATGATTTTTTGGTTGGCGGTGGGCTGCTGAGCTACGGCCGTTCCCCACCCCTCCACAAAATGATGATGCACCAGCTGTGTGGATAAAATTCCGGCCAGGGCCATCTCGTCTATCTCGCTCAGGCTGCCCAGGCGCTGCTGTTTGCTGACCAGCGCCTGCACGGCCAGTGGATTGAAGATCCCCGCTGCGGCCAGTTTTGAGGGAGACAGCACATCGTCAACCCAGTCTAACGGCCGTCCATCGGGAAAAAAGCCGTGGTGGATGGGGGCACGATACGGCCGTTTAGGCCGCTGCCAGATTTCAGCGGGCAGCAGGTCGCGCACGGCGACTTTCAGAATAAACTTCTCGTTGAGGCCACGCAGCTTGAAGTCGGGCGGCAGCTGGTTGCAGAATTCCACCACGTTGTGGTCCAAAAACGGGAAACGCCCCTCGATGGAATGAGCCATGGCCATGCGGTCCCCCTGGGAGGAAAGCAGATATTCGGCCAGGAAGATGCGGATTTCCAGGTACTGCGCCTGGGCCAGCGGCGACCAACGGCCGAATTCCAACGGCAGCGGCAGGTCAGGCTGCGGTTTTTCTGGGCCGATGTGAGCCAGCACGTCCGGGGTGAACAGCCGCCGGTGCCGCGCCCCGTTGCGCCAGCGCAGCAGGTGGGAGTAGCCAGGTTCGGCCGTTTCCGTCAGCCGATAGCCGAAAAATTTGGCCAGGTAAGCCGGGTTATCCAAATTTTGTACGTAGCGGTACAGCTTTTTCAGCAGCAGCGGCCGCAGCGCCGACTCTGGCTCACGCGCCCAAAAGCGGCGAATCAGCGCCTCTTTGAAAATGTTGTAGCCACCCAAAAACTCATCGGCCCCTTCGCCGGTGAGCACTACCTTGATGCCCGCTTTCTGGACAAAGTCCGACAGCAAAAAGAGCGGCACGGGCGAGGTGCGCAAAATGGGTGTTTCGGTGTGGTAAATGACGTCAGGGAAGGCGCGGCCCACGTCGGCATGGCTGCACGTGATGACATGGTGCTCGGTGCCCAGATGGGTGGCCATCTGCTGCTGGAAGCTGCTTTCGTCAAAGGCGACATCGGTGAAGGCGATGGAAAAGGTTTCCAGCCGCTGGCCAATGTCGTGGTAGAGCAGCGCGGCGATGGTGGAGGAGTCCAGACCGCCGCTGAGGTAGGCCCCCACGGGCACATCGGCGCGCAGGCGCAGCCGGGTGGCCTCGGTGAGGTGATGGCGTAATTGAACGGCCGTTTCTGCCAAAGACAACCCCTGGCCCAACGGTTCCGTGGGGAATTCCGGCTGCCAATACGGCTCGATGGCAATCTGCCCGTTTTGCACAAACATGAAGTGGCCCGGGGGCAAACTTTGGATGCCCTGGAAGATGGTGCGCGGCGGCAGCGGGCTCCAGGTGGTGAAAATCTGGTCCAGCGTGGTCAAATCCAGCTGGGGCGGCTGGGGCAGCACCGCCAAAATCGCTTTCATCTCGGAGGCAAAGATGAGTTGATTGTGGTGGATGGTGTAGAAAAACGGCCGTATCCCCACCCGATCCCGCGCCACAAACAGCGAATGGTTGCGCTCGTCCCAAATGGCAAACACAAACTGGCCGTTGAGAAATTTCAGGCAGTCGGTGCCGTGCGTCTCGTAGAGATGAACGATAACCTCGGTGTCGCTGTCGGTGGCAAATTGGTGGTCGGCCTCCAGCGTCGGACGCAGTTCGCGGTAGTTAAAAATTTCGCCGTTGAAGCTGATCCACAGCGTGCCGTCTTCATTGCTCAGCGGCTGCTGCCCGCCAGCCAGGTCGATAATGCTCAGCCGGGCATGGCCCAGGCCAATGCTGCCCGCCGCATCGTGAAAAAGGTAGGCACCGGTCTCATCCGGGCCGCGATGGTGCAGTGTGGCCACCATGTGCTGCACCGCTTCCAGGCAAACTGGTTCGGCTGGAGCCAGGGGATGAATGCCCGCAATGCCACACATCGTTTAGTGCAGTTCCTTTTTGGCAATTTTGCCATTGCTGGATTTAGGCAGCGCCTCGCGAAACTCAATGTGCTGCGGCACCATAAAATCTTCCAGGTGCTCGCGGCAGTGGCGCAGCACCTCTTGTTCGCTGAGGTTTGGGTTCGATTTGACCACAAATGCTTTGATTGCTTCGCCCAAAATGGGATCGGGGATGCCGATAACGGCCGTTTCCACCACCCCACCCAGGCTTACCAACACGTTCTCAATTTCCTTTGGCGCTACTTTTTCGCCCCGGCTCTTGATGATGTCATCTTTGCGTCCGATAAAGTAGAAGTAACCCTCGCTATCTACACGAAATAGATCGCCACTGTAACAAAGACGCTCACCAGGAACGGCACCGGGGCGAAAACGCGCCGCACTGGCTTCCGGGCGTTCCCAGTAGCCGCGCATCACGTGGCTGCCGCGAATGACCAGCTCACCAATTTCGCCGGGGCCGAGTCGCTTACCGGCTTCATCCTCCACCCACGCTTCCGTGCCCGGAATAGGCAGGCCCACCGAGCCGGGCCGGATGGCCAGCTGCTCCGGTGGCAGGTAGAGGGTGCGCTTGGTTTCCGTCAGGCCATACATGGAAAAGAGGGTTGCCTGGGGAAATTTGGCCTGCAAAGCGGTGATGTGCGTGGGTGAGAGGGCAGCGGCCGTATTGGTCAGGTAGCGCAGGCTGGACAAATCGTAATGGCTGAGGTCGAGCTGGAGCAAAATGGCGGCGATGGTGGGCACCAGGGGGAAGCCCGTCACCTTTTCGGCGGCAATGCGCTTGAGGATTTGGGCCGGGTAGGTGAAAGAGCGCTCCAAAACGAGCGTGCCGCCAAATTTGAAGACCATGAACAGCTGGTAGAGGCCGTAATCGAACGAAAGCGGCAGCACGTTCAGCACGATGTCGTCGGGGCGGTTTTGCAGGTAGCTGATGATGGACGAGGCGGCAAACACCACGTTGTTGTGTGCCGACATGACGCCTTTTGGTTCGCCCGTGCTGCCGGAGGTGTAGATGAGGCAGGCCAGATCCTGGTCGATTGATTGAACACACGGCCGTTCCGCCCCAACCCGTCCCTGAATCTCTGCATACGACAAACACCCTTCCGGCGCTTCACCCACCACGACCACGCTGTGCAGGCTGGCGACGGATTTTTGCAGGGAAACGGCCGTCTTCCCCTGCCGCGCCCCGGTTATCAACGCCGCCGCCCGGCAATCCTGCGCCATAAAACGCAGCTTATCCACTTTGGTGGAGGCGTTCACCGGCACAAACACAGCATTGGCCTTCAGCGTGGCAAAAATGCTCACAACCAGTTCCACCGAGTTGGGCAAAAAGAGCAAGACGCGGTCACCCCGCCCCACCCCATTGGCCACCAATGCCTGGGCCAGCCGGTTGGCCATCGTGTCGATTTCCGCATAGGTTAGCCGCTGGTTGTCGCACACCAGGGCAATCTTGTCTGGGGTGTGTGCCGCGCTTTCTTCAAGGAAGGATTGGACAAGCTTCATGGTGTGCTCTCACGAGGCAGCTACGTTACTTTTTCGAGCAATATAGTCCGCCAGCTTATTTACAGAATCAAAGTTTTCCGGTTCGATTTCGTGATCAATTACTTCGATACCGAAGGTGTCCTCAACAAACATGACCAGCTCCAGAGTGCCGGTGGAATCCACCACACCTTCGTCCAAAAACGAGGCATCGTCACTCAGATCGAAACCCGCGCCGTTGCTGCTCAACGGGTTAAACAAAAAGTTTTCGGCAATAAATTGTCTGATTTGGGCTTTTACACTCATGCGTCCTTTCCTTGATTTTGGGCTTCGTCCAGGGCTGCCTGAAGTTTTTGAGCAACCTCAACCACAGCCGGTTCCTGCAGCAGCGCCAGGTGGCCCTGGGCATTGATAACATAGGTATCCAGATGGCGGACCAATTTTTTCCAACCATAGTGGGGATAAGGTGAGCGAATTTCTTTACGGCCGTATCCCAGCGGGCAGCGCAGCAAGGTCAAACGGCCCGGGTAAGGCTCCGGCAGGTAGCTGCGCGACGCCCGATCGTAAATGGTAAACAAAGTACGGGCCCGTGGGTCGGTGATGCTGGCGGGGTCCATATCGCGCAGCACGGGCGGGCTGATGGCCCGTTGCACCTCACGCCGCCGCCGCAGCCACATCTGCAGATGGTGCCAACGGCGCGACTGCGGCATTTGCCAGATATGTTGGGCCAGACGGCCGTACTGCCGTAACGATATACGCAGCCCGCGCTTCAGCCAGTAGGTCAACCGACTCCATAAATCCCGCCCCCATAAATAAAACGTCTCTTCACGGGCGGGAGAGAGGCGGAGCAGCCAGGCCAGCAGGTGGGCCAGACGCCACCAAACCCGGTAAGCCGGGTTGGGCGCGGGCATGTCTAAAATAGCCAAAAAAGCCACTTCCTCGCCCTGGGCCAGCAGCTGTTGGGCCACCTCGTAAGCCAAAATGCCGCCAGCCGAATAGCCGAACAGGTAGTATGGCCCTGCTGGCTGGAGCGCTTGAAGCGCTTCCAGGTAGTAGGGGGCAAAAGTCTGCACCCGGGCTGGTGCCAGGATTTTTTCGGCCAGGTCCGGAATCTGGAAGGTGTACACGGGCTGGTTGGCAGCCATGCGCCGCCCCAGGCGATCCATTGCCAGGGTGTTGCCCGCGGCTCCTGGGATGAGAAAAAGCGGCGGCATATCTGGTGTGCCGGGCTGGATTTGCAGCAGCGATTCTGGAGGAACGGCCGCTTCAATTTGCCGCCCCAATCCGGCAATCGTACTGCCTTGCAGCAGCGAGGAGAGCGGCAGGTAATGGCCTGTCGCTGCGGCAAACTTGCTCAAGAAGCTCATTGCCTGCCACGATTCCCCACCCAGGGCAAAAAAGTCATCGTCCCGGCCAATTGGCGCGATGCCCAACACCTCTTCCCAGATTTGCTGAAGGGCTCGTTCCAGGTCGGTTTGCGGTGGAGAGAAGGCGGGGCGGGCAGAACGGCCGTCATCATCAGCAACGGGCTCATCAGCCACAGGCCAGGGCAGCGCCGACTGGCTGAGTGCCAGGTCTGGGTTCTGCAAAATGGTGTCAATCAGCTGGAGCAAGGTGTGGTTGGCGTGCTGCTGCTGGTCGGCGTTAAATGTGTCCTCTAGCAAATCCAAATAGAGTTCGTAGCGGCCGCTGCTGCCGTCGGATTCCAGGTGGTGCACGTGCAGCGCCAGTCGCTCGCTGCCCACGCCGGGATGCACGATGTGATGCTCGATGATACGGCCGTCTAGTATCAACTGCGGCCGGGGCACAAAGCTAAACATCAAATCCAGCGCCAGGTCAGACGCGGCCTGGCTGGCCCCGTGCCGGTAATGCAGCAGCAGCTGGCGCATTTCAGCCGCCACTTTTTGCATCACCGTGATGAAGCTGTCGGCCGGGTCCAACTCGACCAACACCGGGCACAACTCCATCACGGGTCCCACCGTTTGCCGGTTAACCTGGGTGGAACGATTGTGAATGGTGGTCACAAAGCCCAGTCGGATGCTGCCCGTCAACTGGTGAATAAGGGCAAAAAAGAGAGCGGCCGTGAGGCAAAATTGGCGCAGATCGGTGGTGGCGGTGCCCAGGTCGGCGTTTTCGGCGGCGGCAATAAGCTGCGCCGTTTGGTCTGGCGTCAGCTGGTGAATCCAGCGCCGCACCTGATTGGAGAGTTTTTGCGGGGAACGGCCGTAAAAATGCAGCGATTCCGGTTTTTGCGCCACCTTCTCTTGCCAAAACGTCTGTGACTTGGCCGCCCGGCTGCTGCCAAGCTGCCGTTTAAGGGTGGCGGCGTACTGGGCAAAAGCTGGCTTCTGGCCTTGAGGCAGCGCTTCGCCGTGGCGCAAGGCGTCGTAGTTGGCCAGCACCGTCTCGGCAATGAGGAAAAAAGAGGAGGCATCGGTGATCAGGTGATGCTGGTTAAAAAACCAGAGGTAGTGCGTTTCGTTTAGTTTAAGCAGGGCCGCATCGTATAGGCCGTGGGTTAGCTGAAACGGCCGCTGCACGCGCTGCTGCTGCCACGTCTGGGCTGCTCTGGTAGGGTCTGGCTCGGCGGAAAGATCGACAATTCCTAAAACAGTGGGTGGTTTGTCTAACACCTGCTGTTGAGGAATATCATCTTGTTCATGAATGACGGTGCGCAGTACATCATGCTCGGCCACGGCGATGGCAAATGCCTGTTGAAACAGGTGAGGATCAAGCGATGTGGTAAAGGTAAAGGTGAAGGCGTTGTTGAAATGGGCGGCTGACGGCCGTAACTGGTGCCCCACCCAGTAGAGGAGCTGTAGCTCTGTCAGGTTTGAAGCCTCACGGATGTTTCCTAAAGGAGAAAGGCTTGTTGAGTTAACTGCATCAGCTGGCATTTTTCCCTCATACTACTGTGGGATTCCGCCCTCGTCACAACAGCTACCCTGCGGTGATAAATTCCAGGGCTGGCGAGATAGGTTGATCATACTGGTGAATGCCTTACAAAAGTCCTAACAGCAAAAAACCCATGACATTTGTCAGCCGAAAGGGCATGACAAATGTCATGGGTCAATACAACGTTGCCTCGGCGCTGCATGCCTGGCGACGTTTTTTCAGGGGATCATTCGCCTGCCGGGGCATACCCGTTTTGCCGGGCGTACCAGAAGTCCAGCGTATATTCACCAGGCGCAAACGACTGCGCCGCAGCCCCGCCGTTTTGCACGGCATAACGATAATCCAGCTTGCTTGCGGCAGGAACCAGGTCGCCGGCCGCAGCGGGGGCTGCCAGGCCATTTTGCATGGCGTACTGATAATCCAGCTTGCTCTCAGCCGGGACGTGATCAGCGGCATAGGCCGAGACCAGCGCCGATTGGTCCAGGGCTGGCTCAAACGATTGCTCCGAAGAACGGCCGTTGCCACAGCCAATGAGCAGCAGGGCAGCAGCCAGCAGCAAAAGGGAGTCTAAAACAGGGTGCAACTTAAACTTCTTCAACATGAGTTTTTCCTTTTCAAATATCGGGTGATTGTTTATGCAGTTTGTAAAACTCGCTCCAATTTCCACAAAAATGACACGACAGCGCGGAAAAAGGCTTGCGGTCTATCGAGGTGAATATCATGCCCCGTACCGGTGACGATGGTGTGGGCCGCCTGCGGTACCTGGGCCACGACACGCTGCACATCCTCCAGGGTCATTACACCGCCGCTGCCTGATTCGGCCGCGATGAGGTGGGTTGGGCAGTGGATCTGGGCCAACAGCGTGTCTGGGTCTTCATTGCCGAGCAGCCCATTGCTCAGGAGCGGTTCCAACACCGCCGGGTCAACCTGCATCAGCTGAATCGCCCGCTGCTGCACGGCATCGGGTACGGCCGTATCCACCGAAGTCTGCCCCACGTAGGCCATCATTTGCGCCAGCGACTCGCCCTGAGCATCGTGCTGCCGCAGACGGTCGCGCAGCGAGACAAAGTAGGGCTGTATCCAGGAGCTGGCCAGGTGCTGCATGATGTAAAAACCAGGCTCGGCCAGGATGAGGCCGCGCACCAGGTCTGGCCGGTTGGCCGCGACCCAGGTGGCCACGATGCCACCCAACGAGTGACCCAGCAGGACGGCCGTTTCACCCACCACGTCCTGCAAAAAGGCGACCACATCACGGCCGTAATCAGCCACGGTATAGCTTTCGGCCCAGCCGGAACGGCCGTGGCCGCGCATGTCCAGCAGGTACAGATGAGCCTGTCGAGCCAAAATCGGAGCCAGGTGCAGAAATTCGTCATGCGAGCCAGTCAGACCATGTAAAATCAGCAGCCTGGGTCCCGGTCCCGGCACTTCGGCATAGTAAAACGGCCTCCCATTCAGCTGAATGGTATGTGATCGAACCATTGGATTTCCTCCAAAAAAAATTAGGTTGGGGTGGTGGGTGCAGCAGTGAATGAACGCTTCACAGCATAGCGCGACGGCCGTACGGCCGTCACCTGACGAAGGTTAGGCGTATGGGGTAACCTTGTGAAGCGAAAAAAGAGAGGGGAGTGGGTTAGAGGATGCGGCCGTTTTTGACCACAGTGCTTACCAAATTCCCGCCAAACTGGTAGGCCAACTGCCGGTAGTCGGTACAGTTCAGCAGCAGCAAATCTGCCTGTTTGCCCGGTGTCAGCGCGCCGACCCGATCGCCCAGCCCCAGACCAAACGCGGCATTGATCGTGGCAGCGTTGAGCACCTCGGCGGGCAGCAGGCGCTGGTAGCGCGTGGCAATCGCCAGCACCAGCGGCAGCGAGGGGCAGGGTGCCGAACCTGGATTGATGTCGGTAGACAGCGCAATGGCGGCCCCGGCGTCAATCAAGGCGCGGGCGTTGGCAAATTCGTGGCTGCCCAGGTTAAAGTTCACCGCAGGCAGCACAATCCCCACCACATTTGATTCCGCCAGACGCGCCACGTCTGCCGCTGTGGTGGCATCCAAATGATCCACGGAGGTCGCCCTCAGTTCCACGGCCAATCCCACCCCACCCAGCGAGGTGAACTCGTCAGCATGGATTTTGGCGGGCAGGCCGTAGGCCAACCCGGCTTCCAGCACCCGGCGCGACTGGGCCAGGTCGAAGGCGTTTTGCTCGCAGAAAACATCGCAGAAAAGGGGACGGCCGTCTACCGCAAAGTGGCTGGTCTGGTACCACTCCGCCGCCGCAGGAATCATCTCAGCCACCACCCAATCGACGTAGGCCTGGGCACGGCCGTTAAATTCCGGCGGTACGGCGTGAGCGGGCATAAATGTGGGCACCAGGTCGATGGGCTGGGCCAGGTCCAGGGCCGCAATCGCCTCCAGCATCTTCAGCTCACTTTCCAGGTCCAGCCCGTAGCCGGTTTTGACCTCGGCCGTCGTCGTACCCAGGCGCAGCATTTGCGCCAGGCGAGGCAGCGTGGCCACCACCAGCGCCTCAACCGAGGCTTCTCGCGTAGCCCGCATCGTGCTGACAATGCCGCCGCCTGCGGCCATAATCTCCAGGTAGGTTGCCCCGCGGATGCGCTGCTCAAATTCGCCCAGGCGATCCCCCCCATACACCACGTGCGTGTGCGGATCGACAAAACCGGGGCACACCACCTGCCCGCTGGCGTTGATTACCTGCAAAGCGCTGTACCGCTCACGAATGCTTTCCGTGGGACCGATGGCCAGGATACGGCCGTCTTTCACCACCACCGCCCCGTGGGAAATCAGCCCCACATCCTGCATCGCTGCGCCGCGTTTCGGCACGTCACTGGCGCAAGTCACCACCTGCGCCGCGCTGTGAATGAGTAAATCTGCGTCAAGAGTCATAAAAATTCACCGATAAGAGAAAAATCAAAGATTACGCAGATTTCGCAGATAAAATCTTTTCCATCTGCGAAATCTGTTGATAAAAATTTCGTAACTGTACAGGTCTCGTTCCACGCTCTGCGTGGAATGCTGTTGGCGACGCTCCGCGTCGCACGGGACGCGGAGCGTCCTGGTCTTCATTCCCACGCGGAGCGCGGGAACGAGGAGTGATAGCTGTATAGTTACAAAATTTCTATTCATCGATTGCGTTGAGCATGGGAATTTTGACGCCGCGCTCTTTGGCCACTTCCACGGCGCGTTCGTAGCCTGCGTCTACGTGGCGGGCCACGCCCATGCCCGGATCAACCGTCAGCACTCGCGCCAGGCGGGCGGCCGCTTCGGGCGTGCCGTCGGCCACAATCACCTGCCCGGCGTGCAGGCTGTAACCAATGCCCACGCCGCCGCCGTGATGGTAGCTCACCCAGGTGGCCCCGCTCACGGCATTGATCAGCGCGTTCAAAATCGGCCAGTCGGCGATGGCGTCCGAGCCATCTTTCATGCCCTCCGTTTCCCGGTTGGGGCTGGCCACCGAGCCAGAATCCAGGTGGTCCCGGCCAATGACGATGGGCGCGCTCACCTTGCCGCTGGCCACCAGCTCGTTGAACTTGAGCCCGGCTTTGGCCCGTTCGCCGTAGCCCAGCCAGCAGATGCGGGCGGGCAGGCCCTGGAATTCAATCTGCTCCTGGGCCATCTTAATCCAGCGAGCTAGGTGCTCGTCTTCCGGAAACAGCTCCAGGATGGCGGCGTCGGTGGCGTAGATGTCGTTGGGGTCGCCGGAAAGCGCCACCCAGCGGAATGGACCTTTGCCTTCGCAGAAAAGCGGCCGTATATAAGCCGGCACAAACCCCGGATAATCAAACGCATTTTTCAGCCCGTTGTTAAACGCCTGCTGCCGGATGTTGTTGCCGTAGTCAAACACAATGCTGCCAAGCTTTTGCCAATCGAGCATCGCCTGCACATGCTGCGTCATCGAGTCGATGCTGCGTTTTTGGTATGCTTCAGGATCATTTTGGCGGAGAACGGCCGCTTCCTCCATCGTCAATCCGGCCGGAATGTAGCCATACAGCGGATCATGCGCCGAGGTTTGGTCCGTGACCATGTCTGGCACCACGCCGCGGGCGACCAACTCTGGCAGCACTTCGGCGGCATTGGCCACCAGACAGATCGATTTGGGCGTCTCGTTTTTAACCGCCTCTTCCACCCAGGTCATCGCCTCTTCCAGGTCGTCGGTCATCACGTCCAGCTGGCGCAGGCCCAGGCGGCGCTCGGCGCGCCAGCGATCCACTTCGACAAACAGGCCCACACCCTCGTTCATCGTCACCGCCAGCGGCTGCGCCCCGCCCATCTCGCCCAGGCCCGCCGTGAGCACCCACTTGCCCTTCAGCGACGGCCAGCCCGCCTTTTTGGCGGCAGCAGCAAACGTCTCAAACGTGCCCTGCAAAATGCCCTGCGTGCCGATGTAAATCCAGCTTCCCGCCGTCATCTGGCCGTACATCATCAACCCTTCGGCCTCCCATTTGTCAAAATTGGCCTGGGTAGCCCAGTGTGGCACAATGTTGGAATTGGCAATCAACACACGCGGCGCATCGGTATGGGTGCGGAAGACAGCGACCGGTTTGCCGCTCTGCACCAGGAGCGTTTCGTCTGGTTCAAGCGTGCGCAGCGACGCCAGGATGGCGTCAAACGCCGCCCAATTGCGTGCCGCCCGGCCCCGCCCACCGTAGACGATGAGGTGTTCGGGATCGCCCGCCACCTGCGGGTCGAGGTTGTTTTGCAACATGCGGTAGGGCGCTTCGATGAGCCAGTTTTTACAGGTGAGGCTGGTGCCCCGCGGGGCGCGAATGGTGCGGTTCATGGTGTTCTCCTTTTTAGTTGGACCGTGGGGGACGTCCAATGCTGCCTATTGTACAGTTGTCTATATCCTGCACAACTGTATGATCGCCATACTTCCCCGAAAACTTACGGGTCGAGGAGCCTCATAAAGGGAGTTTCCGGGGAAATGAGAAGACCTACTATTTTCATGAGGATTAGATTATGGAACCGTTAGTTATTTCAGGAAAAGATTTGAAAGTTGACGATGTTGTAGACGTGGCGCGGGGGCGAAAGGTGGCGTTGGACACGGCCGTTCTGCCTGCCGTCAATCGTTCCCGTGAAGCGGTGGAAAAGCTGGTGCGCGAGGGGCAGATTGCCTATGGGATCACCACGGGATTCGGCCGTTTTAAAGACAAGTTCATCAGCGCCGACGAAAGCATGCAGCTTCAGCTGAACCTGGTGCGCTCCCACGCCGCTGGCACCGGCCCCATTCTGCCCGAAAACCAGGTGCGCGCCATGCTGCTGGCCCGGGCCAACACCCTGGCGCAAGGTTATTCTGGCGTACGCCCGGTCGTCATCCAAACGCTGTTGGACATGCTCAATGCCGGTGTGCACCCGCGCGTGCCAGCCCAGGGCTCGCTGGGCGCCAGCGGTGATCTGGCGCCGCTGGCCCACCTCACCCTGCCGCTGCTTGGCGAGGGCGAGGCGTTTTTCCAGGGGACGCTGCGGCCCGGCGGCGAAGCTATGGCGGCCGCAGGCATCCAACCGCTAATTTTGCAGGCCAAGGAAGGGCTGGCCCTGCTCAACGGCACGGCGTTTATGGTCGGGTTGGGCGCGATCATCGTGCGGCGGGCCATCAACCTGGCGCTCACGGCCGATATCGCCGCCGCCCTCACCCTGGAAGCGCTGCAGGGCACCGACCGCGCCTACGACGACCGGGTGCACCAATTACGGCCGCATCCACGCCAGATCGACTGCGCCACGTTTTTGCGCCGCGTGTTGGCGGGCAGCACGCTGCTGCGCCCGGCTAACTCACAAAACGTGCAGGATCCGTACACATTGAGATGTGTGCCCCAGGTGCATGGTGCAGTGCGTGACTCTGTTGCCTACGCGAAATGGGTGCTAGAAATTGAGCTGAATTCGGTCAACGACAATCCGCTCATTTTTGCCGACGAAGCGGGCCAGGTGGAAGTCATTTCGGCAGGCAATTTTCATGGCGAACCGATTGCCCTGGCTATGGATTACCTGAAGCTGGCCCTGACCGAAATTGGCAACATGAGCGAGCGGCGCATTGCCCAACTGGTGGACGCCAACAGCAACGGCGGCGTGCTGCCCATGTTTCTCACACAAAACGGCGGTCTGGAAAGCGGCTTCATGATTGCCCACTACTCGGCGGCGGCCCTGGCGTCGGAGAACAAGGTGCTGGTACATCCCGCCAGCGCCGACACCATTCCCAGCAGCGCCAACATTGAGGACCACGTGAGCATGGGGGCAACGGCCGTTCGCCAGGCCGACATGATTTTGACCCATGCGGAAACCATCGTAGCCATCGAGCTGCTGGCCGCCGCGCAGGGCATTGACTTTCGGCAGCAGAAGGAAAAGGGGCAGATGGGGGTGGGAACGGCCGTTGCCTACACCCTCATTCGCCAGCAGGTGCCCTTTTTAACCGAAGACACCTACATGGCCCCACTCATCGAAACCGTGCGCCAGCTGGTGCACGGCGGCAATATCAAACAGGCTGTCGAAGCGGCCCTGGAAGATACCACCTAAACAATCACCCCTCACCCCTCACCCCTCACCCCTCATCCCTCCTCCCTCACCCCTCCTCAACAATCCTGGCATCCTGGGGGTAGGAACGGCCGTACGCTACATACGCTTTTGGCGCTTCCACCAGCCGCTTCTGGGTCGCTTCAGACAGCTGGCCTTTGACCTGAGCGGGCACCCCGACAGCCAGCACACCGGCGGGGATGTGCTGGTTCTCCCCCACCACCGCCCCGGCCGCGATGAGCGAACCGGCTTCCACCACCGCGCCGCTCAACACGGTGGCGTTCATGCCTACCAGGACGCCGGGGTGCAAATGACACCCCTCGATCACCACGCCGTGACCAATCGTCACGTCGGCGTCAACGATGGTGTTGTGACGGCCGTTGACATGCACCACCACGTTGTCCTGCACATTGCTGCGTGGGCCGATGTGGATACGGCCGTGATCGCCCCGCAGCACTGCACCAAACCAGACGCTGGCCTCGGCCTCAATCACCACATCGCCAATGATGGTAGCGGTGGGCGCGATGTAGGCGGTGGGGTGGATTTGCGGCCGTTTTCCCTTAAATTCAATAATCATGAGACGCTCCAACTACGGCCGTTGCCGGGCAATTCCGGGCCAATGAACCGTATGACTTGTTTGACTATCTTTACTCAGGTAACATTTGGCACGTTATTTTATCGTTCACTCAGGGAAGAAGAAAAGCTATGAATTTTCTACTAACGGCAATTTTATTGCAGGCAGAAGGGGTCACTGAACCAGTTGGCGTACCGGCATGGGTGCCGGTGGCGATTGCTCTTATTTTGCTCCTGGTATTCCTCTGGGGGCTGTTCCGCAACAGCATCCCGCAAGGCGAACCGGCTCACGCCCATGAAGATCATGGCCATGATCCCCACGCGGCATCTGGCCATCATGCGGCGGAGACGGGGCGCAGTACGGCCGTTGGCCACGCGGAACCGATTGCCCTCGACGATCTCAAGATTATCGAAGGGATTGGCCCTAAGATTGAAGCCATTTTGCACGAGGCGGGTATCTTTACCTTTGCCGCCCTCGCCGCAGCCAGCGTGCCCCACCTGGAGCAAATTGTGCGCGAAGAGGCTGGCATTCGCATCGCCTTCCCCGACACCTGGCCCGCGCAGGCACACCTGGCCGCCGCAGGCGATTGGAACGCGCTAGAAAAGCTCCAGGATCAACTCAAAGGCGGCCGTCACGCCTGACGTTATGTTGACTTTTTTTGACAAACGCCTTCGGCTTGATATAATCCCCGACTGTTGATGCGGGGTAGAGCAGAGGCAGCTCGTCGGGCTCATAACCCGGAGGTCGCAGGTTCGAATCCTGTCCCCGCTACTAAACAAAAGCACCCAATTGGGTGCTTTTTTATTTTGCCTGGGAAACAGATTTCATCCGCGTTAATCCACGCCATCCGCGGCCTATTTTTGCAGGAGTGGTACGGCCGTTTCCTCCATAAACCGCGCCAGCTCCACATCCCAACTGCTGATAGAGTTGTCCATATCGTGGGTCACCAGCGACACCTCAACCCGGTTATACACATTGCTCCATTCGGGATGATGATCCATTTTATCGGCCTGAATACCCACAGTCACCATCCACCCCAGCGCCTGGGCAAAACTTTTGAACTTAAACTGCTTGTGCAGCTTCCCCTCTTTGACCGACCAGCCGGGCAAATCGACCAGCGCCTGCTGAATGTCGTCCTGGCTCAGTTTTTTTCTAGCCATGTTTACCTCCGGTAGAGACGTTGCATTGCAAGTCTCTGCTTATACCATCTGCATCAACTGCTGAATGAGCCAGGCTCCAGCGGCGGCGCTAAAGCCGCCCAAAACCAGGCCATACAATGCCCCAATCACGGCCGTTCGCCCATTCCCCCCGCCCAATTTCTGCGGCACAGCCATGATCGGCAGATCGTCAGCACCCAGGATTACCATTTCCACCAGGGTTCGCGCGGTGAGGGTGCTGGCCACACGGCCGTCTACCTCGCTGAACACGGCCAGGAAAATGCCCAATATCGCCAGACAAATCGGCAGGGCGATGAGACCACTGGCCCCAGAAGCGGCCGTACCCACAATGATGCCCACAATCACCGCCGGAGCTAGAAACGGAAACGCTCCCTGCCGCAGCATCTCTGCGGGCGCTTCGGTGGCCTCCACCAGCATTGCCTTAACGCCCCGGCTGGTCAGGCCACCCATCGCGCCAATGAAGGCAACCAGCAGCATTGGGGCCAGCGCTCCGCTGACCAACCCCAGCACTACACCCCCCACCGCCCCGCCAATGATGCTGCTCAGTACGGTGATAATCGTTCCAACCGCCGCGCCAAGCACAATGGTGCGTGTTTGGCGCAAATAGCTGCCCAGATAGCCGCCCACGACAGCGCCCATCACCGCGCCGAGCAAGATGCCCCAGCTGTGCCAGCGCACCAGCCCCAGCACAAAACCAGAGATCAGCCCAACGCTGGCCCCCAAAACAGCACCGATGAACAGCGAACCAAACAGCAGGAAAACGGCCGTATGCCACGGATCCCCCTCATCTGGCTGGGCGCGGGTAATGCCTCCCACCACTGCCCCCACGATGATGCCGCGCAGCAGACCAAAAAGCGTGCCGTTCAGCAGGTTGGTGACGTTGCCGCCAAGCAGATAGCCAAAAAAGCTGACGACCAGGCCGATAAAACCCCCAGCCAACAGGCCGCTCATGAGGGCGTGGTTGTGCTTCAGCACCCGGTCATAGGCCCCAAAGATGGCGAGCAAAACGGCCGTACTAAGTAAGCGTCTAAAAATTACTTCCCTTTTTCCGGGGACGAATCGTATAGTTCCAGGAGGGACAGGTAGCATGTTTTTCGATCATTAACAATTTCATCTCTTTGTCAGTAACCGAAAGGCCTGT
>JADLAX010000033.1 GCA_020848035.1 Anaerolineae bacterium | reverse complement strand
TAGGACGTTTTGACGATGACGAACCCCAACACCATTACACAGCTTATTTTGTCACGTATTTTTCCAACGCCGAGAAGCACCTCTATGATAAAGTGATGCAACCTGCCCATGAAGGGTACGGACTTGTGGTAATAGATTGGGCAGATTATGATCTGCAAAAATGGGTGAAGGCTGGCAAACTGTATTGGATAGATAAGAACGATCCAGACCTACCTTTACGTAACCAGCCTGTTAGCGAGTTTCCTTACGCAAACATCAAAGGAGGTGAAGGCATTTGGGTTATTCGCAACGGCCGAATGGAGCCTTACTACAGCTTGAAACCTGTTCCCTGGTCGGGGGGAGTTTGGCAACCAGAACCCGGTTTTCTCCGTCGGTTAATCAACAATTTTCGCACTAACAAGCAAGAGAAGCCGTAATTTTTCGTAAATTACCTCAATTACCCAAATTACTCAATTACCCTTCTTCACTCTGCGGCACACGGCCGTATAACTCCGTCATCTCCCCCAACCGCTGCGCAATATCCTGGGTGAGCATGTGCGGCAGGTAGCGCCAGCGCCAGTAACCGCCGACCTTGCCGGGGAAGTTCATCTGCTTAAAAATTCTTCTACTTCAATCTCTAGGTTAAGAGGAGCCCCAGGTATGTTTCTTAATGCCTTCAGTTTTTCTTGAACTTCTGTGGCATAGTTTTGTGCAGTAGAATATTCCCTTCTTAATTCTGCTATTCGAGCCAATCCAAATATTGCATGGTATTCATCTATTGTTTGAGTATCGGAATTA
Source organism: Anaerolineae bacterium (assembly GCA_020848035.1). Lineage (GTDB taxonomy): Bacteria > Chloroflexota > Anaerolineae > Promineifilales > Promineifilaceae > Leptofilum. Next base: position 9,666 of record JADLAX010000033.1, on the reverse strand, counting down.
GCACTTGTATCATTTGAAATTATTTGTTCAAAACGGTTCTGGGCGTTAGATAACCATACCTCGTGTTTAAAATCGTCAGAAGCTTTTGCAATATCAACATAGGCATGTCCAAGCCGATAGCCGAGCCCAGAAGCCATCGTATCGATATTTAATGCTTCTTGAAGTTTTATGCCTATTTCGTATGCAAGCGACGCCTCTTTAGGGCTATTTTCCTTTCTGCATAGGTCTCCAAGTACCAACATATACCTTATGCGAACAAGATCATTAGTAATTTTGTTGGAATAGGGATTAACTTCACCCAACTTCATTTTAACTTCTTCAATCCTGTCTTTGCGTTTATCGAGCATATAGGCTCTTGCGAGAAAAATATCACGTAGTGCCTTGATATTTGGTTTACTTTCAAGATATTTATCTCCAACCATAGTTTCCAGGAGGTCAATCGCTTCGCTAATGCGATTTGTTTTCATATACATCCACGCAAGCGCATCAATATTTAACAAATAAGATGCTGATTTGAAATAATCTGACCTATCCAGGGGGGCATCAGATAGTTCTTTTGCAGATATAGCTGCCTTTTTGGACAACTCGATCCTCAAATCATAAAGTTTAATGTTTCCACCCATATAATGAGCTAGTAAAAGTACCAAATCGACGAAGTATTCTTTATGTAAATCGTCTTGAGAGAGCTCCTCAAGAACTTGACTAAGACTCTTTCTTGATGCTCCATCGCCCCACGTTTTTTCAATGTCTCTTACAATGTGTTTTTCTTTATAGGAACGCAGAGTTAGCCAATATTTTTCTCCAGCTTCATCTTCTACTATTTTATTTCTAACATTTTCTTGTTGTTTCCCTGTCAGTAGAAGACCCTCTAGGTACCCTATGTAATAGTTTGCATCCAGGCCAATGGCAGGAGGGGGAAATAGATAATCTTGACTTATCTCAAGAAAGTCACTGATGAGTTTTCTCTGAGTTGGGTGAGGAATTGTATGTTGGGTTTCTGATGCCCAACGATAAACAGTTTGCTTATGGATTTTTCTGTTTTCTCCCTCCAGGTTAGTACTAGCAAATTCGGCAAACTTCTCAGCAAAATCTCCAATTGTTTTATAGTCCCTTAAGATGATCTTCCTCAATCTTTTACTGAATAAATCTGCATCTATCATGATACGCTCTTGATCCTTTGAATCTTTTTGTCAGAGTAATTCCTCTATAGTATCACAAACATAAACAAACTGTCTATTGACAATTAAATGATAAATTTTGTATCATTACATCGCGATAAGCGCTTATATTTCCAAGATTTAATCATTTAAACATTTAATAATATATTTTCAACGCCTAATATTGCATTGACTGACAATTGCAAGTACAAAAAATTTTTAAAATTTGATAACTTTTTCAGAAAAGTGGGAAATAGATAAGGAGTGCATCGTGAATGAGAGCAATAACAAACTAGCAACAGGTCCATCTTGGCAGCCGAAGAGACCATGGTACGAGATTATTTTCAATCGCAGAGGTATAGACCTTTTTATTGTAACGTTCCTTGTAGCTCTTCTCATTGTTGTAGCCAGACAATTAGAGCCAAGCCCAATTCAAGAGGCACTGCTTTTTTTCTGCGGAAGCGTTTGGGGTGCTTTTTTTGAGAGATGGTTAATCATCTTATTAGATGGTAGCGAAGCTTACAAGGAAGCTAAACGAATTAAGAATGAAGTAGACAAACTGATGATCGGCAACAAAGCTTTGTGGGAAACAGTGCGCGTATCTTTGGAGGAAGGAAATTTCTCTGAACAAACTCTCAAAGGGATCCTGCGAGTTCTCAGGCTGCATAAAATACAATTTGATGAAGCTATTTTTGATTACGCGCGGGCCTTGGAAGAACTAGGTTTCAGCCCCAAAGAATTTTTGGAAGAACGTGCGAACTTCTTCAAGGATATTACCGATGGTATTGAGGAACTCATTAGAAACTTGAGATCTCATCCAATAGATGAAGAGATGAATGTGGATCGTCAGCACTTGTTAATGAATGGACGGAGCACAATTTCCACGCCTCAACAAAACATGAATGCTTCTGACATGGAAAAAGACGATGAAGACGATGAATATAACGAACTACTTCAAGTCGAGACGCCATAAATGCACTTCACTTTATCAAACAGGATACCAATTTTTAGTCGTGAGTCTACTACTCTAGTTGGGGCACACGGCCGTATAACTCCGTCATCTCCCCCAACCGTTGCGCAATGTCTTGGGTAAGCATGTGGGGCAGGTAGCGCCAGCGCCAGTAGCCGCCGACCTTGCCGGGGAAGTTCATCCGCGCTTCATTGCCTAAGCCCATGAGGTCTTGCAGGGTGGCAACGGCCGTATTTGCCACCGACGCATATGCCAATCTAGTCATGTCCCAAGAGATGTGCTGCCCGCTGATTTGCATGTAGCGGCGGATGTGGTCCCGCTCCGCCTCGGTGGCGTTGCGGTACCAACCCAGCACCGTTTCGTTGTCGTGGGTGCCGGTGTAAACGACGGAGTTTTTGTCGAAGGTGTGGGGCAGGAAGTTGCTGTTGCGCTCGCCGCCAAAGGCAAACTGCAAAATCTTCATGCCGGGGAAGTCAAACGCGTCGCGCAGGGCAGTCACTTCGGGGGTGATGACGCCCAAATCTTCGGCGATGAGCGGCAGTTCGCCCAGCTGATCGCGCATCGCCTGGAAAAACGCCTGACCTGGCCCTTTGACCCACTGACCGATAACGGCCGTTGGCTCCTCCGCCGGAATTTCCCAATACGCATCAAAACCACGAAAATGGTCAATACGCACAATGTCCGCCTGGGTGAAGCTCATTTGCAGGCGGGTGGCCCACCATCTGTAGCCGTTGTCGGCCATTTTATCCCAGCGGTAGAGCGGATTGCCCCAGCGCTGGCCCGTCTCGCTAAAGTAGTCCGGTGGCACCCCGGCAATGACGGTGGGTGCGCCGGTTTCGTCCAGGTAAAACAGCTCGGGATTGGCCCACACGTCGGCGCTGTCGAAGGCGACAAAGATGGGAATATCGCCCACAATCTGGATGCCGCGCTCGTTGGCGTATGCCTTCAGGCTGAGCCACTGCTGGAAGAAGAGGAACTGCAAAAATTTGTGCCGATCCACTTCGTGCGCCAGCTTTGCGCCCCAGCTGGCCATCGCTTCCGGTTCGCGCAGGGCAATCTCGCGCGGCCAGGTGTTCCACACCCCGCCTTCGTGATCCACGTGGTGGTTTTTCAGGGCCATGAAGAAGGCAAAATCATCCAGCCAGCTGCTTTGTTCCTGGCAAAATGTTTCGTAGGCCGCTTTTTGCGCCGCTTTGCCCTGGGCCAGGAAATGTTCGTGGGCCTTTTGCAGCAGGGCGGTTTTGTACTCGATGACCGGGCCAAAGTCGACGGCGTGTGGGGGGAAGGACGGGATGCTGCGGACGGCCGTTTCCAACAAATACCCCTCGCGCACCAATCGATCCGGGCTGATTAGCAGCGGGTTTCCGGCAAAGGCCGAGAACGCCTGGTATGGTGAATCGCCATAGCCGGTCGGGCCAAGCGGCAAAATCTGCCAGAGCGACTGCTTGCTGGCGACCAGAAAGTCGACAAACTGGTAGGCGGCGTCGCCAAAGTCGCCAATGCCATAGCGACCGGGAAAACTGGTGGGGTGGAGGAGAATGCCAGCGGCACGTTCAAAGCGCATAGTGAGAACCTTTTATTCAGAAATTCCAGATCGAAGTTGAGAAAGTTGGGTAAAACCTGTCACCCGATATTTTGAGATTGAAAATCAAAGATTTCACAGATTACGCAGATGAAATCTGTTAAATCTGCGTAATCTGTTGATAAAAAAGTTGGGTTGAAATTACCCATTCACCGTTCGGGCCATCGCCCACTCATAAAGCTGTTCATACCCGCTGGCGGAGCGCTGCCAGGAATAATCGGCCAACATGCCGGTTTGCTGGATGGTTTGCCAGCGCGGTTTGTCCACGTTGTAGACGTAGATGGCCCGCTGTAGGGCGTTCCAGAAGGCGTCGGCGTTGTACTCGTTGAAGCGGAAGCCGGTCTCGCCGTCCTGCACGGTGTCCACCAGGCCGCCCGTGGCCCGCACCACCGGCACACTGCCGTAGCGCATGGCGATGAGTTGGCCCAGGCCACACGGCTCAAACAGCGACGGCATGATAAACATGTCGCTGCCCGCGTAGATGAGCGGGGCAAAGTTGGCGTCGTAGCTCAGGTAGGCGGTCATTTTGTCGGGATGGTAGGAGGCCAGCCGGGCAAACATCTCTTCGTAGGCGGGATCGCCGGTGCCCAGCACAATAAATTGGGCGTCGCCCGAAAGGCCGTTCATGAGCAGGTGAATGACGTGCCCGGTGATGTCCAGCCCTTTTTGCCAATCCAGCCGGGAGACCATAGCGACCAGCGGGATGTTGTCGCGCTGGGGCAGGTTGGCGCGTGATTGCAGAGCGCGGCGGTTGTGGCGGCGGTTTTCCAGGTTTTCGGCGGTGAAGGGGGCGGCGATACGGCCGTCTGCCGCCGGATCCCACTCCTCATAATCCAACCCATTCAAAATGCCGTGCACGTCGTACTGGCGATGGCGCAGCAGGGCGTCTAGCCCCGCGCCGCCTGCGGGCGTCATGATCTCCTGGGCATACGTCGGGCTGACGGTGTTGACCATCGTGGCGTGGTAAATGCCCCGGGCCATAAAGTTGACTTCGTTGTACCCTTCTTCGGCCAGCGCGTGGCTTTGGATGCCCATGTAGTTAAAAATGTGCCAGCTGGTTTTGCCCTGGTGGGCCAGGTTGTGAATGGTAAAGACGGTGGCAATGCCGCGAAATTCCTCGTACCCTTGCCCGGCGGTGGACAGCCAGGTGAGGGCGGGGGCGGTGTGCCAGTCGTGCGCGTGCACCACATCCGGCTTCCATGCCAGGGCGCGGGTCAGCTCCAGCGCCGCCCGGCAGAAAAAGGCAAAGCGGTAGGCGTCGTCGCCGTAGCCATAAAGGCCGGGCCGGTTGAACAGATTGCTCTCGGCGACAAAGTAGATGGGCACTTCGCTGTTGGGCAGCGTGCCCTGAAACACGCCCGCGATGAGCGATCCCGCGCCAGTCGGCACGTTTAAGATGCCGGGCATGGGGGTCACGCCGGGGTAGCCCGCTTCAATTTTCTGGTAAGCGGGCATGACCACACGCACGTCGTGGCCCATTTCGTGTAGGGCTTTGGGTAAGGAGCCGCCCACGTCACCCAATCCACCGGTTTTGGCAAATGGGGCGACCTCGGCGCTTAAAAAAAGGATCTTTAACTTCTTGGACATCAACCGGCCTTTGCTTAATCTTTGCTAAACTTAGAACCGCTATTTTCCCTGTTTTTGCGCATTCTTCAACAGGTTGGCGATTTTGGTCTGGTCTGGCCAGTGATGTACAATAACAACAATATGAGGAGAGTTGCATGTCCGCTCGAAAGATGATTCCCTTTTTGCTGCTGAATATTGTCGTTTCTTCGGTGGTTATACTGACCATTCTGTATTTATGGGACAATCGGGAGGGCGGTTCGGCAAGCACCGCTTCGGTGCCTACGACCATTACCCCTGCCTTTTTGCCAAATACGGCCGTACCCCAACCAGAAATCGCCGCCACCAACACCCCCGAGCCAGACGACGGCCCGCCGGTGCATACCGTGCAGGCTGGCGAAACGTTGGGCATAATCGGCCAGCTGTATGGTGTCTCCGTTGAAGCGATCGTGGCCGAAAACGCGCTGCCCAATGAAAACATCATTGCGGTGGGGCAGCAGCTGGTCATTCCGCTTGGGGGCACCTCCACGCCAGAGCCGCAGGCAACGGCCGTTCCCGAAGAAGCCGTCCTGCCCACGCCCATTGCTACCCAGCCGGTTGGTGTGGGGGAAGCGGTGGTGGCAATTACGGCCGTCATCGGCCCAACCCAGCTCAGTGATGAAGCCGTCATGCTTACCAACACGGGCGAATCCCCCATTGCCCTGCAAAACTGGACGCTCCTCGATGCCGATGGCCATGAATACGAGTTTGGCCAGGTAACCCTTTTTGCCGGTTCCGATTTGCGCATCAATACCACCAGTGGGGTCAACAGCCCCACCGCCCTCTTCTGGGGGCTCAATGAAGCCATTTGGACGCCGGGTGAAACCGTAACGCTGCAAGACAGCACCGGGGCCACCCGCGTCACTTATGAGGTTCCTTGACATGAGAGGTTTAATCGATCGTAAAGGTGAACAGTTTGGTTATTTGCAAGGCAGTACCCTCTACACGCTCGATGGTGAGCCAACCGGCCGTTTGCGCGACGGCTTCATCGAAGATATGGCGGGCAACCGCCTGTGGCGGCTGGTAGGCGACGGCGTCTATTCCCTGGACGGCAGCGAAACCATCGGCTTTTTCGGCGAGCAGCGCGACGAGCGCTACGATTTTTAAGATGGTTTACCGCGGAGAGCACAGAGGACGCAGAGGGAAATGCTACATGCAAACTCGGCGCTCTCCGCGTTCTCTGCGGTAAATTTCTTTTAGTGCGGTTACGGATACCATGAGGAGAGTAAGTTATGCGATTAGGCGCACAGATGAGCGCGGCTGGTGGATTGTACAAAGCATTTGAACGCGGCGAGGAAGCCGGTTGTGACTCCATCCTGGTTTTTACCAAGAGTAACCGGCAGTGGAACGCCAAGCCCATTACCGAAGAAGATATTCAACTCTATCGCGAAGCGGCCGAAAAATATGCCCACATCCAGCCTGTGTCGGTCCACGCCAGCTACCTCATCAACATTGCCTCGCCCGATGCGGCGCTGTGGGAAAAATCCTACCTGGCGCTGAAAGATGAGGTGGCGCGCGCCGCCGCCTTTGGCATTCCGCTGCTGACGTTTCATCCTGGTTCGTACATGAGTGGGGATGTGGAATCCGGCATGGATTTGATTGGCCGGGGATTGCAGCGGGTGTTGGCGGAAACGGCCGTTTCCGCCAACAACGTCACCATCTGTATCGAAGCGATGGCCGGACAGGGTACCAATATTGGCGGCTCCTTTGAGCAGCTGGCTTACATCCTGGCCCGGGCCGGTGCCCACGAGCGGCTGGGCGTTTGCTTCGACACCTGCCACGTCTTCTCCGCCGGTTACGACATTCGCACCCCCGAAGCGTACGCCGCCACCATGGCCGCCTTCGACAACACGGTGGGCCTGGACAAAATTAAGTGCTTCCACCTGAACGACAGCAAACACGAACTCGGCTCCAACAAAGACCGCCACGAGCACATCGGCGAGGGCTTCATCGGCAAAGAGGGTTTTGCCAACTTCGTTAACGATCCGCGCTGGGCTGGTTTTGCCGCCCACCTGGAAACCCCCAAAACCGAAACAGGCGAGGACGGCCAGGAGATCGAAATGGACCCGGTTAATCTTCAAACCTTGCGCGATCTGATCAAGTAGGGTCATCAGGATTTCGTGGGGTCTGGCCAGAAACGTGAAGCGTGAAACGTGATGGCCCTCTGGTCACGTTTCACGGCCTGTAAACCCCCTGAATTCCCAAAGAGCTGTGGATAGCTATGATAGTTGACGGCCATCTGGAACTGGCTTTTGACGCGGTGGTCAACGGCCGTAATCTCCACCAACCCCTACCCGCCCTGCGCCGTCGCGAAAAAGGCCGCCATTCCGCTGGCGTAGCCACTCTTACCTTGCCTGCCCTCAAAGAAGCTGGTGTGGGCCTGGTCTTTGGCACGATTTTTGCCCGGCCCGCCCTGCGCCACACCGCCGAAATCGGCTACCACAACCCGGCCCAGGCGCACCAGATGGCCATGGCCCAGCTGGATTATTACCACCGCCTGGCTGATGAAGATGAAACGATTCGCCTGGTGCGCAGTTCTGCGGAGCTAACGGCCGTTACCGAAAGTTTGGCGGGCGAACGGCCGTACCTCGGCATCGTCCCCCTGCTTAAAGGGGCTGATCCCATCCGCCAGCCAGAGGAGCTGGAGTTGTGGATCGAGCGCGGCGTACGCATCGTTGCCCTGGCCTGGGACGACACCGCCTACGCCTCCGGTTTCCAGCGCGGCAGCCGCTTGGGTCTCAGCAAAGCCGGTCACCAGCTGCTGGAAATCATGGCCGATTTTAACCTGGCCGCTGACCTCAGCGGCCTCAGCGAAAAGGCCGCCCTGGAGGTGCTGGACCGCTATCCCGGCCCGCTTCTTGCCTCGCACAGCAGCGTCCGCGCCCTCGTCCCCGACGAGCGCCACCTGAGCGACAAACAAATTGCCCTGCTTGGCGAGCGGGGCGGCGTGATGGGTGTGCCGCTTTACAATCCGCTGCTGCGGCGCGGCCAGCGCCACGGCGACCACAAAGAGCTGGTGACCCTGGACCACGTGGTGGCCCACATCGATCACATTTGCCAGGTCCTGGGTGATGCGGCCCACGTGGGCCTGGGCAGTGGGTTGGGCGGCCGTTTTGGTGCGGCAGACACACCCACGGGCATCCATTCAGTTACGGATCTGTCCGCGATTGGGACTGCATTAAAAGAGAGAGGCTATGGGGATGGGGAGGTAACGGCCGTACTCGGTCAAAACTGGCTGCGGCTGCTGCCGCGCTGCCTGCTTGAATGAAAAGAAAAGGCGGCTCCTGGCACCGAATTGACGCGAATTAACGCTAATTTTCGTGTGAATTCGCGTCAATTCGCTGCGAGAGTCAGGTTGCGCCAAAGACCACAAAAGGCCCGGCTGGTCTACCCAGCCGGGCCTTCTTACAGGAAAACAAATGGGCGAGGAAACCCCACGAAACCCCGCCCAATCTCCCAATAGCAGTTCCTGAAACGCTTTAATCAGGTAAGAGATATTGAGAGGAGGAAGTACACCAACAGTGTAACATAGAGTCTTTTTGGTGTCAATAGGGTGTCAATTAAGTGACATTAGTTGGGCTGCCAATAGCCCAAATCGCTGAGTGCGGTGTATAGCGGCTCTGGATCAGCCATGCGCAGGGCCCCAAACCACCAGGTTCCCTCGTCGCCACGAAAGAAGTAATCGTTGCCGGCGTGACGGCCGTCGATAGGCACCAGCATGTGTGTTGGCTGGCCCACGCGGAAGCTGGCCCGGTAAGCCACCGGATTGGTGTAGAACAGCTCAAGCAGCACGCCGTTTGTTTCGTAATAAGCCAGGGTATCGTCACCCAACCCCAGGCTGATGAGATCGGTGTTGCTGAAATCATGGAGCGATTGGTGAACGGCCGTAGCTAACTCATCAAAATTCTCATGGCCCGGCTGCAGCACAATTTTTTCACCGTCGTTCCAAATGACAATGCGATCCGGCGTGGCGTCAACATTACCGCTCATAAACCACAGCCAATCGCCAGTGTTCAGGGCCGAAATGGCATACACAATCACCAGAATGGCCACGATAAAAAAGATAAACGGTTCAAGAATACGGATTTGTTTGGGATGTTTTAATTCGTACATGGCCCACTTGTCTGTCCAGTAAAATTTGAGAAAAGAAAGCATGACAACCCGGCACACAAAGCGCCAGACTGCCATGCCTGTTAAATTGACCGGAACAGTCGATCTCCTTGGTTTTTACAATTTGAGTCTGGGGTCGAGGGCATCGCGCAAACCATCACCCAGATAGTTCACCGCCAACACCGTGACAAAAATCATCAACCCCGGATACAGCGCCTTCCACGGTGCCGTGAACATGTCCTTCT
>JADLAX010000032.1 GCA_020848035.1 Anaerolineae bacterium | reverse complement strand
TGTTCGACATTTTGGCAGGCGAACTCAAGCCAGACAGCGGCAGCTACGAATGGGGCACCACCATCACCATGTCTTACTTCCCCAAGGAAAACAGCGCCTACTTCGACACCGACCTGAACCTGGTGGAATGGCTGCGCCAATACGCCACCGTGGACGACAGCGAAACCTTCCTGCGCGGCTTTTTGGGGCGGATGCTGTTCTCGGGCGAGGAGGCGCTGAAAAACACGCGGGTGCTCTCCGGCGGCGAAAAAGTGCGCTGCATGCTGTCGCGCATGATGCTCAGCGGGGCCAACGCGCTGATGCTGGACGAGCCGACCAACCACCTGGACCTGGAAGCAATCACCGCGCTGAACAAGGGGCTGATCAAATTCCCCGAAGTGGTGCTGTTTGCCTCGCACGACTACGAGTTTGTCAACACCATCGCCAACCGCATTGTAGAAATCACCCCCGGCGGCACCATCGACCGGATGATGAACCTGGAAGCGTACCTGGCCGATCCCACCATCACCGCCCTGCGCCGCGAGATGTACCACGGTGAACACGCGCTGACGTTGTAAGGATTTAGCCACAGATTACGCAGATTACACAGATTTATTTTCTCTGTGTAGCTCTGTGTCTCCTCTGCGTAACTCTGTGTTCCGCTTTTAGTAAGGAGCTATCAAATGAAAATTGCGATTATTGGTACTGGTAATGTAGGCAGCGCCCTGGGCAAGGGCTGGGCTGGCCAGGGGCACGAGGTTGTGTTTGGCACGCGGCAGCCGGAGAGTGAGAAAGTGCAAACGCTGCTGGCAGAGGTGGGTGAGGGGGTGACGGCCGTTCCCATCCCCAGCGCCATCGAACAGTCCGACATCATCGTCATCGCCACCCCCTGGAACGCCGTCGCCGATGTGGCCCACGCCGTGAACAACTGGCAGGGCAAAATCGTCATCGACGCCACCAACCCGATTGCCCCCGGCTTGCAGCTGGCCGTGGGCCACACCACCTCGGCCGCCGAGCAGCTGGCCACCTTTCTGCCAGGGGCCAAAGTCGTCAAAGCCTTCAACACCACCGGCGCGGAAAATATGGCCGACCCGCATTACAACGGCGAACCCACCACTATGTTCATCTGCGGCGACGATGCCGACGCCAAAGCAACGGTAACTGAGCTGGCCGAATCGCTCGGCTTTGACGTGGCCGACGTGGGCAACCTGGAAACCGCCCGGCTCATCGAGCCGCTGGCCCTGGTCTGGATCAATCTGGCCATCAAACAAGGGCTCGGCCGCAACATCGCCTTCAAACTCGTCCGCCGCTAACGCTTTATATTGAACCGCGGAGAGCGCAGAGAACGCCAAGAAAAATCTGTGTAATCTGTGCAATCTGTGGATTTCTTTCGATGGATTCCCGCCTGCGCGAGTGTGACAGGTTTTACAACAGCGCCACGACCTCTGGCAGCCAATCGGCGATTTCGCTGGCGAGGAGGCCAGACTTTCGCCCGCTGCGTGCCCCGGCCAGGGCGTGCAGCGTGCCGCCGAGGCGGGCCGCGTCGTAGGGGGCCAGCCCCTGCCCCAGCAGCGTGGCGATGACGCCGCTGAGCACATCGCCGCTGCCGCCCACGGCCAGCACCGGGTTGGCAAAGGGCAGCAGCGTGGCCCGGCCGTCCGGCGCAGCAATCACCGTATACGCCCCCTTCAACAACACAACCTGGTTCCATTTTGCCGCTTGAGCCAGGGCGGTTTCAGTGCGATCTTTCTCCAGCAGTTCCGCCAACGAAATACCCATCAAGCGGGCCATCTCTGCCGGGTGCGGCGTGAGGACGCAGTGAGCGGGCAGCCGCTGCCACCAGTTGTCCAGCCGGGCCAGCGCGTTCAGCCCATCGGCGTCAATCAGCGTGGGCAGGTTGGGCGCGGGGCCGTCGGCGGGAAAGAGGGTGGTGATGAAGTCGTCGGCGTCACCCAGGCCAGGGCCGACGAGCAGAGCGTCGACCTGGCGGGCGGTTTGGCGGATGTGGTAGGCGGCAACGGCCGTTAACCACCCCAAATCTTCGCTGCGGCCGGGATCCTCACCGTGCCGCTTATCAGTCACATCCAGGTACGTTGCCTCCGGCAGCGCAATGGAGATACCCAGCCGCAGCGCCGTCGGCACGGCCAAAGTTACCAGTCCGGCCCCGGCGCGAAACGCCCCCCGTGCCGCCAGCAGCGGTGCCCCGCGATACTTCTCGCAGCCCGCCGCGATGAGCAGCTTGCCGAAGGTGCCTTTGTGGCCATCTTTGGGCCGCGCGGGCAGCAGGGCGCGGGCCAGTTCTAGCGTCGCTACTTCCACCGGCACATCGGCCACCATTTCCTCCGTGATGCCAATGTAGGCCACGACCAGTTCGCCAACGGCCGTTGCCCCCGGAAAAACAAAATGTCCCCGCTTCGGCCCGGCAAAGGTCACGGTGAGATCGGCGGGCAGGGCCGCAGGGTCCAGCGCCCCGGTGTCGCAGTTGAGGCCGGAGGGGCAGTCGACGGCTACCGTAAACGGGTGAAGGGGTGAATGGGTAAAGGGGTGAGGGGAAGACAAGGTGACCGGGTGACCGAGAGACAAGGTGACTGGGTCGGCGGATGTCACCTTGTCACCTTGCCACCTTGTCACCTTGTCCCCTTGTCTCCTTGTCACCTTGTCACCAAAATTCGTTAAGTTTGTGAGTACAGAACGCTGACTTTCTGCCAGCTCCGCGCGGCGTTCGGCCAGGCCAACGGCCGTTTGCTGCATCAGCCTGGCCAGGTCGCCAGTGATGGGGCGGGTGACGCCGGTGCCCAGCAGGGCGTCGATGAGGATGTCGGTGAGGCGCAGGCGGGTGCGCAGGACGCGAAAGCGCTGGTCGAATTCGGCATCCACGGCAAAAAGGCCCATCTGCTGGATTTTGGCGTAGTTTTCGTCAGTGGCGGGGTTGCGCGGTTTGAAGAGGTAGAAGGCAACATCAGCCCCGGCTTCGGCCAGGTACCGGCCAGCGACCAGGCCATCACCGCCGTTGTTGCCGGGGCCAACCAGCACCAGCACACTGGCGTTGGCCACCGGCCAGCGGACCATGATCGCCTGGGCCAGACCGCGCCCGGCGGTTTCCATCATCTGGGCGTAGGAGTTGCCCTGGGAATCGGCCGTTTTTTCTGCGGCTATCATTTGTTCAACTGTAAAGAGTTTCATTTTTTTTTGAGATTGGAGATTGGAGACTGGAGATTAAGGATGGTCAATCTCTAATCTCCAGTCTCCAATCTCCGCATTTTACGGCCGTTTTAACAACCCCTGCTGCCAGTACCATTCTAACGTTTGCCTGGCGCCTTCCGCAAATGGGGTGGGCTGGAAACCCAGCTCGTCGGCGGCTTTTTGGTAGGTGACGTGCCAATCCTGAAAGACGTAGGGAGCCATGTTGATGGGGTAAAACGGCTCGCGGCCAGTGACTTTGGAGAGAGCGGTCCAGCTGCGGGCCAGCAGCAGCACCATCCAGGTGGGGAAGTTGAGCCGCCAGTGGCCAATCCCGGCCAGGTCGTTGACGATGGTGTTGACCCGGTTGTGCTCCAGCGATTCGCCGCAGATGTTGTAGATTTGGCCAGGACGGCCGTTCCGTAAAGCCAGCTCCACCCCCTGCACCACATCGGGCACAAAAACGGGGAAGGTGATGTGACGGCCGTTGTCTACCTTGATGCGCCACCCTTTGAGCGGTTCTTCAAAAAAGAGGCGGTTGAAAGCGTAGCGCCCCCACGGGCCGTAAAACGCGCCGGGGCGCAGCACAATCGCGGGCAGGCCGTCTTGCGCGTGGGCCGCCAGAACGTGGGTTTCGGCGGCCAGCTTGCTTTGCTGGTACGGCTCCAGCGGATTGCAGCGGGTATTTTCGTCGATGGGGCGGTTTGTTGGGGGTTTGCCCACCACGGCGATGGTGGAGATGTGGATAAAACGTTGGATGGAATGCTGTTTGGCGGCTGCCTTACAGGCTTGTAAAACGGCCGTTGTGCCCCCCGCATTCGTCTGCCAAAACTCCTCCGGCTCGCCCCAAAAGCGGAACAGCCCGGCGGCGTGGATGACCTGGTCGCAGCCCGTGCACGCCAGGGTGAGGGCGGCCTCGTCGGTGATGTCGTCGGCGTAGGCCAGCTCAACGCCATGCTTTTGCAAGAACTGCGTATCGCTGCTGGGGCGCACCACGGCACGCAGCGGGTAGCCCAATCCCACCAAATGGGGAACAAGGTGGTGGCCTAAAAAACCGGTTGCGCCTGTGAGTAGAATCATAAGGAGTTTGCAAGTATTCAAGTTTGCAAGTGTGCAAGTCGCCTGTGAACATTTGCCACTTGCCGACCCGCCTACTTGCAAACTTGCACACTTTTGGGAGAGGTACCCCAGGAGGGAATCGAACCCCCAACCTACAGATTAGAAGTCTGGTGCTCTGTCCGTTGAGCTACTGGGGCAGGTACAGGGCGCAATTCTAAACGGCAACGCAGGGGGCGTCAACTTTGGCGCCGGGCGAGGGCGGCGGGGACGATTTGTTGCTGGAAACGGCCGTCCTCCAGCCACCCCAACAAGCTCTCTAAATCCGGCAGTACCTCGTTGGCGGTGAAGCGAATGGCCCAGTGATGCACATACGGCGTGATGGCGATGATGTAGGTGTTGCCCTGGTACGCCTGCCACATTTCCATGGCGGTGCCCATGCTGGGCAAGGGCAGGTAAGCGATCAGCAAATCCGCCTCGCTGGCTTTGCTGGTCATGGTGAGGAAGGTGTGGCGAGCCTGATCGTCATCGTAGGCGAGGCTGCCGGGGTTTTCGGCCCAGGGATCGATCAGCTGCACGTCGGGAATGTGGCGGCGCAGCGCTTCGCTGAGCGTCAGGCGATAATCCTGGCTTTCCATCAGCGTATCTTGCCGGTTGGCCTGCATGACACCCGCCAAAAACACCCGCAACGGTTCAGAAAACTTTACCTCTAGATTCACGATATTCTCCAACAAATTTTGGTTCTTTCCCCACGGGTAGGGGCAGACCTCCGTGTCTGCCCAATCCGGGCGCACACGGGGGTGCGCCCCTACCTGGCGCGGTTGCGTTAAACAAAAAACCGTCGAGTCTGGTCAGCCAAACTCGACGGTCATAAAAGGTTCAATCTAAACTTATTCATCCAAAATGGGGCGCACACCCTGGTAAATTTTGGGACCACCCATCGTTTTAATGATGGTATCTGGCGAGCGCTTCACCTTTTGGCCAATTTCGGCGGCGGTCATCGGTTTGTTGGCGTTGGCCAGCAGCACGCAGAAAACCGCATCCACCAGCGATGTGCGCGTCACAAAATCGTCGGGCAGCTGGCTAAAGTAGGCCTGAACGACGTATTGGAAACCATCGACGCGCGACACTTCGCCCGTTTCGGCATCGACCAGGTCGACTTCGTCCGTTTCGGATTCCAGATTGATGTCTTCCCCAATGTCCAGACGCGTCAGCAGGTACGTTTTCAGGTCAAGGTCGGATTTATCCCACCAGTCGTAATCAATATAAAAACGAGTATCCGCCGTGGCCTTTTTGAGGACGGACGGGTTCAGTTTAGGTCGTGGACTATCGGCCAAGGTATTTCTCCTGTGAAAATCAGCCACAGATTACACAGATCTCGCAGATAAGAAAATCTGGGCAATCTGCAGTGGTGCGCCCACTCATGATATCTCTCGTTAAGCGCCTTCTTGCCAGCGATTTTTATCAAACTGCCAGTAATGGTCGCCAACCGGGGCAAAGGCGGGATGGCGCACCAGTTCGGCAAACAGCGGCCCTGGCGGCATGCGGCGCAGCATGTTGATGGCGCTGTACAGCGTTTTGGCATGGACGGCACTTTGCGGCGTCAGCTCGGACAGTTTGGGGAAAATTTCGGCCAGCAGTGAAGAGACGGTGCGCTGGTGTGATTCGGCGCGCCGCCACAGGGCATCGATGGCCGCCACGGTGTCGGTGCCCACAATCATCAAATCATCAAAACCGCAGCCTACGGAGCGGCGCAGCAGTTCAAACTGGATGCGGTTATCAACGGCCGTTGCCAACCGTACCCACTCACGCTGCGGCCGCCGCCGGTCGAAGCCCAGGCTGATGACGCCGGGTTTTGGCCCTGGCTGCAAATGGACAAAACCGCCGATGGGAATGCCGTTTTTCTCATACCACGGGCCGAGGCCGTAAATGTAGCGCCCTTCGTGCACCACCCAACCGACCACTTCCTCGTTGGTCTGGTCGTCAATAAACACGACACGCTGCCGGGGCGAGGTGCTGGGGGGGAACAACGGCCGTATCCGGGCACTCAGCGGAATGACCCCGGCATGGCGATGAGGGAAGAGCAGGGTAAAGACCACGGGCTGGGGCGAGGTTGGTTCGGGCACATCGGACCACTCATCGTCCAGCTCACGCTCCAGCAGCAGCAGCTGTGGGCTGAGCAGCGCCCGGTCGTGCGGGATGGGCTGGTAGAGCAGCCGATCGGGCGTTTTTTGCACTTCTTCTGGCTCCATACGGCGCAAGAACCAGGCCACGTCGCCCTTAGGCGCCACTTCATCAAAGCGGGCATCGGACAGCAAATGGTAGTTTAACGAAAAGTGCTGCACCGATGGCTCCAGGGCGGGGTCCATATCCAGTTGGGGCACAATTTCGGCAGTGGGCAGCGGCCCGCCGTCGCTGATTTCCAGCACCGCTTCGGCCAGATGTAAATGCCCGGCATTCACTTCAGCCATAAGCTGCTTAACAAACCAGACATCGCCCAGCTTCACAAATTCGGCGCGGTCTTTGAGCTCTTGAGCGACGGCCGTTTTCACCCGGCCACCGTAGCGCAGCACCAGATCATCCACGTCTACCTGCACCAGTTCGGCCAGGGCGTTGCCCTGGGTGGCGTTGAGCACGTGATCACTTTGCAGCTGGGCAGCAAACTCGCGGTTTTCGTCATCTAGGCCAACCGTGATGACCTTAAACTGGCCATCGTGCGGATTGTAGCCATCGCGAACGGCCGTCACGTCACCATGGGCAAATTGCAGGGCGGGGAACACCAGCTGCGCGCCAACTTCATAGCTGTTTTGCGGCTGGTAAATGGTGCGCCCAGACAACTTCTTTTTCACCGCGTTGGCCTCTTCAGCCACCCGGTAGGCAATGATCATGCGAGCAATTTCGTCAGCAGTTTGCGGCCGTTCCACCTCTAGAAAGTGGTTGTAAATCTGTTCGATATCCGTATTGGTTAGGGCAAAATTCGGTCCCCAATAAGATTCATTTTGGGTGCGGGGCTGAATCACAACGTTCTCCTCATACAGGGAAAATTCGGTATTTGAACGGCTAGCTTTCAGGGTGGTAACGCTTTTTTTAACGCAAAAACAAGCTGCCACTCAGGGCAAGATTATACCAATCTGCCACCCCCATGCCAATGTGACCCAAAATGCGAATAGAACAGACTAGGGGTAAGTTGTCTCCAGCCACTGCAAACCGTTTACTGGCACGCCGTGCACGCGCAAATCCCAGTGCAAATGCGGTCCGGTCGAGAGGCCGGTAGACCCCCCAGCGGCAATGGTTTGCCCAGCCGTTACCACCGCACCCACCGTCACAAACGTCTCCGAGAGGTGGAAGTAGGCCGAGAGTATGCCCTGCCCGTGGTCTAGAATAACCGTGTTGCCGCGCAGCTCTAGAAAATCGTTAAAAACGACGGTGCCGTTGGCCGGGGCCAGAATAGGCGTACCAACCGTACCAGCAAAATCAACCCCGGTGTGGTAAATCTCCACCGGGCCACCGTTGTAAGAGCGGGCATCACCATATGGGGCGGTGATGACGGCTTCGGGCACAGGCGAGGTGAACAGCCCCGACCACTGGCGGGTTTCGGTCGAGGTGAGGTAGAACGTGTCTAGAAACGTGTCTTCAGTTTGCCGAACGACTGGATCGAGCAAGGCGCTTTGGTCTTCTGGCACCACAATTTGCTGCAGGCCATAGTTGGCCGAATCCACCTGCACCGGCTGGGTAAACGGCCGCCACGGCTGGCTGCCCGAACCCTCTAAGCGCAAGGTAAACAGGCCCGACTCGGCAAAGGCATCGATGCCCACCAGGGCAGCAAAGCCGTCACCCTGCGGGAAAAACTGTAGGGATTGATCGCCGAATGTGCCCGACGGCCGTCCTTCCAGCACATTCTCCACGTAGATGGAAACGGTATTGCCGGGGATGATGGGAAACGGCCGTAACACCACCTGCTGCCATTCACCGGGTAAAGCCTGGTAGGGCGCGTCGCCGGGAATGCGCAGCCGCTGCCCGGTAAAAAGGTACGCCGGGTACGGCAGATCGTTGGCGGCGGCCAGGGTTAGCGGGGTGATGTTGTACCGGGCGGCGATGGTGGTTACCGTTTCGCCTGGGGCTACCACGTGCGGCACGCCGGTGACCAGCTGGGGCAGCGACGAGCCGGTGCGGCTGACCACGGTCACCGTTTGCCCGGCGGCGGGGGCCTGGGCGGGGTTGATCATGCGGTTGGCTTGCAAAACGGCCGTCGGGGTGGTGTTAAAAACGGCCGCAATCTGCGCCAGTGTATCGCCGCCACCCACGGTGTAGACCGTCGCCACCGCTTCCCCATTCCCGCCGGGCACAATAAGCGTCTGGCCGACAAACAAATTGTCCGCATTGGCCAGGCCGTTGAGCGCCAGCAGCTCCTCGATGGTAATTTCATACAGGCTGGCGATGTAGGTGAGGTTTTCCCCTTCGGCCACGGTGTGCACGCGGGGAATGGGCAGGCTGCCGTCGTCAGAATTGGGGGTGGGGGTGGGATCGGCCGTTTGCGCCAGCGCGGGCACGGGCAGCAGCAAAAGGAAAAGCAAAAAAAGTCCGGTACGTTTCATAAAAAAACCGCCCAGCCGTAAACGGCCTGGGCTACCTATGAAAGCCCCAGCGGGGCTTCCTCAATTAGCCGGGGGCTTTAGCCCCTGGCGGATTTACAAATTGAATATGATCGCCCACCTTCACCTGGTTCACCAGCTCCGGCTGGCCTTCGATGACATAGCGGGCGGGCGCGGGCGGCACGTACGAGGGTCGCCAGGGCTGGGCCACGACGGTGCCCACCACTTCCCCGGCGTCGTTGACCCAAATCACGCCCAGGTCAAAAAAGACAAACAGCATGTGGATGGCGGTGTTCACCCGGTTGTCTCTGGCTTCGACCAGCACCAGGCCATCCTGCGGCCCCAGCGCGCGCCGGAAGGTAAAGCCGCGCAGCTTGCTGCCGAAGCTGTCACACCATTTGGCCTGGGGAATGAGAACGTTGCCGCTTTCGACGTGGACGATTTGTCGCGTGGTCATTGGCAGGAAGTATAGTGAAGGGGTGAAGGGGTGACAAGGTGAAGGGGTGATGGTTAAGCATGCTGTGAGCGGAGTTCGTCGTAAATGGCCTGGGCCTGGGGGAAGTTGAAGGTGTACGGCCGTTCCCAAAACTGTTCCAACTGCACATTCCCTGTCTGCTGTTCATACACAAACGCCTGCACAAACATCTCCAACTTATCGGCATCATCCACCAGTCTGGCTTCTGGCGTTTGCGCGGCGTGCAGTTCTTCCCACAAGTCCATAAAGGCCGGGGCAAACTGCGTATCGTCCAGCATCTCCTGCATCGCCTTGCGCTCCACGTCGGTTTTGATGCCGGGTGGCAGGTAGCGCCAGGCGGGGGTGGGAATGTCGGTGGTGAGCGCTTCGGGCAAATCATGCAGGGCGGCCATGGCCAGCAACCGCCCCAAATCCAGCGGTTCGTCTACAACCTGAGCCAGCACCAGGGCCACAAAAACGACGCCAAAGCTGTGCGCCGCCACGTTTTCGGCATTGGGCACACCGCGCTGCACCCAGCCGGTGCGGGCCGTGCGTTTGAGCTGGTTGCCGTGTAAAAGGGTGTTGAGTACGGCCGTTACATCCATCATCTTCTCCTTCGAAAATAATTTAACGCAGAGACGCGGAGTCGCAGAGAAAAACTCTGTTGAATCTGCGAAATCTGCTGATTTTCATTCATGGTGGTCGGCGACAGCCGGTGTCGTCTCCTGGGCAAATGTGGTTAGTGGTTAGTGGCTGGTACGAACCACTAACCACTAGCCACTAGCCACCAAAGTCAATTTTCATTTATCGTGGCTTCAACGTGAGCGGCTCTCGCGCCTGTCGAGAGGCAGCCTGAACGTTGAGCATGCGCTCTTTTCACGCTTCACGCTTCACGCTTCACGCAAAATCCCCTGCAATTGTGTCTGGCGTAGGGCAAACGGGCAACTCGTTGCCTAAACATTGAGAACCCATCGAATTTTTCGCCACATTTTCCCGTTACACTTCTTGTGAGAAAATGGCGGCCAATGTTTTTTGCAAACAGTGAGTGCCGCATGAATTGGCGACTTGACCTCTGGCAAACTGACCAAACACAACGCTGAGCTGCTGGCAATCTCACCCAATTTCAACATTCCCTGTTATAAATTCAGCGCAGCCCACGACATACTACACAGAACGGCGAATGAAGTGGTTGACATGATAACAACGTTGCAAGCAACACAGTTGCCTGGCGCGTTCCATTCAGATCATCTCTTCGCCGGAGTTAGGAGAACATGCATGTTACTGTACCAACCTGTCCAGGCACCCCTGGTGCCACTCTGGTTGACAATCACAGCGCTAATGAGTGAAGCGCCCGCCACGATCGAGGATGATCGCGCGCTGGTGCAGGCGGCCCGGGCCGACCTGCGTGCGTTTAATGGCTTGTATGAACGACACGTCACCCGCGTCTACCGCTACCTGCTGGTACGGGTAGGCAATGTGGCCGAAGCCGAAGATTTGACCTCGCAAACCTTTCTGGTGGCGATGGAAAATCTGGACAAATACAAGGGTGAACGGCCGTTCCTGGCGTGGTTGTTTGGCATTGCCCGGCACAAAATTGCCGACAAATACCGCCGCCAAAAACCGGAAGTGATGCTGGAAACGGCCGTCGACCTGGCCGATCCAGACCTGACGCCAGATGATTTTGTCAGCCAAAAGTTACAAATTGAAGCGGTCGCCCAGAAGCTGCAAACCCTGTCACCCGACCGCGCCGAAGTCATCTCACTCCGTCTGTTTGGTGGGCTGGACATTCCAGAAATTGCCCGCCTGATGCAAAAGCAAGAGCCAGCTGTGCGCATGCTGCTGCATCGGGGGCTGCAAGATTTGCAAACCCGGCTCAATCCAAACCAGGAGGCAACCGTATGAAAGAGCAAGAACCAATCCTGGCGGACGAACTGAGCCGACGCATCACGGCCGAGATGCAGGGCCAAATGCAGCCACCCGTCAGCGAGGCGATCCAGCCTGAAGCTGAGCTGGCCGCCAAACTCATCAGCCTGTCCAACGACACCCATCCCGACCCGGACTTTGTGGCCGCTTTGGGGAGCCAGTTGGCCCGGCGCGCGGCCCAAAAGGCCCGACAACTAAATAAATCAGCGCTGCCAGAACGGCCGTCGTTCTGGCAGCAGCTAGCACAACTATTAAAGGAAGGAACCACCATGAATCGCAACAAATACCTACTGGGGGCCTTAGGTGCCCTGGTTCTCATTGTTGCCGCCGTCTTTATCTTGACCAACCGGGGCAACAACAACGAAACTGAACCCATCGCGGTTGTAACCGACAACGGCGCGCCCGCCGAAAATGAAGGCGTTGCACCAACCGAACAAGCCGCCGATGAACCCACCGAAGTGGCTGACCTGCCGCCGCTGCCGGTGCTGGAAAACACTCAGGCGACTGGCCTGGGTGGCGGTGGTGGCGCGGCCACCAGCGCCCGGCCCCAATCTGGCGGCGGTGGCTTTGCCGCTGAAGATGCGGCCATCGGCATTGATGGCGGCTTTATATACACCGATCCCTTCTCCGGCACCACGTTTACCCTGAACGCCACCCTGCCCACCGAGCCGCTGCTGGCTAGCGTGGTGCAGAACGTCCCAGAAACGGCCGTCTCCGTCGAAGTCGCCCGCGATCTGGCCAACCGCTTTGGTTTTACCGGCCAGATGTACCGCGAACAGTACCCGGTCTTTGAGCAAGAGCCCGGCGTGCCCGAATACGTACCGCCGGTTGTCTACTACCTGTTTGATGGCCCGCGCACAATGGTGATTGATGCCTGGGGCGCGTACTACAACGACACCAGCATCGTAAACGACTGGGAGAACCCGCTGCCGTTTGAACAGGCCGCCCCCATTGCCGAAGCGTTCCTGCAAGAGCGTGGTTTGCTGAACTTTGAATACGAAGTGCAGCAGCTGTGGGGTACCGACGTCAACTTTGTCCGAATGATTGACGGCCGTCCTTCCAGCCAGCCCGAATTAACCGTCGGTGTGAGCCAGGAGGGCCAGGTCTTCTTTGTCAGCTACCAACTGCTGCGCAATGCGGAAACCCTGGGCCGCTACCCGCTCATTACGGCGCAAGAAGCGTGGGAAATTCTGCAAAGCGGCGTTGTCGAGAACCAGATTCCCTACATGTACATCTTTAACCCGGACCAGGCAGTAGCCGAACCCGCTGTCCTGGAACCAGACCCATTCGCCGAGCAGTACCAATACTGGGCCCGCGAATATGCAACCGGTGAAGAAGTGCATCTGTACGAATGGCCCATCGTCTACCTGCCAGTTGATGGCGGCAGCCCACGGATTCAGGTGCGCGGCTACATCCTCCAGGCCGACGACACCACGCTAAACGCGCTGGCCGCACGTGTGGGGCAGCAAACCCACCTCTGGGGGCAAGTTAGCGCCGACGGCCGTACCTTTGAGCTGGCTGGCTGGGAAGCCATTGACCAAATCCTGGAACCCATCTCTGGTCCAGGCGTCATCAGCCGCGAAGGTGACCAGGTGCTGTTCACCAACAGCGACACGGGCACTGTTTACATCGTGCCCAGTGCCCCGGCCGATCTGGCCGATGGGCTGGAAGTGTACCTCTTTGGTTGGTCGGCCCGCGACCTGGGCCTGGCTTACCCGGTGGTTGACTGGGAAAATATCGACAAGATCGTCAATATTGAGCCGCTGCCCGAAGAAACGCTGCCGGTTGACGTGCCGATTGAAGGCGGTGAGGATATGGTCTTCGAGCCATTCACCTACGAAACCTTCACGGTCAATGAAGTCACGCTGGCGTACTACACCAGCTATGTCTGGCCAACCGATGAAAGCGGCGAGACCCGCTATGACGGTCAGCCTACCATCATCGTGCAGCCCACCTGGAAGTTTACGGGTGAAACCGATACGGGCGAGTTCGTTGAGTTTTTTGTCCAGGCCACCCAGCCAGACTTTCTGCAATAAGTAAACCAAAACCTCCCGCAGTGCTCAGACAAACGCTGGGGGAGGTTCTTCCCAATTGGTGAAGACGGCCGTTGCTAACCGCAACGGCCGTCTTTTTTATGCATAAGGCCGCAGCACTTCGGCCACAATCTCGTCCAGCTTTTCTAACTCGCCAGGGGCAACGGCCGTTTCCAACATTTCTAGCTGCTGCCAGGCCCGCTGCTGCGTTTCCCGCCCGCTGGCCGGATGACGGGCCGCCAATTGCAGCAGCCGCACCGCCAGCGTCGGCTGCTCTGCTTGCAGCAAAACGGCCAGCCCCACCAGGGCATCCAGCACCAACGGCGGAGCCTGGATCTCCGTCATCAGGCGCAGTGCCTCATGAAAAGCGCGGCGCGAGGCGTCGGCTTCGCCTAGCTGGCACAGCACTTCGCCCAGGTTAATCAGCGAAATGCCAATACTGCGCCGATTGCCCAACGCTTGCTTAAGAACCAGGCTTTCGTTGTGCAGGCGACGCGCTTCGGCCAGCTCGCCCAGGCGCATGGCCGCCACCCCGGCATTGCCCAGCGTGGCGGCGCGGCCCGGCCGATGGTTGATTTCTTTGAAGAGCAGCTGGCTTTCTTCGTAGTAGCGGCGGGCAGCTTCGTAATCTTGCCGGGCGTTGGCCAGGTTGCCCAGGTTGTTGAGGGCAACGGCCGTTCCGTGCAGATCGCCCAACTGCTGCCGCAGCGCCAGGCTTTCGGAAAAATATTCATACGCCGTGTCATAATCACCCAGGTGCTGGGCCACGGTGCCGCGCAAATTTTGGGCAAACGCCAGCCCTGGCAAATAGTTCATTACCCGGGTGAGCTGGAAGCCGATTTCGGCTTCGGTCCTGGCCCGCTCGTAGTTGCCCTGGAAACCGGTCACGATGGAAAGGTAACAGTGGCCGAGCGAAATTTCCCTGGCGTTGCCACCCTGCAAATGGCTCAGCGCCTGTTCCAGCACCTGCTGCGCCTTTTCGTACTGACCCAGAAAGGTGGCAAAACGGCCGTACCGCACCAGCAAACGGCCGTATGTCTGTTTTGCCTCGCCCCCCACCTCCACCAGGGCGGCCATCGCCCAGCCAAATGCCGCCGCGCCATCCTGGAACCAACCGCGCGATTCGTACAAAAAGAAAAGCGAAATGAGCGCCTGGTCCAGCCACTCAATCGCTTCGACGGCCGTAGCCTGGTTTTCCACGGCGGCCACAGCCCATTGCCAGGCAGCCCGGATATTTTCAATTTCTGGCGTAAGTAGATTGAGCGCCTGCTGCCGCTGATGAGTTTGCCAGAATTCTTCCTGGTGGTGCAGCAGCAGCGAAAAGTATTGCGCGTGCCGGTCGCGAGCGGTGTATTCCAGCTCTGGTTGGGCCTCCAGCCGGGCGGCGGCAAACTGGCGCACCATCTCCAGCATCTCAAAACGGCCGTTGGCCTCCCGATGCAGCAGCGATTTGTCCACCAGTGCCGTCAGCGTCCACAGCGTCGCCTGGGTCACCTGCCGCGCCGCCTCGCGGGTAAAACCACCGCGAAACACGGTGAGCTGGGCCAGCGTCTGCTGCTCTTCTGCGGTGAGCAGCGTCCAGGAGTGGTCAAAGACGGCTTGCAGGCTGCGGTGCCGGTCCGGCACGTCGCCAGCACGGGTTTGCAAAAAGCCAATGCCCGCCGCCAGTTCCTGAGCAATTTCGGCGCAAGACAGCTGGCGCACCCAGGCCGAGGCCAGCTCGATGCCCAGCGGCACACCCGCCACCAGGTGGCAAATTTGAGCGGCATCGGGCGTTGTGTCCGGCGTCAGGGCAAAGCCAGCCTGGGCGCGTTGGGCCAGCTGGGTGAACAGCTTGAGTGAATCGGCCGGTTCGTCGGAACGGCCGTTGGGCAGCGGCAGCGGGCCAATCTCAACGATCGACTCCGTTTGCAGGTTCAGCCGTTCGCGCGAGGTCACCAACAGCTTCACATCGGGCAGCGATTGGCTCATTTCGGCCAGCAGCTGGCTGCCTTTGAGCAGGTGCTCAAAATTGTCCAGCACCAGCAGCATCTCCTTGGCCTGGAGGTAGCTCAGCAGCTGGGATTTGGGCGGCGTGGCCCCGGCAAAGGTAAAGTCAATCGCCTCGGCAATGGCCGGGATGATAAATTCGGGGGCGGGCACGGCCGCCAGGGGGACAAAAAAGACGCCGTTGAGGGTGGTGCCTACGGCCGTTTGGGCCACCTGCAGCGCCAGGCGCGTTTTGCCAATGCCACCCGGCCCCACCAGCGTCAGCAATCGGCACGCGGGCTGCACCAGCTGCGTCTGAATTTGGCGCAGCTCCTCGGTGCGCCCCACAAATGGGGTTGTGGCCACCGGCAGGTTGTGGCGGCGGCTGTCGACGGCGGCGCGAATGCGATCGTGCAGCGTGGTGGTTTCCGGGGAGGGGTCGATGCCCAACTCCTCGGCCAGGACGTCGCAGCAAACCTGGTATTGGCGCAGCGCTTCGGCGCGCTGGTCGTTGCGCGCCAGCAGCAGCATCATCTGCCGGTGCGCCCACTCGCTGAGGGGGGAAATGGCCAGCAGTCGGGCGGCGTAGCGAATCCCTTTTTCGTACTGTTGGTGATCTAAAAAGTGCTGCACCAGCCGCCGCAGCAGGTGAACGGCCGTACGCTGGTGCCGTTCGCGCTCCAGGGTGAGCCATTCCTCAAAACCACGGCTGTCACGAATGTCGAACCCGGCCAAAAAGTCGGACTGGTAGAGGGATACGGCCGTTTCCCAGTCGGCAACCACTTCACTTTGGGCCAGTTGTTGGAAGGCCACGGCGTCGATCCAATGGTTGCTGCTGTCTACGAAGGCAACGGTCTGGCGGGAAATATCGAGGAAGGGCTGGAAGCTGTGGCGCAGGCCCGAGAGGAGAGAGCGCAGGTTGGCCAGGGCCTGTTCGCTGGCACGATCGTCCCAGAAAAAGTCGGCCAGCAGCTCACGGGAATACGGCCGTTGGGTACACACCAGGTAAATCAGCATCGCCTCAGCCTTACGCGAAGGCAGCTCCGTGACTGGTTTCTGGTTTAGTTTGATGGTACTTTCCCCAAGGAGGATCAGTTCTAACTTTGTTGTCATTTACCTTTCTAGCGGTTCAGACGAGCGGATCGTTTTCGGATCGTTTCTTCGATAAACTTCCCAGAAGGATAAGCTGCCAGGGTTCAAAACGGCCGTACCGGATGCAGTGCCTGAGGAACCTGTGTAAACCAGGCACAAATGGGTTGGCCAGTAACACGTGGATTATAACGCACTCGGGCAGTGATTGAGAGAAGATTGGCGATTTTGCCGCAAAAACCGATCACCGAAAGATAAATCCTTAGCTTCAACTGCCATAGTGGCACGGTAAAATTAATATCAACCCGGCAATGAGGGACAAAGCTTATGAGTAAAAATCTGCAACATTATCATGCCTATCTTTTACGGCTGTGGCGGGAGGAGGATGGCATGCCCTGGCGGGCCACGCTGCAAAATCCGCACACCGGCGAACAGGAGGGGTTCGCCTCGGTAGAGCAGCTCATCGACTTCATTCGCAACAAGACGGAGACTGGAGAAGATCCCCCGCGAAAAACCGTTTATTAGCTCCCCACCCACTTAGCCAAACTGCACAAAATTTAACGGCCGTTTCCCCCGCAACCTTGACAGAAAACGGCCGTTCTTCTCTTCACTTTAGCAAAATTTGACCTATTCCCCAGCGTCGTTATACTAAAAGACTTAGAAATGTTAGGGATTTGTCACTAACATGTCCCACATTCTATGGTTTCGTCACCCAGGTTTTCTTAAATCGCAACACCGCGGTGAAACAATAGCGCCGAAGCAGCTGCCCAGAAGCTTGCTTCAGTACCAGGGAAGAACCGCTCCATCAGCAAGGCTACCTTCAGCTAACAACCGATTTCAAAGCATAATGTCGAATTCACGCTAATCAACACAAGAGAATAAACCGCCTTCTCCCCACCCAAGTACAAACTCGGGCGGTATCTTGGCACATCTACTGCAATCATTCATTGTCTGGCATACGTTCAAGGCTTGGCGCTTGAACCAACGTTATCCTTGCGACGGGCATTTTCTAACTCTGTCACATCTGGAAAATAGTGAATTATGCCCTTGGCAAGTAAAAAAAGGAGGAGGTGCCCGCTTAACTAAAGAGACACATGAAAAGAATCCTGACGCACGATCGTTTTATTAAGTTGACCCATTCCTGGAGGAGAGAAAACAGATGAAGAAAAATATTGCTGTTGTTTTATTGGTTCTGCTGGCGCTGGGGCTGGTTGCCTGTGGCGGCGGCGAACCAGAAACTGTTTTTGTGGAAGTCACCCGTATCGTGGAAGTAGAGGGTGAAACGGTGACGGAAACGGTCACCGAAACTGTAACGGAAACCGTCGTTGAAACGGTGACCGAAACCGTTACCGAGCAGGTGGCCGTAACGTTTGCCGGTGGTGGCGACACGCTGGCTCAGGTGCAAGAACGTGGCGTGTTGAACTGCGGTGGGAATGCCAATGTGCCCGGCTTTGGTTATCTGGACCCGGACAGCGGTGAGTTCAGCGGTTTTGACATTGACTTCTGTAAAGCGATTGCAGCGGCCGTTTTGGGTGATGCCGAAGCGATTGAAGTTACGCCAACCACGGGCCAGTCTCGCTTCCCCACCCTGCAATCTGGTGAAATTGACGTGCTGATCCGCAACACCACCTGGACCAGCAGCCGTGACACCGCCCTGGGCTTTGACTTCGCCCCCGTCACCTTCTTCGACGGCCAGGGCATGATGGTGCGCGCCGACAGCGGCATCACCAGCATCAGCGACATGGATGGGGCAACCGTCTGCGTGCAGTCTGGCACCACCACGGAAAAGAACCTGTCTGATTACATGACCGCCCTCGGCATTACCTACACCCCCCTGGTGGGTGATGATGCCGTTGCCACCCGCGACGCCTACGATTCCGGCGCGTGCGATGGCTTCACCACCGACAAATCTGGCCTGGTTTCCCAGCTCATTCTGCTGTCTGACCCCGAAGGCCACGTCATTCTGGAAGAGGATATGTCCCGCGAACCGCTGGGGCCGCTTACCCGCCACGGCGACAACAATTGGAACGATATTGTCAGCTGGGTGGTGCAGTGTACTTTCAATGGTGAACTGCTGGGCATCAGCCAGGAAAATGTGGACAGCTTCCTGGGCAGCGACGATCCGGCCATCCAGAACGTTTTGGGTGAAGCGGGCGACCACGGCGTGGCGCTGGGTCTGTCCAATGACTTCTGCTACCAGGTGATCAGCCAGGTGGGCAACTACGCCGACATCTACAACCGTAACCTGGGCCCGGACACGCCATTTAACCTGGCGCGTGCCCGTAACGCGCTGTACACCGATGGTGGCGTGATCTATCCCATCCCCTTCCGTTAAACTTTGAGGCCTTAAGGCAGAGAGTCTGAGGATTCTCTGCCTCTTTTTTCGGCACAAGAAGCAAAGCCCGGCCTCACGTCGGGCTTTGCTGTATCAAGGGGTAACGCTTATGTCCGACATACCAAACCCTCCTTTACGGCGTGGCAATGAGCGGATTCCGCCGTGGCGCGACGGCCGTATCATCGGTGTCCTGCTGCAAATTGTCTTCGTCGTGCTTTTTGTTCTGAGCCTGAGCTGGATCTTCACCAACATCGGCAACAACCTGGATGCCTTAGGCGAGGGACAGTTTAGCTGTAAAGAAGGTGGTTCCAGCTATCGCTGCGCCTTCGACTTCCTCAGCATTGATGCCCAGTTCCCCATTGGCGAGTCGGTTATTAGCTACGATCCCAACACCGATTCGTTCTGGCGCGCCATTGGCATTGGTGTTTTGAACACCGCCAAAGTAGCGGTTTACGGCATCATCCTCACCACTATTTTGGGCACCTTCACCGGCATTGCCCGCCTTTCTAGCAACTGGCTCGTCAGCAACATCGCCAAATGGTACATCGACCTGATGCGCAACACGCCGCTGCTGCTTCAGCTCTTTTTCCTTTATTTTGTTGTCTTTCTCGTCAGTCTGCCCTCGGTCAACGACGTGGAGCCGCTGCTGGGCCTGCCCATTTACGTCAGCCAGCGCGGCGCCAACTACCCGTCGCTGGTGCCGATGGCCTCCTTTGCCACCTGGTTTGCTTTTATTGTGTTGGGCCTTGTGCAAGCCCAGCTGCTGTGGGTAATTTTGGGCCGCCGCGAGGAGCAAACGGGCCAGACGAGCAACCGGGCCTTGTGGGCCATCGTTTCATTTTTCGTGGTGGTGGTGATTGGCTGGTTTATCGCCGGGAATAACAGCAACACGGAAGCGGCCCTGGTGTCGCGGGCGTCGCGCATTCGGGAGTTTGGCGATATTCCAGCGCTGGTGGAGCGGAATCTGGGCATAAGCGACGTAGGGGACATTGAAGCCGCGCTGGCAAACGGCACGCTCACGCAGGAGGCGGTGGAGGAAGCGGCCGTTTCCGTCTGTGCCATCAATGAATCCGCCTCAGAAATTAACCTGACCGCCCAGCTGGGAGCCGCCAACGTGCCGTTTACCATCACGCGCAGCGATCGGCCGGATCAGGCCATTGCCACCTACGCTGAAGGCGGCTGTGAAATCTTTGTGGCCGACCGGGCCACGCTAGCGGCGGAACGCGACCTGTTGGAAAACAGCGCCGACCAGCTGATTGTGCCCCTGCCAGAAACCCCCATGCGCCTTTCCGTACCCCGGCTGGAAGGGTTCAACTTTGTGGGTGGGGGCCGGCTGACGCTGGAATTTTCGGCCATCTTGCTGGGGCTGGTGCTGTACACCGGCGCTTTTGTCGCCGAAATTGTGCGCGCGGGTATTTTGTCGGTCTCCAAAGGGCAAACGGAAGCCGCCCGGGCGCTGGGGCTGACGGAAACGCAGCGGCTGCGCCTGATTGTGCTGCCGCAGGCGCTGCGGGTGATTATTCCGCCGCTCACCAGCCAATATTTGAACCTGACCAAGAATTCTAGCTTGGCAGCGGCCGTTTTATTCCCAGACCTCTACCGCACCATCAACACCATCATTAACCAGTCAGGGCGCGCCATTCAACCCATTATCATTATGGCGCTGATCTACCTGTCTATCAGCCTGCTCATCTCATTTTTCTTGAACTGGTATAACCAGAAGATTGCGCTGGTGGAGAGATAATCATGACAACATTACCCCCTAAACCAACGCGCTTTGACTTTTTACCAGACAATTTTCAGGTCCAGATGAATCGCTTTGTTACCGAGCAAATCACCCGCTCATGGGTACTGATGCTGTGGCTGATCTTGCTCACCGGGTTTACGCTGGCCGTCATAGTAAACCGCCTCCAGGCCGCGCCGGTCTCCACGGTTGTGGTGCTGGTGGTCTGGCTGGTGACGGTGGCTCTGGTGGCCGTGAATGAACTGCGGCACAAACACAATGCGCTCTCGCTGTGGCTGAAGAACAACATGTACAACAACCTCACCAACGTGCAAATCAGCGTGCTGATTGTGTTGGGCTTCATTGCCGCCATCATTGGCTTCTACCGGTATGCCTGGGTGAATGCCAGCTTTGTGTCGGTGCCAGCCGCCGACTACCGGGCAGAGTTGGCAAGTGTGACCAGCGATGAGTATTGTTTTACGATGGGCGGGGTAGACACGGCCGTTTCCCCCACCACCATCATCAATGATCCCACCTCCCGCTGCTTCCCCGCCGCCGACCTTACCACCGACCTCAGCGGCGTGACCGTGGGCCAGGCAGCTGCCTCCTTCTGCTTCGACAGCAGGCCCAGCGATCCCGAAAACGGCATCACCTGCTTTGCCAGCACGGCCGAAAACCCAAACTTTTTCACCGTCGAGCGCGAATTCACCGGGGCCAACTGGGGCGCGGTGGAAGCCAACCTGACTACTCTGATGATTTTCCGCTTCAACCGCAACGAAACGTGGCGCATCTGGGCGGTGATCATTCTGCTGGGCGTGCTGCTGGTGCCCACGATGTTTGTCTACCGCGACAGCTATAAAAACAAGCGAGGGCGTCGGTTGATGACCATTTTGTGGCTGGCTTCCCCCATCCTCATCTACCTCTTCCTGCGCGGCGTCGACCCGGTGCCGTTTGAGGTGGATGGTCCCGGCTCGGTCATCTCCGGTATCTGGAACGAGATGTTTGCCTGGACCAGCCCGCTGCAAGAGCTGACG
This sequence comes from Anaerolineae bacterium, assembly GCA_020848035.1. GTDB lineage: Bacteria > Chloroflexota > Anaerolineae > Promineifilales > Promineifilaceae > Leptofilum. Next base: position 183,438 of record JADLAX010000032.1, on the reverse strand, counting down.
GACGCGGGCCTGATCACGGTGGTCAACGGCCGTCCCTTCCTGCGCGGCGACGGGGGCATTTTAAGCCCCATCAGCTTCTGGGCGCGCCTGCGGGCCACCTTTACCGGCAACCAGGATTTGCTGGGCATCGTTGGTCTCGTTCTCTTTGGCGGGCTGACCTGGTTGATCAACCGGCGTTATCCGCCCAGGGAACGGGAAGGGGAGCTGGTGATTTTCGGCCGGGCGGTGCTGCGCTTTTTGCTGATTGTTACGGCCGTACTGGCCATCTTTGCCGTTTTCGACGTGCTGAGCATGATCATCGGCTCGTTTAGCTACACCCGCGAGCTGGTTGTTAACGGCCAGCCCACCGCGGTAACCCAGCCCATCTTCTCCAGCATCGACCCCGACGTGAACTGGGGCGGTTTCCTGCTCACGGTCATCATCACCATCTTTGCCATCGTCGTTTCCTTCCCGATTGGCCTGGTCCTGGCACTCGGCCGTCGCAGCCAGGTTCGCGGCATTCCCGCCTGGCTCACCTACGGCGTCGCCCTCATCATCGCCATCATCGGCTTTACGCAAAGCACGCCAGATCTTATTGCTGCGGCCCGCAACGACATCGAGCTGCTGCTGGCCTACTGGCCTGTCCTGGTTCTCGTGCTGGCCTACGCTTTCCAGCGAGCCTTCAATGGCAACGTGGTGGCTGCGTTTAGCACCCTGTACATCGAATTTGTGCGCGGCGTGCCGCTCATCACCGTGTTGTTCGGGGCCAAAATTCTCTTTCCCATCTTGCTGCCACCCCGCACGGAAATCCTGGACAGCTGGCGCATTTTGTGGGCATTTGCCCTCTTTTCCGCCGCCTACCTGGCGGAAAACGTGCGCGGCGGCCTGCAGGCCATCCCCAAAGGGCAGTACGAAGCGGCCGATTCGCTGGGCTTTAGCGCCTATCAAAAATACCGGCTCATCATCCTGCCCCAGGCTTTGCGCGTGGTGATTCCGGCCATCGTCGGCCAGTTCATCGGCTTGTTTAAAGACACTTCGCTGGTCGCCATCGTCGGCTTGTTCGACGTGCTGGGCGTGGCCAACGCCATCGCCGCCCAGGAAGATTGGCTGGGCGTGCGGCGTGAACCGTACATCTTCCTGGCCGTGCTCTACTTCATCGGTTCAGCAGTGATGACGTCCTACAGCCGTTATCTGGAAAAACGCACCGGCCTGGGCGAACGGTAGGAAGGGCGTAGCGTAGGGGCGAGGCAGTTGGCTATCACCTCTGTCTTGTAGTCCAACCCGCCACCCAACTGCCTCGCCCCAACATGAATACAGGAGAAAAAATGACAACAGCAGCAACGCTTACACAAATCGAAGACGTCATCGTGGCGCAGAACATCAACAAATGGTACGGTGATTTTCAGGCGCTGAAAAACGTAAGCCTGACGGTCAAGGCAGGCGAAGTCATCGTCATTTTAGGGCCGTCCGGTTCGGGCAAATCGACCTTTATTCGCACGCTCAACCGGCTGGAAGAGCACCAGAGCGGCGACATCATCGTGGATGGCATCACCCTCAGCCACGATGTGCGCAACATCGCCGAAATTCGCCGGGATGTGGGCATGGTGTTCCAACAGTTTAACCTGTTCCCCCACCTGACGGTGCTGGAAAACGTGACGCTGGCCCCGATTCACGTGCGCAAATGGTCACGCGAACGCGCCGAGGAGGTGGCCATGAAGTGGCTCACCCGCGTCGGTATTCCCGAGCAGGCGGGCAAATATCCGGGGCAGCTTTCGGGCGGGCAGCAGCAGCGCGTGGCCATCGCCCGCACCCTGGCCATGGAGCCCAACATCCTGCTGTTTGATGAACCCACCTCGGCGCTGGACCCGGAAATGATCAAAGAGGTGCTGGACGTGATGCGCGACCTGGCGCGGTCTGGCTACACCATCCTGGCGGTAACGCACGAAATGGGCTTTGCCCGCGAAGTGGCCGACCGGGTCATCTTCATGGACGCCGGGCAAATTGTGGAGATCAACACGCCGGAAGAGTTCTTCACCAATCCAAAAAATGACCGGACGAAGTTGTTTTTGTCGCAGATTTTGCATCATTGAGTGAGTGGCAAGTGGCAAGTTGCAGGTCGCAAGTAAACACTTGCCACTTGCAACTTGCCACCTGCAACTTTTTACTGCTGGAACCAAAGCAAGCGGGGGCGAAGCTGCGCAGCACGTTCGGGGGCCAGGCCGTTTTGGACGGCCGTTAACATCTCCCACCCAAACAAAACTTGTTCCTCTAACAAAACCGGGCGGCTGAACGGGAAAGCCGTGCGCATGGCGTTGCCTAAATCGTGGGGCAGGCGGCTCCAAAACTGGCTGCTGCTGGCCACCGACGGCCGGGCGGGCACGGTGCGGAAGCGGGCCGACGGCGGTTGGTAGGTGAGGAATTTCAGCCACTGCCAGGCGGTGTACGGCCGTTCCGACCCCATCGTGATATACGTCCCCGCCACCCACAGCGGCGTGATGCCATCAAATCGATCCGAGCCGGGGAAGGGCACCACGCCCAGCGGATGGAGCTGATAGCGCAGCTCGTACAACAGCGGCGACTCCACCCAAATCACCGCCCGGCGGTGGTTCGACTGCCAGTTGGACAGCACCGCAGCCCGTTCCGTCTCGGTCATGGGGGTAAAATCGGGCATCTGACCAGGCTGGCCCGCCAGGGTGTGGTACCAGGTCAGCGCGGCGGCGACAGCTTCGGGCGTCAGCGGCTGGTCGCAGCGCACGGTGGCCTGTTCGCAGGTGTTGTTCCAGTTGTAGGCGTAGGAAAAAAGCGCATCTGGCCCCACATCGAGGAAGCCCCAGGCCAGACGGCCGTCCGGTGACGCACTGCCCTGGGCAACGGCCGTCATGTCGGCCTGCATCTCCTGCCAGGTCCAGCGCAGGGTGGGTTCAGGCCGGTTGGCGTCGCGGTAGGCGTTGGTGTCGTAGTAGAGCACGTTCAGGCGGCCCGCCAGCGGCATAAACCACATGCGCTTGCGCCACCACGTGCCCTGCCACAGCTGCTCGTAAAAGTCGGCGCGGTCGAAATTGCCGTCGGTCTGCATCATCCAGGTCAGGTCGCGCACGGCCCCGGCAGCCAGCAGGTCAGCGGTAGGCGCCGCACCCACCGCATCCAACCCGGCCAGATCGGCCAGCGTGGGCTGCTTGGTCTCCAGGTAAACCAGCTCAATGGTGATGCGTGGGTTTTGCGCCATGAATTCGGCAGCGGCCGTTTCGTAATCGATGAGGGGAAAGCTGCCTCCAGGCACGCCAAAACGGAGCGTAACCGGGCCAAAGCGGTCCGCCAGACGGCCGTCCAGCAGCGCCCAAAACAGGTCCGACGGCGCGCCGGTTTCAGCCAGCCCCACCAGGCGCGGCGAAGGGAGGCGCAGCACGTTCGGTGCGGCCGATTCCTGGAAATCGTTGGCCAGGGTGAGGGTAAACGGCCGTTCGGCCGTGGGGCAGTTGCCGGTGCATAAGGCCGCAAGTTGGTCGGTCACATGCTGACCAATCTGCCCCGCCAGATCAGCATCAATTTGGAAGTAATCCAGCTGGCCCCAGGCGTAATTGGCCGAGGCAAACCCGCCCCAGTAACCGGGCGCTTCGGGCTGGCGGATGAGGCTGCCGTCAGGCTGAAGCCGCCAGAAGGCCACCCGCTGGTAGGTCTGGCTACCTTCTGTCCACTGCACGTTGGCCCAGATGTTGTTGCCGTGCTGCTCGGCGTGGGTGACGATGGGGTTGTGGTGGTAGAAACGGCCGTTGATCGGCTGAAGCTGGGCCGCAAACCAGGCGGGGTCATCGGCCTGAAAGCTGTAGAACAGGTCGCCATCCCCAGCCAGGTAGGCGTCGCGCTCAAAGTCGAGTGCATTTTGCGCCAGATTGATCGCGTTTTGTTCCGCCTCGGCCAGCTGGGTTTGCAGCGTGTGCCACAGCCAGCCACCGCTCAGGAGCAGAACGGCCGTCAGCCCCAGCCAGAACCAGCGGCGCGAGTTGGGGGGAACGGCCGTGGGTGGGGAGGGAATACGGCCGTCTGCTTCCTCGCCAATTTGCCAATCAAAACGTTCGCTCATTTCGTACCGGGGTGTGGCTGTGTTGCGGGCTGGGTTGTGCTTGTTGAATCAGGAAGTTGCTGCTTCACACGTGCGAGTTTCTACATTCTAGCACAGGAACAGCTGGAAATACTGAACTGAACAATTCCAAAAGAATACGATGTTTTGCAAATCGCAAAGAAAAACCACATTGATTCCAACTGCGCAAGACGCTATTATTCGCTCACTGAGGTGTAAACATGAGTAATGAAACGTTCTTAGCCCCGATTCATCCAGGTGAAATTTTGCTTGAGGAATTCCTGGAGCCTATGAATATCACTCAGTATCGCCTGGCCAAAGACATTGGCGTGCCGCCGCGCCGGATCAATGAAATTGTGCAGGGAAAACGAGCCGTTTCTGTGGATACAGCCTTGCGGCTCTCGCGCTATTTTGGTTTGTCGGAGCGTTTCTGGCTGAACCTGCAAACTCGCTACGATGTTGAGGTAGAGAAGGACAAGTTGAACGGCCGTCTGGAACAAGAAGTAAAAGTTCTAGATGTGGCTTGAGGTGTGCCTCGTGTGCTGATTCGAACGTAGTAAATCGAATCAGGCGCTTGAATCATAACTATCCACAAGCCTGGCCATTTCTGTGAGAATATTGAAGATCAGACAAGCAATGGCAACTTCCTCAGCGTCACTTGTTCTCATGCTATAACCGGTTTCATAACCTATAATCCGGTCTTTAAGAACAACGAAGTTAACTCCTCCGGTGCGTTTAAACAGCTGCATAAGGCCATTCCGAACAATTTCGTTTTTGGCAAAAACCGGTGCTAATTGTGCTGATTTACCACTTACCCTGAATTGGTCAAAAAAGGGTTTTGTCGCAGGATCGGAATTGCTAGCAGATGGAATCCCCCAGCCAGACCGCAAAGGGCCAGATCGGATTAACAGCCTAATTTGTGCTGGATTGGCGATCCGAATTTCATACTTAACTATCCGGCGACGCCATAACCAAACAGGCTCCGTATAAACTCTGGCAAAACGATTGCCCATAGACCCCTGCAAAGCAAAAAGGTCGCCCCCGAACATTGGTGCCAGCGTTAAGCCAGTCTGTTGGGCAATTTCTTGCCTGATTTTTTTATAAGGGTCCAATCGTCGCGTGAGTTCGTGATTGCCAATGTAAACCAGCGCAAAGAAGATGAATGCACCAACAACACCCACAACAACCGAGAAGATATCATCCATCAATAAAGTTCTCTTTAGCTTTTGATATACCTCAATTGGGTTTGCGGGTTGCTGAGGTACTCGACGCCGTGATCGGTGACCAGCACGTCTTCCTCCAGGCTCATAATGCCGCGGTTGGGCACCACCACGTGCAGCTCCAGGGTGAAAATGTTGCCCACCTCCACCGGCAGTTCGCAGATGCCCGCGTACCGCTCCCAGCGCGGCCCCAACACGGTGGCCCCGTCGTGGGCCACGCGGCCCAGCAGGTGTCCAAAGGCGTGCATATATTCCGGGTAGCCGTTGTCCACGATGAAGTCGCGGGCGGCTTCATCTACCTGCCAGCCGGGCGTGCCTGGCGTTAGCAGCGATTCCCCCGCTTTGATCGCCCCGTAGACCACATCAAAAGCGCGCTGCACCTCGGGCGGAGCGGCCGTTTCACCCTCGTCCAGCACGTACCACATGCGCTGGATGTCGGAGCAGTAGTCGTTTTGCTTGACGCCCAAATCGAGGTGCAGCGTGTGCCCTTTTTCCAGCACCACATCCCCGGCAGCGGCGTGCCCCACGGCCGAATGTGGCCCACAGGTCACAATCGGGTTAAACGGCCTGGGCCAGGCGTAACCCAAACCCATTTCGTCGATGCGCTGGCGCACAAATTCGGCAATCTGGCGCTGGGTCATGCCCGGTCTGGCAAACGCTTCCACCTCGTCAAACAGCTTTTCCGTAGTGATGACCGCCTGGCGCACCCGCGCCACTTCCGCCGGGCTTTTACGGCCGCGCAGGGCGGCAATGATTTGCTCGGCCGAGATGAGCCGGTCGGCATAGACGGTACCCGCCAGGATGGTTTGCAGGCTGCGGTACATCCCGTGACTCAGGCCATCAGCGGCAACATCGTTTTCGGAGTAGTTGATGGCGATGTTACGCGGTGCTTTTTCGGCCAACACGGTGCGCAAATGGTCCGCAATGCCCTGGTCGTAGCCGATGACCTGCGGATAGACGCCCAGCTGGTCCACATTTTCGCGGTCAAAACGGCCGATTATCGCCACATGCGCCCCATCCCGGCACAGCATAAACGCCGAACTCCAGGTCACGTCCACGTCGGCAATCAGCGCCAGCGCCGGATCCGGCGACAGGGTGGTCTCGCGCACAAAGGTCAGCCACAGGTCCACGTCAAACTCGTTGAGGATTTGCGTTGCCTGGGCTACTTTTTCTCGAATCAGGTTAACAGAAGATAATGTTGTAGACATAATCGTTGATTTTAACTTTTGTACTGTGCTATACTATGTTCAGTAAATCACCACTCCGCTGATAGCGAAAGCCGGCTCCATATGCCGTGCGTCTGGTAAACAGACCTAGCTACAGCGGGGTGGTTTTTTCTATATCAAAAGGATTGCGGCGACTGTACCAGTTGTTGGGATACTTGTCGCTGTCATACCAATCGACCAGTAAACTAACTTTTTCCTCAATTACTCGAAAGTAGCGCATTTCGCGACGTGTAAATGCCCGATAAACGGCCCAATTCAAATAATCGATTGCGCTCAAACAGGGTTCACCACGTGGGCGATGCGCCAAAACCTCTACGTTGGTCGTTACGGACTGACCAACTTTGTTTTCAAATGCGTGCACACCCCGTTGAATTGCCGCGAGTAAGGGTGCCTGTCGTTCGCGGGAGCCTCGTTTGGCGAAATAGATGTGGTTATTTTGGTATCGGTGAAGCACTTTTTCAAAAAGATGAGAGACAAGATGATCGTAGAATTGCGTTTCTTGCGCCTGAAAATTGTTGCGAAATACTTTTTCTATTTTGCGGGCCACGATGAATTGTGCTCGGAACTCAAGTTCAGCCAAACGCTTGTAAACCAGATAGCGAATTTCTGGAAGATCATCTTTAGCGTGAAAAGCAACGGCCGTTTTGCGAATAGAGGGAACCTTCTGAAAATACGGGTCTGAAACGACTTCTTGCTGCAAAGTAAGGAGTGCTTGCCGAATAGATTTGGGGTTTTGGGTCTCAATAAACCCCAGAATCAAAATCTGTGAACATCCAGGCTGTCCCACAATCAGATTGCCATGTCGATCATAAAAAGTTGGATCGCCAGCTTCATCAACAAAAAACCAGGTGTCGCCACTGTCTGCATTTTTCATGAATCAAAGGGCAGTTACTCTTCGCCGATGATGGCGTCGTAGACGGCTTGCAGCTCCTCGTCGGAGTAGTAGTGGATGATGACGCGCCCCTTGCCCTTGCCGCTGGTTTCGATGTTGACCCGGGTGCCCAGCGACTCCTGAAACTGTGTTTGCAGCGCTTCCAGCTCCACCGGCAAACCGGCCCGGGGTTTGGCCTTGGGCTTTTTGGCCGCCAGCAGCGTGGTGACACGCGCTTCCACCTGGCGCACGCTGAGGTTGAACTTGATGATGTCGTTCATCACGTTGGTTTGCATCGTCTCATTGGGCAATGGCAGTAAGGCTCGACCATGTGCGCCGCTGATACGGCCGTCTGCCACCGCCTGTTGTATGTTTTCCGGCAGCTCCAGCAGGCGAATCAGGTTGGTGATGGTCGAGCGCCCCTTGCCCATACGCTGGGCAATCTGCTCGTGGGTGAAGCCAAAATCTTCGCTGAGCTGCTGGTAAGCGTATGCCTCTTCCAGCGGATTCAGGTCAGCGCGCTGCACATTTTCGATGATGGCCAGCTCCAGCATTTCTTGCGGCGTGGCTTCTTTGATCACCACGGGCACTTCTTCCATGCCCGCCAGCTGGCAGGCGCGCCAGCGGCGCTCCCCGGCGATGAGCGTGTAGCCGCCATCGGCCTGGGTCACAATCAGCGGCTGGATAAGGCCATGCTCGCGAATCGATTCGGCCAGCTCTTGCAGCTTTTGCGCATCCATGTGGCTGCGCGGCTGGTGGGGGTTGGGCGAAACGGCCGTTACCGGCACCATCTTCACCCCGCCCTCTTCGGTTGTTGCGCTGTGGTCGCTGGGAATGAGTGCGCCCAGTCCGCGGCCTAAACCGCCCCGTTTTTTGGTCATGCTGCCACCCCCGCAGTTGTCGATTTGGCCGTCATGTCGCCCTTCACCAGCTCGGCGGCCAGCACTTTGTAGGCCACCGCGCCGGGCGAGTTGGGCGCGTACAGGTTGATCGGCTGGCCGAAGCTGGGCGCTTCGCTCAGGCGCACGTTGCGCGGCACGATGGTGCGGAACACCTTGCCGGGAAAATATTTGCGCACTTCTTCCACCACCTGACGGCTGAGGTTGGTACGGCTGTCATACATCGTCATGATGAGGCCGCGAATGACCAGGTTGGGGTTGAGATATTTTTGCACCAGCTCGATGGTTTGGGTGAGCTGAGTCAATCCTTCCAGCGCCAGGTATTCACACTGCACCGGGATGATGATGCCATCTTTGGCGGCGGTGAGGGCGTTGACGGTGAGCATGGAGAGGCTGGGCGGGCAGTCGATGAGGATGTAGTCGTAACGGCCGTCCACCGCCGTCAGCACATTGCGCAACCGATACTCGCGGCCGATGGCGTTGACCAGCTCCACCTCGGCCCCGGCCAGGGCGGGATGCGAGGGCAGGATGTCCAGCTTGTACTCTTTGTGCTGCAGGAGGACGTCGTTGAAAGCGGCCGTTTCCAGCAGCAAATCGTAGGTCGAGCGTTCTAGCTCGTACTTGTCGAAGCCTAAACCGGAGGTAGCGTTGGCCTGCGGATCCATGTCGACCATCAGCACGCGCCGCCCGCTGGAAGCCAGAAAGGCGCAGAGGTTGATCACGCTGGTGGTTTTGCCCACCCCCCCTTTTTGATTGGCAATTGCGTAAATTTTTGCAGTCATTAGCACCTTGCAATTGAACTTTTGTCGTTCAAACAAGAAAAAATCAAAGATTACGCCGATTTAGCAGATGACAAAAATCTTTTAATCTGCGAAATCTTTGATCGAAAGCCCATTTGACGCCCGCTTATGTCAAGCAGACAAATGATTTTTCTGTTCCTGAATTGTCTGCCGAATAAAGCTAACTTTGGCATCGAGGCCAACCTGGGTGACCGATTGAGCAGCGACCAGGTTAGCAAATTCGGCCGCCTGCCAGGGATTACGGCCGTTCCCGGCATACCGGGTCAAAAAAGCGGCGGCAAAAATATCGCCCGCGCCCGTCGGTTCTACCTGCGTCACCTGCGGTGCGGGAATCTGGCGCACCTCATCCCCGGCAAAAATGGTGCAGCCGCGCACGTTTTCCGTCATGATGAGCAGCCGGGTGAGCTGACGATAGCGCGGCAGCATCGCCTCATCCAGCCAATCTTCCTCGCTCACGATCACCACATCGGCCAGCGGTAGATATTGTTCGGCGGCGGGCCAGTCGCGCGCGTAGACGCGATGGTCATCTGCCCAGCGGCGCAGCCAACCCTGCGGCGTCAGCCCGATGAGGCTGTGCGGAAAGCGGGTCATAATCGCCGGATCGACTTCGTTGGCGACGGGGGCCAGGTGGACCACGGCCGTTTCCGTCCAATCAACCGGTACATGCTGCGGCCCAATGGCGTCGGCCACGGTGTCGATGCGCTGGGTACGGCCGTCTGGCCCGTAACTGTTCTCAAAGGTGGTGGTGTGGGCCGAGGGCACCACTTCAACCGCGAGATCGGCCAGATCATGCAGCCCCTCGTAATCGGGTTGGCAGCGGGTGAGAACGGCCGTGTGGCAGCCCAACGCCTGCGCCACGCGCCCGGCGTAGGCAGCTGTGCCGCCCACCAGGTTGCCGGTTGGCGTCACGTCCCGCGTCACGTGCCCAATCACCAGATAATCCAGCTTCATCACGGTGGCGATTCTAACATAGCGCCCAACGATAAGCGAGAGGAGTGAGCAAGCACACCTTCTTTTATGCGAAAACAATTGCTTTGAGCCTTTGATAAAATGAAAAATCAAATCACAACGGCATCTGGTATAATGGGCCGCAATAAAAGTAGATTCCTGCCCATCATTTGCGATTCGAAAACACAAGCAAGGAAATTTTGATTATGCATGAAAGAATTGAGTTAAATCCACTGGTTTGTCATGGCAAGCCGGTCATCAAGGGGACAAGGGTGATGGTTTCCACCATTCTTGGTGCCCTGGCGGCTGGCGATTCCGCGGAGATGATTCTAGAAGATTATTCCAATATCGACCGTGACGATATTGCTGCGGCTCTGGCATTTGCCAGCGATCTGAGTCAATTTGAAGATATTCCTTATCAGCTAAATCGTGCATGAACTTCCTGCTTGACGAAAACTTTCCAAAGTCTGCTGAGAGCTTGCTGCTTAATCTAGGGCATCAGATCATTGACATCCGTGGAACAAAGCTACAGGGAGTTGATGATTTTCGTTTGTTTGAATTGGCACAGCAAAATGAAGCGGTTTTGCTGACAACAGATAGAGATTTTTACCACACCATTCCCCTGACTTATCCCAACCATTGTGGTGTTATCGTTATTGCCTTAAAACGCCCTAACCGAGCCGCTATTCTTGCCCGGCTTGAGTGGATTGTGGCTCACTCTTTAGTAGAATCCATCAAAGATACGGTCATCCTGCTGCGTGACAACACTTATAGAGTCCGAAGAAGTTAGAACCGGGTAACCTACGGCCGTTTCTTCTCCACCCTATCTCTAAATATAATCCCCACCTGCACAAGCCGTATCAGAGAGAGGCGATGATGTACCGCAAAAACTTGATTTACCTTCTGCTGTTAAGCCTGAGTCTTACCGCTTGTTTTAGCCGGACAACTCCCCCCGGCCCAGACATGGCCGGTGGCGGCTACGAAAATGTCAACTACGACTACTTTGACTGGGAAGAAGGGCTAAACGTCATGATTTGGCACGAGGGTGTGACTACGTCTGGCTGCAACAGCAGTGGCTCCACCAGTTCAGATACCCATCTGGTGCAGTGCCAGGCAACAACGCAAAGCGGCCTTGAATATGCCTGGCAAATTGCCACGAAAGACGGCCGTACCGCCGAATTCATGCTCGATGGCCAACCGTACGATCTGGCCGATGGCAATGTGTTTCTGATCACCCTGACAAACGGCATTCTGGACGTCCAACAGCTGCCGCGCGACCTTGCGGACGTAGCCACCACGCATGACAGCATTACCGAGTTTGGCCTGGATGATCCCGACATTCGCCACTTTATCGAAACGGCCGTCCCCACCAACTAAACCTGCCTGCCTGTGACCCTCCTCGCTGCTGCCCTCATCATTGTGTCCGCGTTTATGCACGCGGGCTGGAACTTTATCAGCCAACGGCGCAGTCCGTCGCTGGCGTTCTTTTTTGTCACGGCCGTATTTGCCGCCCTCACCATCTCGCCCATCCTGCTCATTCATCGTGAGGTGCTGACAAGGGTGCCAACGGCCGTTTGGTGGCTCGTCCTGGCTACCGGCATGGCCCAGATGGTGTACTTCTTTGGCCTGGCCGGGGCCTACCGGCGCGGCGATATCTCGCTGGCTTACCCGCTGGCCCGCGCCCTGCCTGTACTCCTGGTGGCCGTCATCAGTTTGCGGTGGGGTAACGGTGGCCAGATTGGCCCGCTGGGGCTGCTGGGCATGGCTCTCATCACCATCGGCTGCATTATTTTACCGCTGCGCCACTGGCAGCAGTTTAGCCTGCACGCCTATCGGGACGCCGTGGTGCTCATGGCCGTAGTCGCCGCCATCGGTACCACCGGCTACACCCTCATCGACGACGAGGCGCTGCGCCAGCTGCGCGCCGCGCTGCCCCTGCCCAACAGCCAGATCACCCTGCTGTTCATCGCCCTGCAAACCAGCAGTACGGCCGTTATGCTGGGGCTGGCCACGCTGCTCTCCCCCACCGAGCGCGGCCAGCTGCGCCAGATGTGGCACAATCGCACCCTACTGCGCACCAGCCTGGTGACCGGGGTGGTCATCATGGCCACCTACGGGCTGGTGCTGGCGGCGATGGCCTACGTGAGCAACGTGAGCTACGTGGCCGCGTTTCGCCAGCTCAGCATTCCCATTGGTGCCCTGCTGGGGCTGACGTTGCAGCAGGAACCGCGCTACCGGCCCAAGCTGCTCGGCATCGGCATCGTTTCCATCGGCCTGGTGCTGGTGGGGATCGGTTAGCGTGAAATCCCCAAAATGATTATTGACACACCTTCCTTCATTGTTAGAATGAATCGAAACATCATCAACTAAGGAAACCACCCATGCTTTCAATCGTTTATGCCAGTTCTGCCGTGCGCCTGTTTAACCGCGCTGAATTGATCGAGCTGCTCGAAGCCAGCCACAAAGCCAACCAGGAGCATGGCATCACCGGGATGCTGCTTTACCGGGGCGGCAACTTTATCCAGGTGATTGAGGGAGAAAATGAGGCGGTGATCCAGCTGTATGAAAATATCAAGGCCGATCCGCGCCACAATAACATTATCCTGCTCTCTCAGGACCCCATTCTGGAGCGGCAGTTTGCCGATTGGAGCATGGGCTTTCGCAACATCGACCAGATGACCCGGCAAGAATTAGAAGGGTTCTCTGAATTTTTGGAAGATGACTTCAGCCCCGGTTATTTTCGAGAACATCCCACCCGCGCCTACATTTTGCTGTTGAGCTTCAAAAAGACGATGCGCTGAGCCACGGCCGTTTCCACCCCCACAAAGGTTCCCCATGAGCCAAACCAAACAACTGGTCCTCTTTCTTGTCGATGGCATGCGGCCCGATGGGCTGGTGCAGGCCAACACGCCGGTCATGGATCGCCTGCGGGCCGTTGGGGCGCACACCCTCACCGCCCAAACCGTCATGCCGTCGATGACCCTGCCCTGCCACACGTCGCTCTTTTTAGGCGTACGGCCGTCGCGCCACGGCATCACCACCAACGTCTGGACCCCCCAGGTGCGCCCCATCCCCGGACTGTTTGACGTGCTGCAAAACGCCAACCTCACCACTGCCTTCTTTTACAACTGGGAAGAACTGCGTGATTTAGGCCGTCCCGGTGCGCTCAACGCTTCGTTTATGGTGAAGGATAGTACGGGGGATGGGGTGGCGGATACGGCCGTTGCCCAACTCGCCGCCCACTGGCTGGCCCACAATCCGTTCAACTTTGCCTTCGTCTACCTGGGCGGTACGGATATCGCCGGGCACGCCTGGGGCTGGATGAGCCAGCCATACCTGCAAGCCATTGCCCACGCCGACCGCTGCATCGGCACGGTGGTGGATGCCTTACCGCCAGACTGCACCATCCTGGTGACCAGCGACCACGGCGGCCACGAGCAAATGCACGGCACCGACTGCCCCGAAGACATGACCACGCCACTGCTCCTGGCTGGGCCAGAAGTTCCCGCAGGCGTTACGCTCACCCAACCGGTGCAAATCACCGACATCGCCCCAACCATTGCCCACTATTTTGGCGTGCCCGCCCCCAAAGAGTGGATTGGCCAGCCCCTCCAGGCCGCATTTACTGCCTGACGAGGCCTGAGCCTGTCGTAGCCTGAGCCTGTCGAAGGCCGGCCTTCGACAGGCTCAGGCCTCGTTGGTATTTGAAAAATGCTGTACTCAATTACCCCGTATTCTTCAAGCCTGAAGCAATCCCGTTAATCGTCAAAAAGATGGCATGCAGCAGCTGCTGCGCCTTGGGGCTGTCCTTTTCGGGCAAAAAGCGCAGGCGACGCAGCAGGGCCACCTGTACAAAGTTCAGCGGATCCACGTAGGGGTTACGCTGCCGCACCGAGCGCTGCAAAACCGGGTCGTTGTCCAGCAGTTCGCGCTGACCCGTCACCCGCAAAATCCAGCTCACCGTACGGCCGAATGAGCTCTCAATCTCGCCAAAAATCTTGTCGCGCACGGCCGCATCTTCCACCAGGTTGGCATACAGCCGGGCAATGCCCATGTCGGCCTTGGCCAGCGACACCTGGGCATTGTCGATGACCACCTGGAAGAAGGACCATTCGCGATACATTTCTTGCAGGCGGCGCACGTGTTCTGGCGACTGACGGCCGTATGCCTCCAGCGCCTCACCCACGCCGTACCAGCCCGGCAGCACGTGGCGGCTTTGCATCCAGCTAAAACCCCAGGGGATGGCCCGCAGGCTGTCGAAGGTGGCTTTGGCGGTGCGGCGCGATGGTCTGCTGCCAATGCGCATCTGGCTGATTTCGGTGATCGGCGTGGCCGCGTCCCAATAGTCCAGCAGTTCCGGCGTTTCGTAGATGAGGCGGCGGTAGGTGCGGTAAGAAACGGCCGCTAGCTCATCCATCGCCGCCCGCCACTCAGCCTGCGGCTGGGTGGTGCCACCGTGCCGCTGGTCCACGCTGGCCATGAGGGTGGCATGGACCACCTGCTCCAGGTGGCGTCGGGCCACCGCCGGGTGGCCGTACCGCTCGTCGATCACTTCGCCCTGCTCGGTGATGCGGATACGGCCGTTTACCGACCCCGGCGGCTGGGCCAAAATCGCCCGGTTAGCCGGGCCACCGCCGCGCGCAATCGTGCCACCCCGCCCATGAAACAGCATGATGTTGACGCGGTGCTGGGCGCAGGTTTGCGCCAGCGCCTCCTGCGCCTGGTACAGCTCCCAGTTGGCCGCCATGTAGCCCGCATCCTTGTTGCTGTCGGAGTAACCAATCATGATCGTCTGGTCGCGTTTGACCCGCTCCAGGTGTGGCGCATAAGCCGGGTGAGTGAACAGCGCCGCCATAATGTCCGGCGCGTTGCGTAGATCGGTGCGCGTTTCAAACAGCGGCACAAAGGTGAGACCCTCTTGCGGCCGGTCGGGGTCCAGGCACAGCCCGTGCCACTTGGCCAGCAGCAGCGGCGTCAAAATATCCTCCGGGCCGTGGGTCATGCTGACGATGTACGGGCCAAGCAGCTCCGCGCCGTAAAAATCGAAGGCGCGGTACAAAATTTGGAACAGCGCCAGGGTCTCCTCCGTTTCCGGCGAGAGGTCGGTGAGCTGGCGCAAATCCGGGTTGGGCGCGGCCAGCAGGTCAGAGAGGATTTGGGTACGTTTGTCAGGTTCCAGCTTGCCAAAGCCAGGGTGCAGGTCCAGTTTTTGCAGGAGTTCGTCGAGAACGGCCGTGTTGTAGTCGCTGTACTGGCGAATGTCCAGCCGGGCCACGTGCAGACCAAACACCTCGGCCTGCCGCCGCATCCGCGCCAGCTGATCGGCCGCCAGGTCACCCAGCTTGCTCTGGCGCAGCGTCTGGTCCATCAGGTCCAGCGGCCCGAGCAAATCCTTCATGCTGCGCAGCCGCAGCGGCGGATTGGATTCCCCCTTGAGACGGGCCACCATGTCACCGGCGGCGGCGGCGGCCAGATCTTCGGCCAGGGCTGCGGCCCAGAGGCGGTACGGCTCGTTGGGGTAACGGTCCTGCAAAAAGGCCAGATGATCCGAGCGGTGCTGCACTTCGGCCAGCGCCTCGACAAAGGTATCCTGGATGGGTGTCAGCGTGTCGGAGACCGTCAGGGAGCGGTTGAGCCGGGTGGCCGCTTCGCGGTGCTCCACAACGGCCAGACCACGGTGCAGACGCAGCGTTTCGGCGGTGACCTCGGCGGTCACGTTGGGATTGCCATCGCGGTCCCCGCCTATCCACGAACCAAAGGTGAGAAAACGCTTGGGCGGCGTGAGCGTGGGGTACAGCTCGGCCAACACCTGGGCCATGCTGGCGTACACATCGGGAACGGTGTCCCAGATGGTGGTGTCCATGTAGTAGAGGCCGGTTTTCACTTCATCGGTGACGGTGATGACGGCCGTTCTTGTTCGGTTGGTCAGCCAGAGCGCCGTCACTTCGGCCAGGATGCTGGTCATCAAGTCGGCCATTTCGATTGGCAGCAGGTCGCGCACGTGCAGCTCGGTGAGGGCGGCCGAAATGCGGCGCAGCTTGGAGAGCACCGTCCGGCGTTTGGCCTGGGTGGGATGGGCGGTAAACACAAGCTCCACGTGCAGCTTGTTCAGCAGCTTCTCCATCTCGTAGGCATCCACGCCCAGCTGGTGCAGCTGGGCAATGGCCGCCGCCACCGATTCTTCCAACGGCTGCGGATGGGCCTTGCGCTCGCGCTCGCGCAGCACGCGCACCCGGTTTTGCTCCTCGGCCAGGTTCACCAGCTCAAAATAGTTGGCAAACGCCCGCGACAGCAGTTCGGCCTTTTCTACGCTTAAGCCGTTCACAATCTGCGCCAGGCGCGCATCGATGTCGGGGCTGGCATCCATGCGCCGCGCCTTGGCCAGCGCCCGGATGCTTTCTTCGAGCTCAAACACCTCCACCCCGGCCTGGCGGCGAATCACCTGGCCCAAAATATCACCCAGGAGGTGAATGTCGTCGCTGAGCTGCTGTTGGCTTTTGTTTTGTTTGGCCATCTTTGTTCACTTTTAGTGAAAAGTAAAAAGTGATAAGTGAAAAGTCCACTTTTTACTTTTCACTTATCACTTTTCACTCTGCCTAATGTAGTTTTCGTAGTGGTAAAATGCCGCAACAACGAGGGCATGAGTGATACGGCCGTTCCTCACCATCCCGGCTATCTCTTCAATCGGCACCAGCTCCACGGCAATGTCTTCTGCCCCGTCGAACTGGGGCGCTTGCTGCCAGCGGGCGTTGAGCGCCAGGTAGGTGTAGCACGTGTTGTCCAAAAACGCCGGGTTAGGATGAACTGTGCCGATGGGGATCACCTGTTCGGCGGCGTAGCCGGTTTCTTCCAGCAGCTCGCGCCGCGCCGTCTCGGCCGGATCGTTTTCATGCGGGTCCACCATGCCGCCGGGAATTTCCAGCGTCACGCGCTCCGTGCCGTGACGGAATTGGTGAATCATCACCACCTGGTTTTCCGGCGTCAGGGCCACCACGTTGACCCAGTCGGGCGATTGCAGCACAAAAAAGCTGTGCTCCGCTCCCGTGCGCGGCGAGCGCCGCACATCGCGCCGCATTTTGAAGATGCGGTAATTGGCAATTTCTTCGCTGTTGAGTTTTTCCCAGTCTTTTACCATAAGGAATGTTTATACGGCAATTCGCCCTCGCGTACAACCGCTGTTTGCAATTTGCCGAAAACCCTCTCCTCAATCCCCTCCCACAGGGAGGGGAAGCCGATTCCCTCTCTCTGTGGGGGAGGGTTAGGGAGGGAGAAAATTTGACGAAACGTAAGGCGGCGTTTAGACTGGTGGATTCGGTCAGCAACGAAAGGGCGAGGCAGTTGGACATCAACAGTGAGACACACGGCAGATTGGTTGCCAACTGCCTCGCCCCAACCAACAGGAGGTGAACCATGATTGTGGGGATGGATTTTGGGACCACAAATTCAGGGATGGCGGTGTACGACGGCCGTTCCGTGAACATCATACCCCTCGATCCAGCCAACAATAACCCACGCGTCGCCCGCACCGCCCTCTACATCACCAACGAGCAGCAAATTTACATCGGCCGCGACGCCCTGAATCGCTATTTTGAACAAAATGTCGGCCGTCCCGTCAAAACCAAAAAAGTGTGGATTGGCGAAATCGAAATTCGCGGCGCCGACATGCACTACGTCACCGACGTCTACGTCTACGTGGACGTCTACTCGCCCGGGCGGCTGCTGCTCTCCATCAAAACCAGCCTGCGCGACAGCGACTATCCCGGCACCATCATCGGCCAGCATTATTACTCGCTAGAAAATCTCATCGCCCTCTACCTCCACATCACCAAAACCCGCGCCGAGCAGCATTTGGGCATGCCGCTTAAACAAGTGGTGCTCGGTCGTCCCGTCCGTTTTGCCACCGACCCCAGCAAAGACCGCCTGGCCCAGATTCGCCTGCTGCAAGCGGCCTTCCAGGCGGGCTACGAAACGGTCTACCTCCAGCCAGAGCCCATCGCCGCCGCCTACAGCTACGAAACAACCATCGACCGACCGCAAAACGTGTTGGTGTTTGACTTTGGTGGCGGTACGCTGGACCTGACGGTGATGCGCCTGGGCGAACGCGCCAGTCAACGAGTCTTGGCCACGGGCGGTATCCCTGTCGCCGGTGATGTGTTCGACCAAAAGCTGGTGCGGGCCAAGCTGCCGCGCCACTTTGGCGAGGGCAGCTATTTTGGCCCGCGCCACAAGGCACTCACCATTCCCAACTGGATTTACGACGCCTTTTCCAGCTGGCAAACGATTTTGGAGCTGCAAACGGCCGAAAACAAAAAAATGCTGCGCGACATCGCCCAAACTGCCCAGCGCCGCTACCAGATCGAAGCGCTGGAAAGCCTGGTCGCCAGCAACTACGGCCTGCAAATGTTCGACATCGTCGAGCAAGCCAAGCGCACCCTGTCCGACAAGCGCGGCGCGACGATTACCCTGGAAGGGCCGGGCTTTAAGGTGCAGGAGTTTGTGACGCGTGGTGAATTTGAAACGATCATTCGCGGCGAAATTCAGGCCATCGACGCCCACATCGACGAAACGATGGCCGCCTCTGGGCTGAAGCCAGCACAGATTGACGCCGTTATTCGCACCGGCGGCTCCAGCCAGATTCCCGCCTTCGACGAAATGCTCCAGCGCAAGTTTGGGCCAGATAAGGTGCGCCGCGTGGACACCTTTAGCAGCGTCACCGCCGGGCTGGGCATCTTTGCCCAGGGACTGGAGGCGGGCACAGAAACCTCCCCGGCGTACACGCCAGACGATGTGGCCCCCACCAAACCGGCCGAAACAACCCGCCCCAAGGTGAGCCCGGCCAACATCGAGGTGCTGCGGCGGCGCATTCAGGTGCAGGAAGGCGTGGTCACCGCCGAATCGGCGGAGTCGGACCGGGCGCTGGTGGTGCTGGGCGAGGGGAAGGTGGTAACGGCCGTTCCCCTACCAAATATTTTTAACCGCGAAGGACGCAGAGAGCGCAGAGAAGAGAGAGAGCCGAGAGATTTGGAGAAAAAATCTGTGCCATCTGTGCAATCTGTGGATATTTCCCTGGAAGAATTAGCGCTGCCGGTTAATGGCCAACGCGCCATCACCGCCGATTGGGACGAGCCGCTGCTGATTGTGACCTCCACCTACCGCTTTTTGCTGCTGACACCGCGCCAGCTGGCCGAGCAGCAGGTGGCGCGGGTGTCGCTGAGCCAGGTGTTCCAGCTGGGCGAACGGGAGGTGCTGTGCACCGTGGCCCGCTGGGGGCAAATCAAGCAGCAGGAGAAACTGCTGCTGGTAACATCGGCGGGGCTGGCACGGCCGTATCCCACCCGCGTCATGATCGAAAGCATCGAAGCGCCCGTGCCGCTGATGTTCGACAATCCGCTGCCCGGTGTGCCCATCTTTGCCGACGGCGCTGAGGGCAACGAAGAGCTGCTGCTGGTCACGCGCGGCGGCAAAGGGCTGCGGGCGCAGGTCGGCCAGCTGCGCGGCTCTGGCACCCAGCTGATGAACGTGGCCAGGGGCGACCGGGTGGAAACGGCCGTTCTCGGCCAGCCCAGCGATCCCATCCTGCTCATCACTGCCGACGGGTACGGCCGTCAGCTTCTGGCCGAATGGGTGCCCCAGCCGGAAAAAGACAACGACAAGGGCAAATCGCTGCTGGCGCGGCGCAGTCATCTCGTCGCCGCCGTACCTCATCCCGACGAGACCACCCTTCACTTGCTCACGTCACACCGACTGCTGCGGCTGGAAAACGGGCGTCCCCCCCTGGACGACAGCAGCAAAACCACCCCCCTGCTAAAGCTGCACAAAGCGGAAGCGGTATTGACGGTAGTCGGTAATCAGTAAACGGTAATCCGTTCACCGATTACCGTTCACCGGTTACCGCCTACCACGCTCCTTCCGGCATGCCGTGAATCGCCCTATCAATCAGCTCATCGGCCGTCAGCGCCTCGCCCATCTTTTCTTTCATGCGCCCGGCAAACTTGGGGGAAACACCGTGGATTTGCATGGCGATCAAATCGTCGGCGGTGAGCGATTTGCCGACGATTTCCTGCATTTTTTGGGCAAACTGCGGCCGTACCCCGTGAATGCGCATGGTGACGAGAGAATCGGCCGAGATATCTGGCAGGTGAAGGTCCATCAGGGCCGCCGCATAGTTTGCATCGACGCCGTGGATGCGCATGTTGATCAGCTGTTCGGCGTCCAAATCGGGCAGCGCCAGGCTGTGCATCGTCTTCACAAACTCGGCCGTCACGTTGTGAATGCCCATGTTGATGATGGTGTCCAGGTTAAACGGCCCAATATCCGTCGCCTGAAGCTGCTGGATGAGGTCCGGGCGGATGTTGTGGATGCCCAGCTGGACAATCTGGTCAATGGTCAGGTCGGTGAGGCCCATGCTGCGGATTTCGCGGACGAGATTCGGCCGTACGTTGTGAATGCCCAGCTGGACCACATCGTCCACGGTCAGATCATCCAGCTCTAACTCGCGAATTTCCTGCATCATTTCCGGGCGCACGCGGTGAATGCTCAGCTGCACGATGTCGTCTACCGTGAGGTCGGTCAGCCCCAGCGCCTGCACCTGGCGCAGGAAGTCGGGCCGCACGCTGTGCACACCTAGCTGCACCACATCATCAACCGTCAAATGTGTTAAGCCCAGGCTGCGCACTTCCACAATCAGCTCGGGCCGGACGCGGTGAATGGCCAGCTGCACAATGTCGTCTACGGCGAGATCGGTCAGGCCAGCCTCTTGCAGCTGCTTTATATAGCCGGGCCGCACCTGGTGAATTTGCAGCTGCCACAGCTCATCTTCGCTCAAATTTTTCAATCCCACCTGGGCCATTGCTTCCACAAACTGGGCTGAGACGCGCAGGGGATTGTGCCGCCGTTCTTCATGCTGCCCCCAATGGGCCTGCGGGCCAGCGTGAACCTGGGGCGCAAAGGTTGGCGGGGACACCACCATTTTGGGCGGCACCGGGGGGAGTGGTGGCACCGGTTTGGCCTCGCTGGTAGCCAGGGCCTCTAACAAAACATTGGCTTCTTCGGCCGAAACTTTGCCTTCGGCCAGCATGGTCAA
The DNA here is from genome assembly GCA_020848035.1 of Anaerolineae bacterium. GTDB lineage: Bacteria > Chloroflexota > Anaerolineae > Promineifilales > Promineifilaceae > Leptofilum. Next base: position 162,334 of record JADLAX010000032.1, on the reverse strand, counting down.
GATCATTTTGCGTTCGTCGCTCATTTTAGTCTCCTCAAATTAGTGGCTCGTGGTTAGTGGCTCGTGGTTGGTACAAACAACCAGCCACCAACCACTAACCGCTACAACAGTTGAATGGTTTCTTTTAACAGTTCGTGGTCAACCCCTTCGATGGCCATTTGGGTGAAGGCATCGCCGTCAAGTTCGTGGATGAATTCGGCCGTTTTCATCTTTTCAATAAAGTGAACGTCCACTCCTTCCACGCCCATCTGCACCACGTGGTCGCCGGTAAGGCCGGGCAGGTTCAGCCCGTTGACGGCGCGTAAAAAGGCGGGGTCTACGCCTTCCACGGCCATCTGCACAATGTGGTCGCCGTTCAGGGGCAGGTTCTCCAGCTCGCTCAGCACGCGAATGAACTGGGGATCGACGCCCTCCAGCCCCATGGTGACAATGTGGTCGCCGGTGATTGCGGGATTGGCCAGTTGGGCAACGGCCGTAATAAACGCCGGATCCACCCCTTCAATGGCCATCGTCACAATGTGGTCCCCGGTGAGAACCGTGTGCGGCAGCTGGCGCACCGCCCGGATGAAGGCCGGGTCTACCCCTTCGCGGTTGAGCTGGAGAATTTGCTCCGCGCTGAGCCGGGGGCTATTTTTAGGCACTTTTGTTGGCGTGGGCGGGATTGGTGGCACAGCGGGTGGCGAGAGCGGGTGTGGTTGGGCGGGAACGGCCGTTGCCGCCAGCGCCTCCAACAGCACATCCGCCTCATCTACCGTAATCTTACCCCTTTGCAGCATCTCTAAAATTTGGGCTCTTTCTTCCTTCAGTTCACTCATGTCACCTTCTCCTTATTTTGAGCAGCAGGCAGCAAGCAGCACTGCCAGACGGCGGGCCAGCAGACGGCCGTTTCTACAAACGGTGATTCACTTGTTGGTTTAAACGTTGGCTGCGGGTTAGGCGGCGGGCTTCAGCTGCTTGAGCAGCTGCGCCGCCTCCTGAACATCAATTTCGCCGCGGTCGACCCGGGCCAGGATTTCCTGGCGGCTTTGTCGCAGCGTTTCCTCGGTGGTAGCTGGCTCGACATCCTTGTTTTCAAAGCCGAGCGCCTCCACAATTTCGTTCAGGCGATTGCGAATGGTCCAATAAGACAGGCCAATTTCCCGTTCCATCTCTTTGACATTGCCCTTGTTTTTGACAAACAGTTCTACAAAGTGGAGATTTTCGGGAGTCAGTTTGGAAAAAATGTTGGGGGTAAATTCCCCCACCACCATCGTGCCACAGCTGCGGCAGGTTTGTTGGGTAACCACCAACTCGCCCGCACAGGCGGGGCATTTTTCTAGCAGTTTGCGCATAAATCAACTATTCCTGGTCGTTCAACCGCTGTAACTTTCCCGACCGCGTGATTTCGTTTATACTGTTCTCACACAACGGTCGCCACAAAAAATTAAACAATAGGGGCAATATACACAAAATTTTTGGTGGTGTCAACAATATTTTTGATTTTCCACCAAAATTTTGCCGTCTTCCGCCAAAATCGTCCAAGAATTTGCGTTTCTTGCCAACTTTGTCGTTTACATCGAGCCTTTTGGAATCAGTGGCAATTAAGGGGCAATTAAATTGTGTGGGTGGACAGCACCAGCCGGTTTGTATAAACTACTTGATTCCGTTAGATGATTGTCTAATGGTCAGGGATTGGCTCCCTGTTGGATGTGAATGGGGAAACGGCCGTTTCCGACATACTCTTTCTTGGAGGACAAGCTTTATGAAGGAAGATGCAGTCTACCGACGATTGCTGGGATATCTAAAACCATACTCAAAGCAGTTGTTCATCGCCTACTTCTCCATGCTTTTTGCCACCTTACTGAACCTGTTTGTGCCGCAGATCATCAAAGACGCCATCGACAACGGGCTGACCGAAGGTGAACCACGTGCCCTGTTTGTGGCCGGTGGCGTCATTTTAGGCATTGCCGTCGTGCGGGGCCTGGCCGGATTTGGCCAGTTTTTCTACGGTGAATGGCTCACCCATCGCGTCTCTTACGATCTGCGCAACCACTTTTACAACAGCATCCAATCGCTGCCGTTTAGCTTTCACGATCGCACCCTGACCGGCGATTTGATGAGCCGGGCCACCAGCGACATTTCTGAAACAGAGCAGTTTGTGGGCGCCGGGCTGATGGGCCTCATTTCCACCATTTTGCTGCTGCTGGGTGTGATCGTGACGATGCTGCTGGAATCGGTGCAGCTTTCTTTGCTGGGCCTCATTCCCGTGCCGCTGCTCATTTACGCCACCATCCGCTTTGGCAACACGGTTCGCCCCATGTTTAACCTCATCCAGGAGCAGATGGGCGTGCTTTCCTCCACCATGCAGGAGAGCATGACGGGCATCAACGTGGTAAAGGCGTTTGCCCGCGAACCGCATGAACTGGCCAAATTTGACCATCACAACGATGAATGGTTTGACCGCCGTTTTGAACTGATTAAAACCTGGGCCAACAACTGGCCGCTGTTCACCTTCCTGGTGGCCGCCTCGATCTTTTTGCTGCTCTGGTTTGGCGGCCCGCGCGCCCTGGCCGGTGATATCACCGTCGGGTCGCTGTTTGCCCTGATTTCTTACGTGCTGATGCTGGGCGCACCGGTGCAGCGGCTGGGCTTTCTGGTAAACCTGGCCGCCACGGCCGGGGCCAGTGCCAAGCGTGTCTTCGACATTATCGACACGCCCAGCGAAATTGAGGAACATGAAGATGCTATCGCGCTGGAGCGCCTGGCAGGGGCCGTTACGTTTGAAAATGTGAACTTTGCCTACCGCGCCAACCGCTCGATTCTGGCCGACATTTCCTTCCACGCCGAACCGGGCCAGACAGTCGCTCTGATTGGTCCCACCGGCTCCGGCAAATCCACGGTGACCAACCTGATTCCCCGCTTTTACGACACCTCAGAAGGCCGGGTACTGGTGGATGGCGTGGATGTGCGCGATGTGCAGGTGAAATCGCTGCGGCGGCAGATTGGCATTGTGCTGCAAGATCCGTTTTTGTTTAGCCAGACGGTGGCCGAGAATATTGCCTACGGCCGTCCCAATGCCCCCATCGAGGAAATTATTGCCGCTGCCAAAGCCGCCCGCGCCCACGGCTTCATCACCGAAATGCCCGATGGGTACAACACCCGCGTCGGCGAACGGGGCGTCACGCTGAGCGGCGGGCAGAAGCAGCGCATCGCCATCGCCCGCGCCCTGCTCACCGACCCGCGCATCCTCATCCTGGACGACTCTACCAGCAGCGTGGACACCGAAACAGAGCATCTGATCCAGGAAGCGCTGGCGGTGCTGATGGAAGGGCGCACCACGTTTGTCATTGCCCAGCGGCTGCTAACGCTGAAAAACGCGGACCAGATTTTGGTGCTGGACAACGGCCGTATCGTCCAACGCGGCACCCACCAGCAGCTCCTGGCCGAAGGTGGCCTCTACCGCCAGATTTACGATTTGCAGTTGAAAGACCAGGAAGCATTTGTGGCCCTGGCAGCGGAAATGGAGGGCAAGGCGCAATGAGCAACCAACAGAAACCGCAAAAAGATGGGAAGCGCAACGGCCGTTCCCCGGAAAAAGAGTTTGATCTCCGCATTGGCATCGAAGAGCAGGAACGGCGCGACCGCGAAGAGCGCATCCGCGCCCTGCTGCGCGAAGATGATGACGATATGCTGGGCAAGGCGTACGACGGCCGTTTGGTGCGCCGACTGCTGGGGTATATGCGGCCGTATATGACCAAACTCGTCCTGGCCATCGTCCTGATGATCGTTAGCTCACTGCTGGCCGTCTCCCAGCCGTCCATCGTCGGCCTGGCCATCGACGACGGCATCCGCGCTGGCGAACTGGACACCCTGCGCCTGTGGACAATTGTCTTTGCCGTGGCGGCTGTGGGTGAATGGATCACCAACCGATTCCGCATTGCCGTCATGGCCTACGTGGGCACCAAGGTGGTCGCCGACTACCGCAGCGATCTGTTCCGCCACCTGCACACGCTGTCGCTTAACTTCCACAACAACTACAGCGTCGGCCGTCTGATGAGCCGCCTTATCAGCGATGTGGGCGTACTGCAAGATTTCATCACCTGGTCCATCACCGGCCTGTTCCGCTCCTTCTTCACCCTGACGGGCATCATCATCGCCATGCTCATTTTGAACTGGCGGCTGGCCCTGGTGACCTTTGCCGTGCTGCCCCTCATGATAAGCCTGACCAATTACTGGCGCGTGCGGGTACGCGGTGCCTACCGGGCCACCCGGCAGCGGCTGTCGCTCATCAACGGCTACCTCAACGAATCCATTTCCGGCATTCGTGTCACCAAAAGCTTCATCCGCGAGCAGAAAAACAGCCAGCACTTTGACGATCTCAACTACTCCTTCTTCGACGCCAACGTGGATGCCAGCCGCCTGGCGGCCATCTTCTTCCCGGGGGTCGATTTTATGGGATCGTTGGCCACGGCGTTGGTGATCGGCGTGGGCGGCTACCTGGTGCTGGGCGATGCCCTCACCACCGGGACACTGGTTGCTTTTGTGCTGTACATCGACCGCTTTTTTGAGCCGATTCGCGAACTGGCGCAGCGCTACAACACCTTCCAGGCCACCATGGCCGCCAGCGAGCGGGTGTTTGGCCTGCTAGACACTCAATCCGATCTGCTGGATGCACCAAACGCCTATGAGCTGCCGCCGGTGCAGGGGCACGTGGCGTTTAAGGACGTGAAGTTTAGCTACCAGAATGGTGTACCGGTACTTAACGGCATCACCCTGAGCGCCCGGCCAGGCCAGCGCATTGCCCTGGTCGGCGAGACGGGCGCGGGCAAAAGCACCATCATCCGGCTCATTTCCCGCTTTTTCGACATCACCGGCGGGTCGCTGACGATTGACGGGCATGAGGTGCGCCAGGTGACGCAAGCCAGCTTGCGTTCGCAGCTGGGCATTGTGCTGCAAGATACTTTCTTGTTTACGGGCACAATTGGGGAAAATATTCGCTACGGCCGTCTCAACGCCACCGATGAGGAAGTGATAGCGGCGGCAACGGCCGTTGGTGCCGACGACTTCATCCGCAAGCTGCCAGAAGGGTACCAGACCGAAGTGGGCGAAAACGGCGTCAACCTCAGCGTGGGGCAGCGGCAGATCCTCTCCTTTGCTCGCGCCTTGCTGGCCAATCCGCGCATTCTCATCCTGGATGAAGCCACCAGCAGCGTCGACACCACTACCGAAAAGGTGATCCAGCGGGCGCTGGACACGCTCATGGAAGGGCGCACCAGCTTTGTCATCGCCCACCGGCTGAGCACCATTGTGGGGGCAGACCAGATTGTGGTGTTGGATCACGGCCGTATTGTCGAGCAAGGCACCCACGAAGAACTCCTGGCGCAAAAAGGGCGCTACTACAACCTGTATACCATGCAGTGGGCCGCCCAAAAAGCCCAGCAAACCCAGGAGCAGTTCAGCCGAAATTAAGTAAACCGCACAAAGTTTTTGGAAGAAAAAGCGCCATTTTTGTGCGGTTTACTCAAGTAATTGGCAGATTCCACGCTCATTTATTTTGAAAAACTTTCTGCCAATTACATAGGGCAATCGTAAACAGACAAAAGAAAAAGCGCACTCGTCAAGGGTGCGCTTTTTTGTTCAATTTATAGGAGTCGAAACAGCTTCAGAATGGCCCAATCTTAAAGATTAGGCCATTCTCAGTGAAAATTTTAGGGGTGGCTCAGCTGCCCGGAATTTGCAGCGTCTGGCCGACGTAGATGACGTAGGGCGACGTCAGGTTGTTGGCCTCTGCAATGGCGGGCCAGGCCACGCCGTACTGCAAAGAAATGAGGAACAGCGTTTCGCCCGGTTTCACCACGTGCGAAAAAGCAGGGGCCGGTCCGGGTGTGTTCACCGGAATTTTGAGCTCGCTGCCCACTGTAATCATGTTGGGATTAACCAGCCCGTTGGCCTCGGCAATTTGCACCCAGCTGATGCCAAAACGCAGGCCAATGCGGTACAAATTGTCGCCCGCCTGCACGATGTAGGTCGTTTCCGTTTGCGGCGATGGCGTGGGCGCAGGGGTGGGCGTGGGGGTGTTGCCCCCCGGCAGTGTCAGCACCTGCCCAACAGTCAAAATATTGGGGTTGGTCAGATTGTTGGCATTGGCAATGGCCACCCAGGAAATGCCATATTTGAGGCCGATGCGATACAGGTTTTCCCCGGCGGCTACCGTGTGGGATGCCGGAACAGCTGTCGTCGTTGTAGCCTCGTCGGCTGCTGTATCGGTAGTGGTGTCGCCAGCGGCCGTTTCGCTGCCGGTATCGGTAGTGGTGTCACCCACACCGCCACCTGCTTCGGCGCTGTCATCTTGCGTCTCGCCACCACTGTCGGTTGTTGTATCGCCTGTCGTGTCAGTGGTTGTCTCGCTTGTGCCCGAGTCGGTGGTTTCACCAGCCGTATCGCCCGATGAGTCACTTGTGGCCCCTTCGGTAGTGTCACCCGAAGTGGCACCCTCGGTAACGCCACCGTCGGTTGTGCCGCCGTCCGTTGTGCCGGTGTCACCACCGGTCTCCACCCCGCCGCCGACATCGGGATCATCAACCTGTTCGTTCTGGTTGGTTGTATCCTCATCGGTACCGCCAAGCGGCCGTTCGCAGGCAACCACAAATAAGCTGATCACAATAAACAACGTCAGTAAACTGAGTAAACGCCGCTGGTAAACCATCTCTTACCTCCACAGACAGATGATTGACTCAAAAGCACCGTATGCGCCTGGGTGCCATTGAGCGGGTTGGTTTTGCAGGACTGGCCTGAAAATTGACCCTGTTACATTAACATAACCAATGATGCGCTTACTATAGCACGTTCCCTGCTTTACGTAAAGTTATTTATGGAGCGATTTTAGTCTGAACCCCCACGTTAGCGGTGCGGCTGCGGGTTTGCCCGTTTTCAGTGGGCAGACACGCAGCGCCTGCCATTTTCGGAACAAACTCATGCCAAACTGCACTTAGCGATCAACCCGTAGGCTATGTTATAATCGCTTATAGCATTGGCAAACATAACCATACCATTTGCTGAACAGCCCTTCCAGTAAACCGGACCTTATTTGTATTGAAAGTGTAGTTGAGTCAGTTTAGAGGGTCAGCCGCAGCTAATTTCGGTTTTCAGCACGGAACATTTACTGAAATTTCACCCTTGGTTAATGGGTCTGGTGTATGCTCTAAAGGCCAGGCAAGTTGGCATAACACGGCTTTGTTACCATCTAGCGGCCTCAATCATACACAAACAACATGGGAACTGCGGCGTCACTTAATAACACGCGTAAGAATGTTCGCTTAAGGTCCTGGGCATACGGCCGTATCCACACGGCATATAGGTACCTGGCAAGTAGTGGGGTTCGCGGGGCAACGGCCGTCCTGACTGATTCTTTCAAGATGTAACTTCTATGAGCGGTGAGTTCATTCTCATAATCGACGACAGTCGAGAAATTGTGAAACATCTAACCGAGACGGTGCTGCCCACCTTCGGTTACCGCACCCTGCACGCCTACGATGGCCAGACCGGCCTGGAACTCATCCGTGAAAAAGACCCTGACCTGGTGATGCTGGATTACAACCTGCCGCAAATGACCGGGCTGGACGTTCTGCAGCAGATGGCCCAGGAATCGCTCAAAACCCCCGTGGTGCTGATGACCGGCTACGGGTCTGAGCTCAGCGCCATTGAAGCGTTTCGCCTGGGGGCCAAAGATTACCTCATCAAGCCATTTACCGTCGATGAAATTGTCGAGACGATTGATCGTGCCCTGGTGGAAACACGCCTGCTGCACGACAAGGCCGAGCTGGCCGAGCAAATTCGCCGCCTGAAGGTGGAAATGAGCCGCCAGAGCAACGAAATGCGCACGCTGTCCAACATCGGCAAGGCGATTACCACCCTGCTGAGCGTGGACGAGGTGCTGCAGCGTGTGCTGGAAGCAGCCACCTATCTCACCAATGCCGAAGAAAGCACCATCTGGCTGCCCGACGACGATGGGAAACATTTACGGCCGTACGACCGCCAAACCCAGCTCCACTCCAACAACACAGGACTCATCCTGCCCCTGGCGGACTCTCCCGCTGGCGAAGTGATGCAGTCGGGACGGCCGTTGCGCCAATCCTCCATGGCCGGGCAGGGCATGAAGGTGAAAACCGGCTATTTTGCCCACGCCGTGCTCTACGTGCCGCTTCAACTGCGCGGCATCAACCTGGGTGTGCTGGGCGTCAGCAACCGCTCCGCCTACCGCGCCTTTAGCAAGCAAGACGAATTTTTGCTCTCCTTCCTGGCCGATTTTGCCGCCATTGCCCTGGAAAACGCCCGCGTCTTCCAGGCCGCCGACCAGGCGCTAACGGCCCGGTTGGAGGAGTTAAACACGCTCATTCACATTACCCAAACCATCACCGCCTCGCTAGATTTACAGGAAGTGATCCATCTGACCATCCAGCAGGTACACAACAGCTGGGCAATTGAAGCATCTTCTCTGTGGATGCTCAACGAAACAACCCAAACTTTACGCGTGCTGACTAATGTGGGAACGGCCGTCGAAATGGTCGAAAAGCTGGAACTGACGCTGGACCAGGGCATTGTGGGCAAAGTCGTACGCACCGGCAAGCCGATCTATACCAACGATGTGGCCCACCATGAAAACCATTACCACCACGCCGATGTGGAAACTGGCTTCAAAACGCGCTCCCTGCTGTGTGTGCCCCTGATTTTCCGGGGCAAAGTGGTGGGGGCCATGCAGCTGCTTAACAAAAAAGGCGGCGACTTCCACGAGGGCGACCTGGAACGCGCCCGGGCGATTGCCGCCGCCATTGCCATTGCCGTGAGCAATGCCCTGTTGTTTGATCAGGCCGAGTCACGCAAGCAGCAGCCCTGCGATTTGCTGGCCATCGTCACCGAGGTTGTGCAGACCTGGCGGGCAGAAGCTGAAGCCAAAAAGGTAGACTTACAGTTAACGGCCGAATCCAGCCAGTACCAGGTGATGGGTGATCCAGCTCAGCTGCACCGCGCGGTAAGCTGCCTGGTGGAAAATGCCATCAAACAATCACCCCCGACAGAAACTGTGAAGGTGACCCTGGTCGCCAAACCGCCGCGGGTGCTGCTTCAGGTACAAGACCACGGCCCAGGCGTGGTGCAGAGCAAATTTCTGCACCTTGCACCGCCGTCTCCCCAGGGACAGGCGTCTGACAAAACCAACGGCGACCTGGGTTTGGCCATCACTCAATCGATCGCCGACCTGCATGGCGGCCAGCTGTGGGCCGAAAGCCACAGCAGCGAGGGCGGCACGTTTTACCTTGAGCTGCCGCTCGGGCAAACCACACCTTCTTAACGAGCTGCAAACAGCAGTTCACCCCAACATTTTTCGCGACCGATTCCACTTGTCTACACAACAGCCCATGAAGATGACACAATAGAGATGACGGGTAGAATCGAAAATACAGGGCAGACCACAAACGGGCAGTGGCGTATATAACGGCTATGGAGGCTTAACACAACCATGAATTGGCAATCTTTTTTTATTGGCGTGGCTATTGGATTTACCAGCGCCATTCTCGGAGCTATTGTTGAATATTTGATTGTAAGACGAAAGAGGGATCAACAGACAGAGCGGCTGCCAGGCTGTATGCTGCTGGTTTCCGGCGCGCTGGGCGGCATGGGGTTGGTGGCCATCGGCTTTTCTCTCATCACCTCTGGCCAGGTGGTGCGCATGCTGATCACCGGTTTGGGTGTGGGGGTTGGCTTCTTTAGCGGGTTTATTCTAATGATGGTGGGCTGGTTTATTCTCAACCGGCCCACGGGCGATAAATAAGCAGGGAGGTTGTTGCTCGGCAACGGCCGTCTCCCTCCCTCTCCCTACCGCAAACCCGCCAGCGCCGCCAGGACTTGATCCACCTCAGCGGCCGTGTTGTAATGCACAAAACCGATCCGCACCAGACCGCCCTGGGCCAACAAGCCCAGGCGCTCCATCACAGCTACCGCATAATAATGCCCGTGCCAGACAAAAATGCCCTGCTCCCCCAGGCGGGTAGCTACCACTTCCGGGGCAATGCCATCCAGGCTCACGGCAAAGGTGGGCGTGCGTTCATCCAGCCGCTCCACGTCGGTAATGCCAAAGACGCGCAAACCAGGCACCTGGGCGGCACCCCGTAAAAAGCGCTGGCTTAACGACATTTCATAAGCCTTGGTGTGCTGCATCGCCCGCACCAATCGCTCGCGCCGGGTGCCCGTTTCCCCGCCCAAGGTGGCCAGGTAATTGACAGCGGCCGTTACGCCCGCCAGGCTTTCAAAACTTTGGGTGCCGGTTTCCCATTTGCCCGCCGGTTTACCCGGTGCCGGGCGCACTTTGTAGGCCAGCAAGCCATCCAGCAGCTCGTATTTGCCATACAAAATGCCCGTGTGCGGGCCAAAATATTTATAAGCGCTGGAAATGAGGAAATCGCAGTCGAGCGCCTGCACATCAATGAGGCCGTGTGGGGCAAAATGCACGGAATCAATCAGCAGCAGCGCCTCCGCCGCGTGGGCCAGTTGGGCCGCCCGGCGCACATCGCTGATGGAACCCACCGCGTTGGAGGCATAGGTGAGGGCCAGCAGGCGCGTTTTGTCATTCAGCAGTTCGGGCAGGGTGTCCAGGCGCAGGGTGCAGTCGGTTGGGTCGAAGTCCAGCCAGCGCACCGTCACGCCGCGATCTTCGGCGGCCAGCAGCCAGGGGGAGATGTTGGCGTCGTGGTCCAGCCGGGTGACGATGATTTCGTCGCCGGGCTGCCAGGTGCGGGCCAGGGCGCGGCTGAGGCTGAAGTTGAGGCTGGTCATGTTCTGGCCAAAGACAATTTCTTCAGGGCGGCGGGCGTTGTACAGATCCATCATGGCCAGGCGGGCAGCGTGGGTCACGTCATCGGTGTAGCGGCTGGTGAAAAAGGGGCCGCCCGCATTGCTGCCGCCGTGGCGCAGGTAGCCGCTCATGGCGTCGATCACGCTGTGGGGCACCTGAGTACCGCCGGGTCCGTCGAGGAAAACGGCCGTTTTCCCCCCCACTTCTAACTGCAAAGCCGGAAATTGTGCCCGCAAGGGCATGGGATCAAAAGAGGTGTGTGATGTCATGGGCCGGATTATAGCAGCATCAAACGTGGTGACGACCGGTTTTCTGGCTGGCTGTCTTACTCAACCACCGGGTAGTAGCGGTCAATGTTGCTGGCGCTGATAAAGACGTGCTGGATGTACACCGCCGGCGGCACGGATTCGCCCCGCAGGAGTTTGAGCGCCAGGTCAATCACTTTTTCGCCGTACCGCTCGGGCATGTAGGCGGTGGAGCCAATGAGCCGCGACTGCGGGTTGCGGATTTCACTACGCACCAGCCGGTCAGCTCCCTGGCCAACAATCACTACATCGGCTTCCCGCCCGGCTTTGCGGGCCGCTTGCAGGGCACCAAAGGCGGCTTCGTCGTTGAAGGAGATGATGGCGATGTGCTGGCCGGGGGGCAAGGTTTGCAGCACTTTGCTCACGCCGGTTTCGGAAACGGCCGTTGTATTGCCACAATCAATGTAATGAATGTGATCCGCCTCGGGCAGCTGCGGCACAACCTCTTTCAAGCCGTCCAACTGCCCCTGGATGCGCGCCTCGGGCAGCGATCCGGCGCGTGGTTCTTCCAGGATGAGCAGGTGGTCGAAACGGCCGTGCCACTGCCCCACCAGCCATTCCCCCAACGCCTGCCCCGCCAGATGCCCCGCCCGGTAATTGTCCACGCCAAAAAATGTCGCCCCCAGCATCGGAATATCAATGGCAATCACCGGAATGCCCGCCTGCTGGAACTTGTCCATCAGCAGGTTGCCCGCTTTGTAATCAATCTGGTATTCGATCACCAGGTCAATGTTGCGCTGGAGCAGCCGATCGGCCACCCGCAGCGCTTCTTCGCCGCTGAGCCGGTTGTTGGCCACCACCAGGTCGATGCTGCCTACGTCAGCGGCGGCCCGCTCCAGGCTGCGCCGCACGTCCACGGCAAAGGGCAGCTCCTCGCTCTGGTTGGCAAAGCCAATCGTAAACTGCGCCTTTTGGCCATCCACCGTAAACGAGCGCACCGTATTTTCGCCGCACACCGTCAGGTTGATTTTGGCCTGGCGCATCTGGTCCACAAACCCGGCAGGCACCTCGCTGTCTGTCAAAAAATGGCTGATCCGCTCTGGTCGGGCAAAGGGCAGTGTGCCCAGCGCCCCAATTTTGTTGGAACCAACCAGGGCAATGATGCGCGGAATGGAAGCAAGCATCGCCTCTTTCAACTGCGCCTCTTCGATGTGGCGCTCGGTCAGGCCCGCTTCAAAATCGAACCCAACGGCCGAAACATAGGCGGCGTGGATATGCATGTTTTTCAGCATTTCCAGCCCCAGCAGGCCAGTGGTGGCATTGCCGCTGCGGTTGAGCATGCCGCCCACCAGCACCACGGTATGGCTGGTATTGCGGGCTACCTGCCGCGCCGTCTCCAGTCCGTTGGTGACGATGGTTAGCCGCTGGTGCTCGCGCAAATGGGGAATCATAAACTGCACGGTGGTGCTGGCATCCAGCAAAATAGTGCTGCCTTCCTCCACCATTTCGGCCGCCCACCGGGCGATACGCTGCTTGGCCTCGGCATTCACTACTTGGGACATGCCAGGCAGCGGCGTTTCTGGCTCGACGAGCACTGCGCCGCCGCGCACCCGCCGTACCTGCTGCTCTTCTTCCAGCGCCGTCAGGTCGTTGCGGATGGTGCCTTCAGACACAGCCAGCTGTTCGGCCAGCTGCGTTACGCGAATACCGGGCTTCTCAGCCAGAATGCGCAGAATGTTTTGTCGCCGTTCAAAACCAATCATGATGCGTGCCGCCTGGTTCGCTATTTGGGGTGGCGCGGTGGCCCAACACCCATGCTACAAATTGTAGAAAATTGTTGAAAGCTGACAAATGGCATTTCTATACAGCAGGCTTGTCGGCTTGTTAGGGGATTTTGGTCAAATCATTGACGTATTTTATTGTACCTGTTATGATTTCGCCAATATTCGGCAATTTTCAACAAATATCAACAATCCCTGGCCGCAAATCTAAAAAAACGCTTACCCTCCACAAATTGCTGAATAACCATCAAGGAAGCTGGAAGAGCATGACAAAACCCATTTTGGAGATGCAGCATATCTCAAAACGGTTTGGCACCACGCAGGCGCTGGCGGACGTGTCGCTGACGCTGTATCCGGGCGAAATTCATGCGCTGCTGGGGGAAAACGGGGCGGGCAAATCGACGCTCATCAAGATCATGACGGGGATTCACCGGCCGGACGAGGGGGAGATTTTGCTGGACGGCCGTTCCACCCTCATCACCAATCCTCTCGACGCCCAGGCCAACGGCATTGCCGCCATCCACCAGGAACCGATGATCTTCCCTGACCTGAACGTCGCGGAGAACATTTTTGTTGGCCACCGCAACCGGGGGGGCATTGTGCGTTGGCGGCAGATGTACCGCGATGCCGCCGAGATTTTGGCCCGGCTAGACATTAAGCTAGACGTGCGCAGTTCGGCCCGTGGCCTGACCCTGGCGGCACAGCAGGCGGTGGAAATTGCCAAAGCGATTTCGCTGGACACGCGCGTCCTCATTATGGACGAACCCACGGCGTCGCTTTCCGCGCACGAGGTGGAGCAGTTGTTTAAGCTCACCCGGCGGCTGAAAGAGAAGGGCGTCTCCATTTTGTTCATCAGCCACCGGATGGAAGAAGTGTTTTCCATTTCGGATCGGGTGACGGTATTGAGGGACGGCCGTTTCGTTTCCACTCACCCCGCCGCCGAAGTCACCGCTGAATCCGCCATCCGCGACATGGTGGGGCGGCACATGGACGACTTCTTCGCCAAAACCGCCACCGTGCGCGGCGACCTGCTCCTCTCCGTGCGTAACTTCAGCAAAGAAAACGTCTTCCACGACATCAACTTCGACGTGCACGCCGGGGAAGTGGTCGGTTTTGCCGGGCTGGTTGGCTCGCGCCGCACCGACGTGGCCCTGGCCCTGTTTGGCATTGAAACGGCCGATTCCGGCACCATCACCCTCGACAGCCAAACCGTAGCCATACGCTCGCCCCAGCAGGCGGTCAAACTGGGCATCGCCTACGTCACCGAAGACCGGCGGCAGCTGGGCCTTACCATGCCCATGTCGATCACCACCAACATTTCCCTGCCCATGCTGCGCCGCTACACCAACCGCTACGGCCTGGTTCAGCGCAAGGAAGAGAAAAAAACGGCCGAATCGTTCCGCGAGCGGCTCAACATCCGCGCCGCCAGCCTGGAGCAAACCGCAGGCACCCTCTCTGGCGGCAACCAGCAAAAAGTGGTTCTCAGCAAATGGCTCAACACCCAGCCGCGCCTGCTCATCCTCGATGAGCCTACGCGCGGCATCGACGTGGGGGCCAAGGCAGAAGTGCACCACATCATTGACGAACTGGCCCAGCAAGGCATGGGCATCATCATGATTTCGTCTGACCTGCCCGAAGTGCTGGCCATGAGCGACCGCATCGTAGTCATGCGCGAGGGGCGGCAGATGGCGATTTTGGATCGCCGCGAAGCCACACAAGAGCGGGTGATGACCGCCGCCATGGGACAAACCGCATGAACACCGTCAGACGCGCCATCCGCCCCGAGCAAATCCGCGAACTCATTCTGGTTCTCATCATTTTTGGGGCGATTCTGTTTTTTGGCTCTCAAATTGAAAATTATTACCAGCCGCGCACCTTCACCCGCATCGCCTCCAGCCTGGCCATCCTGGCGGTGGTTGCCGTGGGGCAAACGATGGTTGTGCTCATGCGCAACATTGACCTCTCGGTTGGCTCGATTGTGGGCTTTACCGCCTATTTTGTCGGCCGCGCCGTGGTGGCCAACAACGAGATGTCGCCCGCCGTGGTGGTGCTGCTGGCCATCGTCATGGGTGCAGGTTTGGGGCTGGTAAATGGATTGGTGATTGCTTACGGCCGTGTGCCCGCCATCATCACCACGCTAGGCACCCTGGCCATCTACCGCTCCATCCTGGTGCAATTTTCCGACGCCCAAACGATCATCACCAGCGCCCTGCCAGAGTGGCTGGTCAATCTGCCCCAGGTGGACGCATTTGTGGTGGGCGAAGTGGAAGTGAAGCTGATTGTGCTCGTCGCCATCGTCATCGTGCTCATTTTCCAGCTGGTGGTGGCTTACCTGCCGTGGGGCCGCCGCCTTTACGCCATCGGCTCCAACCCAGACGCTGCCGCCATGACCGGCCTGCCGGTGCGCCGCATGACCATCAGCGCCTACATGCTGTGTGGCGCGCTCAGCGGCCTGGCCGGGTTCCTCTTTTTGGCCCGATTTGGCACCATCACCGTGGTGGCTGCCCAGGGGCTGGAATTGCAGGTGGTAGCGGCCGTTGTGGTGGGCGGCGTCAACACATTTGGCGGCAGCGGCACCATGCTGGGGGCTTTGCTCGGGGCGGTGCTCATTGCCACGCTGGAGCAAAGCCTGCTGCGCTGGCGCGTCGTCAGCGAATTCTGGCGTGATGCCCTGCTGGGGCTGCTCATCCTGCTGGCCGTGGCCACCGACTCGGTGGTACTTGCCCGTCTGCGCCTGCTCTGGGCCAGGGGCGAAATTGAACAGCTCTAGTAAGTTAGACCTGTCAGGTTTTGCAAACCTGACAGGTCTGAGGAAACGCAATGACTCGCAAATTGTTAAGCTGGGAAGCACTTTTGCTCTTCATTCTCATCGTCGTGGTGTTGATCAATGTCAGCCTGTCGCCGTTTTACCTGGGGCTGAACAACCAGATCAATCTGTTCCAGCTGTCTATTGAAAAAATCATCGTCGCTCTGGCAATGACGCTGATCATCATTAATGCCGAGATTGATTTGTCGGTGGCCTCGGTGATGGGCTTGTCTGCCTGTTTGCTGGCGTACCTGTACAGCCAGGGGCAGCCATTTTGGCTAGCCCTGGTGGCCAGCCTGCTGGTGGGTGCGCTGGCTGGGGCGTTCAACGGCTTCTGGATTGCTTACGTAGGGCTGCCCTCGCTGGTAGTCACGCTGGCGGGGCTGATTGGTTATCGCGGTGTGGCCAGCATTTTGCTGGAAGACGAGTCGATTGGCAATTTTCCTGACTGGTTTGAAGCGTTGGGCCAACAGGGGCTGGTTGGCCCGGTGCCGTTTGGCCTGCTGCTCTTTTTTGTGGGCGTGGTGATTGTGTGGGTGGTGCTGCAGCGATCGGCATACGGCCGTACCCTCTACGTCATCGGCAACAGCGCAAATGTGGCCCGCTACTCCGGTGTCAACGTGCGGCGTGTCAAAATGAGCCTGTTTATCATTTCCGGCGTTGTGTCGGCCCTGGCTGGCATTTTAATTGCGGCTCGATTGGGGGCAGTACGGGGCAGTACGGCCGTAGGCTTCGAACTCGACATTATCACCATGGTCCTGCTCGGCGGCGTCTCCATTTTTGGCGGGTCGGGCACCCTGACGGGCGTCGTGCTTTCTATCCTCATCATCCTCAACATCCGCAACGGCCTCTCGCTGGTCAACATCTCCGGCAACACCCAAACCGGCGTCATCGGCCTGCTGCTCATTCTCTCTGTCCTCATTCCCAACTGGCTGCAATCAGTTCAAACCAGGTGGAGCCGCGATCATCAGGCCCAGGCCCAGGCCAAAGGAGGCTAGTACCGGAAAAGAACCCTGCTTTAAGCCCGATGGCTAATGCCCTACGCAGCTTGCCAATGGGCCCTTACCCTGTTTACCCTTTCAGTTCTTAGAGGAGGAACGAAAAATGAAGACTCTTGGAAAATGGTTCATTATTTTACTGGTGGTTTCCCTGTTTGTGGTGGCCTGTTCGTCGGGTGCCGAAGAGACAACCGACACCCCCACGGACACCGAAACAGAAGCAGACGCCCCCGCTGACACCACCACGGAAGAAGCAGCGGAAACGGCCGAAGAACCCGCCGCTACCGATGAAGGTGTGTTGGCCGATGGCGAATTTAACGCCATCCTGCTGCCCAAATTCCTGGGCATCCTGGTGTTTGACCAGGCCAACGAAGGTGCCCTGGAAGCCGCTAACGAGCTTGGCACCGCCAGCGGCCTGCAGTTCACCGGCCCCACCCCGGAAAACAGCGTCCAGGGCCAGATTGAAATCGTCACCAACGCCGTGACGCAAGGCGCGGAAGCGATCATGCTCTCCAACAACGCCGGCGACCAGATTGCCCCCGCTGCCCAGGCCGCCCTCGACGCTGGCCTGACCGTCGTTACCTGGGACTCCCCCATCCCCTCCGCCGAAGGCGAGCAGGTGTTTGTGGCCCAGGTAGACTTTGACGAAACCGGCAAAGTGATGGCCGACATGGCCCTCAGCATCATGGGCGACGATGGTGGCCAGTTTGCCATCCTCTCCGCCAGCCCCGATGCCGCCAACCAGAACGCCTGGATCGCTTCCATGGAAGAAGTGCTGGCCAACGACAGCACCTACGCCAGCCTGGAGCTGGTTGACACCGTCTACGGTAATGACGAATCCGAAGAAAGCTACAACCAAGCCCTGGCCCTGGTAGACCAATACCCCGACCTGGAGCTGATCATGGCCCCCACAACCGTCGGTATTGCCGCCGCCGCCAAAGCGATGCAGGATGAGGGTCTGTGCGAAGACGTCAAGGTCAGCGGTTTGGGCCTGCCCGCCGAAATGGCCAGCTTCACCCTCAACGGCTGCGCCCCGCAATTTGCCCTGTGGAGCTTTGTCGACCTGGGTTACCTGACCTACCACCTCACCTACAACCTGGCTGTAGGCAACATCACCGCCGAAGAAGGCCAGACCTTTGAAGCGGGCCGCATGGGCAGCTACACCATCGAAAAAGACCCCACCCGCGACGCTGGTTTGCGCGTTTTGATGGGCCCGTTCACCGTCTACGACGCTTCCAACGTGGAAGCGGCCGCTGGTGGTGAAGTGGTTGCCCCGCTGGAAAGCGAAGAAGAGGAAGCCAGCAGCGACGGTGGCGTCATCGTAGCCGAGCCGGGACAAGAGCTGAACGGCATCTTCCTGCCCAAGTTCCTGGGCATCCTGGTGTTTGACCAGGCCAACAACGGTGCCCAAGAAGCGGCCGCGGAGCTTGGCGCGACGGGTACGCTGGAATTCACCGGCCCCACCCCCGAAAACAGCGTGCAGGGCCAGATCGAAATCATGACCAACGCCGCCACGCAAGGGGTAGACGCGGTGATGATCTCCAACAACGCAGGTGACCAGATTGCCCCAGCCGCCCAAGCGGCTATCGACGCGGGCCTGACGGTTGTGACCTGGGACTCCCCGATTCCCTCGGCGGAAGGTGAGCAGGTGTTCATCGCCCAGGTAGACTTTGACGAAACCGGCAAGGTGATGGCCGACATGGCTCTGAGCATCATGGGCGAGGACGGCGGTCAATTTGCCATCCTCTCCGCCAGCCCAGACGCGGCCAACCAGAACGCCTGGATCGCGGCGATGGAAGAGGTTCTGGCAACTGACAGCACCTACGCCAGCCTGGAGCTGGTTGACACCGTCTACGGCAACGACGAATCCGAAGAGAGCTACAACCAGGCGCTGGCCCTGGTGGACCAATACCCCGACCTGGAGCTGATCATGGCTCCGACAACCGTCGGTATTGCCGCCGCTGCCAAAGCGATGCAGGATGAAGGGCTGTGCGAAGATGTGAAGGTCAGCGGTTTGGGCCTGCCAGCCGAAATGGTGAGCTTCACCCTGAATGGCTGCGCCCCGCAGTTTGCCCTGTGGAGCTTTGTAGACCTGGGCTACCTGACCTACTACACCACTTACCTCATCGCCACCGGCCAGATGGAAGCTGCGCCTGGTGTAACGTTTGAGGCTGGCCGCATGGGCACCTACACCATCGAAACAGACCCGACCCGCGACAACGGTCTGCGCGTTTTGATGGGTCCGTTTACGGTGTACGATGCGTCGAATGTGGAAGCGGCATCGCAGTAATCGGTAAACAGTAATCGGTAAACGGTGAGCGGTAATCGGTAGAAAACAACCGATTACTGCTCACTCAAAACCGATTATTTGCCCGACCATTTGAATAAAATAGGACGCTGATAAACGCGGATGACGCGGATAAGAAGAAAAAAAATCAGCGTAATCTGCGTTAATCTGCGTCCCATTTTGCAAAGCAACAGTGACCGGCAGCTAGAAAAACGATTACGGATAACCGACCATGAGCGAATCAATCATAGACACCAGCCGGGCGTTTTTTGAGGAGATTGTTAAGCCAATTTTGGTGGCGCATTTTCCGGAGATTACGGCCGTTACCGCCTTTGGTCTCTTTGGCTACGGCTCGGAAGCGCTGGGGCTGGATGATGATTATTCAAGGGACCATCATTGGGGGGTGCGCATTGATGCCCTACTGCCGGGGTGGGTAACGGCCGTTCAGCAGCAGCAAATCAGGCAAACCGTCAGCGCCAACCTGCCCGAGAGCTACCGCGGCCACTCGCTCTACGCCGCGCACCTGGCGGGGGCGGGGCTGGCGCTGGACACGCTGCCCGGCTTTTTGCAGCGCACCATCGGCCTCACACGCGCCCCGCAGAACCATACCGAATGGCTGCACGTGCCGGAAGAGGACATCACCCACGTCATTAACGGGGAGGTGTGGCATGATGAAAGTGGGGAATTTACGGCCGTACGCCAAACCTTCCAGCAATATTATCCAGAGCCGGTGCGCCTGCGCCGCATTGCCCACTGGTGCCGCTACTTTTCCGGCATGGGCAGCTACGCCCTCAAGCGGGCCATCCTGCGCGACAACCCGTACTACGCCACCATCACCTTCAGCCGCGCCGTGAAGTGGGCTATCCAGCTGGCGTTTATGCTGGAGCGCACCTACTACCCGTACGACAAATGGATCATGGCCCATTTTGCCCAGCTGCCCCGCCTGGCCACGCCGCTGAAGCCGCTGGTAGATGAAGCGGTGGAGCTCAGCACCCCGTGGGAGCGCAAGCTGGCGCTTTTGAACGAGATGAGCGATGTGCTCGACCATTTCATGGTCGCCGATGGCGTCATCGAGCCACATCCCCAATTTGCCGTCTCGCCCACCTCGGGCTACCGCCTGCTGGAACATGCCTACGCTGAGCTGATCAAAAAGCTGCCCGACGAGCTCAAGCCCGTCATTCCCGTTTGGGAACAGGTGCATTGGGAATCGTTCCACAGCCAGTTTGTCGATGGCGTGGCGATGGCGGCGTGGGATGAGGCGTTGCAGTTGAAGCCGGAGACTAGAAATTAGAGATTAGAGATTGGAGACTATCAATCTCTAATCTCCAGTCTCCAATCTCCCAAAGGAAAATTATGAACAGCCGAGAACGCGTCATTGCCACCCTGGAACGACAACCAACCGACCGCACGCCCATCGACTGCTGGCTGTACCAGAAGCAGTTTGTGGAAAAGCTGGAAGCTGAATATGGCACACGCGAGCAGTTTTTGGACGAGTTCAACATTGATATTTTTGTGGGTTTTGTGCCGTACCCGAATCAATTCGGCCGTAAATTTGACGTGTCTGAACTGGTCGATGTGGATTTGGGCGATCCCCGTGCCGAAAAATGGTTGTCCCACACCGATTGGAACTACGATTTTGCCGGGCTGAACGTGCGGCAGGCGGTAGAACAGCAGGGTGGCAAGCGGGCGATCATCGCCCACACCTGGGGCATTGTGGAGGGTACCAGCCAGCTCATCGGCATCGAAAACTGCTGGATGAACCTGGCGGGTGAGCCCAAAAAGATGGCCGCCTGGTTTGATCGCTACGCCGACTGGCTGTGTGGCCTGATGGACAGCCTGAAAGCGGCCAACGTCGATATCGTCACCCTCAGCGACGACTGGGGCAGCAACCAGACGATGTTGTTTTCGCCGCGCATGTGGCGCAAACTGATCAAGCCGTACGCCAAACGCGTGGTGCAACACGCCCGCTCGACGGGGCTTTATGTCAACCTGCACAGCGACGGCTACATCATGCAAATTTTGGATGACCTGGTGGAGATTGGCTACCACAGCTGGCATCCGCTGCAAGAAAGTGCAGGCATGGATCCGCAAACGATCAAAGACAGCTACGGCGACAAATTTGTCTGCTACGGCTCGCTGGACGTGATCGATGGGCTGCTGGCTTATGATGGCGACGTACTGGCCGAGTACATCCGCAAACGGTTTGCCATTTACGCGCCGGGCGGCGGTTTTATTTTCAATACCGGCCACTTTGTGCAGCCAGACATCCCGCCGCAGCGGCTGGTTGGCGCGTACAAAGTGGTGAATGAGCTGGCGAAGCAGTATGGCACCCTGGCCCCAGCCTGACGCGTTGCAAATCCAAGCGCCGGAAACGGCCGTCTGGATTGCCCCCCCTCACCCCTTCGATCTACACGAGGTGACTCTCAATTTCAGATCGCCATCGTGGGAATGGGACGGGGCTGGCAAAGTGATTTTGTGGATCACGGCCGATTCGCGCTACAAGCTGTGGGTCAACGGCCGTTTCCACCACCGTGGCCCCGCGCGCAGCTGGCCCCACGCCCAAAAAATGGACGTGCTGGACATCACCAACCAGCTTGCCGTGGGCAAAAATGTACTGGCGGTGCAGGTGTACCAGCCAGGCTACTCGCATTTTAGCGCGGTACATCGCGCGGCAGCGGGGCTGCTGGCCTGGGTTGAGGTGGATGGCGCGGTTGTTTTGGTGACCAACGGCCGTTGGCGCACCAGTCGTGATGACTCTTTTGCCAGCGACGTGCCGCGCATTTCCATTTACGGCAGCGGCGTGGAGCGACGGGATTGGAACCGGGTGGAAGATTGGCAAGTGCCTGATTTCGACGACAGCCACTGGTCACCCGCCCGCGTGGTGGCCGGGGCTGACGGGCCAATTTGGTCCGGTTTGCAAAAGCGCATCACGCCCCTGCTGGTAGAGCGGCCCCCCACCCTGGCCCTCCCCCTGAGAGGGGGAGGGGATTGGCTCCCTCTCCCTTTGAGGGAGAGGGCTGGGGTGAGGGTAGAAAGTTGGTTATTCGATTTAGGCCGCGCCCACACCTGCCACGGCTGGGCAGAGGTTAAAAACGCCAGCGGCGGCGAGCAGTTAGCCATCACCTATGCGGAGAAAACGGCCGTTGGCCAACTCATCATTTCCGACCCAACCACCTATTGCCGCATGCGTCCCACGGACTTTTTTACGCTGCGGCCCGGCAGCCAAACCATCGAGCCATTTGCGATGCGCGGCGGGCGGTATGTCCTTTTCCAACTGATGGGCGCAGCTGAAAATGTGCAGCTCACGCCGCACGTGCGCATCGCCGAGTATCCGCTGGCCATCACCAAGCCACTGACCACTGGCGACGAGCTGCTGGACGGCATTGTGACGCTGTGTGAAAACACGCTGCACGCCTGCCTGCAAGAAACGTTTGTGGATTGCGTCTGGCGCGAAAGCTCGCAGTGGCTGGGCGACGCGCTGCCGCAGGCATTGAGTTTAAGCGCGATGGGGGAAGATGTACGGCCGTTACAAACCATCCTCCTGGACACCGCCCAAGGCATTTATCCCGACGGCATTTTGCCCAGTGTGGCCCCCGCCGAGGTGCACGCCTACACCATCCCCCGCTACAGCGCCATGTGGGTGGAACTGCTGGGGCTCTACTGGCAGCAGTCGGGCGATGCGGCGCTGGTGCGCCAGCTCTGGCCGACGCTCAAGCAGGTGCTCGCCGCCCTGCTGGGGCTGCAAAACGAGGCTGGCCTGCTGATCCATCCGCCAGGTCGCCGTTTTTACATCGACTGGTCGGCCACGGCGCAAAGCGACCCGCATTTGGTGTTTAATTTGCACGTGGTGCTGGCGCTGCAAATCGCCACGGAGCTGGCCAAACAGTTTGAGCCAAAGATGGCAACCTTTTGGCAAACAGCGGCGGGTAGGCTGCAACAAAGATGCCGGGATGGGTTTGTGGCGAACGGCCGTTTCCACGACGATCTCGCCCACACCACTTACTCCCAGCTGGGCGCGGCGATGGCCCTGCTCACCGGCACCGCCACGCCTGCTGAAGCGGATGCCCTGCTGGACCAAATCATCGCCCGCTCCCTGAACGAGCGGGATGCGCACGAAGACGGGGAAATGGTGCTGGCCAGTCCGTTTATGCATCACTATATTTTTGAGTGTTTGGGGAAATACGGCCGTACGCCAGCCAGCCTCGACATCATCAAACGGCGCTGGGGAAGATGGGTCAACCAAGGCTACCCCACCACCTGGGAAAACTGGAACGTCGACTTTCCCGACGGCTCGCAATGCCACGCCTTTTCGGCCCACCCACGTTACCATCTGGCAAAGATATTTAGTCAATAGTGGCTGGTGGCTAGTTGTTCGTTTTTCCAGCCACTTAACCACCAGCCACGAGCCACTAAAAATTGGAGAAATCATGAAACGAGTTGGTTTTTTGCTCAAAGTCAAACCAGACATGATCGAGGAATACAAAAAGCATCATACGGCCGTCTGGCCCGAAATGCTGGAAGCGCTCAGCCGCACAGGCTGGCACAACTACTCCCTCTTCATGCGCGCAGATGGCACGCTTTTTGGCTACTTTGAAACACCCGACAGCTTTCAGGCTGCCCTGGACGGCATGGATGGGGAGACGATCAACGCCAAATGGCAGGAATTCATGGCCCCCTACTTCGAATCGCCCGACGGGGCACATCCTGACAAAACCATGGTGGAACTCGAAGAAGTGTTTCACCTCGATTAACCGATTTTCCCGGAAACTCGGAGTTTCCGGGAAAATGCACTAGGAAGCAATTATGAGCAACCCAACCGAACAAGCCTACGCCTTAGCCAAAGAACGCTACGCCGCGCTCGGTGTGGACACCGACGCCGCGCTGCAAAAACTGGCCACCATTCCCATCAGCCTGCACTGCTGGCAGGGGGATGACGTGGGCGGCTTTGAAGACCCGGCGCGCGGCCTGAGCGGCGGCATTATGGCCACCGGCAATTACCCCGGCAAGGCCCGCACTGCCGACGAGCTGCGCCAGGATTTGGACCTGGCCTACCGCCTCATCCCCGGCACACACCGGCTCAATTTACACGCCATCTACCTGGAAACGGACCAAAAAGTGCCGCGCAACGAAATCCGCCCGGAGCATTTTGCCGGCTGGCTCGATTGGGCCAAAGCCCACCACCACGGCGTCGATTTCAACCCCACCTGCTTCTCCCATCCCCTGGCCGACGATGGCTTTACCCTGGCCCATCCAGACGCAGGCATTCGTCAATTCTGGATTGAGCATTGCATTGCCAGCCGGGAGATTGGGGCGTATTTTGGGCGGGAGTTGGGCAGTACGGCCGTTACCAACCTCTGGATTCCCGATGGCTACAAAGACACCCCGGTAGACCGCCTCGCCCCGCGCCAGCGCCTGCAAGACGCTCTGGATCAGGTCTTCGCCAGGCCGCTAGACCCCGCCCACAACCTGGACGCCGTCGAGTGCAAGCTGTTTGGCATTGGTTCCGAAAGCTACGTCGTGGGGTCGCACGAATTTTACCTGGGTTACGCCAGCTCGCGGCAAAAGCTGCTCTGCCTGGATGCGGGCCACTTCCACCCCACCGAAACGATCGCCGACAAAATTTCGGCCGTACTGCTGTACGTGCCAGAGCTGCTGCTGCATGTCAGTCGGGGGGTGCGCTGGGACAGCGACCACGTGGTCACCCTCACCGACGAACTGCAAGCGATTATGCAAGAGCTGGTACGCGGCCATTTCCTGAACCGCACCCACATCGGCCTGGACTTCTTCGACGCCAGCATCAACCGCGTCGCCGCCTGGACGATCGGCACACGCAATGCGCTGCGCGCCCTGCTGCTGGCCCTGCTGGAGCCAATCGACCAGCTGCATCAGCTAGAAGCAGCAGGCGATTTCACCGCCCGCCTGGCTCTGCTGGAAGAGCTCAAAGGGCTGCCGTTCGGCGCAGTCTGGGACCAATACTGCCAGCAGCAAAGTGTGCCGGTGGGCTATGCGTTTATGGCTGAAATTCGGGCTTACGAGGAAAAAGTTCTGGCAAATCGCTAAGTTAGCGAGCGGCAAAAGGGTTCATGATAGCCATTTGATCATCAATGACGAGGCCATCTTGCATATCTTCAGAGAGCAAAATTTCGGCTTGAAATTCAAGCCCAGCGGAAGCAAGTAAGCTGTCCCAATAAGAAATCGAGTACTTTTCACGTAAGAATGAAGCGCGAAGCTGAATGTCTTGATTCATCTGGATGACTGGGTAATCTTGGTAAAAGCTGTTGACCAAATCACGGATTCGCAGTTCGCTCATGACCTGGTTATAACGAATATTGCGAACCGTTTCGTTAATAACCTGAGTGCTTACAACAATGTTTTGGGCATGTTCAGCTACCAGCTGCGTGGCAACTTGACTTTTGACATCATCTTGTCCAGGCAGGAAGATGTATAACCAAACATTACTATCAACTAAAACTTTACGGCCGTTATCGCTCATGCAATTCTTCCTTAGTTAACCGAACGGGATGAGCAATCTTTATCGGGTTTTCCATAAGAAACTGTATAAAGCTGGTGTGCGTTTTCTGCCATTCATCCATTGTGGAGGATTGTTCGGAAGCGTCGTCAACATTCTCGGCAGGCTCGACAGTAACCTTTACCTTCTTGTTTTTGAAAAGGGCGACAACTTCATCACGATAGTTTGCTGGAATGGTAATGTTGTCATCTTCTAATACTGCGTCAAATGTAATTGCTGTTAATTGTGACATTAGGTTTTACTCCACATCATCTTTCCGAATGAAAACATTATAGCATAGGTTTTTTATGGCAAAGAAAACAGTTTTGGCGGTGGATTTGGGGGCTGAATCGGGGCGGGTGATGGCGGTGGGGTTCGACGGCCGTTCCCTCCACCTCCAGGAACTACACCGCTTCCCCAACACGGCCGTCACCCTCAACGGCACGCTGCATTGGAACTTCTTGCAGCTGTGGGACGACATTCAGACGGGCATTGCCAAAGGTAAGGCGCTGCACCCGGCCAGCATTGGCGTGGATACCTGGGGCATCGATTTTGGGCTGCTGGACAAACACGGCCGTTTGATTGGCAACCCGGTGCATTATCGCGACGGCCGTACCACCCACATGATGGAATCAGCTTTCACCAAAGTGCCAAAAGCGGAAATTTTCGCCCAAACCGGCATTCAGTTCATGCCCATCAACACCCTCTACCAGCTGCTCAGCCTGGTCAAATCCGGCTCGCCCCAGCTGGAAATCGCCGCCACCTTTTTAACCGCGCCCGATCTGCTCAACTACTGGCTCACCGGGGCCAAGGTGTGCGAATTTAGCAACGCCACCACCACGCAGCTGTTTAATCCCAGCACTGGTACCTGGGCCACAGAGCTGATGGACCAGCTGGGCATTCCCAGCCGCATCTTTCCTGAGATTGTGCCGCCGGGAACCAAACTGGGCCGCTACGACGGCATCCCGGTAATTGCTCCGGCCTGCCACGACACGGGCAGCGCCGTGGCGGCTGTGCCCACGACGACCCCAGATTTTGCCTACATCAGCAGCGGCACCTGGAGTCTGGTCGGGCTGGAAGTGCCCCAACCCATCCTCACGCCACAGGCGCTGGCGGCCAACGTCACCAACGAGGGGGGCGTTTACGGCACCTACCGCCTGCTGAAAAACGTGATGGGGCTGTGGATTTTGCAGCAGTGCCGCGCCACCTGGGCCGCCGCCGGGCAAGAATATTCCTATGGCGAGCTGGTGCAGCTGGCCGAAAAATCTGAGCCGCTTACGGCCGTTTTCAACCCCAACAATCCCATCTTCCTCCAGCCCGGCGACCACCCCCAACACATCCGCGACCTTTGCCAGCAAACCGGCCAGCCCATGCCCCAAACGGTCGGCGCAGTGGTGCGCAGCGTGCTGGAAAGCCTGGCGCTGGCCTACCGGGAGGTGCTCGAACTGGTTCAGGCCGTCTCCAATCAGCCAGTCGCCACGCTCCACATTGTGGGCGGCGGCACGCAAAACCAGCTGCTCAACCAGCTGACGGCCAACGCCACCGGCCTGCCGGTTGTCGCTGGCCCCATCGAGGCGACGGTGATGGGCAATGCCCTGGTGCAGCTCATCACCCTGGGCGAGATTGCCAATTTGCAGCAAGCACGTGACATTGTGGCGGGCATGGCTGAGTTGAAACGATATGAGCCAGAGGATGCGGCCGTTTACGCTGACGCCTACGGCCGTTACCAAAACCTGTTAAACCAATAAACCCAGGCCGCGCGCCTGAACAAGGGGAAACCATGACACAAAAACAGTATCAACACGTAACCTACCGCTGGGACGACGCCGTCGCTGACCAGCTCGATCCCGTGGAGCGGCTGCGCTACCGCTCCAACATCCTGGGCGATGACCAGCGCATCACCAACACCGGCGGCGGCAACACGTCCTCCAAAATTATCATGACCGACCCGCTGACCGGCGAAAAAGTGGACGTGCTCTGGGTCAAAGGCTCCGGCGGCGACCTGCGCACCTCCACCCGAGCCAACTTCGCCTCGCTCTACATGGACAAGCTGCTTGGCCTGCAAAAAATCTACGATGCCGCCGACGTGAAGGGCGTCAAAACGGAAATCGAGGACAAAATGGTGGGCATGTACCCGCACACCACCTTCAACCTCAACCCCCGCGCCAGCTCCATCGACACCCCGCTGCACGGCTTCATCCCGGCGCGGCACGTAGACCATATGCACCCCATCTCGGCCATCGCCATCGCCGCCAGCAAGGACCAGCAGCAGCTGACGCAAGCGGTGTACGGCGGCGAGGTCGGCTGGGTGCCCTGGCAGCGCCCCGGCTTCGACTTGGGGCTGGTGATGGGGGAGATGGCCACCGCCAATCCGCAGCTCAAAGGGTTGGTGATGGGCCAGCACGGCCTGATCAACTGGGCCGATGACGACAAAGCGTGTTACGAACTGACGCTGGATTTGATTGAGAAAGCGGCCGTTTACATCACCGAACGCGACAAAGGCGAAGCCACTTTCGGCGGTGCCAAATACCAATCGCTGCCTGAAGCCGAACGGGAGGCGCTGCTGATCCGGCTGCTGCCCACGCTGCGCGGACTGGTGTCGCAGCAGGCGCGGTTTATCGGCACCGTGCACGTCACCGACAGCGTGCTGGAATTTGTCAACAGCCACGACGCCGCCCGCCTGGCCGAGATCGGCACCAGCTGCCCCGACCATTTCCTGCGCACCAAAATCAAGCCGCTGTACGTGGAATGGAATCCGCAAAGCGAAGATTTTGCCGCCCTGCTGCGCAAGCTGGAAAGAGGCCTGGCGGCCTACCGTGACGATTACGCCGCCTACTACGAAGCGTGCAAACATCCCAACTCCCCCGCCATGCGCGACCCGAACCCGACGGTCATTCTCATCCCCGGCGTGGGGCTGATTGCCTGGGGCAAAAACAAAAGCGAAAGCCGCGTTACGGCCGAATTTTACGCCCTGGCCATTCAAGTGATGCGCGCCGCCGAAGCGATCAGCCAATACCAGGGCTTGCCCCGGCAAGAAGCGTTTGACATCGAATATTGGCTGTTGGAAGAAGCCAAGTTGCAGCGCATGCCGCCGGAAAAAGAGCTGGCGCGTAACATCGTCATCGTCGTTGGCGCGGGCAGCGGTATTGGCAAAGCAACGGCCCACCGCGTGGCGCAAGAAGGCGCACACGTCGTTTGTGTGGATTTGAATGGAGAGGCGGCGCAGGAAACGGCCAACGAACTGACAAAAAAATACGGCATGGGCATCGGCGTGGCCGGGACGGGCCTCTCGGCCTGCGGCCCGGCCATTGGCCTGGGGGCCGACATCACCAATCGCGAATCGGTACAGGCAATGCTCAACCAGGTGATTTTGGCCTACGGCGGCCTCGACAACGTGATTGTGACGGCCGGGGTGTTTGTGCCGCCGACGAAGGACGGCCGTATCACCGACTCGCAGTGGGACCTCACCTTCACCGTCAACGTCAAGGGCGGCTACCTCATCGCCGACGAAGCGCGGCAAATTTGGCAAGCGCAAGGCTTGACGGGAACCCTGGTGCTGACGACGAGCGTAAATGCGGCCGTTGCCAAAAAAGGCTCCGTGGCCTACGATACCAGCAAAGCGGCCGCCAATCACCTGGTGCGCGAGCTGGCCATCGAGCTGGCACCGCTGGTGCGGGTGAATGGCCTGGCCCCGGCCACCGTCGTCGAGGGCAGCAGCATGTTCCCGCGCGACCGGGTCATCAGTTCGTTGGTGAAGTACGGCATCGGTCACGATGAAGGCGAGACAACCGAGGCGCTGCGCGACAAGCTGGCCCACTTCTACGCCCAGCGCACCCTGACCAAATCGCCCATCACCCTGGCCGACCAGGCCGAAGCAGCCTACCTGCTCACCAGCAGCCAGCTCAGCAAAACAACGGGCCAGATCATCAGCGTGGACGGCGGTTTACACGAGGCCTTCCTACGGTGAGATTTTTATCAGCAGATTACGCAGATTTAGAAGATGTCTATCTGCGTAATCTGCGTAATCTTTGATTTTTTTCTCCGCGCATCGGGCAAGGTTTTGCCGCGAATGGACCGAACTATGACAGATAGACCATCCCCCAAAGGCAAGCGTGTCTCGCTGTTTGTGACGTGCATGGTGGATATGCTTTATCCAGAAACCGGCATGTCGGTGGTTGACGTGCTGGAGCACCTGGGCGTAGCCGTGGACTTCCCGCTGGGGCAGACGTGCTGCGGCCAACCGGCGTTTAATGCCGGGTATCGCACCGAAGCGCGGCAAGTGGCTATCCAATTCCTCAAAGCGTTCAAAGATGCCGAGGTCATTGTTGTGCCGTCGGGCTCCTGCGGGGCGATGGTGCGGCACGAATACCCGCAGCTCTTCGCCGACGATCCACGTTGGCGCGATGTGGCGCAGCGGCTGGCCAGCATCACCTGGGAGTTTACCGAGTTTATTGTGGATGGACTGGGGGTGACGGATTTAAACGGCCGTCTGCCCACCCCCCAAACCATCGCCGTCCATGACTCCTGCCACGGCCTGCGCCTGCTGGGGCTGAAACAGGCCAGCCGCACCCTGGTAGGCAGCCTGGAGAACGCCACCCTCGTTGCCTGGGACAACAGCGAAATTTGCTGCGGCTTCGGCGGGCTGTTCAGCGTAAAAATGGCCGACGTCAGCGGCGCAATGCTGGGCAAAAAGATGGCCCACATCGAACAGAGCCAGGCCGACACCCTCGTGACCGGCGACGTGAGCTGCCTGCTGCACATGAACGGCGGGCTGGCGAAACAGGGCAAACGGCCGTGCGTCCGCCACATCGCCGACGTGCTGGCCGAGGGCATCCGCCAGAAGAATTAATCGTGAAACGTGAGGCGTGAAACGTGAAGAATTATCACGTTTCACGTTTTACGTTTCACGCCTTGTTGGGCAAATCATGAAAGTACAGTCAAACAACTTCATCCCGGCGGCCCAGATAGCCATTCACGATGTGGATTTGCAAACGGCCGTTTCCTTCGGCACCAATTCCGGCTTCACCAAGCGGCAGGCGGCGATGTTTGCCCAGGGGGAGGCCCACGGTCAGGCGCTGCGGCAGCAGGCAGCGGCCATCAAGCGGCACGCCCTGAATCACCTGCCCGACTTGCTGGAGCAAGCCGAAGCCAACATGCAGGCCAACGGCATCCAGGTGCTGTGGGCCATTGACGGCGATGAAGCCAACCAGCACGTGCTGGACATTGCCCGGCGGCACAACGTGCGGTCGGTGGTGAAGAGCAAGAGCATGGTCACCGAAGAAACCGGCCTGAACCACGCCCTGGAAGCGGCCGACATCGCCGTGCTGGAAACGGATTTGGGCGAATACATCATCCAGATTGGCGACGAAACGCCCAGCCACATCGTGGCCCCCATTGTGCACAAAACCAAAGAAAGCATTCGCGATCTGCTGGTGGCCAAAGCCAACATGCCGCCCACCGACGACCCAGGCGAGATGACCCAATTTGCCCGCCAGCTCCTGCGCGAACGGTTCCTGGCGGCCGACATGGGCGTCTCCGGCGGCAACTTCATTGTGGCCGAAACGGGCTCGATTGGCCTGGTCTCCAACGAGGGCAACGCCCGGCTGACCACCAGCCTGCCGCGGGTGCACGTGGCCCTGGTGGGCATTGAGAAAATTGTGCCGACCGTGGTCGATTACGCCCTGCTGACCCAGGTGCTGCCGCGCAGCGCCACCGGCCAGGCGATGACGGTGTACACGAGCCTGATAAACGGCCCGCGCCAGCCCGGCGAGACCGATGGCCCGGAGCATGTGTACGTGATTTTGGTGGACAACGGCCGTTCCCACATCTACACCACTGCCTACGCCGAAGCCCTGGCCTGCATCCGCTGCGGTGCCTGCCTCAATGGCTGCCCGGTGTACCAGGTGACCGGCGGCCACGCCTACGGCTGGGTCTACCCGGGGCCGATTGGCGCGGTGATTACGCCGCTGCTCACCGGGCTGGAAAACGCCAGCCCGCTGCCGTATGCCAGCAGTTTGTGCGGCATGTGCAAGGAAGTGTGCCCGGTAGACATCGACATTCCGCGCATGCTGCTGGATTTGCGCCACGATTTGGTGGAAATGGGCCAGGGCGGCACAGTCTGGCACGTGGGCATGAGGGCGTGGGCCTGGGGTAACAGCGCGCCGGGGCGGTTTGTGTTTGGCGGTAAGGTGGCGGCTCGGGCGGCCAATTGGCTCAAGCCAAAATCGCTGCCGGGGCCGCTAGGCGGCTGGACGAAGTACCGCAACACGCCCAAATTTGCCCCGAAATCTTTCCGCCAGCTGTGGCAAGAGCGAGAGCAGGAAAGAAAGGGTGAAGGGGTGAAGGGGTGAAAATTGCTATGAGCAGTCGTGAGGCAATTTTGGGGAAACTGCGGGAGCGAGGTGAAGTGCCATTTCCGGCTGCTGTGCCGGTGGAGGCGCACCGGCATGTGGTGCCTTTGGCGGACACGTCGGGGGCGGGGCCGTACGGCCGTTTCGTCCAGGAAGCCCGCCAGGCAGCCTGCATTATCCACGAAGCGGCGTCGAACGAAGCAGCGATTGCCGCCATTTTACAGATTGTGGGGGGTGATACGGCCGTCTCCAGCTGGGACCCCGCACACATTCCCCTGCCCGGCCTGGCCGACGTGCTGGCGCAGGCCAACATTGCCCTGGTGGGGCAGGATGCCAGCGTGCGGGTGGGCTTAACCGGCGTCAATGCCGCCCTGGCCGCAACGGGCAGTGTGGTGGTATTGAGCGGCAACGGCCGTCCGCGGGCCGCCTCGCTCTTGCCGCCCATTCATATTGCCGTGGTCACTGCCAGCCAGATTGTGCCCGATCTGGAAAGCTGGTGGGCGGCGCAAACGGCCGTTGGTCTGGACCACGTCCGGCAGCACAGCAACGTGGTAGTCATTACCGGTCCTAGCCGCACGGCCGATATCGCCATGCAGCTGGTGATGGGCATGCACGGCCCGCGCGAACTGCATCTGGTGCTCCTCACCGGGCCTGCCTGACAGGCGGGTCACGTTTTACACCAAACCCTACCAAAACCCCAAGGGGCCTAAAATCTATCCCCATCTGTGTCCGTGCTATGTGCAGCGATCTATAGGGCGGGTAAGCGGTGGTCTATATCCTTTTTTGTGTCTGGGATATATGTGCCTTTACCCGATGTTGGGCTAAGTTACAGGTGGCGCGATATGCCTGTATTGGGCAACGGCCGTAAAACTAAAATCTCCCGCTTGAAAGGATTGATACATGATAGGAAAAATTGTGGCGTTACTCGATGGCTCCACCCTGGCCCAAAGCGTTTTGCCGCACACCCGGGCGCTGGCCCACGCCTTCCAGGCCGAGGTCACCCTGCTGCGTGTCTTGGAACAAGAAAGGAAAACCGACACCGGGCGGCTGGATCCCATCAACTGGCACCTACGCAAAATTGCGGCGCAGTCGTTTTTGGATGAGGTCTCTAAGGCAACGGCCGATGACCAGATTGCCGCTGAAGCCGTGCTGCTGGAAGGGGCCGCCGCCAACCGAATTATCGAGTACATCGAAGAGGCCGAACCCGACCTGATCATGTTGAGCAGCCACGGCCAAGGTGGCCTGTCGCCGTGGAACGTCAGCAGCGTGGCCCAGAAAATCATCAACCGCGCCTTCAATTCGTTTATGCTGGTGCGCGCCTACCACGCGCCAGACATGGCCCACACCGAGGCCCACTACCGCCGTATCGCTGTGCCGCTGGATGGCTCCAAACGGGCCGAGTACGTGCTGCCTTTTGCCAGCCAGCTGGCCACCATTCACAATGCGGAACTGCTGCTGGTTCACGCCCAGGTGCCGCCCACCATTTTGCAAAGCCACACGCTGACGCCGGAGGAAACGGCCGTCATCGAGCAGCTTGAAGCGCGCAACAAAACAAAAGCCGCGCGTTACCTGGCCCAAATGGCCGATCAGCTCGAACCGGTCACCCAGGTGCACCACCTGTCGGGGGCCAACACCGCCGACGTGCTGCTGGAGTTTATTGACCACCACGACATTGATCTGGTGATGATGAGCGCCCACGGCCATGTCAGTGAAACGGTACGGCCGTATGGCTCCATCGTCTCCAGCTTTATTGCCTATGGCAGCACCCCCTTATTCATCATCCAAGACCTGACACCCGACCAAATTAAACCCACCCAGGCCGAACTGAGTGCCCTCGCCAACGGCAACACCGGCCGTACAAATCGGACAAATGCCTATGCCCAACCCGCCGACTGGTCTGCAAAATAACCCCCCACCGCCCGACCAAACTGACGAAGCAACCACCCAACTGGAACAGACAGCTCATCACCTGGCCCAGCAGCACCAACAAATCACATCCGCCAACTTCCCACCCCATTTACTGGAGCGGCTCTCCACCCAAGAAGCAACCATAGAAGCCGTGCACCAATATTTTGTTCAGGCTTCTCAAGAGGAAAGAGATTATTCTGCGGCGGCTGAATGGATCCTGGACAATTATTACGTGGTGCAGCAGGCGCTGCGCCAGGTGAAGCGCGATTTGCCCTCGGCGTATTACAAAGAGCTGCCCAAGCTGGCCGATGGCCGCGCCTGGCACGGGCTGCCCCGCGTCTTTGCCCTGGCCCGCCACTTTACCATCCAGGAAAACTGCTACACCGATGTGCATCGCTTTGCGCGCTTTTTGCAGGCATACCAACAAGAAACGCCGCTCAAAATGGGCGAAGTGTGGGCGCTGCCCATCATGCTGCGTTTTTGTCTGCTGGAATGCCTGGCCCAAACGGCCGTCCGCGTCACCCGCCAAACCGAAGCCAGCGAACAGGTGGCCCCCATGCTGCAATTTAGCGTCACCGCCGCCGATACGGACGTCATCGCCAACGCCATCACCGGCCTGCGCCAGCTGGCCAGCTACGATTGGAACACCTTCTTCGAAGAGTCTAGCCAGGTGGAGCAAATTTTACGGCAGGATCCGGCGGGGTTGTACGGCCGTATGACCTTCCACACCCGCGACCAATACCGCAAAGTGGTGGAAAAACTGGCCCTGGCCACCGACCAATCCGAACTCAGCGTCGCCCGCGCCGCCATCGATCTCACCCAGCCCGCCGTCACCCTGCCGCCCGCGCCAGATGTGGATCCCTGGGCCGGGCTGGCCCAGCCGGTGGCTGCCCATGTCGGCCATTACCTGCTCGGCGACGCCCGCGACCGGCTGGCCGCGGCCATCGGCCACCAGCCCAATCCGCTGCGGCGCTGGCTGAAAAACAACGTAACGGCCGTTTACCCCGGCAGCCTGATCGTGCTCACCATTTTGCTGCTGCTTGCCCTGGTGCTGTACACCGGCTGGCTGGGCGGTGCCTGGTGGCAAATGCTGCTAGTGGGGCTGTTGGCCTTTGTGCCGGTAACGGCCGTTGCCGTCAACATTGTCAACTGGCTGGTCACCAACCTGATCACCCCGCACGTCCTGCCCAAGCTGGACTTCGCCGAGGGCATCCCCGCCACCTGCCGCACCATGGTGGTCATCCCCGCCCTGCTCACCAGCGAAGCCGAAGCCCACTCCCTGTTTGCCCAGCTGGAGCAGCATTACCTGCGCAACCCGGACCCGCAGCTCGGTTTTGCCCTGCTCACCGACTTTGCCGATGCGCCAGAAGCCCAAATGCCCGAAGACGATAACCTGGTCGCCCAGGCCCGCGAGATGCTGCACGGACTCAATCGGAAATATGCGCAGCGGCCGTTTTACCTCTTTCACCGCCACCGCCTGCACAACCCCAGCGAAGGCACCTGGATGGGCTGGGAGCGCAAGCGGGGCAAGCTGCACGAATTTAACCAGCTGCTGCGCGGCAAGTCAGACACCACCTTTGCCGTCCAGGAGGGTGACCTGGCCTGGCTGCCCCAGGTGAAATACGTCATCACCCTCGACGCCGACACCGTGCTGCCCACCGATGCCGCCTGCCGCCTGGTGGGTGCCCTGGCCCATCCGCTCAACCGTGCCCAGTGCGAACCGCACAGCGGCCGTATCACCACAGGCTACACCATTTTGCAGCCCCGCACCGAGGTCAAGCCCGCCAGCGCCGGGCAGTCGCTGTTTACCCGCGTTTTTGCCGGGGACACCGGGCTGGATCTCTACACCCTGGCCGTCTCTGACGTCTACCAGGATTTGTTTGGTGAAGGCATCTACGTCGGCAAAGGCATCTACGACGTAGACGCCTTTGAATGCAGCCTGGCCAACCGGATTCCCGACAACACCCTGCTCAGCCACGATCTGTTTGAAGGCGTGCAGGGCCGCGCGGGCCTGGTGACCGACATCGTGCTCTACGAGGATTACCCGCCGCACTACCTGGTGCACGTGGGCCGCTCCCACCGCTGGATTCGCGGCGATTGGCAGCTGCTGCCCTGGCTGTTTCCCCTGGTGCCCAGCCCCGACGGCCGTCGCCGCAACGACCTCTCCTTCCTGGCCCGCTGGAAAATTGTAGACAATTTGCGCCGCAGCCTGGTCGCCCCCGCCCTCTTTTTCTTCCTGGTCGTGGGCTGGTTCTGGCTGCCTGGCGCCCCGGTCGTCTGGTCGGGGATTGGTATTTTGCTGACGGCCGTTCCCATGTTGACGGCCGTTTTTATGGCCCTCCAGCGCGGCCTCGGCGGCGCAAATTGGCACGACATCCGCCGCCCCATCCGCGACAGCGTCATTCGCTGGCTGCTGGAGATTGCCTTTCTGCCCTACGAGGCGCTGCTGCACCTGGACGCCATTTTTATTACCCTGTGGCGCATTTTTGTCACCCGCCGCCACCTGCTCCAGTGGACCACCGCCGCCCACACCGTGCGCCTGCTGGGCGAAAACGTCAGCGCCGAAAAGACGGCCGGGCAGATGGTGCGCTCCCTCATTTTGGTATCGCTGCTGCTGCTGCTGCTGGCCACCCAAATGCCCACCGCCCTCAGCGCCGCCGCCCCGTTCCTCATTTTGTGGGTGTTTGCCTCGGAAATTGCCCACCGCATCAGCCTGCCGGAAAAGGTGGCAACGGCCGTCCTCACCCCCACCGAACGGCAGCGCCTGCGCAGCCTGGCCCGCCGCACCTGGCTCTTCTTTGAGGAATTTGTCGGCCCGGAAGACAACTGGCTGCCGCCCGACCACTTCCAGGAAGCACCGCGCGGCGTGGTGGCCCACCGCACCTCGCCCACCAACGTCGGCCTCTACCTGCTCACCGCCCTGGCCGCCTACGACCTGGGCTACATCGGCCTGCTCAACCTCTCGCTGCGCCTCAACGACACGCTGGACACGCTGGACCGGCTGGATCGTTACCGGGGCCACTTCCTCAACTGGATCGATACCCGCACGCTGCACCCGCTGCCGCCGCGCTACGTCTCCACCGTCGACAGCGGCAACCTGGCGGGCTGCCTGCTGGCCCTCAAGCAAGGCTGCCTCAGCCTCAAAGAGCAGCCTATCTGGCAGGCGCGGCGCTGGCAGGGGCTGCTAGACACGCTCTCCCTGTTTAACGAGGCAGTAGCCACGCTGGTGGAAAGTGAACGGGTAACGGCCGTTCGCCAACAGCTGGCCCACATGCAAAGCGCCATCGAAGCCGCCCGCACCGACTCCAGCCGCTGGGCCGCCCTGCTCGACCAGCTCCTGGAAACCGACCTGCCCGAGCTGAACCGCCACCTGTTGGCCCACTTGGAGGCAGAATCCGCCACCTACCCGGCCGACGTCATTCAGCAGTGGCGGCTGTACCTGGACCACCTCTACGGCAACGTGGAAGGCATGGAGCGTGAGCTGAAGCTGCTGACCCCCTGGCTGCTGGCGCTGCACCAAACGCCCGCCTATTTCACCGACGGCAGCGCCCCACCAGAGGTCCAGGCCGCCTGGCAGGCGGTGCAGCAGGCGCTGCCCCAACGCCCGCGCCTGAGCGGACTCATCGGCCAGTGCCGCGCAGCTGAAGCAGCGCTGACCCAGCTGCTGAACGCCCTGGCCGCCGTGGACCCATCGCCGGAAACGGCCGCTGCCGCCCATTGGTGTACCAACCTGCACACCCAGCTCATCAACGTGCGCCTGACGGCCGAACCGCTGCTCACCAGCTACGACATGCTGGCCCAGCGGGCCCACAACTTTGCCGAAGCGATGGACTTCACCTTCCTCTACAACGCCCAGCGCAACGTCTTTCACATCGGCTACAACCTGGACAGCAGCCGCCTGGACAACAACTTCTACGACCTGCTGGCCTCGGAAGCGCGTATTGCCAGCCTGGTAGCCATCGCCAAGCGCGATGTGCCGCAGAAACATTGGCTGCACCTGGCACGGCCGTTGGCCCGGCTGAGCGGTGAATTGGCGCTGCTCTCCTGGAGCGGCACCATGTTTGAATACCTCATGCCGCCGCTACTCATGCACAGCTATCCCAACACGCTGCTGGCGCAAAGCACCCAGGCCGTGGTGGAGCACCAGATTGCCTACGGCCGTACCCGCAATGTGCCCTGGGGTATCTCCGAATCCGGCTTTTACACCTTCGACAACGCCCAAAATTACCAGTACCGCGCCTTCGGCGTGCCCGGTGCAGGCCTCAAGCGCGGCCTGTCAGAAGATTTGGTGATTACCCCCTATGCCGCCTTCCTGGCCCTGCCCACTCATCCCAAAGCGGTGCTGGCCAACCTGGACCATTTGTTGCAGTACCAGATGCTTGGCCCGTACGGCCTGTACGAGGCGCTGGACTTTACCCCCTCGCACCTGACCTTGGGGCAGGAAGCGGCCGTTGTCCGCTCTTACATGTCTCATCACCAGGGCATGTTGATGCTGGGACTGGTAAATTACCTGGAAAACGACATCATGGTCAGCCGTTTCCACGCCGAACCGACGATTGAAAGCGTGGCGCTGCTGCTGCAAGAGCAGGTGCCCGCCAACGCCCCGCTGGAATCGCCCCACGAAGACGAGACCGCCGGGTCGGCCAGCCTTAACCCACCCACCATCTCCGCCGATCCCTGGCCAGTGCCGCTGGATTCGTCGGTGCCGCTGGTGCATTATTTGTCTAACGGCCGTTTCAGCTCCCTCATCACCAACGCGGGCAGCGGCTACCTCACCACGCCAGACGTGGCCTACACCCGCTGGCGGCCCGACACCACCCGCGACAATTGGGGCCAGTGGCTCTACGTGCAGGATATGCCCAGCGGCCAATACTGGTCCGCCACCCAACAGCCGGTAAACCAGACGCCGCAAAACCAGGAAGTGACCTTCTTCCCGCACAAAGCCCAGTTCCGCCGCCGCAACCAGGACATTACTCTGCAAATGGAGGTCACCGTCGCCGCCGAAGACGACGTGGAAATCCGGCTGGTGCACCTGACCAACGACAGCGGCCAGACGCGCCGCCTGCGCCTGACCAGCTACGGCGAAGTGGTGCTGACCGATTACGAAAGCGACCGGCGGCACCCCGCCTTTGCCAAGCTGTTTGTGGAAAGTGAATACGTGCCCGCGCA
This sequence comes from Anaerolineae bacterium, assembly GCA_020848035.1. GTDB lineage: Bacteria > Chloroflexota > Anaerolineae > Promineifilales > Promineifilaceae > Leptofilum. The sequence continues at coordinate 123,457 of JADLAX010000032.1, read as the reverse complement.
AAATGCCCTCTTTTTCCGCCGTCGCCCCCGCTCCCACAAAGAGCAGCCCCGATTTATGGCCCACATGCTGGTGGCCCCCGCCGATGTGCCGCTCACCCGCGCCTACGAAAGCGACCGGGCCAAATTCATCGGCCGCCGCCAGACGGACGCCACGCCCGATGCCCTGGCTCAGCCAGGCCGGTGGCTGACGGGCACCACCGGGGCCACGCTGGACCCCGTCATGGCCCTGGGGCAGGAAGTGGAATTGGCGCCGCATACGGCCGTTGAACTCGCCTGGATCACCTTTACCGCCGAAACCCGCGCCGATTTGCTGGCCCTGGCCCGCGAATACCAGCGCTGGGTGGTTATCCGCCGCGCCTTCACCGACGCCCGCACCCAGGCCGAACAAGATCTGCGCCGCCTCAACCTGACCGTCCCCGAGCTGGCCCAGGTGCAGCGGCTGCTCGCCCTGCTGCTGTATCCGCATACGGCCGTCCGCGCCGATGCCGCCACCCTGCTGGCCAACACCCTGGGCCAGTCTGGCCTGTGGGGCCACGGCATCTCCGGCGACTACCCCATCTTGCTGCTGCGCGTCGCCGACGAAAACCCCGGCGACCTGCTGCCGCTGCTGCTGCGCGCCCACACCTACTGGCGGCGGCGCGGCCTGCGCGTGGACCTGGTGCTGCTCAACGAACAGGCCTCCAACTATGGCCAGATGGTGCAAAGCAACATGTTCCGCGCCGTGCACCGACTGGAAAGCGAGCAGTGGCTGAACAAACGCGGCGGCATTTTCATCCTGCGCGCCGACCAGATGAATGAGGCCGATTTTACGCTGCTGCAAACGGCCGCTCGCGTGGTGCTGCGTGATTCCGGCGACTCCCTGGAAGCCCAGCTGGGCTCGATGGCCACCCGCCCGGCCCGGCTACCCGCCTTCCAGCCGACCCTCTCGCCGCAGGAAACGGGCGGCTTCCTGGCCCCGCTGCCGCGCCCTACGGACCTCCAGTTCGACAACGGCTGGGGCGGCTTCTCACCCGACGGTGCGGAGTACGTGGTTTACCTGGAGCCGGGGATGGCCACGCCTGCGCCGTGGATCAACGTCATTGCCAACGAGCAGTTTGGCTTTTTGGTGTCAGAGACGGGCGGCGGCTACAGCTGGGCCAGCAACAGCGGCGAAAACCGCCTCACCAGCTGGCGCAACGACCCTGTTAGCGATGTGCCGGCCGAAGCGCTGTATTTGCGTGACGAAGAAACGGCCGAAATCTGGAGCCCCACGCCGCAGCCCGCCCCGGCTGATGCCCCGTACCTGGTGCGCCACGGCGCGGGCTACACCGTCTTCGCGCACCACAGCCACAACCTCAAGCAGACGCTGAGCCTCTTTGTCGCCCCCGATGCCCCGGTGAAGTTTGTACAGCTGCGGCTGGAAAACAGCGCCAGCCGACCGCGCCGCATCACCGCCACCTACTACGCCGAGTGGGTGCTGGGCACCGAGCGCAGCGGCACCCAGCCGTTCATCATTCCCGCCTACCGCCCGGCGCAGCATGCCCTGCTGGCGCGTAATCCCTACAACACCGAGTTTGCCGAGGCGGTCGCCTTTTTGGCCGCCAGCAAAGAGCCGCACGGCTTTTCGGCTGACCGCACCGAATTTTTGGGGCGATTGGGCAGCCTGAGCCAGCCCGCCGCCCTGGGGCGCATTGGCCTGAGCAACAGCGCCCAGGTAGGCACCGACCCGGCGGCCATCATCCAACTGCACCTGGATTTGCCGCCAGGCGGCAGCGAAACGATCACCTTCCTGCTGGGCGAAGGGCAAGACGAAGCCGATGCGCTGGCCCTCATCGAGCGCTTCCGGCAGCCAGACAGCGTTAACGCCGCCAGGCAGGCCACGGCCGATTTGTGGGACGATGTGCTGGGCACGGTAACGGTAGACACGCCGGACCCGGCGATGAACCTGCTGCTCAACCGCTGGCTGCTGTACCAGGCCCTGGCCTGCCGCATCTGGGGCCGGTCGGCGCTGTACCAGTCCAGCGGGGCGTATGGCTTCCGCGACCAGCTGCAAGACGTGATGGCCGTCCTCCATGCCCGGCCGGACCTGGCGCGGGAGCATTTGCTGCGCTCGGCGCGGCACCAGTTTGAAGCGGGCGATGTGCTGCACTGGTGGCATCCACCGTCGGGGCGCGGCGTGCGCACGCGCATCACCGACGACCTGGTGTGGCTGCCGTATGTGACGGCCGTTTACTGCCAGACTACGGGGGATACGGCCGTTCTCGACGAGTTGGTGCCGTACCTGGTGGGCGATCCGCTGGGCAAAGAAGAAGAGGAGCGCTACGGCCAGTACCAGCAGACAGAAACGGCCGAATCGCTGTACCAACACTGCTGCCGGGTGCTGGAACACGCCGCCACCCAGGGCCGTCATGGTCTGCCGCTGATGGGCGGCGGTGACTGGAACGACGGCATGAACCGGGTGGGCATTCACGGCCAGGGGGAAAGCGTCTGGCTGGGCTGGTTCCTGGCGGCCACGCTGCAAGCCTTTGCCGAATTGTGCCAGGAGCGCGGTGACGGCGAACGCGCCAGGCAGCTGCGGGAGCAGGCCCGGGCGTATCGCGAAGCCATCGAAACAGAGGCGTGGGACGGCGACTGGTACCTGCGTGCCTTTTACGATGACGGCACGCCGCTGGGCTCGCAGCAAAACCGGGAGTGCCGCATCGACGCCATTGCCCAATCGTGGGCGGTGCTGAGCGGGCTGGGCGACTCTAACCGGGTGCGGCAGGCAATGACGGCCGTTGAGCAGCAGCTCATCAATGAAGAGCAACGGCTCCTCCTGCTCTTTACGCCGCCGTTTGACCAGACACGCCAGGATCCTGGCTACATCAAGGGGTACCTGCCGGGCATTCGCGAAAACGGCGGGCAGTACACCCATGCGGCGCTATGGACCATCTGGGCCTATGCCGAGCTGGGCCAGACGGAGAAAGCTGAAGCGCTCTTCCGGCTGATCAACCCGATCTACCGCGCCGACACGCCGGAAAAGGCGGCCCATTATGGGGTGGAACCGTACGTCATTGCCGCCGACGTGTACGGCGTGGCCCCGCACCAGGGGCGCGGCGGTTGGACCTGGTACACTGGCTCCAGCGGCTGGATGTATCGCTTGGGCATTGAGGGGATTTTGGGCCTGCGGCGCTGCGGCGACATGTTGCAAATCAAGCCACAGATTCCGCCGTCATGGCCGGGGTTTGAAGTGGTGTATCGGTACGGCCGTTCCACCTACCACATCACCGTAACCAACAACCCAGACAGCGCTCCCGAACTGTGGCTGGACGGCCAGATGCTCACATCGGGCCGGGAGATGCCGCTGGTGGATGACGGCCGTAAGCACGTGGTTAAATTGGCTTAGAATTGGGGGAACAGCTTTAATCTCTAACCCTGAAACGGGAAACGTGACCAGAGAGAATCACGTTTCACGTTTCACGTTTCACGCCAAAATTTTAACGCAGCGCGGGCAGCACTTCCTGCGCGTAGAAGCGGAAAAAGCCCATCTGGTCACACCCGATCTGGTGGATGCAGACATGGTCGTATCCGGCGTCGACAAATTCCCCCTGCTCTGGGCGGGTCTTTGCCCTGGCGCTGCGGCAGGCGTCCCGCCTAGCCGCTTTCCTGACCTGTTTGGGGTTGGTGTCGCGCAGCTGCTTTGCCTGCCTACCTGATGTTCCAATACAATTGCCTGTGTGGAAACGGCCGAAATCCAGGCAGGAGCTGCCCTTTATTCCTTTGCTTCACGGTAGTCTACTGGCTGCCTGTTTTTGTTTTGGCCGAACCCAAGTGAATGGTTAATTGTTAATGGGGAATACGGCCGTCTCGTTTTCTTCAATTCGTGCTCGGTAAAGTGGATACGGCCGTGGCCGGGTGCTGTGGCACGACGTCTCGCCGCGCCACTTACCTCGCCGGTCGCAGGTTTTGGAGTCTGTAACCACTTGTTCTTCCTTTTGGCATTGCCCGAAAGAAAGAACAAAAGAAAAGGCCAGGCACCCTTGCCCAGCCTTTTCTTGATTTGAATAGCGTTACCGATTCGTGTTTCCGGTCTTAGATTGTCTGATTGGCTTTAAGCACGGGCATCCTCATTGATGCCGCTGCTGAGCCAGCCACCTTCAGCCAGCTTGGTCAGCTTCTTGTTGGTGGCCCCTTCTTCATCAAGGGTTTCTTGCAGCCAGTTGGCCATGTCGTCATAGCCCAGCTCTTCAGCATAGGTGCGAGCCGTGCCGTAGGCGGCAATCTCATAATGCTCCACACGCTGCGCCGCGCCGATCAGGGCTGCGTCTTTCACCACGGAATCACCCTGCGCTTTGATGATGGATTCACCTTCTTTGACCAGGCCTTTCATTGCTTCGCACTCGTCCCCGGCGCTGGTAGTGCCCAGGCGGGTAAAAATTTTGTCCAGCCGCGAAACGTGGTTGCGCGTCTGGTCCAGGTGGTGGGCAAACGCCTGTTTTAGATCTGGGGTGGTGGCGGCGCTGGCCATCTTGGGCAAAGCCATTACCAGCTGCTGCTCCGCGCTGTACAGGTCGCGGAGCTCGTGAACAAATAAATCGTGCAAGTTACCTAAATGGTGCATGTTTACGTTACCTCCAATAAGCATTCGATTCGTAGGATTTACTTGGCGCTACGTGCAGGCGATGGGGTGATAGGTGGTGGCAGATAGCGCCGGGTATCTAAAGGTGAGTATACAAAAGACGGCGCCTGCCCGAATGTGCTGCGGGCACAGGTGGGGGATACAGAATATGTATATTTTGCCAGCCAGCTACTCTTTTTTTACCCAACGGCCGTCATCATTCTTCTCGTACTTCTGCTTCACCGCCGACCAGGCCACCTTGTGCGCCGTCTCTTCGCGGTCGGCATCACCGCGCCGATCTTCAGGATCGGCGTACTCCTCCCAGGCGCTGTTGAAGGCCGCCTGGTAAATTTCCTGAGCATGTTTGGGCAGGTTGTCACGTACACTGTCGGGCAAGTCAGAAAGATTTTTGTAAGGCATTTTCATTTCTCCTCTGAAAATAGGCCGCGGATTGCGCGGATTAACGCGGATTAAATCTGTGTCCTTTTCATTCATGGTGGTCGGCGACAGCCGATGTCGTCTCCTCTTACACTCGGCGAGCCTGCATTTTCGCACCACCTGCTAAAAAAGAAGGAACCGAATCGGTGAGATTCGGTTCCTTCACGGGAAGAAGAACGGTCCAGGAGAGCAGACCACGAGGGCAAGTTAGCACTGTCCAGCTCAGATAAAACGACCAATAAAAAAATGAATGAAAGTCGCTTCTACCCGAAGGTCAGTTGTTGGGTCACATTTTAAGAATAGGAATAACCGTAGTGGCTGTGAACGTTGTTCAGCCAGACCGAAGTAGCCACCTGCGGCCAGTTGTTTTTGTCAAACCCAGGCGCATCTTTGAGCACTTCTTTGTCTACGTTCAGAACGATTTGTTCATGGTTTTGGTCAATGGAAAAAGCATTCCAGGGGATGGCAAACAGCTTGTCGCCCAGGCCCATGAATCCACCAAAAGAGAGGACGGCATAGGCCACACGGCCGTTGCTCAGATCCAGCATAATTTCTTCCAGTTCACCCAGGTTTTCGCCCGCTTGGTTAACCACCTCGGTCCCTTTCAAGGAGCCAGCTGAGAGCAGGTTTACGCTGTTATTTTCCACTATCCATCTCCTTTACTTCAAATGCGTCAAAGCCAAAAAAGCTTATGACCCCAAGTATAGGCAATGGTCCCTGTGATTCTATGGGCAGAGATACAAAAGCGGGATATACAAGATGTACATTAAATTTCGCTCAGAGTGCCAGTACAGTCCGGCGGAAATCTAAACAACGTTATTATGACAAGTTGCCGGACTGTTTAAGTATTGCGCCTTCGTCAATAACCTTATGCGAACTTTCGGAGCGCAATACTAATTTGCCCCAAAAAGACCCGGCCCATCCCCGACAACTGTTTGTCTAAAAGGTTACATTTGACACCAGCCAGCGGCAGTCCTCTCGCTATACTACCCAGCATACTCGTTGGTTATTTTGTTGAGGTTTGTCGAGGATAAAATATGCCTATAGATGATCCACGTATTTTAGAACTACGCGCCATGCGCGAGAAAGTTCGTCAGGGTGGGGGCCAAGAACGAATCGCCACCCAACATGCCAAAGGCAAATTGACAGCTCGTGAACGGTTAGAACTCCTGTTAGACGCGGGCACGTTCAATGAATTAGAACCCTACATCGTCAACCAGGGTGATGAGATGGGCCTCTCCACGACCCAGTATCCTGGTGACGGGGTTATCACGGGGTATGGGTTGATAGACGGCCGTACCGTCTACGTCTATGCCCAGGACTTCACCATTTATGGCGGCACCCTGGGCGAAATGCATAGCCGCAAAATCTGCCGGGTCCTCGACCTGGCCGTACGCAACGGCGCGCCCATCATTGGCCTGCTGGATTCGGGCGGGGCACGTATTCAGGAAGGTGTCAAAAGCCTGGGTGGCTACGCCGAAATTTTCCGACGCAACGCCCTCTACTCCGGCGTTATTCCCCAAATCAGTTTACTGCTCGGCCCCTGCGCGGGTGGCGCGGCTTACTCCCCCGCCCTCACCGACCTGATCATCATGGTGGAGAAAACCTCCTTCATGTTCCTCACCGGCCCCGACGTCATCAAAGCCGTCACCGGGGAAGTGATCGATGCCGAGAGCCTGGGTGGGGCCGAGGTCCACCTCTCCATCAGCGGCACCGCCTCGCTGTGTACCCCCACCGAAGCAGAAGCGTTGGCCCTGTGCCGCCGCGTCCTCAGTTACCTGCCCTCCAACAACGTGGAAAACCCACCCTACGCCCCCACCGTTGATGACCCCATGCGCATGGATGCCGAGCTCAACAGCATCATTCCGCTCGACTCGTCCACGCCCTACCAGATGCATGAAATTATCGAGCGAGTTGTCGATCAGGGCTCCTTTTTGGAACTGCATCCGACCTGGGCCGGCAACGCCATTGTGGGGCTGGCCCGCATTGGCGGGCAAAGCATTGGCATTGTGGCCCAAGAGCCCAGTGTGATGGCCGGGGTGATCGACATTGACGCGGCCGATAAGATGACTCGCTTTGTGCGCATGTGCGACTGTTTCAACATTCCGCTGGTCACGTTTGTGGATTCGCCCGGCTTTTTGCCCGGGGTCGACCAGGAGCATCGGGGCATCATTCGCCACGGAGCCAAAGTGCTGTACGCCTACTCCGAGGCGACCGTGCCCAAAGTGACCGTCATCACCCGCAAAGCCTACGGCGGTGCCTACGTGGTGATGAGCAGCAAATACCTGGGCACCGACGTTACCTACGCCTGGCCCAGCGCCGAAATCGCCGTTTTGGGTGCGGATGGGGCGGTCAACATTTTGTTTAGAAAAGAGATTGCCGCGTCTGCGGATCCGGTGGCCGAACGAGAGCGGCTGGCGAATGAGTATCGCTTGCAGTTCAGCAATCCGTATCACGCGGCCAGAGAAGGTTACGTGGATGATATTCTGGAGCCCTGGGAGACGCGCCCCAAGATTATTACAGCGCTGACCGCCCTGCGCGATAAATTTTCGTCCGCGCCGCGTCGCAAACACGGCAATATCCCTGTGTAACAAGGCTCTTTTGGAATTCAAGGGGTGGACAGCCCGTGATGCGTGAAACGTGAAACGTAATCAGAGGCATCACGCATCACGCTTCACGTTTCGCGCCAAACCCCACAAAATCCCAAAGACCCGCTAAAGTAAAGAACTATGTCTGAAACACTCGTAGTAGCCCTGCAAATTGCTTTTACTGGTATGCTGCTTGTTTTTGTTTCCATCTTGATGTTTTGGCTGATTATCGCGCTGTTGGTGAAGGCAACGGCCGTACGGGAGGCAGAGCCAGTCGTGGTCGTAGTTGCTCACGATGAAGCAGAGCAAGAAAGGAAGAGGCGGGCAGTGGCAACGGCCGTTGCCCTGGCCCTGGCCTTAGAAACCGAGACAAAACCCCGCGTCCTGCCCACTCTACCCACACCCATCGTCAGCGCCTGGCAAGCTGTCATGCGCAGCAGCATCCTGGACAAACGAGGACCCGTCCGATGAACTACATCGTCAAAATAGATAACCAAAGCTACACCGTTGAAATCGGCGATCTGTCTGCCCGGCCCATCATTGCCGCCATCGGCGATGAACGATTTGAAGTCTGGCCGGAGCTGGAAAGTGTTAGGCCAGCGGCGGCGACACCAAACGGCACACACCCGGCGGTGCCGCACCAGACCTCTGCGGCGCCACAGCCACCATCGAGCGACCTTGCGGCTACGGCCGTTGCCCGCGCCAAAGCCGTTCGTGCCCCCATCCCTGGCACCATCATCGAAGTGCTGGTCCAGGTCGGGCAGTCCGTGACGGTGAGGCAGCCCTTGTGTGTGTTGGAGGCCATGAAGATGAACAACACCATCTACGCCCCCCACGCGGGCGTCATCGCCAACGTCGCCGTTGCCGTGGGGCAGCATGTGAAACACAGCGACATCATGATCGAGTTTGCCGATTAGTAACCATGAATTTTGCACAATTTCTTCCTGAACTATTGAAGGGCATCACCCACCTTACGCCGGGCAATGTCCTGATGATCCTGGTGGGCGGCGTTTTAATCGCCCTGGCCATCATCAAAAAATATGAGCCTATTTTGCTGCTGCCCATTGGTTTTGGCTGCATCTTGGCCAATATCCCCCAATCGGGCATGACCGAGGGCGAAGGATTGTTCAGCCTGCTGTATGCCGTGGGCATTAGCACGGAACTGTTTCCGCTGCTCATTTTCATCGGCGTGGGGGCGATGATTGACTTTAGCCCTTTGATGGCCCAGCCCAAAATGGTGTTATTGGGTGCGGCCGGGCAGTTTGGCATTTTTGGCACGCTGATCCTGGCCACCTTGCTGGGCTTCCCGCTCAATGAAGCCGCTTCCATCGGCGTGATTGGCGCGATTGATGGCCCTACCTCCATCTTTGTGTCCAGCCAGCTGGCCCCCCGGCTGCTGGCGCCCATCGCCGTGGCCGCCTACTCCTACATGAGCCTGGTGCCCATCATCCAGCCGCCGCTGATGCGCCTGCTGACCACCGAAAAAGAGCGGCGCATTCGTATGGTGTATGCGCCTCGGCCGGTTTCCCGGCGGGCGCGCATTTTGTTTCCTGTGGTCATCACGCTGGTGGTGGGTTTGCTGATGCCTCCCGCGCTGCCGCTCATCAGCATGCTGATGTTGGGCAATTTGATGCGCGAAAGTGGTGTGGTGGACGGGCTGAGCAAGTCGGCGCAGAATGAAATTGCCAATGTAGCCACGCTCTTTTTGGGGATAACCATTGGCTCCACCATGAGCGCCAGCACGTTTCTGGTGTGGGATACCTTGAGCATTCTGGTGCTGGGGCTGCTCGCCTTTGCCCTGGATACGGTGGCGGGGTTGTTACTGGGCAAGGTCATGACGGTGCTGAGCCGGGGCACGATCAATCCCTTGTTGGGCGCAGCGGGCATCAGCGCCTTTCCTATGGCGGGTCGGCTGGTGGCCAAAATGGCGCAGGATGAAGACCTGGACAATTATCTGTTGATGCACGCCATGGGGGCCAACACGGCCGGGCAGCTGGCCAGCGTAATCGCGGGTGGGGTGCTGCTGGCGCTGGTAACAGGCAGTTTGTAAGGCGGAACGGCCGTTTCTCCTCTCGCCCCAGCCGCCAATGGCTGTTAAAATCGTTTTGTCCGGCGATGAAGCTCGCCATCTCCATTCCGAGAAAACCGCCACCTGGCTGATAGCTTCTACCAACGAGCGCGCCGCACAACGGCTCTGCCGTGGTAGAAGCTTTTTTTATTAGCGCGGCCGTCTGTTGAGACCCAATGAAGGAGTTTGCGGTTGAATCGTTATTTGTTGATTGCCGTGGGCGCGGCGCTGGGAGCCAATGCGCGTTACCTGGTGGGGGTGTGGGCCAGCGGCCGTTTTGGCGCGGATTTTCCCTACGGCACATTTTTGGTAAACATCAGCGGCAGCTTTGTGCTGGGCTTTTTGCTCAGCCTGGGCACGGGTCGGTTACAGCTCTCGCCCGAGGCGCGTTTACTGCTGGCGGTGGGCTTTTTGGGGGCGTTTACCACCTTTTCGTCGTACGCCGTGGAGAGCCTGAATTTGTGGCGTGATGCGGGCGTCTGGCGCAGTCTGCTCAACGTGCTGGGCAACAACGTGGTGGGATTGGCAGCGGCCGTTTTGGGCCGCGCTCTGGCCGAATGGCTGCAAAGGGGAGGTTAAACGATGCAGTTACAAGGTAAAGCGGTGCGGGTAATTATTTACATTGGCGAAAGCGATCACTACGAGGGAAAGTCGCTCCACATGGCAATTTTGCGCTTCCTGAAGCAGGAAGGCGCGGCCGGGGCAACCGTGCTGCGCGGCCTGGCTGGCTTTGGCGCGCACAGCCGCATCCACACCGCCACCCTGGTGGACCTCTCGGCCGATTTGCCCATTCGTGTGGAGTGGATCGACCAGCCAGACCTGGTGGCGCGTCTGCTGCCCCAGCTGCGGCAGATGGTGAACGATGGGCTGATCACCGTGGAGGAAGTGGATGTGGTGCAGTACGCGCCGGGTCGCCGCCCGGACCCGCTGGCCCAGCCAGTGCACGACGTGATGCGCACGGCCGTCATCTCCGTCCTGCCCCACACGTCAGCCGCCGAAATTGTGTCGCTGCTGCTGCAAAAAGGGTATCGCAGCCTGCCCGTGGTGGCTGAAAACGGCCGTCTCCAGGGCATCATCACCGACGGCGACTTGCTGCGCCGCACCCAGCTGGCCACCCGGCTGGATTTGCAAGCCGCGCTGCCCACGGCCGATTGGCAAGCCCAGCTGGCCACTTTGCGCGATGAGGGGCAAACGGCCGTCGCCCTCATGAGCCAACCAGTCATCACCGTGGCCGCCACTGCCCCGCTGCGCCAGGCCGTCCAGCAGATGGTTGACCATGACTTGAAGCGCCTGCCCGTGGTGGCGGAAGACGGCCGTCTGGCGGGCTGGATCAGCCGTGTCGATATTTTGCGCCAGATGGAGTACCACCAGCCCGCTGTCGAGGCAGACCCAGAACAACCAACGCCCGGCCACACCATTCGCGATTTGATGTACGCCGATGTACCGACCGTGCCGCCGCAGGCTACCCTGGAAGAGGTGCTGCAAGCGCTGGAGAAAAATCGTCGCCGCCGCGCGGTGGTGGTGGATGATTCGCGGCAGGTGCTGGGCATCATCACCGATGGCGATCTGCTGCGCCGCAGCCGCCAGGAAACTCATCCCGGGCTGCTGGCCCGCCTGCGCCGCCTGGTCACCGCCCAACCAGATCACGCGCCGCGTCCTGCCCTGGCGTTTGCCAACGAAACGGCCGTTGATCTGATGACCACACCTGTTATTACCATCTCAGCGGTAGCCGCGCCTGCGGATGCTTTGCAGATGATGATGCAGCACAGGGTAAAACGATTGCCGGTGGTGGATGAAAACGGCCGTTTGGTGGGGTTGTTGGGCCGCGCCAGTCTGCTGCGCGGCTGGGTGGACGAGGCAAACAATTAGCTCCCAAAAAGCTTGCCCCAAACGCTCCCTTCTGACTTTTTCTTCTTGATTTGCTCTTCCAGCTGGCGCGCCGCCGGGAAATCTTTCAGGCGCAGCGTTTGCTGGTTGCATTTTTCGGCTTCCTCGAAGTCTTCAAGCTGCCAGTGAATGAGGGCCAGCTTGTGCCACAGCAGTGTGTTGCTGCTGTCGAAGTGCAGCGCTTCCTGGTAAGCGGCCTCGGCTTCGGTCCACATTTTTTGGCGGAAGTAGAAGTCGGCCAGCTGGCCGCGCATGGCCAGCCGCTGCGGCACGGTGGTGGCGGCGCTGGCAGCCTGGTCAAACCAGGAGATTGTCTGCTCTAAATCGCCCACGGTTTGCCAGTATGTCACTTCGATGCGGTAAAGGTAGTAATCGGAGGGGTTAATATCGTGCAGGTAATCCAGCACGGTGCGGGCATCTTCGAGACGGCCGTTGTGCACATAAATCAGCGCCTCCAACATGTTGATCTCCAACACGTCCGGCTCTAAATCTTGCGCTTTTTCCAGCCATTCCATCGCCACATCCAACCCTCCGAGGTCGTAACGGCCGTCATTCTCCTCCGACGCCGCGATGAGGGTATAAGCGGCCCCGGCATAGGCAAACGGCCGTGAACCGCCCGTGACAAACGTCTTCAATGCGGCCGTCAGCTGGTTAGGATCGCCATTGTAGGCATCGACCTTTTCCAGCCCCACCAAATACGAGCGGCGGCCCTGTTCGGTGGCCGTAGGATCAGCTGGCCAGTTAACTTTCTCTAGCAGGGGAACGAGCTTGGCAATGAGTTGTTGACCCATAGATGAATCCTTTTTGTGAAACGGCCGTTTTCACACTTCAGCGACCCAAATTCAAACACGCCGCTAGTGTAACTGCCCGCTGCCAAAATGAAAAGACCCTTCCCGGTCGAAACCAGGAAGGGTCTTCTAAAATTTGAGGCTTGGCTAGAAAAGTAAGCGGTTATCCGTAAACGGTAATCCGTGCACAAACCGATTACCGTTTACCGTTCACCGATACCCGTTTCTAGAAGCCCATGCCGCCGCCGGGCATGCCGCCACCAGCGGGCATGGCCGGTTCTTCCTCAGGAATGTCGGTGATCAGCGCTTCGGTGGTCAAAACCATAGAAGCGATAGAAGCCGCATTCTCCAGAGCGCCGCGGGTCACCTTGGCCGGGTCGATGATGCCCGCCTTCACCATGTCGATGTATTCGCCGGTCATCACGTTGTAGCCAATGTTGGTATTGCCGTGTTTTTCCTGCGCCTGGCGCACGTTCTGGATCACCACATCGCCGTTCTGGCCCGCGTTTTCGGCAATTTTGCGCATCGGCGCTTCCAAAGCACGCTGCAGGATGCCGATACCGGTCATCTGGTCGCCTTCGGGCAGCACCACGTCGTTCAGGGCGGGCAGGGCGTTGAGCAGAGCCACACCACCACCGGGCACGATGCCTTCTTCCACAGCCGCGCGGGTGGCGCTCAGGGCATCTTCTACGCGGTGTTTCTTCTCTTTCAGCTCAACTTCGGTGGCCGCACCAACGCGGATGATAGCCACACCACCAGCCAGTTTGGCCAGACGTTCCTGCAGTTTTTCGCGGTCGTAGTCGGAGGTGCTGCGGTCGATTTCCACTTTGATTTGCTCTACGCGGGCTTTGATCTGGGTTTCATCACCCTGGCCGTCCACAACGGTGGTATCGTCCTTGGAGGAAACGATCTTGGCGGCGCGGCCCAGGTCGCTCAGCTGAACGCTGTCCAGCTTGCGGCCCATTTCTTCGGTGATAACCTGACCACCAGTGAGCACAGCGATATCTTGCAGCATCGCCTTACGACGATCGCCAAAGCCGGGGGCTTTGATGGCCAGGGCATTGATCATGCCGCGCAGTTTGTTCAGCACCAAGGTGGCCAGCGCTTCGCCGTCCACATCTTCAGCGATGATGACCAGGTTCTTACGGCCGGTCTGCACCAGTTTTTCCAGGATCGGAATGATGTCCTGGGCGGAGCTGATCTTTTTGTCGTGGATGAGGATGTAGGCATCTTCAATGACGGCTTCCATCGTGTCCGAATCGGTCACAAAGTAGGCGCTGATGTAACCACGGTCGAACTGCATACCTTCGACGTATTCGGTTTCAAATTCCAGGGAGCGGGATTCTTCTACGGTGATGACGCCGTCTTTACCCACTTTGTCCATCACGTTGGCAATCAGTTCACCAATGCTGGTGTCCTGGGCCGAAATGGAAGCCACGGAGGCGATTTCCGCTTTGTCGTCGATGGAAATAGCCATGCTGCGGATTTTGTCGGCCAGAGCGGCCGTTCCGGCCTCGATACCGCGCTTCAGGAGCATGGGGTTAGCGCCAGCGGCGATGTTCTTCAGCCCTTCGTTGACGATATTTTGGGCCAGCACGGTGGCGGTGGTGGTGCCATCACCAGCGATGTCATTGGTTTTGGTAGCGGCTTCTTTGAGCAGTTGGGCGCCCATGTTCTCAAATGGGTCATCCAGCTCAATTTCTTTGGCTACGGTCACACCATCGTGGGTGATGGTGGGCGCACCAAATTTTTTATCCAGAGCCACATTGCGGCCCTTGGGACCGAGCGTGGTGGAAACGGCCGTTGCCAATGTATCAATACCTTTTTTCAGCTTGCGCCGAGCTTCTTCAGAAAATGCAAGTTGTTTCGCCATTTTCAATAATCTCCTTCAGATTTTGAGCTTGTTTAGCCTTCTACGATTGCCAGAACGTCAGATTCTTTGAGGATCAGCAGTTTTTTACCGTCGATTTTGACTTCGGTGCCGCCATATTTGGCATACAGCACTTTGTCGCCGACCTGCACGTCCATTTCAACACGTTTGCCATCTTCATCGCGACGGCCGGGACCTACGGCGATCACCTCGCCTTCCTGCGGTTTTTCTTTAGCGGTTTCCGGCAAAACGAGGCCAGAAGGGGTGGTTTGTTCGCGCTCCAAGGGTTCAACAACCAAGCGATCACCCAGCGGTTTGAGATTCATACCTAACTCTCCTTATTCGTATCTTTATTTTCAAAGTGGGGATTTAGCACTCTCTCTGCTAGAGTGCCAGCGATTACAATGGCATTCTAACAGAATTTTCTTTGCTGTCAAGCCAATTCTAGCACTCTTTTCTAGAGATTGCTAACTGATGCCTTGAATTTAAATTTGAGGAGTCCGCATCCTCAGATGCGGACGATGAGCATCCTCAGATGCTCACTCCGCTAACCCGCTTTTTTACAAAATTCCTGCGCCAGACATTGGCCTTAGTCAAGATGAACGGCTATGGATTTGATTCCAAAGCAGCACGACGGCATTCTACCAACCCTTCCTGGGCAGCTTCGGCATAGGCCACGTTGGCGGCGGCAGCTTGCTGGAAGTAGGGCTCGGCCAGCGGGCAGTTTTGCGTACCCTCACGCAGGTAGGCATCGGCCAGCAAATAGAAGAAACGGGCGTTCTGGTCGGTTGCCTCACCATACAGCTCAACGGCTCTGGTAAACTCTTCAATGGCTGGCTGGAACTTGTTCAGGCGGACGTAGGCCTCCCCAAGACGGCCGTGGGCCCGAGCCACATTGGGGTTCAGCTCCACTGCCCTCAAGCCATTTTCTTCCGCCAGCGTGTCCTGCCCCAGCTGCAAATACATGTGAGCCAGGGCGTCATAGCCAGGGGCAAAGTTGGGATCTGCGTCCAGGGCATCCTGAAAGCTCAAAATGGCCTGAGAAACGTTGCCATCGCCAAAAAAGTTGTAGCCCAGTTCATAATAGAGCTGGGGCAGCGCTTCCGCTTGCAGGCCCAACTGGAACTGTTCACGAGCGGCCGTATAAAAACCCTGGTAGGTCAGAACAATGCCCAGGTACAAACGCCCCAACGGATTATCTGGCTCAATCGTGGTCGCTTCTTCCGCCCGAAACTGCGCGTCCTGGTAGAGGTCTGCATTAGCTTGCAGCACCAGCCCGGCCGCCGAGTAAGCATACGCCGTGGCGTTGTCTGGGTTAATGCTGATGCCCGTCTCAGCCACACGATACGCTTCGGCAAACTGCAAATCGGCGGCGGTGGGGTCACCTGCATCATTGAGGCGGTTCCCATTGGCAATGTAGGCAGCCGCCAGAGCCGTCCAAATACGATCATTTTCTGGGGCGAGAACGGCCGCTTCTTCCGCTCGCGCTAAAGCATCTTCCGCCCGACCAATTTTGATCAGCAAATTGATGTAGCGAATGTAAATTTCGGGCTTGGTGGCGTCCAGTCGCACCGCCTCGGCGTAGTAGTCAGCCGCTTCGGCCAGCTCACCGTCCCGCTCAGCAATGTCTGCCAACAGGGCAAATTCAGTAGCCGAGCGGGTGGGCGCGGGCGTCGCGGTAGGAATGATTACATCCCGCACCTCTTCCGCGTTTTGGATCACAAAAATGCCCAGGAAAATGCCCACGCCGATGAAAATCACCAGCAGGCACGATGGGCCGCGTCGCGGATAGGGGGGATCTTTGCGTTCAATGATCATGAGATTATTTTTGCCACGAATTTCGCAAATTAACACGAAACAGACTTGAAGTTCGTAAAAATTGCGTCATTTGCGGCCATTCTTCCGGCAACCAGGAGGTGCAAATGTGCGTCGCACCTGCATCGTTACGATAAAAGAGCCGACGGCAAGGTCGGCTAATTTCGGGCGATCTTAACATGGGTTGGAGGGGCGTCAAGGCAGGGGTGGGCGTTCTTGAGAAGCTCTAATGGTCGGTGGACGGTTATCGGTAGGCGTTGACGGATTACCGCTTACCGACCACCGCTTACGGCTTAGCGATGACGGATCACGTCCTGGTGCCGCCAGCGCCAGAGCAGGCCGACGGGGTAGCCCAACATCTTGGCCACGTCACCGACCACGCGAATGATGGGGATAAGGGCAAAAGCGCGCACGCGCGAGGGCGGTCGCCAGCCCCAGGTGTTGCCCCAGAGCCGCTGGGCTGGTTTCTGGCAGTAGACGCCGCTGCCCAGCAGCAGCAGCACCCAACCCGCCCACTTCTCGCGCCAGATGAGGCGCAGCACATACGGCAGGGCTACCAGGTAGGTGAAGTAACGCACCAGGTGACGCTTGGGCCACAGGTTGGCCTTGCCGTCGCCGCGAGCGTAGCGGTAATACTGCTTGAAATAGCCGGTCAGGTCACCACGGGGACGGAAGTAGGCAACGGCCGTATCCACAAAGGGAAAGTCGCCGTACCGTTCACGCAGGGCAAAGTCGAACACCAGGTCTTCGCTGTAATCAAGCCATTCCGGGTAACCGCCGACTTCTTCCCAGGCCGTTTTAAGGAAAGCCACCGAGCGGCTGGAGGGCAAAAACTGCTCAGGCACAATTTCGCGGCGGGTGGGCAGCACGGTGGAACCCATCACCACCTCAAAATCGGTGTAGGGATCGGGTTCAAACCAGCCGCTGGCAACGGCCGTTTCCCCACGCACAATGGGCTGAATCAGCTCTTCCAGCCAGTAGGGGGCCAGCACCACCCCGGCATCGGTAGCGGCAATGATGGGGCCAGCGGCGGCGGCAATTGCCAGGTTGCGCCCCTGGCTGATGTTGGCATCGGGGGCCACCATGATTTTGAGCGGCAGCCAGGTTTTGTACTCGGTTAACACTTCCAGGGTATTGTCGGTCGAACCGCCATCGCAGAAGATCACTTCATCGGGCGGCTGGCTTTGCTGGATAAGCGAATCCAGCAGGGGCCGCAGCGCTTCCCCTTCATTTTTTACGGTGGCAATGACAGAAACGTTCATCAAGGCGAATCCTTCGTGGCGATATGCTATAATCGTGCCCTATCTGAGATACTTGCTTAAAGAATAACCCCCAAAAAGTTCGGTCGTTGCACCTATCCGGCCAAATAGGCTGACACAAAGGAGAGAAACGGCCGTTTAAGAAACAAATCATGGAACAAATCGACCTGTCAATTGTAGTACCTGTTTACAACGAAGAAGAGAATTTACGGCCGCTCCTGGCCGAAATCACCGCTGCGCTCAAAGATGAGCCCATCACCTACGAGGTCATCTTCATCGACGATGGCAGCCGCGACAGCAGCTTTGCCGTGATGGAAACGCTGCACCGCGAAGACAACCGGGTGGTGGCGATCCAATTCCGGCGCAATCATGGGCAAACGGCCGCTTTTGCCGCCGGATTCGACCAGGCACGTGGCCGCTACATCCTCACCATGGACGCCGATCGCCAAAACGACCCCGCCGACATCCCCGCCATGCTTAAAAAGCTGCGCGAAGGGTACGACGTAGTCAACGGCTGGCGCGAAAATCGGCAGGATGCTTTTTTGATGCGCAAGCTGCCTTCCTACATTGCCAACCGGCTTATTGCCCGGCTCAGCGACGTGCCGCTGCGCGACCGCGGCTGCTCGCTGCGTGTCTTCCGCGCCGAGGTCACCAACGAGCTGAAGCTGTACGGCGAACTGCATCGCTTTATCCCGGAGATGGTGAGCTTTGCCGGGTTCAGCATGGCCGAGGTACCCGTCAACCACCGGGCGCGGGTGGCGGGCAAATCCAAATATGGCATCTCGCGCACCTTCCGCGTGGTTGTGGACCTGATGACCATCCTCTTTTTACGCAAATACAGCGACCGCCCCATGCACCTGTTTGGCATGTTGGGTATTTCCTTTGGTGGTTTGGGGGTGCTGATGGGGCTGTACTTGTCCTGGCTTAAGGTGTGGGCAGGGATTCAGGCCACCCGCTTCTGGCAGGGCTTCAACAGCTACAACATTGGCGAACGGCCGCTTCTCCTTCTGGCCGTTCTGCTGGTTATATTGGGCGTGCAGTTCCTGGTGATGGGCCTCATTGCCGAATTGATGGTGCGCACCTACTACGAGTCGCAGAACAAAACGGTGTACTACATTCGCCAGGTTCTCACCGCCGAAGACAACACCTTGCCGAGATTGGACCCATCTTAAAAAGGTCTCGTGGGCCACTGCTCGGGGGTAAACGGCCGTGCCAGCTTGCCACACACCGCCTGCCACAGTGACCAAACTTCTGGGCCGTCTAGCAGCGGCAGGTAACCCAGCCGCAGGTAAATGGCCAGGGCGGGCAGCCGATAATGCTCGGTAAACAGGTGGATGGACGGATAGCCCATCTCCATAAACCGGGCGGTGACGGCGGCAACAACGGCCGTCCCCAAACCCCGCCCCTTGTGCGCCGGATCGCCAGCTACCCACCCCACCTCGCCGGAAAACGGCCGTACCCAGGTCGGATCGTGCGTGGCCATCGCCGTGGCCACGATCAAATCGTCGGCCTCGGTTACCACCATCAACCAGCCCTCTGGCAGCATCCGGTACAGCCACGGCTTCAACTTTGCCTCATCCCAGCCTGGCCAGCCAGCCAGGGCCATCACCTCAAAAAAGCGCGGTTCGTCCCCCGGACGATAAGTCCGCAGGCGGTAATCCGGCGGCAGCACCACCGGCGGGGGCTGGCTCAGGCGCTGGGTGGGCCAGACCATTTGCAGTTGGGGAACATCCTTTATTTCCAACATGACAGCCTCACTTTTGGGCAATTACGTAACTTTTTGCCTGCTGCGGCATTTTTGTAAAGGCAAACAACAATTCGCAATGCAGCGGCTTGATTAACGTACAGAGATTTTGGTTCTTTGGGATTTTCTGGGGCTGGCAACGAATTAACGGGAATTATCACAACAATTCGCGTTAATTCGGGCTAATTCGGTGCCAAAAACAGGCTGACCCCGCCACATCCTTAAGACCCAGATTTTACGGCGTGTATCAGATTTTACCCTAGCAAAAATGAATCTCGCCGGTAAATTTTGCGTGATAAGTGGCTGGATTAAAAAGAGACGTTTATGATAGGCAAGGCTTATTAAACAAGTGACGGGAAGAGAGTTATGGCAAAGACGATTTTTCTAACGGGGGCAACGGGTTATGTGGGCTGCCATCTGGCACACCGGTTTTTGGCCGATGGGCACACGGTATTGGCCCTGGTGCGCAGCAAGGGTGGGCAGTCGGTGCAGGCGCGGATCGAAACGGCCGTCCTTGAAGTTGGCCCGCTAGATGACGCTGTTTTGGCCAACCTGGTGGCCATTCCCGGCACGGTGGAGGAACCGGCCGAGCAGCTGGTAGCCGCCGTGCAGTCGCGATTTAACGCCCGCATCGACGAGGTGTGGCACAGCGCCGCCATCTTTAATTTTAAGGAACGGGAACGGCCGTTGGTTGAAGCCACCAACATCGAAGGCACCCGCCACCTGCTGGAGTTTGCCTGCCAGATCAGCCCCGGGCTGCCGCCGCGCTTCATGTACATCAGCACCGCCTACTGCCTGGGCAGCGAGTTTAACGAACCTGTGCCGGAATTCATTCCCGAACACGTCACCGGCTTTCGCTCCATTTATGAATGGTCCAAACACCACGCCGAGCGGCTGGTGGACACCTACCAGCAGGCACAAAAGCTGGACGTGACTATTTTTCGCCCGTCGATTGTGATTGGCACGCCGGAAACGGCCGTGCTGTGTAATTCCGGCTACTACCAGGTGCTCACTGAATGCCGCCGCCTGCGCACCCTGCTGGCGCGCAACCAGGGCGAGCAGTTCAGCGGCGACGTGCAGACCCGCCTCCAGGGCAACCCCAGCACCCCTCTCAACCTGGTGCCCATCGACTTTGTGGTGGATGGCATGGTCTACCTGGCCCACTGCACCACCCTGGCCCCGGACAAAACCAACCTCTTCAACATCGTCAACGAGCAGCCGCCCACCATTAAAGAAGTGCACCAGGCCCTGGCCACCAGCCTGGAAATGACCGGGCTGAAGCTGGTGCCGCCGGACCAGTTTGAGGCGGAGCCAATGAACCAGGTGGAAAAGGTGATCAACCGCCGCATTGCCTTCCAGGCACCGTACATGCACGAGCAAATCCACTTTGCCACCGACACCTTCCGCCACTTTGTGCCGCGCCACGTGCTGCCCCCGCCTCAGGTCGATCTGCACTACATGGAGCAGGTTAATGCCATCTTCCTCACCCAATTTGAAGAGGAGTCGTAATTGTCATGCTGAGGTCCCCCGAAGCATCCCGCCCGCTCTAGAATCTACAAAGCTCTGGTCTATCTAAGGTTCTCGCCATAGGCTCCTTGCGGGATGCTTCACTGCGTTCAGCCTGACAAGGGGCGACTACAGGGAAATTTCGTGCGCCAGTTGGTCCAAAAAAGCCTGCATAAAAGCGCTGCGCCGCTGGGCTTCGGCGCGGGCCGCGGCCGTATGCAGCGTCTGGCCGATTTTGAACAGCTTACGGTAAAAGTGGTCAATCGTGTAGGTGAGATCGTCCGGTTGGCGAGTCTGGCAGAAGGGATCGGTGGGGTGGTACAACGGCCGTTCCAGCACCCCACCCACCATCATGCAGCGCGCCACGCCAATCGCCCCAATGGCATCCAACCGATCCGCGTCCTGCACCACCTTCGCCTCCAGCGTGGTGGGCACGATGCCCGCGCTGAAGCTGTGGGCGGCAATGGCGTGGGCAATGCCCTCCAAATACTGCTCGGGATAATCAATCGAGCGCAAAAAGCGCACCGCTTCGGCCGCCGCCAGCTGTGACGCTTCATGCCGGTTGGGCACATTTTTGGGCAGCGTCACGCAGTCGTGCAGCCAGGCTGCGGGAATCACCACCGCCAGGTCCGCGCCTTCAGCCGCGGCCAACTGCCGCGCCGTGTGCACCACCCGCTCAATGTGCTGCCGGTCGTGGGCCGAATCGGCCGTCATCTGCTGCTCGATATATGCTGCCAGCGTCACTTCAAGCTCTTCCATCCGCACCATCCTCCCTATGCCCATTTCTTTTAGCTCTTTAATTAGCACCGAATTGACACGAATTAACGCTAATTTTCGTGTTAATTCGTGTCAATTCGGTGCAAGAATCAGGCCGCCTTACTAAATCCGAAAGAGTTTCTCTTTTCAGCTCCGTATCTCTGCATCCGCCGATTTTAGCACAGTGACGAATGTATCTCTGACACTCGCCCAATCCCCGTTTTCATGCTATGAATGGGGGAAAATAATCCACAGATTGCACAGATGACACAGAGTTAAAGATCATCTGTGCAATCTGTGTCATCTGTGGATAAATAGGAGAGGATGATGAACGAACGGCCGTTTGGCAGCGAAACACGCACTGTATCTGAAATTGGCCTGGGCACCTGGCAGCTGGGCGGCGATTGGGGCAGCGTCACCGATCGCGCGGCGGAAGAGATTTTGCAAACGGCCGTTGACCACGGCGTCACTTTTTTTGACACGGCCGATGTGTACGGCGGCGGCGTCAGCGAGCAGCGCATTGCCCACTTTTTGCAGCAGCATGAGGGAAATGTGTTTGTGGCCACGAAACTCGGCCGTTCCGGCAACCCCGGCTGGCCAGAGAATTTTACGATGGCTGCGATGCGCCAACACACCGAAGATTCCCTGCGCCGTCTTCAGATGGAGGCGCTCGATCTGACCCAGCTCCACTGCATCCCCACCGACGAACTGCGCCGCGGCGACGTGTTCGACCACCTGCGTACGTTCCAGCAGGAAGGCAAGATCAAGCGCTTTGGCGCCAGCGTCGAGTCGATGGAAGAGGCGCTCATCTGCCTGGAGCAGGACGGCCTGGCCTCGCTGCAAATCATCTTCAACATCTTCCGCCAGAAGCCAATTCATACCCTGTTTGACAAAGCGCAGGCCAAAGGCGTGGCGATTATCGTGCGGCTGCCGCTGGCCTCGGGGCTGCTGGCGGGCAAATTTACGGCCAACACCACCTTCCCCGAGGACGATCACCGCAACTACAACCGGGACGGCGATGCCTTCAATGTCGGCGAGACCTTTGCCGGGCTGCCGTTTGAGCAGGGCGTGTCGCTGGCCGACCAGCTGAAGCCGCTGGTGCCCGACGGCCTGACGATGGCCCAGATGGCCCAGCGCTGGGTGCTGGACTTCCCGGCGGTGACTACGGTCATTACCGGGGCGACGCGGGCCGAACAGGTGGTGGGAAATACGGCCGTTTCCCAACTCCCCCCCCTCTCGCCCGAACTGCACCAAACCCTGGCCACCTTCTACCAAACCCACGTCACCGACCACATCCGTGGCCCGTATTAAGTAGGACACAGATGAACACAGATAAACGCAGATAAGAATCTGTGAAAATCTGTGTTCATCTGTGTCCCATTCCCAAAGGAGCAGAAAATGATTCCCATTGGTGACGACAACCGCGACCGGACCATTACGCCGTACGTCAATTACGTTCTGATTGCCATCAATCTGCTCGTTTTTGTGCTGTTTCAGGGGATGGGCAACAACCTGGAATTCACCTACGCCTTCTCCACCGTGCCGCAAGAAATTGTGACCGGCGAGGACCTGGTGACGCAAAGCGAACAGGTGCGCGATCCCAGCACGGGGCAGGTCTACGTTCTGCCCGGTTTGCAGCCAACGCCCATTTCCGTCTACATCACCCTGCTCACCTCGATGTTTATGCACGGCGGTTGGGCCCACATTTTGGGTAACCTGCTCTACCTCTGGATTTTTGGCGACAATTTGGAGGACCGGTTGGGACACGGCCGTTACCTGCTCTTCTACCTGCTGGTGGGGCTGCTGGCTTCCCTGGCCCACGTCTTTACGTCGGTTCTCATCGGCGACAATTTGCAAATACCCAGCCTGGGCGCGTCCGGGGCGATTGCCGGGGTGCTGGGCGGCTACCTGCTGCTGTTCCCGGGCCGCCGCGTCACCGTCATTTTGGTGCGCATTGTCACCCAGGTGCGGGCCATTTTTGCGGTGGGACTCTGGTTTTTACTGCAATTGGTGGGTGGATTGGGCGTCTTGGGCGGTGGCAGCGATGGGGTGGCCTACGCTGCGCATATCGGCGGCTTCATTGCGGGTCTGGCGCTGATCAAGCTGTTTGATAACGGCCGTACGCCGCAGACACAGGGCTGGTAACAAGACGAAGGTTTGTTCAGGTAGCCAATTGTAAAACGTGGAGGTAATCTCTGAGGACGGGTTAAAACTTACCGATAATCAATACTTTGCACAAAGATACGTTCGCCACTATCAATATCCATCATATAAAGCGATTTCTCTAAACGGCTTGTGCTGTATGACCAAAAGGCAATCCGTTCTCCATCTGGCGACCAGATTGGTTCAAATTCATCTTGGGTTGGGGTGTTTGTAAAGCGGCGGAGTTCATTTTCCTCTAGATAATAAAAATATATCTCGCCATTATTGCGTCTTGATTGATCATCTCTGGTTGAGGTAAACATGATGACTTGCCCATTTGGTGACCAGGAAGCCCAAAAATCGGTAGCTGGGTGATTCGTAATATTCATCTGGTTACTGCCATCAGCGTTCATCAAATAAATTTCATAGTTGTAGTTTTGAAACACAGTGTAAACAATCAGCTCGCCATCTGGCGACCAAAGAGGCGCCAGTTCAATTTTAGAAGAAAGGGTAAGCTGTACCTCTTCCTCATTTTCCACATTGAACAGATAGATATCGTCATTTCTCACGAATGCAATCGTCTTTCCATCGGGCGACCAAACTGGTTCTGTCCCGTTTTCAATTATTCTACGAGCCTGAGTCCCATCAGAGTTGACAATATAAATATCTTGCGCTTCGGAACGTTTTACGGAAAAAGCCAACCTTTGATTATTAGGTGCCCAATTTATCTCTCTTATGTCCAGATCGCCTTGGAACCATGCAGAAAATCCATTCTGAGCAAGTTCGCTGGTAAGGATAGCTACCTCTTCTGAAGCAATGTTATAGGTTTTAATGACATCTCCATCACCTTCATCAGTGATAAAAGCCAGCTTGGTGGCGTCGGGAGACCAACGCGCATAATAGCCAAAATGACCACTTGCCAGAAGTTCTGTGGGGGAAAAATTTGGACCTGAGTGAGCCACTTCAATAATCACAACATCGCTTTCCATGCTATGCGATATATAGTTACCATCGGGCGACCAAAATGTGCGAGGGAATCCAGGAATAGTTCGTTGGAAAGGATCCGAAATAACTATTTTGCAGCCCATCAACAGGCTGGCAAAAATTGCCCAAATGGAAATTTGTATCAACCTGGTTCGAATTGTTTTTTTCGCTTTAACTTTCATTTTTATCGAGATATGTTTCTGCCACCCGCTGGTTTCATAGCTGGCTTGGCATTGATAAGCTTTATGATAACGGCCGTACGCCCCATCAAACGCAAAGTTGGTAATTCAACAAGTTTCCGTTCTAGACATTGGATGATCATTCCACGAGTGCATGGGCTTTAATGCACCATTTCTTGTATGAACAAAAACATCAACATTTTCGTCAAGTTCATTCGGAACAAGCAACCAGGCTTTAACAATTTTGCCATCAACTATCTCTAAAGCTGCGCCTCCTGGGCGATATTGACAATTGGAGCAGAGCTGTTGCAAAAAGTATTGAGCTGAATCTCTGACAATGAGGTTTTTTACTGAAGGATCACCCAGGTTACCACCGCCCTCACCGAAATAGGTCCAAGCTGGGATCTCGCCGCTTTGGCATTTTTTCCACTTTATTGGATCACCAACCTGATATACAAATTCTTCTATCACTGCGTAACCCGGGCTATACCCCCATTGAAACCAGAGGAGATCGGTTATCAAAATGTTGCAGTTTGGGCAATGCAAATCAGCACGTAAGTATGAATAATGCGGCATTAGATTAAACCCCAAATTCCAGCGGCCAGGCCAAACAAATAGGTGATGAGCGTTAATAACGTCACGATTCTAACGAACCAAAAAACAACCCTCGACGAGACAATTGCCTTAGCTGCTGGCCAGGAATCTGTATAAACATTTGCCAAAAACCTCTCCAGAGTTTCGGGCTTCCACCAGCAAATATAAGTTGAATAAACGAGATAGATTCCAAGCAAGAAGAATAGAATGAAATCGAGCATTTTGCGTTCCCATCTTGGCCAGTTTTCTAACGGCCGTCATTCTACCACAAAACCCTCATCCAATTTACATAAAATATCGTCTTTACCCATGCCAGCGGGAATGTTACAATGTGACCCATGACATAACGTGCGTAACGGCCGTATTTCCATCCCAAGTTCACGGTTCTGGCAGCGTCAATAGTTGCCACCAAAAATTGCAGAAGTGTATGAGCAATATTTACAACCCTGCCCTCTTTGTTAACCAGGAACGCAAATTCCTCGGCTTTCAAAAGCTGCTGCGCCCCGAGACGCGGCAGGCGGTGATGCTGATCCAGGCCACCAAGGATATGGGCAAAACGTGGCTCGCCGGGCGCATGCAGGACCACTGCCTGGAGCCCACCGTCAACCTGCCCGCCGTCTACGTCGATTTTCGCAATCCCAAGCAGGACCACCACGACTTTTTAGGGCTGGTGCGCCTCATCCGCCAGCAGCTCAACCAGCCCAGCTACTTCAACACGCTCAACGAAATCATCAACAGCTTCAGTGATGCCCCGATTGGTGCCGTTTCCGCCCTCGGCCTGCTGCGGCAAAACATCGTCAACAGCTTCAGCCTGGATGAAATCCGCAGCATCTGCCTGGACATCGCCATCAACTACGAGGAACTGGCTGGCGAAACTTTATCGGCCCGGGCTGGTTCGCTGGTGGCTTACTGCCAGCGCCGCCAGCTGCTGACGCTGCTCATCACCCGCTGCGCCGAACTGCGCGCCCATTTGAACTGGTGGGATGGCCTGGATGCGTTTCGGGCGGGAACGGCCGTAACCACCCAACCCACCCCCACCGCTATCACCGAAGACAACATGGGCTTCCTGCGCACCGACAGCGCCGCCGACCAGACCCGCATCGAGCGCCAGATCAACGACGCCTTTTTTGCCGCCCTCACCGCCCTGGTCGCCGACCGCGCCTCGCTGGTGCTGCTTTTCGACTCCTACGAAGCAATCAAGCCCGATGCCGACCGCTGGCTGCGCCAGGAGCTGCTGCCCCGCGTGCGCGATGGCCACCTCAGCGAGCTGGTCATCATCATCACCGGGCGGCAAACGCCGGATTTGAGCGACCTGAACATGAACCACCTGCTCGTCAAAACCTACCTGGAACCGTTTGACGAGCTGACCGTGCGCGAATATTTTGAATCACGGCGCAAGGTGGTTATTACCGGGCTGGATTGGCGCACCATCCTGGTGACCAGCGGCGGTGTGCCCGGTGCCCTGGCCATGATGGCCGACCACGCCATGGCTACCACCAGCGCCGACGACGACTTTTTCAGCGATATTTGAGCAAACCTGACAGGTTTTCTTCGATTCTAAACCTGTCAGGTTTTTGAGTAGCTAAATAACAAAGGCATTACGGAAAACAAAGCTACCTGACAATAAAGCGATTTCGTAAACCTGACAGGTTTTCTAAGTTACCTGGTGTGAAGATCGGTTAGGCGAGCAAATCAACTATCTTATCAAGCTCGATTGTAAACCTGTCAGGTTTTTGAGTAGCCAAATAACAAAGGCATTACGGAAAGCAAAGCTACCTCACGATAAAGCAACTGCGTAAACCTGACAGGTTTTTTAGTAGCCTCATAACAAAGGTAATATGGAAAGCAAACTTGCCTGACAATAAAGCAACTTCGTAAACCTATCAGGTTTGATCTAGCAAACTATGAGCAGCGACGTTACCGCCACCACCGCAACCTATCTTGAGCGCATCCTCGATGAAGTCCATCCGATGATGGCTGAGGCGCTTTACCTGGCCGCCGTACCGGTCTGGTTTAACGCGGATTTGTTTGCCGCCATGCGCCAGGTAGACGACGGCCGTAACGCCGGCCTCATCGAACGCCTGCTGCGCTACTCCTTTGTCCGCACCCTTTCCACCCCAGAAGACGAAACCGCCACCTACGCCATCCGCCCCGACGAGCGCGTCTTTTTGCAGCGCCGCTGGATTGCCCGCGACCGCCCCGCCTACCTCACCGCCCACCAGCGCGCCCTGGCCTACTGGCAAAACCAGCCCGATCCCAACCCGCAGCGGCAGCGCCGCCTCCTCTTGTACCATCTGCTTTTTGTCGATCAGACCGCGGGCATCAACTTCCTCATCGACAGCTTCCGCCTCTACCACAAAGAGCGGCAGATCACCGAAATCGAGCGCCTGCTGGACACCGTTACCGACGCCCGCTTTTACCTGGTGGTGCTCAAGCAAGACCTCACCCTGCTCGACGACCTGCTGCGCCACATGTGGGCCCGCGTCAACCAGCTGCGCGGTCTGTGGCCCAGCAGCCTGCAAACCCTGGCCGAACTGCGTGCCAAGCCCAACCTGTCGCCGGTGCTACGGCCGTATGTCATTCGCGCCCACGGTGAATCGCTGGCCCAGCTGGGCCAGTTTGTCGAAGCCATCACCGCCTACCAGGAAACCCTGACCCTGTTTGATGCCGAAGAACAGCGCCTGCGCCAGCCCGAAACCGCGCCCGCCGCCCAGCCTGAAGCCGTCACCAGCGTCACCGATCTCGCCCGCATCCAGATTGAGCGCGCCTACACCCGGCTGGCCCTGGGTGATGCCTACGTCGGCCTGGCCGAAGCCACCCGCGAGCACAACCCGCCCGCCATGCCCGAACCATCGAACCGCCTGCACCAGCTGCGCGACTTTGCCATCTTTTTACTCTCGCTGCCGCTGCTGGTTTACATGAGCTTTTACCTGGGGCGGCGCGTCTGGCACCCGCGCTTCTGGCCCATTTTGCTCAACCTGGACTGGATTGTGACCCGACTGTTTGTCAGCGGGGCCAACCAGTACAAGCAGGCCGACCGCCTGCTGGAGCAGCACGCCGAACCGGCCGAAAGCGTCGCCGCCGACGAAAAGCTGGCCTACCTCTACCTGAGCCTGGACGATAACCAGCAGGCCGAAACGCTCTTCCGGCGGCTGCTGGCCGAAGAGGACGCACCGCTGGGCAGCTATCGCCGCCTCTCGGTGAACCTGGGGCTGGCCGAGGCGCTGCTGGGCCAGGGGCAGCCCGAAGCCGCCCGCCACTACGCCGAAGAAGCGCTGGCGGAAATCGGCCAGTATGAGGATGATGCCCTGGAAGGCCGCGCCCGCGTGCTGCTGGCCGAAGCCCACCTGGGCCTGGCCGCCACTGACGCCAGTGAGGTGCAGTCGGCCATCTTGCAGTTTGAACGGGCCCTGGCCCTGTTCCAGCAGCAAAACGACGAAATCTGGGTGACGGAGATTGCCGACCGGCTGTACGCCATCACCCACGATGCCCGACTGGACGAAAACCAGCAGGAAGCAGCGCGGCGGGTGGCCACGGCCGTTTCCGACTACACCTATCCCATCCGCTACCGCCACCCGGCCACCGTCATTTTTCGCCACGCCGTTTTTATTTTGCTCTCCATCGTCATCTTTTTACTGCCGCTCTACACCATCCGGCTGGACACGGGCAGTTTGGTGTCGCCCGCCATCACCTTCAAGGGGCGCGAATTTGTGCTGTGGCCCGCCCTCATCGTGGAGGAGCTGGACGCCACGCAGAGCAACCCCGACGCCGAGATTGAGTCCGACGCACCCGCCGTGGGCAATACGGCCGCTCCCCTCCAGTTCCGCCCCGCCATCGCCGACGCCGGGCTAACGGTGAACGCCATTCCTGCCGCCGATACCGGCGTGGCCCTGCAATTGGGCATCATTTTGCTGTTGGGCTACGTGCTGCTGTCAACGGCCGTTGGCATTGCCGCCCTCGTTTTTACCCCGCTGCCCACCTTGCAGCGGGCCGGGCGCGGCCGGGTGCGGCTGAACAGCCATCGCCTGGCCGTCGGCGAAAACCAGATCGCCTGGGATGATGTCGCCCAAATGATCACCGCTGACCTGATGCTGGTGCGTGAGCCGCTGCCCGACGACGCCAACTTTGCCCTGAACAGCCAGCAGACCCAGGTCATCGTGCCGGGCAGCACCGCCCGCTACGACATCGTGCGGCAGCGCGCCGCCAGCTACCTGCCCACCACCCTGCCGCGCCAGGATCTGAGCTACAAGCTGGTCTACAGCAAGATGGGCGTCTGGTACATCGGCACGGCGGCGCTGCTCACCGTGCTGGCCCTGCTGGGCAGCCGCTTCCCCACCCTGCTCAACTTCGATTTTCCCGGCACCCCCTACAGCCTGGCCGATTTGTACCCGTACCTCTACCTGGGGCTGTTTGTGCCGCCGCTGTGGGCGTTTGTGTTACGGCCGTTACAAATCCGCCACCACCTGTTCCAACGCAGCCGCCTGGCCCTGTGGCTGGGTCTGGCCGGGCTGTTCCTGCTGGTGCTGCGCCTGGGTTCCCTCTTTTTCCCCTGGTTCACCATGCCCGATATTTACCCCTCGCTGGGCATTTTGCTGGTGATCGGCGGCGTGACTCGCGCCCTGTGGCAAACCCGCGTGCCCGCCAGCCAGCCGCCCACTTACCCGCTGGCGCTGCGGCTGAGCGGGCTGCTCCTGGCCGTCTTCACCCTCTTTGTCATGGGCGGCCACCTGCTGCGCGAAGTAAGCAGCTACCACTTTTTGATTGTCGGCAACAGCCTGCGCGACCGCTCCCTGGCGCAAACGGAGGAAGATACGGCCGTTGCCCTGGCCAACGACGCCCTCACCACCTACAGCCGCGCCATCGAGATTGCCCAGCGCAAAGTGCTGGGTCTGGTTGATACCCGGTCGGCGGTGCAGCTGCTGGCCCCCATTTTGCGCCCGACCCAGTCGGTCTGGTTCCAGGCCGTGCTCAACCGCGCCGCCATCCACATGCAGCTGGGCGATTTTGACGCCGCCCTGGCCGATTACGACCAGCTAACCACCTACGCCACCACCACCGAGCTGCTGGCCAGCCGCAACCTGGCCCGGCTGGGCGTCAGCACCCAGGCCGATGCCGAAGCGCCCGATTTCCAGACCATTTTGAAGGAGCAGGGGCAGCTTATCGCCAACCAGCCGAACAACGCCTACTACTGGCTGTGGCGCGGCGTCACCTACCACATTTTGGGCGATGTGGCCGCCGCCGAAACCAATTACCAGCAAGCGCTGGCCATCACCGGGGAGCGGGCGTTGGATACCCAAAGCCAGGTGCAGGCGTGGACCGGCCTGGGCTGGCTGGCCTACGGCCAAAATCGGTATGAGGCGGCGGTGGAACGGTTTGAAACGGCCGTCTCCCTCAACGACCGCTCAGCCGAAGCATATCTGGGGCTGGGTTTTAGCTACTACTCCCTGCGCGACTACGACAAGGCGCGGCAGGCGTGGGAAAAAACGGCCGAACTGGCGCCCAACGACCCCACCATCTACGTCTCGCTGGGCACACTGCACTGGCGGCTGGGCATGCTGCAAGATGGGCAAAACTCCCTGGCCCAGGACCGCTGCGCCGATCCCAACCTGAGCGAAGCGCAAAAGCTGGCCTCGGCCGCCGAACTCAAGCTGGCGATCGAGAATTTCCAGACGGCCGTTGCCCTGCCCGGCCGCGCCCCCGCCGACATCGCCGAGACGTACCAATCGCTGGCGCGAGTGCAGTACCTGCTGCGCAGCTGCCCCGGCTACGACCTGGTGGACGTGCTCAAAGGCACCATCGACAGCTACTCGGCGGCGATCGAACTGGACCCCACCAACGCCAGCTACTGGCACGTGCGTGGCCGCACCGCCTACGGCATCTGGCTCAACCTGCCTGCGGGCACGGGTCCATCGGCGCGGGTCTGGCTGTTTGATGCCCTGGACGATACCAACGCCGCCCTGGCCCTCAACCCCACCGATTTTGGCGATTACCAGCCCAACCGCTGGCGCGAACTCATCTACCCACGGGCAACCGAGGGATCGCTGGCGCAGGGGGACGGCCGTTTTGCCAACGGCGAGTACGAGGTGGCCCTGGGCTACTACGAACTGGTGGCCACGCGTGCCCCAGAAATTGTGCGGGCCCCGTTTAAGGCCGGGCTGGCCGCCGTGGCCCTGGGTGATTTTGACCGGGCCGAGCAGTGGTATGCCGAAGGGCTAAACCGGGCCAAAGCCGCCGATGATGGAGCGGCCGTTTTGCTGGCCGAAGCCGATCTGATCCAGTTTGCCGACCGGACCAGCGCCAACGTCGCCCCGCTGCTGGAACTGCTGCGCAGCTCCGATGTGGAAGTTGATCCGGCCGACATCACCGATGCGGCCACCGCTTTTGCCCTGGCGCAGGCAGCTTTGTTGGACGGCCGTTGGCAGCCAGCTGCCCTGCTGGGCAATTTGGGTCTGGAGCTGGCCGTCGCCGCCGAGGATATTGTTGTGGTGCGCGAGGCGGGCGCCAACCTGGCGGCCTTTGGCCTGAGCTATGACAACGTGGATTTGACGCAGTGGTATTGGCCATTGGTGGATAATGGGCGGGGGCGGGAAACGGCCGTCTCCAATCTCGCTCGCCCCGATTTGTACTGGCGCTACCGGGCCGAATACGGCTTCCGCGTCGTGCGCGATCTTTTCCCCGCCAAGCCGGGCTGGGAAGCCAGCGCCGCCCGCATCTACACCCAAATCATCGCCGACGTTGAGCGGGCCTACGCCCTGAACCCCGCCGAGCACCAGACCTGGCGCGACTTTTTTGCGGATGCCAATGTGGGCTGGCACTACCTGCGACGCGGCGACGCGCGCTACCAGGCGGGCAGCTACCCGGAAGCGCTGGCCGACTATTTGCAGGCCACCCAGCTCATCCAGCCCGCCAGCGAAAACGCCCTGAACGACCTCACCGAAACAGTGTTCAAAGTGGGGCTGACGGCCCTGCGTCTGGAGGAGTTCCGCCTGGCCGATGAAGCGTACGACGCTGGTCTCACCCTGCTGGCCCGCTACGACGGCAACGACGCCCAACTCGGCCGTGCTATCACCGATCTGGAAGCCCTGCTGGCCGCCGAGCCAGACCTGGCCCCGGTTGGGGGGGCAATTCTGGAAGATTTGGATGAATAATGGTCAATGGTTAATGGCCAATGGTTAATGGAGGCTCTCTATGAATTCTTATCGGCTGGTCTTTGTTCAACGGCAACCTGAAACTAAGAAGTTAACGTACAAACTGCTTTGCAATGGCCAGATTGTTGTGTCCAGTTGTGGGTACCAAGAGGGATATGCGGAAGCGGCTAGGCGAATGACAGCAGGCGATACGTTCCAAGAAATTGAAGGCAGCCGAGAAAGCAAAATTATGACTTATGCAGAAATGCTTGAAGGGCATTTGATCATGAACAATGATCAATCATGAGCAAGTGGAACTTTTTGGATGAGGAATTCTGCTCAAACTTGAGGGCTTTTAATCCTTAAAATCAACTTTTCCTGTCATACCTACGCAGGCGGGCATCCATAAATTTAGCGGGGGAGTGGATTCCCGCCTGCGCGGGAAAGACAATTACAAAACGTGTAGCAAGCCTCAAAAACCTTTTTGGCTCGCGGGCAACCCTCCCCTCACCCGGTCACCTTGTCACCCCTTCACCCCTTCACCTTGTCACCCCTTCACCCCTTCACCCCCCATGCCCATTCGCCACCGGAATGATGAAGTGAAACGTCGTCCCCTCGCGGTATTTGCTTTCGAACCAGATACGGCCGTCATGCAGTTCCACTAAATTCTTGGTGATGTTTAGCCCCAACCCCGTGCCCGGTGAGCGCAGCGCCTGGTCGTCGCTGCCCCGGAAAAACTTGTTGAAAATCGCCTTCTGCTCGTCGTCTTTGATGCCCAGGCCGGTGTCGGCCACCGAAACATGAATCATGGGCTGGACTTCGGCGTCTTCGTTAACGCTGTTCATCTCCTCGGCGCAGATGGTGATACGGCCGTTTTCCGGCGTGTACTTGTAGGCATTGCTCACCAGGTTGGTCAGGATTTGCGCCAGGCGGGTGCGGTCGGCCCAGACATCGGGCAAATTGTTCGGCACGGTGAGCACCAGGGTTTGCTGCTTCTCCTCAATCTGGGCCCGCGTAGATGAGGCCACCTCTGCTACCACTTCCGCCAGCTGGATGGGGCGGGTTTCCAGGTGCAGCTGGCCCGATTCCAGCCGGGAGACGTCGGTTAAATCGCTCACCAGGCGGTTCATGCGGTTGACGTTGTTGCGAATGGTGTCTAGAAACGTCGTTTGTGCTTCGTTGATTGGGCCGAAGTTGCCGGAGAGCAGCAAATCGGCATACCCCTTGATGCTAGTCATGGGGATTTTGAGCTCGTGCGAGACGAAGGAGACAAATTCGCTTTTGGCCTGGTTAGCCACCTTCATCGCTTCCACCAGCTGGGCATTGGCCAGGGCGATGGCCGCATGGTTGCCCAATCGCTTGAGGAAGGTGAGGTCTTCCGGCTGCCACTGGTTGGGTTGGGTACTTTCCAATACGAGCAGGGCGATAACGGCCGTTTCCCGGTACAGCGGCAGCACAATCTGGCTCTGGGTACGCACCAGCAGCCCGGCCCGCTCCGTTTGTGGATCGTAGGCCAGATCACCGAAATGCAGCGCCTGCTGCGCCGCAGGCAGCTGGTCCAGCAGCACAAAGGGGGAATCCTCGTAAATCTCGTAGGTATAGCCCTGAAACGCCAGCACATGCAGCCGATCCTCGGCCAGCGTGCCCATGATGCCCGCTTCGCCGCCCAGCTGGCGCAGCGCCCAGCTGAGCGAAATTTCCATTACGCGGCGCATGTCCAACGTGGCGTTTAGTTCAGCATCAATGGCTTGCAGCGTGGCAATCTCTTTCAGGCGCGCCTGTTCCTGGTCAATCATCCGCTTGCGCGCCATGCTCGCCTTGATGCGGGCGCTGAGCAGCGGCATGTTAAACGGCTTGGGCAGATAATCTTCCGCACCCAGCTCAATGCCTTTGATGATGTTGGCCGCGTCGTCGGCGGCGGAAATGATGATAACGGGGATGTTTTGCAGCGTGGGATCGGCTTTGACAATTTCCAGCAGCTCAAAGCCGCTCATTTCAGGCATCATGATGTCCAGCAAGATAATGTCGATGGGGTGTTGGGCGAGCATGCTCAGGGCGATACGGCCGTTGCGCGCCACCATCACCCCATGCCCCTGATCCAGCAGGCGCTGCGCCAGCAAATCGGCATTCAGATCGTTATCATCCACAACAAGCACCAGAGCGTGCTCATCTTTTTTCAGCTTCTTGTTCATAACAACACGAACCGTTGACCCGGTAAGCGCGGTTCAAATCACGGCACTCTGTTACTCCAGCGCATTGTCCGATCGGTTTAGCAGCATCTCAATTTTGGTAAACAGCTGGGAAAACTGAATTGGTTTGGTCATAAAGGCATCGCAGCCGGCATCAAAACAGCGGCGCAAATCTTCAGAGGTAGATTGGGCGGTCAGGGCAATGATGGGGATGTGATGCGTTTCAGGCTGGGCCTTGAGGCGGCGGGTGGCTTCCCAACCGGTGATGTCGGGCAGGCGCATGTCCATCAAAATGAGACCGGGCTGCGCTTCGGTGGCCAGGCGGACGCCCACCAGCCCTTCACCAGCCGTGAGCACCTGGTACCCTTCATCGGTCAGATTCATGGACAAAATCCCTTGAATCACGGGGTCATCTTCAATGATTAAAATTTCCTGTTGAGACTTGACTGCCATGTTACCCTCTGCTGCCGGACGCTGCCGGGCTCTGTTAGGGGATCACCGCCGGGGTGGTGTTGGGCTTCCGCTGCCTGTTTTTAGTGTAAAGATTAAAGTTTCAACTTGCCTTATGAGAAGAGGCTCCCTTTTCTTTGGGCAGTATAACACAGAGGAGTACGGCCGTTTCGCCCCCGAACAACTTTTTACTTTCCGTTCACAGGGAAATAGGTCAGGGATGAGGGATGAGAGATGAGGGGTGAGGGATGAAGAGGGAAGTGAAAGCGGCTTTTACTTTTTACTTTTTACTTTTTACTGCTTTTCGCTCTCACCGCACCGCTTGCAGAGCGCGCCACAGCGGGCCATCCTGGCGCACACCGCGCCGGTCCAGGTCGCTGCTGGCCAGGAGGATGCCCTGGCTGCACCGCGCCGTCAGGCCGCGCACGATGCGGCTGAGCAGCTGGTTGCGGATGAGGAAGTCGTTGTCCATCGTCCAGGGCTGGCTGGGGTCGTAGCTTTGCGCCAGGACGAAGGCGTTGCTGAGCGGTTGATTGGGGATGTCCCACCAGCCAGTTGCGGCCGTTTCCAGCCACACCTGCACCCGCACTGGCCGTCCAGCCAGCAAATAGCCGTAAATGGTGGAAATCATGATGCCGTTGGGATCGGGCGGGTCGCCCAACTCGGGTGGATTGGCCGTCACCAGCCCCTGGTTGATGCCATCAATGAAG
The DNA here is from genome assembly GCA_020848035.1 of Anaerolineae bacterium. Lineage (GTDB taxonomy): Bacteria > Chloroflexota > Anaerolineae > Promineifilales > Promineifilaceae > Leptofilum. The sequence goes on along the minus strand of JADLAX010000032.1, from coordinate 87,787 downwards.
GCGTTGCCCACGGCGGCGGGGGCGTGCAGCCCAATCGCCTCGGCCGACTGGCGCAGGCGGGTTGCCGCCTGGACCAGCCAATCGCAAACGGCCGCTCCGGCCACATCTGGTTCTGGCTGAAAGCGGCGCTCGGACAGCAGGGTAAACAGCCGGTGCAGAAAGACGTCGATGCTGGCACGGCCGTCTTGCCCGGCCAGCCACAGGCGAATCTCCTCGTACAACCCAACAAAGTCCATGCCAACGCGGCTCTGAATGCGGTCGGCCAGCTCGGCAATGGGCAGGAGTTCGGCCGTTTCGGGGCGGTAGAGCGACTCGGTGAGCAGTTCGGCACGGGCGGCGTCCAGGCCGTGAATGCTGAGAGTGAGCGCCTCGGCCACGTCGAACGGGCTGGGCGACAGGTGCCAATCGGGGTGGGCCAGGGCCAGCCAGGTGAGCCAGGCGCGCACGCGCGGTTCGTCGCGCGGGCTGGAGCGGCGGCGCAGCAGGTAGTAGGGCAGCCCGGCGTCGCGGAAGGCGTTTTCCAGCATGTAGCGCAGCGCGCCGTCCAGGTACGGCGCAACAATGGCAATTTCGGACGGGTGCAGCTGGTGCTCGGCCATCAGATCCACCAGGGCCTCGGCCAGCTGAATGACCATTTCGCGCCGGTAACGGCCGCCAACGGTGCCCAGAATCGCCTGCGGCGCTTCGGCAAATGGTTTGGTGGTGTGCATGAGCTGGTTTTCCACCAGGTTGGCCAGGTGGCTCAGCGGCGTGTTGGTGATGAACGGCTCCTGGAAGTCAAAGGCGTAGGCGCTGAGGCTGCGGAACTTGTTGGCGCCCAGCGGGTCGGCGGCGAGGAACCGTTTGTAGCCACCGGCCGCGTCGTAGGCAACGGCCGTTGTCACTGTTTCGTTCATCAGTTCGGCCACAAAATTTTGCCCGGCGGGCGTTTGCTCCTCGATGTTGTCCACGATGAGGTGGCGGTAGCGCTCGCTGAAATATTTGTGGAACTCGGGATGCTGCACCAGCTGCGTGTCGAACACTTCGACGGCCAGCGAGAGGTCCAGCAGGCTGTCGCGCAGGCAGGTGGCGCGGAAGCTGCGGGCGGCGGTGGCCGCTTCGTTCAGGTGGCGGATGCGCTCTGGCTCGCCCGCCCAGGTGCGAATTTGCCGCTCGATAGCGTCGTTCAGGCTCAGACTGTTGAGCGCGGCCCGGTTGAGCGTGTCTAGCAGCTGGCTGACGATTTGCTGGGGGCGCAGGCGCAGGTCGGCAAACGCGCCTTCGTTGAGCATGGGGGTGATGATGTGCCACATGAGCAATTGGGCCAGATCGTAGCTGAGGAAGGTGGGGGGATGATACGGCCGTTCAAACCCCGCCGACCGTGCGACCAGCGGCCAGAACAGCTTTACCATTTCCATCGCCATCTGGGTGTAGGTGGTGATCTTCAGGTCGGCGTACGGCCCCAGGCCGGACTGGTGCACGGCGTCCAGGAAATCCGGTGCCTGGTCCGGCTCGGCGACAATGACCAGGAGGGTGTAGGCGGGTTCGCCGTCTTGCAGCAGGCGGAGGAGGCGTTGTTGGAGAGCGGCCGTTTTGCCCGTCCCGGCCGGGCCAAGCAAAAAGCTGGTCTGTTCGGCCGCAATGGCGGCCTGTTGGGTGGGGGTCAATTGAACGAGCACGTCTGTCATGGGAGAAGTATAGCGTTGGGGGGGTGGGTTGTAAAACGGCCGTGTTCCCTTCCTTCACCTTTTGATAAAATATCGCATCTCTTTTGCCTATTGCAAACTATAGTTTGCACCCATATAATTTTCATATAAAGGTTTTTATGCCTAACCCTAAAACTGTAATCGTTTACCGAACGGCCGTTGGCCATGAACCTTTTACTGAATGGCTGAACAGCCTCCGCGACCCCACAAGCCGTCGCCGAATTCTCAAACGGTTATTGCGTTTGGAGCAAGGTCACTATGGTGACTCTAAGTCCGTAGGCGATGGCATAAACGAGCTGCGCTTCTTTTTTGGCGCTGGCTATCGTGTCTATTTTGCCGAAGATGGGGACACTATTGTCATTCTGCTTTGCGGCGGCGACAAAAGTAGCCAAAGGCGAGATATTGAAAAGGCGCAAGCTTACTGGCAGGAGTACAAATCACATGACTGATTACCGCACACTTGATCAAATCACGGTGGAATACTTCACCCAACATCCCGAAGAAATTGATGAATTTCTTCAGGAAACGTTTGCCGATTATGCGCAAGATGGGGATTCGGCCACGCTGCTTTCGGCTCTGCGCATCATTGCGCGGGTTAAGGGCATTTCCACGATGGCGGAAGAGGTGGGGATGACCCGGCAGGGGTTGCAAAAGGCGCTGTCGGCCAAGGGCAATCCTCGCCTGGACAACATCAACGCCATTATGCGGGCAATGGGGTACCAGCTGATGCCGCATCGTGTGGAAAACGCTTCTCTATGATTTTCCTTGGCTGTATGGACATCTTATTCAGCTTCCCAATTTGCTAATTGTAGATTGTTGAGGCGACTGAATTCGCGGGTGTTGTGCGTGATGGGGGTTTGGGGAACGGCCGTTCAAATAACGAATGCAGGTGTTAGTGTCCAGCAAATACTTCATGTCAGCGAATCACGGACCTCAAAAGTCCCCTGGGGACCTCGTTCAATAGGCGCATTTTGCGTACTGCCATAGGTGGCCTCAATAAACTGCTGCCACTCTGACTTGTCAGATTTGGTTGGCGGACGGTCCTCTAACGCTTTAATAATTCGATAGAGTGCTTCATGGTACTTTTCCTCAACCCTATCAATTTCTGCTTTCAGGATTTCTTTTGTGATGGACATGATAACCACCTCCTTTAAGCTTCCTAGCAATTTAGATTGGCGGGATTATACCATAGGCGGGTGCGCCTGTTATGCGCAGTTTCCTTATTCTGGCCGTTACCCATTCCCCTTTCAAACTTCACGATTCACAATTTCCCTCCCCCTGCTACAATAGAAGCCATCACCCACCCAACCCAGGAGTTACCGATGTCCGCCACCAAAATCTTTTTAAGCGTCGGCCGTACGGAAAACAAGCAGCACCAGCAGCTTGTGGAAACCGTCGAGCAATACCTGCAAATGAACGACCTGCTGCCGCAAACGGTGGGCCGCACCTACTTTTCCAGCAAGCAGCCCCTGGTGGCCATCAAAGAGCTGATGCACGAGTGCGCCGGGTCAATCATCATGGCCTACGAGCGCACGCACCTGGTGGAGGCCATCGACAAGCGGGGCAGTACGCAGGAGGCACGCCTGCAGGGGCTGAATCTGCCCACCGTCTGGAACCAGATCGAGGCGACGATGGCTTACACGCTGGGGCATCCACTGCTGGTGGTGGTGGAGGATGGGCTGAAGTACGAAGGGCTGCTGGAAACGGGCTACGACTGGTACGTGATGCACATCAAGCCCAACGAGAGCCTGCTGGCCAGCGCCGAATTTAAGGGGGTGTTTGCCGACTGGAAGCGGCGTGTGCTGGCTTACCAGGCGCAAAAAGAACAGCAAAAGCAGCGGGGGGAAACGGCCGTCACCCAACCCCAGGTCCCGCACAACCTCCTCGTCCACCTGCGCCAGGTTTTGGCCGACCGCTTTAGCCCTGGCGACCTGCAAACGCTCTGCTTCGACCTGAAGGTGCCCTATGAAAACCTTGCCGGTGATGAGCACCGGCTCAAGGCGCTCAACCTCATCCAGACGCTGGAGCGCACCAACCGCATTGACGAATTGATCAACTTTGGCCAGAAAATCCGCCCGGATGTGCCCTGGCAGTTGGCCCCGTGAGCAGTGGTGCAGCCTCGCTCCTTCGCCTGTGCTCACTCCTGCAAAATAATTCAACACAGAGTCGCGGAGGCGCAGAGAAAAAACTGTGTTCCTTCCACACGGCGCTCGTCTCCATCCCTCTGAACGGCCAAAGCAAAACGGATGCTTCCACTGGGAAGCATCCGTTTGCCAAAGGAGGTTCACACGAAACGTTTGATCAGCCGCAGCCGCCGCTGGTGGGGGCGCGTTTTAGCTGCAAAATCACCTTGGGTTCGTAGATAAATTCGTACTGGTGCGGGTCTGGTTCGGCAGGGGTCTGCCGGGCACCCAGGGCCGCAGCAAAGGTGTAGGCCAGCTGGTCATCGGCGTGTGAGACACGCGGATTGGCCGCCAGGAATTCATCGTTGGCAAAGAGGGTCAGCCAGTTGTTGATGCCGCCTTCCAAAATGTAGACGTTGGGCACACTTTCCGCCTGTAAGATTTTCCACGCTTCGGTAGCGGCCGTTTCATCGTTGCTCATCACAAAAAAGAGGGCGTTGGCCGGTTCCAGGTGCAGCGCTGGCACCAGCGCGGGAATATCCTCCAGCGACACGCGCTGCGCGTCCAGAATATGGAACTGGTTGTAATCGGCCTCGCTGCGCACGTCCAGCATAATCACCTTCAGCTTGGGATCATGCAGATGTTCTAACATCTCGGCGGGATGTACCTGCACGGCACGTTCTTCCAGCGCCACCGTCTTCTCGTCGGCCATGCGGTTCCAGCGGTCCAGTGTGGTGGGCTGGCCAATGATGATGACGGCAACGGCCGTCAGCGCCAGCGCCCCACCCGCCCCAATACGCCACTTTGGCTCAGCATTAGCCGCTTTGCCGCCAAAAATCTGCTCCAGCTTTTCCGAACCCCAGAACATAAACAGGGCCATCAACACCACCAGGAGCACCACCACCCCAGTGGGTAAGCCCAACCAATCCATCAAGGTGTAACGCCCCATGTACGAGGAGTTCCAGAATTGATCAAAGCCGCCCACCGTCTCGCCAAAGAGGAAGATGCCAAAGAAGACGCCCAGGACAAAAAAGATGCCGTCCAGCTTCAGCGTGGCTGCGGCCACCAGTGAGGTGCCGGGGCAAAAACCGCCAATGATGAAGCCCACCCCCATGATCAGCCCGCCGACGATGCCGGGCCACAGGTAGGTCGTATTGACATAAATAAGGTTGTAATCGAGCAGCCCAACGGCCGAAGCCAGGAAAATCAAGACCATGGCCACGACAATGGCGCTAAACATCACCTTCAGCACGGTCAGCTCTTTAAAGTAGAACTGCGCCGCCAGCTTCTTAGAATTGCCAAAACCGGCAATCTCCAGCACGTAGCCAAAGGCAAAACCGATGATCAAGTAGACAACGTAGGCTCCCCAATGTCCGAGGAGTTGTGTGAGTGGTAAAGGAAAAGTAGCCATCATTCACCTCAAGAATTTAACGCAGAGACGCGGAGGCGCAGAGAGAAAAGAAAAAATCTGCGTTCATTTGTGTAAATCTGTGTCCTATTAATCAGTTCCAAAGTTTGCGGACGAAATAAGCCAGGGCGTAGCCGCCGCCAAAGACGGCAAACATAAACGCCCAACTGCCCACCGACAGCACCGCCCCGCCAGACAGCGCCTGCCCGGAGGTACAGCCGCGGGCAAAGCGTGCCCCGTAGCCCATCAGCGTGCCGCCCACAAAGGCGGCTACCCAACGGGTGCGGGCAGAGATTTGCGGCCCTTTGTTAGTTTCGAGCTTGATACGGCCGTTGCGCCACCCCGCCACAAAACCACCCATCACCGTGCCTATCGACATGAACACCACCCAGTTGTCCAGCGGGTTCTTCTCACCACCCGCCATCGTGATCAGGTAGGCGTTGCGGTCTACGTGCTCCGGGGCAATGGCGTCTTGCACCACCACCAGTATCCGGTTCAGGCCGCCAGAAGCGCCCAAACCGTTGCCGGTCAGGAAAAAAGCGCCAAACAGCACCACCCCCAGCAAAATCCCGGCCAGGTATGGATTGACATAATCTCTGGCTGCGCGCTGGCTAAATACCTTCAACCCTCGGCGTGTTTCCGAATTGGGTGAACTCAAGGTTGTCATAGTTGCGATCTCCTTTCTGTAAGGGCGAGGCAGTTGCACCTCAGCTTATTTTGCAGACGGAGTTGGCTTTCCAACTGCCTCGCCCCTACGGTTTAATCATGGGCTGCGGCGGGATCGTGAACTTCCACCTCATCCCAGCCCAACATCATCGACTTGATGCCCGCCAGCGGCGTGTGGCCGGTGGTGGTTAGATAGACATGCATCACAATAAAGGTGGCAAACAGCCAGGCAATCAGCGTGTGGAACGGGGCCAGGAACAGCAGCCCGCCCAATCGCGCGGCAATGTCGGGCCAACGCTGTGCCCCCCACATCAAAATGCCGGTGAGAATTTGCAGCGGCAGCAGCACGTTGAGAATGCCGAAGTAGGTCACCTGCTGCAGCGGGTTCAGCTTACGTTCTGGCACCTTCTCAAATGGGTGTGGATCGCCGCGGAAGATGCCGCGCACGTAGTACAGGCTCTGCTCAATCGCCTGGTCGAAGAAGCCCCGCGGGCGCGGCAGGTACTGCTTAATTTCGCCGCTGACCAGGTGATAGAACAACGACAGGAAGGCGTTGATCACCAGGATGGCGGCCAAAATGTTGTGTACCTGCACCATGTAGGCAAAGCTGAACGCGCCAAATTTGTCTGGTTTATGAATGATCAGCCCGGTGACGATGAGCAGCAGGATGGCGACAGTTTGCAGCCAGTGCCACAGCCGCTCGTAGACGGAGTACATGTACAGCTCGCGCAATTGCGGCTGGCTGGGCGGACGGCGGCGCAGGGCGGCGTAGCGCAGCCCGCCGTGCACAATCACCCCGGCAAACACCCCCAGGAAGAGGATGATGCCGATCCAGTCAATCACGTTTACGGCGTCGTGGCCCAGGATGTACAGGCCTACTTCGTTGGTGACCAGCGCATATTGCAACGCACCCTCGTCGGTGACGGTGAGCGTGCCGTTGAAGCGGCTGCCGCCATCGTTGACGAAGGTAGGCGACACGCCGCCGGGCAGGTAGCTGGCCAGCGTTAGCGGCTGGCTGATGCGCGATTCTTCGCCGTGGCAGGTGGCGCAGTCGCGTACGGCCCAATCGGCCCCGCCGACGTTGTGGTTGATGCTGTACGGCTGGATTTCGCCGCTGATGCGCGGGTTGGCCAACCCTTGCGCGGCCAGTCGTTCGGCAATCAGGCTAACTTTGGCGTCGCTGTCGAGAATGAGTTCGGGGGTGGCGAGACGGCCGTTCCCATCCCCATCAAACAGTTCAACTATCTCGTCGGCATAGTCGTCGCCGTCAAACCACGCGGCCTGCAAATCTTGCTCGCGCACCGGGCGTTCCGGCTCGCCATACACCCAGAACCAGGTGGAAACCAGGTTGTGCGGCGCGAGTGTCGTGCTGTCGTCCGCGTTTTCGCGGGGCAGCAGCACCGGTTCGTAACCCGTCACCAGGCTGCCCGATTGGCCAATTTCGCCTTCGATGCCGCGATACGCGGTTAGCGGCGTGCCGTCGGCCTGCAGGGCGGTCCAGTCTACCGATTGCAGCGCAGGCGCATAAATGTCGCCGATATGGCACGATTCACAGCTGACGGCGTCCATGTGGCGGTCTTTGTAGGGCAGCCAGTTGTGCGTCACTGCGATGCTGTGGCAGTCGTCGCAGCGGCGCAGGCTGTTGTCGTATTGCGGGGCAAGCGTGCCCTGGGCGCTGGAGCCTTTGGCAAACTCGTGCAGCGGCCGGTAGAGGTATTCGCCAAAGTCCAAACGGCGCGGATCAAAGACGAGATGCTCAAGCTGATCCTCGTCCGTCTCCTGGTAATAAACCGGGTTATTGAGCGCGTAATGGCAGTCCACGCAGTCAACCACCCGCTCCAGGTGAATGTCCCACGAGCGGGAGAGCGTGCCTTTGTCGGCCAGGTTCAGGCCGGAGTTGAGCAGCCGTTGCGGCGACATCACCTGCCCGGTGGTCAGGGTGCTCCAGTCGCCGGTTTGCAGTTCGGTGAGGGTGAGCGGGGTGCTGAGATCGGTATGGACAACGCCGTGGCAGCTGCCGCAGTTGGCGTTGGTGGGGTCCTGCACGTTGATCATGCCGTCGCGCAGCAAACCAGCTTCGTCGAAGGCGGCGGGGTTGTATTGGAAACGGCCGTCCACCGTCTCTGTCACCACCGCAGTGCCCAGTAAAGTCGCCGTGCTGGCCCAGGCAAAGTCGCCCGCCTGCATCGCGGCAATACGCGCCGTGTTGTCGGCCTCGGGCAGATGGCAGAGGAAGCAGTTCATTTCCGCCACGCCAGACTGCTGCCAATCCCAGCCCACCAATTCACCCGTCGCCGGGTCCACAACGCTGGCATCTAGATCAGCGGCATCGGCGGCCAAACTCAGCAGCGGGTCGCCAGCGCGGCTGGTGACGGCCGGGCCACCGCCCACGTGCCGGTCGCTGAAGAGCATCAGCCAGCCGGGGGTGGTCAGGTCTACCGCGTCGTCGCCTGCGGGGGTGAGGTAGTGGTAAACCAGGGGATTCCATTTACCGAACGTGCCGGTGCTGGTGTCCCAGGAACGGCCGTTGCCCGTCTCCCCCGGTGCGCTCATTTCACTTAAACCAGCATCCACATGGAAGCTGTGTTCGGCGATAAATTCGGTGTCGTGGCAGGTGCCGCAGGTGTTCATGGTGGAGATGGGTGCACCGCTGTCCAGGACGTTGCCGCCAGCAGCATCCAACAAGGCAAAGTTGGGATGCAGCGGCGGGCCAGTGGGTGTGGGATCCGTTGGTGTACCGTCCTGGGCCAGGGTTTGTTGGGCCACCAGCAGCAGCGCCCCCAGCCCCAGCAAAGCAATCAGCCAAAGTTTTGTAGAACGAAGTTGAAATTTTCTTGAACTGTTCATCGAAAATCCGTATTTTAACCCCCTCCCTGGCCCTCCCCCAAAGGGGGAGGGAATGGCTCCCTCTCCCTCTGGGAGAGGGTTGGGGTGAGGGTGCTTTTTTAATCCTGAGCAGCGGTAGAGAACTGATCGCGGCCGCCCCATTCCATGGGGTCGCCGAAGTAACCAAGTGCTTCCCAATCCATACGGCCGTTCTCGCCGTGGCAGTCGTAACATTGCAGCGCATCTTCTTTAGGCTGCACCATGTGCGACAAATTCCAGTACATCACCGTGGGAGCAAAGTCGTACGAACCGCTGAACAACATGCCGGTGGCTTCGGCCCCCAGTTCGGCCGCCAGCGCCCAGTCGAACTCGGTCCAATAACCGCCTTCCCCCACCGTCTTGGGCTGGATCAGGTAGCTGTTTACCGTGTCATAAATCTGGTTGCCGTTATGCACTTTGAACGGCCAGATGAGCGCGTTGGGATCATCGATGCTGCCCAGCGGCTCGTTGATCTTCGTGGGCTGGGTGGGGTCAATGAGATCACCCAGCAGATAACGGTCAGATGTGCCGTTGTACCAGATGTAGTCCGGCATAAAACCCTGTTCATAGACAAAGCTGCCCTTAATGCGCAGGTACACGTGTGGATCTTCAGGAATGGTTGCATCCCCGGCGGTAGACCAGTCCCAATCCATCTTGGTAGCATCGCGCACCGCCCCTTCCGGGATGTGGCAGGTCTGGCAGGCAACGGTGTTGACGTGGTCGTTGATGCGGGCATCCTCGTGCAGCGTGCTGTTGTGACAGTCGGTGCAGGCTACCTGGTTCTCGCTGTTCACGCTGACAGACATGGCCCGCCCCTGAATCTGGTGATCATCTGTTTTGTGGCAGTCGATACATTGAAAGTCAAAGCGCCCCATGTGCACATCAATCTCTTCCGAGGGGAAGTAGAGGCTTTCATCCATGTCGCCATGTTTGACGGCATTGCCACCACCGCCGTTAAAGTGGCAGCTGCCGCAGTTTTGCCGCGTCGGGGAAGCCACACTTTGCGCGGCCGCTACCAGGTCCAGCCCTTCGGCGGGACGGCCTGCAGTGCTTTTGCTGTACAGGCCGGTATCGGCGTGGCAAACCAGGCAGTCGACGTTTGTCTCTTCGCTAAAGTCGAAGGTATCGTCTTCCCAGCCGTAACCCGCGTGGCAGCGAGTACAGCCCGGTTCATTGCCGCGAATGCCAATGCAGTAGTTGTTGATCTGATTGGCCTTGCCGATGGTAACGGGTTCGTCGCGACCGGGCAGGAGAACGGGCTCACTTTCCCAGGTCCAATGGACAGTTTGCATCATCTGATGGCTGGCCTCTTCGTGACATTCGAGGCAAACGGCCGTTACCTCTGGCCCCGTCGTCAATGGCCCTTGAATCAGATCGGTGTGGTCTGTGTGGGGGATCGGGTCATCTACGCTGGCCCATGGATCGTCTGCTTTGGCGGGTTCGTTGGGAATCCAAATAATGATGGGAATGGCAATCAGCAGCAAAGTTGTGGTGAGGCCAACAATCCAAATATATTTGAACGTGTTCATTGGTTCTTACCCTTCAGGGCTGGTTCAGACAATTCAGTGAACACAGTTCATGGCTCGTTGGGGCTTGGTATGAAACGTGAAGCGTGAAACGTGATGCCTTCCGGTCACGTTTCACGTTTCACGCATCACGTCCAGGCACTCCCGTGAATTCCTGAAGAGCCAAATTCATCGAGCGCACTGCTGTCTGATTCAATTGATAAATGCCGCAGAAAGCCCCCCTTCATAACTGGCTTGGTGCGGGAATGTGTGGCTCAGGCTAAAACATTGGTCTGGCGGTCCAGAGCATCACGCATGATCCGGCGCATGGTGTTGAGCACTTCAATGATGCGCGGATCGGCCAGGCTGTAGACCACCGTCTGGCCATCGCGCTCGGTGAGCACCAGCGAACGCTGCCGCAGCACCTGCAAATGGCGGGAAACGGTCGGTTGAGGCATCCCCAAATCGTCAGCCAGGGCAGAGACATAGCGTGGTTCGCCGTGCAGCGCGTATAAAATTTGAATCCGCTTGGGGTCACCGAGCGCCTGGCAGATGTTGGCGTGTAATAGTTCTAACTCTTCAATCTGGGGAATTTCCATCAGTCCACCTTATAGCTTATGCATCTATTCGCTTATCCGAATACATTGAAAGTATAGGAGATGGACGGTACGGCCGTTAGCGAGGGGTGTCACGGAGTTATTGTGACAAATGTCACAAGCAGGCGTGGGTGGAGGACGGCCGTATCACACCACCGCGTCATCGTAGGCAGACGGCCGAAACCGCGTTATGATCGCCTCATGATTCTGCTGCGAGTTTTGGTTTTCATGTTGGGCCTATTTCTGGCGGCGTATACGTTTCTTTCCGCCACGCGTACCTTTGTGCTGCCGCGCAGTGCTTCTGTTAAGCTCACCCACATTGTGTTTAGGTCAGTCGGGCGCGTGTTTAAGCTCATGATGAAGGGCCTGCCCACGTATGAACAGCGTGATGGGCTCATGGCTCTCTATGCGCCGATGAGTTTGCTGCTGCTGGTACCCGCCTGGCTCTTCCTTACCTGCGTGGGGTTTGCCGCGATGTTTTGGGCCATGGGCGTCACCCCCTGGCAAGACGCGTTTCTCCTCAGCGGCTCGTCCATTCTCACCCTGGGGTTTGCCACGGCCGATTCCCTGCCCCAAACTATCCTCGCCTTTGTGGAAGCCACGGCCGGGCTGATCCTGGTGGCCATGCTGATCTCCTATCTGCCGACGATGTACACTGCTTTTTCCCAGCGCGAAGAATCGGTTTCCCTGCTGGAAGTGCGCGCCGGGGCACCGCCCACGGCCCCGGAACTGGTGTGGCGGCTGCACGGGCTGGGCAATTTGCAGTCATCGCAGAATTTTTGGGATCATTGGGAGCACTGGTTTACCCAGCTCGATGAAAGCCACACCTCGCTGGCGGCGCTGGTCTTTTTTCGCTCACCGCGGGCGCACCAGAGTTGGGTAGTCTCTGCCGGGGCGGTGCTGGATGGGGCCGCACTCTTCCTCAGCGCCGTGGTGCGGCCAGAAGATGATCCGCCGTCTCAGGCGCTGGTGATTCGTGCCGGGAACGTGGCGCTGCGCCACATCGCCGATGCCTTCCAGGTGCCGTACAACGCCGATCCGCACTTCCCGGACGATCCGATCAGCGTCACCCAGGCCGAGTTTAACGAGGCATATGACCGGTTGGTGAGCCAGGGGGTACCCATGCAGCCAGACCGCGAGGCGGCGTGGCGTCACTTCGCTGGCTGGCGGGTGAATTACGACAGCGTGTTGGTCGCCCTGGCCCGCCTGACGATGGCCCCGGAAACCTCGTGGCTGTCTGACTTTACCTTTGTGCCTGCCGTAACGGAAATGGGGCAAACAAGCGGCCGTTTGCAAAAAGTGCGGTAATCGGTAGTGCACTGGCCCATTCACAAAAAAAGGCACCGCCACAAAGCGATGCCTTCCTCAAAATTAGCCTGATTCAAAGTTGTCCCAAAGGTCACCTTATCACCCGGTCACCTTGTCAAGTACACCTCATTCCGTGGGCGGGCTGCCGGTGGTGAACGACCAGGTATACGTCTGCCCATCGGCCACGACGGTGGCGGTGTAGGTGCTGTTGGCCAGCAGTGGGGAACGGGGCATGATCACCACGGCATCCTGTTCATTGAGGATTTTGCGGCCGGTGGTCTGCGCGTAGTTGTCGGGATTGCTGTAGGTGGTCTCGGTAAAACGGCAGCTTTCTACCACACGGCCGTTTACCGCCAACGAATGACTGGTGACGCGCGGTGTGGTGCTGCCATCACCCAGCTGCAAGACAATGGGGGCACCTGCGGGGCGTTGATAACCAGGGCAGCTGGCCAGCGGATCGGGCCACTCAAACAGGCTGTGGCGTACCACCCAGGTCGTTGTGCCGTCGCCGGGGAAGAAAAGCGGATAGGTGGTGCCGCTGGCGCTGCCGTGCTCTGAGCGCACGTCCAGCACCGCCGCCATGCGGAAGGTGCCGCTTGGGGCATTAAAGTTGCCGTAACCTACGGTTTCCAGTGCTGGATCAATGATTGGCGTCAGGTGAAATGGGGCCGAAATCCAGAAGTTGATGGCCCAGGTGTGGTCTGCCTGGATTTGGGTGGTGGCAAAAATGTTGCCATTTTTGGCCGCCTGGTTGCCTTGCGGCGTGTAGAGCGGATTGCTGGTGCTCTGGCTGTGAGCAATCGGCGTGTCGTTGAGCACCATGTAGCGGCTGTGCAGTAAGCTGCCGCTAGAAAGGGTCGGTGAGTTTTGCAGCGGGATCAGGCCACCAATCGTGCGAAACTGATTCAGGTAGGTCAGCCAGCTTTCGGCGGGAACGGCCGTTACTTCCGCTTCGGCCGCTGCTTCCAGGTTTGGCGCAGGCTGCGGGGCTGGTGGATTGGTGAGCAGCTGTTCAGAGATGGCCGAGTTACTCATCCCGCTGGTATTTAGCGGCGCGGGGATAGACTGCAACACAGCGGCGGCATCACTCTCCGGCAGGGTTTGCAGTCGGGCGGTGGAGACGCTAACTCCAGGCGCAGGTTGGACGCAGAAGTTGACGTTCAGCTTTACCCAGCCATCGCGGTCCGACAGGGTAACCTGCACCGGATTGGCTGAGGTGACGCGCCACAGGGAGGGGTTGGGAACGGCCGTCACCACCCAGGTGCCTTGTCCGGCCGAGGGCAGGCCGTAGGTGCCATTGCTACCGGTGTAGAGGGTGGCCCGCTGGTCGTTGACCTGGGTGACGAAGGTGAGATCGATGTTGGGGACAGGTAGTTCAGCGGTGCTGCTGCCGCAACGGCCGTCGCCGTTGGCGTCCAGATACACCGTGCCACGAATGGTGCCGCGAGGGAAGTTGGTCTGCATGGCCAACAAGTTGCCCGTTAACAAAAAGGTGATGGCGATCAAAATGAAGGGGATGGCTACTTTTTTCATCATGTTTACTCACAGTACGGGATATGCTATTACGAACTCAGGCGTAACAGCAGATAGTAATCACAAATCTGTCGATTTTCGTTACGAACCAAAAAAATACATAAAATTCACGCTTTTTCTGGGTTGTAATGGAGCGTAAGTCGCCATTCGCACTGGTTTGTTTTAAAATGCGGGCAGATGAAGCAAGGTATGGCACACCAATTTTTTTTAGCAGTTGGGCAGCGTGAGCGGGTGATGACGGCCGTTTCCTCCGACACCGAAGTCGAAAAGGACGTTCATACCCACCAGGATGAGGCGCTGGAGCCGCGCTGGAAGGTGATTGCCCACGACGACCCGATCACCACGATGGAGTTTGTGGTGCGCATCATGGTGCAGGTGTTTAAAAAGCCGCTCATCTTTGCCGAAGCGATCATGTGGCAGGTGCACAACGAAGGGCTGTCGGTGGTTGATACGCTGCCCAGGTCCGAGGCCGAGCGACGTGTCAAGATCGCCACGATGGCCGCCCGCCTGGAAGGGTTTCCCTTCCGCTTTACCCTGGAACCCGCCGACTGACGTTTTCCTCGCGGGAACCGCCCTCGATTCATAGGACGATCGGTGGGTGGCCCAACCGGAATCAACATCCCCAATTCCCCGTAATCCGCATATAATCGGCGATCGGCCAGCAAACCATTGAGTTTGCGGCCTACCTTACCCCTGGAGAATAAAATGATTTCGAAGCGCCTGGCGTTTCGGCCCGTCCGACCCGCCACGATTGGTTCTGCTTACTACGGTTTTTTCTGGCCGATGGTGGCTTTGTATGCGCCTTATTTTAATGTCTACCTGCTGGAGCTGGGTTTTAGCGGCACGCAGATTGGCACGTTATCGGCCGTTTTTCCCCTGTTTGCCTTTGTTGTTGCGCCGTCGCTTTCCTCCCTGGCGGACCGGCGCGGCTGGCGGCTGCGCCTGCTGCAAATCAGCCTGGTGGGCTGGGCGGCGGTGCTGCTTTTGTACCGCTTCCCCACCAGCTTTGCCGTCTTTTTGCTGCTGGTAATGGTGGAGTCGGCGATGCGCAGCCCCAGCCTGCCCATTGCCGACGGTGTCATTGCCCGCATGGCCACGCGCCACCGGCTCAACTATGGCGACATGCGGCTGTGGGGCTCGTTTGGTTTTGCGGCCGTTTCTATTCTTAGCGGCATGGCGTGGCAGCAGGTGGGCTACAGCAACATGTTCCTGGCGGCAGCGGTGGCCGTCTTGCCTGCCCTCTTTGTGGCGCGGAAGCTGGAAGAAGGGGAGTTGGCGGAAGGAAACGGCCGTCGCTCCGTCATGGTTCTGGCGCAAGACAAGGGGCTGGTGATCATTTACGCCACCGCCTTTTTGCTGGGCATGGCCCTGTTTAGCACCTTCGTTTTTGGCGGGGTGTTTGTCACCCAGCTGGGCGGCACGGAAACCCACATCGGCCTGCTGTTTGGCCTGTCGGCCCTGGCCGAAGTACCCATCATGCGGCAAAGCGGGGCCATCATCCGGCGGCTGCAAGGGCCGCCCACGCTGCTGCTGGCCATGTCCTTGCTGGCCGTCTCTATGCTGGGCTACGCGCTGGCATGGTCGCCCACGGTGCTGATCGTGTTTAGCGTCATCAAGGGCGCGGGCTACGGCCTGCTGTTTGTGGTAATTGTGCAGCTGCTTAACGAGCGTGCCCCGCAGGGCTGGACCTCCACGGCCCAATCGGTGTTCCAGGCCGCCTTTCTGGGGCTGGCCCCGCTGCTTACCTCGGCGCTCAATGGCTACATTTATGATCGGTGGGGACCCACTTTGTTGTTTGGCATCATGACGGCCGTTATCGGCCTGAGCATCCTCTTGCTGCTGCTGGCCATGCGCAAAAATTGGTTCGCACCTCACAATTGGCAGCTTGAATAGGTTTAGTGGCTGGTGGTTAGCAGCTGGTACCAGCCACGAGCCACATTGGAGGCGTCATGAAAATTTTGTTTATTGGCGGGACGGGCATTATCAGTTCAGCCTGCACCCAGCTGGCCATCGAGCGGGAGCATGAGCTGACGCTGCTCAATCGGGGGCAGTCCAGCCGCCCCATGCCTGAAGGGGCGCAGCAAATTCAGGCCGACATTCGTGACCTGGCAGGGGCCAAGGCGGCCCTGGCCGGGCGTCACTTTGATGTGGTGGTGAATTGGGTCGCCTTCTCGCCAGAGCACATCGAAACGGACCTGGCCCTGTTTGCCGGGCGCACCGGGCAGTACGTGTTCATCAGCTCGGCTTCGGCATACCAAACGCCGCCCGCGCGTCTACCCATCACCGAATCAACGCCGCTGCACAATCCATTTTGGCATTATTCGCGGCAAAAGATTGCCTGCGAGGAGCGGTTGCTGCGGGCGTATCGTGAAACAGGTTTTCCGGCGACGGTGGTACGGCCGTCGCACACCTACGACCAAACGCTGCTGCCCATGCACGGCCGGTACACCGTGGTCAACCGGATGCGCAAGGGCAAAAAGGTGGTGGTGCATGGCGATGGCACGTCGCTGTGGACGCTCACCCATCACCGCGATTTTGCCAAAGGGTTTGTTGGGCTGCTGGGGCAGCCAACGGCCGTTGGCGATGTGTTCCACATCACGTCGGATGAGCTGCTGACCTGGAACCAGATCTTCCAGCAGGTGGCCGCCGCCGCCGGGGCCGAGGCGCAGTTGGTCCATATTCCGTCGGCCACCATCGCCCACCACGATCCAGAGTGGGGCAGCAGCCTGCTGGGTGACAAAGCGCACAGCATGATCTTCGATAATCGCAAAATCAAACACCTGGTGCCCGATTTTGTGGCCACGATTCCGTTCTGGCAGGGTGCCCAAGAAATCATGGCCTGGTATGATGCCGACCCGGCGCGGCAAACCATCGATCCCGCCCTCGACCAGATGCTGGACGATCTCATCGCCCGCTACGATCCTGCCCAGATTTGAGGAGTGAGCAGCTTCAAGCGCGTTGCGCGCCAGGGACCGCTGCGCTAAACTCGCCGCTTTGGTCGAATTCCGTGACTTTTGGACAGCGATTTGTCACTTGTGCGTGACTTTGTTCACCACCGTTTTGTGTGAATTTTGGAGAGATTTCCTTGCTGTTACCTTTGCTGAAAACGATGCGTCCGCGCCAGTGGACCAAAAATGGATTTGTCTTCGTCGCCCTGTTTTTTGATGGCAAGTTGCTTCAGCTGCCAAGCCTGCTGCCCACGATTGGCGCGTTTGTGCTGCTGTGCCTCATGTCCAGCGCCGTCTACATCATGAACGACCTGGCGGACATTGAAAACGATCGCCAGCATCCGATTAAGAAAAATCGGCCGTTACCGGCGGGCGAGCTTAATCTACAGGTGGCGTTGGCAGCGGCCGTATTTTTTGCCATCGGTAGTTTGGCGGCGGGATTTTTGCTGAACTGGCAGTTTGGTTTGGTGCTGCTGGCCTATTTGCTCAGCCAAATTGCCTACTCCTTCTGGCTCAAGCACGTCGTGCTGCTAGACATCTCCATTGTGACCGCTGGTTTTGTGCTGCGCATTGCGGCGGGGGTGACGGTCATCGATGTGCAGCGCTTTTCGCCGTGGCTCTACCTGTTTGGCGGCTTTTTGGCGCTGTTTATGGTGCTGGGCAAGCGGCGGCATGAGCTGACCCTGCTGGGTGACAACGCCGACAGCCACCGGGCGATTCTGAAAGAGTACAATCTCGACCTGATTGACCGGATGCTGGGCATGGTGACCACCAGCGCGGTGGTATCGTACAGCCTGTACACGTTTTTGGCGGAAGGTTTGCCGGAAAACCACCTGATGATGCTGACAATCCCCTTCGTGCTGTACGGGATTTTCCGCTATCTTTACCTGATCCACGTACGGGCGATGGGCGGCGCACCGGAAGATATTTTGCTGCGAGATCGCTCCTTTCAGCTGTCGCTGGTTGGCTTTGCCATCGTGGTATTCCTCACCCTTTACATTTTTTGACGATGAATAAATTTAGCGCGGTCACTGAAGCGACGGCTCCAGGCAAGATAATTTTGTTTGGCGAACATGCGGTGGTATACGGCCGTCCCGCTATCGCCGCCCCTATCTCCCAACTACGGGCCAAAGCCATCATCACCTACTCCTCCAGCAATGCCTGCTACATCGTCGCCCCAGACCTGAACCGGCACGACCGGCTGCAAGACCTGCCGCCCGACGACGCCCTGGCCCTGGCCGCCCGGCAGGTGCTGGACGCCGCGCACATCGCCCAGCCGCCCGATGTAACGATTTACGTCAGCAGCCAGATTCCCATTGCCAGCGGCATGGGCAGCGGGGCGGCCATTGCCGCCGCCATCATTCGGGCCCTGGCCATGCACCTGAACCGCCCCGACCTGCAAACCAACGAGCGTGTCTCTGCGCTGACCTACGAGGTGGAGAAAATTCACCACGGCACGCCCAGCGGCATCGACAACACGGTGGTGGCCTACGAGCAGCCCATCTGGTTTGTGCGCCAACTGCCGCAGAACCAGATTGAGCCGTTTACCGTGGCCACGCCGCTGCGTTTTGTGGTGGCCGACACGGGGGTGCCCAGCAGCACCAAAATCGCCGTGGGCGACGTGCGCCGCCAGTACGAAGCGCAGCCCGCCACCTTTACCGAGATTTTTGATGCGTGCGGCCGTATCGCCCAAACCGCGCGGCTGGCCATCGAAACGGGCAACATCACCCAGATCGGCCAGCTGATGACGGAAAACCACGGCTGGCTGCAAAAAATGACGGTGTCCTCGCCGGAGCTGGACAGCTTGGTCGAGGCGGCGCTGGCGGCGGGCGCGCTGGGGGCCAAGCTCAGCGGCGCGGGGCGCGGCGGCAATATGATTGCCCTGGTAGCGGATGAGGCGATGGAAACGGCCGTACGCACCGCACTGCACCACGCCGGGGCCAGATCCACGCTCACCACCATTCTGCAATAAAGCGTAAACACAAATGTGACGAATAGACGAATGGCACGAATAAATTATTAGGCTCTTTAGGAATTCAGGGGTTTACATCCCGTGATGCGTGAAACGTGAAACGTGACCAGAGTGATGTCACGTTTCACGTTTCACGCCAGACCCCATGAAATCCTGAATATCCAATTATCAGAATATTCGTGTCATTCGTTCATTCGTGCTATTTGTGTTTACTCTCCTGGTGATGCCTTCGCCAAAGGTTATGATACAATTGGCAGTTCACACACTCTGCTGATGGTGCCGCAGCCTGATGATGGCACCTTTTCCTGGAACATTTTGTAACTTACTTGGCACTCAGGAGTTACCATGACTGCAAATAAATTTGCTGAACAAAAAGGAACCCTTGGCGTGATAGACATTTCGACAACGGCCGTTACCACCATCGCCAGCCAGGCCATCAACCAATGCTATGGGGTGGTCGGCATGGCCAATAAAAATTTAGCCAATGGCATCGCCAACCTGCTCTCCCGCGACAGCAAGCGCGGCATCGACGTCACCATCGAAAACAACGAGATCAAAATCGACGTTTACGTCATCGTGGAGTATGGCGTCCGCATCCGCGCTGTCGCCGAAAGCATTCAGCATACCGTCAAGTTCCACGTCGAAAAAGCCCTGGACATGACCGTGAGCGAGGTCAATATTTTTGTGCAAGGCTTACGAATGGGCAAAGAAAACAGCTAATTACCCAATTACCTGATTGCCTAATTACCCGATTGTATGAAAGCAAATATGTAATTGAGTAATTGGTCATTAAGTAATTGCGCGTTCGGAGAAGAATTCGTGACACAAACTCACCTACCAGAGGCGACGCAAACCGCCCCGCCCCCGAAATGGTTACAATGCAACGGCCGTCAACTACAAAAAATTGCGTATGCGGCCCTCACCTGGCTGGAGCAAAATCACCAACACGTTAATTCCCTCAACGTCTTCCCCGTGCCCGATGGCGACACCGGCACCAACATGCTGCTGACGATGAAGTCGGCTTACGGCCGTATTCAAAACAGCCAGGAAGAACACGTTGGCAAGGTGGCCGAACAGCTGGCCCACGGTGCCCTCATGGGTGCCCGCGGCAACTCCGGCGTCATCCTCAGCCAGATCTGGCGCGGCCTGGCCAAAGGGCTGAAGGGCAAAGAAACGTTTGATGCCGCCGACCTGGCCCACGCTTTACAAGCTGCCGCTGACACCGCCTACAGCGGCGTCATGAAACCCGTCGAAGGCACCATCCTCACCGTCATTCGCGAAGGGGCCAGCGAAGCCGCCGACGCCGCCAAAAAGAGCCGCGACCTGCGCTTTTTGCTGGAACGGGTGCTGGAACGGTCCAGGCAAGCGCTGGAACGCACGCCCGATCAGCTGGCGATCCTCAAGCAAGCAGGGGTCGTCGATTCGGGCGGGCAGGGGCTGGTCTACATTTTAGAAGGCATGCTGAATTACGTTTACGGCAAGATGAATGAGCTGATGTTGACGGCCGTTCCCAGCAGCAATCATGTCGCAACCAATCGCCCGATGTCGGCGCAAGAATTGGCCATGCCCGACGGCGGCTCGATTGAAAATCCATATGACGTGCAGTTCATCCTGATGGGTGAAAATCTGAATGTCACCGAAGTGCGGAACCGCATCGACGCCATGGGCGACTCCACGGTTGTGGTGGGCGACGAGACCACCATCAAGGTCCACATCCACGTCAAGGACCCCGGTGTGCCGCTCTCTTACGGCATCAGCCTGGGCCAGATCACCGACGTGGTGGTGGAAAACATGCAGATGCAGATGGAAGAAATTGTGCAGCAGCCGACCATACCCGTGGCAACGGCCGTTCCCCTCATCAAACCCACCGTGCAGCCGGGCCAGGTCGGCGTGGTCGCCGTGGCCGCCGGGGAAGGCCTGGCCGAAATTTTCCGCAGCATGGGCGCTTCCTACGTCGTCAGCGGCGGGCAGACCAACAACCCCAGCATCGAGGAGCTGTTCCAGGCCATCCAGGACGTGCCCACCGATAAGGTGGTCATCCTGCCCAACAACAAAAACATCATCCTGGCCGCCGAAGCCGCCCGCGATCTCAGCCCAAAACACGTGGCCGTGGTACCCACCAAAACCGCGCCGCAGGGGCTCAGCGCCATGCTGGCGCTTAATCCCGACGGCGAGCTGGATGAAACCGTCGCGGCCATGGTCGAGGCGTCCAAGCAAGTTTCTACCGGCGAGATCACCCGCGCCACCCGCTCGGTGACGTTAGACGGTGTGTCGGTGAATGAAGGTGAGTTTATTGGGTTGGTGGACGGCCGTTTGTGTACCGCTGGTCCGAAGTTGGCCGGGGTGTTAACGGCCGTACTCGCCGCCATGGCCATGGAAGAGCGCGAACTGCTCTCGCTCTACTACGGCCAGGACATTTCCGAAGCAGAAGCAGGTGAGCTGGCCGAACAAATCGAAGCGCAGTACGAGGACATTGAAATCGAACTCCTGCCCGGTGGCCAGCCATACTATTTTTACATTCTAGGGGCAGAATAACCCCTCCCTAACGTTACCCCCTCTCCCTGGCAGGGAGAGGGCTGGGGTGAGGGTTGCTTAGATCTCCAACTATGACCATCAAAATTGTCACCGACAGCGCCTGCGATGTGCCGCCTGAACTGGCTCACCAATTCGATATTACCGTCGTGCCCGCCTACATCAACGTGGGCCAGGCCAGCTACCTGGAAGGGGTGGAAATTAGCCGCGAGGAGTTTTACAACCGCCTCGCCAGCTTTCCCCAATACCCGACAACGGCCGCTCCCGCCATCGGTACCTTTACCCAGCAGTATGAGCGGCTCACCGCCGCCGGGGCCAACCAGATTTTATCAATGCACATTGCCCACGATTTAAGCGCCATTTACAATACAGCTCGCGTTGCCGCCGCCTCGGCCAATTCTGCCCCGGTTACCCTGTTTGACACCCGCCAGATCACCCTGGGCGCGGGGCTGCTGGTGCTGCTGGCCGCCGAAGCGGCCGCTGCCGGGCAAACGCTGGCTGAAATTTTGGCCATGCTCAACGAAAAAGTTAGCCGCACCCGCGTCTTGGGCATGATCAATTCGTTAGAGTCGCTGCACCGCAGCGGGCGCGTCAGCTGGGCTCAGTTTGGCATCGGCTCGCTGCTGCAAATCAAGCCCATCATGATGATTGCCGACGGCGTCATTTCGGCGGCGGCCAAGGTGCGCACCCGCAAACGGGCCATCAGCCAGATGCTCCAGATGGTAGCGGAATTTGCGCCGTTTGAGCGGCTGGCCATCATTCACGTCAACGCCCAGGAAGCGGCCGAGGAGCTGTACCAGCTTTCCGGCGACCTGTTTAACAGCCTGGCCGGGGCCAAACCGCTCATTCAAGGCATCACCCCGGCAGTAGGCACCCACTTGGGCGTGGGGGCGGTGGGTTTTGCGGCCGTTTCCGCCCGCCCCGCCGAGTAAAACCATGTTTGCACTTTGCCACAGATGACACATTTTTAAAATCCCCAAAATCCGTGAAATCCGTGGCTAAAAAAAATGAGTGTGAGCAAATTTGATTGGACACGATCCTTTAGGATAAACTCGTTCACATGAATAAAGCATTGACCCGATTGCAGCGTGTATTGGATTTAGAAGCCAGCCAGGGCTACAAAAACAAGGCCGTGGTGGGCGGCATTCGTCAATTTGCCACCTTTTGGGTCGGCCAGGCGCGTGAAGCGGCCGTTTCCGAAATGGATAAAGTGTTGGTAGAACAGGTCGCCGAGGTGCTGGCCGATTACGGCCGTCTCCCCGGTACCGAAGCGCGCGCCAAAGTGATCGAGCAGCTGCAAGCCAAATTGCAGCAGCGCCAGGCGCAAGAGCCAGCCCCCCCCCCTGTCCAGACCGCACCACCCCCACCGCAGCCCAGGCCAGAAAGACGGCCCGAACCGCAAGCCGTGGCCAGCACGCCGCCCCCGCCATCCAAAGCCCGTCCCCAGGCACCACCCGCCCCCGCCGAAACCCAGCCCGCCCCCGCCAAGCCCAAGAAGCCGGGCAAGTGGGATCGCCGGGCCGCACGGCAAACCAGCGACCCAGACCCCGAAGGCCTGGCCCAGCCGGTAACGGCCGTCCGCGGCATTGGCCCCAAGCTGGCCGAACAATTTGAACGACTGGGGGCCACAACCATTGAAGATCTGCTCTACCTCTTCCCCCGCCGCTTCGACGACTACACGCTGATGAAACCCGTGCAAAAGCTGGTGTACGGTGAAACGGTCACCGTCATCGGCACCGTGTGGGAAACCCGCGCCCGGCGCAGCCGCAACAACCAGGTCATCGTCCAGTCAGTCATCAGCGATGGCACGGGCCAGGTGCAGGCCACCTGGTTCAACCAGCAGTGGCTGGCCGACAAGCTCAAGGCGGGTATGCAAATTGTCCTCAGCGGCAAGGTGGAGCAATATTTGGGTCGCCCCGTCTTTAATTCACCCGAGTGGGAGCCGGTGGAACTGGACCCGCTGCGCACCCGGCGCATTGTGCCCATCTACCCGCTTACCCAGGGGCTGAGCAGCAACCGGATGCGCGACATCATGCGCGGCGTGGTGAACCATTGGGCCGCTCGTGTGGCAGACCCGCTGCCTGCCAGCATTCGCCACCGGCAAAAGCTGGAGAGTCTGGCCGATGCCCTACAGCAGCACCACTTCCCCGACAGCCAAAACGCCCTGCATGAAGCACGCCGCCGCCTCATTTTTGACGAGCTCTTTTTGCTCCAGCTGGGCATGCAAAACTTCCGCCGCGAGTGGCAGTCGCAGCCGGGGGTGGCCGTTGGGGTGGATACGGCCGTTCTCACCGACTTCCAAAACAGCCTGCCCTACACCCTCACCGATGCCCAGCAGCGTGTCATCCAGGAAATTGCCGCTGATCTGGCCACTAACACGCCGATGAACCGCCTGCTGCAAGGCGACGTCGGCGCAGGCAAAACCGTCGTCGCTGCCGCCGCGCTGCTGCTGGCCGCCAAAGCCGGGTACCAGACCGCCCTCATGGCCCCCACCGAAATTTTGGCCGAGCAGCACTTTAACGGCCTGCAGCCGCTGCTGGCACCGTTTGGCCTGCGCGTTTGCCTGCTCACCGGCAGCACCCCCGCCGCCGAAAAAGCCCGCATCTACGCCGACCTGGCCACGGGCGATCTCGACCTGGCCATTGGTACCCACGCCCTCATCCAGGAAGGTGTTACCTTCCACAACCTGGCCCTGGCCATTGTCGATGAGCAGCACCGCTTTGGCGTAGAGCAGCGGCAGGCGCTGCGCGACAAGGGGCCATCTGGCGGGGAGTTCAGCCCGCATCTGCTCACCATGAGCGCCACACCCATTCCGCGCTCGCTGGCCCTGTCCATCTATGGCGATCTGGACCTCTCCATTTTGGACGAGATGCCGCCGGGACGGCAGGAAATCACCACGCGCTGGATTCGCACGCGGGAGCGCGAACGGGCCTATTCGTTTATTAGTCAGCAGGTGGAAAACGGCCGTCAGGCCTACATCATCTACCCGCTGGTGGAAGAGAGCGACAAGGTGGATGCCAAAGCGGCCGTTGCTGAGTACGAGCGGCTGCAAACGCTGGTTTTCCCCGATTTACAGGTGGGGTTAATACACGGCCGTTTGTCCAGCAGCGAAAAAGAAAGCGTCATGCGCAACTTCTACGACGGCAAACTGAACATCCTCGTCTCCACCTCCGTCATCGAAGTGGGTGTGGATGTGCCCAACAGCACCGTCATGCTCATCGACGGGGCCAACCGCTTTGGCCTAGCCCAGCTGCACCAGTTCCGCGGGCGCGTCGGGCGTGGGGCGCACAAATCGTACTGCATCCTCGTCGCCGACAGCGACACCCCAGACGCCACCGAACGACTGGAAGCTCTCACCCAAACCAACGACGGCTTTGCCCTGGCGGAAAAAGATTTGGAGATTCGTGGACCGGGTGAATTTTTCGGCCGTCGTCAAAGCGGCCTGCCCGAATTGCAGCTGGCTTCCCTGCTAGACATGGGCATGCTTAAGATAGCCCAGACCGAAGCCCAAACCATCGCCGCCGAAGACCCGGACCTGGCGCGCCCAGAGCACCAGCTGCTGCGCCAGCGGGTAGCCCGCTTCTGGCAAAATGCCGGAGATGCGAGTTAGTTTTCGTGGTTAGTGGTTAGCGGCTAGTGGCGGGTGACAAGCCTCTAACCACTAGCCACTAACCACAAGCCCCTAATCCCCAGGAGAAACCACTTGATTACAGCACTCTACACAGGCACCTTCGACCCGGTTCACTATGGCCACCTCGATCTGATGCGGCGCGGCGCAGGCTTGTTCGACAAGCTCATCGTTGCCGTTTACGATCACCGAATCCCTACCAAATCGATCCTCTTTTCGGTAGACGAACGGGTACAGATGATTGAAGAAGCCTTGGGTGAAAACAGACAGGACAACATCCTGGTCACCAGCTTTAGCGGGCTGGCCGTAGACTTTGCCCGCAAGATGGGCGCGACCGTCTTTGTGCGCGGCCTGCGCGTTTTCTCCGACTTTGAATTTGAATTTCGCCTGGCGCTGGCCAACAAAAGGCTCGACCCAACCATCGAAACGATTAGTCTGATCACGCACGAGGATCACACCTTTCTCAGCGGCACCACCGTACGCGAAATCGCCTCGCTGGGCGGGGATGTCAGCAGCATGGTGCCACCCAATGTGGCGACCGCCCTGTACAAGCAGTTTAACGGCCAGAAAGGGGAGTCGTTCAACCGGCCGGTGCCATTGCGTGATTAATCGTTTAGCCACTATAATAACGGCGGTTTGTGGCAAAAAACGCTTCTTCGTGAAGAAAATGGGATAACCGTATGGATATTCAACATCTGGTCGATCGATTGGAACAGGCGCTTAACGACAGTCCGCGCATTTGGCTCACGGCTAACCTGATTGTGAATGAAGACCGCATCTTCAGCATTATTGATCAAATGCGTGTGGCCGTCCCCGAGGAAGTAAAGCGGGCCAACCGCATCGAAGCGGAAAAGGATCGCATTTTGGCCCAGGCCAAGGAAGAAGCCGAGCGCATTCGGGAACTGGCCAAGCAGGAAGCGGGCGAATTGGTGAAGCGCGATGCCATCACCATCTCCTCGCAGCAGCGGGCGGACAACATTTTGGAACGGGCCCGCCGCGATGCCGATGCCCTGCGCCACGACGCCGATGCCTACGTGATGGAAGTGCTGGTGAAGCTGGAAGAAGATTTGCTCCGCTCCCTGTCTGTCGTGCGCAATGGCCTCAATAAGGTCCAGCGTGAGCAGGACACCGCCAGCGTGCCCAACGCGGATTAGTGCTGTTATTCCCTGAGACGGCATAACGATTCAGCTATCATCCCGCACGAGGGTGCTGCGCACCCCGTGCGGGAATTTTTTTGGGGTTTTTCAGATTTTGGGGGTAAGACACCCCCAAAATCTGAAAACCCCCTCCCAAATAGCGTCGCCAGGCGCGCAGCGCCGAGGCGACGACGCACCGCAGCGAAGGCCAGAGCGGTTAACTCATTACTAATTTTCGAATTGCTGTTGCCTTAGAAATTTTCTTGACAGTCGAGCGGGCAAGGCTATAATTGCCAGTCGCGGCGGATTTGCCGCTTGTTTTTTGTTGAGAGCCAAATTATCAGCAGGAATTTTGTCTAACAGAGATAAATCAGCCTGAATTTAGTTTAGAGAGGATGTTGTCATGGGTGCTGTACCAAAGAAAAGAATTTCCAAAGCGCGTCGGGACCGTCGGCGGGCGCACGATGCCATCAAGACATTTCACCTGGTGGAATGTTCCGATTGCGGCAAGATGAAGCGCTCCCACCATGTATGCCTGGAGTGCGGCAAGTACAACGGCCGTCAGGTATTACCGGTCGCCGAAGCATAGTTTCTGAAAAAGAGGCCGTATTTTGCGGCCTTTTCTTTTTTTCCTCATTTATTTTGGACATTATCAAGTGAGTAGTGCATATCTTTTCCCTGGACAAGGGTCACAGCACGTGGGCATGGGGTTGTCGCTTTACCAAAACACCCCGGAGGCACGTGCTGTTTTTGATCAGGCCGATGAACAGCTTGGTTTTGCCCTTTCCACCCTGTGCTTTGAAGGGCCAGAAGAGACGCTGACCGATACGATCAACCAGCAGCCCGCCTTGTTTGTCACCAGCCTGGCGATGTGGCAGCGAATGCAGGCCCAGGGCTGGGCGATGCCCGCCTACGTGGCCGGACACAGCCTGGGCGAGCTGTCGGCGTTAACGGCCGCTGGCGCACTCACATTTGCCGCTGGGCTGCGGCTGGTGCGGCAGCGCGGCGAGCTGATGAAAGCGGCCGGCGAGCGCGAACCGGGGGCGATGGCGGCGATTTTGGCGTTGGACATTCCTACCGTGACCGCTATTTGTGAACAGGCCAGTGGGGAAAACGGCCGTTCCGTCCAGGTCGCCAACGATAATTGTCCCGGGCAGGTGGTGATTTCCGGCGATGAGACGGCCATTACCCGGGCCATGGAACTGGCCGAAGCGGCCAAAGCGCGCAAAGTGGTCCGGCTGCCCATCACCATTGCCGCCCACTCCAAGCTCATGGTCTCAGCGGCAGAAGCGTTTGCCGAAGCGGTAGACGCCACACCAATTCAAGCACCCCAGGTACCCGTCATCGGCAACGTCACCGCCCAACCGCTCACCACCCCAGAGCAGATACGTGACGAACTCAAAGCGCAGCTCACCGCAGGTGTGGCCTGGACCGATTCGATGAACTTCCTGCTGGCGCAAGGGGTGGACACCTTTGTGGAAGTGGGGCCGGGCGATACGCTGCTCAGCTTCATCAAGCGCATCGACCGCCAGGCCAACCGGGTAAAATTGACTTTTGGTGACAATCTCTAGCGCCCGATTGGGTGAAAAAATCAAAGATTTCGCAGATTAATAGGATAAAATCGGGTAAATCTTTTCAATCTTTGCTAAATATTTTGGAGGAAGGCTTGTGGCTTTGTTAGCAGGAAAAGTGGCCGTGGTAACGGGGGCGTCGCGGGGCATTGGTCGGGCCATTGCTGAAGAGCTGGCCGGGCATGGTGCTAAGGTGGTTATTAATTACAACGCCAGCAGCACGGCGGCCGAGGAAGTGGTGGCCGCAATCCAGGCGAATGGTGGTGAAGCAACGGCCGTTCAAGCCGATGTCTCCCAGTTTGAAGCCGCGCAAACCCTCATCAAAGCCGCCACCGATGTTTACGGGCAGATCGACATCCTGGTCAACAACGCCGGGACCACGCGCGACACACTGCTGCTCTCCATGAAGGAAGAGGAGTGGAACACGGTCATCGACACCAACCTGAAGAGCGTGTTTAACTGCTGCAAAGCGGCCGTTCGCCCCATGATGCGGCGTAAGCAAGGCGGCCGGATCATCAACATTTCCTCCGTGGTGGCGCTGATGGGCCAGGCCGGGCAAACCAACTACGCCGCCTCCAAAGCCGGGATCATCGGCTTTTCCAAATCGCTCGCCCGCGAAATCGGCTCGCGCCAAATCACCGTCAACGTCATCACCCCTGGCTTCTTTCCCACCGCCCTCACCGAAGTGCTGGGCGAAGAGGTGATGAACGAGTCCAAGAAGCTGATCCCCCTGGGACGCTGGGGCGAATTGCCAGAGGTGGCGTATCTGGTATCATTTTTAGCATCCGACAAAGCCGCCTACATTACCGGGCAGGTCATCAGTGTGGATGGCGGGATTGCCATGTAGCCGGACGCAGCCCTGGTTCTGCGCTGAACCAAGAGCCTATTGAGTTTAGAAAGGGAGCAAACAATAATGGATAACGTACAAGAAAGCATTGGCCGTATCGAAGTTGCCCCAGATGTTTTGGTAACAATTGCCCACTACGCCACACTGCGCGTAGAAGGGGTGGCCAAAATGGCCTCTATTCCCGCTGATGTCGCCCGCCTTTTTCGTCGTGAATCACGCCAAACGGGCATTTTGCTAAATTTGACCGATGATAATAAGGTTAAATTTGATATTTACGTTATAATGAGTCCGCACGTGAACATTATGGAGACCAGCAAACGCCTGCAAACGGCCGTTGCCGAGGCGATCGACACCATGGTCGGGATTTCCGTAGAAGCTGTCAACGTGCATGTTGAAGATGTTGTCTATGCTCAGGAAGATTCAACCGACTAAATTCCTGGCCATCGGTAAGTCTGTCTGACTATGAAAACAAGACGTCGCGCCCGGCGCGTAACCCTGGAAACGCTTTACGAATACGACATTGCCAACCACCCGCCGGGTGAAGTTCTGGAGCGACGGCTGCAGGAAAACCCGATGGAGAAAACAGGCGTTGAATTTGCCTCCCGGCTCATTCAAGGCGTGATCCACCACCAGGATGAGATGGACACCCTCATCGCCAAATACGCGCCGGAGTGGCCGCTGGACCAGATGGCCGTGATTGACCGCAACATTCTGCGCATCGCCATTTTTGAATTCCTGATTGAAGGCGAAACCCCCGTAAAAGTAGCCATCAACGAAGCCGTTGAACTGGCCAAAACGTACGGCTCAGACAGCGCACCGCGCTTCATCAACGGCGTGCTGGGCACGCTGGCCGACCATATTCCCCAGCTAAAAGAACATTTTCTGCCTCTTCCCGTTCCCGAATAATCCTCCTGATTCATGGCCACCACTGTTTGTTACGATATCTATGGCAATGCGGTCCCGGTAGCCTCGGAAACGATCACCTTTCGCCCCGCCGTTTATGGCATCTTCATTGAAAACAGCCAGATTTTGCTGCAAAAACAGCCGCAAACCGGCTTATGGTACCCACCGGGCAAAATCCTGGCGGCCAACGACACGCCCACCCAGGTAGTGCGCCACTACTTTCGCCAGCTCACCGGCCTGACGCCCATCATCGGATCGCTCCTGTACGTGGAAGACCAGTTTTTCATTGATGAGGAGCGCCGGGCGTGGAAGTTGTCGGCGCTGTATTATGGGTTGGAACGGCCGCTTACCGCCGCCACCGCCCTCACCGAATCCGAAGAAGTGAACCAACCCCAATGGGTCCCCCTGGCCGAACTCCAGCGTGAGCTGTTCCAGTTTGGCTATGAAGCCGTGCAGGCGGGTAAACTCCAGCAAAAGTTGTAACTCCCCTGAACCAATCTGCCCAGGCCATCGGCCAAAAAAGACAACAACGAATTTGAGAAATTAACGAATGGGAAACGGCCGTTGCCACCCAACTCGTGCTAAAATGCCAGGATTAAGCAGAGCCAGGTAGGTAGTACGGCTGCGCATACCTGCGCCAACCCAAAACCGCAGCCGTGTGGGTCTCGCACAAGCCGAAGACCGCGTCTCAGCAAGAGAAGCTCGAAAAAAAATAGGGGATTACAGGATGAGGCAAGTACAATTGTTCTGTCTGCTGCTGATTGGATTTTTAATGGGCTGTACAGCTGAGGCTTCTACTCCTACAGAAGAAACGATTTTACCCACTGCTGCCATATTAGCGACGGAACCAACAAAAATAACCACCGCCGATGCTGAATCAACCCTGGTGCCTACTCCAACTCCTGAACCAGTGGTTACAGCAACATGGACAGCAGCTCCGACTATAGCCGTAACACCTACCGTTGTCCCCACTCCGACTGTTGTTTCAACAGGTTCTCCTATTTCACTAATGGTTTGTGACCAAGCGCCAGCCTATATCAATACGTATGAAGCAATGAATAATAGGAAACACCAATGGATGGATTATTTTTTTGAAGATGAGAACAAGATTACTTTCTTGATATGGTCGGATAGACCCAATTTTGACACCAGCGCCTTTGACATTCATTATCAGTGGACACAGTTAAAAGGGTTGACTTGGGACTTTAAGGGTGATGTGTTCACGGAACGCTCAATAACAGACCAACAGCCACTGCAAATGCCATCCCCCGAAGATTATCCTGTAGAAGTGGTGGGTATATCGCCAAACAACGAGTGGCAACTATTACAGGTATCAGAAGCTCCTGAAGCCTATCAAGGATTTTGGTTAGTAAATCAAGAAACGGTGACTCATATTATTCCTTATGTACCCGCTTCAATCAATTGGCAATGGTCCGATGACAGTGAAATGTTGTGGTTAGTTCATCCACTTTATGATAGCAGTGGCGAGAGTTACGCCACACAAAGGTTGGTAGTGAATTTAACGGGAACAGATGCACCCCAAACTATTTTTAATTCTTGGGATACGGATATGTCACCTAATTTGTTCTCGTCAGGTAGTCCCAATCACTATCAGGTGGTTTTTTCACCTGCTCACAAAATAGTATTGTCGTATAAATATATTGATGTTGATGAAGCACTCCTCAATCAGCCCCTGACTGTTTATTCCCTTGATGTTTCCCAAAACCCACCGCAACAAATAGAGGCATTTGAAGTAACCCCTCCTTTCTTTATTGACTGGAGCGATACATTGCAAGATTTTGTGATCATTGAACTCACCGAGACAGGCGGCGAGATATATACATTGGACAGATCGTTTGTTTATAAGATACCTATTGAGATCATTAAGCAAATGCCCAATTTGTGGGGTGTATATGGCCAAGGGCGAACGGATGCTATGGTGGCGGCGTATTTAGACGCTGGTTTGATAGGTATTGGTATATCGCCTGATTTGCATCATGTTGTATTGATGATGCGAAGTGAAGCCTGGGCTTTTTCTTGTGGCGAATAGGCAAGTCGCCTTAGATAAAGCACCCTCGTGCTGGAATGGAGTTCCCAATCCGCGTCAATCCGTGTAATCCGTGGCTAAAAATGCAGCCTTGACACACCTCCAGCCCGGTGCTATCATGCGCCCATCATGAACCAACAGCGATTTTTTAGCTTCTTCTTTTTTAACACCACCCGCGCCGCGTTTGCGCCGGAGGTTCGTTACACCTGAGAAGAAGCAGCTGTAGAAACGAACTCACTCTGAAAGACGCGGCCAAACCCGCGTCTTTTTTGTTTGTTTGGCCAAGAACCGTTAAACTTTTCGTTTGGAATTATTGGCCACAGAGATTACAGAGTTATAAGAAAACGAATCTGCGAAATCTGTGTAATCTGTGGATAAAAACATTAGGAAGTTACTTATGCTAGAGCAACTGGAATCATTATATGAAAAATCGCTGGCCGGGCTGGAGGCGGTGGACAGTACGGCCGTTCTCGAAACCTGGTACCGCGACACCCTGGGCAAAAAAGGGGGCATCTACCTGCTCACCCGCCAGGTTGGCCAGCTCAGCGCCGACGAACGGCCGATTTTCGGCAAGCGGATCAACGTCGTCAAAAGCGATCTGGAAGCGGCCTACGAAACACGGCTGGCGGAACTGAAAGCAGCCGAACTGGCCGACAAGATCGCCAGCTCCGCCATTGACGTGACCTTGCCGGGACGGCCGTTAACCAGCGGCGGCCTGCATGTCATCACCCAAACCCTGCGCGACATTTACCGCATCTTCGGCGACATGGGTTTCCAAATCTACCGCTCCCCCGACGTGGAAACCGACGCCTACAACTTCGAGCTGCTCAACTTCCCGCCCCACCACCCGGCGCGGGAAATGCAAGACAGCTTCTACACCGAAAACCCGGACGTGATCCTGCGCACCCACACCAGCGCCGGGCAAATCCGGGCCATGCGCGAATATTATCCCGAACCGGTGCGTGTGATTTTGCCCGGCATGTGCTACCGCAACGAGCAAATCACCACCCGCAGCAGCATCCAGTTCACCCAGGTCGAAGGGCTGGCCGTCGGTACCAACATCACCTTTGCCGACCTCAAAGGCACGCTCACCGAGTTTGCCCGCCGCCTGTTTGGGGCCAATCGGCAGACCCGCTTCCGCGCCAGCTACTTCCCCTTCACCGAGCCCAGCGCCGAGATGGACGTTACCTGCTTTTTGTGCGAATCGAAGGGGTGCCAGGTGTGCAAATACACTGGCTGGCTGGAGATTTTGGGCAGCGGTATGGTGCATCCCAACGTGCTGCGCAATGGCGGCTACGACCCCGAAATCTACACCGGGTTTGCCTTCGGCATGGGGCCAGAGCGCATCGCCATGCTTCGCTACGGCATTGATGACATTCGCCAATTCTGGAACAACGATTTACGGTTCCTGAAGCAATTCTAATTACCGCACCTTTCGCGGTGGAGTGAGCATCCTCAGATGCGAGCGGCCGGGGGCGCAACCCGTTCCGCATCTGAGGATGCTCCACTCCTCAATAAATTTCTGGAGTTTCCCATGCTTGTACCACTCTCATGGCTTAAAGATTTTGTCACGATTGATAAACCGGTTGAACAGGTGGACCGCCTGCTAACCAACGCTGGTTTGGAAGTCAAAACCATCGAAAAGATCGGCATTCCGGGCGCAGAGCTGGAATGGGACCGCGAACTGGTTCTGCTGGCCCATCTGCTCAAAGTCGAGCAGCATCCCAACGCCGACAAGCTGGTATTGGCGACGGTGGATTATGGCCACGGCCGTTCCAAAACCGTCGTCACTGGCGCACCCAACCTGTTCCAATACGTGGGGCAAGGCGACATCAGCGGCTTGCAGATTTTCTCGCCGCTGGCGCTGGAAGGTTCCACGCTGTACGATGGGCACAAAGACGGCCGTGTCCTGGCCAAGCTCAAAGGGCGTGAACTGCGCGGCATCTACAACGACGCCATGCTCTGCTCCGAAAAAGAGCTGGGCATCAGCGAAGAACATGAAGGCATCATCCTCATCCACAAAGACGCCAATTCGCCCGACTACCAGCCCGGCACGCCGCTGCAAGACGTGCTAGGTGATGCGGTTTTGGAGATCGACATCATCCCCAACATCGCCCGCTGCGCCTCGATGGTGGGCGTGGCCCGCGAGTATGCGGCGCTTACCAACCAGCCCATCCGCTACCCGGATTATTCGGTGAAGATGGAAGGGGAGGCTGTGGACGGCCGTATCACCCTCCACACCGAAAATCCCGAACTCAACCCCCGCTTCGTCGGCTACCTCATCGAAGGCGTGCAGCAGACGCCCAGCCCGTACTGGATGCAGTACCGCCTGCGCCTGGCCGGGCAGCGCCCCATCAACGTCGTGGTGGACATCTCCAACTACGTCATGCTGGAAATGGGCCAGCCCAACCACACCTTCGATTACGACTTCCTGCGCCGCCGCGCCGACGAGTACAACCCCGGCGGCCCCATCCACATCAACACCCGCCTGCCCCACGATGGCGAAACGCTTACCACCCTGGACGGCACCACCCACAAGCTGGAGCCGTACAGCATCCTGGTCACCGATCCGCTGGGTAACCTGAGCCTGGGCGGCGTGATGGGCGGCGCCGACAGCGAAATCAAGCCAGAAACGCAAAACGTCTTTCTGGAAGCGGCCGCCTGGAACTTCATCAACATTCGCCGCACCAGCACCAAGCTGGGCATTCATACCGACGCCGCCTTCCGCTTCAGCCGGGGTGTGCACCCCAGCCAGGCGCTGCTGGGCGCCAACCGCGCCGCCGAGCTGCTGCGCCGTCTGGCCGGTGGCACCGTGGCCAATGGCATGTTGGATTATTACCCCAATCCGCCCGAACCGGTCACCGTGACGCTGAAGCTGGATTATGCCCGTCGCCTCAGCGGCCTCAACCTGAGCGGAGCGGAAATGGCCAACCTGCTGGGCCGTCTCGAATTTGCCACCGTGGTGCATGATGATCATCTCGTCGTCACCGTACCGGATCACCGCATGGACATCGAAGGGCCGCACGACCTGGTGGAAGAAATCTGCCGCATGTACGGCTACGACAACATCCCCTCCACCGTGCTGTCCGACGTGCTGCCGCCGCAGCGGGGCAACGTGAAGCTGGAGCAGGAAGAGCGCATCAAAGACGCGCTGGTGCAGGCTGGTTTGCAGGAGCTGATCACCTTCCGCCTCACTTCCAAAGCGCAGGAAGCCAAGTTGATTCCTAAAAATCATGCGGCAGGGGTGGATGTACGGCCGTACGTCACCCTCACCAACCCGCTCTCTGCCGAACGGGCCGAGATGCGCCACAGCCTGCTGGCCTCGGTGCTGGAAGTGGCCACCACCAACAGCCGCTATCAGGACCGGCTGGCCCTGTTCGAAGTCGGCCCCATCTTCATCGCCGAGGAGGACGAGATTTTGCCCATCGAACAAACCCGCCTCTCGCTTGTGATGAGCGGGCAGCGCACGGTGTCTGGCTGGCAAAATGGCGGCTCAGGCACCTACGACTTCTTTGATTTGAAGGGCGTTCTGGCCGCCTTGTTCAACGAACTGCATCTGAACATCCGCTACGAACCGCTGGAGCACCCCACCTACCGGCCGGGCCGCACCGCCCGCCTGCTGCTCGGCGAAACTCAGGTCGGCGTCATGGGCGAGCTGCATCCGCTGGTGGTGGAGCAGTTCGACCTGCAAACGGAAGAGGAACAGCCGGTGCTGGCGGCCGACATTGATCTGGATGCCCTCATCGCCCACATCCCCGGCCACTACCCGTACGATCCCATCTCGCCCTACCCGGCCGTGCATGAAGACATTGCGGTGGTGGTAGACAAAAGTGTAGCCGCCACAGAGGTCGAAGAAATCATTCGCAATTCCGGTGGCTACCTGCTGAAAGATGTGGCCCTGTTTGACCTGTACGAAGGCAGCCAGCTGGGCGCAGGCAAGAAAAGCCTGGCCTACCATCTCACCTTCCAGGCCCCAGACAAAACCCTCACCGACAAGGTGGTGCAAAAAAGCCGACAAAAAATTGTGGGCCAGCTTAAGCACAGGCTCAACGCCCAACTGCGCGAGTAAGACAAAAAGCCAGGTGACACCCGCCTGGCTTTTTTATTTTCACATTTATCCCCATCAAAGGGGGCACGATGTTTGCACTTTTGGCTTTGCTGGAAAGTTTTGCCACGGATTCTCACGAATTCGCACGGGTTACACGCTAAAATCCGTGAGAATCGGGGCTAATCCGTGGCAAAAACGTAAATCTGCAAAGATAGGGGGGGATCAAGTGACGAAATGAACAAAAATTTGTGACTAAAAACTAGTTGACATGTCTAGTATTCGATGATATAGTTGATACGTCAACCAAATGGCAAAAGTCAGAATCTACAAAGGTCACCAGGCTGAATGAGCGAGCGAGAAACGCTTTATAATCTCCTTAAACAAACCTTCATCCTCCTCGATGACGGTGATCGGCGGTTATTTGGCAGCTACAATCTGACGGCTCCCCGCTATTACGCCCTGCTCCACATTTCCGAAAAACCAGGTCTTTCCTCCAGTGAATTAAGCGATCGGCTGCTGTGCGACAAAAGCAACGTGACGCGCATTGTGAAGGGACTGGAAAGTGCCGGCCTTATTACCCGCCAGCCCCATGAAACAGACGGCCGTACCTTGCGCCTTTACCTGACTGACGAGGGTAATAAAATTTGTGCGCATGTCGCCACCGCGCACCAAACCTACAACGATCTGCGGCTAAGCTGCATTGGCGAAATCTCCCAAGGTAATCTATTAGAAAACCTGACCCTGTTAAACGAATCTTTACAAGAAGAGCTGTCAAATACGGCCGTACCCGCCAACGGGTATTATGCGGATAATTCCTAAAACCACGCTAAAATACTAAAATAGCTAAAACTGTTCCAATTACCTTACTGTCTGCGTCTCAAAATCTTACGACAACCAAAACCTTTACAGCCTGAATGATGTATGAAAGCCAATTTTAAGGAGGTGATGCACGCAAGCCGAGATCACAACCCTGAAAATCTAATTGTTACAAAATTTCCAAATACCAAACAATTTGAGGAGAGAGATGAACAATAAAAAATGGTACATCTTAACAGTTTTGTTTTTAATGGGCGCCCTGTTTCTAAGCGCCTGTGGTGGCGCCGAACCCGAAGCTGAAGAAACAGTTGATGAACCCGCTACCACGACCGAAACCGAAGAAGTGGCCGAAGAAGAAGCCCCAGCTGAGGAAGAAGTGGTCGAAGAAGCGCCCGCTGAAGAAGCTGTCGTAGAAGAAGAAGCGCCAGCTGAAGAAGTTGTCGAAGAAGAAGCCCCAGCCGAAGAAGAAGTTGTCGAAGAAGTTGCTTCCGAATTCGATGTCAATATCACCATCTGGTCCGATGACCTGCTCACCCCCGTCATCCTGGGTCTGAAAGAGTCCTTCGAAGCTGAATATGGCATCGGCCTGATCGTCGAAAACGTGCCGGACCGCAATGACCAATTCCCCATCGCCGCCCCGGCTGGCGAAGGCCCGGACATTATCATGCTGCCCCACGACCGTTTGGGTGGTTTTGTTGAAAGTGGTTTGCTGGCCCCCGTTGATCTGGGCGACAAAGCAGCTGAATTCAACCCGTTTGCTCTCCAGGCATGGACCTTTGATGGTCAACTGGTTGGTGTTCCCTACACTGTCGAGAACATGGCTTTCTTCTACAACCCAGAAATGGTTGAAGCCGCTCCGGCTACCTGGGACGAACTGATCGAGGTTGGTGGCGCCCTGGTTGACAGTGGCGACGCGACCTACGCTCTGGCCCTGACTGGCACCACCTACGACGCCTTCCCGCTGCAAACCGCCTTTGGTGGTTACGTGTTCGGCGTGAACGAAGACGGCACCTACAACCCCGGCGATGTCGGTATCGACAGCGAAGGTATGGTTGCCGCTGGTAACTTCATCCAGGACAACGTTGAAGCTGGTTACATCAGCAGCAGCACCGACTGGGATACCGCTCACCTCCAATTCGAAACCGGTGAGGTTCCCTTCCTCATGGCTGGCCCGTGGGCTTTGGACCGCATCCGCACCTCGGGTGTTCCCTATGAAATCACCACCTTCCCGGCGGCTACCGAACCCGGTGTCCCGTTCCTGGGCGTGTGGGGTTTTGCGGTAAACTCTCTGAGCGAAAACGTGCTGTTGGCCCAAACCTTCCTGACCGAAGTCATTGCCACGCCCGAAACGATGCAGCTGTTGGCCGATGGCAGCAACCGTCCGTCTGCCTGGAACACCATCGTCAGCACCGATCCTGACCTAGCCAACTTTGGCGAAGCGGCCGTTGGTGCCGAACCAATGCCCGCCATCCCCGAAATGGGCTCCGTTTGGGGTAGCTGGGGCGATGCCTTTACCCTCATCATCAATGGCGAACAAGAACCGGCTGACGCTCTGACCAATGCTGGTACCCAAATCCGCGACCTGATTGGCGGTTCCGCCACCGGTATGGTCAACGTGCCTGGCTCCTGGCAGGCGGCTTCCGGCCTCTGCGAAGGCGACTGGGATCCGGCTTGTGCGGCCACCGCTCTGGCCGACAACGGTGACGGCACCTACTCCGCTACCTTCGATGTGCCCGCTGGCGAATATGAAGCCAAAGTGGCCCTCGACGGCGGTTGGACCGAGAACTACGGCGTTGACGGTGAAGCTGATGGCGCGAACATCGCCTTCTCCGTGGCCGCAGACGGCCCCGTGACCTTCACCTGGGATTCGACCACCAAGATTCTCACGATTGAAACCGGCGGCTAATCTCGCCTGACAAACTCAGTGTGGCCCGGAAAGGTTTTCCGGGTCACACTTTTTTACCTTGCGCTTTACCTGAACAAGTTACCGTTTACGTCTTTTGTCAGTGGCAATAGTTTGCCAAACGATTGGCGCAGCAGATGCCAATCAAATGAGGCAAAGCGGGGGCAAGCCGATGCCCACTTCAGATACTGCCCGCTTTGCACCACAGAAATAACCTCACAAGTTTGTTGGGAAGAGAAGAAGTAACTTACCAGCCCTTCCGCCGATCTGGAGCCAGGTCGGCCAGGCCGCTTGTTTAGTTACAAAAGGTTGTGGATTTACCATCATACCCACGGGAAAAGGAGGTCTGTCTCATGACAGTACAGGCTCTGAAACAACCTGGAGCTCCGCAGAGTAACCAAAGCGCCACGCTGCTGAACGTCTTGCTGCGTTTAGTGCTACTGCTGGCGATTGACGGATTTTTGATCTGGTTTACCCTGAGCGCTTTTGGCGAAGGGTATACCTCGCTGGGGATAGTCATTGCGTTCATTGGGGCAGGCGTCAATTACATTATTCTGGCGCGAGACATGTATCCCCTGCGCTGGATGCTCATCGGGCTCATTTTGATGGTCATGTTTGCCATCTGGCCCATATTGCTCACGATTTTTGTGGCCTTTACCAACTATGGCGATGGCCATTTGCTGACCAAAGTTCAATCCATTGAACTGCTGCAGCAAGAACGTTACCTGCCCGAAGGCGGTGCGGCTTACTCCTGGACGGGTTACCGAAACGAGGCCGGGGAATATGCGCTCTGGCTGCAAAATCCAGCAGGCGAAAGCTTTTTGGCTTATCCAGGCACCACCCTTATTCCAGCCAGCGAAGCAGAAGGCATTGGTACGCTGGATGAAAATGGCATTCCAGAAGCCATTGGTGGGTATGAACGCCTGAACGCACTGCAGATCGCCAGCGATCAAACAATTCCTAGCATTCAATTTGGCTCGGAACTTGATGGGGTACAGATTCGCTCTGCCCGTGAAGCGGCGCAGCTTCAGGCCAAATACATTTACGATGAAACGGCCGATGTCATCATAAACCAGGAAACAAGCACAGAATATTCACCCGTAGAAGGTGTCTGGACATCCTCCAGGGGCGAGACGCTGCCATTTGGCTACCGTGACACCATTGGGGCAAGTAACTTTACCCGCTTTTTTGAAAGCCCCGCCTTCCGTGGCCCGCTGCTGCGAATCATCACCTGGAACTTTGCCTTTGCGTTTTTGAGTGTTTTTACAACCTTCTCCCTGGGTCTGGCCATCGCCTACATTTACAACGACCGGTCGCTGCCAGGGCGTAAAATCATTCAATCCTTCTTGCTGATTCCCTACACCATCCCCAGCCTGATCACGATCATCATCTGGCGCGGTATGTTTAACAACGAGGTGGGGGTTATCAACCGGATGCTCGAATCGGTGGTGGGCATTGCCCCAGAGTGGACGGTAGACCCCACCCTGGCGAAACTGGCCATTATCATCGTGAATTTGTGGCTGGGTTATCCGTACTTCATGCTCATTTGCAGCGGCGCACTGCAAGCCATTCCCGAAGATTTGTACGAGGCGGCCCGCGTAGATGGGGCCAATGCCTGGCAGCGGTTTTACAAGATTACGCTGCCGCTGCTGCTGGTGGCGGTTGGTCCGCTGTTGGTAGCCTCGTTTGTGTATAACTTCAACAATTTCAACCTGATTTTCTTGTTTATCGAAGGGGGACCGCCGATTGCCAATTCGGCAACGAGGGCGGGCCATACAGACATTTTGATCTCGTACGTCTATAACTTTGCCTTTGCGTCCGGTCGGGCCAAAGAGTATGGTTTAGGGTCGGCGATTACGATCATTATTTTCCTCATCGTGGCGGTGATTACGTTATTCCAGTTCCGCTATACCAAGATGTGGGAGGAGGTTGGTGAAGGTGTCTAGTTTAACTTTGAAACAACGCAAAAATCTCGGTCACTTAATGCGCTGGTTGTTGGCAGTGGTGCTTATTCTTTTTGCCATCTTTCCCGTGGTTTGGGTGATTTCGGCATCCATTAACCCATCAAACACGCTGGCGTCGGCCAAATTGATCCCCGATAATTTTGGCTGGGACAATTACCGCCTTCTGTTTAACACGCCGCAGTTTCCGTTTGGCCGCTGGCTGTGGAACTCCGTGAAAATTTCCTCGATTACGACCGTTTTGTCGGTGTCGATCACCACGCTGGCGGCGTATGCCTTTTCCCGGCTGCGCTTTACCGGTCGGCAGACGATGCTGAAAGCGATTTTGCTAATCCAGGTTTTCCCTGGCCTGCTGGCGATGATTGCTATTTTTACGCTGGTCACTCAGTTTGGTACCATCATTCCGGCGCTGGGTTTGGACACCCATGCCGGTTTGATCATGGTTTACCTGGGTGGCGCGATGGGTGTGAATATCTGGCTGATGAAGGGCTTTTTTGACACGATTCCGCGGGCAATTGATGAAAGCGCGATGGTGGATGGAGCAACTCATTGGCAAATCTTTTCCCTGCTGCTGCTGCCGTTGATGCGGCCGATTTTAGTGGTCATTGGCATTTTGTCGTTTATTGGCACTTACGGGGACTTTATCCTGGCTCGTATTTTGCTGAAGAGTACGGAGCAGTACCCGCTGATGGTTGGGTTGTTTATCTTCACCAGCGGTGAGTTCTCGCAAAAGTGGGGACCGTTTGCCGCAGGCGCGCTGATTGGTGCGCTGCCGATCATGATCATTTATCTGATTCTGCAAGATCAGATTGTCGGTGGTCTGACGCAAGGGGCGGTGAAGGGATAGCCAGCTGTAAATTGTGAACGGTTAATTTTTTAATTGTTAATTGGTGACGGCCGTTTCCACTCCGACCTGACAGGTTTGCCATAACAGCAAGTTGCTTATTGCGAAAACCTGTCAGGTCCATTCGGAAACGGCCGTTTTCAATAGGACCCTCCCTCTATGAAAAAACGCCTCCTTCTTTCCTTCCTGTCTCTCATCATCCTGCTGCTGGCCTGCCAACAAACACCCGCCCGGCAGCCAACCGCTACACCAGAAGGACAGGCAGCAACGGCCGTTGTTACCGAAACGGCCGTGCCCGCTCCCACAGAAACACCAGCTCCCACCGTCACCGCCACGCCGGATCCCTTCGAGATCGGCACCAACGGCTATCCCTGGTGGAACGACCTCGTCTTCTACGAAATCTTCGTGCGCAGCTTTTACGACAGCAACGGCGATGGCATTGGCGACCTGAACGGCATCATTGAAAAGCTGGACTACCTCAACGACGGCGACCCCACCACCACCGACGATCTCGGCGTCACCGGCATCTGGCTCATGCCCATCACCGTCTCCCCCAGCTACCACGGCTACGACGTTACCGACTACTTCCAGGTGGATCCCGAGTACGGCACCAACGAGGATTTCCTGCGCCTGATGGAAGAAGCCCATGCCCGAGGCATTCGTGTCATCGTGGACCTGGTGATGAACCATACCTCCAATGCCCACCCCTGGTTCATCGAATCGCAAAACCCGGATTCCGAATACCGCGATTGGTACATCTGGGCCGAGGAAAACCCCGGTTTTCGCGGGCCGGATGGGCAGGTGGTGTGGCACAACAGCGCCAGCGGCTACTACTACGGCATCTTTTGGAGCGGCATGCCCGATCTGAACTATGAAAATCCGAATGTCACCTTTGCCATGTTCGACGCCGCCCGCTTCTGGCTGGAGGAAATGAATGTGGATGGCTTCCGGCTGGATGCCATCAAGCATATTGTGGAAGAAGGTGAGGGGCAGCAAAACACACCCAGCACCCACGATTGGCTGCAAGAATTTTTCACGTTTTACAAGGCGGTGAATCCCAATGCCCTCACCGTGGGTGAGGCGTGGACCGGCACCCAGCAGGTGGTCGATTACACCGGTGACGAGGTAGACATCGCCTTCCAGTTTTTCCTGGCCGAAGACATCTTAAACAGCGCCAACGCGGGGCTGGCCCCCATTTACGCCGATACGTTCCAGGAAGTGTACAGCTCCTTCCCGGCCAACCAGTACGCCACCTTCATCACCAACCATGATCAAAACCGGGTCATGTCCCAGCTAGACGGGGATGAAGGCAAAACACGGGTGGCGGCGGCGATTTTGCTCACCAACCCTGGGGTGCCCTTTATTTATTACGGCGAGGAAATTGGCATGATGGGCGTCAAACCCGACGAAGACATTCGCCTGCCAATGCAGTGGGCCAGCAACAGCCCCAAGGTGGGCTTCACCGAGGGCACGCCGTGGCGGTCTGCGGCCGACGACTTCCCCGTGCGCAGTATCGAGCGCCAGACCAGCGACCCCGATTCGCTGCTGAGCCTGTACCGCGACCTGATCCATCTGCGCAATGAGCACGAGGCACTGCGCGTAGGCGACTACACGCTGATTGAATCGGGTTCGCCTCGGCTGCTCACCTTCCTGCGTCAGACAGAGAATGAAACGGTGCTGGTGATCATCAACGTGAACCGTAATGCGGTACCGGCAGAAGATTATAGGTTGGAACTGGGGTTAGCTGGGGAGGTGACGGCCGTTCCCCTCTATGGCCTGGAACCAACCAGCAATCCCACCGATGGCGGCTATGTCCCCTTCGACGAAATCCCGCCCCAGTCGGTGCATGTTATTCAACTCGTTCCCTAATCTTTGACCAGGTGATAGTCATGGGCAGAACGATACCTCTCAAAACAGACAGGTCACCCCGTGACTGTCACCTAAAATCAAGCTAGGCAATATCACGCGGCTCCGTCAGGAGTTGTAAACCAGCTACAATCTGTTGAATACGTTCTTTAGACAGCGAACCGATTTTTTCAGTTAAGAGACGTTTATCTACCGTGAACAGTTGAGAAACATTAACAACGCTTGGCTTTGGCAAATTGGCTTCACCCTGGTACAGCCGCACATTACCCGGCACCTGGGCCCGATGTAAATTGGAGGTAATGGCACAGACCACCGTTGTGTTAATTTGGCTGTGATTAAAAACATTATTTTGGATAACAACATGAGGCCGCCGGAAACCCGGTTCTGATCCAGACGGTATGCCGACAAAAAACCAGAAAACATCGCCCTGATTGATCACCATTCCTCAGCCTCCAAACCGCTGGTGTAGAGGGCCTGCATCTCTATTAAGTAGGTTTCCTCCTGCGGGGTTAGCGGATGCTCGGTGTACACCTGGTTAATCGCCTCCACCAATTGCTTGTTTTGATGTTGCTCCAAAAAGGATTCCATCGCAATCACAAACAGGCGACTGCGCGGAATACCCATCTCTTGAGCAAGAGAATCAATTTGTTCTAATAATGGTTTTTCCAGAGAAATGGCCGTTTTAACAGTTGACATTTTCCCACCTTTGTTTTTACCAGCAGTATAACAAATGGTATTCGGCATGTAAACGTTACCGCCATTTTTCCATCGCATCATGAAAAAAATAATCGCTTTTGCCCTTCTTATTGTGCTAACAGCTTGTGGATCAACGGCAGAAACGGCCGTCCCCACTCCCACATCTATCACCTCCCCTCTCTTCCAAAACGTCAGCCGCGCCGCAGGCATTACCCAGACCCGCCAGGGCAACGACCGGGCCATCGGCCAGGCCTGGGGTGATTACGACCGCGACGGCTGGGTAGACTTTTACGTCACCGACACCAAAGGCCCCAACAGCCTCTTCCGCAACAATGGCAACGGCACCTTCAGCCGCCCCGCCATCGCCGAATCCGTCGCCCTGCCCGATGGCTTCAGCGGCGGGGCCAGCTTCGCCGACTACAACAACGACGGCTGGCTCGACCTCTACGTGGCCAACTGGGGCCAAAACGTCCTCTTCCGCAACGACGCCGGCCAGGGCTTCACCGACGTTACCGCCGAGGCGGGCGTGGGCGGCCAGGGCGAAAACAGCCAGAGCGCCTCCTGGGGCGATTACGACAGCGACGGCTGGCTCGACCTCTACGTGGCCAACTGGGCCTGCTACCCCCGCTGCGGCCGTCCCAGCCAGGGCGACACCGACCGCCTCTACCACAACAACGGCGACGGCACCTTCAGCGACGTCACCCGCCTGCTCGGCGGTGAAACGGTCGGCGCGGCTTTTGTCGCCAGCTTCACCGACTTCGACAACGACGGCGACCAGGACATCTACCTGGTCAACGATGAGTTTCTCTTCCCCACCGGCAACAAGCTGTGGCGTAACGATGGCCCAGGATGTGATGGCCATTGTTTTACGCAAATCGCGCCCAGCGCCAACGCCGACAGCCACGTCATGGGCATGGGGCTGGCAACGGCCGATTACGACAACGACGGTGACTTTGATTTCTACTTTTCCAACGCCGGGCCAATGACCCTGCTGCAAAACCAGGGTGACGGCACCTTTAACAACGTCGCCGCACTGGCGGGGGTGGATTTGCCCAACGGCGTTGCCTGGGCCGCTTCCGCCTTCGACTACAACAACGACGGCTGGCAAGATTTGTACCTGGCCGTGATGACCACCGCCAACCATGACGGCATCGCCGCCAATCCGCTCTTTCACAACAACGGCGACGGCACCTTTAGCCGCGTCAGCTCCGGCAGCGGGGCGGGCGACGTGGGGCCAACCATGGGCATTGCCCTGGCCGATTTTGACAACGACGGCCGTATCGATCTCCTCCTGGGCAACAAAGACGACGGCTACAGCCTGCTGCACAACCAAAGCAGCCAGCCAGACAATCATTGGCTCACGCTGGACCTGGTCGGCGCAGGCCCCGTCAACCGGGACGCTGTGGGCAGCCGCGTCACCCTGCGCACCGCCGATGGCAACGTGCAGACCCGCGAAGTGCAAAAC
This sequence comes from Anaerolineae bacterium, assembly GCA_020848035.1. Taxonomy (GTDB): domain Bacteria; phylum Chloroflexota; class Anaerolineae; order Promineifilales; family Promineifilaceae; genus Leptofilum. Next base: position 42,915 of record JADLAX010000032.1, on the reverse strand, counting down.
GGCGGCAGCCTGGGCGCTGGCCACGAGCTGCGCCTCCACTTTGGCCTGGGTTCATTTGACACCGTTGAAGAGCTGACCATTCGCTGGCCAGACGGCCGTTCCCAAACCTTCACCGACATCCCCGCCAACCGCCAAATCAGCCTGCCCTACCCGCTGGACACCGCCGCTGAAGCCGCCCAGCAGACTGCCCTCTACCCGCCCACCGAGCAACCAGCCACGAACAAACTAGCCACGAACACCAACTTCCTCATCGTCGCGAACCTTGTGGCCTGGTCCGTCCTGTTCCTGATCATCTTGCGCCTGCGCCGCCAGTTGGGCATCACGCGCCGGGTGGTGCAGTGGGTTGGGGCGCTGGTATTGGTGGCAGTGACGGCCGTTTACCTCCTCACCACCCTGCAAGCCGCCAACACCGAACCGCCACCCACCCAACCAGACCCCACACTGGCTGACCGGCTGGCCCAGACCGGAGCCGTCGCGCCGCTGCAACTGGCCGCCGCACCCGAAGCCCAGGTGGAATTGGGCCGGATGCTGTTCTGGGACCCCATCCTCAGCGGCAACAAAGACACCGCTTGCGTCACCTGCCACCATCCCGTGCAAGGCACCGGCGACGGCCTGGAGCTGCCCATTGGCACGGGCGGGCTGGGATTGGGACCAGAACGCACCTTTGCCAGCGAACGTCAGGTGTTGGTGCCGCGTAATGCCACCCCAGTCTACAATTTGGGGCTGGATGGCATGGACGTGATGTTTTGGGACGGCCGTGTTGCCCTGCTGCCCGACGGCCAGTTCGACAGCCCGGCCAACGACGACCTGCCCTACAATCTGGAAAACGCCGTCGCCGTCCAGGCGATGTTCCCCGTCACCTCGCCCGACGAAATGCGCGGCCACCCCGGCGACGCAAACGTGTTTGGCGCGCCCAACGAGATGGGCAACCTGAAAGGTCATCAGGCAGCGCTGATGTGGCAGGGGCTGATGGCCGAACTTTTGGCCGTGCCCGGCTATCAGGAGCTGTTCCAGGCCGCCTACCCCGGCGTGCCGCTGGACGCGCTCAATTTCGGCCATGCCGCCAACGCCCTGGCCGCTTACCAGATGGACACCTTCACCTTTTTAGACAGCCCGTGGGATCGCTATTTGCAGGGCGACGAGACGGCGCTCTCGGCTGAAGCGCTGGCTGGCGCGGAGCTGTTTTACGGCAAAGCAGGCTGCGCCGACTGCCACAGCGGCGCGCTGCTGAGCGATTTGCAGTTCCACAACATCGGTGCGCCGCAGATTGGGCCGGGCAAGGGCAATGAGGAGCCGTACGATTACGGCCGTGCCCGCGAAACGGGCGACGAGAGCGACCTGTTTGCCTTCCGCACGCCGCCGCTGCGCAACGTGGCCATCACCGGGCCGTGGCTGCACAATGGCGCGTATACCACGCTGGAAGCGGTCATCCGGCACCATCTCAACGCCCGCGACGCCGTGGCAAATTATGATTTTAGCCAGCTGCCGCCGCTGGTATTGGCCGAGGATTCGGGGGATACGGCCGTACACACCGCCGCCCTCAACGCCCCCTCCTTCGCCATGCCCACCCGCAACCTCACCGACGCGGAAGTAGCGGCGCTGCTTGCCTTCTTGGAAGCACTCACCTCGCCCACGGCCACCGACCTGAGCCACGTCATTCCCGACGCGGTCCCCAGCGGCCTGCCCGTCGGCGGCACGATTAATTAACAAATTGGGGCGCAGCGTTCTCTCTGTGCCCCTCCGTGCTCCTCTGTGCAACTCTGTGTTCCGCTTTTTCCGGACACAACAGGAGATTCTTTTGACTCGCAAATACATTCTCGGCCTCCTGGCCATCATATTTTTTCTGCCTACCCAAACATCCGCCCAAGGCGAGACGGCCGTTCCCTACCTCACCTTCACCACCGCCGACAGCTACCTCGTCGTGGAAGTGTTGGACGATGACCTGATCCACTTTGAAGCAGGCCAGGGCAGCCCACCCGCCGCTGGCGCACCGCTGGCCACCAGCCCGATGGTGCAAAAAACGGACTATCCCGGCCCCACCACCTTCACGGATGACGGCCAGGGCACGCTGACCACGGCCGAACTCCAGGTGCAGGTTGATCCACAAACGCTGTGCAGCACGGTGCTAGATTTGAGCCATGAAGAAGCGTTGGTGTTAACGGCCGTTTGCCCCCAAGACCTGGACGCCCGCAAAAGCAGCCTGGTCATTGACCCCGCCGCTACCCAGCACGTCTACGGCCTGGGCGAGCAGTTCCGCACCCCCGGCGAACCCAACGGCGACTGGATCGGCAGCGCCCGCGAACCGGGGCTGTTTGGCAACGTCATGGAGGAGTTCAGCGGCGGCATGGTGGGCAACGCCCAATTCCCCATCCTCTACGCCCTCGGCACGGGCCACAACAACTACGCCCTGTTTGTGGACGCCGTTTACAAGCAGGAGTGGGAGTTCATCGGTGAGGCATGGACCATGACCACCTCGGCCGATCCGCTGCGCTGGTACGTGCTCAGCGGCCCCGATTTGCCCGATTTACGCGCCGACTACCTGGAATTAAGCGGCCGTCCGCTGGTACCGCCCAAAGCGCTGTTTGGCCTCTGGGTCTCCGAGTACGGCTACGACAATTGGGCCGAGCTGGACGACAAGCGGCAGTCACTTAACGAAAACCAATTCCCGCAAGACGGCTTCGTCCTCGACCTGCAATGGTTTGGCAACATTCGCCCGCCCAGCCAGATGGGCTCGCTCAGCTGGGATTTGGCCAACTTCCCCGACCCCGCCGCCAAAATCGCCGAACTGCGCGAAGACGGGCTGGGGCTGATCCTCATCGAAGAGTCGTACGTGGATGACGATCTGCAAAATTTTGGCCTGATGGCCAGCCAGAGCTACCTGGTGAAAGCGTGCGACACCTGCGGCCCGGCCACCATGCGCGAATGGTGGGGCAACGGCGGCATGGTCGATTGGACCAACGAAGCAGGCGCGGCCTTCTGGCACGATCTGGTGCGCCAGCCGCTCATCGAGGCGGGCGTTTTTGGCCATTGGACCGACCTGGGCGAGCCAGAAATGGTCGCGCCCAACAGCTGGTACGCGGGCCTGCCTGGCCTGGAACTGCATGATCAGCTGGCCAACAACAACATTTACAACCTGCTCTGGGCCAAAAGCATCTTTCTCGGCTACGAGCGCAATGGCGTCACCCAGCGCCCGGTCATTTTGTCCCGCTCTGGCACCACCGGCATTCAGCGGTACGGCGCGGCCATGTGGTCGGCCGACATCGGCTCCAACTTCGACAGCCTGGCGGCGCACATGAACGCCCAAATGCACCTGTCCTTCTCTGGCCTGGACTACTTCGGCACCGACGTGGGCGGTTTCCACCGGGGGAACATTTCTGAGGCGGAGTTGAACGAGCTGTACACCGTCTGGCTGGCCAACAGCGCCCTGCTGGACGTGCCGCTGCGGCCGCACACGGAAAACTTGTGCAACTGCAAAGAAACTGCCCCGGACCGCGTTGGCGACCTGGCCAGCAACCTGGCCAACGTGCGGCTGCGTTATGCGCTCTCGCCTTACTACTACTCGCTGGCCCACCTGGCGGCCCAGACCGGCGCGCCGGTTGTGCCACCGCTGGTGTTTTACTACCAGGACGATCTGGAAACGCGTGAGCTGGGCGACCACAAGCTGCTGGGCCGCGACATTTTGGTGCGCACCGTGACGGAGGCTGGGGTTACGGCCGTTCCCGTCTACCTCCCCGCGGGCCAATGGGTCAACTTCCACACCGGCGAATGGATCAGCAGCAGCGGCCAATGGCTGGAGGATGTGCCCACCACCCACGATGGCCTGTTCCAGCTGCCGCTTTTTGTCCGCGCCGGAGCGATTGTGCCGCAAATGTTTGTCGACGAACAGACGATGAATTTGTATGGCCTGCGCCGGGACGGCAGCACGCGCGATGAGCTGATTGTGTACGTCGTGCCCGCGCCGGAACCGACCAGCTTTACTTTGTTTGAGGACGACGGCCGTTCCCCAGCCTACCAATCCGGTGCCCGGCAAACCACGCCTCTCAGCCAGCATTGGCTCGATGGGCAGATCACGGTAGACATTGCCGCCGCCGAGGGCAGCTACGACGGCGCGCCCGCCAGCCGGGACAACGTGCTCAAGCTGGCCGTTGGGGACGAGATCGTGACGGCCGTTTCCCTCAACGGCACCGCTTTACCCGAATTAGCGTCAATGGCGGCGTGGGAAACTGCCGCTTCTGGCTACATCATCGCGTCAGGGGAATTGTGGGCCAAATCCGGCCCGCTGCCCGTGATTGAGCCGAAGCAGTTTGTGGTGACGCTGGACCAGCCAGTTGAAGCTGCGGAAGAAGTTGTTGCGGTTGAGGTGGAGAGTACGGCCGTTCCCACCCACCCCCCCGCCACGCCCGAAGCCACAGCCAGCCAACCCGCCCCAAACCGCACGCCGCTCTACATCGGCCTGGCCCTGGTGCTTGTCCTTCTCGTTGGCGGCTGGTTTTACACGCAACGGCGCAGTCAGGGGTAGGTAAAACAGATGGGAAGCGCTCATCCGCATCCCACAAAATTAGTAACTCATTTTTCCCTCCCCCTAACCCCCTCCCAAAGGAGGGGGGACTGAGTTCCCTCCCGTTTCGGGGGAGGGCCAGGGAGGGGGTTTCAATTCACAGAGGCTTTTTACTATGGAAGATTTTGTTTTTGGCTCCTTATCCACCACCGAAAAACGACTGAAGTATTACCAGGAATGGCGGCAGGGCGTGAAGCACCACAGCCTGATCACTCCGCGCGCGCCGCAGGCCAGCGATTCACCCCTGCTCACGGTCATCGTCGGGCTGGCGCAGCTGATTGACCGGATTGAGTGCGAGGTGATTTTGCCGGAAACGGCCGTTTACCAATTCACCCGCGCCAAAACCGAATGGGATCTGCTTAACTGGCAATACTTGCAATATTGGCAGCTCACCCTGCCCTCCCAGGCCGAAGGCACCCTGGTGCGCTACGTCATCAAAGCGTACCCGACCGACGGTTCAGCGCCTATTTTGGCCGACGATGGTGAGGTGTTTTCCTACCTGGTGGGGCACAGCACCCCGCCAGCCTGGAGCCAGGATGCAGTGGTGTACCAGATTTTTCCCGACCGCTTTTATGTGGGAAACGGCCGTGCCTGGAACCCCACCCAAACCCTCAACGACATCTATGGCGGCACCCTGCGCGGCATCATCGACAAGCTGGACTACGTGGCCGAAATGGGCTTCAACACCATCTGGCTCAACCCATTTTTCCCCGACGACAGCCACCACGGCTACCACGCCACCGACTACTTCAGCGTCAACCCGCGCCTGGGCAGCATGGATGACATTCGCGAACTGGTGCAAACCGCTCACGGCAAAGGCATTCGCCTGCTGCTGGACTTTGTCGCCAACCACTGGGGCAGCGAACACCACAGCTTCCAGGAGGCCATTCGCGATCCAAACAGCCCGTTTGTCAGCTGGTACCACTGGATCGACTACCCCGTCGATTACGAAACCTTTTTTGGCGTGATGGACCTGCCGCAGGTCAACGTCAACAATCCAGAGGTGCGCCGCTATTTGCTAGACAGCGTGCGCTTCTGGCTGGGCGATGTCGGCTTCGACGGTCTGCGCCTTGATTACGCCCTTGGCCCCAGCCACGACTTTTGGACAGAGCTGCGCGCTACCGTCAAACAAATCAGGCCCGACGCCTGGATTTTTGGCGAAGTGGTGGAAACACCCACCACCCTGCTAAGCTATGAAGGCCGCCTGGATGGCTGCCTGGACTTCTCGCTGGAACAGGCCATCCGCGACACCTTTGCCCTGCGCCGCATGAACGTCTCCGAGTTTGCCAGCTTCCTCATCAAACACGAGCGCTTTTTCCCCGAGTCGTACAGTCGGCCCAGCTTCTTAGACAACCACGACATGAACCGCTTTTACTTTGCCACCGGCCACGACAAGCGCAAGCTGAAGTTGGCGGCGCTGTGCCAGTTTACCCTGGTAGGCCCGCCCATCGTCTACAACGGCACGGAGGTGGGCGTGCGCCAGCTCAAAAGCATGGCCGACCCGGACAGCCAGGGCATGGAGGAAAACCGCCAGCCGATGCTCTGGGGCGACGCGCAGGAGAACGAGATTCGCGACTATTTCCGCTGGCTGATCCAGTTCCGCAAGGCGCATCCGGCACTGCGCCACGGCAGCTCGCAAATCTTGCAGGCCAATGACCACACGCTCGTCTACGCTCGTGTTCATGCCAACGAGACCATCTGGGTGGCGCTGAATGCCAGTGATGAGGTGCGGGAGGTAACGGCCGTTTCCCCAAACCACCAGCACACCTTCACCCTACAACCCTGGACGGGCGACGTGCACTGCTTCTAAGCAACAGAGGAGGGAGCATCCTCAGATGCGACCGGCATCTGAGGATGCTCCCTCCTCTCCGTTTTGCTTGACAGGTCAACCAAACTCTTTATAATCCCCCGAAATTCACAAAGGCGACCCACCAGTCGCCCCGTAAAAGCAATGATCAGGACGAGTACGGACTGAGCCTGCCCCAGAGATTGGAGCGCCACCGGCTGAAAGCCTCCAAAGCAAAGACAGCCCCGAAAACCCCCTGAGAGCGGCTTCCCGAAATTGAGTAAGGAAGCACGGTTGGTCCCGTTAACGGCCGTATCAAGGGTAATCTGCCATCGGTTATCTGGAATCGGAAAATCACCGATTACCGTTAACCGACCACCGCTTACCAAACTTGGGTGGAACCGCGACGCCGTCGCCCCATGGTGGGTGATGGCGTTTTTTATTTTGGAGACTGGAGATTGGAAATTGGAGATTGAACGCGATGTAATCGCAAATCTCCAATCTCCTAATCTCTAATCTCCCCAAATGGAGATTTTATTATGAGCAACAAAATTCCCGTCGGCATTCTCGCGGCCACCGGTGCGGTGGGTCAGCGTTTTATTCAACATCTGGTAGACCATCCCTGGTTTGAAATCACGGCCCTCACTGGTTCGGAGCGGACAGCGGGACGGCCGTATCGTGAAGGCGTCAACTGGCTGCTGCCCGGCGACCCGCCCGCCGCCGTCGCCGACATGATCGTGCAGCCCACCGCGCCGAACCTGGCACCGCGCGTGCTCTTCTCCGCCCTGCCCACCGCCGAGGCGCGGGAGCTGGAGCCGAAGTTTGCCCAGGCGGGCTACATCGTTCTCACCAACGCCTCGCCGTTCCGCATGGATCCGTGTGTGCCGCTGCTCATCCCCGAGGTGAACCCGGAGCACACGGCGCTCATCCCGCGCCAGAAAGAGGCATACGGCTGGGACGGCTGGATTGTGGCCAACGCCAACTGCTCCACCACGAGCATTGTGCTGCCGCTGCAAATTTTGCATCAGACTTATGGAGTGGAAACGGCCGTTATCACCACCATGCAGGCCATTTCCGGCGCCGGTTACCCCGGCGTCCCCTCGATGGACATCCTGGACAACGTCATTCCCTACATCGGTGGGGAAGACGGCAAGCTAGAAACCGAACCGCGCAAGCTGTGCGGCACCTACGCCAACGGCGCGATTGAGATGGCCCCCTTCAAGGTCAGCGCCCAGGCCAACCGCGTCCCGGTGATGGACGGCCATTTGGGCAGCGTCTCCGTCAAGCTGCGCCACTCCGCCACCGCCGCAGAGGTAATTGCGCTGTTCCAGACGTGGCAGCCGCCCGCCATCGTACGCGACCTGCCCACCATGCCGGAACAAGTCTTCATCTACCGGCCCGAAGCCAACCGCCCCCAGCCTCGTCTGGACCGTGAAGCCGGCCACGGCCTCGCCTGGACCGTCGGCGGCGTGCGCCACTGCCCGGTCAACGACATCCGCTTCCTGGCCATCACCCACAACACCCTGCGCGGCGCCGCCAGTGGCTCGGTGCTGAACGCGGAGCTGTTGGTGAAGCAAGGGTTTATTGAGTGACGGGGTGACAAGGTGACAGGGTGAAAGGGTGAAAGGGTGAAAGGGTGAAGGGGTGAAGGGGTGATTTGATTATTTTGTCTTTTTGCCGGGGAGCACCCAGGCATGGGGGTGGTTGATCATGCCAACAAAGGTAGCCAGGATGCCGTCATAGATGAGATAGAGATCAGCGGCCGTTTCCCGGTCCAGGTAACTGCATTTTACCGCAAATTCAAGCCAGACCTGGGTTTCGGCCGCTTCGCTCTCAGCATTCGAAAGCTTACTGACAAACGCTTTTTCATACCGGCGCTTTCGCCACGCCTCAGCCAAATTTGCACAAACCGACCGGGACGAGCGACGAATTTGATCGGTGAGCGAATAAATTTCTTCTTTAGGAAATTGCTTCGACAAATCAAATATCGTCATCGCTGACGCAAATGCCCGCTGATACACTTCAAGATCATGGTGGGTTTGAATCTTCTGTGCCAAAATGGATTCTCCTGAAAACTGTTCACACCATTATGGCACCTCTCACCCATCTCGTCACCCCTTCACCTGTTCACCCCTTCACCCACTCACTCCGTCACCGTAACCGGGTCAGTGTACCAGGTGGGCACCAACTGCACCCAGGTGTTGCTAATTTGCAGAGGGAATGGATTGCCATCGGCATCGGTGAAGGTGAGCAGGTCGTTACGGCCGTCCCGATGCCATGTCACGGGAAACTGCTGCCCATCACGCAGAATGAACCCTGTGCCGCTGCCCCACAGCTGAATCTGCACCGACAGGTGCGTGCAGACGCCGTTGGTAATTTGCTCACAAATCGTGGCGTCTTCTACGTGGAAGGGGGCAATAACAACAATGTTCGCCGCGCTCACCTGCTCGCCCGTGTTGCCATCCAGATGCGGTTCCCCGGCGGCCCAGCGATAATAACGGCCGTCTGCCGCATCATAGCGCCACTCCACCGTCTCCCACTGGTAATCAATTGCCACGCTGCTGGCGGGACTGCCCCCAGCAGGCGGTTCGCTGGTGAAGGTGAGCAGGCCGTTGAAATTGGGCGGCGTGTTTAATCCCAGTGCGTCTAATCCCTGGCGAAAAACGGCGGGACGGCCGTACAGCGTATGCTCAAACGGTTTGTCTTCGCCGGTTCGGTAGTAGCCCGGATCGCTGATACGCACAATGCGTTCGGTGAAGTCAGAACTGTTGAGTCGCTCGTTAACGCCCGCGCTTGCGCCAGAAAAAGCCAGGGCGGCATCAAACATGGCGGGCAGCTCGACGTCGATCAGCCGCGCACTGCGGATGGGGCCAACCTGATCCACGTCCTGACCATACACAATCAGCGTAAAGCGGGTAATGCTGCCTTCCGAGGTGTGCTCAAACACCCAGTCGGCGCTGTTTAGCCCCGCTTGGGGGCGCACATAGCTGGGCGGCGCGTTGGAAATTTTGATGGCCAACGGCCGTCTTTGCAGCAGAGCCGGGTCGTCCACCAGCTCACCCGTTAGTGGATTACGATCCGTGCCAAAGTCCTCGGCGGTGAGCAAATTCAGCCCGGTGGCTTCGGGCGTGGCCGCTGGCGTGTTGGTGGCCGCAGCGGCAATGGTGGGTGGTGGCGGCAGGGTAGCCGTGGCGGCAGGGGCGGTCGTGGGCGGTGCAGCGGCCGTATTTTCCAGGGTGGGTAGCGGGGCAACGGCCGTAGGCGGCACTTCAGCCTGGCCACCGCAGGCAGTGATCAACAACATAGCTGTGCTCAGCAAAAATAACCATCGTTTCATGATTCGCTAAATCTCCTTCCACTTAAACGTGAAAACCTCCGGTATGTGAAGCGACCGGAGGTTCTTACGGGCAATTTAGGCCCATTTTTATGGTTTGTCAAGCCACAGCAGGGATATCGCTGGGGAAAAAGTGGAAAGATTAATCTTCGATACACAGCTGGAATTCTATGACGCACAGCACCGTGACGATTTTGTGAAACGCGTGTTTAATACCGCATACATCACTGCTGCCCCCTAAGACAGCAACTCGTTGAGGAGAACAACATGGAAAAGCGATACGGCCGTATCACCGGTTGGGGCGCGTATGTCCCCGAAAAAGTGCTCACCAATCACGATCTGGAAAAGCTGGTGGATACCAGCCATGAGTGGATTGTCCAGCGCACTGGCATTCACCAGCGCCACATTGCCGCCCCTGAAGAAACCAATGCCACCATGTCCGTCGCTGCCGCCCACCGCGCCCTGCAAAAAGCCAACCTGGCGGCCACCGACCTGGACCTGATCATCGTCGCCACCACCACGGGCGACTACATCACCCCCGCCGTTTCTAGCCAGGTGCAGCACATGCTGGGGGCCACCAACGTACCCGCCTTCGTGCTGGCCAACGGCTGCACCGGCTTTTTGTACGCCCTCACCACCGCCCAGCAGTTCATCAGCGGTGGCGTTTACCAAAACATTCTCATCATCGGCTCTGAACTGCTCAGCCGCTACGTCGATTGGACAGACCGGAACACCTGCGTGCTGTTTGGCGACGCGGCGGGCGCATTTGTGATGCAGGCCACCAGCGAGCCGTGCGGCCTCTTCGGTTTCGACATGGGCTCCGATGGCAGCGGCAGCCAGCACATCATCGCCCCCGCGATGGGTTCGGCCGAACCAGTCAACGCCACGACGTTTGATGAAAGACGCCACTTTCTGCGCATGAACGGCCGTGAGGTGTTTAAATTCGCCACCCGCGTATTGGGCAACACTGGCCAGCGCAGCCTGACACAAGCCGGGATGACCCTGGACGACATCGACTGCATCGTGCCGCACCAGGCCAATTTACGCATCATTGAAGCTGCCGCCCGTGCCATGAATGTGCCCATCGAGCGCTTTTTGGTGAAGGTGCACAAATACGCCAACACCTCGGCCGCGTCCATCCCGGTGGCCATTTGTGATGGGTTGGAATCTGGGGAAATTCACCTGGATGATCGCCTGCTGCTGGTGAGTTTTGGCTCGGGGCTGACCTGGGCTTCGGCCGTTTTGCAGATGGCTCCAACGCCGCTCAAACAGCCCTACGCCAATGGCGCAACCAAACCCGCCGTTGCGACTCTGGTTCCCGCTTGAGGTTCAATACTGCATTGACAGCCGTCTGGCAATGGCTATAATTGCCAACGTGTTTAAGCCCAAGTGGCGGAATTGGCATACGCGGCAGGTTGAGGGCCTGTGCCCATTGGGCGTGGAGGTTCGAGTCCTCTCTTGGGCATCAAAACGCTGACACAAACGTGTCGGCGTTTTTTATTTGAGTTGCTCCTGATTGTACGACAAAAAATCAGGACACAGATTCACGCAGATAAACGCAGATTCTTTATCTGTGAAAATCTGTGTGTATCAGTGTCCCGGTTCTTCCTGAACTTTATGGAGGAACAACTCTATGATTGGAAACGGCCGTCCTCACGCCACGTGCGCTGCAATCCCTCGGCCAGCCCAACCAGAGGGCGAAAGCCCAGCAGCTGCTGCGCCAGGCTGATGTCGGCGACCAGGCGCGGCACACCCACCGCCTTTTGCTGGTTTTTCAACGGGTTCACCCGCTGCCCCACCACCTGAGCAATCTCGCTGACAAGTTGATTTAAACTGGTTTCCGTGCCGCTGCCCACATTGATCACCCGGCGATTAACGGCCGTTGCCGTCGCCGCCGCCACCATAGCCGCTACCACGTCCGTCACATAAATAAAATCGCGCGTTTGCTCGCCGCTGCCATGCAGCACCAGCGAACCACCCGTCAGCGCCTGCTGCAAAAATCGGGGAATAACCGGTGCGTGGGAGACAGGCAGGCTTTGGCCCGGCCCGTAGGCGTTAAAAATGCGCAGGGCCACCGTTTCAATGTGGTTCAGCTTGCCGATGGTATGAATATACTGCTCCGCCGCCCACTTGCTGACGGCGTAGGGTGAGTCTGGGTTTGGCGTATCATTTTCGTGGACCGGCTGGGTGGGAAGACGGCCGTACACCGCCCCCGACGACGTAAACACCACCCGCCGCACCCCTGTATCGCGCATCGCCTCCATCAGGCTCACCGTGCCGCCCACGTTCACCTCGTTGTATGCCTGCGGATGCAGCACCGACTCCGCCACAGATACCTTGGCCGCCAGGTGATAAACACAATCCACATCCCGCAGCAGCGACCAAAGCAGCGGAATGTTGCGCACATCTCCCTGCGTCAACAGCACATCTGGCCGCAAACTACTGGGGCTGCCATTGCTCAGGTCATCCAACACGGTCACGGCATGGCCATCGGCGGCCAATCGGTTGGCCAGAGCTGCCCCTAAAAAACCGGCACCGCCGGTCACCAGGAAACGCATGAAACCTCCTCCATAAACAATAAAGCCCCGACTGAAATCAGCCGGGGCTTTTGATCATCAATTTCTTTTTGCTGCCTAATACTCAAGCAGTTCGTCAACACGGCCGTCAATGTCTGGATCGCCGTAATCGCCTTCTTTGGCCCAGGCCGACAGTTCAATGGAGAAGTTCTCAAAGAAGCTCTGCGGCGGCAAGGAACCGGCCCCGTACTGCATCTCTTTGATTTCAGCGTTGATGATGAGCGTGGCTGTTTCCAGCACAATCACTTCATTTTCGCGAGCCAGCACCGGTTCACCCTTGGGTGCCAGCTTGGCCTTCAGCGCTTCGTCAAAGAAAGCATGGTCACTCATCACCACTTTGGTGATGGTGCGGATGTCGTTTTTATCAAACAGCCAGACCTCGAAGGCGGTCACGTTCTTAGGCGTATCGCTGCCAATCGATTCGGCAATGCCCACGCCGCACTCGCCGAGGAATTCACCGCTGGCGTTTTCGATGCTGAACGAGTCGTCGTAATTATCACGGCCGTAGGCGTAATCACTCTGGAAGCGGGCAATCGGTACCGCGCTGACCCCGCCATCACTCACCATCGTCGGCGCACTTTCCGGCAGGTTGTCGTAATAGGTATCGACGTTGTCACCTTCGGCCATCATGCTGTTGCGGCGATTCAACACCACCACGATGCCGGCCCCAACCAGGGCCAACACCAGCAGCAAGGCCAGAATCGTGCCTAAATTGGAATCGTCTTCGGCGGCTTCGGGCACGGGCTGCACCCCTTCGGTGCCGGGCACCGGCACAGCGCCACAGGACTGCCCACCACTTTGGACCATGGCAATGGCATCGAGGCGTTCTTGGGCGGCGGGATCGGCCGTACGGTTGTTGCGCAAATCACAAATGGCGGGAACGGCATCTGGCCAACTGGCCAGGGCGCGGGTTACCAGGGCGGTGTTTCCCGGCTGCAAGGAATAGGCATCGGCAATGGTTTGCAGGTAAACATCCTGTTCAACCTGCTCCATATCGCCCGGGCCGGCACCGGTCCATTCCACCGGATCAATCACCCAGCCATAGGTAAGCCCAATGACAAACCCTAAAATTACAGCGAGAAGAACAGACAATCCCGGTCGATTCTTTACAAAATCCATGTGGCACCTACCTTCAATGGCCCCCAACTAGAGACATTATGAAAATGACATAACATCCCCTCTGCATTTTGTATCTTACCATAACTGCATACTGCGTCAAGTTATGTTTAATGCTTTTCCTCTGTTTTTGCCTGTGGTATACTTTTTTAAGGTAAGCAGTGGCGCCCTTGGGGAAATTTTGGATACGGCCGTCTACCCGCCACTCCCTAAAAACCACGTCACCCACCTGGAGAATGAACACCGTGAAACATTTTCTTAGCATCGCTGATCTGTCCCCCGATGAACTACACAACCTGCTTGATCTGGCCCTCTCGTTAAAACAAGAATGGCAAAATGGCGGCAATCGCCCGCTGCTTCAGGGCAAAAGCCTGGCCATGGTTTTCCAAAAACCCTCCCTGCGCACCCGCGTTTCCTTTGAAATGGGCATGGTGCACCTGGGTGGTCATGCCCTCTATTTGTCGCCTACGGAAATTAAGATGGGTGGCCGCGAGAGTGTGGCCGACGTGGCCCGCGTACTGTCTGGCTACGTCGATGGCATCATGGCCCGCGTGTTTGAACACGACCATATCTTGCAGCTGGCCCAGTACGCCTCCGTACCGATTATCAACGGGCTGTCCGATTACAACCATCCCGCCCAGGCACTGTCCGATATTTTTACCGTTTTGGAGGTAAAAAAGCGGCTGGAAGGATTAAAAATGGTCTATGTAGGGGATGGTAATAACGTCGCCCGCTCTCTATTATTTGCCTGTATGAAAGTTGGCATGCACTTTGCCATCGCCACCCCGCCGAACTACACCCTTACCGAAGAGGATTACGAACTGGGTGAAAAGTTCAGTACCGCCGGAGCTTCTATAGAAGTGTATGAAGATCCGAACCGGGCGGTGGCCGATGCGGATATTATTTACACCGATGTCTGGACAAGTATGGGGCAGGAAGAGGAAACGGCCGCACGCCTGAAAGTCTTCCCCCCGTACCAGATCAACCAACAGCTCGTTAACCTGGCCAAACCCGACTGCCTGGTGATGCACTGCTTACCAGCCCACCGTGGCGAAGAAATCACTGACGAAGTCGCCGATGGCCCGAATTCTGTACTTTTCCCGCAGGCAGCAAACCGGCTGCATGCCCAAAAGGCCATTTTGGTCACACTGCTGGGCAGCCCAACTTAAACAATTTTTGGAGGCATTGGCGTGGCAGGAAACCGTGCCCGATTCGAAGAAGCGCTCAACCGAGGCCACTCGCACAGCTGGGATCAGAAGTGGAGTGAGGCTGTTCGTGAATTTGAGGTTGCCATCTCGGAAATTGCCAATGAACCGGCCCCGTATGCTGGTTTAGGCATGGCCTACCTGGAACAAAACCAACTCAAAAAGGCGCTGGAGAATTACAAGTTAGCCGCTCGTTTTTCGCGCGGTGACGTCATTTACCTGCGCCAGGTGGCCGATGTGCAGGAGCGCCTGGGCCAGTACGGCGAAGCGGGCAAAACCTACATGGCCATCGGCGAAGTGGAGCTAAACCGGCGACGTCTCACTGAGGCGATGGACAACTGGAACCGGGCCGTGCGCCTGGAACCAGATTTGCTGCGCGGCCACCAGCGGCTGGCTTCTATTTACGAGCGGCAAGGCTCGGTACACAATGCTATTCGCGAATATCTGGCCATTGCCCGCATTCTCAATTCGCAGGGCGAGGCGGAAAACGCGCTGCAAGCGTGCCAGCTGGCGCTCAAGCTGGACCCGCGCAACGCCGAAGTTTTGACCGCCATCGAGCAAATTCGCAGCGGCGAGAAGCTGGCGGGTGAATCGGATCGGCCCACCTACCAATCCTCAGACAGCATCAGCGAAGTGGCGCAGCATATGGCGGCGGCCCTGCGCGAAAAGTCGGGCAATGGCACAGGCAAGGCAGCCGATGCCGCCAGCCCGGTGCAAGATGCGCGCCGCCTGGCTTCGGAAAAGCTGGCCGTAGATTTGTTTGGTGATGAAGACGGCGACCTGACCACCCAAACGCTTCAGCTGACCACACTCATCAGCAAGGCGCTGGATTTCCAGACGCGGGGTATGACCAACGAGGCGATCAGCGCCTACGAAGAGGCGATGGGGCTGGGATTGGACAATACGGCCGCTCACTTCAACCTCGGCCTGCTCTACCAGGACAAACTGCGCTTTGAAGACGCCATCCGCGAGTTCCAGCTCTCGGTGAAGGACCATGACTTCCGGCTGGCCAGCTACTTTTCATTGGGTGAGTGCCACCGGGCGCGCGGGCGCATTGAAAAAGCGCTGGAGAATTTTATCAATGTGCTCAAGATCGTCGATCTGGCCACGGTGCAGCATAACCAGGCCGACCGACTCATTGAGCTGTACGAAAACCTGGCCGACAGCCTGATGGCCCAGGGGGAACGGGACCAGGCATCGGCGTTTGCCAATGCGCTGGTGGAATTCCTCAGCCACAAGGGGTGGGAAGACAAGGCGAAGGAAGCCCGCGGCCGTTTGGACGCCATTTCTGATTCCGGCATGATGATTTTGGGCGACATGCTCACCGCCGGTTCAGAGCAGGTGCTGGAATCGCTCTACCTGAGCCAGGAGTATGCCCGGCGCGGGATGTATGATACGGCCGTTGAAGAAACCTACCGCGCCATTCAGCTGTCCAACGATTATTTGCCCGCCCACATTCAGCTGGGTGAACTGCTGGGCAAACAGGGCCGCCGCGAAACGGCCGCACAAAAATTCATGACCATTGCCGACACCTACCAAATTCGGGGTGACACCAATGGCTCCATCCTCTCCTACGAAAAAGCGGTGGAGATGACCCCGCTGGACCTGACCATCCGCAGCCGGTTAATTGACCTGATGAAGCGGCATGGCCAGATCGATCGCGCCCTGGAGCATTACCTGGCGATGGGCGATTCATATTACCAGCTGGCGCAGGTAGACAAAGCCCGCGACACGTACCAGGAAGCGCTCAAGCTGGCACCACGCGGTACCGTCGAACGGAAGTGGAAGGCGCAGTTCTTGCGCCTGGCGGCCGAAATTGACATGCAGCGCTTCGACTGGCGGCGGGCCCTGGCGGCTTACAAAGAGCTGCGCACGCTGGATCCCAACGACGAACGCACGGCCATCACCCTGGTTGACCTGTATTACAAAGTGGGCCAGCCGGTGAACGCGGTAGGCGAGCTGGACAATTACCTGAAGCAGCTGGTTCGCGGCGGCCGTGGGGCCAAGGTGGTTGGCATTTTAGAAGATATGGTGCGCCAACGGCCGTCTGACAAAAACCTGGTCGACCGGCTGTCTCGTCTTTACCTCCAACAAAAACGGCACACCGAGGCGATTGAACTGCTGGATAAGCTGGGTGAAGCACAGCTTGAGGCCAACGAAGTGGCCGCCGCCTATGCCACGATAGAAAAAATTCTGGCTTTAAATCCTCCCAATGCCGCCAGCTATCGCCAATTGTTAGCCCAACTACGGCCGTAAGCCGTAGCGTCACGCCAATCTATGAACGTTTTTTCCTGGGAGAGTTTCATTAGCGCGCTGAACCGCTCCCCAGCTTTATGGATCAGCGCCATTGACATTTTGCTGGTAACGGCCGTTATCTACAGCGCCTTCCTGCTGATTCGCGGTACCCGTGCCGTGCAGGTGCTGCGGGGTTTTGTCGGCCTGGCCCTTATCGTCTTGCTGCTCTCCTCCATTCCTGGCCTCACCGCCTTCCGCCAGCTGGTCAGCTGGATTTTGCCCACGCTGCTGCTCTCCATCCCCATCATCTTTCAGCCGGAACTGCGCCGCGCCCTGGAGCAGCTGGGGCGGACGGGCAGCTATCTCCGCTTTTTGCGCAAAAATGAAGTGAGTCCGGTAGTGGTGGCCGTGAAAGACGCCAGCATTCGCCTTTCCCAACGGCGGCACGGCGCGCTGATCGTCTTTGAGCGCGACACCGGCTTGCAGGAATACATCGACACGGGCATTCTGCTGGATGCCGAAGTGTCGCCCGACCTGCTGCTGACCATCTTCAACAAAAACACGGAGCTGCACGACGGTGCGGTGATCATGCGCAATGACCGACTGGCGGCGGCCGCCTGCGTGATGCCACTTTCCACCAGCAGCCTGTCTGACCGGCAAATGGGGCTGCGGCACCGGGCGGCCCTCGGTATTAGCGAAGTGAGTGACGCGGTGGCGGTGGTTGTATCCGAGGAAACGGGACAGGTGTCGATTGCCCACAACGGCCGTGTCATTCGTCGCCAGGACCCGTCCCGATTGGATGATATTTTGCACGCCTTCTTGCACAACCGCCAGAGCAGCAAGAGGCCGGAGACATGATGCGGTTAACCCGATCCCTCGTGGCCAATCTGGTCACCCTCATCCTGTGCTTCATCCTGGCTGTGGTTATTTGGGTCAACGCCATGCAGGTGGAAGACCCCGACCTGAAGCGAGCGCTGCAAATCCCCGCCACCTTCATCGGCCTCCCCGAAGATGCTTCGCGCATCAGCCCCTCCGAAGACAATCCGTCCGTCCTGATCAGCTACGAAGGCCCCACCTCGGTGGTGTCTGAACTGTCGCCCGACGATTTCAGCGCCATCATTGACCTGAGCGAAGTGCCGTTGGGCAGCGAGGTCAGCGTCCCCATTGAGGTACAGACCACCAACACTCAGGTAACCCTCGATGATCCCATCCCCAATATCGTGACGGTGCGGCTGGAAAAGCTGGTGACGCGGCAAATTGACGTGGAGCTGGAAATTCGCGGCGATGTGGCACGTGGACACACGATGGGCGAACCGCTCATCGATCCGCCGGTCATTAGCGTCACCGGCACCGAATCGGAAGTGGACCGACTGGACTTTGCCCAGGTGACCGTCTTTTTGAACGACGATACCCAGACCCGCATCGAATCCCCCCAGCCGCTTTTCTACAACCGGCAGGGGCGCGTGGCCAGCGTGAGCGGCTTGCGGCTCAGCGCCGATCAGGTGCAGGTGACGATTCCCGTAAATGAAGCGGCCGATTTTGCCAGCAAGGTGATCACTGCGGATGTGGTTGGCCAACCCGCACCGGGTTACCGGGTGCTGGGGGTCACCATTGAACCATCCAGCGTGCTGGTAACCGGACGACCGACGCAGCTGGCGCTGCCCTTCCGCGTACAAACCGAGCCAATTGACATAACTGGGCTAACAGAGACGTTTGAATCCCAGGTATCGCTGGTGCTGCCAGAAGGCATTTCGCTGGATAGTGTGGATGAAATTACGGTTACGGTGCAAATTGAACCCTTTTCCAGCACAAAGATATATAATCTCCCGATCGAGCTTCTGGGTGTCAATGAAGACCTGGAAGTAACTGTCGATCCAGACACCGTGCGGGTAGTTTTGTTTGGGCCATCACCCGTGTTGGATACGTTAACAGAGCAAGAAGTGCGGGTTTCATTGGACCTGTTTGGGCTGGAGCTGGGCGAATACTCGTTGGAACCCGATGTAGACGTGCCGGATCGCGGCCTGGAGCTGCGCTCCATTCAGCCTTCGGTCATCGACGTAATTATCACGGAGCCGATCACGCCGACGGAAGATTTTTCGGACATTGAATCTTTGCCATTGGATATGCGGCAAACTCTCCGAACGGATCGGGACGAGGGTACGGCCGTTTCCACCCCATCACGCTTGCCCACAAACTTTGCCTGGCTGCCCAAACCCAGAATGTTTTAGTAGATAGCTTATGAAAGTTAAACCTTTGGTCGCGTTGGTCGGAAGACCCAACGTCGGCAAATCAACCCTTTTTAATCGTATTGTTGGCCGCCGGGTGGCGGTTGTTTCCGAGACGGCGGGCACCACCCGCGACCGGCTTTATGCCGATGGCGAGTGGGGCGGTGTCGCTTTTTCGCTGGTAGACACTGGCGGTATTGAAGTAACGACGGGCTGGCACACCGAGCCGCTGTCTGAAGATTCGGAGCAGTTTTTGCCCTACATTCGCCAGCAGGCAGCCATCGCCATTCGCGACGCCGATGTAGTGATTCTGTTGGTGGATGGCCAGGTGGGGGTCACCGCCGCCGACCGCGAAGTGGCCGACATTTTGCGCCAGTCGAACAAGCCAGTGTTTGTGGCCGCCAACAAGCTGGAATCCAACAAACAATCAGACCACGTCTATGAATTTTACGAGCTGGCCGTGGGTGAAGTGTTTGCTATTTCGGCGCTGCACGGCTATGGCACGGGAGATTTGCTAGATGCGGTGGTGACGGCCGTTCCCCCCTCCCCACCAGAAGATGCCACCGAAGATACCTCGATTAAAATCGCCCTGCTGGGGCGGCCCAACGTCGGCAAATCAACCCTGGTGAACAAGCTCATCGGCGAAGAGCGGGTCATCGTTAGCCCCATTGCGGGCACCACACGTGACGCCATCGACACCAAAATTCGCTGGCACGGCCAGGAATTTACGCTGATCGACACCGCAGGCATTCGGCGGCGCGGCAAAATCGACCCCGGCATCGAGAAATACAGCGTGCTGCGCGCCATGAAAGCGCTCAAGCGCGCCGATGTAGTGCTGATGCTCATCGACGCCGAAGAAGGCATCACCGCCCAAGATGCCCACGTGGCCGGCATGATCACCGATGAAACGGCCGGAGCCATCGTGTTGGTGAATAAGTGGGACGCCGTTGAAAAAGATACCTACACGATGCAAGATTTTGAGGCCAAAGTGCGGCAGGATTTGAACTTTTTGCCCTTTGTGCCGGTGCTGTTCATTTCGGCCATGACCGGGCAGCGCGTCAGCCGGGTGCTGCCGCACGTGGTGGACGTGAACGAGGCGCGCTACCAGCGCATTGGCACCAGCGATCTGAACAAATTTATGCGCGAAGCGATCACCCAGCACCCGCCGCCGGGCAAGGGGGGCAGGCGGTCTAAATTTTTCTACGCCACCCAGGCCAGCGTCGCGCCGCCTACCTTTGTCTTTTTTGTCAACAATCCCGAATGGGTAAACTTTGGCTACAAGCGGTACCTGGAAAACCGGCTGCGCGAGCAGTGGCCGTTCACCGGGGTGCCGATCCGCCTCTTTTTCCGCGCCCGCAGCGAGGATCGTTTTGGGAAGTAACAGCCTATGAGCACCTACTATGTTCAAACGATGCCCGGCGTGGAAGAGATCGCCTGGCTGGAAATTCGCGACAAGCTGCCAGGAGCCAAATTCGGCGAGACGGTTTTTGCCAAAGAGCAAAATGGTCTGCTGATTTTCAGCTACGAAGGTGAAAGCGACGATCTGTTTAACCTGCGCACGGTGGAGGATGTGTTTGCCCTGGCCGTGTCGTTGGACAAGGTGCCGCGCACCAAACAAGTGCTGCCCCAGCTCACCGAACTGGTGACGAACTCACCGGAATTCCAGCAAGCAATTGATGTGGCCATGACGCAGCGTAATGAAGCGGGACGGCCGTCTTACCGGGTGATCAGCCGCTTGTATGGCAGCCACGAGATATTCCGCAAGCAGTTGGGCGAAGCGGTGGAGCGCGGCATGAAGGTGCGTTATCCGCGCTGGCGGCTGGTAGATGACCACGCCCAGCTGGAAATCTGGGCCAATTTGCTCGGTTCCCGCCTGGTTTGCGGCCTGCGCCTGACCGACCGCACGATGCGCCATCGGTTTAACAAGCCCGTGGAGCTGAAGGCGGCGTTACGGCCGTCGGTTGCCGCCGCCATGATTCACCTCACCCAACCGGCTGACGATGACATCTTTTTGGACCCGATGTGCGGCAGCGGCACGCTGGTGATGGAGCGGCGCTACGCCGGGGCCTACGCCCAGATGCTCGCCGGGGACATTGTGTATGATCACGTCCAGGCGGCCCGGCAAAACGTCGCGGCGCTGCGCAAGGAGCCACCAACCGCCTTCGGCACGCTGCACGCCGACGCCGTGCGACTGCCGCTGGCCACGGGCAGCATCACCCGGGTGGCCACCAATTTGCCGTTTGGCAAGCAGATTAGCTCGCCTAAGGCATTGCAGAAGCTGTATCCAGCATTTTTTCGGGAGCTGGAGCGGGTGCTGATGGGGGGAAACGGCCGTGCCGTGGTGCTCAGCAGCGAGTACGAACTGGTCAAAGACGCCGTACGCGCCTGCCCCGGCCTGGAAATCTTGACGGGCTACTCCATCGCCGTACTGGGCCAGTGGGGGCGCGTCTACATCATTCGCCGGAATTAAGAACCTCATCAGCAGATTTACCAGATTTACCAGATTTTTAATCTTTTCAATCTGCGAAATCTGCTGATGAAAAATCCTGCTAGCAGTTATTCAACCACCGGCGGCTGAATGTCGATCAGCTCGTCGTAGTTGGAAATATCCACCTGCCAGATGCTTTCCAATTCCTCGTATTCTGGCTCCGGCTCACGCAGGACAATGCGCACCAATTCAAACGTTTCGGGGCGGATCCACAACTGAATGCCCACCTGTTCAGGGCCAATGAGGAAGCCGCTCATCTGGTAGATGTTTGCGCCGGAGGCAACGGCCGTTACGCTATAAAGCAGCTCATCCGGTCCCTCACTCTCCGCCAGGTTCTCCGGCTCGGCCAGGGTCACCTGCGACAGATCGGCCAGCAGCACCGCCTGGATGCCGATGTTGTCATCGAACAGCACGGCCGGATTGAAGCCCCAGTTGGGCGGCAGCTCCTCCCAATCACCAGTGACCACGTTGGTTTGCCACTGAATTTCGGCCACGCTGATCACGTCCACATCGGTGATGAGGCCAGGGCCGATGACGCGCACCGTGGCCAGGGCGCGATCTGGGGCGACATAGGCCCCCGTTGCCCGGCGAAAGGAGAGGGTTTCGCCCGGATCGAGGAAAGCCGGTGCGCCGTCCCGCGCAATGGTGAACTGGAAGCCGTCGCTTTCTTTCATGCGAGCGGCCGTTTGTTGCACCAGCTCCTCGGCGGGAATTTCAGGCAGGTTGGGGTCGCTGCAGGCGGTGAGGGTGAGTAACAAAATCAGAATGGCGAGGATGATGGTTGCGTACGGCCGTTCGCATCTGAGGATGCTCACTCCTCTTTTGTATAGAAAACTTGGCATTTTAGTAGCTCCACTCTTTGTCAATTTCAATGAGCGTGTTGTCATCGTGTAAGTAGCTGCGATAGCTGGAATAGGGATAAGCGTCCAGATCATCGACAAGCCCGGCGCGGATCGGATTGCAATGAATGTAATTCAGCTTTTGCCGCAGAAATTTTTCAGTGTAGACAATTTTGTCCCAAAAGCTATCTTGCCACACCTTGTTTTCGCTGCGCCCCGTTTCCTGACCAGCCTGGGCAAATGCGTTGAGTAAATCTTGCCGATTCTCTACCTCCGCCTGCCGAATAAGACGAGAAGACGTAAATTTCTTAATATCCCGCATGAAATCAGAGATCGATGATTCGCCATGGGGCCAAATCAACAAATGTAGATGGTTGGGCATGATTACATAGCCTAACAGCTTAACCTTGTGTTTGAATTTGTAAAAGTTCAAACTGTCGAGCACAGGCAGAACAAAACTAGGCGCGGTCAAGATTGGCAAGCGATCATAAATTACGGTTGTGATGTAATAAATATGCCCCTCAATTTCCAGACGTTTCTTGCTCATCAGTTCCCCTTACCCTAATTGAGGAGTGAGCATCCTCAGATGCGAACGGCGTTAACGCACATCAACTCCCGAAAGCACAAATCCCTTTAATAATATTTTGCGGTAGTCAACAACTGCTTGTAATTCTCTGCTCGAATATCAGCGTATATCGCCTGCAAACCCCGCAGATTGGCCATTGCCGTTGTCATCAAATCCTTTTCTACTTCGGTAACCAATGTGTCCACTGTTGGGAAACCCTTGGGCAAGAGCTGAAACTCCCCCAAATGTGAACCCATCAATTGGATAATGGTAGGCGATTCTTGGTTTGAATCCAGCCGGTTTCTGCTTTGCTCTGCTAACGCGTGAATTTTCGATGCGGCCGTTTCTATTGCCCCTTTTTTCGCCGAGAGCCGGGTCAACACATTGCATGAAATTTTAACATCGTGGGCATCAATGAGAGAAAGGACCGCCAAATAATTGTTGAGGCATTCTAGAGTATCATGACAGATTTTTCCGAAGAGATATTCTCCATTGTGCCTGCTGCGATGCTCGCGGCTGCCCGTTAATTCTGGATCTAAAAGAAACGCTTTCCACTTATTGGATTGCATGATTGTTTCTGCCTTTGCTCAGAGAGGAGGTGCTATCCCAACACCGTTCGCATCTGAGGATGCTCACTCCTCAAATTTCAAAGATCAGGGAATTTGATTGAGGCGGGATTGGAGGTTGAGGACGGCCGTTTCCCACCCATCAAACTCTTCACTTTCCAGCCACACTTCCCGCAGCTCCGATTGGGCCAGCACACGCGCCACCGCCTTACGCGCCATCTCGATGTACTCTGGCTTGACGCGCATCGGGCTGTTTTCGGCCAGCCACTCGGCCAGCTCCTGCGGCGGATTGTCGGGCGGGAATCCGGCGGCGGCGGCGACACACTCGGCGGCGGCCAGCACCTCCTGCGCTTCCCACGCATCCAGCTCATCGGCCTCGATCATCGCCGCCACGCCCGCCAGCGTGCGATCAATCAGCCGAAAATCATTCTCGCCAAAGTCATACAGCCAATCCTGCGCGGCGTCGTTGGCAAAATTACCCGGTCCCCAGGCACCCATACCCTTCTCCTTTGTTGAAAAAAGCGGAACACAGAGTTACGCAGAGGAGTCACAGAGATACACAGAGGAAAGACAGTATCTGCGCTCGTCCATGTTCAATTCGGTTGTAATTATGCGAGGGAGGGCAGGCGTTTGTCCAGCGAGGGCAGGTTGGCACGGGGATCTCTCATGCGCTGGTCATAGATAAAATCGGCCGTTTTTTCAATGCGCCACTGGCTGCCGTGCAGGTCGTTCAGCGCCGTGGCAATTTCGTAGAAGTTCCAGCGGTCGTTGCTGTCTAGCAGGTAAAGATCGGGGGCGGCGTGGGCGAGGGTGTGGAGGGTAACGGCCGTATCCACCAAAAAGCTGCACGCCGGGAACCACTTCTCGCTGGCCCGCACCACCTCTTGCCTGGCCAGGAAGTCGATCATGTTGTTAGAGCCGGGCGATGTGCCAATTTGCCAACCCAGCCGGGCAATGACGGCGTCGGGATTGGCCTCCCGCACCCGCTGCTCGGCCGTGGCCTTCTCAAAGCCGTACCCCTCACGGGCGTCGGGCACCGACTGGGGCGTAAACGGGCCAATCGCATCGTCGGTGAAGACCATGACGGAGCTGGTAAAGAGAAAGCGGATGCCGCGCTGACGGCACAGTTGGGCCAACTGCGTCGGCCATTCCACGTTCACCAGCCAGCCTTCATTTTCCAGGCCGGTGGCTTGCGACGGCACGGCCAGATGGAACAACACGTCGGGGCGAACGGCGTCGAGGAATTGTTCGGCAGCGGCGCGATTGTGGGGGGGAACGGCCGTGCGATCCCAACCCACCACCGCGTAACCTTCCGCCACAAGCTGGGCACTCAAGGCTGTGCCTACTGCTCCGTTCATTCCTGTGATAAGTGCTTTCACAACGCGCCCTCTGAATAGTTCCCTACCCTGGCTTTGCAGTTTTTCGCTAGAGGCAATGTCATACCCGCGAAGGCGGGTATCCATCTTGTGGACCAGAATGGATTCCCGCAGCCTGCCCCCGCGAAGGCGTGGGGCGGGAATGACAATCAAAACGTGAAAAGATAGGGTTGCCCGGAAACTCGGAGTTCCCGGGGAAATTGGAATCAAGATTGGCGAGAACGGCCGCGTGACCGCCGCCGCTTCTTTTGAGATTGGTCAGACCTATCAGACCACTCTTCACGCTCTTGCCGCTCGGGTGCCTCTTCCACAGCGGCGGGCGGCGTGTGCAGCGACTGCTGGTACAGGTCGTCCAGCAGCATGGCGACGAGCTGAACGCCTTCTTCGTCGTTGGCCAATTCACGCACCATCGGCACAAAACGCTGCAAGCGCTCCACTTTTAGCTTGTCCCGATCGCGCATTTGCGCTTCCAGGCTCACCGTCATGCGCTCGGCGACCACTTTGGCCAGGGCGGCTTCGTCGGGATACGGCCGTTCCTCAAACTCAATGTTGTACTGCCGGGCAATCTTCTTCAGCTGCACCTGTTCGGAAAAATCGCCAACCAGGGTGATGGCGACGCCCGCCGCCCCAGCCCGCCCGGTGCGCCCGGCGCGGTGGATATACAGCTCAGGATCGTCCGGCACTTCGTACTGGAAGACGTGCGACAAATCGGAAATGTCGATACCGCGTGCGGCTACATCCGTAGCGACGCAAAAGCGCAGTTTGCCCTTACGCAGCCGGTCCATCACCTTTTCGCGGTCCTTCTGCGGCAGGTCGCCGCTCAGCTCGTCGGCATTGTAGCCAAAGCGCTGCATGACGACGGAAATGTAGTGCACGCGCTGCTTGGTGTTGCAAAAAATGATGGCTGAATCGGGATTTTCCAGCTCGATTAGCCGGATGAGCGCCCGGTCTTTTTCCAACGACGGCACCATCACGGTCTGGTGCGAGGTGTCAGCCACGGCCACGTGGTCGCGGCTCAGGCTGAGGAAGTCTGGCTTGTGCATGAACTGCCGCGCCAGGCTGCGCACCGTCGGCGGGAAGGTGGCCGAGAACATGCAGGTGTACACCTGGTCGGGCAGATATTGCTGCACCCGGCGCATGTCCGGGTAAAACCCCATGCTCAGCATGCGGTCGGCTTCGTCAAACACCAGCACCTTGAGCTTTTTCAGGGACATGGAGCCACGCAGCAGATGATCCAGCACGCGCCCCGGCGTGCCGACAATGAGATGCGTGCCTTCGCGCAGCGCCTTCAGCTGGGGACCATAACCGACGCCGCCGTAAACGGCCGTTACCCTGAACCCCGAATCGCCAAACAACATTTTGGCCTCGGTGACCACCTGGGTGGCCAGCTCACGGGTGGGCACCAGCACCAGCGCCTGGGTTTCGTCCTGGAAGCGGTTCACCAGCTCCATGATGGGCATGATAAACGCGCCGGTTTTGCCGCTGCCGGTACGCGCCTGGACCATCAACGGCCGTCCGGCAAAAATGTACGGCATCGCCTTCGACTGCACCGGGGTGAGGCTGGCCCAGCCCGCCCGGGCCACCGCCTCGCTCAGGCGCGGCGTCAGGTCCTCAATCCGCACCGAGGGCAGGCTGTCTTCCGGTTCTTCGATTTCGTCTTCTGGCTCCGGCAGGATGATGTCTGGTTCGTTAATTTCTACTTCAGTTTGTTCGATGGGTTCTAGTTCACTCATTCAACTTTTGCGAATTGCGTCGTTCCTATTTGGCAACTGTGTGTTGTCAGACAAAAAAGGCAATAAGCCCTCATAAATTTTAGTTTGGCCACAGAGCGCACAGAGATTAAGAGATTTTTAGGTTCAAATCTGGACGGTCTGTGATTTTTGTCGGGTTTGACCGGGAAGTCTAGCGCAAAACGGCCGTTTTCGCATCTTCTCTTATCAGGCCAACACACGCTTAGGGGCGGGACGACCGGGTGGAACCGTTGACCCCCGTGTGGTCCTGGCCCCGGTCGTCTCGCCCAAACGGCCGTCTTACCGGGCGAGACGGCGCGGATTTTGATTTGCCGGTAAGTTTCAGATCGTGCCGCGCCGTCCCGCCCGTACGATTACGGGCTAATCCCGCCAGAGGGGCAGGCTGCAGCAGCGGAACGATCCGCCGGTCTTGGGTGGGTCGTCGAAGGGCAGCTCGATGACTTCCAGGCCGCGCCGCCGCAGCTCGGCGTTGACGCGGCTGGCCTGCGGCCGGGCAATCACCTGCGTGGGCGAAAGCGACAGCACGTTGGTGGCCAGCATCGCCTGCTCGGCGCGGGTCACCTCGATCCAGTCGTACGCTTCGGCCAGGGCGGGCGGCACTTCGGCCAGCCCGTCCGGGTAAATAAGCGCGCTGCGCCGCCCCACCGGCACAAAGCTGCAATCCAGGTGCAGCACGTTTTCCCCATCGGCCAGCTGCTTGAGCGGCACGGGGATCACCTCAAAATGTGGAAAGCGGCTGGCCAGGTAAGCGGCCCCATCCGGCCCGGTGCGCTGGCTGAGCCCGACAAAGATACGGCCGTCATCCACCACCACATCGCCCCCTTCCAACACCACCTCATCCGGCACCTTGATGATGCGCTGGGCGCGCAGCTGGTCCAGCAGCGGCAGCAGCCCCAGCCACTCGTCGCGACGGCTGTCGCGGGCCATTTGCGTCACCACAAACGTGTCGCCAATCACCACACCGATATCGCGGGTCATCAACTGGTCCGGCACGCCGTCCAGCGGCTCCGGCTGGAACACCTCGATGCCGTGGCCGAGCAGCGTCTGCTTCAGGCCGCCCAGCTCGGCCATCACCCGCTCGCGCGTCGGGCAGTCAGCGCCAAAGTAATACAGCTTTTGCGTTTCGTTGATGATTTCCGGGGGCACTTTCAGAAAATTATCGGGGTAGCCAATGACAACAGCGCGCAGACGGCCGGTTTCTGAGGTTACGCAAAGCTTGTGCATGACGGGTGCCTCCATGAATTTCAGCGAGTTGTGGGTGGTGGGTCAGGCCACACACACTATGATATGGAGACGGAAACGGCCGTCAAGAACTATTTTGTGGCAAGTGGCAGGTGGCAAGTGACTTGCGACTTGCCACCTGCTACCTGCCACTTTTCACTCACACCAGCTGCCAGGCGCAAAAGAGCAGCAGCGCCAGGTAAGAGAGGGCCGCCAGGAGCGACGGCCGTTTCACCAAAAACCACACGCGCGGCGGGGCAAACAGCAGCCCCAGCAGGACCAACCCGCCCATCGCCCCCAGCCAGCCGGTGAAGAGGGTGGTGGCTTGCAGAACGGCCGTGCCCAACACCACCATGCCATTCACGCCCAGCAGGGCCAGCAGCGCCAGCGCCGCGTAGCTGCCCGACTCCTCCTCAATCGTCACCCGCACCGATGCGCTGAGCACCAGCACGTAAAACAACGAGGCGGCAATCCACGCCCCCGGCCCGTAGACAAAAAAGGACGATGACTCACCCGCACCCAGCACCCGGTCATCGACGACGAAGATGGACTCCCAGTAACCCAGCTGCTGCAAAAAGAGGCTGGCCAGCACCAGGGCAAAAAAGATGGCCAACGGCCGCATCACGCGCGTCCCCGTCAGCCAGGCGGGCAGGCGGGAGATGCGCTCGGCGTCGGCCATCGGTTCCAGCTTACGAATGAGGTAAACGGCCGTGCAGTACACCACAAACGCCCCGCCCAAAATCAGCACGTTGATCGTCGATAGGTTGGCAAACTGCGCCGCCAGCGACGGCAGCAGCCAGACCGCCACAGCAATGCCCACAGCATCGGCCAGCAGCGGCAAGATCATCAAAAAAGTTTGTTTTTGCTTCACAAAACACCTCGCATGTGGTGGCGATCTTATCAGAATCCGGGAAAAAGCAATCACGAATAAAGTGAAGCGTAAAACGTGAAACGTGAGCGGCGGCTCCCCCTCACGTTTCACGCTTCACGTTTCAAAAACACCTTGTCAACCACAGCACGATGGTCTAATCTTTAAGCCGAAATCTGTGTCATCTGTGAATTCTTGACAAAAAGGCAGCTCATGAGTGATTCGTTTCCGCCCGAAGGCTTTGTTAAAACAAAATCGGCCGTTTCTGGCATTGAAGTGTACATGCCGCGCCCGCCAGAGGAAGACGGCCGTCCCGTAGTCGATTTTCGCTGTCCGCACTGCGACGGGGCCACCGCCTACAGCACCGACGACGGCGGCCTCACCTGCTCCTTCTGCGGCTACCACGAAGCGCCGCAGGTGGAAGTGGTGGGCAAAGGGGCGCAGGAGTTTGAGTTCACCGTAGAAACGGTTGAACGTGCCGTCAACGGCTGGGGCACCGAGCGCAAGGAGCTGGTGTGTAACAGCTGCGCCTCGCACATCACCCTGGCCACCGACATGCTCACCCACACCTGCCCGTTTTGTGGCTCCAACTCGGTGGTGCAAATGCGCGCCCCGCAGGACGTGCTGCGCCCCCGCTTTTTGATTCCGTTTAGCGCCACCAGGGAAGATTGCCGGAAGGGAACGGCCGTCTGGCTGCAAAACAGCTGGATGCTGCCCAAAGATTTGCAAAAGCTGGCCCGCTCAACCGAGTACACCCCCATCTACATCCCGTTCTGGACCTTTGACGCCCGGACCCAGGCCGCCTGGCGCGCCGAGGTGTACAACACCGACGCCAACCGCCGCCGCCACTCTGCGCCCAACTGGAAGTGGGAGCGCCATTTCCTGCTCAAGCTGGGCGACCGCGAAAACAGGGTGTGGGATTGGGAATCGGGCGCGGTGAGCCTGTTCACCGATGATCTGCTCGTCAGCGGCAGCAGCCAGCTCAGCCTGACGCTGCTGGGGCAGCTGGGCGGCTACCGGCTGGGCGACCTGGTGCCCTACGATGCCGCTTTCCTGGCGGGCCTCTCCGCCCAGGCGTACGACGTGGACCTGGAAACCGCCTGGGAACGCGCCCGTAAGCTGATGCGCGCCCGCACCAAGGAAGCGTGCCAGAAGCAGGCCAGCGCCCAAAACATGCGCAACTTCAGCATGAATCTGGAGTTCAGCGAGGAGAGCTGGCGCTACATTTTGCTGCCGCTGTACCTGTCCACCTACCGCTACGGCGACAAAGTGTTCCAGGTGATGGTCAACGGCCAGACCGGCGTCATTGCCGGGCAGCGGCCGGTGGATTGGCAGAAGGTGGGCTGGACCCTGGCGGGCACGTTCCTACCGGCGCTGCTGTTTGCTTTGATTACGGCCGTTTTGCTGGCCAACAACTACGACATCGGCGGTCTGTTTGGCCTGCTGGCCGGTCTCAGCGTGATCGGTTGGCTCATTTTTGTGATCGATACGCTGCGCAAGGCAGGCAAAATGGCGCAAGAATAGAATAGGCCTACGCAGGCTGAGCTTGTCGAAGCCGATTTCGGCAGGCTCAATCTCCGGGTAAATGTTTGCTTTTGCGTAAGTCCTGATGGTCAATTGTTAATGGCCAATGGTTAATGGTTAAGTTGATGGATGAAGTGGAATTAGTTCAAAACGAAAACTGGATTGGCGTTTGGGGGGCAGATTGGGTGCTGGAAGGGTGTGCCAGCTGCAACGGGGTATTTGTGCTGCCGCCGGATAAGGTCAGCCAGCGCTGTCCTTTTTGCGGGCAGACGGCCCTGGCGCAAATGAACCCGGCCGACGACCGCCCCATCTACACGCAGCCACCAGAGCTGATTGTGCCGTTTACCGCCGCCGAAGGCCAGCTGCGTGCCAGCGTGCGCCAGTTTGCCAAAAGCCTCTGGCTGGCCCCCACCGACCTCAGCGAAAACACGCTGCTGGGGCGCTTGCAGCCGGTCTACCTGCCGATGTGGCTGGTGGATGCCCAGGTGCAGGGCGAGTGGCAGGCGGAAATGGGCTTCGATTATGAAATTGTAAGCCACCGGGAGCGGTTCAACCACAGCGACTGGCAGACGGAGCGGGTGAAGGAGAAGCGGGTGCGTTGGGAGCAGCGTGTCGGCCGTTTGCAGCGGCTGTACGACAACCAGGCCGCCCCGGCGCTGGAAGAGCAGGCGCGGGTGGAGGGCAAAATCGGCCGTTTTGACCGCACAGCGCCCAAGCCGTTTCATCCCGGTGATTTGCACGGCGCGGTGGTGCATTTGCCCAATCGCCCACCGGAGGATGCCTGGAATGAGGCGGTGATTGGCTTGCAAACGGCCGTCGCCCAAGATTGCCGCCTCGCCTGTGAAGCAGACCACAGCCGGGGGTTTAAATGGTCGCCGCGTTTTGCCAACCAGCAGTGGACCCAGCTGCTGCTGCCGCTCTACACCAGCTACTACCTGGACGACGACAACCGGGCGCAGATGGTGCTGCTGCACGGCCAAACCGGTAAGCTGCACGGCGCTAAATGCGCCTCGATGAAGCGGGCGCAGCGCGTGGCGGGAATGATTGCGGCGGCTGCGGCCGTTTTCCTGCTGCTCACCCTGGCGCTGTTGGTCATCGGCTACGCCGTGACTGAAGATGCGCTGGCCTGGGCCGGACTGGTTGCTGGTATCTTGACGGCGGGTGTGGGGGCAACGGCCGTCATTCCTCTCCTGTATGCCTGGTATATCAACACCACCGCCAAACAGTAAGAAGAAAAATCCACAGATGCCACAGATTGCCCAGATAAAACGCTTCAATCTGTGTCATCGGTGTCATCTGTGGCTAAATTCTTTCCGTCTGCATCTGAGGATGCAGACTCCTCTGGTTTAGGGCGTGACTGGCTGCTTGATAAAGCGGCGTGTTACCTGCATTAGCTGGTCGATGTTGGTCCAATCGTGGGTGTAGGCCGGTGACGTGACGCTGTGGGTTGGGTCATCGAAATATTTGCCGCTGGTTTGGGCCACGTCGGGGGAGAGCGCCAGGTAGGTGTAGGTCTGGGCCATCTCTTCGGGGGTGATGGCATAGCGGCTTTTGAGGGCGTACAGCTTGCGCAGCAGCGCCGGAAGGTGCGGATAACGCTCATCCACATCAATACGTACGTTGGTGACGCGGATGGAATTGGCGGTTACGGCCGTTCCCCCCAACTCCCGCGCCAGCCAATACGTGTACATCACCTGGGCCAGCTTGGACTGATAATACGCCTTCTGCACGCTGAACTTCCGCCCGCGAAACTCTGGGTCGGCCATGTCAATTTTGAGGAAGGGGTACGTTACCAATCCTTTGGACGAAATGGTGATGATCCGCCCCTGCTCGCTGCGCTTCAGGGCGTCCAGCAGCAAATCGGTCAGCAAAACGGGGCCGACATGGTTGGTGGCCCACACCTGTTCCACAGCCTCGTCGGTAAACACAATTTGCTTGCGCCGGATGTCAAAATCGGCGGCGTTGTGGATGAGCACGTCGAGCACCTCGTAGCGGGCCAGGAACGCCTGGGCAAAGGCATGGATCGACGACTGGCGCGACATGTCCAGGAGCATTAGCTCCACGTCCTGGCTGTTGGCCTGCTGGCGAATGTCGGCCAGGGCCGCCTCGCCGCGCGCCTGGCTGCGGCAGGCGATGATCACTTTGTGCCCTTGCTGGGCAATCTGCACGGCAGCGGCCTTGCCAATGCCTGAGTTACCGCCGGTGATGATGCACACTTTTTGTTTCATGTTGTTCCTCTTGTATTTCCCCGGAAACTGCCATCCAGGACGTAAGCTTACCTTTTCTTGTCATTCCCGCGAAGGCGGGAATCCACTCAGGTGCGGAAGATGGATACCCGCCTACGCGGGTATGACATCTGTCCCCATGCCAGCTTCTAAAATGCGCAGAACCTGGTCAAATAATCGCTCTGCCTCGGGTGTTTCGAAGCGGGAACGGCCGTCACCCACCCCACCTTCATCCGCCAACCGGTTCAGCAAATAGCCGCCCAGCTCTGTAAAAATGACGTTGAACAGAAAGGCCGCCAGGTCCGCATCGATGTCTGGAGCGATGTCGCCCCGCGCCTGACCTTGCTCCACCAGCTGCCGGAAGAAAACGGCCGCACCCGTCCGCGCCTGTTCTTGCAGTTCGGCGGGTAAAGCCCCACCACGCACCGCCCGGTAACCAATCTGGCTGAGCTGCGGCCGGGCCAGTTCAAACTGGATGCCCGCCGCGCTAAGCCAGCGAATGTAGGCAAAGGTGCCCATCGCCGGATCGGGCGGATTGCTGCCCAGGAACTGTGCTTTGGCCTCCGCGCCCAGAGCCAGCAAGTAGGTGTACAAATCTTCTTTGTTCTCGAAGTATTGGTAAAAGCTGCCCTTGGCAATGCACGCCTGGGCCACAATGCGCGAGATGGAGGCCGTGTCATAATCGTTTTCGGCAAACTCGGCCAGCGCCAGGTCGATGAGGCGCTGTCGCTTGGCTTCCGGCAGGTTAAAAAAGGTTTCTTTGGGCATAGGCGGCACTTTCCTTATAATGTGACCGGTCGGTCACATGACCGATCGGTCACATTGTAGCGGAACGGCCGTTGCCCTGTCAAGCCCCCGCACGCTAACCCCGGTTAGCAGCGACATGTCACACCTCGCCGGTGACATTTGTCAACAGTTGCTAAAATGGATTGACGCACCTTTTGGCGCTCTGTATAATCGCCCCAATGCATAGATTTGCATAGATTTATTCTGTTTTACGAAGCTTTTGGATAGATTATGAACGATTACCTTCCCGAAACTGAGCAGTGGATTTCCCTGACCAAAGCATCTGAGTTTTTGGGGGTGCACAGCACCACGCTGCGCCGCTGGGCCGACGACGGCCAGGTTCCCTTCATGCTCACGCCGGGCGGCCACCGCCGCTTTGCCCTGGCTGACCTGCAAGCGTTTGCCGCCAACCACCGTCAGGCGCAGATGCCGGGCAGCTTTGCGCAGCTGTGGGCCGAGCAGGCGCTGACGCAAACGCGCCAGGCGATCACCGCCCACAAAAGCGAAGCGTGGCTGGCCAAATACGACGACGACCTGCGCGAACAGCATCGTCTGCTGGGCCGCCGCCTGATGGGCCTTACCCTGCAATATATTTCGGATCCCGAAAGCAACGGCACACTGCTGCAGCAGGCGGAAGAGATTGGCCAGCAGTACGGCCGTCTGGCCCGCCAGACCAATTTACCCCTGACCCAGGCGCTGCAAGCCACCCTGGTATTCCGGGACAATCTGGTCGACACGGCGTTCCATCTGCCCAGCTCGGCCAACATCAAACCAGAAGCCAACTTGCGCCTTATGCGCCGCATCAACGAACTACTCAACGTGGTGCATCTGGCCATCGCCCAGGCCTACGAATAATTCGAGCTCTTTGGGATTTTCTGGGGTTTGCAACGAATTGACGCGAATTATCACGAAAATTAGCGTTAATTTGGGCTAATTCGTTGCAACAAACAGGTCGACTCCGCCAAATCCTAAAGGCTCATAATTCGTAAAACAGACCCTTTCATCACGATTTAAACAAGCGCATAACAAAGTTTTGTCATTGGCCGCTGTTTGGGCAACGGCCGTTCTGGTCGCTTGTCTGGCTGCCGAAAGAGTTCACCGCGGCAGGCGTGGGGAGCGCAGAGGATAAGAAAAGAAATGAATCAAGAGATTGAGATTGTCATTGTGGGCGGAGGGATTTCTGGATTGGCCGCCGCCTATTATCTGGAGCAAAGCGCCCGAGAACAAGGGTTGGCTATCCACACCACCGTGGTGGAAAAAGAGGCCCAGCTGGGCGGCAAGATTGCCACCCGGCGGCAGGATGGCTTTGTGTTTGAAGGCGGGCCGGAATCATTTGTGACGCGCAAGCCAGAGGCGTGGGAGTTGTGCCACGCGCTGGGCCTGGCCCACCGGTTGGTGGGCACAACCAGCTCCGGCAAAAATTACGTGCTGCGCAACGGCCGTCCCGCCATCGTGCCGTCCGGGCCAGGGAGCTTCCTGTCCACACCGCTGCTTTCGCCCAAAGGCAAGCTGCGGCTGCTAAAAGAACCGTTTGTCAAGCCGCGCACCGAGCCCAGCGACGAGTCGTTGGGCAGCTTTTTGCGCCGCCGCCTGGGGGACGAGATGGTAGACAACATCGTCAAACCCGCCATCGGCAGCGTTTATTTGGGCGACGTGGACCAGATGAGTGTGCAGGTGTCGTTCGGCCGTTTTGCCGCGATGGAGCAGGCGCACGGCAGCGTTGTCAAAGGCATGTTGGCCCTGATGAAGGAGAAGAGCGCCGCGCGCAAAGCGTCGGGCGAGCCGCGCCCGGCCAAAAAGCCCAGCTTTGCCACGCTGCGCGGCGGGCTGATCGAGCTGGTACACACGCTGGCTGAGGCCATCGACGGGGCGATTTTGCAAGACACGGCCGTTACCGCCCTGGACCACAATCCGACGCAGACACGGCCGTATTCCCTCATGCTGAGCAATGGCCGGATGCTGCGGGCCGATGTTGTGGTGCTGGCCACACCGACCTTTGTGATGGCCGATTTGCTGGCGGGGGTGGTAGAAACGGCCGTAATCGACCAGCTGTGCGCCATTCCCTACAACCCGGTCACCACTGTCAACGTTGCCTTCAACCGCCGCGACATCGCCAACCCGTTTGACGGCTTTGGTGTGGTCGTGCCGGACACCGAGCCGTCACCGCTCCTGGCCGTCGAAGGCATGTCGGCCAAGTTCCCCCACCGCGCCCCCCAGGACCAATTTGTGCTGCGCGCCTTTGTCGGCGGGCAGAACCAGCCAAAGCTGGCCGGGCTGCCCGATGATGAACTGATCAGCCTGGTGCGGCATGAACTGGCGCGCATTTTTGACATCACCGCCGCGCCGACGCAGGTTCACATCCAGCGCTGGCTGCCCGCCAACCCGCAGCCGCCCATTGGCCACCTGGCGCTGATTGGCCAGATTGAGCGCACGCTGGCGCAGCAGCTGCCGCAGCTCTACCTCACCGGCGCCGGGCTGCGCGGCCAGGGCATCCCCGACTGCATCCGCCAGTCACGCGACGTGGTGGCCCAAATCATGGCCGATCTACAGCCCGCCACCGCGCTTGCGTAATGAGGAATTGTCATACCCGCGAAGGCGGGTATCCATCTTCATTTCCGGAATGGATTCCCGCAGCCTGCCCCCGCGAAGGCGTGGGGCGGGAATGACAAGCAAAATTGCAAATACATGAAAATCCGAATTCTTGAGGAGACTTCATGAGCGCATGCTCAACACCATGAATGAAAATCAGCAGATTTACCAGATTTTATCCGCGTTTATCAGCGTTAATCCGCGTCCTATTTTCAGAGGAGACGACACCAACTATCGTTGACCACCATGAATGAAAAGGACACAGATAAACGCAGATTTTCACAGATTTAATCCGCGTTAATCCGCGCAATCCGCGGCCTATTTTCGAAGGAGAGATTCAGGCAATGAAACGAAATTTTAACTTGATTCGGCTGGCGGCGGTGCCGTTGAGCCTGACTTTGATCAGTATTTTGGCGGGCAGCGTCATTAACCGGGTGATGGTGGTAGAGCTGGGCCTGCCGGTAACGCTGGCCGGGCTGTTTTTGGCCGTGCCGCTGCTGGTGGCCCCGGTGCGCGTCTGGCTGGGGCACCGCTCCGACGCCTACCCCATTCGCGGGCTGCGCCGGGAGCCGTACATCATCATTGGTGCAGGATTGGCAGGCTTGGGCGCGGCCGCGGCCGTGGCCCTCGTCTTGCGTACCGAAGCGCTGTTCAGTCTGGGCGCGTTGGTCACGCTGCTGGGACTGATTGTGTACGGCGTCGGTAAAAATCTGACCAGCAACACCTTCCAGGCGCTGCTGGCCGACAAATTTGAGGCCAGGCCGCCGCGCTCCCGCGCCGCCACGCTGTACGAAGTGGTCAACATGATTGGCCTGATCGCCGGGGCCGGGATTGTGGGCGCCACCTTGCAGCCGTACTCGCCGGAGCGACTCACCACCGTGGTCGCCGTCATTGGCGTGATGGCCCTGCTGTTTGCCCTATTTGCCGCACCGCGCCAGGAACCGCGTGACGTAGCCGACCGGGGCAGCCAGGCGGCCCGCTCGCAAGATTTCCCGACGATTGTGAAACACGTCGTGCTGGGCAATCCGCAGGTGCGCCGCTTTTTTGTGGTGGTGATGCTGACGCTGCTGGGTACACAAATTCAGGACGTGCTGCTGGAGCCGTATGCGGCCGTTCGCTTTGGCATGACGGTTTCGGAAAGCGCCCAACTGACGGCGTTTTGGGGGCTGGGCACGCTGATTGCCATGCTGGCCTCGGGCCTGTACCTGATCAAGCGCTTTGGCTACCTGCGCGTTTACCGCGTGGGGCTGGGCGTGGTGGCGGTGATGTTTTTGCTCATCGTGGCGATTGGCTTTACGGGCAACGCCAACCTGCTGCGGCTGGCCGTGGTGCTGCTGGGGCTGGGCACGGGGCTGTCGGCCGCCAGCCTGCTGGTGTCGATGATTGAGTTCACCACGGAAGCGCGCGCCGGTCTGCTGATTGGCGTGTGGGGCGTGGCCCACCAGCTAGGGCGGGCCCTGGCCAGCCTGCTGGGCGGCGTCATCGTCGATGGCCTGCTGTCGGTGTCGGGCGGGAACGTGATGCTGGCTTACGGCACGGCGTTTGGGCTGGAAGTGGGGCTGATTGTGGTGGCCATTGGGCTGATTGGCAAGGTGAATATGCCGGAGGCGAAGGCGTCGGTGGCGGAATTTGGCGAGTGGGGAACGGCCGTTCCCGCGACAACCGATTAGAAATTGGGTGTGAAACGTGAAACGTGATGAAACCATCACCACGTTTCACGTTTCACGCGTCACTTGCTTGAGGGTTTTGGCTGCGGTTTTGGCGACGGATTTACGGCCGTCGCCGCTCAATCGTTCCAGGTGGGGCACCAGCCAATGTTTTAGCGCCGGGTCCGCTTTGGCCCAGTCGCCGAGCGTTTTCATCGTCTGGTTGAGCACAATCCAATCGTGGTGGTGGGCCAGGTTGCGCTTGAGCACCGCTTCGGCCTGCTGGCGCTGGGTGGGGGTCATGAGCGGCGCCAGCGTTTCAAACAAATCCGCCAGCGTCCACTGCGCCGACGCCTGGTCCAGGTCGGCAATTTCCGTCAGGAAGCCGTCGAGGAGCGGCACCAGCCATTCCGGTTTTTCCCGCGAGATGCGCTTAAGCGCGTTGGAGGTGCGCAGCCGCACCACCTCGTCGTCGCTTTGGTAGCAGGCATACAGCTCCCCCAGCCGGTCGCGGTCCGCCAGGACAATCGCCACCACCTCCACCGTCCGCCCCAACGAATTCGGGTGGCCGCCCGTCAACATCGCTTAAAACGATTCTTTATTCATGAGCTTAGAATAAAACAATTAAGAAACGATCCCCATTTCCGTTTTAATCTTAGTTTCTAAAATTTTCCTGACAATTTCTTCAACATCACGAGACTTTTCTTGGAGATCTGCATCTGTTGAACCATCATGCAAGATTTTACTTCTCAAATCGTATGCCTCTTGCACTATGCTTACCGCCTCTGAATCCTCAGGTAATGTTTCTTCCACTAACCGTTTTATCGCTCTTGAGACTGATTCAAACCTTAGTTGATTAATTCTTCCAGTTAGAGAGGATTTTATAGTTGAATCCAGGTCGGAATTGTTTAAATCGTCGATAAAATTTTTGAGCAGAGAATTCAGGTTTTCATCATCATATCTTTTTTGTACTGCAATTGGTTCTAACGCTGAAACAAGGCCAACGAATTTTGTCCGCTCTGTTGATTCAAGTTTGGCCGAAGCAAATATTTCAACAGCAACTAATAAACGGGAATCTACAGGGGTTTGAGACGAAAGAACTTGATCTAAAGAAGAAACAAGCCGCTCAGGCCCTCTTATGACCGAAAGAGTCGCTTCACCAGAAAGAGTTACTCCCTTCGATTGTTGTCTGTCATATACAACACATGGAAGTGGCGTATGGTAAATGAGCTTAGCCGAATATCGGCCTTGGATTGCAGTCCATAATAAACCCAAGGCAACTTTCAACCCCATTTGTTCTGCTTCACTTGCAGTTGCAAATCCATCTACAATTACTTCCCAACCATAACCACCTTCTTGTTTGAAATGTTTTGGCTTGATTCTCAGGTGGATGTCAGGAGATACAAGAAATGTGCATTCCCCATCAATCCTGAAAGAAGTTTGCTTTTCCAATAGTAGAGCCAATTTTGCTCCATAGGGCCTGCGATTAGGAAATTCAGCAATAACTTTTCGCTCTTTTTCTTTTCTTGATCTTGCCATTATTCTTTGTTTCTTTGTCTGGTTTATAAGTTGGTTTGGGAAACGCGGGTTAAACAACATCGCCTGCTTCAGGGCTTGTAAACCTCTTTTGCTTCGTTAAGCGTGTAGGTCACTTCGTCCTCTTCGCGGAAGAACTGGCTGAGGGCGAAGTCTTGCCGTTGGCTGTGGCTCCACTCATCGTACAGCGGCTTGATTTTGCGCCGGGCCATAACAAACAGGGTGAAATCAACAATTTGCTCCACTAGTTCGTCCGGCAAATTGTCAATTTGTTTATACAGCTGCTCACGAATCGCTGAATCGCTCATGGTTCATTCCTTCACTTGAGAGATTTTGACTTCGGGCACATTCTAGCACATTTTTGGGTGGGATCGGTCTACCCCAACACCAACAAAACCACCAGCAGCAACACCATCACCAGCAGCAGCGCCAGGCCAACCAATGCCCATTCCAGCGGGGTGAGGCCGGTTTTGGTCTGGGCCGGTTCGGTGGTGGGTGCCAGTTGGTCCAGGTGTGCTTCATCCGGTTCATGGGCGAAACGGCCGTGCAGCTTAAACGTCGCCTCGACCGCCCGCAGCGCCGCGCCGCACACCACCAGGGCGACAAACACGTTGCTGCCGCCCACCGTAATCCCGGCTGAATTCAGCACCGTCATCACCAGCGCCGCACCAGACAACAACAGCAGCAGCAGCGCCACAATCCGGCTGCGCAAATACAGCAGCGCCAGCCCCAGCACCACGTATAAAACCGCATCAAACAGCATCGTCGGCCATAAAAAGATGCCGACTACGCCTTGAATGATGCCCACCACAAAAAAAGCGATGGCGCTTTGCTTGATGACTTCCAGCGCCACGGCGCGACTGTTGATTGGTTCGAGCAGGTTGGCTTTTTTCCTGGCGGCGGGTTTAGACATGGCAACTGGCCTTTTTCGCTGGTGTACCGGGCGACTGTTCCGGTACAAAACGGACAAGATGGGGACATTGTAAACGAAAAACGGCCGTCTCTCAATCCACCACCTTCTCCGCCTGAGCCAGCAGCCACTGCTCCAGTTCGGGGATATTTTCACTCAGCCGGGCGGCGGCGACGATGGGCAGCCAACGGCCGTATTCCACCTTCCCTTCTGGCCGTAGCGCCAAATAACGGCGCAGGTAAATGGCGTGGAACAGCCGCACAAACAGCTTGTCGAGGGTGCCGGTCGTTTGGGCAGTGCTGGCCACCCCCAGGGCAATGATCGACGAGCGGGCCAGGTCGGCCAGCGGATTGCCCCGCGTGGCGTCGATCCAGTCGATGATCACTTCCCCGTATAGCGTGGCCATCACATTGGCCGGGTGAAAATCACCGTGGCACAGCTGGTCACCATCAGGCAGTTTGGCCAGAGCGGCTAAAATCCGCCCCCGCAGCGCATCGGGCAGCGCTGCGGCGCTCTCGATTTTCTCCACCAGCCGCTGCCGCTGGCGAGGAATCTCCAGCGGGATCGTTTTGCTGTGCATCTCAGCGTGCAGTTCGGCCATGCGACGGCCGTAGTGGAAAATGGTCCACGGCCGTTTCGGCATCACCTCAAACAAAGCCGCCCCCACCACCCGCTCGTAGATGAGACCGGTACGGCCGTTGACCGTCACCATCTCGCCCACGGCAGGCACCGGCAGGCCACTGCCATGCACCACCTCGGCCAATCGCGCTTCATACTGGATGCTTTCGCGGGGGAACCAGTCAAAAAACAGCTTAAGTACCCGGTTGTTGGGCCAGGGGTAGATTTCGGCGGTACGGCCGTAGGCAATAGGAGAGCCGAGCTCTTTCATATTGCGGCAGGTGGGCGATTTAAGCCTACTTTACGAAACAGCAGCCAATACCCCCCCAACACTACCCCCCAGACCAACAAGCTGATATTTGGCACGATGTCCGAAAATTCTAAAAAGCTAAGCAAAAAACCAAGCAGAATCCAACGCCAACCAGCCCCCGGACCAGTATGCGTTTCTTCGCCCAGCCAATTGATCAACCAACTGACAATCAATGCCGGTCCTAAAATGAAAATGGGGAAGAAAATTAGAAAGCGGATTTCAGCCATACCAAAAGAACGTGGAAACGCATCTACAAAGTATCA
The DNA here is from genome assembly GCA_020848035.1 of Anaerolineae bacterium. GTDB lineage: Bacteria > Chloroflexota > Anaerolineae > Promineifilales > Promineifilaceae > Leptofilum. Next base: position 1,799 of record JADLAX010000032.1, on the reverse strand, counting down.
GGCAGGCGCTGAAATTTCCTGCGGTCGGTTGGGAAATGCAACATACGTGAACCAATCCCAAAATTCAGAAAAGAGTACGTTCGTGGCTGTGAAAATCAATCCCATTTTGAAACTTTCTCGGGTTATTTTTGGCACGTGTTCTCCTTTGTAAAAGGACGCTGGAACGCAGTCAAACGCGGATGGCAATCTGGTAAATCTGCAAGCGCATCAGGCGTCAATCTGCTGATTCTCATTCATGGTATTGAGCCAGGACTCATGCGAAAAATCGTTCGTACTCATCATGATTCCCAATCCAGAACCATGTGATGGTATCATCTTCAAGAATACCAAGTGCACGGTAACCTAAAGTCACTCGAACTGACCAGATATTCTCCTCAGAGTTAATGCATTTGAAACGGAGAGATGGGTGAAAAGGATTTTCTCGCCACAGATGGTAAGCCTTTCTCGCTCTATGCCGGATAGTTCCATCAAGCGAGCGATAGGCCTTCCAAAAAGATGGCAGTGTAGCCGATTTCATAACTCATCATAATCCATTGGCTTTGCCTTACCAGCAGCAATCTCTTCTTTTGCCTTCCGCGCAGCAGCGACGAGCTGATCTGATGTCCTTTCAAACAAAGTGTCCCATTCACTTTCGTCCTGCATTTCGGCAATAAAGTCACGCAAATGCTCAACAGCCTGCTCTTGAACAGATTCAGGCAAGGTTTCCATCATTTTGGTTATCGTCACAATTGCTGTAGAGGTCATTTCTGTATTTCCTTAGTTCCTCATTACTTGCATTGTCTGGCCAGCCGAAAGTATTGTAAATCAAAAACGGCCGTCTCTCAATCACCGCACTCAAACGCCCGCAGGCTTACGCCACCTGCGGGCGGGCAGGCTATCGGTTGTTACCAGGCGTAGGCCTGCGGCGCTTCACCGCCGGGGCCGGGGAAGATGGCATCCAGCTTTTGCAGCGTCTCGTCGTCCAGCACAATCTCCGTGGCGCGCACGGTGCTGTCCAGCTGCTCCAGCGTGCGCGGGCCAATGATCGGCGCGGTCACAATCGGGTTGTGCAGCAGCCAGGCGATGGCCACTTCCCCTGGCGGATGGCCAATCTCGCGGCAGAGCGCTTCGTACTTCTCCAGCTTGTCCCGATTGGCCTCAACCTGCTTCTCAAAGTTCTCGCCCTTGCGGCGGCCCGTTTCCAATTTCTCCAGTGCGCCGCCCAGCAGGCCGCCATCCAGCGGGCTCCAGGGGATCAGCCCCAGGCCATAATGGCGGCAGGCGGGGATCACTTCCAGCTCCACCATGCGGTTGTTCAGGTGGTAGATGCTTTGCTCGCTCACCAGCCCCATCATGCCCCGTTTGGACGCTTCCTGGCACGCCGTGGCGATGTCCCACCCGGCAAAGTTGCTGGAACCCACGTATACCACCTTGCCCTGGTCGATCAGGCTGCCAAAAGCCTGCCACGTCTCGTCCCACGGACAGTCGCGGTCGATGTGGTGCATCTGGTACAGGTCGATCCAATCGGTTTGCAGCCGCTTCAGGCTGCCTTCGCAGTGCTTGCGAATTTTGTAGGCGGAGAGGCCGCGGTTGTCGGTGTTGTATTCCCGCAGATTGGCCTCGCGCCGCACCGGGTTAAACACCTTGGTCGCCAGCACGGTCGCCTCGCGTCGGCCGCCGCCCTGGGCAAACCAGCGCCCGATGATCTGCTCGGTGTCGCCGTGCTCACCACCCCAGCCGTAGACATCGGCCGTATCGAAGAAGTTGATGCCCAACTCCAGGGCCCGGTCCATGATTTTGAAGCTTTCTGTTTCGTCGGT
>JADLAX010000031.1 GCA_020848035.1 Anaerolineae bacterium | reverse complement strand
TGTAGCTCCACACAATGGCCAGAATGGCAACACCAATGAGTAAGGAGACAAACCATCGGGTCATCTTGGTTGAGTTCATGAAAAATCCTCCAACGGGAGCAAGCTGCTTTGGCCAGGTATGACCCAACTGCCCTTAGCAATACTGGCCAGAGCGGGTCAACTCTCTGCAAAATAGCAGTATAACAGAAAGGAAAAAGCATGGCGAGAGGCGGTGAGGCGGGAAAGCTACCCTACCCAGGCGCGAAAGACGAGGTACCAGAGGGGAACCAGCCCAAGGAGAGCAACCAGGGCAAATAGTCCGAGAGAAACGGCCGTCCAGTCCATTTCGGCCGTGGCATCTGAGTGGCTGTTAACCGCGATCGTAATTGTTTCGGTTGGTTTGGGGATTGGGCGCATCGGCGGTCGTGTAACCGCTTCACCCTCGGCGGGTTGAGGCGGGCGCTGGTAGATTTCTGTTTTTAGCTCGGCGACAGGCACAGCGGGTGGCTGCTGCCAGGTGGGCGACTGCTGCGTGGCGGCCATCGGTGGGTAAATCGGCCCGGTTTCTTCCTGGCCTTGCTGGCGGTAGGTGCTGAGGATGCGCCCCAACTGCCCGGCGGTACGGTATCGCCCGGCCGGTTCTTTGGCCAGCAGCTTGTTGACAATTTGGGCCAGCTGGGTGGGCACCGCCGGATTTAGTTCTGTGACCAGCGGCGGTGGCGTGTGCAGGTGCTTCAAAGCCATTGCCGTGTGCGACTCGGCCGCAAACGGCAGCTGCCCGGTGAGCATCTCAAACAGAATGACGCCAATCGAATAGACGTCGGAGGCCGGGGTGGGGGCGTCGCCCGCGGCTTGCTCCGGCGAGAAATATTGCGGGGTGCCCCACACCTGGCTCACTTGCTGCACCTGGGTGGCCGTGCTGATGGCCCGGGCAATGCCAAAATCGGCCACCTTCACCTGGTCGTCCACGGTGACGATGACGTTTTGCGGCTTGACATCGCAGTGGACCAGGTTAGCCCGGTGGGCGTAGCCGATGCCGTTGCACACCTGAATGATCAGGTCGAGGGCGTGGCCGAAGGGCATGGGGGCTTCGTGGTAACTGCGAATGATTTCTTTGAGGGTGCGCCCTTCGACATATTCCATGACGATGTAATGATTGTATTCGTCCTGGCCAATGTCGTGCACGGTGACAATGTTGGGGTGAGCCAGATTGGCGGCAGCGTGGGCTTCTTGCTGAAAGCGCTTCAGGAAACCGCTGTCGTTGGTGAAGCTTTCGTGCATCATCTTAACGGCAACGATGCGGCCCAGGGAGCGATCCTGTGCTTTGTAGACCACAGACATTCCGCCGCTGCCGATGCGCTCTAGAAGGGCGTAACGGCCGTTTAACACCAATTTCTGTTCACTCATGGCCTGCATTGTAAGGTTGTTGCCAATTGTTGGCAACAGTTGTCACTTCGGGGCAGTTATGATAGCATTTGCACCGCTTCTATGGCGGGTGTAGCGTAGTGGTTAACGCGTCTGGTTGTGGCCCAGAAGACCGTGGGTTCGAATCCCACCACTCGCCCTTTATCGTAAGTAAAAAGTGATAAGTGAAAAGTGACTTCAACTTTTTACTTATCACTTTTTACTTTTAACCGTCTTTACCTGCGCCCGTAGCTCAATGGATAGAGCACTTGGCTTCGAACCAAGGGGTTGGGAGTTCGAATCTCTCCGGGCGTACTTCTACTTTTTTCCGGCCTGAAAACTGGTTGGTCTTTTGCCTTGACGCTCAAAATAACCTATGTTATAGTGCCGGGGCTAAAAAATTAGCAGAAACTTAAAGGAGATAGGCGCAAATGAATACAATGTTCTTCGAGAGCATCATCGTTAAATTCCGTAACGCCGTTGGTGGATATGCCAACCTTTGCGCCTGTGACCAGGAAAGATATTTGTGATAAATTTCACAAATGGATAGTCATTCTTACGGTCACGGCGCTCACAAGCCCGTGACCGTTTTTTTTTGTTTTTGAAGAGCGCCACGGGTACGCCTGGTGGCGTTTTTTGTTGCTCGGACCTCCTGAAAACGCCCCAAAAACAGGTGATTTAGATTGGCAGTTTTGAGAGGTTAAATACCGGACAAAGGATGTCAACAATCGTTGATATCCTGAAACCAATAAGGAGTGACCGGTGGTTGCTCTGCAAAAAATGTGGAAATTATCATGAGTATAGAAACCTTTAACCTGAAAGAAACGGTTGTAGAGAACAAATTTGTAGGGCTGTGGCGATTGTTGAAAGGCTATCAGCTCATTTATGTGATTGCCATTGTTAGTGTGGGTGTGGCGGCGCTGGCGCAGACCGGGATTTACTACTTTCTGGGCTACTTTGTGGACCAGATTTTACCCGCAGAGAACATGCGGCAGCTGCTGCCCTGGGTGGCTCTGGGGTTTGTGGCTCTGGCGACGCTGCAGGGGTTGTTTACTTTTGGCGGTGGCCGATTGGCGGCAAAAGTGTCGGAAAAGGCGGCCTTGCGCATTCGCAACTTCTTGTATGACCACATTCAACGGTTGACCTTTACCTACCACGACAATATGCAGACCGGGGAGCTGCTCCAACGAGCGACATCCGATGTGGATACGGTGCGGCGGCTCTTTGCGGAACAGACGGTGGGAATCGGCCGTATTGTGCTGCTGTTTGTGGTGAACTTTGCAGCGCTGTTAACCATTGATGTCAAGCTGGCTTTCCTTTCCGTGGCCATCATTCCGGTGGTGCTGCTGATCTCCTACTTTTTTTTCATCAAAGTGGGGGAAGCGTATGAGCACTTCCAGGAGCAGGAAGCGACTTTGTCTAACCGGCTCCAGGAAAACCTGGCTGGGGTGCGCGTGGTGAAGGCGTTTGCCCGTCAATCCTTCGAGAAGGATATGTTTGAGCGCGAAAACAAGGAAAAGTACCGCCGGGGCCGCAGCCTGACGACGATGCACGCGGTTTTCTGGCCCGCGACGGATTTACTGTGTGGGGCGCAAATGCTGTTGGGCTTTTACCTGGGCGCGCGTATGGCGATTGATGGGGCGATGACCGCCGGAGATTACATCGCTTACGTGGGGTACGTGACGCAGATTATCTGGCCGATTCGTAACCTGGGCCGCTTGATTGCTGACGTATCGACCGGGTTTGTGTCTTACGGCCGTATCCTGCAAATTGTGCGTCAGGAGCAAGAGCCGATCACCGTTGGCAAATATCGGCCAGAACAGCCGGTACGTGGAGCGGTGCGCTTTGAGGACGTGGGTTTTACCTATGAAGCTGAAGAGGACCAGGTGCTGCACCACATTTCCTTTGCGGCAGAGCCAGGTCAGGTGGTGGCTTTGCTGGGCGGTACCGGCTCGGGCAAGACGTCGTTGGTGAATTTACTGCCACGGTTTTATGAATATACCTACGGCCGTATTCTCCTCGACGACGTGGAGCTGAAGGATTACCCGCGTGATTACCTGCGCGAGCAGATCGGTATTGTGATGCAGGAACCGTTCCTCTTCTCGCTGACGATTCGTGAGAACATCACCTACGGCGTGACGCGCGAGGTGACCGAGGCCGAAATCGAAACGGCCGCACGCGCCGCTGCCGTGCACGATGTCATTCTGTCCTTCCCCAAGGGGTACGACACGATGGTGGGTGAACGAGGTGTGACGCTCTCTGGCGGGCAAAAGCAGCGGGTAACGCTGGCCCGCACCTTCCTGCGCAATCCGCGCCTGCTGATTCTGGACGATGCGACCTCGTCGGTGGACACCGAGACGGAAGCGGAAATTCGGGCGGCACTGGACCGGCTGATGGAATCGCGGACGACGTTCCTGATTGCCCACCGGATTCAGAGCGTGATGAATGCGGACCTGGTGCTGGTGCTGGAAAACGGCCGTATCGTACAGCGTGGCACCCATGACACTTTGGTGAACGTGCCCGGCACCTACCAGCGCATCTACGATTTGCAATCGCGCATCGAGGATGAGCTGGAAGCCGACCTGTCTACGGTGGCGGCGGCCAAGGCACAGGCAAATGGTTACCATAAGCTGCCTCAGGCGGGTGATTAATTCGGTAGAGACGTTGCATTGCGTAGAGACGTTGCAAGGCAACGTCTCTACCACACAAAACGAGAAATCTAATGGACGATTTTAATTTCGAAGAAGAAGACTTTGACAGTGAGGTAAATAGCACCACGATTCGCCGTATTTTGCGCCACGGGTTGAACCACTGGCCATTTATGGTGACGTTTCTGGTGGGGATTACGGCCGTTGCGCTCATCGAATCTTACTTTACCTACCTCAGCAAGCGCATGATCGACGAAGGCATCATGGCCCGTGACCTGGATGCGCTGCGCGCGCTGGCGATTCAGTATGGCCTGTGGTTCCTGGTCTTTGCTGTGTTTGTCTTTGCTTTTATCACCGCAGCTGGTTACCTGGGCCACCTGGTGCAGTACGATTTACGCAAGCAGATGTTTGACCACCTGCAAAGGCTGCCGTTGTCGTATTACAACCGCACCTCAAACGGCTGGCTCATGTCTCGCGTGACCTCCGATGCGACGCGTGTGGGCGACCTGGTGTCCTGGGGTTTCCTGGACACGGCCTGGACCGTCACCAGCATCCTGACCTCGCTGGGCTTCATGTTTGCCATCAACTGGAAACTGACGCTGCTGGTGCTGGTGATGATTCCGGCGTTGTGGAAAGTGGCTATCACCTTCAAGCAGCGCATCCTGACGGAATACCGCCGGGTGCGCAAGCTGAACTCCAAGATCACCGGCTCGTACAGCGAAAGCATCAGCGGTGTGCGCGTGGTGAAGTCGTTGGGGCGTGAACATGAAAATCTAAACCAGTTTAACGAGCTGACGGACGACATGTACCAGGCCTCGTACCGGGCGGCGTGGCTGTCGGCGCTGTTTTTGCCAGCAGTCCAGCTGGTAAGCGCAACGGGCATTGCCGTAGTGGTCTGGTTCAGCGGCGCGCAGTTTGAAGTGGGCGGTATGACGATTGGTGGCTTGCAGGCGTTCATCTCTTACGTCACCTTCATGTTGTGGCCGATCCAGCAGATGGCAGCGGTGTATGCCAGCATGCAGCAGGCTGTGGCCTCCGGCGAGCGTATCTTCTCGCTGCTGGACACCAAGCCAGAGATCGTTGACGCGCCCGGCGCGTTTGACCCGGGCAGCATTCGCGGCGACATCGTGTTTGATGACGTGTCGTTTCACTACGAAGACGGCAAGCCGGTGATTGAGAATCTATCACTGCGCATTCCGCAGGGTGAGACGGTGGCGCTGGTGGGTCCAACGGGCGCGGGTAAATCAACGCTGGTGAACCTGATCTGCCGTTTCTACGAACCGACGGCAGGCAAGATTGTGATCAACGGGCACGACTACACGACGCTGACGCAGCATGCGATTCAATCTCGCATTGGCATGGTGCTGCAAACGCCGCACCTGTTCTCGGGCACGGTGATGGACAATTTGCGCTACGGCCGTCTCGATGCCACCGACGCTGAGGTGGAAGAAGCGGCCCGGCTGGCGGGTGCGCACGACTTCATTGTGAAGCTGGAGAAAGGCTTCAAAACAGAAGTGGGTGAGGGCGGCGTGCTGCTCTCCGTTGGGCAGAAGCAGCTGATCAGCCTGGCGCGGGCCATCTTGGCCAGGCCAGACATCTTTATCATGGACGAAGCGACGAGTTCGGTGGACACGCTGACGGAGGCGTTGATTCAGCAGGGGATGGAGACGTTGATGAACGGCCGTACCAGCTTCATCATTGCCCACCGGCTGTCTACCATCAAAAACGCGGAGCGCATTATGGTGATTGAAAATGGCGGCGTGTCTGAAATGGGCACTCACGCCGAACTCATCCGGGCTCGTGGTCATTACTACAACCTGTACACTCGCCAGTTCCGCGACGAGCGGCAGAAGGTGTATGGACTGGATGGCAGCGTAGCGGTGGCACAGTAATCGGTGAACGGTAAACGGTAATCGGCAAAACTAACCGATTACCGACCGACCGATAACCACTTACCGAAAAAGGACGGGATACAATGAAAATGCAACAGAATCAATTACAAGCAGTTTTGCAAGCGCTGGCGCTGCCGGTTACCGGGCAACTGCGCCTGTATCCCAACGAAGCCTGTAAAGTCAGTCGTTTGATACAGGAATTTGAGCAATCTGAACCGCTGTTTGTGGCTGAGGTGGTATACCTTACCGAAGCGCAAGAGGCGGTGTTGGCCTCTTTGCGGCGTGACCTGATGCGCGTCTGTCTGGATCATACCTGCACGGATGTGGCCTTGCGTCGCAGCGACGTGTGGCGGCAGGTGCGGCTGCTGGCGCGGTCGGCCCTGGTGGCCTTTAACTGGCCGCTAACGCTGCCACCGCAGTTTGAGCCAGCGGTGGTGTGCTAATGTGAAAAAGGCAACGGTGGGAAACGGCCGTTGCCTTTTTTGATCTTGCCAAAGAAATATTAACTTTTATAATGTTTATAAACCTTATAAGGATTTTGCAAAATGGAAAAACAAATTGGTACAACCGATCTGCGCCAGAAATTGACCGACGTGATTCAGGAAATCAAAGAAGAGAAGGCCACTTACGTGGTTGAGACATTCGGCCGTCCGCAGGTGGCTATCATAGACCTGAACCAATACAAGAGCTTTTTGATCTACCAGGCGGAACGCGAGGCATTTTTCCGCGAATTGAACGAAATTGCCGCCGAGAACGCCAAACACAACGCTGATCTATCTCAAGAAGAGATTTTGGCATTGATTGAGCAAGCACGCCAGGAAGTTTGGGAAGAACAACAGGCCAAAAAGCAAGCCAAATAGATGTTAAATGTGGTGATTGATACCAGTTCCTTGATCAGTTATGCCCTTACTCATGGGGATATCATGACCAAGATTGTGCAGGCCTGGGAAGATGGGGAGATTTTGCCTATCTTTTCACCTGATACGTACGGTGAACTGCTTGACGTGTTGGCACGGCCGTATCTCGCCGCCAGAAGTGGTCGCGCCAGGAATTTCATACTGGAGAAAATCGAAAAACAATCATTTTTTGTGCAGAGGACGGTATCTATAGCCGGGGTATGCCGCGATCCAAACGATGAGAAGTTTTTGGCGTGTGCGGTGGTGGGCAAGGCGCATTATTTGGTGAGCAGCGATAAGGATTTGCTCGATCTGAAGCAGTATGAAGGCATCTGCATTGTGGACCCCGGCACGTTTTTGATCGCTTTGCGGTTGGCCAAGCTGACCGCGGTTGAGATGAAGGCAACGTTTAGCCAGGAAGCGCTGCAAACCATTCAAGAAAATGTTTGTTTGGAGTCGGAAACTGCCGCAAAATTGATGCATGCTTTTTTGGATTAAGAAGAATGAAGCGTGCAATTATTCCCCAAAATCGCTGGTATTTGTTGAGTTTGACTGTTTTTAGTCTGTTGGTGTCAAGTTGCAACAAAATGGAGCAACCAACAATAGCATCAACAGAAGAGCCCGCTACTCCATCTGTGTCACTGGCGAGCGTAGCAGAGGAGACTTATGAAAGCCCAGAAATTGCCACGTTGACACCCTTGCCAACAATCTTACCTAGCAGTACACCCGCTCTTGACTCAAACGTGAAAGAAGAAATGGATAACACTTCAGCACCTACAAAAACGCTCATGCCTTCTCCGGTGCATAGTCCCACGCCTTTTTCTGTGAATGTAGAACCATTACAAGATATTTGGCCCCTGGAAGTAGGCACTTATTGGGTTAGCATTTCAACAAATATAGATTTTGGATTAAGTGCGACATACCTTGTTACCGATACAGTCAAAAATATTATCAAAGTCGAAAACTTGTATGTTGTAGAAATGCATCGGCAACAAGAACTGGTTTACGGGGATGAATCTGTTGAATTTGCAACTACTCTTCAACCTGGCGATTATTTTTATATAGTTAGTGAAGTAGAAAATTATGTGAATGTTTATTGGCAAAGAAGACTGGACTTATCTACGCTTGATTCTTCCGAATTAGTATTTGTTTTTCCTCTTGAACTTGATGGGTGCTGGATTACAAATCAGGATCTAGAATATTATGATAGTTGCAATGCTTATGTTCGTGAGGTTGACGATTTTTTCCCGTTAGATTCGGGCCAACTTATGAAATGCTTTTCTATTTGGGTATTTACGCTTGTGGGCAGAGGACACGTCACGTTCTGCCCAGGTATTGGAATTGCTGGAAGGGATTTTTTACTAAATAGCAACCCACCCACGATCAGTGCTGGCTACAACGAAATATTGATAGACTATTCTTTTCGTACAGGTTTCAAATAGATAATAACCGAGCGTCACCGGCTGTTCAAAATCCGCGTTAAAAAGTAAACCTGCCGCAATATGGGGGCTGCTTCCCAGCTTTCCGCCAGGCGGGGCGCGCCGCCTTCCTGGATGATGGCCGGGATCAGCTCCAGGGTGTGCACGCCATCCGCATCCAGCCAGACGTTGAGCACGGCCGTTTCCGGCGGCCCATCAATTTCAAAGGCAAAATTCCCCAACCCATACACAATCACCCCGCCGTTGTAAAAATCAATGCCCTGCAAGATGTGGGCATGGTGGCCAATCACCAGATCCGCTCCGGCATCAATGGCCGCTTGAGCCGCCGCCACCTGAGGTTCGCTCGGTTCTTCGATGTACTCGAAGCCGCTGTGCAGGACCACAATGACCAGATCGACCTGATCGCGTACGGCCGTTACGTCGGCCGCAATTACCTCGGGGTAACCCCAGGCAAGGCCGGGCGTGGTGTCGGTGGCGGTCCAGACGGCCGTATCAAAGGCACTGCGCGCTTCCACCGGCACATTCACGTAGCCAAAAAACGCCAGCGACAGCCCGTTGACCTGGGTGATGTGCGGCGTGTGGGCCGCGTCAAAATTGGCCCCCGCGCCAATCGGGGACACCCCCTGCGCTTGCAGCAGGTCGATGGCTTGCAGCAGCGCCTCCGGCCCGTAATCCATGCCGTGGTTGTTGGCCAGCGACACCACGTCGAAGCCGCCCAGGGCCAGCGCCTCAGCGGCGACGGGCGGGGCGCGGAACGGATAGCTTTTGTTGGCCGGTTCACCTACGTCGCCCATAGCCGACTCCATGTTGCCCACGGTGATGTCGGCGTTTTGCAGCAGCGGGGCGACTTTGGCGAAGGGATATGCCAGGTTGCCGCCCTGGATCACAATGCCCAGGCCGCGATCCATCATGATGTCGCCCACGCTGGCCAGGTGGATGGTGGGTTCCGGGGCCAGGGCTTCTTGCAAGATGGGCACCAGTTCGGCCACAGCCTGGGGCAAATCGGTCGCTGAGCCTGTCGAAGCGAGCGTGAGCCGGTTGTGGAAAGGGTAGTCGGGATCGGTGGGGTAACGGCCGTCCACCCGCAGCGGTTTCCAGTCTGGCGTTAGCTCGGACCAGAGCTGCACCACGGCCAGCTGATGCCCGTTGGCAATAATCGCTTCGGCGTCGGCCTGGGTGATAAATTCCCACTCGGTGACAAACGGCACGGCGAGGACGATGGCCTCCTGCCAGATGAGCTGCCCCTCGCCGTTTTCAAGCAAGCTGGCATCGGCCGGTTGGCTGGCGGGTACGATTTGCCAGCTGCGGCTGGTGCTGGCCTGGGCCAGTACCTCACCGATGACGGCCTGCCAGGCGTCCGGCACGGCCAGGGTGAGCGGCGGCAGCGGCGTGTTGCTGGGGACAGGTGTGGGGGGAACGGCCGTTGCCGTGGGCAGTTCTGGCGCGGGGGTTGCCGGGATGGGCGTGGGTGGGGCCGGGAGTGTGCTTGTGGGCGGTGCCAGGGTGGCGGCGACGGTGGGCAGGGGGGCGTTGGAGACGGCCGTTTCTTGTCCACATCCCATTAAAAAGACAAGCGCCAAAAAGAGAAAAAAGTGGCTTGTCTTGTCATTCCCGCGCAGAGCCCGCCCCACGCCTTCGCGAGGGCAGGCTCTGCGCGGGAATGACAGGTGATAAATCTGCGTAATCCGCGAAATCCGTGGCTGCTCTTTCATGGGATACAAGGCTCCGGTTGGTTGATGAGTTGATATTCGGTCAGGTACGTGCCCGACTCATGCAAAAAGGTGGCCATCTCCTCGCCCACGTAGCGGTAGTGCCACGGCTCATAAAAGAAGCCGGTGAGTTCCTGGGCGCTGCGTGGATAGCTGAGCGTGAAGCCGTAGCGATGGGCGTTTTCGGCCAGCCAGATGCCTTCGCTGGTCTGGTAAAAATAGGTGTGAAACTCGATGTCTTCAATGCCGACAATGCCAGCCAGCTCCGGCGAGCCAAAATCGAGGGTGGTGCCCAGCTGATGCTCGCTGTGGCCGGGGCGGGCGCTGAGAATGGCGGCGCGCTCCGGCTCTTCGCGGTTCCACTTTTCCCAGCTGATCGCCTGGGCGGAGTAGCTGCGGTAGCCGGACAAAATCCACGGCTGTAGGCCGGCATTTTGCATGTCGGCAATCATCTGGATCAGCGGGGCAAGCGCCACCTGGCGCAGCTCGGTTGGGTAACCCAGCGTCACGTCCACTGGCAGATAGTCGGTGAGCAAGACCAGGTCTTGCGGGGCGTAATCGCGGCTGAGGCCATAGGTTTGGGTGACGATGGTGAACAGGTCGTCCTGGGGCATGCGGGCATCGCACGGGCCGATGGGGGTGGCTGTTGGCGTGGGTGAGGGGGACGGCGTGATGGTGGGCGTGACGGTTGGTTCCTCTGTGGCGGTAGGGAGTTGGACAACCGGGGTTGCGTTAGCCACGGCCGTTCCATCGTTTACGGTAGGCGGCGGCAGGGTGGGAACGGCCGTAGCCAATCCAGTGGGGGCAGCGGTGGGCAGAGGTGGCAGGGAAGCGGCCGTATTTAGTCCGCAGCCGGTCAACAAAAATAGGCCCAAAATGGTGCCAAGCCAGAGCGTCAGGTGCTTTTTCATCGCGGCGGATTGTACCAAAAGCAGGGAAAAATAAAAATTGACAAAGTTGTGCTTATCCGTATAATTTTCTGAATACTCGCTGCATTAACGAAAAATATTCAGAAAGTGTTGGGTTTTTAGAAATGATTGACGAAATAGACGCCAAAATTCTTGATCTTTTGCAGGCAGACGGCCGTCTGTCTAACGCCGCCATTGCCGAGCAGGTGGGCCTGACAACCTCCACCGTTTTTGAGCGCATCAAAAAGCTGGAGAAAAAAGAAATCATCCAGCGCTACGTCGCCGTGGTCGATCCGCAAAAATTGGGCAAGCCCATCACCGCGTTTGTGCGGCTCATCATTGGCACCGCGCCTGGTAAAGATTATGCCGCCTGTAAGCAGGAATTTGTGGCCCAATGCCTGGCTGAACCAGACATTTTAGAGTGCCATTCCGTGGCGGGCGAGGAATGTTACCTGCTCAAGGTGCGGGTGGCCACTCCGGGCGAGCTGGAAAAATTGCTGGAGCGGCTGCGCAGCTACACGTTGGTGGCCAAATCAACCAGCAGTATTGTGATGTCCACCTTTAAAGAGGAGATGCGCGTGGCAGCTGAGGGAGGTGTTGCATGACCCCGGTGAGCGAGCGTCAGGAAAAAATTGCTTTGTACGGCAGGGCGGCTGAGCTGCTGGCGGCCGCGTTGGCCCGGTTTCCCCGCGAGATGTGGCAATATCGTTCTGCAATTGATCCCTGGACGATTCACGAGATTGTCGTTCACATTACCGACAGCGAGGCGAACAGCTACGTGCGCTGCCGCCGCTTTATTGCCGAGCCGGGCCAGGGGCTGATGGCTTATGACGAGAACCAGTGGGCGAAGGTGCTGGATTATCATCGGTTGGCTGTGGATACGGCCGTAACCCTCTTCACCTGGCTGCGGCAAAGTTCCTACGAACTCATCCAAACCGTGCCCGATACCGTCTGGCAAAACGAAGCGTACCATCCCGAAAGCGGCCAGATGAGCTTTGACGATTGGCTGGACACCTACAGCCGCCATGTCCCGGAGCACATTGCCCAAATGGAACGCATTTACGCGGCGTGGGAGCAGGCACAAAAATAAGCGAGGAGTGAGCATGCTCACATGCGAACGGACATTTGAGTATGCGCAACTTCTCACGAATATTCCGCAAGGAATGGATCGATTTGCGCTGAGCGATCGGTTATAAATTTGAGAGTAAGACCCCCACCCTGGCCCTCCCCCTGAGAGGGGGAGGGAATCTGGCTCCTTCTCCCTTTGGGAGAGGGTTGGGGTGAGGGCAAAATTCAACAACAGGAACTGTAATGAAACTCAAAAATTTTTTACTGCTGGTCTTGCTGGCTGCCTTGTGGGGGCCATCTTTTTTGTTTATCAAAGTGGCTGTCGCCGAAATTCCGCCGCTGACGCTGGTGTTGGGGCGGGTGGGGCTGGCGGCGGTTTTGCTCACCGTCTTTTTGCTGGCGCAGGGTAAATCGCTGCCGCGCTCGCGCACCGTGTGGCGGCACCTGGCGGTGATGGGGTTGGTGCACAACACCATTCCCTTTGTGCTGTTTGGCTGGGGCGAGCAGTATATCGACAGCGCTCTGGCGTCGATTCTGAATGGCACCACGCCACTGTTCACCATCTTCCTGGCGCACTACTTTGTGGAAGATGATCGCCTGACGCCGACCAAGCTGGTGGGGGCGGTGATTGGTTTTGCTGGTTTGATCCTGCTCATCTTGCCTTCGTTCAGCGATGGCTTGCAGGCCACAACGCTGGGTTTGCTGGCTATCGCCCTGGCTTCGCTGCTGTACGGCGTGGCGATTGTGTATTCGCGTAACAACCTGCGCGGCCTGCCGCCGCTGGTGGCTCCCGCCGGGCAAATGATCATGGCCACGATTTATTTGCTGCCGCTGTCGCTGCTGATTGATCGGCCGTTTGGCCTGGCGCTGCCGTCTTTACCGGCGTTGGGGTCGATGCTGGCGTTGGGGGTGTTGGGTACGGCCGTTGCCTTCGTTGTCTATTATCGTTTGCTGGAAACCGCGCCCGCCAGCTACGTCTCGATGACCACCTACGTCATCCCCGTGTTTGGCGTCATTTTGGGCGTGCTGGTGCTCAACGAACGGCTCACCTGGCACGCTTACGCTGGCTTTGCCCTCATCCTGCTGGGGGTGATGATCGTGAATGGGCTGCTGAAGTGGGGTGGGAAACGGCCGTTCTCTCTGCCGCGCCCTGTTGAAAAACCAATGCCATAACTTTTGCCTCGCTCTTTTTGGCTCACGCAAAGGCGCAAAGGTGCGAACTTTTTTCACCTTTGCGCCTTTGCGCGAGACTTTCAATCTGACATTTCTCAGTGCCTGGCCCTAAATGGGTAGTTGATTAGCAGCCCCCGCCAATCCTTTGTTTCCTTCTCAAACTGATTAACATTCCCGCAAATGAACAGTTGAATCAAACAGTTGAGAGGTAAAAATGGTTCTTAACCGTGCAAAGCTCTTGTTGTGTTTCACCTTGTTTTTTAGCCTGGCCGCTTGTCAAAATAACCTAACGGATACAGCTACCGTTGCCACAGAAACGGCGATCCCCACCAGCAACGTTGAGGAAACGCCGCCCCAAATCACCATTGAGCCAACAAATGAGGTTGTAGACGTACCTTATTCTGAGGAACCAGCCCCGACCGGACGGACGGTGAACGGCCGTATCATCACCAGCGACGCGCAGCCGGTGCCTGTGGTGCAACTGCGGCTGGCACCCGGCGAACCGCCCGTGAAGGAAACGTTGGGCGACGGCCGTTTCACCCTGCGCGATTTGCCATTTACGGCCGTTACCATCTTTGCCGACTACTTTCAATTCACCATTCCCGCAGGCGAAGAGCCACTGCTCGACCTCGGCGATGTGGAACATCCGCTGATTGATCCTCCCCTGACGCTGGAAAATTACCCGCCCAGCGACACACCGTACCGCTTTGGCGGCTTCTGGCTGGTGCACACGCCCACGGGGGAGCTCATCGCCTTTTCGCCTGTTTCCCCAGAGTATGATGAACGCGTCAGCGTCGGAGAATGTCAGTTTGCCTGGGAAGAGGCGAACCAGCGTTTTGTGGATCCGTGTTCCGGGGATGAGTGGGAGTTGAACGGCCGTCTCAACCTCGAACAGTCCAGCGAACGATGGAGCAATCGCAACCTGGACCAATTTTTTGTGCGTGTCACAGACGGACAAATTTTTGTGCAGATCGATCGCATCTATCAAAGTTTGCCGACAAATGAACCGCCCGTGACATCAGATTCCCAATTTGGCGTAACCATGACGGTGAAAACGGCCGAATTCACGCCAACTGCCACCAGCCTGACGACGCTGACTCAGGTTGATCCTATTTGGGGCATGGATCCCGAGGCCTTCCCGCCGCAGCAAGCCTTGACCTATGTGACTTTTCCCAACTCGCTGGTGGATGATCAGGGCCGCTTTTACGAACCGATCGGTGGGCAAGGTGGGCTTGCGGTTACCGATGCCACCACCAACGGCTTACAGCAAGAATACAATACCCAGTGGCAGCCCACTGCCGACGATGTGCAAACGGTAACCGCCACGTTGACCACCGAGCTAAACAACCTCTATCGCCAAATTGCCTTCCAGCCAGCGTGGGGAAATCATCAAGAAGGGGATGTTTGGGAAGTGGACATGCCGCTGGAAATTGGCTACGCCATTGCTCGCGTCACGCAGTTGGAATGGTTGGGCACGGCGGACGACGGCCGTATTCGCCTGCGCCTCACCGTGCTGGATGACAGCCCCGACGGACTGGCGCTGCAATGTCTCTACTTGGGCCACACGCCCCCCGAAACCCCGGCCTGCGCTAATTTTAGCGAGCAGCAGCGCTTTGTTGTTTTTGTGCCCGCCAATGCGCCTGCGACGCTGTATGTGCGGGCGGGGGTGGATTTGGTACGGCCGTTCCTACTGGTCTTGGCGCGAACAGAGCTGCTTAGGGACGAGTAAGCAACTTACCTGGCACATCTTTGTTAGGCATCTTTAAATCTAGAAGTCATCCATTCTTCAGAAAATCGCAGAGGTTCCTCAGAGTCTGATTCCAAATCTTTGTAAATTGCAGCCAGTTTCATGTAGTGAATAAGCTCGTCAGCATCATGAGATGAAATCAAGTTCCAACTCCAAGAAGTATCTGTCAGAGAAAGATAAACAAGATTGATTGCGTTGCCAGCAGACGAAAGAACTCTGTCAACTTGAGCTAGATTGACGCTATCAAGTGTTGCACCCTTTGACATAGCTGTTGGTAAATCCCGATGGGCAACTTTTTTCATTCGCCAAGTTCTAATTGTTTTAGCTGCTTCGCAGGTTTCTTCCACCTTTGCGTTTATTTCTGCCTCAAACTCCCACTTGTTTTCTTGCGCCAACTTTGTCAATATGTGGAGAGATAGATTTCTGTTTTTACCTTGCTCATGCGGGTCTGTTAATCTCCCGATACCGATAATAAGTTGATCCCATAATAACCTTTGTATATCTCTAAAAAAACTTGGCGCTATTTCATTGAGTAGTTCAATTCGTTTTGGACCAACGCCAAACAATTTCTGGTATTGGTTATAAAAATGCCTAGCCCAAACTAGGTCATCTTTAAGCTGTTCCACTTCTCGCGGAATAGAAATCGTCATAAGCTGTTCGCTTTAATTTACTCTGCCAAAATGCCGTTGATTACGCCTACTTCTTCGGCCGTAAGCTGCCAGTCGGCGGCTTTGGCGTTTTGCTGTAAATGCGCCAGCCGCGTCAGGCCAGAGATGACGGAGCAGACCTGCGGCTGGGCCAGCAGCCAGGCGTGGGCCAGTTCGGCCATCGTGTGCTCGCGCTCTTGCGCCCAGGTGGTGAGCTTTTCTACTTTCGTGTAGTTAGTATCTGTCATGTAAGCCTGCACGTACTGGCTTGATTCGCCCCGCGAGCCTTCCGGCGCGCCTGCTTCGCGAGTGTATTTGCCCGTGAGGAAGCCGCCTGCCAGCGGAAAGTAGGGGATAAAGCCGACGTCGGCTGCCTGGCAGTACGGTATCACCTCTTTCTCCACCTCGCGCTCCAGCATGTGGTAGTGCGACTGCACCGTCACGAAGCGGGACCAGCCGCGCATCTCCGCCAGCAAATTCGCCTGGGCCAACTGCCACGCCGCGTACGCCGACGCGCCAATGTAGCGCACCTTGCCGCTGCTTACCAAATCGTCTAGCGCCCGCATCGTTTCCTCGATGGGGGTGAGCGGGTCCCAGCGGTGCATCTGGTACAGGTCGATGTGGTCGCTTTGCAAGCGGCGCAGGCTGGCTTCCACGCCGTTCATGATGTGATAGCGGGACGCGCCATAATCGTTCGGGCCGTCGCCGACTTTGAAGTACACCTTGGTGGCCAAGACAAATTTGTCCCAGCGCCCTTTGAGCGCCTGGCCCAGCGTCGTTTCTGACTCACTGCCGGTGTACACATCGGCCGTGTCGATGAAGTTGATGCCTAAATCCTGGGCGGCGTCGATGATGTCATTCACGCCCGCCTGGTCCACCTTACGGCCGAATTGATTCGTGCCCATGCCAATGACGGAAACGCGCACGCCTGAGCTGCCTAGTTGTCTGTATTCCATGAAATTCTCCAGATTGATGATGTAGCCGCGCTTTCTTAGCGCGAAGGTTGTTAGTGGTAAGCGCGGATTGGAATCCGCGGCTACTAAAATGGGACTCTATCGTCGCCGACGCGGCGGGTGAGGCGGCGCTCGTCCAGGTGCTCCAGCAGGCCGATGGCGTATTTGCGGCTGGTGTCCAGCAGATCGCGCACCCCGGCGGCGTTCAGGCTGCCTTTAGTTTCCAGCTCGGTCAGCAGCCGGGCAATCAGCCGCTCGTAGGTGGCCTGGTCGTAGACCACATCGGCCGAAATGGGGCGCAGCTCGCCCAAATCCACCAGGGCAAAGTAAACGTCCTCGCCAACGGCCGTTTTACTCTCTTTCACGCTGGGCGAATTGATGCCCAACCGGCTGAACTCGCGCCGCAAGGCATCAATTTTGGCCTGCTGCTGCGTTGAAAAACGAACCGCGTGCCCCGGCGCGTGCACCAGCGTGCCCGCCTCGGTGAGCAAATTTTCCTCAGCCGCCTGGGCCATCAGCGGATTAAAGACGTTGGCCTTCAGCTTCAGCTTGCTGCGCAGCTCCTCGCGGGGAAGGCCCAACCGCAGCGGGTAATTTTTGTGGAAATCGGCCACCAGCTGGGTGAGCTGGCTCACCAGCGTTTGCCAACCGGCTTGCGAAATGAGCTGCTGCTCCAGCCGCACCACCTGTCCGCTTTCGACGAGTTCGGCCAGGGCGGCAACGGCCGTTGCCCCCTCCAGACCCACCGTTTGCAACAAGTTCTGCTCCGACGTCGGTTCTAATCGGCGCACCGTTTGCAGCAGCAGCTCGGCGGGCGTGCCTTGCGCCAGTGTTTTGAGCCGCGCCACCGTTTCCGGGCGAAAGCGGCGATGCTGGCGACCTGGATGCGGATCGAGCACCCGCCCGCCGCCGATCGTTTCACCGGGAGACGGCCGTCTTAAAATAAAGCGATCCCCGCGCGTGACGGCCACCGGCTCGGTGGTGGCCAATTGCAGCCAGCCTGTTTGCCCCGGCTCGATGCGCTCGCTGCCCAACACGCGCACCCGCGCCAGCAGCTCCGCCGCACCCACAAACAGCTTGACGGTGCTGTTGTGCTTCAGCGGCCTGGTGGCCTCGGGCAAATGGCGGTAGGCTGCGTCGAACAAAATCGTCTGGCCAATCACCCCTGGCGCAGCGACGATGTGGCCCCGTGCCAGATCATCTTTGTCTACGCCGGTGAGGTTGATGGCCACGCGGCTGCCGGGGCGGGCCACGTCGAGCTTGGTTTTGTGGGTTTGCAGGCCGCGAATGCGCCCCTTCAGCCCGGTGGGCTGAATTTCTATCGTGTCGCCGAGGTGGAAACGGCCGTCGATCAACGTGCCCGTCACCACCGTACCAAAGCCAGACAGGGTGAAAATGCGGTCGATGGGTAAGCGGGGACGGCCGTTGTCGGGGCGAGGCGGCGCATCAGCCAATTTTTGCCACAGCACCTGCTTCAGCTCGGCCAGCCCAGCCCCCGTTTTGGCCGAGACGGGAATGATCGGCGCGTCGGCCAGGGCGGTGCCGTGCAGCACTTCGCCCAGGTCCAGCGTCACCAGCTCCAGCCAATCCGGGTCGTCGGCTATTAGATCGACTTTGGTAAGGGCGACCACACCGCCGCGCACTTCCAGCAGGTCCAAAATGGCCAGGTGCTCCCGCGTTTGCGGCATCACTCCCTCGTCGGCGGCCACCACAAACAGGGCCACGTCAATGCCGCCCACGCCCGCCAGCATATTTTCGATGAAGTCACGATGCCCTGGCACGTCGACCACGCCCACTTCGGCCTGGGTTGCGCCATCGCCCAGCTGGAGCCAGGCAAAGCCGAGGTCAATGGTCATTTCGCGGGCTTTTTCTTCGGCTAAACGGTCGGGATCAATGCCGGTGAGGGCTTCTACAAGGGTGGATTTGCCGTGGTCTACGTGCCCGGCGGTGCCGATAACATACATACTGGGATTGGGGATTGTTTGGGGGAGATTGGAGATTGGAGATTTCAGGCACAATCTCCAATCTCTAATCTCCAATTTTTAATCATATTCTTCGCGCACGGGCACCAGGGCGGGCTGGCGGCGGCGGTTGGGGTTTTGCTGGATCGCCTTCTCAACTTCTTCCAGCCAGATGCGCGGGAAGGTTTTGAGGGCATCGGCCTGGGCGGTTTGCACGCGCCAGAGCAAATCTTTTTCCTGCTCCAGTTTGGCAATTTTCTCATCGATCAGGTCGATCATTTCGCGGATTTCTCGCTCGTGGCGGTTGACGGTGTTCCAACGCTGCTCGGAATCAACGCCCTGGCTCTTCCAGCGCTTGTCGTTTTCGTGGCGGAAATCGTCCCAGCGCGACTGCATGCGGCTGGTTTCTACGCGCAGAATCTCGGTGGCTTCGCGCTGCTGCTTTTCAATCTCTTCCTGCCAGCCGCTGAGCGTTTGTACGGCCATCTTGGCTTCTTTGTACATGTCGGAGAACTTCACAAACTCTTTGTTGAAGCGCTCGATGTTGTCTTCCTGCTCTTCCAGCACACGCCGCCAGCCTTCGAGCCGCTGGTTGCGCTCGTACTCGCCGATCTGGATTTGTTCCATCCAATTTTTGGTGCTTTCCTGCACCTGGTTTTGCTTTTCGGTGATGCCCGAGAGGCTGGATTCCAGGCGCAAAATGGCGCTGTTGGAGATGTCCAGGCGGCTGTAGATGTGTTCCCAGCGCTTGTTAATTTCGACAACGGCCGTTTGCACCTCAGAAATGTTGCGGTTGTTGTGCTTCTCTTTTTCTTCCAGGAAGGCAAAGTTGCTGTCCCAGCTTTCCAGCCGATTGCGCAAATTGTCTAGCTGGGTCTTTTGCTGCCCAATCAGGTTGGCCAGGCGCGACTCTTCAGCCACGCGCAGCTCCATGTCGTTGCGCAGGTTGGGCACCTGGCCGATGTCTTTGCGCAGTTCGGCCAGTTCACGGGTGCTGGATTCCTGCTCCACGCGCCGCAGCCGGTCCATTTCGGCCTCCGACTGGATGCGCCGCTGGTCGTACTGCTCGATCATCTGCACCACTTCGTCTTTGAACTGGGCCAGTTGGAGATCGACCTTGGGAATACGGCCGATTTGCGCCTGGGTGCTGGAAAGCTGCCGCTCCAAATCCTGGATGCGCTGCTCGCGCCCGGCAATCTCGCGCTCTTGCAAGACGAGCTTTTGCTCCAGCTCCGTTATTTTGCGCGTTTGCTTGCGCCGCTCTTCATCCAGCCAATCAAGTCGGCTTTGCAGGTCTTTGATCGCCTGATCGGTCGCCGCAGGGTTGCCGCTGTTTGCCATAGGTGTTCTCCTGGAATTAATCCACAAATTACGCAGATTCACACAGATGATGCTTATCGTTTTTTCTGCGTGCGTGCAGATCATTATAACTTGGGCCGGGCAACTGGGCGAGTAGGGCGGGGGGTTGTTCAGGATTCAGTAATGGGAGGGAGGAGGGAGGAGGGATTGACCATTCCAAGATCTTCTCAACCTGCGAACCCACCCCTTCACCCCTGTCACCCCTTCACCCCTTCACCCGTTCACCCTGCCACCCTGTCACCTCGTCACCCTGTCACCTACTTCTTCCCCCACAACCCCGGTATAATCCCGCCATGCACATCGGAATTGACGTTCGCCTGCCGTTTTACCAGATGGGGGGCATTAGCCAGTATATTTTGCATTTGCTGCCTGCGCTGGCGGAGCTGGATCGTGAGAACCGGTATTCGCTGTTTCATTTGCAGAAGGACGGCCGTTCCCACACCCCACCATCCGCTCCCAACTTTCAGCGCCAAAACGTGCGCACCCCCTGCCACCACCGGCTGGAGCGCTGGGCGCTGGGGCTGGAGCTGCTGCCGCACCGGCTGGACGTGCTGCACAGCCCCGACTTTATTCCGCCGCAGTGGGGCGGTCGCCGTAAAGTCATTACCGTGCACGATTTGAACTTTATTTTTTACCCGCAGTTCCTCACGCGCGACAGCATGGCCTATTACGCCAACCAGATTGAACGGGCCGTGCAAACGGCCGATCACATCTCGGCCGACAGCCACGCCACGCGCCACGATTTGATTGAGGAGCTGCATGTGCCGCCAGAGAAGATCACCACGGTGCATCTGGCGGTGAATCCATTGTATGAGCGGGGGTATGAGGGAACGGCCGTATCCGCCACCTTACAAAAACACAACCTGCCCCGCGATTTCATCCTCTTTGTCGGTACCCTGGAGCCGCGCAAAAACCTGCCCTTCCTCATCCGCGCCTACGACGAGCTGCTGAAGCAGGGTGAAATTGACGTGCCGCTGGTTTTGGTGGGCGGCAAGGGCTGGCTGTTTGAAGAGGTATTCACCACGATTGATGAGCTGAACCTGCACGACAAAGTGCGCCACCTGACCGGTATTTTTGACGAGCAGCTGGCCCATTTTTACCACGCCGCCGGGGTGCTGGTGACGCCGTCGCACTACGAAGGGTTTGGTCTGCCTGCGCTGGAGGCGATGCACTGCGGCTGCCCGGTCATCGTCAGCAATCGCGGGTCGCTGCCGGAGGTGGCGGGCCAGGCGGGTATGCAGCTGCCGCTGGATGACGAGGCCGTCTGGACCGACGCCCTGCGCCGCGTCCTCACCGATTCCACCTTGCGCCAGACGATGATCGAGCGCGGCCATGCCCAGGCCAAAACCTTCACCTGGCACAAAGCGGCCGAAATGACGCTGCAAATTTACGAATCTGTTGTTTAAGAACTCCCCCTCCCTGGCCCTCCCCCAAGAGGGGAGGGAACTGGCTCCCTCTCCCCTCGGGAGAGGGTTGGGGTGAGGGGTCCCTGATTTATGAAAGTTTTACTGCTGACGCCACAACTACCGTACCCGCCGCACCAGGGCACCAGCCTGCGCAACTTCCACATCATTCGTGGGCTGGCGCAGGCGTGTGAGGTGTCGCTTTTGAGCTTTTTGGAGCCGGGGCAATCGGTGGCGGCGGAGCAAATTGGGCCGCTGGCCGAACTGTGCCGCACCATCGAGACGGTGCCCGTGCCGCCGCGCACGACGGGCAGGCGGTTGCAGCAGCTGCTGGCCACACGCCGCCCGGACATGGCCCACCGCTTGTTCAGTCCGGCGTTTAACGTCCGGCTGCTGCAACTGCTCCAGGCGGAAAACTATGACATCGTGCAGATTGAGGGCATTGAACTGGCGCGCTACCTGCCGGTGATTCGCCACGGCAGCTCGCGCAGCAAAATTGTGTTTGATGATCACAACGCCGAAACCGAACTGCAGCGGCGCAACTTCCTCACCGATTTGCGCCAGCCGCGCCGCTGGGTGGCGGCGGCTTACTCGGCAGAGCAGGTGCGGCGGCTGCGTAAGTTTGAGCGCTGGGTGTGCCAGCAGGCGGATTGGGTGACGGCCGTTTCCCAGCCCGACAAAGTTCACCTGGAAAAGCTGACCAACGGCCGTACCCCCATCACCGTCATTCCCAACAGCCTGGACGTGCCGCAGTTCCAGCTGGAAGCGGCCGACGCGCTTCCCAGCGACATTGTGTTTAGCGGCAAGATGGATTACCGGCCCAACGTGGACGCGGTGCTCTGGTTTGTTGATGAGGTGTGGCCGAGGGTGCGGCGGGAACGGCCGTCCACCACCTTCACTATCGTCGGGCAAAAGCCGCACGCGCGGCTGGAACGGCTGAAAAACGAGCCGGGCATCATGCTGACCGGCTGGGTGGCGCGGGTGGCGCCGTACCTGGCGGGAGCGAAGGTGTTTGTGCTGCCCTTTCGCGTCGGCAGCGGCACACGCCTCAAGCTGATTGAAGCGATGGCCGCGGGCAAGGCATTGGTGAGTACGGCCGTTGGCGCTGAGGGTTTCCCCGTGGAAAACGATCGGGAAATCAAGTTGGTGGATGAGGCAGAGGGGTTTGCAACGGCCGTTTTGCACCTGCTCAACCATCCCGAAGAGCGCCAGCGCCTGGGGCAGGCGGCGCAACAGTTTGCCCGGCAGTACGATTGGCGGGTGGTGGTGCCGCAATTCCTGGAAATTTATGAGGCGCTGGGCACGTAGGGAATCTCCACAGATTTCGCAGATGACACAGATTTAATCCGCGTTAATCCGCGCAATCCGCGGCCTATTTTCGAAGGAGAAAAAATGAAAAACAGACAAGCTGCTTCAATGGGTTCTTTTCTGGCAATTGGCATTGGCGTGGGTACGGCTTTGGGCGCGGCCTTCGACAATATTGGTCTTGGCCTTGCCCTCGGTGTGGCAATTGGCACGGCCATTGGCGGCGGTGTGGCCGCCTCACTTCGGGCTCAAGGGGCTGAGGCTGACGATAACAATAAAGTGGAAGGCGACGAGTAAAGTTATCCGGTTGGTGCTATGTAATTGGCAGAAAGTTTTTCAAAATAAAGTGGTGCGTAATCTGCCACTTACTTGAGTAAACCGCGCAAAAATTGCGCTTTTTTCTTCCGAAAACTTTGTGCGGTTTACTTAATCCCCTGAATCCAAAGCTGTCCCTGATAAAATCTGCGCCCAATTCCTACACAATCTTTGGTTCTTTCGGGCAGTGGGTCAGCGCCACCAGGCCGGTTTCCGTCATGAGGGCGGTTTCTTCCAGGCGGACGCCGCCCCAGTCGGGCAGATAGCAGCCCGGTTCGACGGTGACCACCATGCCCACTTCGACCGTGTCTTCATCGGCGGCGCGGGGGGAGAAAAACGGGTCTTCGTGGATGTCCAGCCCCAGGCCGTGGCCGAGGCCGTGGCCAAAATGTTCGGCGTGCCCGGCCTCAGCCAAGACGTCGCGGGCCAGGGCATCCACGGCTTTGAGGCTCATGCCGGGGCGGGCTTGCTGGAAAACGGCCGTTTGCGCCCTTTGCACCAATTCATAAATCTCCCAATAGCGGTCCGTGGGCTGTGCGCCCAGATAAAACGAGCGGGTCATGTCGCTTTTGTAGCCATCCACCTGCGCCCCCATGTCCACCACGATGGCGTCGCCTGCCTGCAAGCGGCGGCTGCCGGGATGGTGATGGGGCAGGGCGCTGTTTGGCCCCGAAGCGACGATCACGTCAAACGCCAGCGCCTCCGCGCCCGCTTCGCGCAGCCCTTTTTCCAGCTCCCAGGCTACGGCTTGTTCGGTCATGCCCACCCGGGCAAGTTGCGCCACCTGGGCGATGACGGCGTCGGTGATGGCGCAGGCTTGTTGGATGGTTTGCAGTTCAACGGCCGTTTTCACCTGGCGCAGTGGTTCTACCGTTTTTTCCAGGCCAACCCAGGTGATGTTTTCCACCTGCACCAGCTCGTCCATTTGCGCCAGCGTGGTGTGTTTGGCCTCGATGCCCACACGCGGCACGCCCGCTGCGGCCAGAAAGTTACGTGTATCTTCCGGCGTGCGCTGGTGCTTAAACAGCGCAAAATCGGGAGCCTGGTGAGTGGCCTGGCTGTAGTAGCGAAAATCGGTGGCAATCAGCGCCTTGTCGGCAGTGATGAGCAGCTGGCCGTTGGACCCGGTGAAGCCGCTGAGCCAGCGTCGGTTGGTGGGGCTGGTAATCAGCACACCGTCTACTTCCCACTCGGCCAGTTTGTGGCGAACGGCCGTCAGGCGCTCTTGAAAAAAGGATGTTTGGGGCATAGTTTTTCCTTGATTTTGCTCGTTCCAACGGTCTCCGTTGGAATGCTGGTTGGACGCTCTGCGTGCTCGGCGCAGAGCGCCGGAAACTGCATTCCACGCGGAGCGTGGAACGAGGGTCTAGATGTGGCTCAGTTCCGTCTCAAAAATGGCGCGCAGGATGGCCACCATGGTGGCATAGGTCGGGTCCATGCCGAAGTAAGACAGGTTGTGCGCCCCCAGGTTTTTGCCTTTGCTGAACGGTGTGTCTGAGGCATAGTGCAAAATGCCCACCGGGAACGGGCTGCTGTACAGATTCACAAGCTCGTTCAACGGATGCCGCGTCGGGCGCACCATCTCGTAGATGCCGCTGAGGTACGGCCCGGCTTCCATCTCCATGTCGGTGTAGCCTTCCTGGTAAAAAACCGACATGTACCCTTCGTTTTGCAGGAAAGTGCCGGGCACGGTAATCGCCTTCTGGTTGTCCATGACGGTGCCGTAGACCAGGTAGGGCGCTACATCGTCGGCGGCAAAGCAGTTGTCGAAGAGGTACGTGTTGAGCGAATGCTCGTCGTGCACCACGCTGGGGATCATGACATCGCCGATACGGCCGTTTAACGTTGCCGCCTTGCCCATGATATACACCCCACGCACCTCGGCGATATTGCGGGCAATCTCCGTCAGCACCTGGTACGCTGCCATCCCCAATGGATAATCCACATTAACAATAATGGCATTGCTCTGCCGGAGCTTTTCAATTTGCGGCATGCGCAGACGGCCGTCCATCTGGTCCAGGTTGATTTTGTTCAGCGAGATAACCTGTACTTCAATGTCAAAAGCGTGTTCGCTGGGGACGCGGATCAGCCCCATTTCGCGCTCAGCTTGCAGGCGAGCGGCCGTTACCTGCGAATCGGCCTGCTCCAGCTTTTTGAGGGCGTAATACAAAAAGTTTTCCCGGCTGCTGGGCACGTTTTGCTCCAGGATGTCGTGGTATTCCTGATGCAAATCGTCAGCCCCATTTTCGCGAATGTAGGTGTGAATTTGCTCCTCGATGTGCAGGGCGTAGCCGCTGAGCACGTTGGGCAGGCTGTGGGTGTTGCTGGAGACAAAGTAGACTGGTTTGTCGGGCATCGAAATATCGGGCAGGTGGCGCTCCACGTTGCGCCACCAGCGGCGCGTGGCCCGCTTGTAGTCCGCCAGCGACCCCGCCAGCGAGCGGATCGACAGCTCTTGTTTGGTTTGGGCGATGTGGAGAAATTTTTCGGCCGTTTTGCTCCCCCACACCTGCGCCAATCGGCCCAAATCTTCTGCCGGAATTTCCGTCATGCTGGCCAGGCGAACCAGGCTGTTGCCCGATGGCACACCGCCTTTGCTGTCGCGAATGCGCTCCAGCTCTTTGATGACGTTTTCTTTGTTGAGCAGCTGGCGCAGTTTGCGCCGCTCGATCTGGTAGGCCACCAAAATCGGTACCAGGTCGTCGATGTCGGAGCGGCTGGCGATGTAGACGGCCAACTGATCTTTGCCGTCGAAGAAGCTGCGGCGGCGACGCCCGGGAGCACTGACCTGCTGCCAGGTTTCGACCTTGGGAAAGCCGTGCTGGGCAAACACTTGCTCCGACTGCCCCATGATGATCAATCGCAGCCGGTCCAGGCAGTCGGGCATGCGCAGGATGGCGTAGATGAAGGCGGCCAGGTCGGGCTGCGGCTCGTCGGCGGCCACGTGCAGGGCAGAGTTCATCCGCTTGTGCGCTTCGATGAGGGTTTTAATTTGCACCTCGCGGCTGCTGCGCAGCAGGGAGTAGTAAGTGCGCAGGTAGAGGTTAATTTCTTCGTTGCCAGAAGTGGGTACAGTTCGGTCCATAAGTTTGTGTGGGAGTTTGGTCTGAGGAGTAATTGAGTAATTGGGTAACCAGGTAATTTTGGTGGTTCATTACCCAATTACTGAATTACTTAATTACCCAATTACATGAATAAAACCTTCGCCCGCCGTGACGTGGCCGATGGGAACGGCCGTTTCACAATGCGCTCTAAATGTCTCTACCTGGTCCGCTGGCAGAGCCACCAGCAGCCCGCCAGACGTTTCTGGGGTCATCAGCATGTCCTGGATGAGCTGGCTGACGCCGGGACCAAATTTAGTCCACGGGCCAAAATATTCCAGGTTGCGCCCCATGCCGCCGGGGAACGCCCCCGCCGCGCCGTAGCGCAGCGCACCAGGCAGCCAGGGCAGCGCCTCCAGCTGAAGGTGAAAATCGACCAGGCCCAGGTGGGCCATCTCGTGGGCGTGGCCGAGCAGGCCAAAGCCGGTGATGTCCGTCAGGCTGTGGGCGTTGGCCAGCTGGGCCGCTTCGGCGGCGGCTTTGTTGAGCATTTTCATGCTGGCCACCGCGACCGCCACATCTGCCTCATCCGTAAGGCCATTTTTCAGCGCCGTGGTCACCACGCCCACGCCCAGCGGCTTGGTGAGCAGCAGCACATCACCGGGCAGTGCGCCGCCTTTGGCCTTCACCTTGTCCGGGTGAATGATGCCGGTGACGGCCAGGCCGTACTTCGGCTCTTTGTCGTTGACGCTGTGGCCACCGGCAATGACGCCGCCTGCCTCAGCCACTTTTTCCGCGCCGCCGCGCAAAATTTCGCTCAGGACGTCCATGCCCAGGTTATCCGGGAAGGCGACCAGGTTGATGGCAAACAGCACCTGCCCGCCCATGGCGTAGACGTCCGACAGGGCGTTGGCGGCGGCAATCGCGCCAAAGTCGTACGGATCATCAACGACGGGCGGGAAGAAGTCGGTGGTGGTGATGATGGCCTGCTGATCGTTGAGCTGGTAAACGGCCGCATCGTCCGCTTTAGCCAATCCCACCAACAGTTCTGGATAATCTTCCGGCTTGAACAGTTTGCGCAGGGGCGCAATCGCTTGAGCCAGGTCCCCTGGCCCCAGTTTAGACGCTCACCCGGCGCAGCTGGCGTAAGACGTCAGCCGGATTTGTTTGGCGATGCTCATTAAGCTTCCTTATTGCTGCTTGTAAAAAAGGAGATTGGAGATTGGGGATTAGAGATTGAGGGCAAAATCTCTAATCTCCAATTCGCTAATCTCCCCAATTTATTGGTCAAAGATGAGGGAAAGTATACCGGATGCCTATGACCATGCAATGCAGCGGGCTTTGTAATTGACGCTCTCATTTTCCAACCCTATAATGACCGTCACGGTGAGGCGCATCGTCGGGCGCTATTGCCGGGTATTGGACCAACATGACAAAACAGAAACCATTTCAGAAATTTGAAGCGCTGGCGCAGCAGCTGGTGGAAGGCAGCTTTAACCGCTTTTTTGGCCAGGGGGTTACGCTCTCCAGCATTGCTACGGAACTGGCCCGGGTGGTGGAAGATTCGGCCGTTAATGGTTGGGTGCCGGCGCGATACGACATTCGCTTAAATCCGGCCGACTTTGACCGGTTGCGGCAGAGTGAACCAGACCTCATGACCCAGCTGACGGATTATTTACGCACCTTTATTCAGCAGGCGGGTCTCAATGTCGAGAGTTCGCCGCACCTGACGCTGGTGGCGGATCCGGCCATTTCCGGTGCTGGGATGCGGATTGTGCCGGCGGCGGGCAAACGGCCGTCATCCCACACCACCACCCAACTGCGCCAGCCGGGTGACAACCTGGCCAGTTTTGCGGCTGAGATTGCCGCCCTGGATGCTTACCTGATTATCGAAGGGCAGCGCCATGTGCCGCTGACCAAGCCGGTGATTACATTAGGGCGGCACATCGACAACGATGTGGTGCTGGATGCGCCTACGGTGAGCCGCCAACATGCCCAGATTCGCTGGCGTTACGGCCGTTTCATCCTCTACGATGTCAGCCGCCGGGGACGCACCCAGGTGAACAACCAGACGGTCAACGAGACGGTACTGCACTCGGGTGATGTGATTGGCCTGAGCGATGTGATGTTGATTTATGGCGAAGGCGAGACGCAGCAGCGGCCCCGCCCCCGCCCCACCAATGACCTGACCGACGAAACGCAAATTCGTCCCCCATCCACCCATTTAGATTCATGACCCCGGAACTGGTGCTGTTGATTTTTCGTGTGGTGAGCGGCCTGCTGCTGCTGGCCTTTTTGGGCGGCCTGGCCTGGCTGATTTACCGCGACATGCAGATTACGGCGGCGGCGATGGCCGAACAGGAACGGCCGTACGGCCGTTTGCGCATCATCGCCAATGAGGCGGAACAGCCACCCGTAAACACCACCTACATCCTGCTGCCCATCACCAGCATTGGCCGGTCGGCCAGCAATACCATCGTCTTACCCGATGGCTACGCCAGCGCCGAACATGCCCTCATTATTCGTCGTCAGGGGCAGTGGTGGCTGGAAGACCAGGGCAGTCGCAATGGGACGTTGTTGAATGAGGTGGCGGTGCAAAAAGCGGCCGTTATCAGCGCCGGGGATGTCATTGCTGTCGGTGGCACCCTGCTCAAACTCGAACTGTAAACCTAAAAATAAACATTTGCCCAAATGTTTGTATTGCAACAAGATATTTGCAATAATGTGCCCCATTAAGCAAACCATAGGGAATATTCTGCATGTCAGAGTGAGATTTTTTGGTGGTTTGCTCAACTTTTTGGAAACCTATGGAGGTGGTCACTATTAAGACAAGAGCTTTAAACTTACAGTTTTGGTTGACGGCGCTAAGCTTGCTGCTCCTGCCCCTGGCGCTGGCTGGTTGTGGTGTTGATGAAGACGATGCTGAGGCAGATGGGAAACTCCTCATCCTCGAATGGTCCGGCTATGAAGCCACTGAATACCCTCAATTTTACGCCCCCTTTACCGAAAAATACTCCGACAATTTAGATGAAGTAGTTGAATACAGTTTTTTCGCCGATGATGCGGAAGCGCTGGCCAAAGTCCAGTCCGACATTGGCGCTGACCTGGTGCATCCCTGCAACTCCTGGTGGCAGCTCTATGTCGACAGCGGCCTGGTGCAGCCAATCGACACCGCGCGCCTGAGCAATTGGGACAAAATCCAGCCGGATTTTGCCGCCATGGGCCAGTTTAATGGCGAGCAGTACTTTGTGCCCTGGGAATGGGGCTATGAATCAATGCTGGTGCGGGCTGACCTGGTAGAAGAAGTGCCCGATTCCTGGGACGATTTGTGGGACCCGCAGTATGCCGGGCACGTGGCTATCTGGGACTCGGCCGAGACCAACTACGTGATAGCCGCCCTGGCACTAGGGTTTGACCCGTGGAACACCACGGCCGAACAGGAAGCGCAAATCGAGCAAAAGCTGATCGAGATTAAGCCGAATTTGCTCACGTATTGGTCCGACTACACCGAGGCGTATGATTTGCCCGCTTCTGGCGATGCCTGGATTGTCGCCGGGGCGTGGCAGGATGCCTATGCCTACCTGCAATCCGATGGCTACGACGTGGTTTACGTGCAGCCGGAAGAGGGTCGTCTGGGTTGGGTGTGCGGTTTTGGCCTCAGCGCCAACACGGCCGATCTGGACCTGGCATACGAATTCCTCGACGCCGCCATTGCTGATGAGTCGATGGCGGCAATGGCCAATGAATATTGGTACGGCCCGGCGAATATCGCCAGCCTGCCGCTCATTGATGACTTTGTGGTGGAAGTGATGAGCCTGGACGAGGCCGCGACGCTCACCGAGCGCACGGTTTTCTACCGGCCGTTGAATGAAGAGCAGCGCATTGCCCGCACCACGCTGTGGGACACGGTGAAAGCGTCGCCATAAGCAAGCGTCTTGTTTTAGATTGGCCCAATCTCAAAGATTGGGCCAATCTCAGTCAGACATGAAAAATACACGGATTCCCCCAGCGGGGAATCCGTGGTTGTTTGTCAGGGAGAAAGTATGGAGCAAAACGGCCGTATCGCCATCCTGTTAACCCCCACGGTGCTCTTCCTCACCGGGCTGTTTCTTATTCCGCTGCTGTTTATGGCCCTCTTTTCCTTTCGCGAGGGCTCTTTTGGCGAAGCGCAGAACACCTTTACCCTGCGCCACTACGCCGAATTTTTTGCCAACGACGCTTACCTGCGCTTGCTGTGGCGCTCGGTCGCTCTGTCGTTCCTGGTTTCCGTGCTTACCGTGTTGTTTGCTTACCCGGTCGCCTACTACCTTTCCTTCTTTGCCGGTGACAAAAAGTACGTGCTGCTGACGATCATCATCGTGCCTGCCTGGGTGAGCTACCTGCTGCGCGTGCTGTCGTGGAAGGTAATTTTGGGCGGATCGGGGGCGCTGGCCTCCTTTTTGAGCTGGCTGGGATTGGCCCAGGAGGGTGGTTCGCTGCTGCTGTTCAGCCCGGAGGCGGTGGTGGTGACGCTGCTGTACGTCTGGGTGCCGTTTGTGGCCCTGCCCATCTTTGCCGGTCTGGAGCGCATCGACCCCGATTTGCTGGAGGCGGCCTATGATTTGGGCTGCAACCGCCTGAAAACATTCTGGCGCATCACCCTGCCGCTGAGTTTGCCGGGGGTGCTGGCTGGTTTCCTCTTTGTCTTCATTCCCACCGTGGGTGAGTACGTTACGCCTGCGCTGGTGGGTGGGCCAGACGGCATCATGTTTGGCAACATCGTGCGCGACCAATTTTTGCGGGCGCTCAACTGGCCGTTGGGGGCTATGATGAGCCTGGCGATGCTGGTGGTGGTGTTGGTTCCTTTGTATATCCTCAGCCGCTTTGTGCGGTTGTCTGAACTGGCAGGGTTATAACGTGAAACGATTTGGCTTTACTTACTTCTGGCTCCTGGCTGTTTTTTTGTACCTGCCCATTTTGCTGCTGGTCATCTTTTCTTTCAATAATGACGAGTCGCTGCGTTTTCCCCTGTCTGGTTTTACGGTGCGCTGGTACGAGGCGCTGCTAGACGCGGGCGAACTGCTGCAAGCGGCGGGCAACAGCGTGGTGGTGGGCATCTGGTCGTCGCTGCTGGCTACCATTTTGGGCACAATGGCGGCCATTGCCGTGGTGCGCTACGACTTCCCCGGCAAGCAAGCGCTGCTGGCGGTGGCCGCGCTGCCTATGGTAATCCCCTCGGTGGTCATTGGTGTGGCTTTGCTGATTTTGTTCCGCCAGATGGTGGATGTGGAGCTAAGTTTGCTCACGGTGGGGCTGGGGCACGTGGTGATCAACATTCCCACGGTGATGCTCATTGTGGCGGCGCGTCTGGCCGGGTTCCCTACCAATCTGGAGGAAGCGGCGATGGATTTGGGCTGCACCTACTGGGGCGCCCTGCGCCGAATCACGCTGCCCATTTGTTTGCCTGCCCTGTTTGCTGCCTTTTTAACCGCCTTTACCACGTCGGTCGACGAGTATGCCATGAGCGTCTTCCTGGTCGGTACCGACGCCACGCTGCCGGTTTACATGTATTCGCAGCTGCGCTTTCCGCGTCGGCTGCCCATCATTGTGGCTCTGGGCTCGATCATTTTGGTGCTGTCGATTGGCATGATTCTGATCTCGGAATGGCTGCGTCGGTCGGATGCTACGGGGGAAGTGAGCGCGGGGTAGGAAGGATACGGCCGTTATTACCCTCCTTCATCTCTTGAAAAAGCTGGCGTCACGCGCCAGCTTTTTTGTTTGGGGTTGATCTGTTTTTCAAAATCTGCTACTGTGCTCCATAAGTCGCTTTCCGACATATAACGGTGATAAATAAGTATGACAAATCCAGCTGATGAAACAGCGGCATTTTTGCCGCTGCGTGAACCGACCTATTTGATTTTATTGAGCCTGGCGAATGGTGAAAAACATGGCTACGCCATCTTGAAAGATGTGAGCGAGATCAGCCAGGGGCAGGTGATGATGAGTACGGGCACGCTGTATGAGGCGCTGGCCCGGCTGCGGGACGATGGCTGGATCGAGCGCGTTCAGGAAGCGCAGGATATTCATCCGGGCAAACCACGCAAAGCGTACCGGCTGACGCCCTCGGGGCAGCGCGTGGTGCAGGCAGAAACGGTGCGCCTCCAGGCGTTGATGCTGGCGGCGCAGCAGCGGCTGGGACATAGTTGGAGTTAGGGTTAGCTTTTGTTCGATTCGTCAGGCCAGCCCAGAGAGTTGCTGAGGAATAGAAAAAATGATCAGTCAAACCAACGTCGAGCACTTATTTGAGCATCGCAGCCGCATGCCAATGCCGCTGGCCAGGGTAGGTTGTCTTGTTATCACCCTGGGGGTGTTTAGTTTCCTTGGCTTTGTGGTGTGGCTCAATTTCTTTGCATTCAATCGTCCGCCAGAGGTGCAGGAGGTAGCCATTGCCGATTTTGACAGTGATGGCCATCTGGATGCCTTTGTGACGATTAGCCCCAACGGTGAACCGTACGTCGGGGCAGATTTTGTGCTGTTTGGCGATGGCCACGGCCGTTTCACCCCCGGTGAGCAAACGCTCGACAACTTCAATTTCAATACGTTTGCGGTGTCATCCGGCGATTTAAATGCTGATGGCCTGGTGGATGCGGTAGTGGCAAATCGGGTTTACTGGAATGTAGGAAACGGCCGTTTGGTTGCCAGCTATTACTTGCGTAGCGAGAGCCGTGGGGCGTTTCGTTGGCAGCTGCGCCTGGCAGATTTAGATGGTGATGCTGATCTCGACCTCTTTGGGGCAGCTTGCTGCGGTAGTGCCATCGTTGAGCCAAAAGGTCAACAAGAGATACTTTATTCTTACGATACCGTCTGGTTCAACAATGGTGATAGCCAATTTGCCGACAGTGGGCAGAAATTGGGTGAGTTGGGCAGCAACGCTGTGGCCCTGGGCGACTTGAATGGAGATGGTTCCGTTGATGCTTTTGTTGCAAGCGGCCAAACGGCTCCCGGTACACAAAGTTCGTGGAAAAATCCTAACCTGGTCTGGTTCAATGACGGCAAAGGGCAGTTTTCCGACAGTGGGCAGCGTTTGGGCGAAGCGGAAAGTACGGCCGTTGCCCTGGGTGACTTTGACAATGATAGCGATTTGGATGCGGTGGTAGGCAATAACGGCCGTGACGAACTGTGGCTTAACGATGGTAACGGTAACTTCAGCCTTAGCAGGCAGCGGTTCGATTCTGGCGAGACGTTCGCCGTTTTTGTGGCCGATCTCAACAACGATGATCTGCTGGATTTAGTTATCGTCGGGAAGCGCTCCAGCCGCGTCTGGCTAAATGAAGGAGCAGCTACCTTCAAGGCCGGACAGCGCTTGCGCCACCAGGGTGATGATGCCCTGGCGCTCGGCGACGTCAACGAAGATGGCTTTGTTGATATTTTGGTGGCGGGTCTAGAGGAATATCGCGTATGGTTGGGGCAGGGAAACGGCCGTTTTGCCGCACTTTCCCCTCGGCTCCCCTATCCCTGACATGTCTATTCATGAGGCGATATGAGCGCAAGCTCAACAATATGAATGAAAGGGACAGCTAAACACAGACTTTCACAGATTCATATCTGCGTTTATCCGCGTTAATCGGCGTCCCATTATTAAGGAGCAAAAATGAAACGTGTCCTACTCATTACCGGTCTTTACATGCAGATTGCCCTGGGACTGTTTGTGTTGGCTGCCTTGTTTCTGCCTGCTCACACCATTGCGGCTTTGCCTGGGGCTATAAATCATGTAGGGGCCATGTCTTATTTGCAGGTAGTTTTGCCTATAGCCGGGCTGTTCTTAGTTGGCCTGCCCCTGAAAAACGGTGTTCCTCGCTTTGCCGCCGCGTGGGCTGGCAGTGCCGCCATGCCAACGCCAGCAGGGGGCCGATTGGCCGCCGTTTCCCTTTTGGTGGTTGGTTTGCTTATGGCAAAACTGGCACACAATCTATACTGGCTGTTTGTCTGGGACAGCACCCATGATTCTCTCGATCTTCTCTGGCTCATTCTGCTTATTCCCATTGCGCTGATTGCTGGACTTATGCTGGCCGTGCGACTGCCCCGGCAGCGGCTCCTTTGTGTGCTCGGCCTGCCGCTGCTGCCGCTTTTGGCTTATCTGGTCGGGATCCAGGTTGATTATCACGAATTGACAATAGCTCGCGCGGAGCGTGTTGGTCTGGCGGTCGAACAATATCATGAGGTGAACGGCCGTTACCCCCAAACGCTCAATCAGCTGACACCCCGGTATCTTCTGTCTGTTCCTGAGCCGACCATCATCTACGGGCAAAACTGGTGTTATGAGGGTGGCGACACCTACTATAGGCTGGCGTATATAGACCTGGCGCATTGGAGCAGCCCCAACCCAGAAAGTCGAATTCATCAATCTACGGGAGACCTTTCGCACCTGCCACCCCCTTGTGAGGCCCAGTTTGCCGTGCTGCAAAATCAACATCCCGGCATTTTTAACGCCACGCTCAGTTCATCCTATATCGAATAACGGGGCGGGCCAAAATGAGCAATTCTCAATCCGCGTTAATCTGCGGCCTGTTTTCGAAGGGGATTTAAAATGAAAGAGCAAGTGATGTATCAGCTTGGGACGCCTGTGCCCTGGATCGTAGAGTACAAATCAGTCTGGCGGACGGCCGTTCTACTCATATTCTTGTTTTGCCTCCTCAGCCCCTGGACGACGGATCGCATCCATGTGCCTGCGCCATATAATTGCTCGTGGTGGCGCGTGGATGACGATTTTTGTGCCACGCCACTGTCCGGCTTTTGGGCGCTTTTTGTTGGGTATAACATCGTTGTAGACAGTGTGCTGCACCTGACGAGCGGCGCTATTTCAGGTGGAGCGCGCAGTTTTCCGCAAATGCTGTGGATTTTTTGGGTTGTTTTTATCCCACTGCCTGCCATCAGTACTCTGCTTTTGCTGAGATCTCACGGCCGTTTCCTACCACAGCGCTTCCAGGTTGTCTTATGGGCTCTGGCGGCCGTGGTTGGTGTTGGGTTATTTTTAGTTCTTGCTTTTACAGCCTTGGATGAGCCTCTTCTGCGCCTGTGGGGCGTATGGAGCTATATCTTGTTGTCAGTCACAGCATTTTATTTAGAGTCCAGGCTGTGGTTTTGGCAGCAACGCCGCATTCCCAGCCAAAACCTCGCGTGAAAAGGGTGTGAGTTAGAGAAGGGTCGCGTTTCCCCATAACGGAAAAACCAAAGAGCCTGCGTTTATCGCTTCAAAGAGCTTGTACTGTCTTACTCTATGGAGGTAAACGTAATGTCTCAATCATCTTATCGTGTACACGGCCGTATCACTCGCCAGGATAACCAGCAAGGCATTCATGGCCTGTTGGTGGAAGCCTGGGACGACGATCGCTGCGGCGACGACTGTCTGGGCTGGGATTTGACCAACCGCGATGGCTCCTATGCCATCACCTTCAGCGCCGCCGATTTTAAGGAACCGGGCGAAGGTGCGCCGGAAATTTACCTGAAGATTCGGGATCGCGACGGCCGTCTTCTCCTCGACAGCCGCAGCCGCAAACGGTCCTGCCAACCCGGCCACACCGTCGAAATCAACCTCGCGCTCGTGCCCGACACCTTGTGGTGGCACCAGCAAACCCCCGTCAGCTGGGAATGCCCCGACGACCCGCTGCTGCCCGACATTGTCCTGGAAGATATTCAGGAAGCGCTGACCCTGGTCACCAGCAGCCGCCAACCCGGCTACGGCCAGCGGCTGGAAGCGCTCATCTGCGCCATCCCGCCCATCAACCTGCTCAACAACATCATGGCCGACGCCTGCGCCACGCTGCAAGGCGACCTGGCCGCCGCCGGGCGCTACCGCGACCTGCTGGACGCTCTCTGCGCCGTGCAGCCCAAAGAAAAAAGCTGCGGCCACGCCACCATCGACGACATCTTTGCCAACCCCACGCCAGCCCCAACTCGCAAATGCCAGCCGTGCGACTGCCACGAGCCCTGTGACGAAGACCACCACGACCCCGACTGCCCCTGCAAACCCAGCCTCATTGCCCGCGACAAAACCAAAATGCTGCTCATGGCCGCCCTGCACATCGCCTGCGGCCATGAGAAAAGCGCCAAAACGTACCTCAAAACGATTTTAGACCAGGTGGCGCGTTATGAATTTTTGGCCAGTTTGCACCGCGCGGCCGTTAAAGCCCTTTATGGCGATCCAGCCGCGTTGGTCCAGTTCCGCGACCTGCTGGAGCTGTTCCTTTACCCCGGCAATGGCCAGGGCTGCGGCTGCCAATGCGGTGGCCTGAGCTGC
This sequence comes from Anaerolineae bacterium, assembly GCA_020848035.1. Classification (GTDB taxonomy): domain Bacteria; phylum Chloroflexota; class Anaerolineae; order Promineifilales; family Promineifilaceae; genus Leptofilum. The sequence continues at coordinate 58,040 of JADLAX010000031.1, read as the reverse complement.
TGCACCTGCCTGGACCAGGAGATGGTTGCCTGCCTGCGCCAGATGGTGGGGCTGTGGCAAACCATCCACTGCTACACCGTCACCGAGGTGCAGCCAGAACGCGCCTGCCCTGGCGATGAGATCGTCATCAAGGGGCACGGTTTTGGCCACCAGGCCGGTACGATTGCCTTCCGCCAGCAAGGGACGATGGGCTGGGGTACGGCCGTTTCCCCCGAATCGTGGTGTGACGATCAAATCACGGTCATTGTGCCTGAGGGCGCGGGCTGTGGCTTGCAGCTGTACCTGCCGGTGAATACGGTGGAGGTGTGCGGCCGTTTCCTGCAATATCGCCCCACCGGCTGCCTCAAAGCCGACTTTGCCGGTACCTCAGCCGAGATTTTGCAGTTCACCGTGAAGGGTCGCAGTGATGGCGACTGCCTGGAACCGGGCGCTGTGCTGCCCATCCGCTGGAAAACCTGCGCCGCCGACCGGGTGCGCATCGAAATTGTCAACGCCGAGACGGGCACCGTTATTGCTGCCCAGGACCCGGCTGAGCCGCGCGGCCGGTGGGACTTCACCCAGACGAACTTCACCGAAACGACGCACGTGACGGTGCGCATCATCGCCTGGGGCCAGTGCAAACCGCCGCAAGTGTCGGCCCAAATGACCTTCCGCTACCAGCGCCAGCCCAACCTGACGGTGCAGGGATTGGAAATCACCCAGGCCATCCAGCATTATCGCGCGGCCGCTCACCTGACCGACGCCGCCGACCGCGGGGCAGACAACAGCCTGCGCCTGGTGACCAACAAAACCGCCTGGGTGCGCACCTATCTGCGCAGCGGCCAAAGCCCGGCCTTCGACAACGGTCAGCTGGCCGACATCACCGGCACGCTGCGCGTCGAGCGGCGTGTCAACAACGTGTGGAACACCATCGCCACGCTGCCGCCGCAAAACGGCCCGCTCACCGCCGAAGACAGCTTCATCAGCCTGGACGCCGAGCGCGGCAACATCGACAACACGCTGAACTTTGTGGTGCCGGCGGCGATGATGACTGGCTTGCTGCGCTTCACTGTCAATGTGCAGTCGCCCTATGCGGATTGTCCGGGCAATACGGCCGTTGGCGCGGCCACCGTCGATGTAAACCTGACCCAAACGCTCAACGCCGCCTTCATCACCATCGCCTACGACGGCCCAGACAACAGCGGTATGAACAACCTCACCCTGCCCGCGCCCACCCTGGCCGACTGCCAGGCGGAAACCAGCTGGGCGATGACCACCTACCCGGTGTCTGGCGCGCCCAACGTGCGCATTGCCGGAACCTTCACCACCAACACACCGCTCAACGATCCACGCAGCTGCCCTGGCTGCTGCTCGCCCAACTGGGGCACCCTGCTGCCGCTGGTCGCGGCCCTGGTGGCCGCCGATCAGCTCGCCAATCCAGGCCAGGAGTGGGTCTATTACGGCCTCATCAACAACGGCATTCCGGTGAACGTGCCCGGCTGCAACGGGGTGGCCACGGGCGGTCTGGCAGGCAGCCCGGTGACCTACGCCCATGAAATTGGCCATCAGTTTGGCCTGCCCCATGCCCGCTGCGGCAATGCGGGCGCGGGCAACGCCAACTACCCGGTCTACGAGCCGTACGATTTGCCGGTGGACGTGCCCGCCAATCCGGTCAGTTCCACCACCTGGACGATGGCCAGCATCGGCGAATACGGCCTGGATATCAACAACGGCAACATCGCCAATCCCAACGACGCCGAGGATTTTATGTCCTACTGCGGCCCGCGCTGGATTTCCGTCTTCACCCACAACTACCTGATCAACCGGACGGAGCTGACGCCCAACACCATCCCCACCGGCAGCGGCGCGGCCACAAATCGGGTGATTCAGGACAACGGCGCACGCTTCACCCAACGCACGGACGTCATCAAGCCGCTGGTGTACCTGATTGGCACGCTGTCGGCCGATGGCGCGGTGGAGATTAGCAGCGTGGCCCGGTTGGAGACGCGCTATCTGGTCGGCGACGGCCGTTCCACTCGCTACATCGCCCAACTGCTGGGGTCCGAGGGGCAGATCATCAGCCAGGACGTGCTGTACGCCTACACCGCCGACGGCTGTGGCTCAGATGAGTCATCCGGCTGCGGCGGTGGTTGTGCTGACTGTGGCTGCAATGACAGCGGTCGCGAAGACAAAGGCCCGATCATGATCAAGGGCATGTTGGATGATCTGGCTCCTGGTCAGACGCTGCGCATCGTCAAAGATGGCGAAACCGTGTGGGAACGCACTGCCCCGGCGGAACGGCCGCAAATCAGCAACATTCGCGCCCAGGTGGGTAAGGACGGCCGTCTCACACTCAGCTGGCAGGGTCAGTCGTACCGCGACGAGCAGCCGGAGTACTGGATTCGCTGGTCGCGTGATGGCCAGCGCTGGCATGCCCTGTCGGTGGGGGTGACGGACAACCAGATCAGCCTGGACCTGGAGCAGCTGCCCAGCGGCGAAATCCAATTCCAGGTGATGGCCCACGACGGTTTCTATACCACCACCGCCGAAAGCAAGCCCATCGCAATCGCCGCCCGCCCGCCGGTAGTGACCATCCTGTATCCCCAGCGCGACGACCTGGCCTATGCCGAACGCCAGCTGCACCTGTGGGGAACGGCCGTTAGCCGCTCCGGCCACGACCTGGCCGACGAGCAGTTTGTCTGGACGATCAACGGCAAAGAAGTGGGCCGCGGTCGTGACCTCTGGGTAAACAATCCCGGCGCGGGCACACACCAGGTTCAGCTGAGTGTGACGGATGGTGAGCTGGTGGGTGGGGTGGAAACGGCCGTAACCATCCAGCCTACCACCAATACGCCGCCAGTTGACGTGAAATAGATTGACAGGGTGACAAGGTGACAAGGTGACAAAGCGGACCTGCCCTTTTTAGCCCTGCATCAGGCGGCGATAAGCTTCGGCTTGTCGCCGCCTTTTGTTTATCAGAGTCATAAATTGCGGGTGGGGAACGCCCGTAATCTGCGCAGGTGATGTTAATGCCGTTGGGGAACCGTGCTAAAGTTTGAACTCCAAGGGTTGACTTGCTCTTCTCAAAGGTATTAATGTCTTCTCTATGAAAATTTAATCAACTTCATTTAGAAATCCCAGAGGAAAATCCTCTAAGTTGTACGCCTCGTTAAGTGATTCCATCAGCTGTATCCAAATGTGAATAGTTCTGATGAAATATTCAAAAAAAATATCGTCGGTGACAATTGCGTCTAACTCAAAGTTACTGATTGACTTTCCCCCTAATAAGGCTTTTGAGATGACTGTGGCGTTGCGATGTGCCAAACCGTTTCTTAATTTGTTTAAGCTGGCGCAAAAATTTACTTGTTTTTTCGTAAGGGCCTTACATTCTTGCAAAAAATTCGCTATATCAGGAAGAGTTCTTCGTTCGATGAGCTTTAATCCAACATCTTGCTTGTCTGGTCGGATTAAAAGATTAGATAAAGCTTCAATTGAATATCGTTCTAACGCACCATGTAGTTCAATGATAGCTGCATTATTGTGCGTCAAAATATGCAATATTAGAGCAGTATCCAGTCGAGAAATAATAATGAATATAACCAGCGGTCTGAGGATTCTTACAGAATCTTTTTGTTCCTTATCGTTAGAATTGATATTGTCTATATTTCCTTCGCTTTGGTCAGAGTTAGCAACTTCTATTGTCGGAAATTCATCTTCAAGCCTCTCCAAAATTTTTTTTACCCTAAACTTCGAAGTTCTAGGTGTAATTTTCATTTGACTATCTAGCCACTTGGCTATTCGGCTAAACGATGCTTGAGTCTCTAATTGACTTGCTAAAGTCTTAGCTAGTGTCGAGTTTTCGCTTGCTTTTGACAAGAGGAGGTTATCGATGCTTTTTATTTGCTCTAATATTTCCTCTCTTTCTTTGAGTAAGAAATCAATTTTAGGATGTTCCTTGTTTTTTTTTGACATCTATTGCCTTTGTGGTTGAAATCGAACGAACTGCAATTTACCCAAAGCCGCGTTCGTCTTTGTCGTCGCTGGCGGCGTCATCGTCGAGGACGGCGGGGGGTACCTGCGGGGTGTAGGGCATGACGAAGTAGCCGCGGGTGACCTTGTCCTTCTTGCCGATGCGCTGCACGCTGGCGACGCCGCCCGTTTCTGGGTCCGGCCAGGATTCCACAAACACGTCGTTGCGGCGCGGGTAGTTGGGATCGTAAACCAGGATGCGAATACGGCCGTCCCCCAATTCCTCATACGCACAGGCCAAGATCTGGTGGTTTTGCCAGATTTGCATTGTGTCTTTGGTGCTGACGTACACCATGCCGATGGGGGTGGGCACGCCGTTGTCCAGGTTCTTGCGGATGATTTGCAGCTCTTCGGCGGTACGGAGATGTACGGCCGTATCCGGCAAGCTCATCCAGCGGGCAAATCGGGCCACCTGGGTGCCTGCCGTCAGGCTGTCTACCTGGCGCGTGTGGATGTAGCGGTGCAGCGGCGTGACGCGCCCCGGGCGGCGGTGGCGCTGCGGAATCGGCCGACCGGCCAGCATAAAGTCCATCGCCGTGGCGCACATGCCGCCGCACAGGCCGTAGGTGTTGCTCACGCTGGGAATGTCGGGCACCGACTGGACGGAGAAGGGAATCCAGTAGCCAGGGTAGCGGTTGGTGTATTGAAAGCCGTGGGTGGCCGGGATAAATTCGACGGGTGGGATTTCCGGCAGGCGGTAGTCGCGCTGGTCGGGCTGTAAATCGGCCTGATGGGTCCGGGCTTCGCCGTGGTGCTGGTAGCTAAATTTCAAATACGGCCGAAACACATCGGCAAAATCCAGGTCGCGGCTTGGGTCATACTGCACCGAAAACACACCCTTCTCGTCAGAGACGCCGGGTTTCACGGTCAAATCATCGTCTTCAGTGATCACATCGGCATCGAAGAGGTGCACCGTAACGTTGGCGGCGGGTGCGCCGTTGGCAAATTGAACCACGCCAGTAAATGTTTGAGACATAAAACCCTCCATTGATATTTTTGGCGCGGAGAGCGCTGAGTTTTTTAATTTTCTCGGCGTCCTCGGCGTTCTCTGCGGTTAAATTCAGGTCATTTTGAAGATGAGTTCGTTGTTGGCGGCGTCGATGGTAACGGCCGTTTCGCCACCACCTGATCCCGCCTGGCTGAGCAAAAAGTTGGCCAGCGGTTCGCGCAAATGGCGGGCGATGATGCGCCGCAGCGGGCGAGCGCCGTATTGCGGCTCGTCATTTTGCGCCAGCAGCCACTGCTTCGCCGCGTCGGTGAGCGTCAGCGTAATGTTTTGGTTGGCTGCCAGCTTGAGCTCTTTCTTGAGCATCAAATCGAGAATCAGCCCCAGCTGGTCGCCGGTGAGCTGGTGGAACATGATGATTTCATCCAGCCGGTTCAGGAACTCGGGCCGGAAGAAGCGGTGCACCTCGGCCATCACCAGGTTCTTTTCCGTCTCGCCGATGTACGGCACCAACATGTGCTGCGAGCCCAAATTGCTGGTCATGATGACCACCGTCTCGCTAAAGGTGGCCTGTCGCCCCTGGCTGTCGGTCAGGCGGCCCTCTTCCATCACCTGGAGCAGCACGTCAAAAACGCGCTCGTTGGCTTTTTCCACCTCATCAAACAGCACAACGGTGTACGGCCGTTCCCTTACAAAATTGGTCAGCTGCCCGCCGCCCTGAAAACCAACATACCCCGGCGGCGCGCCAATCAGCTTGTTGACGCTGGCTTCCTCCTGGAATTCGCTCATGTCCAGGGTAAGCATGGCCTCTTCCGAGCCAAACATGAACTCGGCCAGCGCCTTGGCTAGCTCCGATTTGCCCACGCCGCTCGGTCCTAAAAAGAGAAAGGAACCAATCGGCCGTTTCGGGTCACGCAAACCAACTCTAGCAGTTTTTACGGCGCGGCTGACGGCCAGAACGGCCGTTTCTTGCCCAATGATCCGCGAATGCAAATGCTCCACCATGTTGGCATATTTGCCCCGCTCGTCTTCGTTGAGCTTGCTCACCGGAATGTTGGTCATTTGCGCCGCCGCTTCCAGCACGTCTTCCGGGTCCAGCCGGTTGTCGGCGGCGATGCCGGGATAAACCACTTCCGGGCTGGACGAGGCGATACGCACCAGGGCGCAGCTGCGTTCGGCCAGCTGCACGGCGGCGGCGGGCAGGGCGATGGTTTTCAGGTATTGATTGGCGATTTGAGCGGCCGTTTCCATCGAGTCAAGATTGATTTCTACCTCGTACTCACTCTTCAACCGCTCCTGGTGGGCGTGCAGCACAGAAATCGTCTCTTTGACCGTCGTTGGCGGCACGTTGAGCCGCTGCGTGTTCTGGCGGATGAGGTTGTTCTGGCTCAGCAGCTCGTAATCCCCCGGCGTGGTGGTGCCGATGATGATTTGCTCCTTGCCCAGCAGCGCTTTTTGCAGCTCCCGGTTAACCTGCTCCGGGAAGGGGGCGCGCAGCCGGTCGGCAAAAAAGCGTTGGATATTGGGCACCAGCAGCACGCCGCCGCTGGCCCGGCGTAGCCCGGCACGCACCGCCGCCAGCGGATTTTCTAGCAGGGCCGTCTCGCTAATTTGCACCAGCGAGCGCAAATTGGTAAAGCCGTTGCCCTCGGCAATGGTTTGGGCCAGGCTTTGCCCCAGGGTTTGTTTGCCCGCGCCCTCTGGCCCCACCAAAATGACGTGCCGGTTTTGCGCCAGGGCAATCAGGCTGAGCAAATCGCGCAGCAGTTCCTGCCGCTCGTAGACCACGGTGGTACGGCCGTCTTTCGCCTCCGACACAAAATCATGGATGATGGGGGTGCCTTCTTGCCCCACGTCGTTGAGCAGGGTGAGAACGGCCGTTGGGTTCACCCCCACCCGCTGCAAAACGGCCGATGTGGTGATGGGATGCTGGGCCATCGCCGCCAAAACGTGGCCGGAACCGGCCTTGAGCTCTTCCCGCGCCTGGGCCATCGTCAACCCCTCGTCGATGACCACCAGCAGTTCCTCATCCAGGGCAATATCTTTGCCAAAGTCGTCGGTGAAGTAAAACTTAGCGTTGCGCCCCTTGTTGGTGTGGGCCATCATCTCCACCCGGCGCGTCAGGTCGGCCAGGTCGAAGCCGCGCTGCTGCTGGAGCTGCTGCAAAATCTGGTACGCCACCGATTTTGGCTCGTCCAGAAAAGTGCGCAGCAGCAGCTGGGGCGTTAACAGCTTAAGCTGGTATTCGTTTAATTTGCTGGCGGCCGTCGTCATCAGCCCGGCCAGTTCCGATGTGGGGATGTTTGGATTCAGGTTGCTCATGGGCGGCAATGTTACATCGACGCCCCCGGTTCTGCCAACCAAAAAACTTTACCGCAGAGGACGCGGAGAGCGCAGAGTACAAAGAAAAAACTTCGCGTCCTCCGCGCTCTCTGCGGTGAAAAAAATTAACCGGGGTTTGCTTTCTCCGCGGCGAGGATTTGGCGGAGTTTGGTTTTGCGGTGAGCGCCGCTTAAGGTTTCCAGGGTGCGGATGCCCAGTGGGTCGATTTTTTCGCGTAGGAGTTGGAGCTCTTCGGCCGTGGGCGGCGCGGTTTCATGCAAATCGGGGGCGATTTCTAGCGAGAAGCCGGTTTTGGCCTGGATGCGTTGGGGAGTGATGTTGGGGTGGTGGGTGGTGAGGCGGAGACGGCCGTTTTCCCCACCAAAATCAAACTGTCCCAAATCGCTCACCAGGTAACGGGGTCCGCAGCCGCGTGTCCGTTCCGGTACGTGCCCCACGCCGCTGCGAAAATCCAGCTGAGGCACAAACGTATGTCGCCCGTGGCGCGGCACGTAGAGGCAGACGTTCTCCTCAAACACCGTCACGTCGGCAATGCCCGCCGAGCCGGGCAGCCGCAGGCGGGGTTTGTCGAACGTGCCGCCCATAAACACGTTGTTGAAATTGCCCACCGGGTCTACCTGGCCGGGCCGGAAAAACTCTTTGGGCTGGTAGCGCGGCAAAAAATCGCAGACGCCCGTGATGAAGTTGATCGTGAACAGCCCATTGCTGAGCCACAAATTTTCCACCGTCGTCAGCCCCAGCGGGGCAAACTCCTGGCAAAACGTCTGCCCGATGGCCGAGATAAAGGTGAGGTTGGGCGCGTGCGTCAGCTTGGCCAGCAGGTAACCTGCGGCCACCAGCGGCGTGGCCATGCCCTGGGCCACCAGCTCGCCATCCTCAATCTGGCGGCTAATGCAAACGCAAATTAACTCGTCAATCGTATACATCAATTTTTATCAAAGATTTCGCAGATTACGCAGATAAAAAATCTATTCAATCTGCGTAATCTTTGATTTTTAAGTTCTTGATTCTTCAACATAGGCTTCAAATTCTCCGTTGTGGCAGACGTCGATGTAGCGCAGGATTTCCTCGCCGTCGAGCGGGTAGGCCGGGTAGCAGGAGGTGGGCCACGCGCCATTGGGGACATGGCAAACGGCCGTTACCGCCAATCCCGTCAGCTCCACCGGTCCGGGCAATCGATCGACGACCTCTTCGGCCGTCAAAATGACCGTTTTGGCCACGTTGCTCAACATTTCATCAATTGTTGGATTGCCGCCCAGGATGGCGTTGCCAAAGCGGTCCGCCTTCAGCACGTGGATGATGGCCACGTCCACCTGGATGGCCGGGAAGGCCGTCAGCGTTTCGCCGCTGTACGGGTCGGTGATGGTTTTGACGTCAGGGCGCACCTTGAACAGATCGGTGCCCTGCCAGGCGCGGCTGGGCATAAAGCCCAGCTGCCCCACGGCCGCGCGCAGCCCGCAGGCAATGCTGGCCTCACTCTCCTCGATGATGGTGAGACGGCCGTCTGCCACCGCCTTCGTAAACATCGGGGCCAGGCCAAACGACTCCAGCCCAAAGTAGCAGGTGCGCACGTGGCTCACACAGCCGCCACCGACGAGCATGTCGCTGGCCAGCCCGGCGGTGAAGGTAAGCAAGGTCAAGTTTTGCGGGCGCGGCTGCCGTTGTAACAGCGCCCGCACAAAGGCTACGGGACGCCGGTAAATGGTCAACCCACCCAGGGCGATGGTTTGGTTGTTGCGGATGAGGGGGAGAACGGCCGTTAAATCCACCAATTTATCATGCATGACGGCAATTATACCGCCAGGCAACAAAAAACGCGGACATGGTGGCCCGCGTTTTTGTACACATTTATCGTAGAGACGTTGCATTGCAACGTCTATTTCCCTCCCCCTAGCCTCCCCGAAGGGAGGGGGGATCCGGTTCCCTCTCCCTTCGGGGGAGGGTTAGGGAGGGGGCTGATTTAGCCCACCAGAAGCCAACACGTCCGAAACCTGTAGCCGCCTAGCTGCTTGCGCCGCAGGTGCTGCCATAAGCGGCGTTCTGGTTCTGTCGGTTGTTGACGCATCTCGCGGGCATGATGTAGGAGGGTTGGGTTGGTCGGGGGCTTCTTGTTCATTCCGGGTGGGTGGGAATTTCCCTCCCCTCTATCCCCTCCCGGAGGGAGGGGAGGCCGGAGCCCTTCCCCTAGTCCCCTCCCGAGGTGAGGGGGAACTCCGGTTCCCTCCCCCGTCGGGGGAGGGTTAGGGAGGGGGAATTAGTTTTGCCGGTCCAGCACCATTTCGATGAGGTTTTCCATTTCGGTGCGGGCCGGGGATTGGGGGACATTGGCCAGGGCGGTGCGGGCGCGTACGGCCGTTTCCTCCGCCTGCATCCGGGCAATTTCTACCGCGCCAGATTCGCGCAGGTTGGCCATCATGCGGGCGATGGGATCATCCTCAATTTCGGCGACCGCTTCCTGCACCGCCAGCCCACCGTTTTGCGTGGCCATCACGCCGCGATTTTGGGCAATGTCCGTGCCCACCGGCTTGCCCAGCGTGTCTGGGTCGCCCACGATGTCCAGAATGTCGTCCACAATCTGGAAGGTGAGGCCGAGGTTGTAAGCGTAGGTGGCCAGCGCTTCGACCAGCTCTTCGCTGGCATCGGCCAGCATGGCTCCCATGCGGGCAGCGGCTTCAAACAGGCTGGCCGTCTTGCGGCTGATAATCGTTTTGTACGTTTCGCGGTCCATGTTGCCCGCTTTGGCGGCAGCGGCTTGCAGCGTTTCACCCTCTACCAGCTTGGTGGTGGCATCCGCCATGATAACATTGTAGTTCGACGGGTAGGGAGCCATCAGCTCATACACTTTGGTAAAGAGGTAGTCGCCCGCCAGCAGGGCAAAGGTGCGACCCCAGCGAGCATGCACGGTAATCTGGCCGCGCCGGGTCATGCTGTGGTCGTTGATGTCGTCGTGAACGAGCGTGGCGGTGTGCACCATTTCAATGGCCGCCGACATAGGGATGACGCGAGACACGTCTTGCCCACCCGCTGCCAGATAGGCCAGAATGCCCAGTTGGGGCCGGAGCCGTTTGCCGCCCGATTTGATGATATGCAAACCGGCGTCTTGCAGCACGTCCACATCACTTTTTACGATGTCCCGCAGCTGTTTTTCTACGGCCTCCAATCCTTCTTGCACTATCTTTTTTACCATAAGATTTACCTTGTTCACAACTTTCAATTTTTTTTGAACGATGTGTTGATTATAAAATAGAGTCAGGTGGGCGTCAAGGAAATTGTGAAAATTATCCCAACCTCTCAGGTTTATTTGGCCACAAACAGCCCCGGGAATTGGGCATTTTTCTCGTTTTCGGCTGTACCTTTTTGGGCGACTTTTTTTCGCCTGTTTATGATGATATAAGATATTATTCGTTTGGCAATGTGAGTTACGGCCGTATCCTCATGATTTTGGTCATGCGGCACGGTCATTTTTAATAACTGGCACAGGATTAGAGATTGGAGATGAGAGGTTGCTGAATCGCTCATCTCCAATCTTCTTTTTATAGAAGGGAAACGGGGCATGGACGCGTTAAAGCACAGAATTGAGCAGGAAGGGCTGAATTTAGGTCGGGGCATTCTTAAAATTGACAGTTTTTTGAATCACCAGATTGATGCATTGTTAATGGAGCAGGTTGGCGAGGCGATTGCCGCTGAGTTTGGCCCGGCGCAGCCAACGCGGGTGCTGACGGCCGAAGTCAGCGGACTCATTCCGGCGGCGATGACGGGCAAGGCGCTGGGCAACATTCCGGTGGTGTATGCTCGCAAAAAGAAGCCGATTACCATGAAAGAGCCGGTGTACGTGGAAAACGCGCCGAGCCATACCAAGGGTGAAAACGTCTCGCTGATGGTTTCGCCAGAATTTTTGTGCGCCGAGGATCGGGTGCTGATTGTAGACGATTTTTTGGCCACCGGGCGCACCATCGCCGCCCTGGCGCGCATTGTGCAGAGCAGTGGGGCGACATTGGTGGGCATTGCCACGGTGGTGGAAAAGACGTTTGAAGGTGGCCGCGAGATGCTGGCGGAGTGGGGCGTGCCCATCTATGCCGCCGCGACGATTGTGGATATGTCCGACGGCCGTATCCAACTCGCCTAGATTCAATTCCCCGGAAACTCCCTACCTGGCGGATAATTTTGGTGGCAGTTTCCGGGGAAATATCCAAACTTATGCTTGAAAAACCAGCGATTGGTGACCAAGAAATTATTGCCTGCGTGCAGGCAGCGTTTGGGCTGGCGGTGGACCGGCTGGAGTTTTTGCCGCTGGGGGCGGACGTGAACACGGCCGTTTACCGCCTCACCGCCAGGCAAAAACCGTACTTTCTTAAGCTGCGCCGTGGTCTGTTTAAGGCAGTGTCGGTCACGCTGCCCCGTTTTTTGCACGAACAGGGAATCCAGGAACTCATTCCCGCTTACGCCACGCAATCCGGGGCGCTGTGGGCCGAGCTGGGTGAGTACCGGGTGATGCTCTTTCCCTTCATCGAAGGGCATGATGCCTACGACGTGCCGCTGACGGATGCCCAGTGGCGGCAGTTTGGCGCGGCGCTGCGCCGGGTGCAGTCGGTCGTTCTGCCGCCAGCCCTGGCTGCTGCCATTCCCCAGGAAAGCTACCCACCGCAGTGGCGTGAGCGGGTGAACTATTTTATGCAGCATGTGCAGGAACGGCCGTTTACCGACCCCGTGGCGCAAAAATTGGCCGCTTTTTTGCTGGAGAAGCGCGCAGCTGTGGCCCGGTTGGTGCAGCGGACGGAGCAGTTGGTTGAGTGGGTAAGGGAACGGCCGTTGCCTCACGTCCTTTGCCACAGCGATATTCACGCCTGGAATTTGCTCATCAGCCACGAGGGTGCGCTGTACCTGGTGGACTGGGACGACCCGATCCTGGCGCCCAAAGAGCGCGATTTGATGTTTATTGGCGCTGGGCTGGGCAACATCTGGCACACGCCGCGCGAAATCACGCTGTTTTACGAGGGGTACGGCGCGGCCGAAGTGGACCAAGATGTGCTGGCGTACTATCGCGGCGAACGCATCATTCAAGATATTGCCGCCTACTGCGAGCAAATTTTTCTGAGCGACGAAGGCGGCACCGACCGGGAAGCGGCGTTGCGCAACGTGGCTTCCAACTTTTTGCCGGGCGGTACCATTGATATAGCCCTGAACAGCGGGAGAGAGGCAATTTAATGAAGACACACGACACGATCATCATTCTTGATTACGGTTCGCAGTACAGCCAGCTCATCGCCCGGCGCGTGCGCGAAGCCAATGTCTACAGCCGCCTGGTTTCCTGGTCTACGCCTGCCGACGAGGTGATGGCCCTCCAGCCTAAAGGGTTTATCCTCAGCGGTGGGCCAAACAGCGTGTACGACCCGGGGGCACCGACGCTGCCCGATTTTGTGATCGACAGCGGGCTGCCGGTGTTGGGCATTTGTTATGGGATGCAGCTGCTGGCGCGGCGCTTTGGTGGGCAGGTGGGCTACAGCCAGCACCGCGAATACGGTCCGGCCACGCTGCAGGTTGACCAGACAGATGATCCGTTGTTTAGAAATTGGGGAGTGGAGATTGGCGATTGGAAGGGAAATAGTCTCCAATCTCCAATTACCAATCTCCACCAAGTGTGGATGAGCCACGGCGACAAGGTAGAGGCGCTGCCCAAGGGTTTTCGGCCGTTGGCCCATTCGGACAACTCGCCCTTGGCGGCGGCGGCGGATGTGGCGCGAGGGTATTACGCGGTGCAGTTTCATCCCGAGGTGGTGCACACCACGCAGGGGGCGCGGCTGCTGAGCAACTTTGTGCACCACATTTGCGGCTGCGGGGCCGATTGGACGCCGGTGAATTTCATCGAGGAGCAGGTGGAGCTGATTCGGGCGCAGGTGGGCAACGGCCGTGTGGTTCTCGGCTTGAGCGGTGGGGTGGATTCGGCCGTGGCGGCCGGGCTCATCCACCGGGCGATTGGCGAGCAGCTCACCTGCATTTTTGTCGATCACGGTTTGCTGCGCCAGGGCGAAGCGGCCCAGGTGGTAGAAACGTTCCAGCGCGAACAGGGCATGCACCTGATCGCCATCAACGCGGTGGAGGAATACCTGGAAATGCTGGCCGGGGTGACCGACCCTGAGCAAAAGCGGCGGCTGATTGGCGAGAAGTTTGTGCGCATTTTTGAGCGCGAGGCGAACAAGCTGGGCCAGATTGACTTTTTGGCCCAGGGCACCATCTACCCGGACGTGATTGAGAGCGCGGGCAAGGGCAAAAAAGATGCGCACGTCATCAAAACCCACCACAACGTCGGCGGCCTGCCCGATGATATGGATTTTGAGCTGGTGGAACCGCTGCGCGAGCTGTTTAAAGACGAGGTGCGCACGGTGGGTACGGCGCTCGGTTTGCCCGACAGTCTCATCTGGCGGCAGCCATTTCCCGGGCCGGGGCTGGCGATTCGCTGCCTGGGCGAGGTGACCTGGCAGCGGCTGGAGCGGCTGCGGCAAGCCGACGCCATTTTTGTGGACGAGCTGCGCCAGGCGGAGATGCTGCGGCTGGGTACGCAGCAGTCGTTTGCCGTGCTGCTGCCGGTGAAGAGCGTGGGGGTAATGGGTGACGGCCGTACCTACCAGGAAGTCATCGCCCTGCGTGCCGTCACCACCGAGGATTTTATGACGGCCGATTGGGCCAGGTTGCCGTACGAGCTGCTGGCCAAAGTGAGCCGCCGCATTGTCAACGAGGTCGCCGGGGTGAACCGGGTGGTGCTGGACATCACCTCCAAGCCGCCGGGGACGATTGAGTGGGAATAGAAAGTGCAACGGAACGGCCGTTTTTTGCGTAAGGTGTGCCGTATCTTTTAGACAGAAAAAGCAAAAGCGGTGAAGCACTTTGCGAACCTGGTGATGTTTACCGCTTTTTTGTATGTTTGCTTTCAGGAGGCAACAAAATGGATTACGGACAGCTATTCCGACGCAGTTGGGACATTGTTTGGCAGAATAAATATCTTTTTATTCTGGGTTTTCTGGCCGCTTTAGGGGCCGGTGGTGTGGGCAGCGGGACAAATTACAACTTCCCCTCGTCCAGCACCTCAACCACATCACCTTTTCCGCCCGATTTTGTGGAAGAGGTAACCGGCTTTTGGGGCCAGTACGGCGGCCTGATCTTGGGGCTGATATGCTTTTTTTTCATCCTGGGCATCGTCTTCTGGTTGATTCGCCTGGCGGCTCAGGGTGGTTTGATTGAAGCGGTGGATCGCATTGATGCTGGTGAAAAAATGTCGTTTGGCACGGCGTTTTCCGCGGGGACGGCCCGGCTGGGTGGCCTGGTTGGGCTGAATTTGCTCATCAATGTGCCGTTTATCATCTTTGGGCTGATTTTCAGCGTGGTTGGTGGGGCCTTTTTTGTGACCACTTTGCGCCAGGGCGGCGAAATTTCTGAAGTGATGGGCGGAACTTATGCCCTTCTGGCGGTGTGCGGCGGGTTAATTGCCTGTTTGTTGGTGCCCGTGGGCCTGCTCATTCAGGTGGTATATCCGTTTGCCCAGCGCGGCCTGCTGCTGCAAAACCTGGGCGTGGTAGACAGCATTCGCCACGGCTGGCGCGTGGTGCGGGACAATGTCGGCGACGTTATTTTGCTGATTATCGCCTTTTTGGTGATTGGCTTTTTGTTTGGGCTGATAACGGCCGTTTTCACCATCCCCCTCGCTTTTCTGGCCGCCGGGCCGTTTATTCTGGACGCCATTCAGGGCAACCAGATCAGCTTTGGCATGACGGAAATTGCTACGCTGGCCTTTGGCGGTATCTGCCTGGGGCTGGTGGGGGCGGCGGTTAACTCCGTGCTCACCGCCTACCGTTCGGCAACGGTGACCCTGGCTTACCAGCACTTTGTGGAAAAACAAGCGTAACCGATGACGCCAGACCTGCTCGCTCGTTCCCTCCGGCTGCTGCGGCAGCACCAGTTTTTCATCTGGCTGGGGCTGGGAATGAGCTTGAGCAGTCTGTTTGGCACCGGCTGGCGGCTGTGGCTGGCGCAGGTTGTTACCTTCGACTTTGCCGGGCTGGCCAGCTTACAATCTATCGAATCGCTGCTGTTTAGCAGCGAAGTGGCGCAAATGCAGCAGCTCCTCATTCGGGGGCTGCTGCTTGCGTTTGGGCAGTTTGTGCTGGTGTGGCTGGTGGCGCTGTGGGCTGAGGCGGGGGTGGTAACGGCCGTTACCCACGCCGATTCTCAACCCATTTCCTTGCGTCAATCGCTCCGCTGGGGTCGCCAATGGTTGGGGCGCTTCCTGGCCATTGACCTGCTGGTCTTTTTCCCCTGGTTTGTCATCGCCCTGCTGATGTTTTTAGTCATTCTGGTCCTGGCGCTGGTGCTGGCCAGCTTTGCCAGCAGCGAGCCGAGCGCAGGCACGGTGCTGGCTACCACCGGCCTGGGGCTGACCTGCCTGGTGGGCCTGGCGGGGCTGCTGCTGCCGGTGGGGTTGGGATCGCTGTGGTTTCGCTTGTTGACCTTTCGCGAGGCGGTGCTGCATGGGGTGGCGGGGCGAACGGCCGTGCGCCACACCTGGCAGCGCATTCGGCACAATCTGGGCGATATTTTTGTGCTCGTCGTCGTGCTGTGGGGCGGGCAGACGATTTTGCTGAGTGCGCTCAACTTTGTCACCGCGCCGCTGCTCACCTGGCTGACGTCGTTGACCACCTCGGCTACAATCGCGTTGGCAGTGGCGTCCTGGCTGGCGGTAACGGCCGTTACCGTCCTCACCTGGCTGCTGCGCGGCATCCTCACCGCCATCGTCGCCATCGCCTGGACGCTGGCTTACGCAAACTTAGGTGAAGAAAAAGGATAACCACAGATTACACAGATGACACAGATAAGAGAAACAATTTGTGCAATCTGCGTAATCTGTGGATGAAAAATCATGATACAGCGATTGGGAGTGGATACCGGCGGCACGTTTACCGATTTTGTCTGGTTGGGTGTAGACGGCCGTTACCAGATTCACAAGCAGCTCAGCACCCCGCAAGACCCATCCGAAGCGATTTTGTCGGGCATGGTTACGATGAGCGTGCCGGAAACGGCCGACATCGTGCACGGCAGCACGGTGGCCACCAATGCGCTGCTGGAACGCAAAGGGGCGCGCACGGCGCTCATCACCACCCGGGGTTTTGCCGACGTGCTGGCCATCGGGCGGCAAAACCGGCCCGATATTTACGCCCTGGTGCCGCAAAAGCCGCCGCCGCTGGTCCCGGACCGCTGGCGGCTGGAAGTAGCCGAGCGCATCATCGCCAGCGGCGCGGTGCTGCATCCCCTGAACCTGGCCGATTTGCCCGCCATCTGGCAGACGCTGCAAGCCGAGCAAATCGAATCGGTGGCCGTGTGTCTGCTCTTTTCCTTTTTGCAGCCGCAGCACGAACAGCAAATCCGCCACTTTTTGCAGGCACAGGCGGACCGTGGTCTGCACATTTCCCTCTCATCGGACATTTTGCCGGAGTACCGCGAGTACGAGCGCACCGCCACGACGGTGATCAACGCCTATGTGGCCCCGCTGATGACCCGCTACTTGCGCCGCCTGGCCGCAGGGGTGCAGCCGCGCCGCCTCTCGGTGATGCAGAGCAACGGCGGCATCATCTCGGCCAGCACGGCGGGGGACGAGGCGGCCCGGACGGTGCTGTCTGGTCCGGCAGGCGGCGTGGTTGGGGCACGATTTGTCGCCGAGCAGGCCGGTTTTCCCGACATCATCACCTTCGACATGGGCGGCACGAGTACCGATGTGGCGCTTTGTCCGGGGCGGCTGCCCACCACCGCCAGCGGCGAGATTGCCGGGCTGCCCCTGCGCCTGCCCATCATCGACATTCACACGGTGGGGGCGGGTGGCGGCAGTATTGCCCGCGTCGATGCCGGCGGGGCGCTCCAGGTGGGGCCAGAAAGTGCGGGGGCGTGGCCGGGACCGGCTTGTTACGGCCGTACGAAAACGGAGATTGGAGATTGGAGATTAGAAAGCTCACTGCAATCTCCAATCTCCAATCCCCAATCTCTTCTCCCCACCGTCACCGACGCCAACCTGGTGTTGGGCCGCCTGGATGCGGATCACTTTTTGGGCGGCACGATGCGGCTGGACGAAACGGCCGCCGGCGCAGCGCTGCAAGGGCTGGTGGAAGCGATGGGGGTGGCTGACGTGGCTGCGGTCGCCTGGGGCGTTATCCAGGTAGCCAACGCCAACATGGAGCGGGCCATTCGCCGCATTTCGGTCGAGCGCGGCTACGACCCGCGCCGCTTTACCCTGATGCCGTTTGGCGGGGCTGGGCCGCTGCACGCCTGCGAAATGGCGGAAAATTTGCAGATTCCGCGTGTGCTGGTGCCGCCGGTGCCGGGCGTGTTGTCGGCGTTGGGCATGTTGGTGGCGGCGCCAACCAAAGATTATTCGCAGACGGTGATGCGCACCGTGATGGCCTGGACGGAAGCAGACGAGGCGTGGTTGGGGCAGCAGGCTGCCCCGCTGGCGGCGCGGGCCATGGCTGAGATGGCCGCCGAAGGGCACGATGAGGCGGCGCTGACGCTCAGCTGCCGTCTGGACATGCGCTACAAAGGACAATCGCATGAGCTGACGGTACCGTGGACGCCTGGCCAGAGTGACGTGACGGGGCTGTTCCATGCGGCGCATGAGCAGCGCTACGGCTACCGCCTGCCGGAAGGGGAGATGATGGAGGTGGTGACGCTGCGGGTAACGGCCGTTGCTCCCGTCGATCCGCCGCAAATTCCGCAAGACCCACCGGGTGATGCCGATGCCAGCGCGGCCATCGTGGGCCACAAGCCGGTCTGGTTTAAGCAGCAGCCGCAGCCCACGGCGCTGTACGATCGGGCCAGGCTGCGCCCGGGCCACCAGTTTGACGG
The DNA here is from genome assembly GCA_020848035.1 of Anaerolineae bacterium. GTDB lineage: Bacteria > Chloroflexota > Anaerolineae > Promineifilales > Promineifilaceae > Leptofilum. The sequence goes on along the minus strand of JADLAX010000031.1, from coordinate 39,862 downwards.
TCCCGCCGTGGTCTTCCAGTACGACACCACGATTGTGATTCCGCCGGGATGGATGACGGCCGTTGACTCCTTCTATAATCTGATCTTGACCTTAAATTCCTAATCTTTGGCTGGAACCTATGAAGCGTGAAACGTGAAACGTGACTGACTCACGTTTCACGCTTCACGTTTCACGCCCATCCCAACGGAATTCAGATTATCCGTTACATTTTGCCAGGATCGTCAATCTGGCTGATAATGCAGGGCGGCTGGCTGCCCCGGCTGGGGAAGATGGTGGGGTGGAACGGCCGTAATTCACATACCAGGAAGAGAGAACGCAACATGGCAGATAAATCACTTGATAAAGGTTCAAGTGGCGAGGATATTCGCTACGATCACAAATGGGGCTTTACCGATACCTACTTCAAAGTCAATCCAGACCACACGGTGACTGTCACCGGCAGCCGGTATGCGCTGTCGGGCACCGTCATGCATGAATTTTTGCCCTTTGTCGAGGAAATGCTCGACATCAAAATTGATTTTGACAACCTCAAACCAGAGGTGCAGAACAAGCCAGTGGCTCCGGCGCGGCTGAACGAGACCTTTTACCAGGCCGTTCAGGCTCAGCTTTCCCCGGACAAAGTCTCAATTGAAGACCGCGAGCGGCTGATTCACAGCCACGGGCAGACGACCGCCGACGAGGTGTACAAGGTGCTCTACGGCGCACTGGACCGCGTGGTGGATATGGTTGTCTACCCGGAAAGCCAGGAAGATGTGGCGCTGATCATCAAGCTGGCCGGGCAGCATGACGTTTGCCTGGTGCCATACGGCGGTGGTACGAGCGTGAGCTGTGCCTTGCAGCTGCCGCAAAACGAAACCCGCTCCATCGTTTCAGTGGATATGCGGCGCATGGACCAAATTTTGTGGATTGACCACGAGAATTTCCGGGCGGGGGTGCAGGCGGGTATCTATGGTAAGGATTTGGAAGCGCGGCTGGAGCGGCTGGGTTACACCAGCGGCCACGAGCCGGACAGCCTGGAATTGTCTACGTTGGGCGGCTGGATTGCCACCAACGCCAGCGGCATGAAGAAAAACCGCTACGGCAACATCGAAGACATTGTGGAATCGGTGACGATGGTGACACCGCGCGGCGTGATTGAGTCTGGCCCGGCCATGCCGCGCCAATCGCTGGGCATCGACCCGAAGCAGGTGGCCTTTGGCAGCGAGGGCAACCTGGGCATCATCACCAGCGCGGTGATTCGGATTCACAAGCTGCCGGAAGCAAAAAAGTACGGCTCGCTGGTGTTCCCGACGTTTAAGGCGGGCACGGCGTTTTTGTACGAACTGGCGCAAACGGGCACGCTCCCGGCCAGCATTCGCCTGCTAGACAACATTCAGTTCCGCTTTGGCTCGGCGCTGAAGGGTGAACCCACGCGCTGGGAAGCGATCATGGGTGACATTCAGAAGTTCTTTTTGCTGAAGGTGAAAAAGTTCGATCCGCATGAGCTGTGCGCGGCGACGATTGTGATGGAGGGGACGAAGGATCAGGTGGAGTATCAGGCGAAGCTGATCAACCAGCTGGCGAAAAAGTATGGCGGCATTGCCGGTGGTGAAACCAACGGCAAGCGCGGCTACATGCTCACCTACGCCATCGCCTACATCCGTGACTTTTTGACCGATTTCCACATCATTGGCGAGACGTACGAGACGACGGTGCCGTGGAATAAAGTGCAGGCGGTGCTGGATTCGGTGGCGGTGCAGGTGTTTAAGAAACACGCGGAGTACGGGCTGCCGGGACGGCCGTATATCTCCCCGCGCATCACCCAGCTGTACCACACCGGGGTGTGCATCTACTTCACCCACGGCTTTTCCACGCTGGGCGTGGCGAATCCAGACGAGGTGTTTAGCGAGATTGAACATTCCCTGCGCGAGACGATTATGGCGGCAGGGGGATCGATTTCTCATCACCACGGCGTGGGCAAAATCCGCAAGGATTTTATGAAACATGCTATTTCCCCGGCGGCGGTTGAGCTAATTAAGGACATCAAACAAGCCAACGATCCACAAAATATCTTTGGTATTCGCAACAATATTTTTGCCGAATCCGCCGCAGCGGAGCGGGTTGGTGGATAGTTGCTGGTGGATAATGGCTAGTGGTTCGCACCAGCCACTATCCACCAGCCACGATTTTTAGGAGAGTCTATGAATAATTCGACGTTGCGTAACGTTTTAATTGGTGCCATGGGCGTATTGATTTTGTTATTGGTTGTAGCGGCGGTGCTGTTATTACAAGACAACCAGACGGCCGTTGAACCCACCGCCGACACGGTTGCTGAACAACCCACCGATGTGCCTGCGACCGAAACGGCCGTACCCGCTTCGCCCACGGTGCTGCCACCGGCGGTGGTGGAGATTTTGCCCACCAACACCCTGCCACCTTCACCCACAGCGACGGCCACGCTGCCGCCAACGGAAACGCCGCTGCCCGTCAGCACGGCAACTAACGTGCCGCCCACGAATGTACCGCTGCCAACGGCCGTACCGGTCACCAATACGCCGGTCCCCCCGACCAACACCCCAACCCCCAGCGGGCCACAGCCCGCCAATGCGCGGGGTTTGGTGGGCGAAAGTTTTGCCCTGCAAAGCTGGCGCACCTCGCTGACGCCCGGTGGGCAAATCTGGTATGAATGGCGGGTGGGCAACACTTCTGGCGCGGGTGTGCCCTATTCCACCATCGGTGTTATGCCGCGGCGTAACGGGCAAGACGTTGTGGCCTGGTACCAGAACAACTGGGGCGGCAACAACGACGTCATGCCGCCAGAAGGGCTCAGCTGGCCGTCGTGGATGTCTCTCCCAGAGACAGGCGATTACACCCTGCGGCTGGTTGTGTGCTTTGATGGCTACCAGAACTGCCTGAACGGCGGCGGTACGTTCTACACGCTGTCGCAGGAGATTCCTGTTAGCATTCGCTAGTTTTTTGCGTCTGTTCAAAATGAAAAAGCCATCCCGCTGCGGGATGGCTTTTTTTGTGTTTCATGACGTTGGCTGGTCATTGTTGTTGTGTTTGTTATGCCATGCCTGCATGGAGTGGCTGAGGTAGATACGGCCGTTATACACCTCGTGTACGGCGATGCCTAAATCAATGCCATCTTTTTTCATGAGATAGCCATGTGCCCCGGCGGCCAACGCCAACGGAGCAAAGCGGCTTTCTTCGTGACTGGAGATGACCAGGATGCGGAGGTCGGGCTGTAGTTGGCTCAGGAGACGGATGAGGGTCATGCCATTTGTCTGGCCCAGCGAGAGATCAACCAGGGCGACGTCTGGTTTGGGTTGGCAAAGAGGCAATTTTTCGAGGGCTTCGGCGGCGGAGGCGGCCGCACCGCAGAAGGTGAGGCCCGCTGTTTTTTCTATCAATCGGCCGATGACCTCCCGAATCAGCTGGTGGTCGTCGATGAGAAAGACGTTGATATTTTCTGTTTCGCTGCTGTTGCCAGCATCATTCATTAGATTGCCGCTTGCCCCATCCGCTGCAGGAATGTTCGGTTGCGCCAGATGGGAGGTGTAAGTACCGCCATATTTGGAGAAGTGATCGATATGTAGGTTGATGTTAGCAAACCTGATCGCTGCCAACAAGGTATATTTTTGGCAGCGATCAGCGGTTGTCGTGGTTACAGCAGCCCAAAAGCGTGTTCCAGGTCGTGTATTTCGGCATCGCCAATGGGGACGAGGGGGCCGAGGACGGCCGTATCAATCAACGATCGCGCACTGTACTCCGCCACTTCCAGTCGGTCGAAAGCATTCAGGACGTCCGTGCCCACCGTCAGCACACAATCGTTTTGCACCAGCAGCACCGGCGTGCGCAGTGAGACCATTTCCGCGATGGCTTCGGCCTGAGTGTAGAGCGTTTTGAAAGGAATGAGCGGAATGTCGCGCAGCAAAATGAAGCTTTCGGGGATGGTGCGCGAATCAAATTTGGCGGCGGTGATGGCGTACGCTGTGGCGTTGGGGCTTTGCGCCGTCATTACGCAGTGGATGCCCGGATGCTGCGCATAAATCGCCCCATGCAGCCGCACCGACCGGCTGGGTAGTTTGCCCGCTTCACGCACCCCCTGGCGTACCAGCACAATATCCTCAACGGTCAGCGAGAGCCGGTCGTGGCCGGTGGGCGTGATGAGGAAGCTGTCGGCGTCCAGCCGCGCCGAGACGACACCTTCGGTGCTGCTCATCAGGTGGCGGTGGCAGGCCCGGACGGTGATCTCCACAATTTGCTGGCGCAGTTCCCGTTCGCGGCTGCTGTGGGCGGTGGGCACAAACTCTGGCAGCAGGTTGTGGCGATGGTCAAACAGGTTCAGAGCTGGCTCGGCCAGCGTTTGCACCCGGCCCAGGGCACGGGCACGGATGAGGGTGCGGGCGCAAAAGTCGAGCGTCTCCAGCCGATGAAAGGCATCTAGCAGGGTGGCCCCGGCCGACGCCATGCCGTGATTCTCTAAAATGACGATGTTGTACCCTTCGGCAAAGGTCTGGGCGATGTTTTCGCCCAGTTTTTCGCTGCCGGGCAGGGCATAGGGGGCGTAGCCCACTGGCCCGCAGATGCGGTTGGCCTGGGGGATGATGCGGGTGTCGGGCACCTCGCGCACGATGCTGAAGGCAACCAGTGCCGGGGGGTGGGCATGGACAATGGCGTTCAGATCGGGCCGCAGGCGGTAGATGGCCCGGTGGAAGGGAAACTCGGACGACGGTTTGTGCGGTCCTTCGACGGTGCCATCGGCCTTAATGCACATCATGTCTCGCGGTGTCAGCTTGCCCTTGTCGATGCCAGAGGGGGTGATCCAGATATCGCCGTTGTCGTCTTTGATGGAAAGATTGCCACCGCTGAGGGTGGTCATGCCGTTGTGGTAAATGCGGTTCATGATGGCCACAAGCTGGTCGCGGGGATGCAAAAGTTGGAAATTCATAGTGCGGTGATTACTCTTTTTCGGGTCTTCGTCAAATCGCGTGCTTGAAAAAGGCTTTTATCAAAGATTTCGCAGATTGAAAAGATTGAAAATCTGCTAAATCTGTGAAATCTTTGATCATAAATCAGAAAGCGTGCGTTCGATGTTGACCGTGTTTGGATTGGTAAATTTGGGGTTACGGCCGTTGCGCCAACCCTCACCCCTGTTCATACCATTTCAGGGTCAAAGGGGCAACATCTCGTTGCTGCGGGGGTAAGAAAAAGCCTGCCGGATGATGGTCCGGCAGGCTTTTAGAGTGGGCCAATCTTGCGAATGGAGGTTGATTAATCGTTTACGGCCGTTGTCGCCAAACTATTGGTGATTTGCAGGGCGGCAAGCTGGGCCTGGCGGGCATAATCAATCGACAGGGCCAGGACGCGGGCGGCTTCTTGCGGGCTGTGGAAGCCGGTGCTGTTTTCGCTGGAGACAAAGTCCCAGCGCAGTGAAGCCTGGCGGTGCAGATTACGCGCTTCTTCCAGTTGGGCATCGGTGGCCCCGGCGTCCTGGGCGGCCACGATCGCGTCGATGGCGTCCAGAATGGCATCTTCGGCCAGGCGCAGGAGTTCGGCCGTACGGTCCTGGATAGTGATGATGCGCTCTTCTAGCAGCTCTGCGTCTTGCTGATGGCAGGTCTGGCAAGACTCGTTGATGGTGGCCAGCGGGCTGCGCAGGTGGTGGTCAGAAATTTTCACCGCGCCCTCGCGAATGTACGGCATGTGGCAGTCGGCGCAAGAGACGCCAGACTGGGCGTGCAGACCAGTGGTCCACATTTCGTATTCGGGATGCTGAATTTTGATCATTGGCGCGTTGGTTTCGGCGTGGGTCCAGTCGGAAAAGCCATACTCGTCGTAATGGTTGGCGATGTCGTCGATGTTCTTTCCCTGGCTCCAGGGGAAGGTGAGCACTTTGTTGTCACCCAGGAAGTAATATTCCACGTGGCATTGGGCGCAAACGTAGGTGCGCATTTCCTGGCGGCTGGCCTGGGTCCAATCAACGCCTTCGGCCTCCAGCGCGTTGATGAGGGCCGGGCGGGTGAGACGCAGCTCCATCGTTTCCGGGTCGTGGCAGTCGGCGCAGGACGAGCCAATGTGCAGGCTGTCTTTCAGTTCATTGTAGGGCGTTTTGTTAAACGTTTCCCAGCCCATTTCGGCAATCATTTGCGGTGCTTCGGCGGCGTGGCAGTTGGCGCAGGCGCCGGGCTGGCTCACCAGCTGCACGCGCTGCGTGTTTTTCTGGTCGATGGTGGTGTAGTAATGGCCGCGCTCTTCGTTGTGGTCTTTGCTAAAGGCGTAGCCGGCCCAAATGCGGATCATTGCCGGGTAGCGCTCTAGTTTGCTGTAGACCACGGAGCCGCCGTACGGGGTGCTGAAGGTGTCGTCCTGGGTGCCCATGAAGCCATCGTACTGGCGCGGAAAGTTTTGCCCCCAGACGGCCGGGTCCAGCTCATCGGGATCGATAGCTACGACACGCAGGGGGAATTCGGCCGTTTCGGCTTTGCGCTGTTGAATATTGGTGAGCAGCAGGGCCAGGCCGCCCATGACGACCAGACCCACCACAAAAGCGGCTATGACCAGGCCAAGGGAGCGGCGGCGGTTTGGTTCGGGTGATGTTGTGTTACTCATGATCTCTCCTGATTTTAGAAATAATAGGTGTGGCAGGTGCCAGATTGGTTAACGGCCGTGTCCGACCCCGGCGTGGCAGCGGATGCAGTCGGTGGGCTCCGCGTCCCCTTCATGGCTGATGGCCGCCACCATCTCCCCGTGGCAGTAGATGCAATTTTCCAGGGCCACTTCATGGTTTAGTTCGGTAATTTGAATGGGTTCTGGGAAGTTGCCGCTGGTGAAGGCGACGCTGTGGTTCCAGCCGTTTAACCCCTTGATCATGTACTTTTCCAGAAAGGTGTGCGGGGTATGGCAGTCGTTGCAGGTGGCTACGGCTTTATGGCTGCCGTGGTTCCAGCCGTCGTAAACGTCTTGCATGATATGGCAGTTGACACAGGCGGCGGGATCGTTAGAGAAGTAAGAGGTGCCTTCGGCATAGACAAAGGTGAAGCCGCCCAGCCCCACAATGCCGCCAACCAGGGCCGCCAGCAGCAGCCAGACGCGCAGCGGCAGGTGAGGCCACCGGGAAGTGGCGGGTGGTGACGCAGCGGATGATTGTTTGGAATTGCCCATCGGTAAAGTCCTTTTCGCTTCATTTTATGGGTGGGATGCGGTTGTGTCTTTGCGCCAGCGCAAGGAACCGGGTTTTTTGGTGGCCGAACTTCCAACATGCTATTGATATAACAGGTTGTAAATTTATGCAAATTTTATGCGGCTGGTTTTTGTGAGTCTTTCGGACAGGGTGGGGTGACATTGATTTTTGCACCGAATTGACGCGAATTAGCACGAAAATCAGCGTTCATTTGCGTCCATTCGGTGCCAACCCCCTAAAAACCCAAAGAGCCATTTTGTTTCAGGTAGGGCAAGCCAGTTGTAGATGGGGTTATTCTGGTTTAGGGGGGAAGTTAGCGGCCGACGGCCGTAAATCGTCGGCAATGTTGCTCAGTTCTTCCAGGTTGTGCACGTGCAGCTGTTCGCGACCCGCTTCCAGCAGACCTTGCTGCTCCCAGCTGCTGCAAATGCGGCTGACGGTGTAGAGGGTGGTGCCGGTCATTTCGGCCAGGTCCTGGCGCGTCAGCGACAGCAAGGGGTATGGTTTTTGCTCCTGGGAGCCGTTGCGCTGTTGGATCAGGCGGATGAGGGCGCGGGCCACCCGCTGTTCCACCCGTTCGGTGGAGAGTTCACGGTAGCGGTTTTGCAGCTCCTGGAAGCGCCGGGCCACCATCTCCATCCCGTTAATCGCCAGGCGGGGGCACTGTTCCATGAGATGAACGGCCGTTTCCCGGCTCCAGGCCCAGGCAACACAATCGGTTATTGCTTCAGCCGACAGCGGGTAAGGGGCATTGCTCAGCACCACGATCACCGCCAGCACGTCACCCGGCCCAAACAGGTGAATGATTACCTGCTTGCCTTCCGGGTTGACCTGGCTCAGGCGTACCTGCCCTTCGCGGATGAGGTAAAAAGTGGTGGCCGCTTCCCCCTGATGAAAGAAGAAGCTGCGCCGGGGCACTTTCACCAGGGCGGCATGTTGTTGAATGGTGCGCAGCTGTGTTTCTGTCAATCCATCAAACAGCGCGGCCTGGGTGAGCAGCTGCAAATCTGAATCTGGTGTGGGTGTCATGATAAGGCAATGGTAACACGTCTTGGCGGGTTAAAAAAGGAAAAGGTGGCCACTTGACATCTAAAAAAGCGAGGCTATATTTGGTACTAAATATCAATTGAGATTAAGTATCAATAAGGAGCTTGAAGAATGAGCATGATGATGAAGCAACTGCGACGGTTTTTTGCAGTGGTTGCCATCCTTGGCCTGCTTGTGGCGGCCGTGGGGTGTTCCGGCGGGACGGCAGAGTCCGAACCAGAGGCGGCTGACGCTTCGGCAGAGGCTGACGAGCACGCGGATGAGCACGCGGATGAAGAGGACCACGCCGACGAGGCAGAACATGACCATGAACACGAAGCGGAAGCGGAGATGCTGCTGCTGCCAGAGGTAACGGCCGTTGACCTGAACGGTGCGTCTCTGCGTGTGGTGGCGACCACCAGCATTATTGGTGACGTGGTGGCGCAGGTTGGTGGCGAGGCGATTGACCTGACCGTGTTGATGGAGGCGGGGCAAGATCCGCACAGTTATGAACCTGCGGCGCGCGATTTAACGGCCGTTGCCGGAGCCAACGTCATCTTTATCAACGGCTGGGATTTGGAACAGGGGCTGGTTGACGACCTGGCCAACATTGGCGAGGACAGCCTGGTGGTGCCGATTTCGGCCAACATTAGCCCGCGCGCCTTTGCCGAGGATTCCCACGAAGGTGAAGCGCATGAAGGTGAGGCCGCTGAAGAAGGAGCAGATCATGAACATGAGCACAGCGGTGCCGATCCGCACGTCTGGTTTAGCGTGCACAACGTGGAGCAGTGGGCAGAAAACGTCGAGCATATCCTGAGTGATCTTGATCCAGCTAATGCAGCCGTGTATGCCGCCAATGCCGCTGCCTACGTGGAAGCTTTGGAAGAGCTGGAAGCGTATGCCGAAGCACAGCTGGCGAATATTCCGGCTGAGAATCGTTTCCTGGTAACCAATCATGATGCATTTGGTTACTTCGCCGAGGAGTATGGGTTTACCGTGCTGGGTACCGTCATTCCCAGCATGAGTACCGTGGCGGAACCTTCAGCCAGCGACCTGACCGAACTTATTTCCGCCATGGCCGAACATGGTGTGTGCACCCTCTTCACCGAAACGACGGTAAATGACGCGCTGGCGCAAACGGTGGCCGGTGAGCTTTCTGGCTGTGATGAGGTGCAGGTGTTGAAACTGTACACTGGGGCAATTGGGCCAGCAGGCAGCGGGGCCGACAGCTACATTGGCATGTTCCGCGCCAACGTGGCTGCAATTGTAGCCGGGTTGCAGTAAGTTGGACTGGCACAGCGGCATGAGGGACAGTGTCTCTCTGCAGTTGGCATGTTTTCGGCCGGGAGATTGATAATCGAACGGCCGTTTTTTTATCGCCTTTAATGATATTAAATATCAACTATGATGGCAAATTATTGGATCAATTATCCGGCGGTGTACAAAAAGCAGATTAAACCGCTGCTGCACCAGCAGATGTGGCTGTTTGGGCGGGACATTCACTGCCCGGCGGGCAACTTGCTGTACCAATACCAGTTCAGCCACCAACACGCCGACGTTCGGGGTGGGTCGATGTACACCCGCTGGGAGGGGGAGCGGCAGATTGTGCTGTGGGGCTGGGGCATCTGGCTGGGTCAGGCAGAGCTGGGGGCGATTTTTGTGAACCGTTACCGGGCCAAGCCGCAGTTTACGGCCGTTGCCGCTCTGACCGAAACCATTCACCGGGAAGAGGCGCTGCCCCGCCTGGCGTACCGCGTAGGCGCGGTGGCGCAGGCGGAGACGATGCGCCAGCTGTGGTCTGATCTGCTCCATTGGTTGGCGGGGTACGAAGCGTGGGTGTTGGCGGAATACGGCCGTTCCTGGCGACAATCCGCCTTAAGACCGTTTAACCACGCCGTGACCAAATTGGCGGCCGTGGATCAATTGGCTGCCCAATGGCACACGCTGGCCGAACAAAGCCAGGCGCTGCCCATCAAATCGTACAAAAATTGAAGAATCCACAGATTTCGCAGATTCCACAGATTGAAAATTTTTTGACATCAACCAGATGAAAGGAAGGAACAGGATGAGCGAGAAACAAATAGATAATCGGCGGCTGCCCGTCACCGTGCTTTCGGGCTTTTTGGGGGCGGGCAAAACAACGGTGCTCAATCACGTGCTCAACAATCGCGAAGGGCTGCGTGTGGCGGTGATTGTCAATGACATGAGCGAGGTAAACATCGACGTGCAGCTGGTGAGCAACGGCGATGCCCGGCTCAGCCGCACCGAAGAAAAGCTGGTGGAGATGACTAACGGCTGCATTTGCTGCACCCTGCGCGAAGATTTGCTAATCGAAATTGGTAAGCTGGCGCATGAGGGCCGCTTTGATTACCTGCTGATTGAATCCACCGGCATTTCGGAGCCGATGGCGGTGGCGGCGACCTTTGACTTTCCCCTGGATGATAACGGCCGTTCCCTTTCCGACATTGCTCAGCTAGACACGATGCTCACTGTGGTGGACGCCGCCACCTGGCTGGCCGAATACACCAACCAGCAAACCCTGCTGGAGCGGGGCATGGCGGTGGCCGACGATGACGGCCGTACCCTGGCCGATTTGCTGGTGGAGCAGGTGGAGTTTGCCAACGTCATTCTCATCAACAAAACGGATTTGGTGACGCCCGATGAGCTGGCGCGGCTGAAAAGCTACCTGCACCGCTTTAACCCGGATGCGGTGGTGATTGAGAGCAGTTACGGCCGTATTCCCCTCAACCGGGTGCTGCATACCGGCCTGTTTAACCTGGAAGCGGCGGCCCAACTGCCCCGCTGGGCCGAAGAGCTGCAAGGCCACCACATCCCAGAAACCGACGAGTACGGCATCAGCAGTTTTGTATACCAGGCGCGACGGCCGTTTCATCCCCAGCGGCTGCTCGATTTTGTGCAAGGCGGCGGCTTTAAGCGGCTGCTGCGCTCCAAAGGGTTCCTCTGGCTGGCCAGCGACAGCGACACGGCCTACTTCTGGTCCCAGGTGGCGCGGCAGGGGTATTTCCAGCTGGTGGGCCGCTGGTGGGCGTCTGAGCCGCGCGAAAATTGGCCCGCCGATGCCGAGGTGCAGCTAGAAATTAACCATGCCTGGCAAGAACCGTATGGGGATCGCCGCCAGGAGATCGCCTGCATCGGCCAAAAGCTGAAGAAAGAAAAGCTGATCGCCAGCCTGGATAGCTGTCTGCTTAACGACGCCGAGATGGCGTTGTGGCAGGCGGGGGAATTGGCCCTGGAAAACCCATTTGTGGTACCGGCGGCGGAGGTGGATGAGGCATACGCGTAAACCGGTGAAGCGGGGACCAGAGCGCCAACATGTGGTGTTGGATTACAAGCAGCCGGAGGAATTGAAGCGGTATTTGACGGAATACGGCCGTATTCGCCCCCGGCGGCAAACGCGTTTGAGTCCGGCCGATCAGCGCAAATTGGCGCGTGAAGTGAAGCGAGCGCGCCATCTGGCCCTGCTGCCGTTTGCAGGACAGGGGGTGTCTTGATGGAAGAGGCGAACAGACACCGTGCAGTGAACTGGTTCTCATTGGCGAAGCGGGCAGCAGCGACGCATCGCTGCTGCAAACCATTTTTGACGCCTGCCTGCTGGTGGCCCATACCTTACAGGCGCTGGCTCAGCCCAACTTTGTGAGCTTTTACCTCTACTATGTAACAAATCCGCTTTCAAGCCGATTCTGGCCTACAATGGGCTTTCGGCCGTTTTTGACAACGTATAAAACGAAGCAGTGAGTTTTGTCGTTTGAAAGGAGCAGTTAAATGTATGACGTGATTATTGTAGGCGGTAGCGCGGCAGGGCTGAGCGCGGCGCTGGTATTGGGCCGTTTCCGGCGGCGGGTGTTAATTTGTGACCACCAAAAGCCGCGCAACGCCCCGGCCGCGGCGGCGCACAACGTTTTTACTCGCGATGGCACTCCACCGGCGGAACTGCTGCAGATTGGGCGGGAACAGCTACGGCCGTATCCCACCGTCGAGTATCGCCCGGCAGAAGTCGTGAGCCTGGTGGCCACGGAAAATGGGTTTGACGTGCAAACGGCCGATGGAACCGTCTGGCACAGCCGCCGGGTGCTGCTGGCCACGGGTGTGCGTGATGAACTACCGGACATCCCCGGTCTGGCTGATTATTGGGGCCAAGGGGGGGTGTATCATTGCCCGTACTGTCACGGCTGGGAAGCGCGTGACCAGAAAATTGTGCTCATCGGCGGGGGCAAGGTGGCTCATCTGGCATCCCTCTTGGCCGTACTCAGCAATGACATTGCGGCGTGCCTGCTGGGTGAAGAAACACTGACGGAGGAAGAGCGAGACACCGTGAACCAGCTGGGCGTGACTGTATACGAAGCGGGCATTGCGTCGATTGAAGGAGACTCTGGACGGGTGACGGGGGTTAGGTTGGCAGACGGCCGTTTCATTCCATGCCAGGCAATCTTTGTGGCTACCAAACCCGTGCCGCACAGTCCGCTGGCGCACCAAATTGGCTGCGAGTTTAATGAGGGGGGCTCCGTGAAGGTTGATGTGTTGGGGCGCACCAGCGTGCCCAACGTTTATGCCGCTGGTGATATGGCCTCGTCTTTTCATCAAGTGATCATGGCGGCGGCTTCCGGCCTGGCGGCGGCGAGCGGTGTGAATACCGACATCGTTTTTGGTGCCCCACACGACAGCTAACCCCGGTGTTTGAGCCGTTCTGGAGCAAAGGAACGCGCCGTAAGCGGTCCACAATACGTCACTGATTGGACGGCCATTAACGGCCGTGGCACTGCTTAACCTTCCGGCCGCTGCCGCAGGGGCAGGGATCATTGCGGCCTGCCCGGGCCACAGCTTGTTGGAGTTGTTTTTGGTCCTCCACGGCGATCAGGGTCATGATTTCGGCCGGGGCGCGGCGCTGGCGCAGCAGGTTGGCCATGATCGTCATCGGCCGGTCTACGTGGTTGAAAAACGCTTTGTACCCCGCGCAGAGATAGTTTAGCCCTGGTTCACCGTCTGGGGTGTGGATGAAGCGGTCTTTGGGGCAGCCGCCGTGGCAGGCAAAACGCACCTGGCAGGTGCGGCAGGTGTTGGGCAGGCTGTCTAGCTTGTTCTGGCCAAACTGCCGCTGCCTGTCTGAGGCGACGAGGGTTAGCAGATGGTCGCTTTGGATGTTGCCCAGCAGGTAATCTGGCTCGACAAAGTGGTCGCAGCTGAACAGATCGCCGTTGTGCTCCAACGCCAGCGCCTGGCCGCAGGTGGGGGCAAAGATGCACAGTCCACCTGGCTGGCCCAGCCAGGCGCCCAGGGCCACGTCAAACAGCTGCACGTACACCTGGCCCACATCGTGCCGCACCCACTCGTCGAAGATGGCCATGAGGAAACGGCCGTATTTTTCAGCGTTAACCGAGCGGCGGGTGACTGAAGTGCCGGACTGGGTATAAAGCGGCCGTTCCCCCTCTTCTTGCTGCCGCCAGCCTCTCTCGGCCAGGGGCAAAATCTGCGGCGTGGTCCGCTCGACAATGGGAATGAACTGGATGAACTGCGCCTTCAGCTCGTCGCGGCAGAAGCGGTACACCTCCAGCGGATCATCCTGGTTGGCGGCATGAATGGTGCAGAGCACGTTGTACGCCACCCCATGCGCCACCAGCAGCCGCCAGCCGCGTATCACCTGGCTGAAGCTGCCCGCGCCCCCTTTGTTGACCCGGTAGGCGTTGTGCTGTGCCTCAGGCCCATCAAAGCTGATGCCCACCAGAAAATTGTGCACTTTGAAGAAGCGGCACCAATCATCATCGAGCAGCGTACCGTTGGTTTGCAGGGTGTTGTGAAGGGTCTGCCCCGGTTTGGCGTGTTTTTGCTGGTAATGGATGACCCGCTGGAAGAAGTCCAGCCCCAGCAGGGTTGGTTCGCCGCCCTGCCAGGCAAAGGTAACTTCCGGCGTGTGCTGTGCTTCGATGTGCTGCTGGATGAACGTTTCCAGCAGCGCATCGGCCATGCGGAAGCGGCTGCCGGGGTACAACATTTCTTTAGAGAGGAAGTAACAGTAGTGGCAGTCCAGGTTGCAAATAGCCCCGGCGGGTTTGGTCATGATGTGAAAGGCGGGGACGGGGGAGGGGGATACGGCCGTTAACGGTTTAGTCATAAGCCAGAGTGTATCACCAAAAGGAAAACGGTTCCGCTATGGGTGAAAGTGGTCATTCGGCGGCTCAATATTCCAATTACGCAATCAGCCAAATTTGGTAGAATAGGCGACTTTATTTGTGAACAGGAAGGTATGGAATTGTTGAAAACGGCCGTTAAATCTCGCCCTTCATTTGCTGAATTTGTGGTGCTTGTCTCTACCCTCATGGCGCTTACTGCGCTCTCAATTGACGCCATGCTGCCCGCCCTGGCCCAAATTGGCACTGACTTGCAGGTGCAAGATGCCAACAGCAGGCAGCTGGTCATTTCGATGATTTTTCTGGGCCTTTCTGTAGGCCAGCTCTTTTTTGGCCCGCTTTCAGACAGCGTTGGCCGCAAACCAGCGGTTTTCTCTGGCCTGGGTGTGTACATGGGCGGCGCGATCCTCTCCATGTTTGCCGTCAATTTCCCGATGATGTTGGCCGGGCGCTTTTTGCAAGGTATTGGCGCGTCGGCACCCCGGGCGGTGACGCTGGCCCTGGTCCGCGATCAATTTGCCGGGCGGCAAATGGCGCGGGTGATGTCGTTTGTGATGACGGTTTTTATTCTGGTGCCGATGTTGGCCCCCTCGTTGGGGCAGGTTATCTTGCAAGGGGCGGGCTGGCGGGCCATTTTTGGTGTCTTTTTACTGTTGGCCGTCATTGCCCTGGTCTGGTTTGCCATCCGCCAGCCAGAGACGTTAGCGCCAGAAAACCGAGCGCCATTTACGCCAGGGCGCATCTTTAAAACAACCAAACTCATTGTGCAAAACCGGCTGGCGTTTGGTTACACCATCACCGCCGGGCTGGTGAGCGGCGCTTTTATCGGCTATCTTAATTCGGCACAGCAAGTTTTCCAGGAACAATATGCCCTGGGCGATCTGTTTTCCATCTACTTTGGCATTGTCGCCTCGGCTATTGGCCTGGCTTCGCTCTTAAACTCGCGCCTGGTGCTGCATTTTGGGATGCGCGTTCTGGTAAGAAGCGCCTTGCTTATCACCAGCATCTTGTCGGCGATCGTTTTGGTGAGCACGCTGCTGCTGCCGGAGCAGCTGCCCTTTGCGGTGTTTATGGCTTACTTGATGTTGTCTTTCTTTTGTGTGGGCATCCTGTTTGGCAATCTGAATTCCCTGGCAATGGAACCGCTGGGGCAGATGGCTGGGATTGGGGCGGCTATTGTCGGCTCCCTCTCGACGTTTATCTCGGTGCTGCTGGGTACGTTTATTGGTCAGAGCTATAACGGGACGATTGTGCCGCTGGTGACCGGTCTGGCGGTGCTCTCCGGGCTGTCGCTGTTGGTGGTTGGCTGGGCTGAGGCCAATTGACCGACATCCGGCTAATTGTGCCCGCCTGAAAGCCTGGACGAGGGTGCGCGCACTCCGGGCAGGCAACTTTTTTGGGGAGCTTTGTTCGTCTTTTAGGTGCTTTTGAGGTAAAGTAGTTTCGTGTGCAACAATTTTATACAACACAGGGAGCTGGGGAAGCCCGGCTGAGAGGGTGACCGTTTTGTCACCGACCTGCGAACCTGATCCGGGTAATGCCGGCGGAGGAATTGCGATTTTTGCGTTTGATAAGCCATCCGGATCAGGGTGGCTTTTTTATTTGGGCCGCTCAGACCTGTCGGGTTTGGGCGATTTTGGAGCAAACGGATGCCGCTGTTGATTTTTGCCAATGGAGAGATGGAGGAGGTGGAGTGGATACGGCCGTATCTCACCCAAGCAACGGCCGTGTGGGCCGCCGACGGGGGTAGTAAGTACCTCAAACGGCTGGCCCGCCTGCCGGACCGGGTGATTGGCGACATGGATTCGCTGCCACCGGAGGTGCAGGCGTGGCTGGCGGCAGGCCAGGTGCCTTTTAACCAGCACCCACCGGCAAAAGATGAAACGGATCTGGAGCTGGCCCTGCTGCTGGCGGTTGAGCAAGGTTATTGGGAAATCTGGCTGTTTGGTCTGCTGGGCGGCCGTTTGGACCAGACCCTGGCCAATGTGCTGCTGCTCACCCATCCCGCGCTGGCCAATACGGCCGTAACGCTGTTCACTCCCACCGAGCGGGCCTGGCTGGTACGTCAGCAGACCACCATCAGTGGGCAGGTGGGTGATGTGGTGTCGCTCATCCCGCTGCGTGGTGATGTGCCAATGGTGCGGACCACCGGTTTGCAGTGGCCGCTCACCGCTGAAACGCTGCAATTTGGCCAGGCGCGGGGGATTAGTAACCGGATGACGGCCGTATCCGCCACCGTTGAAATTAGCAGCGGCATTTTACTTTGTATACACACCGTGGCTGGTGGCTAGTGGCTGGTCGCTGGCCAACCTCCAACCGCCAGCCCCTAAAACGAAGGAGACGACAAGGGCTGTCGCCGACCACCATGAAAATCAGCAGATTTCGCAGATTTACTAAATTTCATCCGCGTTAATCCGCGCAATCCGCGGCATATTTTCGAAGGAGAAACGATGAAACGTTACCTGTACCTTTTACTTTTTTTATTCCTTGGCCTTACCGCCTGTGGTTCCGCTGAACCGGCTGTGCTGACCCTGATGTCGCACGACAGCTTTGCCATTAGCGAAGAGACGATTGCTGCGTTTGAAGAAGAACACAACGTCACGGTTGAGCTGCTGCCGTCGGGCGATACCGGGGCGGCGCTGAATCAGGCTATCCTGGCCAAAGACGCGCCGCTGGCCGACGTCTTTTTTGGCGTGGACAACACCTTTATGGGCCGGGCGCTGGCTGCCGACATTTTTGCGGCGTACCAATCGCCGCTGCTGGCGGAAATCCCCGATGCCCTGGAGCTGGACCCGTCGCACCGGCTGCTGCCGGTCGATTATGGCGATGTTTGCCTGAACTACGACAAGGCGTGGTTTGCCGATAACGGCATGCCACTGCCTGACTCCCTGGCCGATTTGGCTGATCCGGCCTACGCCGGGCTGCTGGTGGTGCAAAACCCGGCAACCTCCAGCCCTGGCCTGGCTTTTTTGCTGGCGACGATTGCCGAGTTTGGCGAAGATGGTTACCTGGATTACTGGGCCGATTTACGCGCCAACGGCGTGCTGGTGACCAACGGCTGGGAGGAGGCGTATTACGGCAGCTTTACCGTGGCCAGTGAGGGGGAACGGCCGTTGGTCGTTTCCTACGCCAGCAGCCCACCCGCCGAATTTATCTACGCTGACCCGCCAGTGACCGAAGCGCCGAGCGCCAGCATCGTGGCCCCCGGCATGTGCTTCCGCCAGGTGGAGTTTGTGGGCGTTCTCGCGGGCACCGAAAACCGTGAGCTGGCCGAGCAGCTGGTGGACTACATTCTCAGCCAGCCGTTCCAGGAAGACATGCCGCTGAACATGTTTGTCTACCCGGCCAACGAAAATGCGGAATTGCCAGCCGAATTTGTGGCATGGACGCAGGTGCCGGAGGAAACGGCCGTTATCGACCCGCAAACGATTGATGCCAACCGTGAAACCTGGATTGAAGCGTGGACTGAAGTGGTGCTGAGATAGGGTGAAGGGGTGACAAGGTGAAGGGGTGAAGAGGTGACAGGGTGAGGGGGTGACAAAAGGTTTGATTGTGGCTTTTGTCAGGGGAGAAAACGTGAAACGTGATTCTCTTTCTCTAATCACGTTTCACGTTTCACGTCACCTTCTCTTACCCTCTGTGGCTAAAATCCTACGGTTCGGTGCAGCCGCCAGGGAAGTAAATGTTGGGGTCGACGTACACGTTGGCCGTCAGCTCGGTGGAGGTGATGTCGTCTATGATGCGCAGCGACTGATTGTACGCGGCACAGCGGCGGGCAATGACAAAGTGGTAAAACGGCCCCTGTCCACGATAGGTTGTTGCCTGGCCGCCCGGTAAGTCGAACACAAACACGGTGTATTCGCCAACAACATCACTGCCGTCAATGTAAGGCTGAATGGTGAGTCGGCAGCGCCAATCGCTGCCAATGTACTCGCAGCCGTCGATCAGGCCAGGGGTCCAGGCCACTTTTCCGCCTGTGGCGGCGACAGCGGTTGGTGTTGCTGCCGGTGTGGGTGTGGGGGGTGGCGTGTTGGTAGCTGGTGGGAAGGCGCGGAACTCAAACGTGAGTGGTTCGCCAAACAACTTTCCATCTAAATCGACCAACTGCCAGGTGCTTTCGTAGGTTCCGGGGGAGCTGGGGGCGCGCAGCTGCGCCGTGAGGGTGATTTCTTCGCCGGGTGGCACAGATTCTTCCAGGGGGATGGGGTCGCCTTCGTATTCAAACGTTTCCCCCTCCACGTATTCCCAGGTGAGCCCTTCTGGCCAGGGACAACTGCCGCTGTTGCGCAGCACCCAGGCGGCGGTGAAGCTAAACTGGGTGGTGACGGCATTGCTGGCAAATCCATTGCGGTAGGCCGATACCAGCGTCACGCCCGGTTCGCAGGTGAGCAGAAATTCGGCCGTGGCGTTGACGGTGGCGCTGTCGGTGGCGGTGGGGCTGGGGGTGCGTGACGGGGTCGGGGTTTCTGTCTCGCGGGCATCGGCCGTCAGGTTGATGGTCAACTGGGCCAGTTCGGTGGCCAGGGCGTTTGGTTCTTCGGTGGCGGTTGGTTCGGGTAGGTTGGTCGGCTCAGTCGTATCGTCTGCCGCAACAACGGCCGCAACCGTTGGTGTAGGATCGCCGCCGAAAGCGCCATTGGCGGCCAAAACGCCGCCCACGATGGCCAGCAGGAGCACCACGCCGAGGGCGGGCAAGAGCCAGGCGGGCCGTTTTTTGGTTTCGCTGGGGGTGGGAGGCGGGGAGGCAACGGCCGTATCTACCGCAGGCAGCATCACCTCCGTTTTGGTGGGGGTGGGGTAGTCGAGGCTGGGTTTAGGCGGCACCACGGGTGCCATGGGGCGGGTGGACGCGGCCGACAAATCGACGGCGCGTAACGCTGCCGCCATCTCCCCGGCTGAGTTAAAGCGATCTTCGGGCGATTTGGCCATCGCTTTCATGATCACTTCCTGCAAGCCCCAGGGAATGTCTGGGGTGATGCTGCTCGGCTCCGGCGTGGGGGAATTGACGTGTTTCATCACCACCGCCAGCGGCGTATCGGCATCAAACGGCAGCGTGCCGGTGACCATCTGAAACAACATAACACCTAGCGAGTAGATGTCTACCCGGTGGTCGCCAGATTTGCCCAGCGCTTGCTCCGGCGACATGTAAGCCGGGGTGCCAATCAGCGCGCCGGTGGCCGTAAAAGCCATTGACTGGCTGCCTACGAGCTTCACAATGCCAAAGTCGGTGAGCACAGCGCGGCCGCTGTCCTCGTTGAGCATGATGTTGGCCGGTTTGATGTCGCGGTGCACCATGTCGCGGCGGTGGGCATAGGCCAGGGCGTCGGCAATTTCGGCAATCATTTTGACGGCATCGGTCAGCGGGAGGCGCTCGCCGCGCCGCGCCAGCTCTTCCAGCCGTTCTTTCAGCGTACCACCGCGAATGTATTCCATGACGAGGTAGTAGCTGTTTTCGCCGTACACGTCAAAGTCGTAAACGCCGACGATGTTAGGGTGGTTGAGGGCCGCCATGGCCCGGGCTTCGCGCTGGAACCTGTTGAGGAAGTCCTGGTCCGCGACCAGAAATGCGTGCATCAATTTGATGGCGACAAAACGGTCGAGGTTTTCCTGGTACCCTTTGTAGACCTCGGCCATGCCGCCGCTGCCCAGCTTTTCTTTGATGAGGTATTTGCCGATTTTCTTGCCGGTTAGTGTATCGCTCATAATGTTGACTGCTTACCGAGAACCGTCGCTGCCAGCCGCTCCCAGAGAACATCGTTTCTTATGGAAAGTATACCCATTTTCGACCTTACTGAAAATGGTATTGTGGCGCTTCCAATTGGATATTTAGTAAACCACGCGCAACGGCGCAGGCGCTGCTTAACATGCTGCTCTCGCATTGCCAGGCTTTAGAGGGGCAGCTCATTGCGGAAGCGATGAAAGGCATCGGGACGCAAAAAAAGGAAGATGAGCGTCCCCGCAAAAAAGCCGCCCAGATGGGCCCAGTGGGCCACGCTGGACTCCACGTTGATCAGCAGCACATCCAGGGCAATGGGAATCTCTTTGAGAAAGAAAAGGAGGATGACCCAATACGCCCGAAAGGGAATGCGGGCAAAGCCAAAGCCCCAAAAGAGCAGGACTTTGATTTTTCCGCCGGGAAACAAAATCAGGTAGGCGGCCATGATGCCGTACACCGCGCCGCTGGCGCCAATGCCGGGAATATTCTCGGTGGAGCGGCTCATGGTGCTGATGATGTCGGCCACCACACCGCAGGTGAGGTAGAAGGCCAGAAAACGCCAGGGGCCGCAGGCGTCTTCGACGCGCTGGGCAAAGGCCCACAGGGCGAGCATGTTGCCTGCCAGGTGCAAAATGCCGCCGTGCATGAAGGTGGAGGTGAGGGTGGCCAATGCACCACCCGCCACCTGATCGATGACAAAGGTGGGCACGCTGCCAAACAGGAAAATGGACCGGACGTAGGTCTCCATGTTAAATTCCACCAGCAGAAATTGACCAATCAGGACAAACATGTTCAGCAAGATGATGAAAATGGTCATGTAAGGAAAGCTGGTGTACCGGTTTGGCTGGAGGTCGGTTAGCGGGATCATAAGAGGCTGTTCAGATCCAGGTCAAAGGCCAGCAGGCGGCTGATGGCGAGGAGCAGGAGGACCAGGATGGGCAGGGCGACGCAGGCAATGGCGATGAGGCGTAGGGGCAGGTTGTGGGTGGCAGATACGGCCGTTCCGCGCCATCGCTCCAGCCAGGGATGTTCTGGGTGGTACATCAAGCCGCCCCACAGCAGCAGCCCGGCGATAAATACCAGGTTGCCCGTGCACAACAAAGGCGATACCTGCAGCGGCTTCAGCCCAGACTGTACCAGGACTAACAGGGTGTACAGCAAGCTTGGCCCAATTGCCAGCCGGACGACTGTGGCTGCCGGGCTGGTATATTTGATGTTGGCCAGGCGCACCTGCTCTGAAACGTGCGGCAGGCGCTTCTGGGCCAGCAGCCGGTCGGCGTTGACCGGTGATTTAAGCGCTCGTTTGTAGTAGTACTCGGATTTGTCCCACTGCTCCAGCCGCTCGTAGAGGCGGCCCATTGCCAAAAAATCTTCGGTGGCGGGGGTGATGCTGGCCAGCATGGGCGGCACTTCGGGGTGCTGGCGATTGAGCCGCAGCACGTGGTCCAGGGCGGTAAGCCGGTTTGCCTGGTTGTCGGCGTATTGCACCATGAGCCACCAGCCCGCTTCATGGTTCGCGTAGCGGCGCAAAAAGGCGGCCAATTGTTCCCGGCCGATCTGCATCTTACCCGCTGCCAGCAGCTGCTGGATTTCGGCAAATTCAACCTCGTCCAGGGTGGCGGCAATCGGGTTGAAACCGTTGTGGCTAAAGTGTTCTTCGGCGGGTTCCTGGGCGGTTGTATATTTTTGGCGCAGGGCGTTGAGCCGTTTTTGGGTTTGGGGACGCTGAGGATTGATGGTAAGGGCGTTTTCCAGGGCGATGATTTTGTCTTCGGGTTCGTCGACCAGTTCGCTAAGCCAGAGCCAGGCCAGTTCATGCTTTGGCTCTATCTCGACTAATTCCAGGAGCAGGTTGCATGCCTGGGTGCGCTCACCGGCTTTGGCTTTGGTTACGGCCGTTTGAAACAATTCAGTCCGATTCATACAGTCGCCACATAAAGAGTCTCGCTTCTGCCAAGTTTACTTTTTTGGCTTGCTTTTTGCCTTGCGCCGGGGCAGCAGCGCCTGGCCACGCCTGATGAGTTTGGCCGACGGCGATTCCTCCGAGGCACGTTCCGGGTCAGGGAAGGGCGGCTGATCGAACATTTTGCGCCAGGCATAGATGCTCAGGAGCTTTAAGGTGGCCACGACGGGTGCAGCTAAAATGGCACCCAAAATGCCCGCCAGGCTGCTGCCCATAAACACGCCAATGATCACAATCAGCGGATGCAAATCGAGCGATTCGCCCACAATGCGCGGTACCAAAATGTTATTTTCTATCTGCTGCACAATAAGCATGAAGATGAGCACCACGCCAGCATATTGCCAGTTGGCCAATTGCCCCAATGTTTCCGGCTGGAACAGGGCCACGATGATGGCCGCACCTGCGCCAATAATTGGTCCCAAAACCGGAATGAACTCTAACAGGCCAGACAGTAGCCCCAGAGCCAGCGAATTCTGCACGCCCAAAGCAGCCAGACCGATCCACACAACCAAAAAGATGACTAATCCCAGAATGACCTGCCCGCGCAGATAGGCGCTCCAGATACGGCCGAATTCTCGTAACAGCCGTTCGGCATCGCGGCGGTAGCCGGGCAGCTGCGCCATGCCCGCCACGCGCTGCCCCAGCAGCGGAATCTCGATGGCCAGGTAGATGGAAATGACAAAAATGAAAAAGAGCGTGCCCAGGGTAGTGATCGTAGCCGTGGCGATATTGGTGACCAGCTGGCCGCCCTGGCTCAGCACCGGCTCAAGATAGCCAATGAGCTGGTCTTGAATCATGTCGATGTCAATAATACCGGGGTTCAGAGAAAACGGTCCCAACCGAAACGGTTCGGTGCGGGTAGTAAACTCCTCAACAAGGGCTGTCAGGCTGGCAATGAAGCTTGGCGTTTGATCAATGAGCGATGAGATTTGTTCATAAGCGGCAAAGCCCAGGGCGATAAACCCGCCAATGGCGGCAATGGCTAGCAGCAGGTAGACAATCAATATGCTGCTGCTGCGCTTAAGGCGGGTACGATTGTCAATGAGCACAATCATGGGATTAAGCACGTAAGCCAGGATGGCGGCCATGACAATTTGGGAAATGAGGGATTGAAAGCGGTAGGTGAGCCACAATACCAGCAGCAGCGCAGCCACCGTCACAATGACTTTGGTGCTGCGCGACCACTGTGGGGATTCATGAATCAACAGCTCTGTTTGCTCGGGTTCGTTGGTCATGCCTGTCTCCTGATGAATGGGTATGAGAGTATCACACGGTTCAGCAGTACGTCAATCTTTGTGCGCGGTTTCAGGCAACGGCCGTTCCGATAAAAATCACCCAAAATAACGGCAGTTTCGCACCCTGCCTTCCGCCTCAATCGTGATATGATACCGATGCCCCTGGCCCAACAGCCAGGGAGACCTACTGAACCCGTTGAGTCTCATGGCTTAACCCACTTTACGAGAGGAAGATATGCGCAAGAAAGCAATTTTGATTACCGGTGCGGCCGGAGAAATTGGGCAGGCACTCATCGAGAACCTGTCCGCCAGCGGTGAGTACACCCTGCTGACGCTTGATTTGCACCCTTTGCCGGACGAGCTGCACGGCCGTTCCGTCCACCTGATTGGCGATATTCTGGACCAAAAACTGTTTGCTCGCCTGGTCACCGAATATGAAATTGACTCTATCTTTCACCTGGCGGCACTGCTCTCCACCCGCAGCGAATTCTCGCCGGAGCTGGCTCACCAGGTCAATGTCAACGGCACGCTGAACCTGCTCCAGCTCGCTGCCGACCAATCGCAGCAGCGCGGTAAGCCGGTTCGCTTCATGTTTCCCAGCTCCATCGCCGTCTACGGCCTGCCCGATTTGGCCACCAAGCAGCGCGATTTTTACGTGCGCGAATGGGATTGGAACAGCCCCACCACCATGTACGGTTGCAACAAGCTGTACTGCGAGCAGCTGGGCAGCTACTACAGCCACAACTACCAGCAGCTGGCCGAAACCACGCCGGTGATGCTCGATTTCCGCAGCCTGCGCTTTCCAGGGCTGATCAGCGCCTTTACCGTCCCCTCGGGCGGCACCAGCGACTATGGCCCAGAAATGCTGCATGCCGCCGCTAAAGGCGAGCCGTACCGCTGCTTTGTGCGCGAAGACAGCACCATTCCTTTCATGGCGATGCCTGATGCCATCACCTCGCTGCTCCTGCTGTGGCAGGCCCCCCTGGAATCGCTAAGCCGGACGGTGTACAACGTCACCAGCTTCAGCCTCTCGGCCGACGAATTTTATGCGGAGGTGCGGCGCACCTTCCCCCAGGCGCAGATCACGTTCGAGCCAGACTTGAACCGCCAGGGCATTGTAGACAGCTGGCCGGCGGGGCTAAACGATAAGCTGGCGCGCCAGGATTGGGGCTGGCAGCCCGCCTACGATGTCGCCCGTGCCTTTGAAGAATACCTGGTGCCGAATATTCGGCAGCGTTATCGGTGAGGAAAGTGAGGGGTAGAAGGTGGTGATGGGGAGCCGGGAGGGGAAACGGCCGTACCCTCCCTTGCCGCCGCCACCCCTCTGGTTGAACTGGTCCATCAAGCTTCCTTATGGCTTATAGAAGGAAAGGGGAAGGCAGCGATACAGCCTCTGTGTGGCCAATTTTAGCTGAAAGACACGCATCCCCATCGTAATGACATTCCGCATTGTCATAACGGCCGTTTGTCACTACAGAGCCACCTCTCTTTTCAGGATACTTTGGACGGTAATCACACCCGCCCACAGGGGGCCGCCCACGGGGCCGCTTTCAGACCACAAGAGATTACCCCAAACTGCAAAATCGCTTCCGTCTTCACAAGAACGTAAGGAGAACCGATGATGACCGAACAGATGATAACCCTCGATGGCAACGAGGCGGCTGCCAAAGTCGCTCACAAAATTAACGAAGTTATTGCCATCTACCCAATTACCCCTTCATCGCCCATGGGGGAATGGGCCGACCAATGGTCGGCCGAAGGCAAGCTCAATATTTGGGGTGCAACGCCGTTGGTTGTAGAAATGCAGGCCGAAGGCGGCGCGGCTGGTGCAGTACACGGCGCGCTGCAAACAGGTGCTCTCACCACCACCTTTACCGCTTCCCAGGGCCTGCTGCTGATGATCCCCAACATGTTTAAGATTGCCGGTGAGCTCACCGCAACCGTCTTTCACATTGCGGCTCGCTCGTTGGCCGCCCAGGGGCTTTCCATCTTTGGCGACCACTCCGACGTAATGGCTGCCCGCAATACCGGTTTTGCCCTGCTGGCCGCCAACTCCGTGCAAGAGGTGATGGACTTTGCTCTCATTTCCTCCGCCGCGACGTTGGAAGCGCGTGTGCCGTTCCTGCACTTTTTTGATGGCTTCCGCACCTCCCATGAAATTAACAAAATTGAGCCGCTGAGCGATGACGTTTTGCGCGCCATGATTAACGACGAGCTGGTGCGGGCGCATCGGGCACGTGGCCTGACCCCAGACAGCCCCGTCATGCGTGGCACGGCGCAAAATCCTGACGTTTATTTCCAGGCCCGCGAAAGCGTGAATCCGTTCTACAATGCCTGCCCCGGCGTGGTGCAAGCCACCATGGACAAATTTGCCGAGCTGACCGGCCGTCAATATCGGCTGTTTGAGTACGTGGGTGCGCCAGATGCTGAACGGGTAATCATCGTGATGGGTTCTGGTGCCGAAACGGCCGAAACCACCGCCGAATACCTGGCCAACCAGGGCGAAAAAGTGGGTGTGGTCAAGGTTCGTTTGTATCGGCCGTTTGACATTGCCTCGTTTGTGCAGGTGCTGCCGCCCACGGTGAAAGCCATTGCCGCGCTGGACCGCACCAAAGAACCCGGCGCTTCTGGTGAACCGCTGTATCTGGATGTGGTTTCGGCCGTCGTTGACGCGGTAGCTGAAGGCACGGCCCCATTTGCCGTGATGCCCCGCATCATCGGCGGGCGCTACGGCCTTTCCTCTAAAGAGTTCACCCCCAGCATGGTCAAAGCCGTCTTTGACGAGCTGGCCAAACCCCGCCCCAAAAACCACTTCACGGTGGGCATCATTGACGATGTGACCCACACCAGCCTGGCGTGGGACAAAACCTTCGACATTGAAGAAAGTGGCGTTGTGCGCGCCGTTTTCTACGGTCTCGGCTCCGATGGCACGGTAGGTGCCAACAAAAACTCCATCAAAATCATTGGTGAAGATACACCCAACCACGCCCAGGCCTACTTTGTGTACGACTCCAAAAAAGCTGGTTCGGTGACGGTGTCCCACCTGCGCTTTGGCAAGAAGCCCATTCGCGCCCCGTACCTCATCGAAACGGCCAGCTTTGTGGGGGTACATCAGTTTAACTTCCTGGAGCGGTATGACGTGCTGCGCCTGGCCGCACCTGGGGCCACTTTCTTGCTCAACAGCCCGTACGGACCAGAAGAAGTGTGGAATAAATTGCCCGGCAGCGTGCAGCAGGCGATGATCGACAAGCAGCTCAAGTTCTACGTGGTGGATGGGTACCAGGTGGCCAAAGAAACCAACATGGGCCGCCGCATCAACACCATCATGCAAACCTGCTTTTTTGCCCTGAGCGGTGTGTTGCCGACCGACGAGGCGATTGCGGCTATTAAAACCGCCATCGAAAAGACGTACGGCAAGCGGGGCGAAGCGGTGGTGGATCAGAACAATGCGGCTGTTGATGCCACATTGGCGCATCTCTACCAGGTTGAAGTTCCGGCTGAAGTGACGAGTGATTTTGAACGGCCGTCTATCGTCCCCGATTACGCGCCAGAGTTTATCCAGTCGGTTACCGCCCGCATCATTGAAGGGCTGGGTGACGACCTGCCCGTGAGCGCTATGCCTGTAGACGGCACCTATCCCACCGGCACCACCAAGTGGGAAAAGCGCAACATCGCCACCGAGATCCCCGTGTGGGACCCGGAAATCTGCATTCAGTGCGGCAAGTGTGCTTTTGTTTGTCCGCATTCTGTCATTCGGATGAAGATATATGATCCGGCGCTGCTGGAAAATGCCCCGGCTACGTTTAAGTCCACCGAAGCGCGCTACAAGGAGTTTAAAGGCCAGGCCTTCTCTTTGCAGGTAGCCCCCGAAGATTGCACCGGGTGCAGCCTTTGTGTGGAAGTTTGCCCGGTGAAAAACAAGCGGCAGCCCAAGTTCAAAGCAATTAACATGGAATCGCAAGCCGAACTGCGCGATCCAGAGAAAGAAAATTGGGAGTTTTTCCTCGATCTGCCCAGCGTGGATCGCACCAGCATTCCGCTGAACCAGTTGAAGTACAACCAGCTGCTTGACCCGCTGTTTGAGTTCTCTGGAGCGTGTGCGGGCTGTGGTGAAACGCCTTACCTGGCGCTGCTCAGCCGCCTCTTTGGCGACCGGGCGCTCATTGCCAACGCGACGGGTTGTTCCTCCATCTACGGCGGTAACCTGCCCACCACCCCCTGGTCGCAAAACGCAGACGGCCGTGGCCCGGCCTGGTCGAACTCGCTCTTTGAAGACAACGCTGAGTTTGGCATGGGTATGCGCGTGGCGTTGGACCAGCGGCTGGAAGCGGCTACCAACATTCTGCGTGACCTGCGCGACGTGTTGGGCACGGTGCTGGTAGACAGCATCCTCTACGCCGACCAGATGACCGAGGCCGACATCCAGGCGCAGCGCGCCCGCGTGGAAGACCTGAAAGCGCGCATCAAGAGCCTGTTGTCTGGCAAGGAACACGGCGTGGGCAACTTCCAGGGTCGGTTGGCCAACCTGCTCAGCATGGCCGACGTGCTGGTGAAGAAGAGCGTCTGGATTGTCGGTGGTGATGGTTGGGCTTATGACATCGGCTTTGGTGGTCTGGACCACGTGCTGGCTTCTGGACGCAACGTCAACGTGCTGGTGCTGGATACGGAAGTGTATTCCAACACAGGTGGGCAAATGTCCAAATCTACGCCGCGTGGTGCGGTGGCCAAGTTTGCCGCAGCCGGTAAGCCGATGCCCAAGAAGGACCTGGGGCTGCTGGCCATCAGCTATGGCAATATCTATGTGGCGCGTATCGCCTTTGGCGCCAAGGATGCGCAAACAGTGCGCGCCTTCCAGGAGGCCGAAGCGTACGATGGTCCATCGCTCATCATTGCCTACAGCCACTGCATTGCCCACGGCTACGACATGAAGTTTGGTTTGGAGCAGCAGGCAGCGGCCGTTGGCAGTGGGCATTGGCCCCTCTACCGCTTTAACCCGGAAATGGCTGGCACTGAGCAAAATCCGTTTATGCTAGACAGCCAACCGCCCAAGCAGACGCTGGAGAGTTACATCTACCGCGAAGGTCGGTACCGCATCTTGCAGCAAAGCAACCCGCAAGCGGCCGAACGGCTGCTGGAGCTGGCCAAGAAGGATGTGGATGATCGTTGGGCAACAATTAAACGGCTGGCCGGTCTTAACGGCTCATCTGAATAAAGAAAGATTCAAAGATTGCGCAGGTTACACAGGCTTCCTTAAGCCTGTGTAATTTGTGAACAATCGTTGACGGAGGCTGATATGAATTTAACGACTAATTACCTGGGGCTGGAGCTGAAAAATCCGTTGGTGCCGTCTTCGTCGCCATTGTCTCGCACGCTGGATGGCTTGCGGCAGATGGAAGATGCGGGGGCTGGCGCGGTGGTGCTGTACTCGCTGTTTGAAGAGCAAATTTTGCAGGAAAGCCACACGCTGAACGAGCATTTGCTGCAAGGCACCGAGAGTTTTGCCGAGGCATTGGATTATTTCCCCGAAGCCCCGGAGTATCAATACGGCCCTGATGTTTACCTAAACCACCTTCGCCGGGCGAAAGAGGCATTGTCCATTCCGGTGATTGCCAGCTTAAATGGCGTTTCGACGGGGTGGTGGATGCGCTATGCCCGCGACATTGAGCAGGCGGGCGCTGATGCGCTGGAGCTGAACATTTATTACCTGCCCACTAACCTGGAGGAATCCAGTGCCGAAGTTGAAGCGCTGTATGTGGATGCTCTGGCTCAGGTGAAGTCGGTGGTGTCTATCCCGGTGGCGATGAAGTTGAGTCCATACTTTAGCGCGATGGGCAATATGGCCAAGCGGCTGGTAGAGACTGGGGCAAACGGCCTGGTGTTGTTCAACCGTTTTTACCAACCGGACCTGGACCTGGAAAACCTGAGCGTGGTGCCAAACCTGGTTCTGAGCAGCTCAACTGAGATGCGCCTGCCGCTGCGCTGGATTGCTATTTTATACGGCCGTCTCCAGGCCGATCTCGCGCTTACTTCCGGTGTACACAGCGTGACGGATGTGTTGAAAGGCATTGCCGCTGGCGCATCGGTTACCATGATTGCCTCGGAACTACTGCGCAACGGGGTAGGGCGGCTGAGTGTCTTGCGCGAAGGCGTGGCCCAGTGGCTGGAAGAAAATGAATACGAATCTCTAGACCAGCTGCGCGGCAGCCTGAGCCAGATCAACTGTGCCGAACCGGCCGCCTTTGAACGGGCCAACTACATGCGTGTGTTGAGCTCTTATGCGTTGGATTACGGCCGTAACGGCAAGCAGTATTCATTCGATTAGGCCAAAATAGAAAGCCCACCGCTTAGGGTGGGATAAAAAAATAGGACTTGGGCTGTTGGTGAGGTAACACACACCAACGGCCCAAGTCCTTTTTGTTTGTCTAAAAAGAAGCGGGATTAGTTTTTGTTTTTTGTGCCCAGCCAGAGCAGGCTCTTGATGCTCTTCATCAGCTCTTCGGGTGAAACCGACTTGTGCAAAAAGCCGTCGGCACCCACTTTGTACGCCATCTCCCGGTCGTTGACGCCGTTAATGAGCGAGTGGCCGCTGACATCGCCGTCGATGTTGCCTTTGGCCGAAAGCATGATGACGCCGATATCGGCCGTGTCCGGGTTGGCTTTAAGCCGTTGGCACACTTTGTAGCCGTTCATATCGGGCATTACAATGTCCAACAGAATCAGGTCCGGCATAATTTGCCGCGCCTTGACGAGTGCATCTTTGCCATTGAGGGCTTTGTAAACTTCGTAACCTTGTGGCTGCAATACCCTGGCCAATGTTTCCACAATAGTCGGACTGTCATCAACCACCAGAATTTTTGTACTTCCCATTATGTTCTGTCCTCTTTCACAACGGTAATTGGCGAAAGGTTTTTAGAATAGCGTTACGCTGGATTTGCCAATTACTTACTAAACCGCACCGGGCGTGTTTCGGTCTAATTGAAAATTGGGCGCGGTCTCTCAATTTCCTAGAGTATTAATTGTTGGATTGTTTGCAGCAAATCCACCTGGTCAAAACTACTCTTGACGATGTAGGCATCCGCGCCAATTTCAATACCGCGTGCTTTGGATGCCGGTGAATCGAGCGAAGTGACCAGGATAAACGGAATACTGCTGAACCGTTTGTCTTGTTTGACGCGCTGGCCCAGGCCAAAGCCATCGAGACGCGGCATTTCTACGTCGGAGATGATGAGGTTGGGCAGCGTTTCGGCGAGCAGTAGATTAAACGCTTCTTCGCCATCGGTGGCCAGCCGTACCCGATAGCCAGCGGCTTCCAGGATGTTTTTCTCCAGGGTTCGGGTGGTGATTGAGTCATCCACCACGAGGATGGTTTGGGCGACTTCGGTAGATTTTTCGGAAGCAACGGCCGTAATCACCGGTCGCGCGGTTGCCCCTGTGGCCAATTTCAAAATGTCGGCGGCGTTGAGTACCAGCACCACCTGGCCCGATCCCAACACGGTTGCCCCGGCAATCCCGCCCACCTTAACCAGTTGGCGGCCCAGGTTCTTCATCACAATTTCTTGTTCGCCTTCCAGACTGTTCACCACCAGGCCCAACCGTTTTTCGGCAAAGTTGATGATGACAATAGTCAACCGATCCGTTTCCTTTTCTTCAACGGTGGTGGAGGGCAGCTGGAGCACATCTTCCAGCCAGGCAACAGCCAGCGGTTTGCCATTGTCTACAATGGCGCTTTTGCCAATCAGGGTATTGATTTCTTGCCGTTCTACCTGAACCATGCGCTCGATGTTGGTGAGCGGCAAGGCAAAAAGCTGTCCGCCAGCCTGCACCAGCAGCCCGTGGGAGCTGGCCAGGGTGAGGGGCAGCGTCATGGAATAGGTTGTGCCCTGGCCCGGCTCAAAGCAGACTTCGAGCATGCCCTGCAAATCTTCGACGTTTTTGCGCACGATGTCCATGCCCACACCGCGACCAGAAATATTGGTAATGATCTGGCTGGTAGAGAGGCCGGACGTGAAGACCAACATCTTGGCCTCGGCGTCGTCTAGCTGCGCGGCTTCGGCCTGTGTCAGCATTCCTTTGCGTACGGCCGCATAACGCAGCTTATCCAGGTCCAGGCCCGTGCCATCATCGGCAATGGTGATGACTACATTTGTGCCTTGCTGCCTGGCTTCCAGGACAATTTCACCCGTGGCGGGTTTGCCTGCCTCCACGCGCTTTTCGGGTGACTCAATGCCGTGATCGGCGGCATTGCGCAGCATATGGATAAGCGGATCTTTGATCTGTTCCAGTACCCGCTTGTCCAGTTCGGTTTCTTCACCCAGGATCATCAGGTTGACTTGCTTGTTTTGCTCACGGGCGATGTCGCGGACGATACGGCCGAATGTTTTGGTGATGGTAGACAGCGGCAGCATGCGCATCCGCTTGATTTCTTCTTGCAGCTCGTTGATGTTCAACGAGAGGCGCATGATGTCGTTGGCAAATTGGCGATAGAGGGTGTTGATTTTGGTGTTAAACTGCCGGGGCAGGTCCTGGTTTTGGTAGAAAAAATCCACCAGGGTGGTCAGGTCGTGGGTGAGTTCAAGCTGCTTTTGGGGGGTACGGCCGTTGCCCTTTTTCTGGTTGCGCAGCAGCCGATTCTGGTGGGGTCGCAGGGCGTGCCACTTCTTTTGCCATTCCGTCGTGGAAAGCTCCAGCTCACGCACTTCCACCAAACGCTGTTCAGCCCGAATTTTGGCCGCCAGCAGTTCGCTCGACTGCGCCATTAAGGCATCCAGCTTGTTGACTGACACGCGAATAGTCTGGTCGCCAGTTTGGCTGAGGGTCAGTTCCGGCCGTTTGTTTTCTTCCGGCTCTGCGTTGGCTGCGGTTTCGCCGGGTGGGGTTGGGTTGATCAAAGTCGGCAGGCTGTTGGTGGGGCTTTCAACGGCCGTTTTGGGCAAGGTGGGCTGGGTGAGGGCTGGTTCGGCTGGCGGTAGGGGGGCAGATTCCTGGTTGGCAATAGCATTCACTTCGCCAAGCTGTTTGAGTAACTCCATCACCTCTGGCGTGGTCTCCCCATCGTCCACCTCGGCCTTTTCCAAAACCAGCTCTACGGTATCCAACGCCTCGTGAAGCAGATCGAACAGCTCGGCGGAAAAGGAGAGCCGACCTTCTTTGGCGTGCAGCAGCAGGTCTTCCAGAGCGTGGCCCAGCCTGGCCACCGTGGGAACATTAACCGCCTGGGCCGCGCCTTTCATGCTGTGAGCGGCGCGGAAGATGCTGGCCAGGATGCTTTTTTGCTCCGCCGGGCCGGGCCGTCCTTCCAGGGCGAGCAGACCTTCGGTCATGGTCTGCACATGTTCCAGTTGTTCTACCTTGAAGGTTGGTATTAATTGTTGGCGGATTTCCCCACTTAGTTCCATCTGTTTTTTGCCTTAAAAAAGCTGTGCGTCCTGGTAAGAGGATAAATATCTTCGCCGTGGGTGACAATCGCGCCTAGGTACCAGCAGAAATGGCTGTTTTTACCAGAGGTAGGCAGGGTGGTACTGTACACCTATGCTAAAAATGCTATCGAATAGAAAGCGGCTTTAATCCATAATTCTTTCATAAAAAATGGCTCACAATCTTTTAGGAAAACGCCAGTTTTTGGGCAACAAGCAGGGTCTTAGAAAAAGGACTAAGGAGCAAAAGTGAGAGGATGAAAGATCGAGGCAATGAAGCAGGGGGCAGCCAGGGTATGCTTGCTAAAACTCTCTCAATTTTGACTTTTTGCACCAACGATCAGGTTTATGGACTGCCGGTAACGGCCGTTAACCAGCTGATCGAAATGGTGGCCATCACGCCAATCCCCGAAGCCCCACCTGCCATCCGGGGCATCATCAACGTACACGGCGAAATTGTGCCCGTCATGGATTTTCGGCTGCGCCTGGGTTTACCCTTTAAGCCCTACCAATTACGGACCCCTATCATTTTGTTACAGGCAAACGGCCGTACCCTGGCGCTTGTGGTAGATGAAATGAAAAACGTTGTTGATGTAAATCCAGTTGATATCGAAACGGGCGAATCTGTTTTTGAGTTTGTCACCGCAGAAAATTTAGATCATCCCCGCTTTTTTTCGTCAATTGCCAAGGTAAACAAACAAATCATCACGATTCTGGACGCTGACCGCCTGGCAAGCGGCCATCTTGTAACCCAGCTAACCCCTATGTTTGCCTCTCCAGCCGCAGAACAAGCCACCTATTTTGCCAGCGAAAAGCAGTGGACAGGAGTGTAGTTTCGTGAGAGCAAATCAATTCCAGCTTGGGGACGCTGACTATCTGCGCTTCCAAAAATTTGTTTCAAAGCACAGCGGTCTTCACTTCCCGGAAAACAGGCGGGGTGAATTGGAAAAAGGGTTGACCGAGGCGCTGGAGAATGCCCCAGCTGGTGTCACCAGTGTGGAAAGTTACTATAACTTTTTGACCCAAAGCGGAGACACGCGGGCTGAGCGTGAGCTGGCGCGCTTGATTAACATTCTCACGATTGGAGAAACCCACTTCTTTCGTAATACGGCTCAGTTTGAGGCGCTGGCCAACTTTGTGCTGCCCGGTTTGATTGCCAAAAAGCGGGAGGCTGCCAGCCAGCTTACCCCAAACGGGCCGGGAGTGCCGCAGCTTCGCATTTGGAGCGCCGGCTGCTCAACCGGTGAAGAGCCATATTCCATCGCCATTCTTCTGCGCGAGCTGATTCCCGACATTGATAAGTGGCGAATTTTTATTTTAGGCACCGACATTAACACCGATTCCCTGGCCCGTGCGCGGCAGGCGGTTTACCGCGAATGGTCGTTTCGTGAGGAAAAAGCGAGAGCAAGACGCTCGATCTATTTTGAAAAGCGCGGCTTGTCTTTCCATCTGAGTGACGACATTCGGCGGCAGGTTACGTTTGCCCAGCATAATCTGATCGAGGATGACTTCCCTTCCACGAAAAATGGCATTATGGCGATGGATTTGATCATTTGCCGCAATGTGACCATTTATTTCTCGCAAGAAATTACCGAGCAGCTAACCAACAAGTTCTATGCCACGCTGGTGGATGATGGCTGGCTGGTAGTGGGGCATGCTGAACCATCTCTGACGGCTTATCGCAATTTTCAAACGCGTTCCTACCCCAAGACGATTTTTTACCAAAAGTCCAATCCGCCCGTGCCCACCCTGCCCAAAGCGGCCAATGGCGTGATGGCGAAAAACGGCGACGGCCGTTTGTCCTCCCCCGTTACCGCCAGACTCAACGATCCCCATAACGCGCGCAAGGCCAAGTATGCCACCACCCGACTGGGCACATCGGGAACGGCCATGTTAAATCAACCGGTTCCAGCCACCGAGAAGTTGAAGGCTCATACGGCCGCTTCGCGTGAGTCGCTGGTCGAAAAAGAAAAAGTGGCGGCCAAACGGTATGAAGAAGCCCAACTGCTGCTGGTTCAGGGCCGCACCGACAAAGCAATTCACCTGCTGGAAGCACTGGTGGCCGAACATGACCGATATACGGCCGCTTACTGCCTGCTGGCCCATACCTATGCCGATCACGGCCAATGTTTGCAGGCCCGCTCCTGGAGTATGCGGGCCATCAAAACGGATTCGCTCAATCCCAAACCTTACTACATTCTGGCCCTTCTGGATGAGAACGAGGGCCTCTTGAACCAGGCTATCGAAAATTACAAGAAAATGCTCTACATCGAGACCAACAATCCGCTGCCCCACTTTCATTTAGGGGTGCTTTACCAAAAGGTTGGCCAGATCGATTTGGCCCAGCGTGCTTTGAGCAACGCGGTCAAGATTCTGGAAAGTATGCCTGGCGATCAATTCCTGCCAGAGAATGGGGAGAATGTTGGCTGGTTGCTGCACCAGGCCAAAGAGCTGCTGCGGGAGAAAGAATAATGAGTAACGCAAACGGGCAAACTTATACAAACGGGGTAAACGGCCGTTTCGCTGCCCATCACCTAAACGGCTCCACCCAGCCAGCCTGTTTTAGCTATGAAGATGAACAAAAGCTGACAACCGACGAGGTTACGGCCGTCTGGCAGCGGCGCGCCGAAGCGCTGGCCACGCCCCTGCACGTAGCGGCCGCCGGAACCACGCTAGAACTGCTCATTTTTAGCCTCGGCGGCAAACGGTATGGCATCAAAGTCAAGCACGTCCGAGAAATCTACTCCGTGCGGCAAATCACCCCGGTCCCGCGCACGCCAGACTTTGTGGTAGGTGTGTTTAGCGCGCGTGGTCGGTTGCTGTCCGTTATCGACCTGCATGCCTTTTTAAGCCTGCCCAAAGCTTCCCTTACCCACCACAGCAACATCATCGTCATTGCCAGTGAAGACCAGGGCATAGGCAGCAAAGATGAGATGGAAGTGGGCCTTGTCGCTGATGAAGTAGAGAACGTATTGACGATTTTTGAAAACGAATTAACGCCGATGGTATCGAGCCTGAATGATAGCCAGGTCGAATTTACCTTAGGTGTTACCGCCGAAATGCTCGTTGTTCTCAACCTGGAGGCGCTCCTGAATAACAAGCGCTTGATCATTCACGAGGAAATTTAAGTAAACCGCGAAAGTTTTTGGAAGAAAAAAGCGCTATTTTTGTGCGGTTTACTCAAGTAATTGGCAGATTCCACGCTCATTTATTTGAAAAACTTTTTGCCAATTACATACATAGGCCGCCTTGAAAGAGAAAAAGGCTGTGGCTTTCCATATTTAAGGATTTATGCTCATGGACAAAGACAATAACCGCATGATTTTGACGGTAGGGCGAAAATTATTCATTGGATTTAGCATCATGATTTTTCTTGCCCTCACCATTGGCGTGATTGGCCTCATTTCGCTGGGTAAAATCAGGGGCAGCGTGCAAGAAGCAATCGCCTCCGATACCCAGGTGGCCGCCCTGGCAAATAAGATCGCGATTGACTTGTTGGATATGCAGCAAGATACGGCCGATTTCTTTGAAAGTGCCAACACAGTCGAATTTGCGGAAGTAAAAGCCCACGCCTACAGCCACATTGATGAGCTTGTGGCCAACGTGGAACAATATGTGGCTGAAGGCGCAGCCCTGGAGCGCGCCGGTGGTTATGAAGATGATGCCCTGCTGTTGGAAAGCATCAACACCCTGACGGGTGATTTCCGGGCCACATTCTTTACCGTGGCACCCGCCGTGGAACAGCTAGGAGACGGTGACTCTGGCCTGGAAGGTGAGATGAACGCGGTCATGGAGTCAATTGAAGCCAGGATCGCCAACCAGGGGCTTGAGCAGCTGCAAATCGACCTTTTCCTCATCCAACAAAACGAAATTGAATTTACCCGGCGCGGGAATTCCACTGCGGTTGACGAACTAGCGCAAATGGTTGAGCAGTTTAAGCAAGATACCACGTTTGTTCATACATATGTCTTAACCAACGAGGAAAAGGATGCGCTATTTGCGTCGATCGACAATTATCACGAGCTTTTCCAACAATATGTTGATCTCACTACCGATATTCAAGTGAGCATGAACACCCTGTCGGAAAATATTGCGGCCATTCAGGCGACCGATATGCTGGTGCGCGAAGATGCTGAAGGCGACCTGTTGGCGGCCATTGAGGGCATCAATCGCACCATCAGCACGGCGACGACGCTAAAATTTTTGAGCATGTTAGGGGTAACGGCCGTTGGCTTTGCCATCGCCATTATATTAACCCGCCGCATTTCTGAGCCGATCACTCAATTCTCCACCATTGCCACCGAATTGGCGGCCGGAGACCTGACCAAACAGGTCGAAGTTACTTCCAAAGATGAGATTGGCGTGCTGGCCACCGCGTTTAACCGAATGGTATTGAACTTAAAGCAGCGCATCGAAGCCGAGGCCAGCGCCAATGAACTGTTGCAAAACACAGTGGTTGAATACGCCGCCTTCTTGGAAAGAGTGGGTGGAGGCGATTTGGATAGCAGGCTGCGGATTGACGATGCTGGCGAAAGAACACCATTAACCAAGTTGGGCCACATCATCAACGAATCGGTAGACAACATCCAGCAGCAGCGAATTGCCGAACAAGAGCAGCAGGCCTACATTGCCAACTTTGTGGACGAATATCTGCGGTTTATTACCCAGGTTAAGGCTGGTAATTTATCCACCCGCCTTTCGCTCAATGGCGGCAGCGATGCCCTCACCGTTTTAGGGCATAACCTGAATGATATGGTCGATAAGATCAGTGAAATCACAGCGCAAATTCGTAAAGCGGCGCTAAACATCACCGACGCGGCCACCGAAATTTTGGCGGCGGCCAATGAACAATCAGCCAGCGCCAGCGAACAATCTTCGGCCATCTCGCAAACTACGGCCACGATTGACGAAGTGAAAACAATCGCAGAACAGGCGTTTAACCGGGCTGAATCGGTAGCTGAGCTGGCCCAGCGCACCAACGAGGTGTCGCAGGCGGGTCAGGTAGCCCTGGCGCACATGCTGGAAAGCATGAGCGAAATTAAAGAGCGCGTGGAGAGCATCGCCGAGAACATCCTCGATCTCAGCGGTCAGACCCAGCAAATTGGGGAAATCACCGCAACGGTGAACGAAATTGCTTCCCAGAGCAACTTGTTGGCGCTCAATGCGTCAGTCGAGGCGGCACGTGCCGGTGAGCACGGCAAGGGGTTTGCTGTGGTGGCGGTAGAAGTGCGCAACCTGGCCGAGCAATCTAAGCAGGCAACCGCTCAGGTGAAAGCCATTTTGAATGAGATTCAGCGGGCGACCAATGCGGCCGTTATGGCGACCGAAGAAGGTACCAAAGGTGTGGATTATGGGGTGCAGCTGACAGACCAGGCCAGCGCGACGATGGAACACATGACGGAGAGCATTGGGGAAAGCGCTTCAGCCGCTTTGCAAATTGTGGCCAGCTCCCATCAACAAGCAACCGGCATGGAGCAAATTGCCCTGGCCATGCAAAACATCAACTACGCCACCATGCAAAATCTGGCCGCCACCAACCAGACAGAAAAAGCGGCGCGTGAACTGGCCGCTCTGGCCCAACAGATGGAAGGGTTGGTGGATCATTACAAACTACGAGAAGAATAATTGTTATAAATTCAGGTTAGCGTATTGCTGCCAAACTTTTTAGAAAGACTAATTGCCCATTACTAGAAGCCACAGTTTTATGCAAAACTTGGTTTGATTCAAAACAGCTATTTTGTGAGTGGGGTTTAGCGACAAAACTATGCAAAAAAATTCACTTTTACCCAATAAAGCTGAGCCAGGTGATGCCACGCAAAAAAATGTTAACGCGTTGCCAACCATGACCAAAGCGACGAAACCCTCTGATCTGCCGGGTAGTCTCTCTTCGCCCATTCGGGTGGTGGTTGCCGAGGATTCCACCATTTGCCGCAAGGCGTTGGTTTCTCTGTTGGAAAAGTCGCCTGGTATCCAGGTGATTGGCACGGCCAACAACGGAGCCGAAGCGGTGCGCATGGTACAGCGCCTCAAGCCAGACCTGGTGACGATGGATATCAATATGCCGGTGATGGATGGGTATGAGGCGACGCGGCAAATTATGAAAGAGACGCCATGCCCCATTGTGATGATCAGCAGCAATTTTGATGGCATTCACACGTTTGATGCGCTGAAAGCCGGGGCGCTTACGGTTTTGAAAAAGCCGACGGCGGGTGATTCGCCAGAGATGCAGGCGGCGCTTGTTTCGCAGGTGCGGTTGATGGCGGATGTCAAGGTGTTTCGTCACTGGCCAGGCGAACGGAACAAAAACGGCCGTACTCCCCTCGCACCCAAAGCTCCTCCCACCGATGTCTTTTTGCCCGCGGGCATACGCCCCCGGTTGGTGGCTATTGCCGCTTCTACGGGCGGCCCCGGCGCGTTGGCCTCCGTCCTGCGCCCCCTGCCCGCCGACTTTCCCGTGCCGATTTTGGTCGTCCAGCATATCAGCGTTGGCTTTGCCAGCTCGTTTGCTACCTGGCTGGACCGGCAGGTGGCGCTTTCGGTGCGTATCGGCCGCCAGGATGAAGAACCCAAGCCGGGTGAAGTGTTGATTGCCCCGGATCATTGTCACATGGGCATCAACAAAAAAGGGCGCATTGTTTTGCAGGATAAGATGCCCAAAGAAAACATTTGCCCCTCGGCCAATTTTCTCTTTCAGTCCGTGGCCAATGCCTATGGGGCCATGACCATCGGCGTTGTTTTAACCGGCATGGGTGACGATGGGGCTGATGGTCTCCAGGCAATGCACGAAAAAGGCGCTTACACCATTGCGCAGAACAAAGAGACCTGCGTGGTTTTTGGTATGCCTGCGGTAGCCATCGAGCGTGGTGTCATCAAACAGGTCCAGCCATTGGACCAAATTGGCAGCACGCTGGCCCGTCTGGCCCAGGCATAAGCGCGACCTCTGCGGCCCGCGGAGCAACAACGGAATAAATCGGCTAGTTTTTGCTTCATTCAAACTGCCACTCAGCAAAATTGGGTGGCAGTTTTTTGTTGTCATTGGGTCGGGTGTTGAGATAATAAACAGATGAGGTGAACTGTTTGATGACAACAAAGCGAATAATCATTTCCGTTATTACTGTTCTGGTCTTAAGTGGGGTGGGTTACTGGGGATATTTACAATTTTTGTCACCAACGGCCGAAAATGGCAGCAGTACGGCCGTT
>JADLAX010000030.1 GCA_020848035.1 Anaerolineae bacterium | reverse complement strand
GTTATGCAGGCTGCTCCCTGCGTTTTGGCGATGGGGTGATTCAATTGCCCCTACCGCTTTTTAGAGACATTCATTTTTCGCATTTTTGAGCCATTTTGGCTCTGATTGCACAATAGTTACGTTAATCCGCGCAATTCGCGGCTTATTTTCGAAGGAGACGACACCGGCTGTCGCCGACCACCATGAATGAAAATCAGCAGATTTCGCAGATTCAACAGATTTTTTCTCTGCGACTCCGTGTCTCTGCGTTAAAATATTTTCGAAGGGGAAGTTTATGAAAGCGGCCGTTTACGAAGCATTCCAACAACCAATCACCATTCAAACTGTGCCCGATCCCACGCCAACGCCCGATGGCGTGGTGATTGAGGTCAAAGCTACCGGCCTGTGCCGCAGCGATTGGCACGGCTGGATGGGGCACGATGCGGACATCACCGCGCCGCACGTGCCGGGGCATGAGCTGGCGGGGCTCGTCGCCGCCGTGGGCAAGGATGTGACCCGCTGGCAGGTGGGCGACCGGGTGACGCTGCCCTTTGTTTGCGGCTGTGGCCGCTGCCCGCAGTGCCTGTCAGGCAACCACCAGGTGTGCGATTTTCAGTTTCAGCCTGGATTTACCCACTGGGGCAGCTTTGCCGAGTTCGTCGCCATCCAGTACGCGGACGTCAATTTGGTGCGGCTGCCAGAGAGTGTGGCGTTTGAAACGGCCGCTTCCCTCGGCTGTCGGTTTGTCACCTCATTTCGGGCCGTGGTGGACCAGGGCAAGGTACGCGCTGGGGAGTGGGTGGCCGTGCACGGCTGCGGCGGTGTTGGCCTGTCCGCCATCATGATTGCCAGTGCGCTGGGCGCCAACGTCATCGCCATCGACATTGCCGACGACAAGCTGGACTTTGCGCGGCAGATGGGGGCCACGGCCACGGTCAATGCCGCCAAAACGCCCAAGGTGGTGAAGGAAGTCAAAATCATCAGCGACGGCGGGGCGCATTTGTCGATCGACGCCCTGGGCAGCCCGACCACCTGCTTCAACTCCATTGCCAACCTGCGCAAGCGGGGCCGCCACGTGCAAATTGGCCTCATGCTGGGCGACCATGCCGCCCCGGCCATCCCCATGAGCAAGGTCATCGCCTACGAGCTAGAAATTTACGGCAGCCACGGGATGCAGGCGCACAACTACCCCGCCCTCCTGCGCATGATTGAGGCGGGCAAGCTCCAGCCACAAAAGTTGATTGGCAGCACGATAAGTTTGATGGAAGCGGCCGTTGCCCTCCCCCAAATGGATCAATTTCCCACCCTCGGCATCCAAATCATCAACCAATTTGATTAGGGGTCAAGTATTGAGCGAAAAAGGATATTTTATGGCAGACCTTAGCAATCAATGCTGTAGTTCCGCGTCCCGCCATGCCACGTTTGGCCTCACAAAATCAAGCGGCGCGGTGAGGGCCGGGTAGAGGCGTTGCCAGGCACGCCACGTCTCCAACAAGACAAAATATGAGTTCATCTAATTCCATCCGCCAAGAAAACGAGAAAAGACGCATTGACCAGGGTGATGTTTACTGGATACACGCCGAGCAGTCAGAGGCGGGTGAGCTAGGATTTTATCCGCATCCTTACGTCGTCATTCAGGAGAATCTTTTTAACCACAGCCGCATTCATTCGGTGGTGGTGTGTGCCTTAACCACCAACATCAAGCAGGCCAACAGCCCCGGCAATGTGCTGCTAGAGGTGGGCGAAGCTAACCTGGCCAAACAGAGCATCGTGGTGGTGTCCAAGGTTTCGGCCGTGCCCAAAGCAGCCTTGGGCAAATACGTTGGTTCCCTCAGCGAGCCACGCGTCCAGCAAATATTGTCTGGCATGCGGCTACTAAAATCGTCCTTTTTTGAAAAGTGAGCAGGTCTCGCTGTGGCCGGCGTCGGCGCATGTATGCGCAGCCGGGCTACGGTTGGCCGCACAAAATCATGCAGCGCGGTGAGGGCACCGGCCGCAGTCGGATAGAGACGTGGCAATGCCACGTCTCTTTACGCGGAGAGCCACAGCCAGACGTATAAAAATTCAACCAGATTGAGGGCCAGATGGGCGGCGAAGGCGGCGATGATGTTGCCACGTTTGGCAACTAATCCGGCAAAGATGCCGCCAGCCACAAACCCGGTGAGCAGCACATACCAAAATCCCCCGGTCCAATGCAGCAGCCCAAAAAAGATGCAGGAAATGAAGATGGCGAGCGGTGGTTGGAAACGGCCGTACAACCCCCGCAGCCCATAACCACGATACAAATTTTCCTCCACAAAGGGAGCCAGCAGCACATTTGCCAGAAAAAAGGGCAAAATTGAGCCACTTAAGGCCGGGAACAGTTCGCCCGCAGGCACATAATCGCCAAGGGTGCGCTGCGCCATTTCCATGAGGGGGGAAAGAACGGTGAAGTAGAGAACGGCCGTTCCCACACCAATCACCGCCCCCAAGCCAACTTCCCGCCACAACTGCTGCCCCCTGGCCACCCGCCAACCCATGTCTGGCAGCGATACTCCCTCAGCCCGCAGCGTACGCCACAGCAGCAGCAGCAGCGCAAGCTGCACGCCCAGCAGCAAAATCGGCGTCGCCTGGGTCACTTGTTCAGAAATAGTGGTGGAAGTAACGGCCGTACCAGCCGCCCCTGCCACCGCGCCAAAATAAACAGACGCCAGCACAATGGCAACAAGAAAAATAACGGGCGGCAAGCCCAATGTTAGCCACAGACGTTTGCCAGAACCAGCATTTGAGCGCGTTGTATTATTGGATCCAGTTAACGACATTTCGGTGTTCCTTTCATTCAAAGTATTGTGACAAAGTATTGTGAGATAAAAAGAAGTGTAGCCTTCACACTAAGCAGCATGATGTGCCAGAAGTCACGCAGAAGTCATTGTCAGGTCATGGTTGCCCTGCGACTATAATTGCTTGCCTGCGTACTACCGACCAGTTATCTAAAAAATGGGAGAAACTGTTATGCAGGCAATTGTGTTTGAAAATTACGGCTCGCCGGATGTCCTTCAGCTCAAGGAAATCGCCAAACCGACCCCCCAAGAAAATGAAGTGCTCATCCAGGTGCACGCCGCCGGAACCAATCCGCTAGACTGGCACAAGCTGCGCGCCGATCCGTTTTTTGTGCGCTTTACCGATGGCTTGCTCAAGCCGAAAAACAACCGGCTGGGCGCAGATGTGGCGGGCGTCGTGGAAGCGGTCGGCAGCGGCGTCACCCGCTTCAAGCCGGGCGACGCCGTGTTTGGCGAAGGCGGCGTAGGCGGTTTTGCCGAGTACGTCTGCCTGCGGGAAAAAGCACTGGC
Organism: Anaerolineae bacterium; assembly: GCA_020848035.1. Lineage (GTDB taxonomy): Bacteria > Chloroflexota > Anaerolineae > Promineifilales > Promineifilaceae > Leptofilum. The sequence continues at coordinate 143,508 of JADLAX010000030.1, read as the reverse complement.
GCTCAAACCGGCCAACATCACCTTCGCCGAGGCCGCCGCCGTGCCGGTGGCGGCGCTCACTGCGCTCCAGGCGCTGCGCGACAGCGGCAAGGTGCAGGCCGGACAATCGGTGCTGATCAACGGCGCATCGGGCGGCGTGGGCACGTACATGGTGCAGGTGGCCAAACAGCTGGGGGCGGTGGTAACGGCCGTTGCCTCCACGCGCAACCTCGAACTGGTCAAATCCTTAGGGGCTGATCATGTTGTTGATTACACGAAGCAAAAAGTGACCGCCAGCGGCCAAAAATTTGACGTGGTGCTGGACAACGTGGGCAACCTCACGGCGGCCCAATTTCGCCAGCTGCTCAAGCCACAGGGCAAGGGCGTGATGGTTGGGTTTACCACCATCGGCCGGATGCTGGGCAATGTGGTCGCCGGGCGTTGGTCGGCGCTGCGCGGTGGCCCCACCATCACCTCCATGCTGGCCCAGGCCAACCCGGACGACATGCAGCGGCTGCACGATTGGTTGGCCGCTGGTCACCTGAAGTCGGTGATTGATCGCACCTATCCGCTAGCCGAAACGGCCGCTGCCATCCGCTACCTGGAAACAAGCCGGGCACGCGGTAAAGTGGTGGTCACTGTCCTGTAGAGACGTTGCAATGCAACGTCTCTACACTACAATTGACCCCATGACAAACCAACCTCACCCTCAACCAGAATTTGTGCCAGAATGGGCCAAGGGGATTGTCTGGTACCAGATTTTCCCCGAGCGGTTCCGCAATGGTGACATTAGCAACGATCCAACCCTGGACGACATTCAGGGCGCGTACCCGCACGGGTCCAACCCCCGGTGGCAAATCCACCCCTGGACGGCCGATTGGTATGCCCAGCAGCCTTACGAACAGCACACTGGCGAACCCATCTGGACCCATCTCCAGCGGCGGCGCTACGGCGGCGATCTGCAAGGCATCCTCGACAGCCTGGATTACCTGGCCGATTTAGGCATCGGCGCGATCTACTTAAACCCGGTCTTTACCTCGCCATCGCTGCACAAGTACGACGGGGCCACCTACCATCACATCGACCCCACCCTCGGCCCGGACCCGGCCGGCGACCGGGCGCTCATCGCCACGGAAACGCCGGACGATCCGAGCACCTGGGTGTGGACCTCGGCCGATAAATTGATGCTGGAGTTGATTACGGCCGTTCACCAACGCCACATGCGTATCATCATCGACGGCGTGTTTAACCACATGGGGCTCAACAGCTGGGCCTTCCGCGACGTGGTGGCAAAGCGGCAGCAGTCCAGGTTTAAAGAGTGGTTCAAAATCAAAGCATGGGGCGACCCGCACACAGGCGAAGGGTTTGCCCACCAGGGCTGGTTCAACTGCTACGAGCTGCCGGAGCTGAACCAGGACGAAAACGGCATCGTTAGCGGGCCAAAGGCATACATTTTTGCCGCCACGCAGCGCTGGATGGACCCAGACGGCGACGGCGACCCCAGTGACGGCATTGACGGCTGGCGGCTGGACGTGGCGTTTTGCGTGGCCCATCCGTTCTGGAAGGAGTGGCGGCGGCACGTGCGCCAGATCAACCCGGAGGCGTACCTGGTGGCCGAGATTTTTGAGATGCTGCACGATATACGGCCGTATCTCCAGGGCGACGAGTTTGATGCGGCGATGAACTACGGCTTTGCCGTCGCTGCCGCCGAATTTTTTGTGCAGGATCAGCAGCGCCTGACGGCCAGCCAGTTCGACGCCGAGCTGCGCCGCATGCGCCAGATGCACCCGCCCGGCGTGCCGCATGTGATGCAAAACCTGTTCGGCAGCCACGATACGGCCCGGCTGGCCACCCACATGGTCAACCGGGACAAAATTGTGTACCGCGATTGGGACGCCTATCACCACATGGTAAAAGTAGGCCAGAGCGGGGCACAGCTCAACCTGGACGCGCCAACCGCCGAGGACATCGCCCGGCACAAGCTGTTTGTCATCTTCCAGATGACCTACCTGGGCGCGCCGATGGTGTACTACGGCGACGAGGTGGGCATGTGGGGGGCCAACGATCCGTGCTGTCGCAAGCCCATGGTCTGGCCAGACCTGACGTATGAACCAGAAGTGGTACTGCCCGATGGAACGGCGCGGGAAACGGCCGTTCCCGTCCAGTTTAACCACGACTTACACAACCATTACCGCCGCCTCATTGCTATCCGCAACAGCTCACCCGCCTTGCAGCGCGGCCGCTTCACCACCCGCCTCACCGACGACACCCGCCAGCTGTTTGCCTTCGAGCGCGAACATGAGAGCGAGTCGGTCATCGTCATGCTCAACCGCAGCAGCGAGGCGCAAACGGTGACGCTGGATTCGGTGGGCAACGGCCGTTGGTGGGATGTGCTCAATGAGGCGGAAGTTTGGGTGGCAGACGGCCGTTTGACCACCCAACTTCCGCCGCTCTGGGGGCGGCTGTTTTTAAGAGCCTAAACTCGTTTTTTAGAAAGGGTCAATCCGCAAGATTGGCCCTTTCTTTTTCAACCCCTTTGTCTGCCGCCGCAAAATATACCCGATCTGTATCTACCCCTTATATCAAGACACATATCGAAAAATCTCGGTTTGAGAATAAATAGGGAGATTCCTTTTTACAGGGTGACGCTTTGCGTTCCCAAAACAATAAATAGCGTAGTCCTTCATGCAGGCAAGCTTGCCTCAAGAATGTTGTGTTTACATCACGCATCAAGGTAGATTTCATGGACGGAAAAATGACAAACAACACACACCAATGGTATGCACTGCACACGAAACCAAAGGCTGAGTATAAAGTCGCTGCTGCCCTGGAACAGTCCGGGTTTGAGATTTTCCTCCCCGAAATAACCACCCAAGAAAACAACCAAACAATCACAGCGCCATTTTTTCCCGGCTATTTGTTTATGGCCGCCAATTTGGACGAGGTGCCAGCCTCTACCTGGCGCTGGATTCCCGGACTGTGCCATATCGTTACCAGCGGCAGCCAGCCAGCGCACCTGCCCGCAGACGTCATCTGGCTCATCAAAACACGGCTGCAAGAGTTAAATGGGCAAGCCTCAGCCGGGGCACAAGCCGACCCCGGCTTTCAGCCGGGCGACACGGTGCGCATCACGCAGGGGCCGCTGCGCGACATGGTGGCTGTCTTTGAAGGCCCCACCCGCCCCAGCCGCCGGGTCCACGTGCTGCTGCAAGTTTTAGACTACCACCGCCGGGTCCAGCTTCAGGCCACCGACCTGGAAATAGTGGCCGAGGCCGCCGCCAAACCGCAAAAGCGGCCCCGGCGCACCCGGGGCCGTGGCCGCCGCATCAGGCATTAGGCCTTTGTGGTTAAAGCGGGTGGTGTGTTGTGCGGATGGAACACGGCCGTTTCTGTCTGTAACCTTACGCACTCCCTCCACGCAGAAACGTTTAGAAAAGGTTTGTTGTAAGATTCACCTCTGGAAAGGAGCAAAAATTGAAGGAGAAAAGCGATCTAAATCGGCAGCTAAACGCAATGCGGTAACAAAATCGTAAGACAAACTGTAAGCTTGCCGCCATAGCTTAAAAGTTGTGGTATAGGCGCAAAACGCTACGACTTTGGAAGAATTTGCCGGGAAGGGCCACCTTTGAAACCCTTGTCCATCCACCGATTCCCTCAACGTATTCTCGGTACCCAAGCAAGATCGCTAACAACCAGACAGGTTAACGAATCCTTCTTGCCGTAGTCACTAGAGAAAGTTACCCCGCTAAAGTATTAGCAAGTATCAAGGTTCAAATCGGCGACCGCGACAAACGCGTGGTCAGGGTCGCTTCATTACACCATCACAATTTTGTAGACATAAAACAAAAATGGGTCCTGTTGTAGCCAACGCTCCGGGAACCATACATACAAGAAGCCACCGAAACCTTTCAGGCAAGGTTTTACTTTGGCTATCGCTGACACGGGGGTGTGCATGGGCGTACGGGATGGTAAACGGCCGTTCCCTGCCCCCCACCCCAGTAAACCGCTGACCGCCCTTCGTTCCAGGCTTTTAAATTGGATGCCCCGGCAGTCAACGGCGGAGCCTGCCTGAATCCTCCCCCATAAACAATCGACAAAACCAAAATAGGTAGAGCCAAAAATTGCGCAGACGCCCGGAAGCCCAAAGAAAAATCCGAGCTGTGAGTGAAATCTGTGACTTTTTGGCAAAGTCACCTGTAAACAAAATAGGAGTAAGACATGGCAAACAAAAGAGTGCTTGTAACTGGCGCAGGCGGATTTATTGGTCACCACCTGGTTGCCTTTCTTAAACAAAAAGGGTACTGGGTGCGTGGCGTCGACATTAAAGAACCAGAATTTGCGGCAACCAAGGCTGATGAATTTGCGCTGCTGGATTTACGCCGTTGGCAAAACTGCCTGGCCGCCACCGAAGATATCGATGAACTGTATGCCCTGGCGGCCGACATGGGCGGCATGGGCTTTATCTCGGCCAACCATTCGCAGATTTTGCACAACAACCTGCTGATTAACGTGCATACCATCGACGCGGCCCGCGAGAATGGCGTCCAGCGCTACCTGTTCACTTCGTCGGCCTGCATCTACCCCGAATACAAACAAATGGAAACCACCATCGCCCCGCTGCGTGAAGAAGACGCCTACCCGGCCCAACCGCAAGACGCCTATGGCTGGGAAAAATTGGTCACCGAACATCTCTGTACCCACTACGGCGAAGACCACGACATGGAAGTGCGCATTGTGCGCTTCCACAACATTTTTGGCCCGCTGGGCACCTGGGAAGGCGGCCGTGAAAAAGCGCCTGCCGCGATGTGCCGCAAAATCGCTATGGCCAAACAAACGGGCAACCCGGAGGTGGAAATCTGGGGCGACGGTGAGCAGACACGCTCCTTCTGCTACATCGATGATTGCATTACGGGCCTGCACAAGCTGATGCGCTCCGACTACGCCGAGCCGCTCAACCTGGGTCAGGACCGCATGGTGACCATTAATCAGCTGGCCGACATGGTGGCCGACGCGGCCGGCATCAACATTGTCAAGAAACATGTGCAAGGGCCGCAGGGGGTACGCGGCCGTAATTCAGACAACACCCGCCTGCGCCAGGTGCTGGGCTGGGAACCAGAAATCTCCCTGGAAGACGGGCTGGCCCGCACATATCGTTGGATCGAAGGCAAGGTCAAGGAAAAATATGACATCGAGCAGTACCTCACCGCTGACTGACATCCCCGTCACCATCATCAAGCCGTCGCGCGGCTGGGTCTCGCTGCGGCTGGATGAAGTGTGGCAGTTTCGCGAGCTGTTTTATTTCTTCATCTGGCGCGATATTAAGGTGCGGTACAAGCAGACCGTGCTGGGCGCGGCCTGGGCGATTATTGTGCCATTCATGAACATGGTGGTCTTTAGTCTCTTTTTTGGCCGCCTGGCCGACATGCCGTCGGATGATATTCCCTACCCGCTGTGGAACTTTGCCGCCCTGGTACCGTGGCAATTTTTCACCAACGGGGTGAACAATTCGGCCAACAGCCTGGTGACCAACGCCAACATGATCAAGAAGATTTTTTTCCCGCGCCTGGTTTTGCCCACGGCAGCGGCCGTTTCTGGCATTGTGGACTTTATTCTCGCTTTTCTGGTGCTGCTGCTGATGGTTCTGGGCTATCACGTCTTTAACATCGCCGGGTTTTCCGTGAGCCTGACCCTCAATGTGCTCTGGCTGCCTCTGTTTCTGCTGTTGGCCGTGACCACTTCGCTGGGCGTTGGGCTGTGGCTGTCGGCCATGAACGTGCAGTTCCGCGACGTGCGCCACGTGGTGCCGTTTTTGGTGCAGTTCTGGCTGTTTGCCACGCCCATTGCCTACCCCAGCTCGCTCATTCCCGAGGCGTGGCGGGTGGTGTACGGCCTGAACCCCATGGCCGGTGTCGTTGAAGGCTTTCGCTGGACGCTGCTCAATACCCCTGCCCCGCCCGGCGCGATGTTGGCGGTTTCGGCCGTTACTTCGTTGGTGCTGTTAACAAGCGGGGCGTATTACTTCCGGCGCATGGAAAAAACCTTTGCGGATGTGGTGTAACAAGCATGAAAAATGTGGCAATCGAAGTTGAAGACATTGGCAAAAAATACCATATTGGCGGCTTGCAGGCGAAGTACCAGACCATCCGCGAGACGCTGAGCAGCGCGGTTAAAGCCCCGGTACGCCGGGCGCGCGATCTGCTTAGAGGTCAATCTACCGGCGCGGCCGATTTGCACGAGGAAATCTGGGCGCTGAAAGACGTCTCGTTTACCGTGAAGCATGGCGAGGTGGTGGGGCTGATTGGCCGGAACGGGGCCGGGAAAAGCACGCTGCTCAAGGTGCTGTCACGCATCACCGAACCAACCGAGGGCATTGCCCGGATTCATGGCCGGGTAGGTTCGCTGCTGGAGGTGGGCACCGGTTTCCATCCAGAGCTGACCGGCCGCGAGAATGTGTACCTCAACGGGGCGATTCTGGGCATGAAGCGGTTTGAAATCGACCGCGCCTTTGACGAGATTGTTGCTTTTGCCGAAGTGGAAAAGTTTATCGACACGCCGGTGAAGCATTACTCCAGCGGAATGCGGGTGCGCCTGGCCTTTGCCGTGGCCGCCCACCTGGACCCGGAAATTCTGCTGGTCGACGAGGTGCTGTCGGTGGGCGATGCCCGGTTTCAGCGCAAGTGTTTGAACAAGATGGAGGATGTGAGCCACGGCGGCCGTACGGTGATTTTTGTTTCGCACAACATGGCGTCCGTAACCCGGCTGTGCCCACGGGCCATCTTGCTGGAGCAAGGGCAGGTAGTCGCTGACGGTTTATCGCACAAAGTTGTGGCTTCGTACATGCAGTCTGGGCTGGGCACAACGGCCGCTCGCGAATGGACCGATCCCCAAAGCGCCCCCAGCGGCAGCATCACCCGGCTGCGCGGGGTGTACATCCGCAGTGAAAACGGCGAGCCAACCGACGCCATCGACATCCGTTACCCGTTTACCGTCGAGATGGAGTACGACGTGCTGGAACCCGGCTATAAGCTCCTGCCGCACTTCCACTTTGTGAATGAAGAAGGCATCAAGCTGTTTATTGCCAATGATTTGGACCCAGAGTGGCGCGGGAGGGAACGGCCGTCTGGCCGCTACATTAGCAAAGCCGAGGTGCCCGGCAACCTGCTGGCGGAGGGCATGGTTTTTGTGCAGGTGTCGATGATGACCCTGGAGCCGATTATCCAGCAGTTTTTGGAACCGGATGCGGTGGCGTTTCACGTGGTAGACAGCCTGGAAGGGGACTCGGCCCGGGGGGATTATGCCGGAACAATGCCGGGGCTGGTACGGCCGTTGCTCGAATGGAACACCCAATATTATCCCAATGGAAAATAAGATGAAGCTCACTGTGATCATCCCCTGCTACAACGGCGGCAAGACGTTGGCGGCCCAGCTAGACGCCCTGGCCGGGCAAACCTGGGACCAGCCCTGGGAATTGCTCCTGGCCGACAACGGCTCCACCGACAACACGCGCGACATCGCCGCGCAGTACCGGAGCAAAATCCCCACCCTGCACATTCTGGATGCCTCGGCCAAACGCGGTGCGTCTTATGCCCGGAATGTGGGCGTAACGGCCGCTCAGGCCGATGCCGTGGTTTTTATAGACGCCGACGACGTAGTCGCCCCCGGCTGGCTGGCCGCCGTCGGTGAAGCGTTACAGCAGCACCAGTTCATCGCCTCAGCATTTGACTACACGCAGCTAAACAGCCAGAAAGAGCAGGCATACCTGAAGGGTAACCAGGCGACCGGGTTACAGCAGCTGTGGTACCCACCCTACGCCTGCCACGCGGGCGGCTGTGGCCTGGGGGTTCACAAAGCGGTACACCATGCCATCGGCGGTTTTGACGAATCCCTACGCCGCCTGCAAGACACCGACTACTGCCTGAGAATTCAACAGCGGGGGATTGAACTGAAGTTTATTCCCGAGGCGCTCATTTACATCCGCAATGGCGAAAAGTGGCCGCGCATTTTTTACCAGGGGCGCAGTTGGGCCAGGTACAACACCTGGCTGTACAAACGGTATCGCGGCCCGGATCGCATTCCCAAAGCGTGGCGTAGATATTGGCTAGACTGGATCAGGCTGGCCAAGCGCCTCATCCGGCAAGGCCCCACCCACAAGCTCGTTTTTCAGCTGGGTTGGCAGGTGGGGCTCACACAAGGGGCCATCTTGTACCGATCGGATCCGGCCGTGGCGACCGGACAAAAGTTAACCCCAAACTTACCCACAACAATAAACCCAACGATATACCATGAACAGCAAAGTGCGAAAAACCCTCAGGTCCATCCGTAAACACTCGGTCCCCAAACTTTTTGACACCATTACCCACGTGCAAACCATCCATCCGGTGGTGGCGCTCACGTTTGATGATGGGCCACATCCTTACTACACACCGCTGCTGCTCAACTTACTGGCTCAGTACCGGATAAACGCCACCTTTTTTATGGTGGGCGAAGGGGCCGAGAAGCACAAAGCGGTGGTGCAGCAGGTGCGGGAAGCCGGGCACGTTATTGGCAATCACTCCTGGAGTCACCCATCGTTCATCGAAATTGATCGCCGGCAGCGGTGGGATGAGGTTCGGCGGGCTGAGCTGGCGTTGAACCTGAACGGAGCGCGCCTGTTTCGTCCACCGCACGGGCACCAGAACTTCACCTCGCGCCTGGACCTGTTCTGGCTGCGCTATGAGGTAATCGGTTGGAATGTGACTGCCCAGGATTGGCTGGTGCAAACGCCGACTGAGATGGCCAATCGATTAATTGAAAAAGTCCGGCCGGGCTGCATTGTTTTGCTGCACGATGCCATCTACAAAAGTCGGCTGGCCAAACCGCAGTTTAACCGTGAACCGATGTTAGAGGCTTTAGACATGGCTTTAAACCAGCTGACCCAGCAATTTAATTTTGTCACGGTTCCCAGCCTGTTGACCTACGGCCGTCCCGCGTACACCTACTGGAAAAGGCTGAGCTGATGCTGTTACCCTCCATCAAATGGCTGCCCTCCGTTCTGACCTTAATCGGACTCATCACTGTGTTTAGCTCGGCTTGTTCACCGGAACCTGGGCCAACGGCCGTTCCCCCAACCAGCACCTCGCCCGCAACAGAGGCCCCATCACCCACCCCGGCACAAAACACGCCAAACCCGCTGCCCGAAGTGACGCAGTGGGGGGTGTTTGACGCAGCGATTCAACTTCCTGGCGAATACACCCATGAGCAAAAGTATCTGGAAATTGGGGTAACGGCCCGGTTTGTCGGGCCAGATGGTCGAGAAGTGGCCGTGAACGGCTTCTGGGATGGTGGCCGCACCTGGCGCGTACGTTTTGCCCCCAGCCTGCCCGGCGAATGGACCTACACCATCCGGGCGGTTGATGACCAGGGCGAGATTGCGGCCAGCAACGGCCGTTTCCAGGCCATCCCACCCACTGCCGAGCTGCTGGAAAACAATCCTAACTACCGGGGCTTTTTGCAGCTGAGCGACAACGGCCGTTACCTCACCTATGCCGACGGCACCCCGTTTTTCTGGATGGGCGACACCGCCTGGCGGGCCAACCAGCTCACCATGTCCTTCGTACCCCAGCCCGACGACGAAGGGCCAGACGTAGCCGAATTCCCCACCTACCTGGACAACCGCCAGGGAAAAGGATTCTCGGTCATTCAAGTGGTGGCAGGTTTCCCCACCCAGCCAGAGCGGATCAACGAAGGTGGGCCGACCTACCTGGAAATGTTCTCGGTCATCAACCCAGAAAACTTCCAATGGCTAGACCGGCGGCTGGAAGCGATTCTGGAGCGCGGCATGGTGCCTGTCATCATCGGGCAGTGGGAGCTGGCCGTCGGCACCATGACCCCAGAGGATTTGCAGCGCTACTGGCAGTATCTCATCGCCCGCACCCAGGCGTACAACGTTATCTGGATTGTGACGGGCGAGTATGGGTTTGAAGATGACCTGGACGACGTGCGGGCTCTGGGCGAGTTTATCCAGACGCAAAACAGCACCAACCACCTGGTAACGGTTCATCCCACGCCCAACCGACCGCACCCGGCCTTCAGCAGCGCTGAGCACTTTTGGGGCGAAGCGTGGCTGGACTTTCACCTGCACCAGACGTGGGACACGGCGGCAGTGCGCGAGACGATGGTGGGGGATTACGGCCGTCTCCCCCCCACCCCCGCCGTCAATGCCGAATCGGGCTACGACGGCATGCGCAGCTGGGATCGGGAACGGGTACGGCTAGAGGCGTGGGCCACCTTTATGAGCGGCGGCGCGGGCTACACCTACGGCGCTAACGGCGTGTGGAACTGGAACGACGGCTGCTGCGACGACGAGCAGCACGAGCCACCCCGCTGGCACGAGGCCATCGACATCCCCTCCAGCTACGACATGCAGCGCCTTGTGGACTTTTTTGCGCCGCTGCCCTGGTGGGAGCTGACGCCCAACGAGGAGCTAACCAGCGATGGCTACGTTCTGGCCACGCCGGGCGAACGTTACCTGGTCTACCTGCCGGATCTGCCGCTGGAGGCAGCAGCGACGCGCTGGTGGTGGACGGGCAAACAGGTGGAGGAAACGGCCGTTACCCTCGACCTCGGCGACATAACCGGCACCTTCACCGTGAGCTGGTTCAACCCGGCCACTGGCGACACGGTCGCTGGCGAGGCCATCACCGGTGGCCAGCGTCACGACCTGATCGCACCATTTTCAGGCGATGCCCTGCTGCATTTGACAAGCGAATGACCCCCACCCTGGCCCTCCCCCTGTGAGGGGGAGGGCCAGGGTGAGGGTGAGTTTTTGAGCAGACTATGAAACGACTAAACCGCTACTGGTCCCGATTTTGGATGCAATTTGCCAGCCTCAGCCCGCTGGGGCGGCTGGCGACGCGGCTGGCCACCTGGGGCGCACCGCCCTACAAGGCGCGTGTCTACCTCGCCCGCCTGAATCCGCAGGGGTACGTTTCGCCGCAAGCTGCCATTCACCACCCCAGGCTCCAGCGCCACAAGGGCAGCTTCATCGGCGACCGGGTGACCATTTTCCAGAGCCGCGACGGCGGACCGGTGGTGCTGGCCGAAGGGGTGCATCTGTACGCCGACATCACCATCGAAACCGGCGAGGGTGGTGCGGTGGCGCTCGGCGCGGAGACCCACGTGCAGGCTGGCTGCCACTTCTCGGCGTACCTGGGCTCGATCAAAATCGGCCGTCGCGTGGAAATTGCGCCCAACTGCCTGTTTTACCCCTACAACCACGGCACGGATCCCGGCCAGCCGGTGCGGTCACAACCGCTGGAGTCACGCGGGGACATTGTGATTGAAGATGACGTCTGGCTGGGCGCAGGGGTAACGGTGCTGGACAACGTGCACATCGGCCAGGGCGCGGTGATTGGTGCCGGATCTGTCGTTACCCAAAACATTCCGGCCAACACCGTTGCTGTAGGTGCTCCTGCCCGCATTCTCAAAAGCAGAGACGGAGTTAATTTAGACGAAAACGGTTCTTTGAGGACCCACTATGAAGAGGCAGCAACAACATGAAAGCAGTCATTTTAGCAGGCGGCTACGGCACCCGCATCAGCGAAGAAACGGGAGTACGGCCGAAACCGATGGTGGAGATCGGCAGCAAGCCAATTCTCTGGCACATCATGAAAATCTACTCCGCCCACGGCATTCACGACTTTGTCATTTGCCTGGGGTACAAGGGGTATGTCATCAAGGAATATTTTGCCAACTACTTCCTGCACATGTGCGACGTGACCTTTGACGTAAAGCAAAACAAGGTAGAGGTGCACCAAAACAACGCCGAGCCGTGGCGGGTAACGCTGGTCAACACCGGCCTGGCCACCATGACCGGCGGCCGCATCAAGCAGGTGCGCGACTTTATTGGCGACGAGACGTTTTGCCTGACCTACGGCGACGGCGTGAGCGACGTAAACCTGACCGAGCTGGTTGCGTTTCACCACCAGCAGCAGGCCCTTGTGACGTTAACGGCCGTTCAGCCCCCCGGCCGCTTTGGTACCTTCAACCTGCAAAAAGAACAAACCAAAGTCAGCCACTTCCGCGAAAAGCACGTGGACAATGGCGCGTGGGTGAACGGTGGCTTTTTTGTGGTCGAGCCGCAAGCGCTGGCGTATATCGACAGCGACCGCACCGTGTGGGAAGCCGAACCCTTGCAGCGCATCGCCCAGGCGGGCTGCCTGGCCGCTTACCGCCACCGTGGCTTCTGGCACCCCATGGATACCTTACGCGACCGCAACGTGCTGGAAGAAATGTGGGAGTCTAAAAACGCGCCCTGGAAAGTCTGGATTTAGACACTTTTGGTGGCAGGTTGCAGGTAGCAAGTGGCAAGCGGCTCGGGCAAAAGCCACCTGCAACCTGCCACCTGCAACCAGAACGCAACCTGTCAATTTATGACCTTTCGCAGTCGAAAATGGAGGTACATCGTGAACTTTGAAGAGACGCGTCTACCGGGCGCTTACATCATTGAACTTGAACCGATCCACGACAACCGTGGCTTTTTCTCGCGCATTTTTTGCCAGCGCGAGTTTGAAGCGCTGGACCTGACCACTGAATTTGTGCAGGCGAACATGACCTACAGCACGGAAAAAGGCACGCTGCGGGGACTGCACTACCAGATACGGCCGCACAAAGAAATAAAGCTCGTCCACTGCCCCCGAGGCGCAATTTACGACGTCATTCTGGACCTGCGCCCCGATTCGCCCACCTACCTGGAGTGGGTTTCCGTAGAGCTAACCGCCGAAAACCGCAAAATGCTCTACATCCCCGGCGAATTTGCCCACGGCTACCAGACGCTGGCCGACGACACCGAAGTCTTCTACCAGGTGGCCCAATTTTACGCGCCAAACTTTGAGCGCGGCATTCGCTGGGACGACCCGGCCTTCCAGATTGAGTGGCCTGAGACCGCTCGCCCCATCCTGTCCGAAAAGGACAAGGCGTGGCCCGATTTCCAGCCAAAGCAGCGTCGCAACGGCCGTATCCAACCCATCCACCACGCCTGATCCGCTCAACGGCTTCCTGGCCGGTGCCTGAAACGACCAAGACCTGGCCTTCGCCACAACCTGACTGGAAAAACCAGAACCAAACAATGGTTTTACAGATGGCGCAGATTAAACAGATTTTATCGACGAAATCTTATGCATTGGGAACCAACAGATGATCATCATTGATACCGCACTCGCTAAACGACAGGCAGACAACAACCCGATTCGCGTAGGGCTGGTAGGCGCCGGGTATATGGGCCGGGGCATTGCGCTGCAAATTGTAACGGCCGTTCCCGGCATGAAACTGGTCGCCGTAGCCAACCGCCACCTGGCCGACGCCCGCCGCGCCTATGCCCAGGCTGGGGTCGACCAGGTGCAGCCCGTCGAAACGCTGCCCCAGCTGGAAAACGCCATCGGCCAGAACCAATACGCCATCACCGAGGATGCGCTGCTGCTGGCCCGCTGTGACCTCATCGACGTCATCATCGAGGCCACCGGCACGATTGACTTTGGCGCGTTGGTGGTGTTAACGGCCGTTGACCACCACAAACATGTCGTCATGATGAACGCCGAGCTGGACGCCACGCTCGGCCCCATCCTCAAGGTGTATGCTGACCAGGCCGGGGTCGTGCTCACCAACTCCGACGGCGATCAGCCGGGCGTCATCATGAACCTGTTCCGCTACGTGCAGGCGATTGGCTGCCGCCCGGTGCTGGCGGGCAACATGAAAGGCTTGCACGATCCGTACCGCACCCCACAAACGCAGCGCGGCTACGCCGAAAAATACAGGCAAAAGCCGCACATGGTCACCTCCTTCGCCGATGGCACCAAAATTTCCATGGAAATGGCCGTCGTGGCCAACGCCACCGGGTTTCGCACCGGCCAGCGCGGCATGTACGGCCCCGACTGCGACCACGTGGACCATGCCGCCGGGCTTTTCCCCAAAGAGGCAATGCTCAACGGCGGCCTGGTGGATTACGTGGTGGGCGCCCAACCGGGCGGCGGCGTGTTTGTCATCGGCTACAACGACAATCCGATTCAGCAGCAATATTTAAATTACTACAAGATGGGCGAAGGGCCATTCTACGTTTTTTACACGCCGTATCACCTGTGCCACCTGGAAACCCCGTTCACGGCGGCGCGGGCTGTTTTGTTTGGCGACGCCGCGCTCACCCCGCTGGGTGGCCCGGTGTGCGACGTGGTGACAGCGGCCAAGCGCGACTTAAAAGCAGGCGAAACGATTGACGGCTTTGGCGGCTTCATGAGTTACGGTCTGTTGGAAAACAGCGACATCTGCCTGGCGCAAAACCTGCTGCCGCTGGGGCTGGCCCAGGGCTGCCAGCTGCGCCACGACGTGCCGCAGGATTGTGTGCTCACCTACGCAGACGTCAGCGTACCGCCCAATCGGCTGAGCGACCGGCTGCGAACGGAGCAAACGGCCCACTTCGCCCAGCCAGAGCCCTCACCCTACGCCTGAGCCTGACAGCCCAAACTTAAGGAGGATCATCCATGGCTGACGAGAGAGTTCAGTTGGTGCGGCTGAGGGAACGGCCGTTCCCCCGATTCCATGTTTTGGTCATAACCGCAGCCGCCGTCCTTGTCTGGATTTTTACCTTGCCGCCCGCCACGGCCGCCCCGCTCAAAACGACTTCAACTGGGGCACAGAAAACGGCCGTTACCGCCCAAAGCCAGGTCACGCCGCTGGTCCAGCTCGCCCCCCAGTTCTGCGGCCAGACCGTCAACATCATGCCGCTGGGCAACTCCATCACCCGCGGCTATGGCACTGGCCCCGACCCCGACAGCGCCAATTTTAACTATGGCTTTCGTTACTACCTGTTTAATTCGCTGACCAGTGCCGGGTACAACTTCGACTTTGTCGGCACGCTCAACAGCGGTTCGCAGAGCAGCCTGAACTTTGACTATGACCACGAAGGCCACGGCGGTTTTCGCGCCGACCAGCTGGCACCAGCGATGGCTGGCTATCTAAGCTCGGCCCAGCCAGACGTGATTTTGCTGCACATTGGCACCAATGACGTGGCCCAGCGCAACGATGCCAACTATGCCGCCGATGTCGCCGACGTGGCCGACATTCTCGACGCCATCGACACCTATGATAGCGAGGCGATTGTGGTGCTGGCGCAAATCATCGACCAGGACCGTAATGACGGCCGTTACCAGCCCAACGCCGTCGCCACCTACAACAGCCTGCTGGTTACCATGGCCCAGAACCGCATCAACAACGGCGACAAACTGGTGCTGGTAGACATGTACAACGCTCTGGATTATGCCGATAACGGGGACATGGAGCACGATGAAACCTATCTGCCCAACGACTGGCTGCACCCCACCGACAGCGGCTACCAAAAGATGGCCACCGTCTGGCAAACGGCTCTCGCCGGGCTGTGGCAGCCGTGTGTCGTCCACCTCCCCATCATTCAAAATCCCTAACCCAACGACGGAACACCACGTTGGAGACAATCATTCATGAACCGCAAATCGGACTTAATTCACAAAATTGAAACACGCCAGGCCCAGGTTGGCATTGTGGGCATTGGCTACGTGGGGCTGCCGCTGGCGGTGGCTTTTGCCAAAGCGGGCTTCCGGGTAACGGCCGTTGACACCAACACCCCAAAAGTAGCCGCCATCAACGCCGGGCACAGCTACGTGGAAGATGTGCCCGACAGCGAACTGGGGCCGCTGGTGGCCGAAGGTGTGCTGCGCGCCACCAGCGACTACGCCGACCTGGCCGGTGTGGACGCCATTTCCATCTGCGTGCCCACGCCGCTGCGCAAAACCAAAGACCCGGACATTTCCTACATTCTCAACGCGGCGCAAAACATCGGCCAGCTCGGCGGGAGCGGCAAACTGGTGGTGCTGGAAAGCACCACCTACCCTGGCACCACCGAAGAGATCATTCTGCCCAGCCTGGTAAGCAACGGCGACCGCGTCGGCCACGATTTTTTCCTGGCGTTTTCGCCGGAGCGTATTGATCCCGGCCGCACCGATTACACCATCTACAGCACGCCCAAAGTGATTGGCGGCGTCACGCCAGATTGTCTGGACGTGGCCATGGCGCTGTACGGTACGATTGTGGCACGGCCGTTTCCCGTTTCCAGTGCCGCCGCCGCCGAAATGGTGAAGCTGCTAGAAAACACCTTTCGCGCCGTCAACATTGGCCTGGTCAACGAAATGGCCCTGATGTGTGACAGGCTGGGGCTGAACGTCTGGGAAATTGTCGAAGCCGCCGCCACCAAGCCGTACGGCTTCATGCCCTTTTATCCCGGGCCTGGGCTGGGCGGCCACTGCATCCCGGTGGATCCGCATTACCTGGGCTGGAAGCTGCGCACGCTGAACTACACCGCCCGCTTCATCGAGCTAGCCGCAGAAGTAAACAGCCACATGCCCGAGTACGTGGTGAGCAAAGTAGTCAGCGCCCTCAACGAGGCACGCCTGGCACTGAACGGCAGCCGCATTTTGATCCTGGGCGTGGCCTACAAGCCCAACGTCAGCGACGTGCGCGAAAGCCCGGCGCTGGACATCATTCACCGGCTGCAAAGCCGGGGGGCCAAGGTGCAGTACCACGATCCGATGGTGCCCAATTTGCGGCACGAAGGTGTGGCGCTGCATTCGGTGGAGTTGACGGATACGGCCGTAGCCGCCGCCGACTGCGTGGTAATTGTCACCCACCACAGCCAGTACAACTGGGCCCAAATTGCCACTCACGCCCGGCTGATTGTAGACACCCGCAATGCCCTGGCTGCCGAACCGGCAGGCCGCCTGGTGCGGCTGACCGGCTAAACGCCTCACCACTTTTCACTTCTCACTTTTCACTTTCTGAAAAATCAACCTCACAAATTTCAACCACCCGGAGGTTCAACATGCCCGAACAGCCAAACGGCCGTACCCCCCACCACAAAGTGGCTATCGTCGTGCCCATGTCTAACCGCGCCGAGCTGCTCCCCGACGAAGAAATCTCCCTGCGTCACCTGACACACTACCTGGGAAAGTACGACAAATTTTTCATCGTTCCCGAAGGGTTGGCCATCGATCGGCCGGGCTTTCGCCTGGCCCGCTTTGCCCCACCATTTTTTGGCAGCGTCCAGGCGTACACCCGCCTCATGCTGTCCCGTGCGCTGTACCAGCGCTTTGGTGATTACGAGTTTATGCTGGTTTACCACCTGGACGCCCTTGTCTTTGCCGACGAGCTGGAACAGTGGTGCGCTTCCGGCTACGACTACATCGGCCCGCCCTGGCTGGTCACCGACGACACGCCCTGGGTGAAAACACCGGGGGTAGGCAACGGCGGCTTCTGCCTGCGGCGCATATCTCGCTGCTTACAGGTGCTGGAATCGCCGCGCTACGCCGTCGAACCAGAGGAATATTGGCAGCGCTACAAAGCCAAAACACCCGACCGGTTAACGCAAATCGCCAACTATCCGCGCAAATACCTCAAGCGGCTGCACCCGTTCAACAACGTGCAGCGCGAGGTGGACCACTTCAACAGCAACGAGGACAAATTCTGGTCCTTCCGCGCCCAACATTATGTGCCAGAGTTCAAGATCGCCCCGGTGCCGGAAGCTCTGCGCTTTGGCTTTGAAGGGGCACCGCGCACCTGTTTTGAGCAGAACAACTACCAGCTTCCGTTTGGCTGCCATGCCTGGCCCAAATACGACCGCGCCTTCTGGGAACCGCATTTGCTCCAGTAGCTGGAGGAGAACTGATGACCGATCAGGAGCCCAAAAGCCTTATCTTTTTTTTACACATTCCCAAAGCAGCTGGCAGCACGCTGTCACAGATTTTACGCCGCGAATACGGCACGGCGCGGGTGTTAGACAGCTACCCGGCCACCTTTCGTAAGAAGATTCACGGCAAAAGCGGCCGGGAAAGTGCCCGGTGGCGCTACGACTATTTTGCGGCGCTGCCCGAAGGGATGAAGCAAGAAACGGCCGTTTTCATGGGCCACGAAGGGTTTGGTTTTCAACACGCTCTGGGACGGCCGTCTACCCCCATCACCATCCTGCGCCACCCGGTCGACCGTGTGCTGTCGCACTACTACTACATTTGCCGGAACAAGGAAAATTATCTGTACAAAACGGTCGCCGAGGGGCAGATGAGCCTGGCCGAATTTGTCACCAGCGGCGTCTCCCGCGAGGCAGACAACGGCCAGACGAAGTTTTTGGCTGGCCTGGAAACACCGTACCTGACCGCTGGCCAGTACGGCGACGAGATTCTCGAAGCAGCCCAACAAAACATGAGCCGCCACCTGGCCGTGGTGGGGCTGACAGAACGTTTTGACGAGTCGCTGATTTTGCTTAAACGCAGCCTGGGCTGGCAGCGGTGGCCCTTTTATGTGCCCGCCAATGTGACCCAGAAACGGCCGTACCGTCAGCATCTAGACACCAAAACAACCCACCTGATTCGTGCCGCCAACCAGCTAGACCTGGACCTGTACCACTTTGCCCAGGCGCAGTTTGAAGCCCGGCTCCAGCAGCAGGATGGTTCATTCCAAAAAGAGCTGGAAACGTTTCAGCGGCTCAACAAGGTCTATGCATTGTGGCGCAACTCCATCTCAAGGGTGCGCCGCGTCGTCCGGCGGCTGCTGCCCAAAAGATAGTTGGCATAGTGGGTGAAGCGTGAAACGTGAAACGTGATGACACAAATCACGTTTCACGTTTCACGCCAGGTCCCACAAAACCCGAAAACTTACGATTGCACTGGAGACTTTCATGCCCAAACCAACCCTAGACACCCTGCCGCCCCCGCCAGCGGGCAAAACCGGTTGGCCCTGGACGGACGCGCCAGACCCTTTACCGGACGTGATGGCGGACGGCCGTTCCTGGCCACGCATCACCGTCGTCACCCCGTCGTACAACCAGGGGCAGTTTATCGAAGAAACGATTCGCTCCATTTTGCTGCAAGGTTACCCCAACCTGGAATATTTCATCATGGACGGCGGCTCCAGCGACAACACCGTAGACGTCATCCGGCAGTACGAGCCGTGGATCACCCGCTGGGTCAGCGAGACGGATCGCGGCCAGACCCATGCCATCAACAAAGGGTGGCAGCAGGCCAGCGGCAGCGTCATCACCTGGCTCAACTCCGACGACTACTACCCACCCCACGCTCTGCGCCACGTGGGCCGGGCCTTTGCCGCCCACCCCAACCTGGCCATGGTCTTTGGCGACAGCCAGGCGGTTGATGAGCAAGGCGGCTTTTTGCACCGGCGCGACATGAGCCGGTTTACCCAAAAGACGCTCCTCTTTGGCCAGTCGATGGCCCAACCGGCCGTGTTTAACCACATCCGCGTCATCGCAGAACACGGGCTGCTGAAAGAAGCGCTGTACTACGTGATGGATTTTGAATTTTTCCTGCGCGCCTGGCACTTTTATGGCGAGGCCGAGATTGTCTACCTGCCCCACTCCCTGGCCAACGAGCGCAAATGGTCCGGCTGCAAAACCCTCACCGGCAACTTCGCCGACGAGTGGCTGCAAACGGTCGAGAAGTTCTTCCGCGACCATCCCGAAAAGTACCGGCAGCAGGGCAACCTCATCCGCAAGGCGTATTCCGGTGGGTACCGCAAAAAGGCGATTTTGCAGGCGCGCCACGGCCAGCGGCTGGCGGCACAGGCCAACGCGCTGCGAGCCGCGCGTTTTTACCCGGGTTTTGGCCCGCGCCTGCGCCGCCTGGCCCGGCTCACCATAAAAATCTGGTTGGGCCAGAAAACAGTGAATCGGGCGGGCCGCATGCGCCGCCGCCTCAGCCAGGCCCTGGCGTGAACCGGGCAAACCGCATGGACAAGCCGCTAAACGTTCTTTACTACAACACCTTTCTGCCGCTGAAAATGGGCGAGGGGCTGGTATCGCGCCACTTTTTATCGGCCGCGGCTCAGCTCGATGGCTGGCAGCTCACCCCCGTTCCTCGCGTCACCCCAGCTATGCTGGCCGAAAGCAACGTGCTGGATCGGCACAGAGCGGGGACCCCCAAACGGCCGCATCACACAAGGTGGGCCGCCCTGCGCCAAAGCATGCGCCGCTTAAAATCGCCCATGAGCCGGGTGCCCATCGCACCTTACCTGTACACGAGGAAAATGGTGAAGGAGGTAACGGCCGTCCTGCAAAACAACACCTTTGACGTCCTGCTGCTCCACCTCTCCCAGCAAGACCTCAAAACGTTGGCCCGCGTGGCCCGAGAGGCCAAGCAGCCGCTTGTGCTGCGCGCCCCGGCCCCCTTTGCTTACCAGGCCGACCACGTGCTTCAACGCCACATGAGCCGCGCCGACCGGCAGCATGAGCAGTTTTTGTACGAAACGGCCGCTGCCATCCTGGTCATCTCCCAAGGCATGAAAGAGCTGTTTGTGGCGATGGGCGTGCCGGCCAGCAAAATCCACATCGTGCCCAACGGGATCGATCTGGGTGCCTTTGCCGCCGACGGGGCCGAAGGGCAGGCAGTGCGCCAGCGTCATGGCCTGGCGCGGCGTAAAGTGGTCGGCTACGTCGGCGGCTTCTGGCCGGGCAACGACCTGGACACCCTGCTGCGCGCCTGGCAGCAGGTAGAGCAGGCCAAACCAGAAGCCACGCTGCTGCTGGTAGGCTACGGGCCGGAGCTGCGCCGGGCGCAGGCACTCGGCCAGTCGCTGGGGCTGCACAACTGCGTCTGGACCGGCCGGGTGGATTTTTCCCAGGTGCCAGACCACCTGGCCGCCATGAACGTGGGTGTGGGGCCATACACAGCGGAAGCGCTGGCTTACGTCTCACCACTGAAGGTGATTGAATACACGGCCATGGGACTGCCGGTGGTCGCCACACGCGGCGGCCAGATTGCTGAACTGATTGACGACGGCGTAACCGGCTTCCTGTACGAAGCGGGCTGCGCCACACAGCTGGCCGACCAAATCTTGAACCTGTTGGCCAACCCCACAATGGCCGATGAGATGGGTACCCAGGCCCGCCTAAAAATCCAAACCTGGCACAGTTGGGAAAAAACGGCACAAAACGTACAGGCCATTTGCGGCCAGGTGGTGCGTGAAACGTGATGCGTGAAACGTGAAATGTGATAAGCGAAAAATCACGTTTCACGTTTCACGCCATAAATTCCAGAAAAGGGAGTTCGCGTGAAAATGAATCCACAACGGCCCAACATCATCCTGCTGGTGATGGATGCTGGTCGGGCCGATCACCTCTCCTGTTATGGCTATGCCCGGCCCACCACACCGCACATCGACCAGATTGCCGCCGAGGGCACCCTGTACGAGAAGGCGATTTCGGCAGGCGTGTGGACGGTGCCGAGCCATGCTTCGCTGTTTACCGGCATGTACCTGTCGGGACACGGGCTGTACGGCCGTAAATTAAAGCTGCGTCCAGACATCCCCACCCTGGCCAGCTTTTTAAGCAGCCACGGCTACGACACGCTGGCGCTGACGGCCAATGCCCTGATTGGCCAGGCCACCGGGTTGGCACGCGGTTTTGCCCAGCTGAAAGATGTGCGCAACGTCTTTCAAGGTGAACAGCTGCCCGGCTGGCAGAAAATGGGCAATGCGCTGTATCGGCGGCTGTATTACGGCCGTTCCCCCCACAAAAACAGCTGGTACGACAGCGGTGCCTGGCGGCTGAACCTGGAGATGAAGCGATGGATTGGACCGCGCACGGCTGGGGAACGGCCGTTTTTCATCTTTGCCAACTACATGGAACCCCACCTGCGCTACGACCCGCCGCGCGCCTTCCGCCGCCGCTTTTTGAGCCCGGCGCAGGAGCAGCGCTGGCAGCAGGTGAACCAGAACGCCTGGAAGTTCATGAGCGGCGAAGTGGCCATGACGGCCGACGATTGGGACATCCTCACCCGCCTGTACGATGCTGAGCTGGCTTACCTGGACGGCCGTATTGGCGAGCTGTACCACTTTCTGTGGCAAAACCAGCTGCTGGACAACACCGTGCTGATCATCACCGCCGACCACGGCGAAAACTTGGGCGACCACAACCTGATGGACCATCAATACTGCGTTTACGAGACGCTGGCCCGCGTGCCGCTCATCGTCCGTTACCCGGCACACTTCCCCGCCGGGCGGCGGAACCAGGATTTGGTGCAGTCGGTTGACCTGCTGCCTACGCTGGCGGAAATCATTGCCGCGCCCGACGACCCTGTTCTGGCCAGCGTGCAGGGGCAAAGCCTGCGCCCGGCGGCGCTGGAATCGACCGACCGCGACTTTGCCGTGACCGAGTACTTGGCGCCGCAGCTGCACTCATTCCGCCGCGAAGGGGTGGCGGTGGATGCCAAATTCTCGCGCCAGCTGCGCGCCATCCGCACCCAGCGCCACAAATTCATCTGGGCCTCCGATGGGGCACACGAGCTGTACGACCTGGAACGGGACCCTGGTGAGTGTTGGAATGTGATTGAGACGGAGCGGGAAACGGCCGTTTACCTGGCGAGGCAGCTGCAAAAATGGGTCGCCCAGCACACCAACGCCCCCGACGAGGCGACCCAGCTTGACGAGGCGGTGGTGCGCCGGTTAGAAGCGCTGGGGTATATCTAAATGGAGCCGCTAAAACTTTGCCTGGCCACCCAGCTATATCATCCGCATTACGCCGGGGGGGCGCTGCGCTACCGCAGCTATCTACCCGGCTTGCAGCGGCGCGGCATTTGCACCGAGGTGTTCACCAGCACCCCCAGCCAGGAGCGCATGGCCAAATTTAGCCGCGGAACGGCCGTGCCAGAGCTTCAGTCCGGCCAACTGTTGTCGGTCGAAACGGATCAAAACGCCCCGGTTTACCGGGTACGGCTAAGCGATAACCGGGCATGGCGGCGGGTGATGCAGTTTGGCCAGGCGCTGGTGAACTTTTGCCAGCAGCCCGCAACCCGGCCCGATGTGGTGCAGTTCCTGCCCCTGCCACCGTGGAGCGTGCCCGCGCTGCGGCAGCTGCGCCGCCAACATCTGCCGCTGGCCTACGCCTACAACCTGATCAACAGCCCACCGCGCCGCCTGGCAGGACGACTGCAACACCTGGCCACCCGGCGGCTTCAGTTTCCCTTGCTGGACTGCATCATTGTGCAGAGCAGCGTGATGGCTCAAACGCTGCGTGAGGCGGGGGTGAACGGCCGTATCGAAATTATTCCCAACGGGGTGGATACGGCCCGATTTGCACCGCTGGCGGAAACGGCCGTGCCCGATCGCATCCGCCAGGCGCTCAACATCGACCCGGCCGCGCCAGTTTTGATTTACGTGGGGGCGGTTGAGCCGCGCAAAGGGTCTGACCTGCTCTTTGCCGCCTGGGCCAGGCTGGCCCCGGAATTTCCCGCGGCCCATCTGGTGCTGGTGGGGCCACGGCTGGACCAATTGGACCCAATGCTGGCCCATTTTCACCAACGGCTGGAAGCGTTGATCCAGGCATCGGGCACCCAGGAACGGGTGCATTTTGTCGGCCGGGTGGATGACGTAGCGGCATATCTGCAAGCCGCCGACCTGTTTGTCTTCCCGTCGCGGCGCGAAGGACTGCCCAACGTGGTGATGGAAGCGATGGCCACCGGGCTGCCAGTGGTGACCACGCCGTTTGTTGGTCTGTCGGCCGAGCTGGGCGTGGCAGGCGAGCAGTACCTGCTGGCCGAACACGACGCCGGGGAGCTGTACGAACGCATCCGCCAGGTGCTGCTGGATGATGGATTACGGGCGCGGTTGGGGCGGAACGGCCGTAGCTGGGCCACCGCCCACCTGGATATTGAAATGATTTTGGACCGATACGCGGCGCTTTACTTTGAACTGGCACACAGATGATGGCACACAGATGACCCTACCAAACTTCCTCATCATCGGCGCGGCCAAATCGGGCACGACCTCGCTGTACCGCTACCTGGGCCAACATCCCGAGGTGTATGCCAACGTGAAAGAACCGGGCTACTTTGCCCTGGCGGGCCAGCGGCTGAACTACAGCGGCCCCGGCGACCAGAACGGCTTTGTCCGCCGCGCCATTACCGACCCGGCGGCTTATGAGGCCCTGTTTGAAGGCGTAACAAATGAGAAGGTTTATGGGGAAGCTTCCGTTTTATACCTTTACAGCCAGGAAGCGCCGCTTCGCATCAAAAAGACGATTCCGCAGGTGAAGCTCATTGCCATTTTGCGCAATCCGGTAGAGCGCGCTTACTCCAGCTACCTGCACCTGCGGCGCGACGGCCGTGAGCCATTGACCAATTTTGTGGATGCCCTGGCCGCCGAGCCGGAGCGCATTGCGGCCAACTGGGAACATCAGTGGCACTACACCCGGCTTGGTTTTTACCACACGCAGCTTGTCCGGTACTTCGCTTTGTTTCCAGCCAACCAGATTGCCGTGTACACCTACGATGAGCTCAAGGCCAATCCGGCGGCGCTGATGCAGCAACTGTTTCGCTTTTTGGCAGTGGATGAATCATTTGTGCCCGATTTTTCGATCAAGCACAATGTATCGGGCACGCCCAAGTTGCAGGCGGTCAATCGGTTTTTGATACGGCCGAATTGGGTGAAGGATTGGCTACGGCCGTTGCTGCCCCGCTCTCTGCGCCGCACCCTGGGGCTGAAGGTAAAACAGATCAACCTCAACACCGACAAGACAGAAATGCCACCGCAGGCCAGAACCGTGTTAACCCGGCTGTACCGGGACGAAATTGTGGCCCTGCAAACGTTAATCGGCCAGGACCTTTCACACTGGTTGAAGAGCTAAACTGCATGAACCCTGAGCAAAAAATACCGTTTGTTTTTCTGACCGCCCATGCATTTTCCGGTTCGACACTCACCAGCTTTTTAATGGGCATGCATCCAGAAATCGCCACGGTGGGTGAGCTAACCGGACCAGCCCAGCACCTCGATTTGGCGGCTTATCCCTGCTCTTGCGGCAGGTTATTTCAGCAAGATCCATTTTGGCAGGCGGTAGCAACGGCCGTAAACCAGTATGGCCTCTCGTACTCCTTAACCAATTACCTGGACACACGCTTTGAGCTAAGCCGCAATCCAGTTTGGCAAAGATTGCTGGCTGGCTCATTCCGCAGCTCGAAGTTGGAAGCAGCGCGGGATCAGCTCCTTTTTGCGCTCTGGCCCAGCCAGCTGGCCCGCCTGAAAGAGCAGGCGCGGCGGAACGAGCTGTTTGCCCGCGCCATCCTGGACGTGACGGAGAAGTCGATCTTCCTCGATACCGCCAAAGACCCGATGCGCATCCGCTATTTGCCCCTGGCCCCAAACCTGGATTTGTACGTCATTCATTTGGTGCGCGATGTGCGCGGGGTGGTGGCTTCCATACGCAGCCGCCACCCGGAAACAAATGTAGAAACGGCCGTGCGCTCCTGGATAGCCCGCGAAAATAACATTAACCGCCTGCTGAAAACTGTACCGGCTAACCGCCAAATTCAGGTCAGCTACGAAGATCTGGTCACCAACACCCTGCCAACGCTAAATCGGCTTTTCATTTTTCTAGGCGCACAACCATTTGAAACCCTTAACAATTACCGCGAAACCGAGCACCACATCCTGGGCAACAAAATGCGCAAGCGCCAATCATCAGAAATAAAACTAGATGAAAAGTGGCGGACCGCCCTATCTGAAAAGCAGCTACAGCTTATCTCCCGCATGGTCGGGGCTCGCTTGTAATATTCACCTTTTCAACCTGGCAGGATCAGACATGTTATGGAAAAAAGCAAAATCCCCTACGTTTTTCTCACATCTCACGCCTACTCTGGCTCAACCCTCACCAGCTTTCTGCTGGGAGCCCACCCAGAAATTGCCACGGTGGGCATGTTAACCGGGCCAGCCAAACACCTTAATCTCACCACCTACCGCTGCTCCTGTGGCCAGCTGTTCCAAGAAGACCCCTTCTGGCAAGCAGTCGCCACGAAGGTAAACGAGTATGGCATTTCGTATTCGCTAAATAAACACCTGGGAACACGCATCGAACTGGGTTCAAACCCTCTGGCACGTCGTATGCGAACCGATTCGCTGCGCAGCAATACGCTTGAAAAAATCCGAGACTGGCTTTGGTTCAATCTGTGGCCTGGTCACAAGCAGGCCATGCACCGGTTGGTGCGGCGAAATGAAACATTTGCTCGCGCCATCTTAGATATTTCGGGCAAACCTGTCTTTCTCGATACCTCCAAGGACCCCATGCGTATACGCTACCTGCGCTTTTCACCCTACATCGACCTGTATGTCATCCACCTGATCCGCGATGTGCGCGGAGTGGTCGCCTCCATTTTGAGCCGCCGCGATGATATGAGTGTTCAGCAAGCCACCCATCACTGGCTTATCGCCGAGCATAACATTCGCCGCCACCTTGAAAGCGTCCCCGAAGATCGTCAAATTGAGATTCATTATAAGGATGTTACAACACACACTCTGGAAACATTAAACCCGGTGTTTACATTTATTGGGGTTCAACCGCTTCAAGAAATGGCCGATTTTCGGGAATTGGACAACCATATTCTGGGTAACAAGATGCGTAAACAAAGCACATCGGAAATCAAAGTGGATGAGCGCTGGCGCACTGTTTTAACAGAAAAACAGCTCGAACTAATCGAAACGATGGCCAGCCCCAAAATAAGCAACTGGTTAAAAACTGCCTGAAATACGCCCGCACCAGGACGCAGGTACTACTTATTGACTTGAACAAAAGCAAAACCTCTTTCTATACTACCCGCCTACAAGCTTTAGCTTTATCGGAAGAAGTAACGAATTAGAGCAGGTATAGGAAGAGATAAATGAATATAAAGGTAACCCTTGGCGCTCAGCCGGGGCGCTCCCATGCCAGAGTTATGCTTCATCTAATCAGTTTTATCATCCTAGCCATTTTTACCTCTATGCACCTTGAGGTAGAAGCATCGCAGAATAGTTTTTACGTAGCCCCGACGGGCCATAACAACAACCCGGGAACTATTTCCCAACCCTGGAAAACAATTGAATATGCAGCCAACACCAGCCAGGTAAAACCCGGCGACACGGTTTTTATTCGCGGTGGCCTTTATGACGAATACATCCAGCAAGGCATTTCTGGACTGCCCGGTAAACCGATCACCTACCAGAATTATCCCGGCGAAACGCCAATCATCACTGGTTCAGGCAGTTGGCGCTGGCACATTTTGGAACAAAGTTACATCCGCATTGAAGGCCTGACATTTCGCGATTTTCAGAAAGGCGCCATTCAAATCCGGGCCAGGAATGCCAGTATCACCGAGGTAGAGATTCTTAACTGCACCTTTGAAAACCAAAGCCAGATGAATAACGATGGAGCCAAAACCATTCATGTCACTACAACAGATACCGTGCACCAGGTTACACACGTAACCATCCAAGGTAATCTACTGCAAAACGTCGATACGGGAGATCATCCAGCTATTCAGGTTGCGGGAGATTCTCACTTCATACGCGTCCTGGACAACACCATTAAAACAACCACCAGCATTGCCATTGGCATTGCTGGCCGCCCCGACATTGACCAACCGACCAACATCCTGGTAAAAGGCAATGAGATCACTGGCCACGGGTCGCCGGGTAAATATTCGGCAGGCATATACCTTGATGGCGCGGGGGAGAACATTATTGTCGAGCAAAACAAAATTTACGGGGGTCAACAGGGGATTAAGGTAAGTTTGGAACCAACGGCCGCTTCCTTGCAAACCAAACATGTCATTGTGAGAAACAATGTTCTTTACAACAACACACAGATTAACCTGAAGCTTGGGGTTGGTGATAGCAACGAGAGCTGCGGCCAGGCCGGTGCCCTTTCCAACAGCGTGGCCGTTCACAATACCCTGTTTAACACGTTGGCCGATGTCACCAACCACCGGTTTGGCTGTGGGGAAAATTTGCGCTGGAAAAACAACGTTTACGTGGATTTGAGCAATGGAGCCAGTTTCCATTACAAATCAAACGAAGATGACACCACAAACGCTCCCACCTGGGTACTCGACTACAATTTGTTCTACAGTGGCAGCCATAGTGGGCTTTACCGGTGGGCGGGCGTGACGCTAAATTCCCTTGCGGCGTTCAAAACCACAACCGGTCAGGATATCCATTCTTTTGACGGGAATCCCCGTTTTGCAAATTCCAGTTTAGGTAATTTTGAGCTTGAACCAGATTCAGCAGCACGGGATTCAGGAGGCGCGTTGACGTTTACGTCAGCGGCTGGCAGTGGAAAGGTCATCCCCGTTTCTGAAGCCTGGTATTTTACAGATGGACTTGGATTACAGGATGGCGATCTTATTCGCGTGGGCAGTAATGATCCGGTGACCGTGGTGGACGTAAACTATGCCAACAATACGCTTACGGTTGATCAATCGATTTCCTGGCCCGCCCAGGCCCCGGTAAACTATGACTATAAGGGGCTTGCCGCCGATGTTGGTGCCCTGGAGTTCGTACCACGGTTCGACTTAAATGGTTCGCCGGGTGATAAAGAAATTTATTTAACCTGGGAAATTAGCGAGGTACTGCCAGATACGGCCGTTCTCCAAATTCAATACAGTGGGCCAAACGGGGCACCGCCCTCACCCATCACCAACATCCCAACGAACATCTTCAAATATGTCCTGACAGGTTTGCAAAACTACACGACCTACGAAATAACGCTGTTAGCCCTAGACAAGGGTGAGGTACTTCTGACCGACACCATTCAGGTGATGCCCACAGACATTTTCTCCTTTCTACCCTTCATCGCCAAAACCCCTTAACCACCACAAACCACAAGGCGGGCTCTCCCGACTCTCTCAGGAGTGCCCGCTTCCTCAAATCCGACAACCGACAACTTAAGGTTCAAGTTACTATGCGCAAGATTGCATTTTGGTTAGCACTCGTGCTTCTTTTTATGATCCCCTGGGAAAACTCCGTCATTGTGGATGGCGTGGGCCGCATTTCCCGCGTGATGGGTATTTTGGTAGCCGCTTTTTGGTTGGGTACCGTGGTGGCGACAGGAAAGCTGCGCCAGCTACGGCCGTTTCACCTGGTCGTTTTCCTCTACTTCTTCTGGAATGGTCTCACCATTTTGTGGACAAACGACACAAACGCTACCCTGGATCGCATCTCCACCTATGTACAGCTGCTGGGTTTTGCCTGGCTGCTTTGGGATCTGTTATCGACCCAGGAAGCCGTCCGCGCCGGGCTGCAACTGTTTGTGTTAGGCGCTTACGTTTCGGTGATTGATACGATTTCTAATTACTTTGCCGGCATTTCCCGAGGCAGCACCCCTCGCTATGCCGCTACGGGTTTTAACGCCAACGGCATTGCCCTCATTATTGCGCTGACCTTGCCGATTGCCTGGTACTTAGCTATCTCCGCGGCAACAAGCGACAACAAGTTGAGCAAATTCCTGAGTATCGCGAACTACTTGTTTCTCCCGTTGGGCGTTTTTGCCGTCCTCCTCACCGCAAGCCGAACCGCGTTTATCGTGATGATTCCAACATTCTGGTTTATGCTCGGGGCTTCAACACGGCTCCGTTTTGTCGATCGCATTCTCATTGTCTCGTTCCTGGCCGCCGCTCTCTACTTTGTCCAGCCGCTCATTCCCCAAACATCCATTGACCGCTTAAGCACCACACAGGCCGAGTTTGAGGAAGGAGACCTGAGCGGCCGTCGCCTCATCTGGACCGAAGCACTGGAAGTTTTTGAAACACATCCGCTAACTGGCACCGGCAGCGGCACCTTCAAGGCCGCCGTTGATTACAAAGACAAGTCGGCCCACAACACCTACCTGGCCATTCTGATCGAATCGGGAGCAATCGGCCTGGGTTTGTTTGCCCTTGCTGCCGTAATTAGCTGCCTGCACCTGAAAAAGTTGCCCAGATGGGAAGCCATGTTCTACCTGACCCTGCTAGTCATCCTGGGCATCGGGATCACCACGATGTCCTGGGAAATTAAAAAGCCAACCTGGTTTATTTTGACGATGGTAGTGGTGCATACGGCCGTTTTCCAAAAAACCGCCCCTGCCCCGACCAAAGTTACTCCCCGGCACAAACCTGCCCCAACGCTCGTCCCGGAGTAGCTCCACCTCCGACTTTTGCATCAATTTCTTTGGCCATTTCACCCATGTGCTTTCGCAGATTTACTAAATTTCATCCGCGTTAATCCGCGCAATCCGCGGCCTATTTTCCGAGGAGTTGTCTTACTTGATTGCCTTTATTCACATTCACAAAACCGGCGGCACCACGCTGCAATGGATTTTGCGCAGCACGCTTGGCCCACGCTACTGCGAAGTCAGGCCGCTGGCCATTCCACCTGCCTTCCAGCAAATACCGTGGCTGGCCCCGGCCACCCTCGCCGACCTGGCCTACACCCAGGCGCTTTATCCCGAGCTAGAAGGCATTGGCGGCCATCACATCCAGCCGCACATACCGCTGCACGAGGCATATCCCGGCCTCCAATACTTCACCTTCATGCGCGATCCGCTCAAAATGCGCGCTTCCATGTACCAACATGGCATCAACACCCTGGGCGAAGCAAACTGCGTCTTTGCAGCGTGGCGGCAGGAAGAGCAGTCGCAAAACCGGCAGACCAAAATGATCGCCGGTACGGCCGATGTCCACAAAGCCATCGACATCATCCAGCAGCAGGAAATTTTTGTTGGACTCACGGAACGGTTTAACGAATCGCTGCTGCTCCTGAAGGTCATGGTGGCCAACAACCTCAACATCGCCTACAAGCGCATGAACGTAGCCGAGGGCGAAACCGCCGCCAAACGGCTGCTGGCATCGGAACAAGGCCGGGCCATGCTGCGTGAAGGCAACGAGGCTGACCATGCCCTGTACGAATTTGTGCAGCACGAATGGTATCCGCGCTACCAACAAGCGTACGGCCGTTCCCTCGCCGAAGACGTAACCCGCTACCAGGAAAAGTTGCGCCAGTTTGGCCACCGCCCGGTATCACTCGCCTTTATGAGCAAACCGCGCCTGTTTAAACTGCTGCTCTTGCTAGACATGGCACCGTACAACGGCCGTAATGTCACCCTCGCCCTGCTCAAAAAATACCTGCTCTACCGCTCCAAAATGCAGCTCGACCGCACCCTGGGCACGCCTATTTTTGCCCGGTAACGGCCGTTTAACCGCCAAGTCCGCCAAGTTTTTTAGGCTCCTTGGGATTTCAGGGAGTTCGCACCGAATTGGCGCGAATTAACGCTAATTTTCGTGTTCATTCGCGTCAATTCGGTGCAAAAATCAGTTTGACCCCACCAGCTCCGAAAGACCTGTTTTTATTCCTTTGCGCCCGCCGCGTGCTCCGCGGTGAAAATCTTCTCATGACACCCAAAAAAGTTCTCTTCCTGGTCGATCGGCTGGGGCGCGGCGGCGTGGCCCAGGTGGTCACCAACGTCGCCCTCACCATCGACCGCACCAAATTTACGCCCGTCATTTGTGTGACGCGTGACAAACCAGCCTATGGCCAGGACCACCTGCTGCGCCAGGCGGGTGTCACCGTCATCGAGCTGAAGCGGCGCTCCCGCTTCCAGCTGTCTGTCTGGAAAACGCTGTGGCCGGTGCTGGCCGATGTCACCATTCTGCATACCCACCTCAGCGGCTCCAACTTTTGGGGCCGCTTCTGGGGCACGCTGCGCCGGGTGCCCATCATCATCACCCAGGAACATGCCCCCGCGTCTGCAAAAATGTGGGCCGAACACCTGGTAGACCGCACCCTGAGCCCGCTGTCTGACCGCATCATTGCCGTGTCGGAATTTGACCGGCAAAAGTACATCGAGCTGGAAAAAATACCGCCCGAGAAGATCGAAACGCTCTATGTGGGTATCGACATTGACAAGTTTGCTCTGGGTGTACCACGGCCGTTTGCCAAACAGCAGCTCGGTCTGCCCGCCGACAAAACAATCATCGCCGTCGTCGCCCGCCTCTTTCCCCAGAAAAACCACCAGGGTTTCCTGGAAGCGCTCAGCCTGCTGTCGCCCGAGCATCTGGGCCAGGTTCACTGCCTGCTCATTGGCAGCGGCCCCTTGGAAAACCAGCTCAAAAGCGAAGTGAAGCGCCTGGGCCTGCAAGAAACCGTTACCTTTCTGGGCGAGCGCACCGACGTGCCGCAGCTGCTGGCCGCCAGCGATCTGCTGGTGCTGCCGTCGCACTTTGAATGTCTGCCCAGCGTCATCTCAGAAGCGATGGCGGCCCGGTGTGCCGTGGTGGCAACGGCCGTTGGTGGCATCCCGGAAATGTTGGGCGATGTGGGCTGGCCGATGGTGCCACCCGGCAGCGCCGCACAGCTGGCCGAAGCCATCACCTGCGTGCTGGAACTGGGCGAAGCGGAGCGCAACCGCCTGCTGGACCGGGGCGAACAGGTTGTGCGCGAACGGTTTAGCAAGCCCCAATCGGTGCGCCAAACCCAGCAGCTCTACGAAAGATTGCTGGCCACCCTGCCCAACTGAGATTGGGCCACTCTAGCAACAAGGACACAAAGTATGAAGCCAAAAATCCTAATGGTTGGCCCAGGCCAGGGCAAACCTGGTGGCATTCTGGCCCTGACCGATGCCCTGGTGCCCGTCCTGGCGCAAGACGTTGACCTGCTCTACTTCCCCACCGTGCAGCGCTATGCCAACAGCGAGATGGGTCAGCTCTCCTGGCGCAATCTGCGCCTGGCCCTCAACCAATATGCTCGATTTGCACGTGATCTCACCCGGTTTCGCCCCGACCTGGTGCACATTCATACCTCGCAAGGGCTGGGCTGGTTGAAAGATACCTTTTACGTGGCGCTGAGCAGGCTGTACGGCCGTCGCCTCATCCTCCACATTCACGCCGCCGAATACGACGCGCTGGTCACTCGCCGCTCTCGCTTGCTGGCCGCCTACACCCGCTTCATGATGAACCGCGCCGCAGCCGTCATCGCCGTCTCCACCGAGTGGAAAAAAGCGCTGAGCCGCCTGGTGCCCGCCGCGCGCATTTATCCATTTCGGCCGTGCCTGGCTGTAGATATCTATGCGCCGCCCCAGACCCGCCCGGGCCTGCCAGTCAACGCCCTCTTCCTGGGCACGATTGGCGACCGCAAAGGGGCCTTTGACCTGATCGAGGCCATGCAATTTATCCCCGAACGAACGCCCTTGCGCCTGTGGCTGGCTGGTGATGGCGAAAAGGAAGGGGACCTGGAAAAAGCCCGCCGCAAGATTGCCGGGCTGGGTCTGGAAGATCGCTGTGAACTGATTGGCATCGTGCAAGGCCAGGCCAAAACCGACCTTTTGCAGCAGGCCCACATCTTTGTGCTGCCTTCCTACAACGAAGGGCTGCCTTTTGCCATCATCGAAGCGATGGCCGCCGGGCTGGCCATTGTGGCCACGCCGGTGGGCGGCATCCCAGAAGTGGTGCACGATGGCCAAAATGGACTCCTGGTGACGCCGGGCGATACGGCCGCATTGGCCGCCAGCCTGGTCCAACTTACGGCCGATTCCGCCCTGCGCCAGCAAATGGGCCAGCAAAATCGCCGCACCGCCTGCCAGGAGCTGGACGTCCGGCCCTACGCCAGGCGGCTGGTAGCCCTGTACAAAACCGTGCTCTCAGACAGCACCCCCAGCGGTACAACCACCCACACCTTCAACGCCGAACTGCAACCCGTTTATCTAGACGAAGAATAAAAAAGGCTGCTTATGCTTGCTTTTGTTCACATAGAAAAATGTGCCGGGCAAACCGTGCACTGGATCCTGCGCAGCGCCTACGGGCTAAACCACTGCGACGTCTTGCCCTGGCAGGGTTACAACGCCATGTCCCCGCTGGACGGCTACTCGGCGCGCGATTTGCGGCAGCTGCGCACCGTTTACCCCCGCCTCAAAAGCATTGCTGGCCACAAGGTCCGCATCTACACCGACCTGAAGCAAGCAGAGCCAGACGTGCGCTTTTTTGCCCTGATGCGTGAACCGCTGCGGCGGCAGGCGTCCCACTTCCAATTTTTGCAGGAAAGACGCCAGCTGCCGGTTACCTTTGAGGAATGGGTTCACACCAACGATTGGGGGCCAAATTGGCAAACGCGCATGCTCACCGGCACGGATGATGTGAGTGAAGCGATTCGCGTGCTGGAAAATAAGCAGGTTTTGGTGGGGCTGGTGGAGCACTTTGATGAGTCGCTTTTGCTGGTAAAACAGCTGCTGGCCCCCGACCTGAACATCTCGTATGAGCGCAAAAATGTGGCCTCAGACAAAACGCTGGCCAACCAGCTGCTGGCCGACAAACGCACCCGCGCCATTTTGCAAGAACAGAACCAGGCCGACCTTGAACTATACACCTACGTCAAAAACGAGCTGTATCCCGCTTTTAAGCAAGAGTACGGCCGTCAACTCACCGAAGACCTACACCAGTTTCAGAGTAACCGCGGCCAGTTTCACAAAAGCCGGGTATGGCAGTCGCGGCTGTACCGCAATCTGATCTACATGCAGGCCGTGCGCTGGCATCGGCTGCGCTTGCGCAAATCGCTGTTTGAGGTATTCGCCCCGCAAAAGTGGCAGTTTCAGAAGCCACAGCAGGCCCACCATGATGGCTAAACACACCTTCTCAACAGATTTTTATCAGCGTTCATCTGTGTAAATCAGTGTCCTATTTTCAGGGAACACCCATGCATATTATTCTTTACGTTTTAGACGCCCTGCGCGCGGATCACCTGGGCTGTTATGGCTACGGCCGTAACATCACCCCCCACATCGACCAGCTTGCTACCGAGGGCGTGGTGTTTGCCAACTGTTTCACCTCAACCACCTGGACCCGCCCGGTGGCCGCCTCCATTTTGACCGGTGTTTACCCCACGGTGCACCAGGCCACCACGCGCGACAATATGTTTTCGGTGGGTCTCAAGCGGCTGCCGGAGATGCTAAAAGCAGGTGGATTTGAAACGGCCGCTTTTAACACCATGGGCAACATCGCCGGGGAAATTGGCTTTAGCCGCGGCTTTGACCATTACTTCGACCTCTTTCGCCAGCCAGACCTGGTGGCCAAACGGCACCGGCTTAACGCCGCCAAAGAAGGGCTGCTGCACACGGCCGAAGCCGAAATCGCCCTGCCCCTGGCCGAAGACATCAATGACTACCTGCTGCCCTGGCTGGCCGAACGCCCGGCACAGAACACCTTCAGCTTTGTCTGGTCCATCGAAACACACGAGCCGTACGGCGCACCCGAACCGTTTCGCCGTTATGGCGGGCCGTTTTACCAGCCCGGCGCCGGCGAAAGCGACGATATCCGCAGCGCGAGTCAGGCCGACCGTGCTCGGCTCATGAATCTGTACGACGATGGC
Organism: Anaerolineae bacterium; assembly: GCA_020848035.1. Taxonomy (GTDB): domain Bacteria; phylum Chloroflexota; class Anaerolineae; order Promineifilales; family Promineifilaceae; genus Leptofilum. The sequence continues at coordinate 108,339 of JADLAX010000030.1, read as the reverse complement.
ATTTTCTACAACGACCACTGCCTGGGGCAGCTGGTTGCTAACCTGCAACAGCTGGGCATCTATGACGAGACGCTGTTTATCATCGTGGGCGACCACGGCGAGGCGTTTTATGAGCATGGCTTCTACACCCACGGTCACCCACCGTATGACGAGCTGATCCATGTGCCGCTCATCATGAAGTTCCCCGGCGGGGCGTATGCCGGGCAGCGGGTGCCCGGTCTGGCCGAATTGATTGATCTGGTGCCAACGGTAACGGCCGTTACCCACCTCCCCCAACCTGCCGAAACGCGCCGCTTCATCCAGGGCAAAAACCTGCTGCCACTGCTGAACCAAGAGACGGAGGAGGTGCGCACCTACACCTTTTCCGATACGCAATCCCTAGCCATCCACAACCGCTACCTGTCTGTGCGCAGCCAGGAGTGGAAATACATCCAAATCCGCCAGCCGCCGCGCAACCGGCAGACGCTGGGGCAAACAGTGCAGCACGTGCTGGCACGCGGCCTGCTGTGGGACATTATGCGACGGCCGTATCACTTCTGGCGCAGCTACTTCCACCGCAGCAATGAGTATCTCTTTAACCTGCAAACCGATCCGGCCGAGCAGCACAACGCCCTGGCTGAACACCCGGAAATCGCCCACCAGCTGCGGCAGGTGCTGGCGCAGTGGCTGGCCCAAAACGAACACCTGGCCCAGCAGCTCGGCGATGAACCGCTCACCTACCACGAGAGCGAAGCCCTGCAAAAACACCTGGAAAAATTGGGATATCTGTAGAATGGACAACAAGCGTTTTGTGCTGCTGTGCCAGCACTTCTACCCGGAGATGATTTCCACCGGCATGCACATGACCGAGCTGGCCGAGCGGCTGACGGAACTCGGCTGGCAGATTACCGTCTACTGTGCCCGGCCCAGCTGGGGCACCGAGGCAGAAACGACGGCACAAACCTTGCATTACAACGGCATAGAAATCATTCGGGTCAACACGCTGGGCGACCAGAAAAAGAGCCTGCTCTCCCGCGCCCTCTTTGCCCTCTCCTTTTTGTGGTCGGTTGGCCTGCTGCTGTGGCGGCAGCGCCAGCACTTCCCCGCCGTGGTGGTGACCACCAATCCGCCATTTTTGGGCCTGGTGGGCTGGCTGTTTGCCAAACTTTTCAAATTACCCTACCTGCTGATTGTGTACGACATTTACCCGGAAATTGCGGTCAACCTGGGCGTGCTGTCGCCCCGGTCACCCATTACCCGGATTTGGCGGTGGATAACCGAATTGATTTTTCGCCATGCGGCCGTTCTCGTGGTCATTGGTCGGGATATGGAGCGCATCGTCCGGCAAAAGCTGCCGTGCCACCTGCACCACCGCATCATCCGCATCCCCAACTGGTCCGATGAAAAGAGGGTCAAACCAGTGCCCAAACAGCACAACAGTTTTCGCCACCAGCACGGCATCCACAATGTTTTTGTTGTCCAGTACGCCGGGCGCATGGGGCGCACCCACAACCTGGAGCCGATCATCGAAGCGGCCCGCGAACTGGCGACCGAGAAAGTGCTCTTCCAATTTGTCGGCGAGGGGGCTAAGAAGGAGACGCTCCAGCAGCTGGTCGCCCAACACAACCTGAGCAACGTGCAGTTTCTAGGCTATCAGCCGATGGAATGCCTGGCGGAAATGCTCTCCGCCGCCGACCTGGCCCTGGTGTGCCTGGATGAGGCGTTCACCGGCCTGAGCGTGCCCAGCAAATCGTACGGCATTATGGCCAGCGGCACGCCCATTTTGGGCTTTGTGCAGCCAGATAGTGAAATTGGCCAGATGATTACTGAAGAAGCGTGCGGCGTGGTGCTGCCCAATCCCACGGCCGAACAAATTGCCCACACCCTGCGCCGCCTGGTTCACAACCGCCACACCCTGGAAGCTATGAGTGCTGCCGGGCACCACGCCTTTCTGAACAAATACACCCTCAGCCACGCCGCCAGCGCCTATGATGCGGCACTCGCCAGAATGGTCGCCGGGTTGAACCCAACCCTTTAACACCGATATCCACCCACCGTTGATCACAACTTAGCTGTATTGCCTATCTGTCAGGGAGGAACTTGACGATGAAGTTGTATCCAAACGATTCCACTCCCCAAGCCTTGGCTAACACCATGCCTACTTTTCGTAAAACAAACATGTTTAAGCTGCCCTTCTCAGAGCGCCGCTTGCTGCTGCTGTTCATCGATGCCTGCCTGGTTTTGCTGGCCGTAGCGGGCGCATTTTTATGGTGGCAAAACTCAGCCGGCCAGTCCATAGACAGTTCGATTATGCGGGAACGCTGGTTCTGGTTCCCTATTATGCTGATCAGCTGGGGCATTTTGGCCGGGCTGAATGACTTATACGATATTCCTACCTCGTGTCGCCGTACGTTAACGGCCGTTCGTGTCTTCGTTACCGGCATATTGGGCTTCATCATCTACTGGGGCGTCTACTTTGTCAGCTCACAGTCGCTGCCGCGCCTGTTTGTCATCTTCTTCCTGGTCCTGGTGATACCCGCCATCATCCTCTGGCGCTGGAGTTACTCCTACGTCTTTTTTGCGCCACCCTTCCGCCACCGGGTACTGATTATCGGGGCTAACGACCGGGGAGCCACCATCGCCCGGGCGCTGAAGCGCGAACCGCTCACTAACTACCAGGTGGTTGGCTTTTTAGACAACGCGCCCGAAGCCGTCCACGAGTCTTTGGCCAGCGCGCCGATTCTTGGCGCGGAGAAAGAAGTGCTGCACGTGGCCCGGCAGATGGGTGTGCAGGAGGTGGTGATTGCCCTGGAGCGAAATTTGGAACGGCCGTTGTTCAGCCAGCTGGTTGAATGCCAGGCTCAGGGCATCGAGGTCTCCTGGATGCCCGATCTGTACGAAAGAGTGTGCCGCAGTGTGCCCATCCAGCACGTGGACCCCGCCTGGGCCTTAAGCGCCATGCAGGGAGCACCGCTGATCGGCCGTTTCCAGCTGGCCGCCAAACGCATGCTAGACCTGATCATCGTGCTGCTGGCCGCCCCGGTCTTTCTGCTCCTCATGCCGGCCATTGGCCTGGCTATTATGCTGGATTCCCCTGGCCCCGTCTTTTACTCCCAGGTACGCTGCGGCCGGGCAGGGAAGAAATTCAAAATTCTCAAGTTCAGAACCATGGTCACCAACGCCGAAAGAGACGGCAAACCGCAGTGGGCCAAAAAGAAAGACCCGCGCATCACCCGTGTAGGCCAATTTTTACGCAAATCGCGCCTCGATGAGCTGCCGCAAATCATCAACGTACTCCTAAACGACATGAGTTTGGTCGGTCCCCGCCCGGAGCGCCCGGAATTCATCGAAACCCTGGAAAAAGAAGTCCGCTTCTACCGTACCCGCCTCACCGTCAAACCGGGCATCACCGGTTGGGCCCAGATTCATTACGACTACGGCAACAGCGTCGAGGATGCGCTCATCAAGCTCCAGTACGACTTTTACTACATTCGCTACCTTTCCGTCGTGCTGGACATTTACATCCTCTTCAGAACCATCGGTGTCCTCTTCAAACTGAAAGGCACCTGATAACAAAAGAGCCATAACCAAATTCATCAACCCCAAAAAGCAGGTAACTATACAAACTCTCGGGCTGTGGTCGGCGTCCCGCCGTGCCACCCAACCGGCACGGTCAGGAGAGCATCCCTTCGGGCTGAGGGGTGGCCAGAGCATGGGTATATATAAAAATTAAGCGAATCAAGCCTGTTGCGTACTGGTATGAGGGAAGAATTTTCTAAGAATGTACCCACTGTTGCAGGCAAACGGAGGAAATGATGTCAGATTTTGTGGAATTGCGTCACTACGCAGCGATTGTGCTCAAACGATGGTGGGTGCTGGTTTTGGTACTCATCTTTACCCTGGCCATTGGCTTTGGCGTTACGCGCCAACAGGAGCCAGTTTACAAGGCCACCGCCAGCATCCTGGTGGGCCAATCTTTACAAACAACCAACATTAGCACCCAGGATTTTCGCACCAGCGAGGAACTGGCTCAGACGTACGCGGCCCTGGCCCAGCGCCAGCCGGTGCTGGAAGGAACCGTGGAAGCGCTGGGGCTGGACACACGCTGGCAGCGGCTGAGGGGCGCTGTCTCTGCCAAGCTGGTGCCTAACACGCAGCTGGTTGAAATCACCGTCGAGGCCGATTCGCCAGAAGAAGCGGCCGTCATCGCCGACGAAGTAGCCAACCAGCTCATTTTGATGAGCCCCACCGCCCTGCAAAACCAGGAATTCGCCGAAACGATCACTTTTGTTGAGCAGCGCATGGCCAGCCTACAAACCAAAATTGAGGAAGGCCAGACGCGCCTGGAAGAATTGGAAGCGACCGACGTTTCCCAGCTATCGGCCACGGAAACGGCCGCTCTCCAACAAGAAATCAATGCCTTAACCGGATTAATCACCGAGTGGGAGCGCAACTTCACCCAGCTGCTGGCCTTCCTGGACAGCAACCAATCGTCCAATTACCTGGCCATTGTCGAGGCAGCGCAGCCCAGCTTGAACCCGGTACGGCCGAATGTGCAGCTCAACACGGCCGTAGCCGCCGCCATCGGCCTGGCCCTGGGCCTGGGTCTCATTTTTGTGCTGGAACACATGGATGACACCATCAAGTCCAGCGATGACCTGGGCAAAATGATTGGCCTCAACCCCCTCGGGGCCATCCGCGAAGTGAATACCGAAGGGTATGACAATGCCCTCATCACCACCCGCGACCGATTCTCGCCGCAGTCGGAAGCGTACCGCATGATTCGCAGCAACATCCAGTTTATGTCGGTGGATGAGCCGAGCAAATCGTACCTGGTTACCAGCGCCGTGCGCGGCGAAGGCAAAAGCTTTGTCACCGCCAACCTGGGTGTGGTCATGGCCCAGGCCGGGCACAGCACCATCATCGTCGATACCGATCTGCGCAGCCCGGTGCAGCACGAGATCTTCCACCTGCAAAACCCCAAAGGGCTAACGGATTTGCTGCGCGAGCCGGAGCTGTCGGCCAGCAACTTCCTGGAAAGCACCCAGGTTCCCGGCCTGCGTGTGCTCACCAGCGGCGCACTGCCGCCCAACCCATCGGAGCTGATCGGCTCGCAGCGCATGAAACAGGTGATGGCCGAACTGGCCGAAATCGCCGACGTGGTCATCTACGACAGCCCGCCCGCCGTGATTGTCGCCGATGCGGCTATCCTGTCGGAGCGGGTTGATGGGGCGGTGTTTGTCATCAACGTGGGCAAAACGCGGCGCGAGGTGATCCAGCAAGCCATCTACAACCTGCGCCAGGCCGAAGCCAACCTGTTTGGCGCGGTACTGAACCGCGTTTCCAAGAAAACGCACAGCTACTACTACCACGGCTATTACTACAAACGAGGCACCACCGAGGCCGAACAGGCCGAGATGAGCTGGCTCCAGCGCTGGGCCAAACAGCTGCCGTTTGTAAAATAACCGCAGCATTTCAACTAAATACCAACAAAAAAGCGTGGCTTGGCCACGCTTTTTTGTTGCCAGCTGGCCAGGCTGGCAGATGGGCAAACTCTGTTATAATCCCACCTGTCGGTAGCAGGAAAGAGCGCCTCGCCCGTACCCGGCGGCGCTTTTAGCCCAACCAAAACGGGGAACCCACGCCCGCCCATTATTAACAAACGGCATATAAAAGATGACAACCCACACAAGCATGGTGTAGGCTGGCGGGAGTATTCCTGTACGGCCGTTTAATTGCGCAACGGCCGGGCTATCAACAAACCATCTATACAGCAACCCCCTGTTTTTTGACACGGAAAATGAATACTCAACTATTCGTTAAACGATGAAAGATCATGAGGAAATATGTCCCAAACATCCTGCAATCGTCCAAAAGACATTCAAGCAGCCGGGAAAGTAACGGTTGATGCCATTGTCGGCGTGACAGACATTGTGGAGGCCATGCATCACACCATCATCAACCTTGGTAGGGTACAAAGCAAGACTGATCCGCCCCGGACCAAGGGGATCACGGGCATGGTCTACAAAAACATTCGCTCCATTACAAAAATAGTCGGTAAAGGATTGGATGTTTCGCTAAATCAGCTGAGCGCCTTGATTGGAGAAAGCGACTCCTCGCCGGGCAGGGAAGCGATACTGGCCGCCTTAAACGGCGTGCTTGGTGATTATCTGATGGCCAGTGAAAATCAGCTGGCCATCCCGATGCGCTTTCGCCGTGAAGGGAAGCCCCTTACTACTGCCGAAATTGCTGAAATGATCCAGAAATCAGACGGCCGTATAGCAATCATGGTACACGGCTCTAGCATGAATGACCTGCAATGGAACCGAGAAGGTCACGATCACGGCGCAGCCCTGTTGCGCGATTTGGGAATCATGCCGCTCTACCTGCATTATAATACCGGGCTGCACACGTCTGAAAATGGTCAAGCATTTGCCGGTCTCCTGGAAGCCATTCTGGTTGAATCGCCACAGCCAGTTGACTTATTCATCATAGCCTACAGCATGGGCGGCCTGATTTCCCGCAGTGCCTGCTACTACGGGGAACTTTTCGGCCATACGTGGCCAAAACAATTAAAAAAGATCGTGTTTTTAGGCACGCCACATCATGGAGCGCTGCTGGAAAAGGGTGGTAACTGGATTGATAATCTTCTGGAAACAAATCCATACAGTGCGCCTTTTGCTCGGCTGGGAAAAATTCGGAGCAGCGGGGTGACAGATTTACGTTACGGCAATGTAGTGAGCACAGATTGGCAGGGTCAAGACCGATTTGAAAATTCGGGCGATTGCCGGACGCCTGTGCCCCTGCCGGAAGGGGTGCAGTGTTATGCCATCGCTGGAACCATCGGCAAGAAAGCCAGCCAGGTTGGTGATTGGCTGATTGGTGATGGCCTGGTGACCGTAGAGAGCGCCTTGGGCCGTCACCCAAAGCCTCAGCTGCATCTTTTGTTTCCAGAAACGCAGCAATGGGTGGGGCGAGACATGAATCATTTCGAGATGCTCAATCATCCGCAAGCGTATGAAACCATCAAAAAGTGGGTGGCAACGTAACGGAAGCAGGCAGGCAATCGCCAGAACGAGAAAGTTTGTTATAATCCTGCCTCGCCGGTAGCAGAAAAGGGCACCCCGCCCGTACCCGGCAGCGCAATTGGCGCAACCAAAACTGCGGGAACCAAGCCCGCCAACGTTAAACGAACAGCATCAGGCGAACCAAGCAGACGAGCAGCGTCTGTTTTGCTGCTGCGTGTTGTCGGAAGGAACTTTTTATGACTGTTTTTACGCAAAACAAAACAAAATCTGAAGCGGTGCGGGTGGTGGCAACGGCCGTTCCCACCGCCGCCGTCATGATAGTGGCCAGCTACATCGGTGCCCAAATGCTGGCCGACATCACCAGCCTGAAGATCGGCCTGGTGGCGGGTTACGCCGTGGACATGGGCACCTTCATCTACCCCATCACCTTCACCTTACGTGACCTGGTGCACAAACTGCTGGGCAAGCGCAATGCCCAGGCGCTCATCATCATGGCGGCGATCATCAACCTGTTTATGGCTGTTTACCTGGCCTGGGCCGCCAGCGTGCCCAGCGACCCGTCGTGGGGGCTGGGGGCGGAGTTCAGCGCCATTCTCGGCCCGCTGTGGCGCATCGTCATCGCCTCCATCCTGGCCGAAGTGGTCAGCGAGCTGCTAGACACCGAGGTCTACCACTGGTTTGTCACCCGCATCACCGAAAATTACCAGTGGGCGCGGGTGCTGCTGAGCAACAGCATCAGCGTGCCGGTGGATAATCTGATCTTTGCCGTCGGGGCGTTTGGCGCACTGCCCTTGCTGCAAGATCACTTCCTCACCCTGCCCTGGGCCACGGTCTGGCAGATTTTTGTCTTCAACCTCATCGTCAAATACGGCATGACGCTGCTCAGCCTGCCGCTCATTTACCTGTCACCCAAAAACGGCGTGGGCAAAAGTTGAGGTGATATGTTCCAACTAACCACCAACCGGCTGGTGCTGCGGGATTTTGAGCCAGCCGATTTTGACGCTTTTTTCGCCACCACCGACGATCCCGATTACCAGCAGTTTTATGCGGAGGAAGAGATGACACGGCCGTTCTGGCAGCAAATCTTCGCCCATATCCTGGAGGGCACGACCGAGATCCCGCGCACCAGCTACCAACTGGCCATCTGCCTGCCCGATGGCACACTCATCGGCACGTGCGGCGTGCGGCTGGAGGATGCAGCAAACCAACAAGCGTCGTTTGGCTGTGCGATTGGACGGCCGTTCTGGGGCCACGGTTACGCCACGGAAGCCTGTCACACCCTGTTCGATTTCGCCTTCAGCCAGCTGAACATCCACCGCATCTACGCCGAAACCAAAGCTAGAAACGGCCGTGCCCGCGCCCTGGCCGAGCAGTTGGGCATGCAGCCAGAAGGCATCCTGCGCCAAACGCAATATTTTCGCGGGGTGTGGTGGGATACGGCCGTCTATTCCATCCTCAAAAGCGAGTGGCTGCACCGTTAAGAAGTGATCACGAATAGACGACTGAACAAATAAGGCAAATCAAATCATTATTCGTGCCATTCGTCTATTCGTTTTATTCGTGTGTATCACCTATTCGATTTGCCAGATCCGCGCACTTCTGGATAATAGGCACATCTTCACCCGAGGTGACCCATGACGGATTGAGTTCATCCCATTGTTTTTCTGATTTCTAATGTGACCCCCAACGGGGCAATGGTGGCTGGCGCGCGGCGCCGCCAAAACGGGTGAACTCATGTTAACGGCACACAACCTTTCTAAGGCCTACGGGCTTTCTCCTATTCTGGAAAACATCACATTTTCGATCAACGCGGGCGAGCGCGTCGGGCTGATTGGCCCCAACGGCAGCGGCAAAAGCACGCTCATGCGCCTGCTCACCGGGCAGGAACAGTCGGATCGCGGCGGCATCACGTTGAACCCACCCAACCTGCGCATTGGCTACCTGGCCCAGGGCTTTTTGCCCGATGAGAACCAGACGCTGGGTGAACTGCTGCACCAGACCGTTGGCGACCCGGACGAATTGGAGGCTGAGTTGGGCCAGTTGGCCCATTCGCTGGCGGAGCAGCCTGACCACGAGGAAATTCAACTGAAGTATGATGCGGTGTTGGAGAAGTTGAATCGGGCAGATTACGGCCGTATCCAACCCCTCCTTGCCACTTTCCAACTGGACCACCTCGACCCCAACCTGCTGGTGCGCAGCCTCAGCGGCGGCCAAAAAACGCGCCTCGCCCTCGTCCTCATCCTGCTCGATGAACCGCAGCTGCTCCTGCTCGACGAGCCAACCAACCACCTGGATATCGGCATGCTGGAATGGCTGGAAGCGTGGCTGCGCGGCTTCAACGGTGGCGTCCTCATCGTCTCCCACGACCGCGCCTTCTTGAACCAGACCGCCAACCGCATCCTCGATCTCAATCCGCACAGCCACACCATCCGCGACTACCCCGGCAACTACACCGACTACCTGCGCCAATACCTCAGCGAGCAGGAAAAACACCTGTCCACCTGGAAAGATCAACAATATGAAATCCGCCGCATGAAGCAAGACATCCAGCGCACCTTCGAGCAGGCTCGCTCCGTGGAACGAACCACCACGCCGCGCCAGCCCAACGTGCGCCGCCTGGCCAAAAAAGTGGCCAACAAAGCCAAATCGCGCGAGAAAAAGCTCGACCGCTACCTGGAATCCGACGAGCGCGTCGAAAAGCCGCTGCGCAGCTGGCAAATGAAGCTGGATTTAGATGAAGCGCCCCACCTGGGCAAAGATGTGCTCTTTCTGGAAGAGTTGGCCGTCGGCTACCCTGGCCACGCGCCGCTGCTCACCCAAATCAACCTGCAAGCCCAGGCAGGCGAACGCATCATCCTCACTGGAGAGAATGGCAGCGGCAAAACCACCCTGCTGCGCACCATCGCCGGGCAGCTAACGCCGCTGGCCGGGCACGTACGGCTGGGACAGAGCGTCCAGCTTGGCTATATGTCCCAGGAACAGGAGCTGCTCGACGCGGCACAAACGCCGCTCAGCACCATCCAGGCCGTTGCCCCGCTCAACGAGACGGATGCCCGCGCCTTTTTGCACTACTTTTTGTTCACGGGGGATGATTCACTGCGGCCCAACGGCCGTCTCAGTTACGGCGAACGGACGCGGCTAGAGCTGGCCCGATTGGTCGCCTCCGGCTGCAACTTCCTGCTGCTGGACGAGCCCACCAACCACCTGGACATCCCCTCGCGCACCATGTTCGAGGAAGCGCTCAGCCAGTTCGAAGGCACCATCCTCGCCGTCGTGCACGACCGGTATTTCATTGAGCAATTCGCTACCAAACTTTGGCTGGTGGATGACGGCCGTTTGGAATTGATATACGTGTAGGAAGGAATTGTTATAGGGGAGGCAGCTTCTCAACCACATAGTCATGATGTGGGATCGTTGATTCTCTTAGCAGTTCACCTTTTGCCTGGACCGCGTAGGTCTGAGGTTCTGGCACAGGCAAACCATCTTCAAGCAAAAAATAAATAAAATCCATGCGGGCTTTTGCGAGTTCCTGTTTGGCTTCTTCTGGTGTTTTACCATCAGCTCTGCATCCGGGTAAATCAGGATGAGTCGCTTCATAGTAAGATTCGTCATCCCCCATTTCTTCACGGCGAATCACTGTAAAATAGCGACGTTCCGCCAATTCTTGTGCCTGCTGCCAAAGCTGTTCATTCATTTTCGTGATCCTCCTTTTGAAGATTGTTTAACTCGTTAATAAGCCTGACTGCATTTCGGACGTATACAGGTTTAACATCACGGTGTCGAGGTAGCGTTTCTCGAAGCATAGGATAACCTGGATGGCTAACAATGTCATGACTCCGACCGTTGCGGATTATAAATCCAAAACCGCTATAAAGTCTATCAAGTTCCTGACGCTTCCAGCCAGTTTGTTGAATTTTAGCACGTTCAAACAGCTTATCAGCAGAGGTAGACACTTCTTCTATCCATTTTCTTTGGCTTGTTGGTTTAGATTAAATTCATACCGCCCTACATTTTCATCGTTAACAAAAACATCCCATACATACTCTCCAGGATAAGAGAATTGCAGGTTGTTAATCTGAAAAATGAAATTGGCTTCGGGACGAAGGTTGCCACTCCATTCAGGAAATGTGAATGGCATCTCCAGTTGATGAAGCACGGTCCCATCAGCATCAATCAAGCGGGCAACCAATACCATTTCGCCGTGCAGCTCATCAAGCGGCATTGTTTGCAAGTTGATGACTAAATACATGGACAGGTGTCGGCAAGGGAACTGACCTGCGTTAATCTGCCTAAAGACTCCCATTACATTAATTTTGGAATTGTCAGTGAGATTAGCAAAGTCAGCTAGAAGAACAGTAGCAAGCATAGAAATACTCCCTTACATTATTGCAACAAACTATCTGATTGCTTTGAGAAGAATTCAGCTAAATTTAGAACATGGCACTTGTCTTAAGAAATTCTACCAGCAGAAATTCTAATGTCCAGAACTGTACTCCTATGAACCGTTCCTTTGATGATGAGATTTTGCACGGCCGTTCCTACCAATCCCACCCCCAGTTTGCCATTAAAACTGAAGCTGATTTACGCCAAATTTGCAGGTAAAAAGCTGACGCATCTATTCTCCAGCGTATAATAGGCAAACCCTATGGAAGGAGAACACATGACACAGCTAAACCTGATTCAAGCCCAGCAGGAAAAACGGCGGCGAGACGAGCAAAAAATGGCGCTGGCGGCCAAAATTTTATGGTTGCCCACCTATCTTTTGTTCGTTCCCATATTTTGGCTCATCGAAAAAGCTGGCCTGATGGTGTCTCTCTTCACCAGAACAAACATCCTGCTTAAAGAGAAGACCCAATGGGAAACCAGCTTTGCCGGTTACGAACCAACGCCCCATGACGTGATTGTCAGCGCCTACTACAAAAGCGGCACAAACTGGACCATGCAGATGGCCCATCTTATCGCCAACCGGGGCCAGGCCGAATTTGAACACGTCCACGACGTGATCCCCTGGCCAGACGGTATGCCCGGCTACGCCCTGGACATTCAGCACGATATCGTCTGGCAAAATGCGCCGACCGGTCTGCGCATCATTAAATCCCATTTGCCGCTGGATTTGATTCCGTTTCGGGAAGCGGCGCGTTACATTTGTGTAGTGCGCGATCCCAAGGAAGTAGCGGTGTCCGGCTACTATTTTGCGCGCGACACCAGCTTTGGGCCGCTGACCCCTTCGCTGGATGCTTTCATCGACGTATTTTTATCGGACGACTTTTTGTTTGGCTCCTGGGCGCGGCATGCCGCCACGTTCTGGGCAGTACGGCACCAGCCCAATGTGCTGTTTTTGCTCTATCCCGAAATGAAACGATTGGGCGAGGCCGTGGTCCCGCGCATGGCCGAGTTTATGGGCGTAGCGCTGACGCCGGAAGAGGCCGCGTTGGTGGTTGACCAGAGTTCATTTGCCCACATGCGAACCATCAACCACAAGTTTTACCCGGGGCGGCTGACGCCGTGGAGCAATCCAAACGGCAAAATGATGCGGAAGGGCAAGGTTGGCAACTCCAGCGAATTGCTCACCGCCGCCCAGCAGCAGCGCATTGATGCCTACTGCCGGGCAGAATTGGTCAAGCTGGGCAGCGACTTTCCCTACGATACGCTGTTTGCAGCGCCCAGTGGACGAGAGGTGCCTACAGGGGAGCACACGGCACAGCCGCGACGCTACCACGGTTTGCGCCACACGGCCGTTCCCACCAACACCAGCCCCAGCAGCGACAACAGCCCGCCGATGGCATAGCTGCGCGGCTGGTAGTGCCATTCGATGGTGTGTTCTCCGGCGGGGATACAGGTGGCGCGTACGGCCGTATACGCCACTGCCCACTCCTGTTCCACCCCATCCACATATACCCGCCAGCCGGGATACGCCGTCTCGCTCAAGACCAGCAGCGCGGGCGCGGGGCTGCTGGTTTGGATTTGCCAGTAGCCGTTGGCCTTTTCGGTGACAACGGCCGTTCCCGCTTCACCACCAGCCAAAGCGCAATCCGGTTCCGCCTCTAAAATCGCCGTCGTTGTGGGATCAAAATCGGGCTGGTGCACGCGGGCGGTGGCGGCAGCCGCATCTGAGATGATTTCCACCTGCGTCACCAGGCGAGCCAGCGGCAGCGCGCGGCCCCGCTGGTAGACCCAGACGCGATCTGTGTTGCCCAGCAGGGTTAACGGCCGTTCCCCCTCCTCCACTCCTTGCAGCGGATTGGTGGCCACGACGTACCCCGCGCCCAAAATATCGTACGCCGTTGAGCGCGGGTCGGGCACCGATGAGGCAAAGGCGATGTTGGCCCCCACCTCCAGCGCGTTGTAGCCAAAAACGGAACCCAGCCCCACCTGTGCCGCCCCGTTTTGCTCAAAAATGGAGATGCCCCAGGGCAGCACCCGCAGCTCCGTCTCACCGATGAGCTGCCTGGCGTCGGGCCAGAGGGGATCAACGGCCGTACTGCCCACCCCCACCAGCTTAAAACCAAAAATCCACAAATCCGCCACCAGCAGCAGCGCCAATCCCCCCAACCACCACCGTTTCTTAACCGCATCCCCCTCCGCAAAATATCTAACCAGCACCCAGCCACTAACCACTATCCCCACTACTGCAATTCCCCAGCCGCCCAGCTGATGCCACAAACGGCCGCTTGTCTCCGTGGGGTGTTGGGCGGCAAAAACGGCCCCGGTGGCCGCCAGGGAGGTGAGGCTGGCAACGGCCGTTCCCCCCACCAGCCAGCGCATAAATCCAGCCGATTTCTCGTCCCAATCGCGCCGTTCCCACTGGGCCACCGCCTCGCCCAGCAGCGCAGGCAGAGCAAACACCAGCAAAAACGCCGCCCGCCCCGGCGCACGGGCCAGGCGGAACGGCGGCAGCAAATCGTAAAAGATGCCGTAGAGGAAGCCGTAGCTGCCCAGCGCCAGCAAAAAGCCCAGCACCAGCAGCGCCAGATAAAACCAGCTCAATTTCGACGGCTTGCGCAGCGCCAGGGCCAATCCCAGCAGCGGCAGCAGCCCGACGTAATAGGTCAGCTCATCGAAAGCGGGCACGCTCCAGTAACCCGCCCGGGTCGGCTCGCCAAAAAATTCCGGCAGCAGCCAGGTAATGATGTGCGACGGCGGCAGCGAGTACGCCGTGGCAAAGGCAAAGCTCGGTTCGGCGGCGCGGGAGGAGACGGTAGAAAATTCGGCCAGCGGCACCAGCTGCACCCCGGCCAGCAAAAAACCCACCACCGTCATCATTGCCATCTGGCGGACGACGAGCCAGCGGTGGGGCGTGGTGAGCAGCAGGTAGACGGCAAACAGCCCCCAGGCCAGCCCGATGTACAGCAGCGAGGTGGTATGCCCGGCCAAAATGGCCAGGCCCAGCGGAATACCAGCGATCATCGCCGACCAGATTGTCTTCTGCTGGACACTCCAGGCCGTGGCCAAAATCAGCCAGGGCAGCCACACGTCGGTGGCGATGAGGCCGATGTGCCCCGCCCAAATCCGCGCCGCGATGAAGCCGCTGAAGGCGAAGGCCAGCGCTGCCAGCCATGCCCCGGCCGTGCTGCCGCTGAGGTAGCGCACCAGAAAAAACATGCCCAGCCCGGCGACGACCAGATGCACCAGGACGTGCCAGCTCAGGCCAAAACGCACTGGCAGCAGGAGCAGCGGCCAGTTCAGCGGGTAAAACAGGGCCACCTGCGGATTGCTCAGGAAGGGGTAGCCGCTAAAGCTGTTGGCGTCCCACAGAGGAAGATGGCCGGAGAAAACGGCCGTCCGTGCAAACTCCCACCACGGCACAAACAAACTCCGGGCATCCAGCCCCGCCAGCGCCATGCCCGCCGCCGGAAACAGCGCCCGGTGCAAAAACAGCGCCGCCAGCAGCGTAAAAATAAGGGTAAGCGAAAGCGTGGGTTTATTGCGGAAGAAGTTTGTCATAGTTGCAAGTTGCAGGTGGCAGGTGGCAGGTGGCAGGTGGCAGGTAATTACCCAATTACCCAATTACCCAATTACCCAATTACTCATCCACCACGGTCAGCGTAAACAACGTCGCCTTATCATCAATCTGATTGCCGCTGGCGTCCAGGACGGGCAGCCGCCAGCCCTCGGCCTGCACCCACAGCCCGGCGGTAACGGGGTAGCTGCCCGGCAGCGCGTCCTTAGGGATGGTAAGCACAAACTCATCGCGTACGTACCGGTCCAACGGCCAGCGGCGTGTCGGATAATCACCCGGGTTCAGGTGGTCTGATTGGGTCAGCAGGCTGCCATCTGCCTTTAAGACGTGCAGGAACGATTGGTAGTTGATTTCCAGCAGCTGCTGCGCCTTCCAATAAACGTTGACGGTGATTGTATCACCCGGCCGCACTTCTTCTTGCGAGCGGTCGATGCCGATGAGGGCAATCTGGCCGCCAAAATCGACCAGGGTATCAATCTGGGCCGGTTCTACGGTCCAGTCGGTGGAGTTGTCATGCAAAATGTGGCTGGGCTGGAGGATGAAGAGGGTAACGGCCGTTACCAAGCCAACCGTCCCCACCGCCCATTGATCCAGCCTTGTCCACGGCGCGGCAAAGGTCGTTGCGGCTCGACGGCGCAGCTGCCAGGCAACCAAAAGCGTGATGAAGAGGGAAACGGCCGTTCCCACCCAGGCGGCCGTGCGGGCTGGCGTGCTGCCAAAGCGAACCTCAACCACGTGTTCCCCAGCGGGCACCTTCACCACAATGAACCCTTCCGGCAAGCCCAGCTCCGTCTCCGCTGGTTCGCCATCGACCGTAACGTGCCAACCAGGAAAATCAAAAATAAAGAGGCGCAGGCGAAACCTTTCCGGTGCGTTGATAGAGTAGCGTATGTGCAGCGGCGTAATGTTCTCCGTCTCTACTATCACACCCTCTGGTAACGTTGGCCGATTTACTCGATCCAGCGGTTGGTTCTCAAAAAATCCTTCAACCACAGCCGCTTCCCGGCGCGGCACGGCATCGACCGTGGCAGGCACGTAGTCGGAAGTGGAAGTGGTGCCCAGCCAACGGCCACGCAGCTCGATGAGCGTCAGGCGCAACCGGTTAACTTCGCCAAAATCGGGCCACGGGGCGGGCTGGCTAAGGGGTAGCGCCAGCAGCAGCGGCAGGGCAATGGTCGCCACCGTCATCCAATTGGCAAATCGAGGGGTGCGTTGCAGCCAGACGGCCGTTCCCGCCCCCGCCAGCACCGCCAACATGATCACCGTGCCGCCCAACAAGCGCCAGGGAAACTGGAAAAAGGGCAAAATCGGCGTCGCTTCCCACAGGAATTTCGATTGGGGCAGCTGCATAAAAACCAGGGCCACAAAGGCAATTGCAAAAAAGAGCAGATGCCTGGCCTGTGTCATGCGCCGCCGCAGCAGCATAACCAGCCCGACACCGCCCAACAGCCACTGGGCCACGCCCAGGTTAAAGCGAAAAACAGGCTCGGTTGCCCCCCAATCGATCCGACTAGAGAAGGCAAGCAGCTCACGCAAGGACAAAAAATGGGTGCGAAAGTCGTAATTGTCGTTGTTGCCAATGAGGGTGTTCAGGGTAACGGCGTTGCGCTCCAAAATCACTGGCAGCCAGAAAAAAGCCGCCAATCCCAGCCCCAGCAGCAAGATCCCGCCCAAGCCACGCGCTTTGTGCAAAGCGGCCGTTTTCCCCTCCGCCAGCCACAGTTCAGCCACGCGCCAGGCGGCCCAGGCGGCCAACAGGCCAAAAAAGAGCAGGGCCATCAGGTTGTGGGTGAGAATGACGGCAGCAACGGTGAAAACGGCCGTCACCCAGCGCCATCCCGTTTGTTGCCGCCAAAAGCGGTCCATGCACCACAGCGCCAGCGGAAAAACGCCGAAGCTAAACGATTCTGGCACGGCACCGCGCACGTGGGGATCAACATATTGAATGTAGGGCGCGTAAAGAAAAACGGCCGCAGCCACATAGCCACCAACCCGCCCCCAATTGTCCCGCACCAAGCCGTACAGCCCCAGCGCCCCCAGCAAAAAGCCCAAAATCAGAACAAACTTGATGCCCGCCACCGGCCCCAACTTCGGCATTAAATCAATGACCAGGCCAATGTAGTAAGTTAGCGGCGCGTAATAATTGAAAATGGGATAGCCGTAGCCGTGGTAAAAATCGGGCGCCCAGCGGGGGTAAAATTCGCCGCTGCGCACCAGGTAACTCAGCTCCATCAGGCGAAAGATGTGCAGCTCGGCGTCTGTTTCTTGCGGCAGGCTGGCGCGGGCCACCAGCGGCCAAATGGCCACCAGGCTCAGCAGCAGCACCACAGCAAAGCCAGGGTCAATCCGGCGGAGGTAATTTAATAGGCGGCTCATGGCGCGGCAGACACCTCCACGGGAATGAGAATGCGGTCGGCCAGGGCGGCCCCCGTGGCGTCCAGCACCAGCCAGCGGCTGCCTGTTTCCCGGCGATACAGCCCCAATTGCAGCCAGTAGCGCCCCGGCGGCAGGCTGCCGTCTAAGGCCAGATGGTGCACCTGAGTGAAAATATCGCCCACGCGCCAGGTGTGTGGCGGATAGCCCAGGCCATCCTGCTGGGCCACAATCTGTCCGCTGGCGTCGAGCAAGTGGGCAAAGATGGCCAGGGAGGCAGGCTCGCCATCGGTTTCCACCTGCCAGATGGAAAGCGCGGTGAGCGTCGCGCCCGTCTGGGCCGTCTCGCGGGTCAGGGTGATGGTTTGCAGGGTGAGACGGCCGTTACCCTCCCCCTGAAATACCGCTGGAAAGCTAGCTTGCAGCGGCGGACCTTCCCCTGCGCCATCCCAGGGCATACCTGGCGCGATGGCCCAGAAAGGCGAACCAACGTCCAGCTGCCAGTTAGGCTGTTGGAAGGGATAGACGGCAAACTCAGTCGTTTGGGTAATCGGCTTAGTGGGAATGTGCCAGAAGGCACGAATGTCGTCATCAATCCAGCGATCACTGGCAACGATGAGACGGCCGTTGGCCACCCCCGCAGGCAGCACCATCGCCTGTCCTGAATCTACCCAGCGAATCGGGAAATCGTCGCGATCCAGGCTGACATCCACCACGTACGGCGCGGCATCCTCTAAATTGGCGCTGCTGATGACGGCGGGCGCACTGCTGGCATCAAACTCCAGATAGTGGGCAATGGCCGCCACGTTGCGCCCCAGCGGGGCCACCGTGCCGGGATGGTTGGGCCAGGTGGTAAAGTAATCCTCCCAGGTGGCGACGGTGGTGAAGCCCAGGGCGAGGAGGAGAACGAGGAGGGGAACGGCCGTTAGTCCGTAATCGGTAAACGGTACACGGTGAGCAGTTTTCGGAAGGCGCAATTTGGCCAGTTCGACGAAGGGGAGGGCGGCGATGATGGCCATAGGCGTTTGGGCAGCAACCATGCGGTTGAAGTTGGGCGCACTGAGGGTAAGCACCGTGGGCGCCAGCATCACCAGCAGCCAGAGCAGCAAAAACATGGGCAGCGGCTGCCGCCAGCGCCACAGGGCGATAAGCAGCCCTGCGTAAAAGAACAAACCCGTCCAGGCAGGCACAAAAATGGGGCGGTCGGGCACGTTGTACGATTCCAGCGGATCGCCGCTGATGGTAAATACTTTGGCCGTGGCCAGCAGGTTTTGCCGCACCGGCTGCGGATTGCCGTCTAGCAGCTGGGTCAACGGCTCGATGGTAAACGCTCGCTCGCCTGATTCCAACCCTCGGTTTTGCAGCAAAATGACGATCAGCGGCAGCACTACCAGCAGGGCCGTCCCAACCCACAGCGCCAGTGCCGTCAGCCGTCGGCGCAGCGCTGCGCGATGAAACAGCCAGAGGTAAGCAAAAAAGGGGACAAAGATGAAGGGCACAAAGCGGGCGGGCTGGTAAGTGTACAGCGTCAGCCCCAGCAAAAATCCGGCCAGGGCAAAGCGGGGCCTGGAAACTGGCCGGGTCTCATCATCACCCCAGGCCCACCAGAAAGCCCACACGGCCAGGCCAAAGACAAATGGCAGCGAGATGTGGCGCACGCCAAAGCGGCTGGCGGAGAGCGGCCAGTAAAGCAGGCTGAGCCAGGCCACCGAAATCCAGGCGGGCAAACGGCCGTACCAGCGCCGCACAAACCAATAAGTCACAACCAGCAGCCCCATGCCGCAAATCACGGCCGAGACGCGCAGCGCCAGCGGGTTGTAGGGCACAATTTGCAGCACCAGGGCGACCAGGTAATAGTACAGCGCCTCGCGGCCCCAGCCCTCGGTGATGTAAAGCGGACGTGCGCCCTGCACGATATTTAGCGCCTGCCGCAGATCAATGGCTTCGTCAAAATGGAAACCGGGAGGAACGGCCGTTAACTGCCACAACCGCAAAAAAAGCGCCCCCGCCAACAGCAGCAGCAGCAGCACAATTTCCAGCCAAATCGGCACGGTCCAGGCAGGCGCAGGGGCAGCGGGTTGGTTGGCAGTTCGCAGCATTGGTTCCTTCTACTCTTCCTCGACGGCCGTCAGGGGCAGCAGCAGCCGGTCGCCCGCGCCGTTGGGTAACGTGAGGCGCGTCAGGCTGTCTGGGTAATAGATGCCCACGTTGAGCCAGCGGGTATTGTCCGGCAGATTGGCCGGAAGCGCCAACTCGTGCAGCTGAATGAGCACGTCACCGGCATGCAGCGTCTCGCTGGCCGCGTCCAGGCCGTCAAACTGGGCCAAAATCGTGCCGTCCGGGGCCAGCAGGTGCATGAAAATGGCCAGGCGCTGCACTGGCGCTTGCTCGAACCGCCAGACGGTCATCACCTTCATTGTCCCTCCCGGCTGGCCCGCTGCCACCAGACGCCACCCGAGAAGGGAAACGGCCGTATCCAACGTCACCGGCAGGGTCACAGGCTGGGCTTCGGCGGGAGCAGGCACCAGCACCGGGCTGGTGTAGACGGTGTTGCTGGTTTGTTCGGCAAGGAATGGGAGCAGAACGGCCGTTGCCGACAGTTGGTAAGTGTGGACCGGGGTGGTGGAAACGGCCGTAAACGTCTGCCATGGCGTTTGCTTCGCCAGCACCGTTTCCTGCAAAAATGGGTCGATGGGCTGGCTGGCTGGCAGCAGCAGCACGCTGTTCTCTGATGCCAGCAGCAGCGCCCGCTGCGCGTCAAACCAGCGCGGCCGCAGATCGTTGGTGTGCAGCTGGTTGGCAACAAACTCACCCGGCACATCCGCCAGGGCCAGACCAGAGAGCAACAAATTGACCGGCGGAGCGGCCGTATCCAGCAGGCGGGGCACCTCATACACGTAAATCGAATTGCCCACCACCGCTTCGGGCGTCTGGCTGCGGAACCAGGCGAGCGTGTCTGGATTTTCCGCAAAGCGGGCCCCCATCAGATTGGCCGCACTGATGGCGTAGGTGCCGGGCAGCGGATAGTTTGGGTGGAAGGGCCACTGCTCTGGAATGCCGCGCGGCGGCCAGGCGGGGATGGGCCGATAGCGAATGCCAAACTGCTCTGGCGGCGTGGTGCCAAAGTAGCTCAGGTACAGCTCGTCGATGCCGTTTTGCGCCACATAGTCGCCCAATCCCGGTAAATCCTGCCCCCAATCCAGGTCAGACACAACCAGGTGGTTGAGGCCGTTGCGCGGGCCGCCTGCCAGCTCATTGAAGTAGGTGAGGTAGTATGGGTAAATGCCCCACGAAGCCACAATCAGCCAGCCGAGCAGGGCCAGACCCGCTGCTTTTTGCCAGCGCTGTTTGGCCAGGAAAACGGCCGCTCCACCCCACACGTACAAAAACGGCAGCATCGGCAAAATATGGCGGTAGCCGATGTTCAGCGAGCTGGTGAGCGAGGTGGCGTAATACACCGCAGGCACCAGCCAGAGCGCCACCTCTAGCAACCAGCCGCGACGGCGCAGCAGGACAATCAGCCCACCAAATGCCAGCAGCAGCAAAGGCAGCGGCGTCTTGAAGAAGAAGGCCACCACAAAAAAGGCCACCTTGCCGCCGCGATACACCTCGCCGTTCAGGTAAGCCAGATCCTGGCGGTCCAGCCGGGCCAGCAGATCCTGGAACTCGACCCAGTGGTACGGTGCGGGGCCGGACAGACTTAGCCAGGGCAGCGGCCCCCAGGCAAAGCCATACACCGCCCAAATGGTCAGCAAACTCAGCAGCCCCAGGCCAACCAATCGCAGCAGCCAGGGCCAGGCCAAGTTTCGCAGCTGCTGGCGCTGGTACAGGTGAGCTACCGTCACCAAAAATAGAATCGGGTAGAGGATGAGAGCGGGAAATCCAGCGGTCTGGGCCAGACCCAGGACAATGCCTGCCAGCAGCAGTCGCGGCCACGCCGATTTTTGCAGGTAGCGCCACCAGGCGTACACGGAGAGGAAGATGAGGGTACTTTGGCCAACATCGGGGGTGACCAAACGGCCGTGTGCCAGCCAGTTTGGATCAAACACCACCAGGGTCAGGGCGACCAGCCCGGCCATCGTGCCTAACTTTTGTCGGCTCCAGGCAAAAACGGCCGTAGCCAGCAGCAGCGACAGGGCCATCACCGGCAATCGGGCCAGAAAAAAGATCTTGCTGGCAATGGCGGCGTTGGCTTCCCACATAAAATTGCGGGCATAAACGTGAAAGTCGCCCGCCGCCAACGCTGGAGCATCAAGCGGGAGCTGGAGATCCGGCAGCAGCAGCAGCGGCACCGCAGCCAACGAATCCAACAGCACTGGGTGACGCAGTTTTAGATTGGTATTACCACTTTTCAGGTAAGTAGCACCCCTGGAAATGTACTCAAATTCGTCGTATGTGCCCGAAGTCACGCGATTGGAAGTGAGGCTCGCCCCAAACAAAAAGAGCAGCAGGATGACGGGTAAAAGGCGCGTCATCAGCAAGTTGCGGAAGGCTGGGGTGGCATCTCTCATGGCACAACGCAGAGAAATTTAGGACGGTGATCCAATAGGGAAGCAGCAGAGGCGAGGTGACTTCATGAGGTTTGCGGTTTGGGCACCAGGGCCGGTTTGGGCTGCCGTAACCCTTTCCAAATGATAAGGATCACGGCCAAAATCAATAAGGCGATCACGCCCACCATCATGTAAAAGGCAACCGGGAAATCTTCGATTGGCCATTTGTAATAGTCGGCCACGATGGCCAGCGTGCCAAAAAGAAAGTAAATCCAGTGCAGCCGGTATTTAGCCAGCAGCGGTGCCATCGAAAAAGCCAACATGGAGAAGTAGCCGGTATGGAGTTTGGGGGTAAGGAGGAGGATAACGGCCGTTAAAATCGTCAAATCTTCCACCATGCCAATGCGCTTCCAGGCAATAAACAGCAGCGCGGCCCCCACCCCAATCACAAACAAAGCCGAGGGTAACTCCAGAGAAATTTGCCGAGCGCCCTCGTTAAAACTGTTCCACAGGGCCACCAGGCTAACACCGCCAAACTGGAAGGGATGTTCGCCTTCTTGCTGGGAGAAGTCCCAAAACATAGCCGCGCGACCAGCCAGGAGGAGGAAGGGGGATACGGCCGTAAAAAACACCACGGCGGGAATGACCAGATAGTGCCACTTCCGGCTGTGCAAAAAAGCCACAGGCAAGATAATGCCTCCCGTGAGCTTCACCAATACAGCCAATCCCATGGAAACGGCCGCAGAAAAATGTTTACGCTTGAGGAATAGCAGCAGCGCCACACCGATGAAAAACACAACGACAGATTCATCCTGGCGGCGCAAGATAGTGTTGCCAAAAGTGAGTGGATTGAGGAGGAAAAATACGGCCGTCCAAAATCCTTCGCGGCGTGTTTCCCCCATGTACAAAAGCACCAGCGCCCCCAAATAGTTAAACAACGAGAAATAAACCATAAACGATAATGTCGCCCATGGATTCACATGACCCAGCTTGCCTGCAAGATACGCTGGAGGAATTAGGATGAAATTCGTTAATGGAGGCGTGGTCGTGAAGACATCCCTATACAGCAATCCACCAGAAAGAATCGTCTCTGTTCTGGCAATCCAGGGATCGGCAAATCGGGGTTGTTCAAGCGAACCATAATAACCGGCAGGCCAGTGAATAAGGTAAGCAACTGCCAGGTACAGGCAGAGCAACCCCAGGAATAAAAAAAAGAGTTTAACCTCTTCCCGTTTTAAAAAAGTTTTGTTTGCCACGGCCGTTTCTGTTGCCACAATAAAAATGACTACGCAGCCAGACCATCCAGCCTAACTGCGTAGTCATCATTAAGAAATCAAACAGCAATTAACGTTTGGTAACCCGGAACCAATCCAGATGAGGCTCGGCACCCAGATACTCATCTGAAGATGCCATAATCCCGAAGTAAGGATTGTTTACATACGTTGAATCTTGGGTGGACGCTACCTGGCTGCCATTGAGGAAGACACGGATTGCCCCATTGGCATCAACTTCAATTCGCCAGGTGTTAAAGGCCTTGGAATCGTTTACAAAGATGTCTTTAAAGCTTACCAGGTTCACACCACGACCAATATTGTCTTGCTCATCGTTATAGTCGATACGTTTGAGCTGAATCCTGAAGCTGTTCTGCGGCCCGTACCATACCACCAGGAAACGATAATAGTGGGTAAAACAGGCACTATAGTCGGTACCGGGGCATGGCTGCCCATTCCAGTTCCCACCAAAAACGATGCCATACCCATGCAGATTATCTACCGTGGGATCAAATTTAATGCGGGTTTCAATCGTGTAGGGCGGCTTGGGCGCTTGAGCCAGGGGTGAAGCAAGCGCATAGTCCCAACGGCCACCAATTTTGACAACGTATTCCCCATTTTGATAGTAAGCAGAGTTTTCGGTGTCATCGGTATCTTGCTGGCGAATGGCCCAACCAGAATTGGTGTTGGACAAGTCATCAAAGTAGTTGCCGACCGCACACTGCACATTAGACCAGCCGCTAACACTAGTACCAACCCAGGCCCGTGCCCGGTAACAGTAAAAATTAAATGCAGATGCCGTATAAGTAAACGCTTTAGAGGTAGCAGTTCCTGTATCATGAATCGTGGTATTGGTAAAGCTGCTGCCATTCGCTTCCTCAACCTCGTACTTGGTAATACCACTCGCTGGTACATTCCAGGAGGCTGTTAAAGTATTAGCAACGGCCGTTGGCCCAGTGATTGGATTAAGCACAGGTGCCGGCACGGACATAAACATGATAGGGAAGTAACTGAGCAAAGAATCTACAACTGTAACTGAAGCTGAGCGTTCGAGCACTGTACCTGAGCTGTCGATTTGAACCGTGCTGGTGATCACATCATTGGTCATTACGGTATCGGCGACATCAGCCGCATAGCTCAACGTTACGGAACCAAGGCTGTCTACATCACCCGTCCAGGTTATCACGTTGCCAGAATCCCCATAACCTAGCGTCGTAGCCCCCGTCGTACTGGAAATAAACGTTCCAGCCTGGTAAGTTAACTCCGTGGGCAAGGTGTCGGTGACCAGGACGCCAGTGGCCGCCACACCGCCACTATTGCTTATCACCACTGTATAAACCACACTGCCGCCAGCCACTGTTGTGCTTCGGTCAACCGACAGCGTTGAAGCACTTAAATCTGGGGTCCCAGTTCCTGCGACCAGGACTCGCACAGTGACAGCTCCAAAAACAAGTGCCAGAACCAGACAGGCCATGACCGTAAACGTACGAAACTTATGCTGCATAAACTTTTCCTCCGAAAATATTTTTCCTTCAAACGTCAATTTGGAAAATCCCAACAGCTATCCATTCTATCCGTGCCCGTTCTAACTTCAAAATGAGGCTACGGCCGTCTACCCTCCAAGATAGCTACGAAACAGGCGATCATGGGCTTACCTGTGGCGGTTACGGCCGTTGTTGAATCGCTACCTCCGTCAAGGTCAACATATTGTCTTGTCCACTGACAACCGGCAGGCGATTTAACGTTGCCAGCTCATACATGCCCACTTTGAGAACTGCAGAACCAGGGGTTGCCGCCGCATTAATGGCGATAACATGCACATCCGCTACCACCTGGCCCACTTCCCAGCGCGCAGTTGGATTAACCCCGCATTCCGGCGTACCGTCATGTTGGCCGACGATATCGTTCTGCACCAAATGGGCAAAGACCTGGTAGTTTTGGGCAAGCGGTGCCCAGGATTCCCAATAAAGCGTCAGCTGGATTTTGCCTCCCGGATACGCCTCTGAATCCTCAACATCAAATCCCAACAGGCGGACCTGCTGCTCTCCCCACACAACATCAAGCGGATGGGTTGGTTGGTAAACTGCTGGCGCAACGGCCGTTTCCCGCAACCACCACACGCTATCCCCAGCCTCTACCGGCACCACCTCCGCCACCGGCTCCCGCGAAAAAATCTGCATCGTCTGACGGCCGTTTACCGTCACTTCATACTGCAAATGCCACTTTTCCAACAGCGCCGGATCAAACGGCACCGAATCCTGCACATTTTGTGCCAGGACAAACGTGTTGGCATCCGGGCAAAACGTGCGCGCCGCCTGGCCCACATACACATCGGTAATTTCCTGCTCTTCATTACTGGCGATGGGCGGGGTCAACGGCAAACCGGCCACGGCCCGCCAGCCCACCTGGTACGGGAAGCCAAACAGACCAAACAGCGGCGGCTCGGCAAAGGTGGTGGGATAACCTGGCGGTCGCAGCTCGGCCCAGCTTCGCTGTCGTTCCAGGCTGGTATCGATAAACAGCAGGTAGGGATAAACGGCCGTTACCACCCCAACAATCGCCAAAACCAGCCACACCCCACGCCGCTCCGCCAAACGCGCCACGCCCAATGCCGCCAAAACGGCCGCTCCCGGGAAAAACGTGTACACATGTGTCCGTGGATCGGCCACAATGAACAGATAAAAAAACAGCGGCACCAAAAAATAGAGCCAGGCGGCAGCGCGACGGCCGTTGCGCCACCCCACGGCTAGCAAAACCAAAATAGTCAGCCCCACGACGTAATACAAACTGTTGTAAAACGTGGCCATCTGCCACACTTCCGGGCCGCTCCAACTTAGCAACGAGCCACCCAGCCGGTCGCTGAACAGATAGCTGCCCGTGCGCCCAAAATTCGGATTAAGCACAAACGGTACGTAAAACAGGGCCAGTGTGCCCCCACCCAGCAGCAGCCCCAGGCCCCACCCGCGCCAATCCAGCCGGGCCAAAGGCCAAAAACGGGACCACACCAGCCATACGAGCACCGGAACAACCAGCACGGCATCGTAATGAGCCAGCAGACCGCCCGCCAGGAATACGGCCGTTAACCACAGCTGGTACCTATGCCCCTGCTCCCGGTACAAATCGGCAAAAATGAGGGCCAGCGCCCCCCACAACATTACCAGCGTCTGGTACTGCACAATCCGGCTGAAGGCCACACCAAAGCCGTTGAGCACAAAAACCAGCCCCACCAGCAGGCCCACCTGCCGCGAAAACCAGCGGGCGCCTAACCAAACCATCACCCCCACCAGCAGCACGCTGGCCCACCAAAACGGCAGTCGCACCCAGAATTCGGTCACCGCCGCGCCGCTGCCCCACAGCAAAAACGGCAGCAAAATCTCCACCGGCCCCTTCTGATGCAGGAACAGCTCGGCATCGTCGCCCGTCAGCATTGCCGCCGCCCGGGTCATGATGACGCCTTCGTCTCCCTGGAACTCTTTGTAGCCCAGATTCGGCCAGCGCAGCAGCAGCGTCAACAGCACCAGCGCCGCCAGCAGCCACCATTCATGCTTCGGCAGACGGGGCAGCGCGGGCCACGGTCGGCCCGGCCACAACAGCGGCAGCAGTCCCACCAGCACCAATCCGGCCACCAGCAAACCGCGCGGCGGTGCACCGGGTAAATAATGAAGCAGCAGCGCCAGCAGCGTTTGCAGCAGCAGTGCCAACCCGCCGCCGCTCAGCAGTCGAGCAGCCCAGCCGCCGGGGAACAGCCGTGACCAGCTCACCATCGGCCAGAGCGCCAGCAGGGCAAAAGCCAACACCTGCTGTGTGGCAAAATCGGGCACCGACCAGAGGAGAACAGCCGTTCCCCCCACTCCAAGTGCCAAACCCACGCGCAGCCGCTTATCGATCAAGGGTCAGCTCCCCGGCAAAAATGCGGTCCGACGTTTGCCCATCTGCCGCCACGATAGGCAGGCGCACGAGCGTGTCTGGCCGGTACAAGCCAAGTTGGAGGTGGTAACGGCCGTTCGGCGCAGTCGGATCAAGCGGCACGGTGTGTACCTGGGCAAAACGGTCACCCGGCTGCAAGCCAGCCATACGCACATCCAGCCAATCCTGCTGCCCCCAAATGTCCACCCCGTCGCTGGTGAGATGCACAAACGCCACCAACGGCGTCGGATCGGCCACGTCCACCCGCCAATACGTCACAAAACGCACCGCCTCCCCAACAATTTCTGGCTGAGAGGCGGCCAGCAAATGCAGCCGGTTGTCAAAATTGATCGGCAATTGCGGGATGGGCAGTTGGGCAAAATCGGGGGGCCAGGCAACGGCCGTTTCCCCCACCACCGCCGCCACTCTCATCTCAAACTGGGCCGCATCTGGCAGCAGGAAAGTCCGATATTCCGCAAAAACTTCCTCCGATGCGCCCGCATCGGCCACAAACAAGCTTTGCAGTTCAGCATCAAACTGCTGCGGCCCCAGCGGCGCTTCGGGGAAGTAGTAAGTTGCCGGGAACGCATCGGCTGGCCAGACCCACGCCCCCGCCGGGTTAAACCAGCGTACGGCCGACCTGTCCCCCGGCGTCGCCAGATCAAAGGCCACCGCGTTCCACGGCTGCCAGTAGCTGACGTATGGCCCGCCCACCAGCACCGCGCCGTCTGTAGGATTGGTTTGCACGGCATCGGCAACGGCCGTAATGCCCGCCTGGTACAGTTCACCCACCTCCGGCTGCCGGTTCCACGTTTGGAAAAAGGCGAGGCCAGCCAAAACTCCCGGCACAATGAACAGCAGGGCAATCAGCGCCGTCCCTAACCGAGGCCGACGCTCTTCCACCACCATCCAGTGCCACAATTGAGCCACGCCCAACCCCAGAAAGATATAGGCCACCGGCTGGGCCACAATGCTGTGCGTCACGCTGGCCGCCGGAGGGGCAATCATCGACGGGCCAGTGCCGCCGAAAAACCAGAGCAGCAGCAGGGCAAACTGGGGCTGCCGCCAGCGCCGCGCCACCCAGACCAGCCCGCCCAGGAAAAAGAACACGGTTAAGACGTCGAAGATGGGACGGCCGTATTCGTTGTACAGCCAATCTTGCTCCCCCTGAATCACGTACATGCCCAGCGCCCGCACCGTCAGGTCCAGCACCGGCAGCGGATTGCCCTGGCGCAGGGCCACAATCGCCTGGTTCAGCAGCTCCAGCCGCTGCTCGCCCACCGGAATGGCGGCAATCGCCTGCCACAGCGGCCAGATGAGCAGGGCAGCCACCGCCGCCAACAGTACAAAGCGGGGCCAGCGGGTTTTGAATTGTTGGCGGTGGAATACGGCCGTAAACAGCACAAACCCCACAAAAATGGCGGGCAGCACCCGCCCGGCCAGGTAGGTGTACACGCCCGCCGCCAAAAACAGCCCCGCCAGCGCCCCGTCAACCAGACCACGCCAGGTTTGCGCAGACGGCCGTTCCCAACTCCGCCACAAAAAATAGATCATCAGCGTGGCAAACGCCGTCACCGCACCGACACGCAGCCCCACCCGGCTGTACAAAATCGCCCAAAAGGAGACGGCCAGAAAGGCGGTCGCCAGCAGCCCGACGCGGCGGCCGAGCAGCTTCTGGGCCACCAGCCAGGTGGCCGCCAGCTCAATCATGCCCAGCACCACCGACGGCAGCCGCAAGCTCCAATCCGATTCGCCCAGCAGGGCCATGCTGCCTGCCTGCAAATAATGGTACAGCGGCTCATGCCCCCACGACTCGGCGAAGTAAAGCGGCCGTTCCCCCGCCAGCACCCGCCCCGCCATCAAATAATTTTGCAGCTCATCGTAACGCAAACCGGGCGGCGCCTCGTCCAACGCCACCACCCGCAGCCCAAACGCCAACAGCAGCAGCCCTGCCAGGAGCAGCTTCTCGTTCAGTCTCGCTTTTGCGGATTGCTGCATCGATTCCAAAAACTCCATGCTAAAAATCAAAGATTGTGCAGATTACGCAGACAAAATCTTATAAATCTGCGAAATCTGCTGATAAATATTTTTGATTCAAACGAGGCGTGGAGCATCCTCAGATGCGGAACGGGTTTTGCAACAACCGTTCGCATCTGAGGATGCTCACTCCGCCTTTTGGAAAGGTGTTAGGCTAAACCCAATTACCAATTACTCAATTACATACACATAAATCGACCCAAGCCGCACCGCCGGTTCCCGCTGGCGGAACCAGGCGTATACATTCTTCTCAACCCGGTGCGATTCCCACAGGCTGCTGGCGCTGATGGCGTACACCCCCGGCTCCGGCGCCTGCGGATCAAACGGCGGATTATCCCACAGGCTCAAAAATTCGGCCCGGGGAAAGCCGGGCAGCGGCGCGTAGGCCATGCCGTAGTAGGCCGGATCGGCAATGCCAAACCAGCCCAGCTTGATGATTTCCACGTCATTTTCAGCCATCCACGCCTGCAAACGCAGCAAATCCTGGCCCCAATCGTTGCTGCTATCGGCCAAAATCGACGCGCCATTGGCGGGGCCACCGGCCGCCAGGTTGAAATAGTTCAGGTAGTGGGGATGGCTGGCCAGCGTCGGCAGCAAAATGCCGCCAGCCAGAATTAATGCAATTATTCTGCTACGGCCGGTGTCCCCACCGTGCCACCAGTCACGCCCATCAACCGCCATCGGCAGCCCACTCACCGCCACGATGATCAGCGGCACCATCGGCAGCAGGTGGCGATAGCCAATGTTAATGTCACTTATCACGCTGACGCCAAAGTACAAAATGGCAGGCACAAGCAGGAAGAGCAGTTTGGGGCGGATAGACGGCCGTTGCCACCCCCACCACACCAATCCCATCAACCCCAGCAGCAAAACCAGCGGCGTCTTCACCAAAAAAGCCACCGGGAAAAAGAGCCAAAATCCCTGGTCCGACGACTGCCCCAGCAAAAAGGCCATCCGCCCACCGCGGCTCACGTTCACAATCTGGTCCAGGCCCGCCCAAAACGTAGGCATCGGCCCGCTAAACCGGTTCAACCCCGCCAGCGCCGCCGACGGAAAGCGAAATACCCCCCACTCAAAGCCAAAAATCGCCCACACCACCACCACCGAAAACGCCCCCGCACTCACCAACTGCAAAAATCGCCTCCCCCTCTCTGTGCCTCTCCGTGCCTCCTCTGTGAAACTCTGTGTTCCTTCTTCAAAAATTGGTAAGAAGCACATCAAAATCAAAATTGGCACAAAGGCCAGCATAGAGAGCTTGCTGCCAAAGGCCAACCCCAGCCCCACACCCGCCGCCAGCCAGCGCCGCCAGTGCCAGCCGGGGGCCGTCCACATGCGCCAGACCAGCAGCAGCGCCAGCGTCATGAACAGCGTGCCGCCCAAATCGGTGGTGATGAGACGGCCGTTCCCCACCACATTCGGCTCAAACAGCAGCATCACAAAGGCTAAATAGGCCGACGGCCGTCCCCACAACAGCCGGGCAAAATGGAACCCCACCAGCGCCAGCCCCAGCGTCAAAAAGACCATCGGCAGCCGCCCCAGGAAGATCATGCGCGTCACGTCGTGGTTGACGCGCCAGACAAACTGGTCGGCAAAGTTGTACCAGTAGATGTCTGGCGGCTGCATCTCGGTCCAAC
This sequence comes from Anaerolineae bacterium, assembly GCA_020848035.1. Taxonomy (GTDB): domain Bacteria; phylum Chloroflexota; class Anaerolineae; order Promineifilales; family Promineifilaceae; genus Leptofilum. The sequence continues at coordinate 77,661 of JADLAX010000030.1, read as the reverse complement.
TGGGGTGGTCGAAGGGGTATACCAGGTCGGGCAGCAGCAGCAGGGGCAGCCCGCTCAGGCTGTTGATCAGCGGGGGATGCTCCAGGCTGAGGCGCGGATCGCCGGTTTTTACAAACGCTGCCCCCCGCGCCAGGTGGTTTTGCTCATCCATCGTCGGGCTGTCGTGCACCAGGCTGTCCAGCGCCAGGAAAAAAAAGAGCCAGACTGCCAGCACCACCAGACCCAACCGCCACTGCTTCTGTGCCAAAATTGCCATAGGTGGCCGATTATATGTGCCCGCCCGCCAAAGTGGCAACGCCTGGGCGGTTTGTCCGATGGCAACCGCGTGACAAAGCAGATAAAATGACGGCCGTTATGCAAACCACCTCACAGTTGTGCCATTTGTTTTTCTCAGCGCCATCATCAACTGGCAGTCACTTTTTTAAGGAGAGTCGTAACCATGACCGAAAAAAAGCTGCAAATCCCCTACCGTTCCCAATGGGACAAAGATGCCAAAGATCATTCCGGCGACTGCGGTCCCACCAGCGTAGCCATGCTGCTCAACGGCAAGCGCGTCGCCATCACCCCGGATGAGCTGTACACCTACATCGGTGCCCGCCCCAAGTTCACTTTCATTCCGGACCTGAAAAACGCCGCCTGGGGCGCAGGCCAGCTCACCCTGACCTACCAAAAATACGCCAACGCTGCCGAAGCACTCCAGGAACTGCGCCGCAACATCGACGAAGGCCGCGCCTTCATTGCCCTGGCCAAATACAAGCCGTGGGTTCAGCTCACCGGCAACAAGTTTGAATCGGGCCACTTCCTCGTCGTCACCGGTTACGATGAGGACAGTATTTATGTGCATGACCCGCTTTTTGGCCTGTGGGCACAGCGGGCCAGGGGTGAATATTTTCGCTTCACCAACAAACAATTTTTAGATGGCTGGGGCGGCTTTCACTACACCGAAAATCAAAACTTTTCCTGCCTGATTCCCGACCACAGCTATTCGTTTGTCGGCGCAGTGGAAGCCGTGGTTGAGCTGACCGAAGCCGAAAAAGCTGCCTTAGAAGCGCTCAACACCATCGCGGTGGATGGCGAACTGCACCGCCGCATCCTGGCCCGGGCCGCCTACGACGGCGCGGCCGAACCGGATTTGACGGATGGAGCAACGGCCGTTGCCTGGCTCAACCGTCTGGGCGATTGGGGCAAGGAAGTGGTGATCCACACCGTGGTCAACGGCAACACCTACAGCGGGCTGGCCCGCCGCTACTACCGCGATTCGCTGCGCTGGCGCGCCATCCAGGTGTACAACAACCTGCCCGAAGCCACCCTTTTTGTCGGCCAGCGGCTGGAAATCCCCCTGCCCACCGCCGCCGATCTGGAAGCCGCCGGGCCGCGAACCGCCGCTACGGTCCTGCCCAAAGTCAACGTGCCCAGACCAGAACCCATCTAACCACTCGCCCACTGGCAAACTGGCAAATTCACTATGCGCAAACATCTCGGCACCATCCTCAAAATCAGCATCACCGTCCTGGCGCTGTTTTACGTTTCCACCCAGGTCGATTTTGCCGACATCGGCCAGCGGCTGCTGCAAGCCAACCTCGGCTGGGTGCTGGTGGGCTTTTTGCTGTTCAACCTCAGCCTGGTGGTGCGGGCCTACCGCTGGCTGCTGCTGCTGCGCGGCATCGGCGAAACCATCCGCTTTCAGCGCCTGGTTTCGCTTTATTTTGCGGCCAACTTTTTCAACTCGGTGCTGCCCTCTGGCTTTAGCGGCGACGTGGTGCGGGCCGTCGAGGCGGCGCAGGATGTGCCCGCCCGCACCGCCGCAGGCACCGTCCTGGTGGATCGGGCCACCGGGCTGCTGGCCCTCTTTTTGATTGGGCTGGCGGCGCTCCCCTTTCGCCCGGACAACTTCCCGCCAAACTTACTCTGGCAGACCACGGCCGTTTGCCTCATCGGTCTCGTCGGTGGGTTTGTGGTATTGGAAGGGCGGCTGGTGCGCGCTTTGGGACGACTGGTGCCTGGCTTGCTGCAACCGGTGTGGCAAAAGGTAGATGGGGTAATTACGGCCGTACAGGCCTGTGGTTGGACGGCCGTCTGGCAGGCAATGGGCATCTCCATCCTCTTTAACTTGATGCAGGTGGCCTGGTTTGCCGCCGCCGGATTGTCCCTGGGCTACGGCGTGCCCCTTACCCACTACTTTTTGGTCATCCCCTTCCTCTCGCTGGCCATTTTGCTGCCCTCCATTGGCGGCCTGGGCATTCGCGAAGGGTTGGCCCCCCTCCTGTTCGCCAGCGCCGGGCTCAGCAGCGAGCAGGCCGTGGCCCTCACCCTGCTCGTTTTTGCCATCGAGCGGCTCTCTGGCTTCCTCGGTGCCCCCATCTACATCATCGACACCCTACGCCGCAGCCGCCGTAAATAACCCACAGATTTCGCTGATGGCACAGATTTATGCGTTCTCATTTGTCATGTCATCTGTGAAATCCGTGGATGCTTTAAAATAAACGGACTTCCACCCATTCACCCGCCAGCAGGCCACCTTTGTTCAGCGGAATCTTGATGAGGCCGTCGGCATTGACCAGGGTGTAGATAAGGTTGCTTTTGCCAAAAACGGGCATCGCCAGCAGACCGTCGGCACTGTCTTGCAGGCGGGCGGGCACGTAATCTTCCCGGCCGCTTTCGCTGGCGATGTTTTGCCCCAGCCGGGCCCACACCAGCCCCCGGCGCGGCATCGTTTGCACCCCTTGCAGCCGATAAATGGCCGGTACACCAAACATGTCGAACTGGATCATGGCAGAGACGGGGTTGCCGGGCAGCCCCAGCACCGGCTTGCCCCCCACCGCCGCCACAATGGTGGGTTTGCCCGGCCGCGTGGCCACGCCGTGCAGCAGCACGCCTGGCGCGCCGAGGCCGTCAATGACCTGCACGGTCATGTCCCGCACGCTCACCGACGACCCGGCAGACATGACCAGCATGTCTGTTTCCGCCAGCAGGTTAGCTGCGGCCGTTGCCAATGCGTCAAAGTTATCGGGAATGATGCCGCCCCGGACGGGCACGCCGCCCGCCAGCTCCACCAATCCCGCCACGGTGTAGCTGTTGATATCGCGAATCTGGCCCGGAACGGCCGTTTCCTCCGGCATTATCACTTCATCCCCCGTAGCCAAAATACCCACTCGCGGACGGCGCACCACGGATACGGCCGTTAACCCCAACGCCAGCAGCCCGCCCACATCCTGCGGCCGCAAGCTGTGCCCCGCCGGTAAAATCTCGGCCCCCAGCCGCACATCTTCGCCCACCTGGAGCACATTTTGGCCGACAGCGACGGCGCGCAGCACCTCAATCTCAAAGGGGAATGGGGGAGATTGGAGAGTGGAGATTGGAGATTGTCCACCACTCACCGTCTGCGTTTGCTCGATCTGCACCACGGCATCGGCCGTTTCGGGAATCATGCCACCGGTGTGCACCATGGCCGCCTGGCCCACGCCCAGCGCCACGGCCGCTGGCTGACCCATCGGCACCTCGCCCACCACCTGCAAAAAGGCGGGCAAACTTTCCGACGCGCCGTAGGTGTCGGCGGCGCGCACGGCGTAACCATCCATCGTGCTGCGGCGGAATTGGGGCAAGGCGTGGGGGGCAGTAACGGCCGTAGCCAACACACGGCCGTTGGCCTGCTGCGTGGCAATCGTTTCGGCGGGGAGAACGGCCGTTATATGCCGAAACAGCAGCTCGCGGGCTTCATCTGGGGGTAAAACGTTAAAAAATTCAGGCATGGAGCCAAGTGTAACAAAGGGAGGCGTAATTGATCAAAGTGCGTTGCAAGTGGCTGGGATTCTACATCCAGAAAGGTTCGATCACCGAGTTTTATCCACAGATTACACAAATGGTTCAGAAAAAATAACCTGTGAAATCTACGGATTTTTCGCCTCGCCCGCTACTCTTTAACAACGCCAATGGCTTTCATGGCGTCGTGAGTGGTGAGATGAAAATACGGCTCGCCCAGGTGCGCCACAAAGCCAATATCGCGCAGGCGGTCCATCACCGGCCCTTTGATCGCCGCCAGGTGCAGCTGCACCCCGGCATCTTTCAGCTGCCGCGCCAACGATTCCAATGTTTCCAGGGCACTGGCGTCGATGAAATTTACGGCCGTACCAATCAACACAAAATGGTCCACCTCTGGCTGATCAGCCACCAACCCCAGCACCGTGTCCTCCAGGAACTTGCTGTTGGCAAAATAGAGGCTTTCATCAATACGCACCGCCACCACGTTGGGCCAGCACTGCACCTGGTGGCGCAGCACGTTGCGGTAAACCTCGCTGCTGCCCAGGCGGCCCACCACCGCCACATGCGGCCGACTGCTGCGCCAGATAAACAGCAGCATCGCCGCCGCCACGCCCAGCAAAATGCCGTTCTCCACCCCCACCAGCAGCACCGCCACAAACGTCACCACAAACGAGGCGGCATCGGCCTTGTTGTAGCGCCAGACGTGGCGGAACGTCTTCACGTCGATCAGCCCGGCCACAGCCACAATCACAATGGCGGCCAGGCTGGCCTGGGGCAAAAAGTAAAAAACCGGCGTGAGAAAAATGACGGTGAGGGCGATGAGAACGGCCGTAATCATCGAAGCCAAGCCGCTGTTGGCCCCCGCCTCAAAATTCACCACCGACCGACTCAAACCACCGGTCACCGGATAACCGCCCGTGAGCATCGCGCCCAAGTTGGCCGCGCCCAGGGCCAGCAGCTCCTGGTTGGCGTTCACTTTTTGCCGCCGCTTGCTGGCCAACGATTTGGCCACGGCGATACTTTCCATATAACCGACGAAACTGATGACAACGGCCGTTGGCAGCAGCTGCCGCCACACCCCCATGTCCATCAGCGGCAGCGTCAGCGGCGGCAAGCCATCCGGCACCTGCCCCACGATGGCTACGCCAAACCGCTCGTGCAGCTGTAGGCTCCACACCAGCACGGTGCCCAGCACCACAATTACCAGAGGTGCGGACTTCGTGATGGGCAAAATCCACTGCGGCCAGATGCCCCAGCGGCGCAGCTGCCCGCCTAAAACCTGCTTAAAATAGACCAGGATGAGGATGCCCCCGCCGCCCAAAGCAAAAGTCACCCAGTTGGTTTCGGCCAGATGGGTAACGGCGTAAGGCAGCAGCTCAAAAAACTCCAGATTGGGTATGCCAATACCCAGCAAATGTTTCAGCTGGCTAAAACCAATCACCAGAGCGGCGGCCGTGGTAAACCCGGCCAGCACCGGGTGGCTGAGGAAGTTCACCAAAAAGCCCAACCGCACCACACCCATCAGCGCCTGGATCACGCCCACCAGCAGCGCCAGGGTGATGGCCAGCTGCACGTAGGCGGCGCTGCCCACTTCCGCCAGGGGCGTAATACCGGTAGCCACCAGCAGCGACACAATCGCCACCGGACCCACGGCCAGGGTGCGGCTGCTGCCCAGCAAACCGTACACCAACAGCGGCAGGATGCTGGCATAAAGCCCCACCTCCGGCGGCAGTCCGGCCAGCAGGGCATAGGCCATGCCCTGCGGCACCAACATCACCGCCACGATGAAACCCGCCAGCACGTCGCCCACCAGGTGTTCACGCGGGTAGCAGCGCAGCCAGTGACCAGTTGGCAGCCAACGGCCCAGCCGGACGGCAGCGGAGTGTGGTTTATCTAGCGGTGAATGCTCTTGGGATTTGGCCATTGTCCCCCCTTCCTGTGGCAGCGTCAGCACTTGCACAAAGGACGCGGACGAGGCCGAAAACGCGGATTAAAATCTGCATTCTCGGCATTCGTCCGCGTCTCAATCAAAGAAGAAAAATTCACAGATGACACAGATTCGACAGATAAGAATATCTGGCTCTTTGGGAATTCGGGGGTACAGTCCGTAAAACGTGAAACGTGATGTCACCCCGGTCACGTTTCACGTTTCACGCCAAAACTTACGAAATCCTGAGAAACCAAGAATCTTTGTCAGCTGTGGACGATTTTAGCTACATGAAGGGCAGCCGGGCGCGTTTCCAGGCGATCATGCCGCCGCTGAGGTTGGAGACATCTTCAAAGCCCTGGCGGGTGAGTTGTTCACAGGCGGTGCGGCTGCGCGCCCCGGAACGGCAAACGCAGACGATGGGGGTATCTTTGGGCAGTTCGCTGGCCCGGTCACGCAGGCTGCTCAGGGGCATCAGCCGCGCCCCTTTGATGTGCCCGTCGTGAGCAAACTCTTCCGGCTGACGCACGTCCAACAGCAGAACGGGTTTCTTGCTTTTGATCAATTCCTGAACTTCATTGGGGGTGATATTTTTGACGGCCGTTCCCCCCATCACCTGGCCAAATAACGATCTAAACACAATATTTTCCTTGGTTTGGGTTTGATAATTTTTTCACAATAAGGCCGTAAGCATACCAGCCCTTTGCAAACGTGCCGTAAAGAGGATGTAAGGATCGTGTAAAGATGCAAGACCTGACAGGTTTACGGTGAATCAGTCAGGCACGGCCGCCAGCTGTTGGTCCAACAGCATATCCTTCTCCAGCCACAGCTCACGCACCCAGCCCTGGAACTCCTCGCGAAAGTCGTCGTTGTTTTGGTAATCCTGGTTGAGAAACGGGGTGGGAATCGGCCGTTTTTCGATGATCACGTCAATTTCCTTCACCTCGCCGCGCAGAAAGGCCCAGGCATCGGGAATGCCCTGCGGGTAGATGATCGTCACATCGAGCATCGTGTCGATTTGGTCGCCCATCGCCCCCAGCACAAAGCCGATGCCACCCGCCTTGGGCTTGAGCAAATGCTGGTAAGGCGACTGCTGGCGGCTGTGTTTGGCCGGGGTAATGCGCGTACCTTCCAGGAAGTTCATCACCGATACAGGCGTGGTTTTGAATCTTTCGCACGCCTTGCGGGTGGTTTCCAGATCCTTACCGCGCAGTTCCGGGCGGCGCGCCACCTGCTCACGGGAATAGCGCTTCATGAAGGGAAAATCGAGCGCCCACCAGGCCAGCCCAATCACCGGCACCCAGATCAGCTCTTGTTTGAGGAAAAATTTGAGAAAGGGAATACGCTTGTTGAAGACGTGCTGCAAGACAAAAATATCAACCCACGATTGGTGATTGGAGATGACCAGGTACCATTCGTCGGTACGCAGCCCGTCCAGCCCGTAAACACGCCACTCGGTGCGCTGCGTCAGCCGCATCCAGGCGCTGTTGCCGCTGATCCACGCTTCGGCCAGCCAGATGGCGGCTTTGGTGCAGCGAGCGCGCCAGACGGGTACGGGGACGAGCAGCTTGGCCACGGCCACAACGTACAAAAGCAGGCACCAAAACAAGGTGTTAAAGAAGATGGCAACTGCCGCAATCGCGCCAATGATTGGAGCTGGCAAAAAGTTCAGCATCTTGGTTTTCTCCTGTTGGGTGTTTTACGGGATGGAAGATTATCTCAAACGGCCGTACTTTCCAACGGAAAAGTGAACCTTACTCATCTTCGTCACCGCACACAAAAGACAGCCCGCTGGATTTGACCAACGGGCTGTCTCTTTTTCCGGGCGATAGCGGCACAGCCGGGCATTAATCCGCCGGCATCAACAGCTCTTCGCGGGGCATCGTGTCCGTTTCCGGCTCCAGATGCTCAAACTGGCTGTTGTACAGCTCGGCGTAGAAACCGCCGCGCTCCAGCAGGTCCACGTGGTTGCCCTGCTCCACGATGTCGCCGTCACGCATCACCAAAATGAGGTCGGCGTTGCGAATGGTGGAGAGACGGTGGGCGATGATGAAGCTGGTACGGCCGATCATCAACCGGTCCATCGCCTGCTGGATCAACACCTCGGTGCGTGTGTCCACCGAGCTGGTGGCCTCGTCCAGGATAAGAATCCGGGGGTCGGCCAGCACGGCGCGGGCGATGGTGAGCAGCTGCATCTGCCCTTGCGAGATGTTGCTCGTTTCTTCGTTGATCACCATCTGGTAGCCATCGGGCAGGGTATGCACAAAGTGGTCGACGTGGGCGGCCCGGGCGGCGGCTTCCACTTCTTCGTCGGTGGCATCGGGACGGCCGTAGCGAATATTCTCCATGATCGTGTCGTTGTACAACCAGGTGTCTTGCAGCACCATGCCAAACCAGCGCCGCAAATCCTGCCGCCGAAACTCACGAATGTCGTGCCCGTCGACCAGAATCGAGCCTCCGTCCACGTCGTAAAAGCGCATGAGCAGCTTAACGATGGTGGTTTTACCCGCCCCGGTTGGGCCAACAATGGCCACCTTCTGCCCCGGTTTGGCTTCACCAGACAGGTTACGGATAACCGGTTCGTCCGGGTTGTAACCAAAACGCACGTTGCGGAATTCCACATGCCCCTCGACGGTGTCCAGCACCACCGGATTTTCCGTTTCTTGCACCTCTTCGGGCTCTTCCAGGAACTCAAAGACGCGTTCGGCGGCAGCGGCCGTTTGCTGCAGCACGTTGGAAATGTTGGCCAGCTGGGTCAGCGGCATGTTGAAGTTGCGCACGTACTGGATAAACGCCTGAATGTCGCCCACGGTAATCGTGTTGCGCACCGTCAGGTAACCACCTACCACCACCACCGCCACGTAGCCCAAATTGCCAATGAAGGTCATGATGGGCATCATCAGGCCAGACAGGAACTGGGATTTCCAGGCCACACCGTACAGCGTATTGTTGTACGTTTCGAACTTCTCGATGCTGCGTTCTTCCATGTTAAACGCCTTCATCACCCGGTGACCACCAAACATTTCCTCCACGTGGCCGTTGACGTGCCCCAGGTAATCCTGCTGCTCCTTGAAGTAAACCTGGGAGCGGCTGACGATGAGGCCCACCGCCGCCAACGTCAGGGGAATCACAATCAGGGCCACCAGGGTCATCAGCCAGCTGATGGAAAACATCATGATCAGCACACCCAACACTGTGATCGCCGAGGTGATAATTTGTGTCAGGCTCTGGCTGAGCGTCTGGTTCACCGTATCCACATCGTTGGTGATGCGCGACAGCACCTCACCCTGTGTGTTGCGGTCAAAGTAGCTCAGGGGCATCTTGTTGATCTTGGCCGCAATCTCCTCGCGGAAGCGGTAGGAGATGTCGGTGGAAACCCCGGCCATGATCCAGCCCATCAGGTAAGCAAAAACAGACGACAGAACGTACAAAACGAGCATGATCAGCAGGATACGGCCGATATAGTCAAAATCAATCGAACCGGTCCCGGCAATCTCGGCCATCACCCCTTCAAACAGGCGGGTGGTGGCGTTGCCCAACACCTTGGGGCCAACAATGTTGAAAACCGTGGAGGCTACCGCAAAGATGACCACAATGATGAGCTGAAATTTGTAAGCAGCCAGGTATTTCGCCAGCTTGCTCATGGTTTTTTTGAAGTTGCGGGCCGTGTCGCCTTTGCGCATGGCCGCGATGGGTCCGCCGTTGGCCGGACCGCCTCTACCACCACCGTGCATCATCATGATGAGAGTTCCTCCATACTTAATTGGGACAGGGCAATTTCCTGGTATGTTTCACAGGTGGCCATGAGTTCTTCGTGGGTACCCTGGCCCACCACGCGGCCTTGATCCAGCACAATAATCTGTTCGGCATTTTTCACCGTAGAGACACGCTGGGTCACCACCAAGATGGTGCTGTCCTGGGTGCTTTGGTGCAGGGCGCGGCGCAGGGCCGCGTCGGTTTTAAAGTCCAGCGCCGAGAATGTGTCGTCGAAGATGTAGATGGGCGGCTTTTTCACCAGGGCGCGGGCAATGGAGAGCCGCTGCCGCTGACCACCGGAGACGTTGGTGCCCCCCTGGGCAATTTCGGTCATCAGCCCTTCCGGCTTGCTCTGGACAAAGTCGGCGGCCTGGGCAATGGTAACGGCCGTTTGCAAATCCTCCGCGCTGGCATATTCATCGGCGTAACGTAAGTTGCTCTCGATGGTGCCGGAGAACAGGATGCCTTTTTGCGGCACGTAGCCAATCTTTTCGCGCAGATCGTGCTGCGTCACCTCGCGAATGTCGATGCCGTCCAGCAAGATGCTGCCTTCGGTCACGTCATAAAAGCGCGGGATGAGGTTGACCACCGTGGACTTGCCCGAACCCGTCGAGCCGATAAACGCGGTGGTTTCACCGGGCCGGGCCACAAAACTGATGTCGTGCAAGATGTCCGTGTCGGCCCCCGGATAGCGGAAGGAGACGTTGCGGAACTCCACCGTGCCGGTGAAGCTGCCATTCAGGTGCTGCGGCTTGACCGGATCGTGGATGATAGGCTCAACCTCCAACACGTCGGCAATGCGGTCGGCCGAAACCTGGGCGCGCGGCAGGATGATGAAGAGCATGGAGAGCATCAGGAAGGAGAAGACAATTTGCATGGCGTACTGCAAGAAGGCCATCACGTCGCCAACCTGCATGTTGGCGTCGGCCACCTGCTGCGCCCCCACCCAAATGATCAGCACCGACAGCACGTTCAAAATGAACATCATCACCGGCATCATGATTGAGGTGACGCGGGCGATAAATAAAGTGTTATCCGCCAGGTCCAGATTGGCCTTATCAAACCGCTTTTCCTCAAAACCCTGCATGTTGAAAGCACGGATCACCATCATGCCAGAGAGATTTTCGCGGGCCACCAGATTGATGCGGTCGATGAGCTTCTGCACCACCTGGAAGCGGGGCATGGCGATGGAAATGACCACGCCAATCACCCCTACCAGCACAATCACGGCCACGGCGATGGTCCACCACATGGATGAGCCTTTGCCGATGGCGCGAATGGTCCCGCCAATGCCCATGATGGGCGCATAGAAGACCAGGCGCACCATAAACATGGTCACCATTTGCAGCTGGGTAATGTCGTTGGTGGACCGGGTGATGAGCGAAGCGGTGGGGAATTTGTCGAACTCGGCACTGGAGAAGCTTTCCACCTTGCGGAAAACATCGCTGCGCAAATCGCGCCCAATCCCGGCGGCAATCTTGGCCGACAGGTAACCCACGGTCACAGTGGCCACGGCCGAAAGCAGCGTCACGCCCAGCATGATAGCTCCCACGCGCAAGATGTAGCTATTTTGCAGAGCAGCTACGTCCATGCCCAGCGCTTCATACTCTGCTTTTACGGCGACAACGGCCGTTTGCACCACCATCGTCTCACCCAACGTGGCAAAACGCTCATTCATCGTGTCGCTGATTTCGGCGCGCTGGGCAGCCGGTAGGCGGCCGATCAGGGCAAACAGGTCGGTGCCTGCGGGCAGACGGGAAAGGTCAAACGCGCCGCCCATTTGAGCCGCCGCTTCGGGATCAGCCATCGCCTGCTCCAGGGCAGACACCGCCAGGAACGCCTCGGCCATCGGGTTGGTCAGCGCGTCAATTTCGTCGTCGCTGAGCTCGTTGCGCACGACAATGGCCTGGGATGCCAGGTAGGGATACTGGGCGAGATAGTCGGCCGCTTCTACCGTGCCGGGTTGAACGGGGGTATAGGCGTCTTGAACGGCCGTTGCCTCCTCTTCGCTCAGAAAAAGCAAGAGATGGTCAAACGTTTCCTGCCGCATGGCCGAAGCCACCGGGCTTTCCACACCACTTTGTTGAATGCCCGTATTGACGATCCGCGAGAGATAGTCGGGCAAGGCCAGGTCCAGATTGGCCTGGATGAACAATAGGATGACCGAAACCATAAACATGAACATGTATGGATTCAGGTACCTTCTTAATCGCAGCATAGTTGTTGAAACTCCTATTCTTCGGGAATCAGTATGAAGTGAAAAGTGAAAAGTTCACCGTTCACTGCTTACGGTTTGTCGGCGGACGGCCGTTACGTGTGTGCCTAATTTTTGCAGCAGATGTAACAATGTTTCTTGCTCATCGGGGGCCAGGGCGCTGAAGCAGTGCCCCACCGTGTCCAGATGATCGTGCATGTATTGACTGACGAGGGAACGGCCGTTTTCCGTCAGGCTGATGTTAAAACGACGGCGATCATCAGGGTCCAGGCGGCGTTCAACCAGCCGTTCGTCCTCCAGGTTACGGATAAACGCGCTCATCGTGTTGCGGCTCACCCCCTGCCGATCGCTGATCTCCGACGGGTTTAGCTCACCGGGCTCTCCCATCTGCTCGGCAAAAAAGAGATGCATCAACACCTGGTATTGAGCAAAAGAAAGCCCCGCTTCGTCGATGCTTTGCTCACGCATGTGGAAAATCGACCGGGCCACGTAGCCCAATTCCTCCATCAAACGCAGGGTTTTGGGTTCAATTTCAGGATGGAAGTTTTGCATAAATGCCATCCACTTTTGCCGTTTTTCGGAATCTTGTAGCCAGGTTTTATGTGTCATTTCCCTTCCAAAACAAAAAAAAGCCTTCTTGCCGTTCCGGCAGGAAGTGCTGCGCCACAATATTATCAGGCAGAATTATACTATGCCGAACTATTCTGTCAAGCATTTCTGCTATGCCACAAAAGGCTTATAATTTGGCAGCAACAATTGACAAACACAGACTGGTAATAAAGGAGTTGTAATGGACCCCATAACCCCGTTCGACTGGCACCGCCTCTTCATTGGTGAGGAGCCACCGCTGTACCTTTTGGAAATTGTGTTTCGTGTTGTGCTGATCTACGCATTCGCCGTGATTGTGCTGCGCTACATGGGCAAACGCGGCCAACGCCAGCTCTCCCCGTTTGAGCTAATTTTAATCATTGCCCTGGGGTCAGCCACGGGTGATTCAATGCTCTACCCAGAAGTACCAATTTTCTACGCCTGGCTGATCATTTTGACGATGGTTGGCCTGAACTACTTCTTGAGCAAGCTGCAATTTCGCTACAAAGAAGTGAACACCTTCCTGGAAGGTGTCCCGCGCCTGCTGGTGAAAGAAGGTAAAATCCTTGAGGAAAACCTGGCCAAGGAGCACCTGCGGCGTGAGGAGTTGTTTGCCCTGCTGCGTGAAAAAGAGATCGACAACACTGGCGAGGTGCAGTACATTTTCCTGGAGCAAACCGGTCATGTGGGCCTGTTCCGCCACAAGGGGGGCGACCGACACAAAGGCGAACCCACGCTGCCGGATGAGCTGGATTAGCCAGCCAACTATAGACAAAGGAAGGGCTGATGTGACCTCAACAAACTGGTTTATGTGGGCAGTGTTATCGGCCGTTTTTGCGGCCCTCACCGCCATTTTTGCCAAGGTTGGCCTGGAAGGTGTCGATTCTGACCTGGCCACCCTGGTGCGCACCGTGGTCATTTTTGCGGTGTTGAGCGGCTTTGTGTACTTTACGGGCAAGTGGAGCAATCCGCTGGCCCTATCCCAGCGCACGTGGTTGTTCCTGGTACTGTCTGGCCTGGCAACCGGCGCGTCTTGGGTGTGCTACTTTCGGGCGCTGAAGGTGGGTGATGCGTCACAGGTTGCCCCTATCGACAAGCTGAGCGTGGTATTGGTAGCGCTGTTTGCGGTGATCTTTTTGGGGGAACGGCCGTCCGCCGTCGGCTGGTTGGGCATTCTCATGGTGGGTGGTGGGGTGCTGGTGCTGGCCCTCAACCGGTAGCAAAGGAAACGTACATGGCCAAGCTCAAGCTGGACTTACACGACATTTACAACAAAGGCGACAAAATCGAGATCGAGCTGAACCGCATCATGCGCGAAGCGGTAGACCGCCGGATTGAGCTGGTGGAAATTATTCCTGGCAAGGGCAGCGGCCAGCTTAAAAAGCGTGTACTGCGCTTCCTCAACCAGCCCGAGATTCGCCAGCTGTACCACCGCATCGAAAAGGACAGCAAAAACTTTGGGCGCATCTTTGTCCATTTTCGGCATTAAGTAAACCGCACAAAAATTTTGGAAGATAAAATCGCCATTGTTGTGCGGTTTACTCAAGTACTTGGCAGATTCCACGCTCGTTAATTTTGGAAAACTTTCTGCCAATTACAGAGGGGCGTATGCGCAAATAAGTGAGCAGAATTACGGCGGCTGCCATTCGCAGCAAAATTACGGCCGTTCCCACCCCACCACAGTTACCCGCACCCACCTCACCGCTCCACTCCGGTCGAGAATGTGTTGGCTGGTGGCCTGGTCTAAGCAATGGCCGGGGCTGGTCTGGCTACGGCCGTCTGCCCACGCCACCTCCAGCTGCACCACATCCCCCAGCGTGTACACAATCGGCGTCTGGCAGAAGGTGAACGCCAGCGAGTTTGGCGGCCGTGATATGGTTTGAGCACGGCCGTCCTGGTCGATATACGAAAAAGCACCAGATTCCCGCAAAAATTCCTGCGCCTGGAGCAGGGTCGGGGCAAAACAAAGCTGACCGGCCTGCACCACCACACCCAACTCGCCCCAGCGCGTCAAAATTTCTTCCTTCACCTGCCCGGTCATGCCCGGCTGGCGTGCCCCGCTGCCCAACGGCGTGTGCGAGTACGGATCGGTGGGAAACGCGCCATACACCTCCGGCGTTTTGTTGAAGCCAATCCCGGCGCGAATGTCGTAGTAGGCGTTGGCCAGAGCGGTGGTAACGGCCGTAGCCGCCCCTTCTTGCACTGCCTGCTGGTAACACTCCTGCGCCGCCAACAGCAGCTTGGCCACCATGTGCCAGTAGATGCTGCCCAAGCCCTCGTAAGCAAAAAAGGTGCCCGACCGGCCGGTGAAGGCCCGATGGTTGAAGGTTGTTTCAAACAGTTCCAGGATAAACTCCTGCTCCCCGGCCACCAGCTCGGCCAGTTTGGCTTCCTGGCGCATCGTGTGTAACACGGCCGTTACATCGCTGGCATTGCGGAAACGGCCGTTAAAATGAAACATGCCCGCCTCATCCTCAAGCAACAACCGCTTATCCCCGGCCGCTCGCAGCGCCTGTACCAGCGGCGATTGGGCCACCTGGGCCGCCGTCACGTTGTTTTTCTGGCGGAAACCGGGCAGGCGGCGGTTGGGATACAGCATGTACGAGTGCTGGTCTGCCCGGTACAAATCGCTGTGACGCAGGCTTTGCAGCAGCGCCAGGGCTGCCGCCGGGGCCAGCAGACCTGAGGAAAGCAGCGCCACCTGCCCCTCCAGCATCAGGTACAAAGGCTCGATGCCTGCGCTTTCAGCGCTCAGGCGCAAAATGTTGTAGGTATGGGCCAATCCATCGGGCCGCCGGTTAACGTGCAGCGTCTGCTCGATGTACCGCTGGGCCAGGGTGAGAAAATCAGCCAGCTCAACGGCCGCGAGGGGCTGCTGCGTCTGTGGCAAACTGCTCTCGTAAAGGGTGGCGCGGTAGGCCGTTACGGCCGTTCCCAACGCATCCATCACCGCCCGCCGATCCGCATCGCTGAAACCACTGTCCAGCCGATCCCGAAAATGGTTAAAGATGATTTGCACGTCGCCCAGCAGGGTGGCCACGGCTGTATTCACCACAAAATCCGCGCCCTCGTAGGCCGCCAGCAGCGTTTGCCAGAAGGCGATGAAGCGGCGCAGATAAGCGGCCGTTACCACCGACAGCCCTTTGCCCACCAGGGCATTGTTGGCGTCGTTCCACTCTGGGCGCTGTGTGTTCATCCAGATGCCGCCCTCGGGCACCAGGTTGGTGAGCTTGGCCAGCAGCAGCACCAGCAGCTTCTCCACCATCGTCACATGGATGACTTCACCAGCCGGGTTGAGCAGGAGACGGCCGTCTGTGCCCAGGTGGGAAACGGCCGTAGCCACCGCTTTTTCCGCCTCCCAGTCAAAAGCAATCGTGTCGTACCAGTTGGCCAGCATCTGGGCGTAGCTTTTTTGGCGGTACGGCACGTTGGCGTAACTGAAAATTGGCTCATTCCACAGCTGCGCCAGGCGGCCCGGCTGCACCTGTTCGGCCACTTCCAGCAGCTTTTGCAGGTAGATAATTTGGTGGTCGTTCCAGTAGCCAATGTTGGCCCACGGATTGTGCGGCTCGGGCACTTCCCACTCAATGCCCGCCCGCGTCACCCGGTACGGATTGTAGCCATCGGCCGTGGTGGCGTTCAGGAATTTGGCAATCAACCCCTCGGCGTAGGCGGGGAAGGCGTAGGCCAGCGGCTCCCAATTTTGGAAGATGTCGCGCCAGTTACCCTGGTAATCCAGGTTGGGCGAGCCGTCTGGCTTTTTGAGGTTGATGGAAAACTGGTTCCACGGACGGCTGGGGTCGCCGTGGCGGCGGCTAAACGACAGCGGCAAATATTCGTAGCAGAGCCGGATCAGGTTTGGCTCGCCAGAGTCAGCCGCACGGCCGTACAGTTCACGAATGGTCATCTGCTCCGGCAAATCGGCCAACCAGGCAGCGGCCGTTTGCCGCAGTGCCCGATTGCGCGTTTGCACAAAATCGAGAAAGTCGGGCCGGTGAACCCGGCAGCCATCGTTAAAAATGCCGCCGCGCATGATGTTGAACAGCACGTTGGCCAGGTGGTGGCTGGTTGTGGCCTGCTGCGCCGACTGCTGCAAGCCATCGGCCGAGGCCACGTAGCGCAGCAGATTACTCGTCCCCTCGGCAATGTCGGCTTCGATTTGCTGCTGGATTACGGCCGTTTCCCCCCGCAAAAAATAGTTTAACCGGGTCACGGCGGCGCTGTCCTGGTTCACGTCGGCCACAATGTGCCACGGCTGCACGGCGCCCGGCGGCAGCCCAAACGCCGACGAGACAAAATACGCCCCCGCCTGGCCACAAATATCGTGCTCTGGGGTGAGGGAACGGCCGTACCTGAACCCATCCACCTGCTCACGACTCAGCAAATGCGTCGGCTGCGGCAGGCCCACATGCCAGGCCACTGTCGCCTGGAGTGATTCGCTCGGCTCGGCCCGGTCGGTCAGCGTGGCGCTGAGGGTAAACAGCCCCAGCCCGGTGTCTGGCTCCAGCTCGCTGCGCTTGTAGGCATGCAGCAAGTTGCTCATGCTGCCTTGCAGCAGCGTGGTGACCCCGTAGGGCAGCACATTTTGCAGCCCGTCCAGCAGCTCAATCTGGCAGTCGGCCGGGCCGTCGTTGGACAGCCAGCCGCTGCGCACAAAGCCAAAACGGTCGCCCGTGCGCCAGGCGGTGCGCAGCCGCAGCTGCAAATCGTGGTTCACTTCTTCAAAGACGAGCACATTGCCGGTGCTGTTTTTGTAAAGATGGCGCTCAATGTTGTACAGACCGGCGTACCGGTTGGAAAATGGCTCCCAGAGGTAGGAACGCGGGGGCTGAGCATTGTCGAAGTCGCCGTTCCGCCGCACCCGCACCATCGTTTTTGGCCCCGTTAGCTCGCTGTGCGCCGTCAACTTGTCTTCGGTTTCGTACGGAAAAAGGGCCGACTCGGCGTTAGTGCGCCCGGCCGTCAGACCGCCCGTGCTGGCGATAAACAGCCAATGGTCCGAGCTGCTCACCAGGCTCATAAAAAAGGGCGGCATCTGGTCGTAATGGGCGATCTGGTAAAACGTTTCGCCCATCATCTCCACAAAGCCGCCCGTCACCGGCTGGGTGTTACGCTTGAGGGCGCTTTCACCCACCAAAATTTCTTGCTTCCCCTGATTCATTGGACTTCCCTCCACTACAAAAACAGCTGTTGATCGAGATTGGGCCAATCTTTGAAGATTAGCCCAATCTAAAAAAGGTCAATTTTGTCGGGCAAAGGCGTGCCTTTGCCCGACGTAAATCATCGTTTACGGAATGTATTCAAAAGCACCCACATCGCAGGCGGCGTCACGAGTTATACCGCGCTGATCGGTTGGGGGGCAAACGGCCGTATTCGCCGCATCAATTGCCACACTCCCGGCCAGCAAAGCATGGGTGAACGTCGGGCCACCATTGTCCGCCAGCGCCCCCAGACCGGCATCGGCCACGATCTGGTCGCTGCCCACCGGGGCACAGGTGCCATCGGTGAAGACGTTGTTGCCCAGCGAAGTCAGCGTCACCGTGCCTGCGCCAAAGTAGCCAGCCAGGCAGCCAAAGTCGCCATTGTTGGCCACGATGCTGTTTTGCAGGCTCAACGAGGCGTTGGACGTGCCAAACGTGCCCACAAACAGGCCGCCTGTGGTGCCCGACGGCGCATGGTTGCCCACAATCGTGCTGTTCAGCACCGTCATCGCGCCATCGGTCAGGAAGAGCGCACCGCCGTGCCAGGTGGTCGACGTATTGCCGCTAATCGTGCTGTTGACGATCTCACCATTGCCCAAAATACGCATCCCGCCCGCCACATCCAGCGCCAGGTTGCCGCTGATGGTGCTGCGAATGATATTAGTGGTGGTGTTGAAGAAGGAATACACACCAGCCCCGGTCCACCCGCTAACGTTGTCCGTCACCGCACTGTCGATCAGGTTCAGGGTAGCGCCATCGCCGTTGTAGATGCCGCCGCCGCCCTGCCAGAAGTCACCCGCGTCGGTGGCCATGGTGCTGCTGGTCACCGTCACGTGATCCAGGGTGAGCGTGCCGTTGTTCAGCACCGCACCACCCACCTGCCAGCCGTAGCCATCTTTGAGGGTCAGGTAGCTCACCGTGGCCTCCCCGGTCGGTTCAACGATGAGAACGCGGTCGGCATCACCCCCGCTGAGCGCCAGGCCGGGTGCGCCAGAACCGTCGAGGGTGAGCGGCTTGTCTACCACCAGCGGCCCGCTGGTGAGCAGGATGGTGCCGTTGGCCAGCGCCGAATCAAAGGTGATGGTGCCGTCAGGCGCGATAATCTCGACCGCTTCCCGCAAGGACCCTGCCCCACTGTTGGCCAGGGTGGTGACGGTTACGGCCGTTGGCGGCGGTACCGGTTTTACAGCAATTGCATCCAGCCAGGTGGTGCCCGTGGTCAAACCGGTGTCTGGCAGAGTGAAGCCGTAACCCCACACTTCGCTCAGCGTCAGGCCGTCGTTGGGTGCGCCTGCGGGCTGCGCGGCGCTGCGCGTAAAGCTGCTAAAGGGCAGTTCAACCTGCTGCCAGCCAGTGAAGTTATCCACAAAGGTGGCGTCAAACCGTTCGGCCGTGTCTGGCCCCTGGTAAACACGCACGTAATCCACAGCCATCGCCTGCGGCAGCTCCAGATTGGGATCGATCGCCCCACCAAAGTTGCCGCCAATGGCCATGTTCAGGATCAGGAAGACCGGGTCGTTGAATACCCACTCGTTGGGGGCTACGTCGGCCGGGGTGGCGGTGTGGTAAAGAATCCCATCCACGTACCACTCAATGCGATCCGGCTGCCATTCGATGGTGAAGGTGTGGTAATTGTCGGCTACAGGACCGCCAAAGTCGTAGATTCCGCCGAAGCTTTGCCCGCCAGAGTAACCCGGCCCGTGAATGGTGCCAAAGATTTCGTTGGGCAGGCGGCTGACGTATTCCATGAAGTCAATCTCGCCCGTTTGCGGCCAGTCCACCACGTCGATGTCGGTGCCCAGGCTCCAGAAGGCAGGCCACAAACCAGCCCCACCGTCGGGCACCAGGAGGCGAGATTCGATACGGCCGTAGGCAAATTCCGCCTTACGCCAGGAAACCAACCGGGCTGAAGTATAGTCGCACGAGCCATAATAACATTCCAGCGACCCATCCGCCGGGCGCAGGGTCAGCACCAGGTTGCCGTTGCCATCGGTGGCGGCGTTCGCCGGATCATCGGTGTAATACTGGAACTCATCATTGCCCCAACCGGGGATGCCGTTCAGCGTCCCGTCGCCAATCTCGTAGCTCCAATATTCTGGATTAGGCGGCGTACCGGCCGCTTCGTTAAACTCCTCACTCCACACCAGGCTCCAGCCTGCTGGACCGGGGTCGGGGGCGCGGTTGTCTTTGAGATTCACTGTCACTTCTTCGCCGCTGCCGCTGCCGTAATACCAGAAGGTCAGCGCCTCGCCGTCGGACCAATCTGCGCCGCTGGCAAAGTCGCGGCTGAAGCGGGCATTGGCCCCACCAGCCGTGATTGGCTGGCCCGCGTAGGTGAAGCCGTTAAACGGCACCACCTCCGGGTAACAGGGCAGCCCGGTGTCGGCATAGCGGAAGTGGAACAGCAGGTCCAATCGGCCGTCGCCGTTTACGTCCACTTGCGTACGCTTGGGCAGGCCGGTGCGCCGATCGATGTTGAACTCGGTGGCGTTGCCCAGCGTTACCGTCGTATGATCAACAGAGGTGGCAGCGAAGGTTGCCGTGGAGTACAGGACCACCGGCACCACACCACGGCCGCGGTTGCACAGCTGGCCAAACGCTTCAATTTGCACCGCCAGCGGGCCATCCACTTGCAGCACGCCTTCGAGGGCGTCCTGCCCGGGGCGGGCCAGCGCATCGGCCGCCGCCAGGGTGGGATTGCTGAGGGTGACGTTGGCAGTGCTGTCCCACAGGTGCGGGAAGCGCTCAAAGTCATCGAGCAGATTCGGGTCGTATTCGTCGTTGTCGACGATGGCGGCGGCGGCCTGCACGGCAAAACCAGCGGCCACATCTATTGGGTTGGCCAGCCGCACGATGACACGTTCGATGCCTTCCCACTTGCTGTCGTCAAACGTTTCCAGGGCAAAACTTTGCTCCGACGGGCCGCCGTTGACAAAAGTCAGTGTGCCGGACGTCGGCGTGTATTCATTGCCAGGTACGGCCGTACCCGAATCGGTGAAGTAGTCCACCGACACCTGGGCCGGATCATCGCTGTTCATGGGCCGGTTGAGCTTGACGGTCACCGCCCCGGTGCTGCCTTCTTCGATGTTGTAGCTGGCGGCGGCAAAGGTCACGGCCAGATCCGGGATGTCGGCGACGCCGTACAGGGTGGCGTCATCCAGGTAGTAGGTTACTTCGCCCCCCGTGTTGAGCGTACCGACGGCCCAGCCATGCACCTGCGTCAGCGTAAAGCCGTCGTTGGGCGCGCCGTTGCCAATCTCTTTGCGCACAAAGCTGGAGAAGGGGAACTGGATCAGCTGCCAGCCGGAGAAGTTATCCACCAGGCTGACGGTGAACCGTTCGGCGTCGTCGCGGGTGGAGCCGGGGTTGCGGTTGTCGATGACATCGACAAAGAGGGTGGTGCCGTTGTTACGGCCGTACAGCCAAAAGCCCAAGCCTTCGTAGCTGCTCCAATCTTGCGGGGTCCAGGTGGTAACGGCCGTATCCGTAAACGCATGAATAAAGCCAGCAAAGGCGGTCACGTTCCCCGTCATGGCCAGAACCTGGTTGCCGCTGGCCGAACCCGGTACGGGCGCGGGTGGGGCATCGGTGGTGGCAATGGCAATCGGGCTGCCGTCGCTGAAGGTGTAGAAGCCGATGGGCACCCCGTTGGCGTCGCTGCTGCTGGGCAGGCCGTTCTCAAAATCATCCACCAGCTGAGACTGTTCACCCAGCGGCCCACCCGAGGTAAAGGAGAATTGGTCAAAATCCACCTCAACCGTCGCACCAGAGCCGCCTTGAACGCCTGACACAACGCCCACAATTTCATCCAGATTGCCGTTGAAAACGCCATCGCCACCGGTACCCAAATTGGCAAAACTGCTGAGCGGCGCGCTGAGCAGCGTCCATTGGTCGTCAAATGTGGCGCTGCTAAACACCGTGTCCAGGCGGAAGGAATCTTCCGCGCCGTTGGTCCAGCCATCGCCATTTATATCTTCGCGTAAAGTGATTTCCAGGGTGTACTGGTCTACGGTGGCGTTGCTCTGATTGAGCACCCAGACGTTAAACCAGGGGTCAGCGGGGGTTACAATTTGGGCGGCATTGTCAAAATTTTTGAAAAAGCCACCATAAAAAACGCTGTTGGAGCCATCGCCACCCCAGCCAGTGCTGAGGTAGTAGCTGCCTTCCTGCGGCCGGTCGGCCAGCGCACCGCCGCCACCACCAGCGGCATTGCCGCCAAAAAAGCCCCAATCCGAGGCATCGCCATCTTCAAAATCGTCAATGACTGCGTCTGGTGTGGCCGCAAAGGTTAATGGGACCAGAAAGACGGCCAACAATAAACCAGCCAGCGCCAGAAAAATGAAAGCTTGGATTTTTTTGTTCATCACTCTTTTTCTTCCTTACAGGCGATAATTTTGCGTAACGCAGTGCGGCTATCGTCCTGTGCTGTGGGTTCACGGCGGCGGCTCCCCTCAGCGTTGGTGGCCTGAACCCGATGATGCTGTTTTGTCTTTGGCGGGACGTATGACTTTGGAATGCGGTTTAGCTGTGTGGGAGACTTTTATCGATTGAGCTACCTCCTTGTGGGTGTTTGGGCAAACGGCCGTACCGTCCTTTCTTGCATTTTTGCTAGAGGAGACAACGTCGATTTCAACCGTTAGGGCCTGGAGCAAGGCTGTGGCCACCTGCCGCCCCGTTGGCAGCGTTTTCCTTCTTTTCGCCTCTTATCCAGCGATGCTTGAAAACGCTTTCAAGATAGTAAAGGAAACACCCGGCTTTGTCAATCGGCACAGCATAAGATTTGCTATGAGTAACATCAACAACGACCCGGCTCTCCTGATGGTGAAATGAAGGCAAACGGCCGTCTGGCTCTGAAAACGCTTTCGCGTATAATATGGTCGCGAGGTGATTTATGTCTAGCCGAAAAATAACCATTGAGGATATTGCCCAAAAAGCCAACGTTTCTATCAGCACCGTGTCGCGGGTGCTGCGCAAATCCAGCGGCGTGGCCGCCGACAAGCGCGAAGCCGTGCTGCAAGCGGTGACCGCTCTCGACTATCGCCCCAACATCTTTGCCCAGGGGCTGGCGAGCGGCCAGTCGATGACCATTGGCGTGATTACCCAAAATTTTGGCAGTCCGTTTTACGACGGCATTTTGCAGGGCATTTTGCTGGGGCTGGAAAAGTCGGACTATTCACCTTTGTTTGCCGACGGCCGTTGGAACGAGAACATCGAGCAGCACGCCCTGCAAACTTTTGTCGACCGGCGGGTGGATGGCTTAATTTTTGTGGGGGGTCAGCTGCCCGAAGCCGACATGGTAGCCGTGGCCCACAAAACGCCGCTGATTTTGGTGGGGCGCACCATTGCCTCTTTGGCGGAGAACTGCATTCATATTGACAATTTTCAGGCAAGCTACGAAATGACGCGTTATTTGCTGGAGATGGGACACCGCCACATCGCCCACATCACGGCGCAGATGCATTACCAGAACACCGTGTCTGATGTGGCCCAACGGTACGCCGGGTATGTTCAGGCGCTGGCCGATGCGGGCATCACGCTCGATCCGCAGCTGGTGGTGGAAGGCAACATGCTGCAGCAATCGGGGGCGCTGGCGGTGGAAATGCTGCTGATGCAGAAACGGCCGTTTACCGCCATTTTTGCCGCCAATGACCAGATGGCTTTTGGCGCCCGCCTGGCCCTCTACCGGCGCGGCATCCGCGTGCCCGACGATGTCTCCCTGGTTGGCTTCGATGATGAAATGACGGCCGCCTACACCATCCCACCGCTCACCACCGTGCGCCAGCCCTCGGTGGAAATGGGCCGCGCCGCCGCGGTAGCCATCATGGGTCTGATGGACGGCCAGCCAGTGAGCCAACAAATTTTCAGCAGCCAGCTCATCGTGCGCGAATCGGTTTTGCGGCTGCGCTAGCAACCGGTGGACAAAAAAAAATGGGACGCAGATTTCGCCGCTTGACGCAGCTGATAGCGCTAAAATCGGCGTATATCTGCGTTAATCAGCGTCCAATTATTGGGCAAATTGACATTCCGGCAGCAGGAGGGGACCAGGTTCACGTGCGGTAGTCGGCGTTGATGCTGACGTAATCATGGCTGAGGTCGGTGGTCCAGACAACGGCCGTTCCCCCACCCCCGCTCCCCACATCCAACAAAATCTTAAACTCAGGCTGGGCAAAAACGGCCGCTGCCGCTTTTTCCTGGTACGCTGTTGGCGTGCCGCTGGCGACCAGCTGCAATTCATCGGCTTGCCGACCGCCAATCCACAGGTTGATTTTACTTTGGTCAAACGCCACGCCCGCCCGTCCCGCAGCCATGAGCAGGCGGCCCCAGTTGGCATCGCTGCCCGCGAAGGCGGTTTTGACCAGCGGCGATATGGCGATGGTGTTGGCGATTTGGTGGGCGTCAGCTTCATTTTGCGCCCCGATCACCTGAATTTCGACAAATTTGGTCGCCCCTTCGCCGTCGCGCACGATCATGTGTGCCAGGGCGGTGCAGAGGTGGTTCAGCCCGGCGCTGAAGTGGGCGATGCTGTCGCGGTCGGCTACGGCCGTTCCACTCACCCCATTAGCCAGCAGCAAAATGGTGTCGTTGGTGCTGGTGTCGCCGTCGATGGAGATGCGGTTGAAGCTCTGGTTAACGGCCGTACGCAGCAGTTCATCCAGCACGTCTGGGGCAATCGCGGCATCCGTCGTCAGCACGGCCAACATGGTGGCCATGTTAGGATGAATCATGCCCGCGCCCTTGGCCATGCCGCCAATCGTCACCGGACCACCGGGCAAATCCAGCCGCACCGCCAGGTGTTTGGGATGGGTATCGGTGGTCATGATTGCTTCGGCGGCGAGACGGCCGTTTTCCGCCGACAACTCTTTTGCCCCAACCGCAATACCTGCTGCCAGCTTCTCCAGCGGCAGCGGCACGCCGATGACGCCCGTTGAAAGCACCAAAATTTGGTCAGCCCTACAGTCCAGCGCCGCCGCCGCGGCCTGCTGCGTGGCCCGGGCGTTGGCCAGCCCAGGTTCTCCCGTGCAGGCGTTGGCATTTTTGGAATTGATCACCACGGCACGCAGACGGCTGTTGTTCTGCGCCAGCGTTTCCCGGTCCACAATCACCGGAGCGGCAACCACCTGATTTTTGGTGAACATGGCGGCGCAGCTGCAATCGCTCGCGGATACCACCAGGGCCAGGTCGAGCTGGTTCTCTTTTTTGATACCGGCGGCAACGGCAACGGCCGTAAACCCCGCCGGTGAGGTCACGGTTCCTTCAGAGTAAGATTGAAATGCGTCCACAAGCTGCTCCATTTAGCTGAAATTATTTGCAGATCGCCAAAGTATATGCAGTTAAGAAAAGTTCACCAAGTTTGCCAGCAGCTGTGACGGCATAAGTTATCACTTTGCCCAGCATAACCGATCAAGGCACCCTGTCATGCTGAGAGCCTGTGCTGAGGCTGCCGAAGTATCCCCCGAAGCATCCCGCCCGCTCAAGAATTACGGGTCTTCAGGATTTCGTGGGGTCTGGCGTGAAACGTGAAGCGTGAAACGTGATGGCCCTCTGGTCACGTTTCACGTTTCACGCACCACGGGCTGTAAACCCCCTGAATTCCCAAAGAACCGAGAATTAACAAGTCGCTCGTTTGGGCCAGGTTCTTGCCATGTGATCCTTGCGGGATTCTTCACTTCGTTCAGAATGACAGGAACAACAAATCACAAAAACGAAATCGACCAATGGGCAGATTCCAGTAGTCAAAGCGGGTCGATTTTGCTATCTTTGCGGGCATCATTTGGGAGGCCTGCGTGAGAGCAACCATTGCCACATTTCCCCAACTGGAGACCGAGCGCCTGATTTTGCGCGAATTTCGCCTGGATGAAGCCGATCAGATGGCTATCTTTCGCCTCTTTTCCGACAGTCGCGTGACTCGCTTCTACAACATCAACACCTTCACCGAACCAGAAGAAGCGTGGCAAATGTTGCAGCGGCGGCGCAACCGCTTCTGGCAAGGGCGGGGCATTCGCTGGGCCATTACCCTGAAGGGCAATGATGAGCTGATTGGCAGCTGCGGCTTCAACTCGCTAAACAAGAAGCAAAATGCGGGGGAATTGGGTTATGAACTGGCACGGCCGTTTTGGAACCAGGGCATCATGACCGAAGCGGTGAGCGCGGCCACGGGTTATGGCTTTGGCCAGCTGGGGCTGCGGCGGCTGGAAGCGTGGATCATGCCGCAAAACCGGGCCTCGGCCAATTTACTGCTGAAGGTGGGCTTCCAATCGGAGGGGATTTTTGAGGGCAAAGGGTATTGGAACGGCCGTTTCCACGACCTCGAACTGTTTTCCTTGCTGCGTGAGCAGTGGCAGCACCGCTAACTCGCCCCGTGACGAAACTGGCCAGTTGGCATCTAAAATGAAGATAGTGCCGGGAGCGTTGGCGCCTGGCGCAAAAATAAGCACGTGAAGGAACCATTTTATGAAATCTCGCAATTTTCCCGGCGTATCAGAAGAAGTGAGTTGGGCAACGGCCGTTGCCGCCACCCCCACCCTGAACCAACCGCTTTTCACCCAAAACAACAAGCCGCGCGTCCGCGTAGACCGACGGCGTAAGCCCAACCCCGATGGCCCCCGTGACCGCGCCGAAGCACCACGGCGACGGCCGTCGGCACCCCGGCCGAGCAGCGGAAGTGGCGGGAGTGGCAGCAGCGGCGGCGGGGGCAGCTACTCGCCTCGCCCCTCGTCTGGTGGCTTTTCGCTGCCCGGCGGCGGCGGCGGCAAGCTCTCCCCCTTGATGATCATTCTGATCGTCATCGCCCTGGTCGTGTTCGGCATTCCCCTTTCGTCATTCCTCGGCGGCGGCGACGAAGGCAGCACCGACAACCAACCCGTCTTTACCGACACCGATACGGACAGCAGCAGCCAATCCAGCCAACCGGCCGAACCGCTGCCCACCCTGTCGGCCAGCGGCCCGTCTGACCAGACCTGGACCGTCATGCTTTACCAGGACGCCGACGACAAAATCCTGGAAGAAGACATCTTCTTGGATTTGAACGAGGCTGAGCGGGTTGGCTCCAGCGAGAATGTGCAAATTGTGGCCCAGCTCGACCGCTACAGCGGCGGGTATGCTGGTGATGGCAATTGGACCGGCACCCGCCGCTACCTCGTCACCCGCGACGACGATTTGCAGGCGATCAACTCCCAACTGGTGCAGGACGTTGGCGAGGTCAACATGGCCGATCCGCAGTCGCTGGTCGATTTTGTGGTGTGGGCCGTTGAAAATTATCCGGCCGATAAATACGTGCTCATCATGTCGGACCACGGCGCGGGCTGGCCCGGCGGCTGGTCGGACCCCGACCCCAGCGTACCCACCGACCGCAGCCTGCCAATTACGGCCGCTCTCGGCAACGACATGTTTTTGATGGAAATTGACCAGGCGCTGGCCGACATTCGCGCCCAGACGGGCATCGACCAGTTTGAGCTGATCGGCATGGACGCCTGCCTGATGGGCGGCGCGGAGATTTTCTCGGCGCTGGCACCCCATGCGCGTTATGCCGTGGCCTCGCAGGAGGTGGAACCGGCGTTGGGCTGGGCGTATGCAGGCTTTTTGGAAGAGCTGGCCACCAATCCCGGCATCAACGGCGGCGACCTGGGCCGACTGATTGTAGACAGCTACATCCAGGAAGATCAGCGCATTCTGGACCCCGAAGCACGGCAGGGGCTGCTGGGCGGCGGCAATGCGCTGGGCGGGCTGTTTGGCCTGTTTAGCGGGCCGAGCAATGTCTCCACCGATCAGCTGGTGCAGCAAATGGAGCAGAACGTGACGTTAACGGCCGTTGACCTCGCCCAAATTCAGCCGCTGATTGACAGTATCAACACCCTCAGCCTGGCCCTGGCCAACGACAACCAGCAGCTCATCGCCCAAAACCGCACGCGCGCCCAATCGTTTACCAGCGTTTTTGGCAGCAACGTGCCGCCGTCGTACATCGACCTGGGCCATTTTGCCCAGCTGTTGGCCCAAAACAGCCGCAGCGGCGAAGTGGACGAAGCCGTTGAGGGCGTTTTGGCGGCCATCAACCAGGCGGTGATTGCCGAAAAACACGGCCCCAACAAACCTGGTTCGACCGGCGTGTCGATCTATTTCCCCAATTCAGAACTGTACGGCAACCCGATTACCGGGCCACAGTCGTATACGGCCGTGGCCAACACCTTCAGCAGCGTCTCCCTCTGGGATGATTTCCTGGCCTTCCACTACACCGGCGAGCCGTTTTCGGCCGCCGATGCCGGGGCCGCCATTCCCACCGCGCCGCTGCGCGCCCCTGGCGCGGGCGATATCACCATCGCCCCCATCACCGCCTCCAGCGACGAAGCCGCCCCCGGCGAACCGGTCCTGCTCACCACGGAGATTTCTGGCGAAAACATTGGCTACGTCAAGCTGATGGTGGGCTTTTTAGACACCAGCGCCAACTCGCTGCTGGTGATCGACTCCGACTACCTGGAGAGCGAAGAGACGCAGGAGGTCGGCGGGCTGTTCTACCCCGTCTGGCCCGACGAGCCGTTTGTGCTGGAGTTTGAGTGGGAGCCAATCGTCTTTGCCATCAGCGACGGCACCAACCAGGTGGTGACCCTCTTTAAGCCACAAACCTACGGCGAATCGTTTGAGGACGCCACCTACGCGGTTGATGGCCTCTACCTCTACAGCGATGGCACGCAGCGCGTCGCCCGGCTGCTGTTCCGCGACGGCGTTTTGCAGCAGGTGTACGGCTTCAGCAATGAAGACGGCACCGGCGGCCCGCGCGAAATCATTCCGCAGGCCGGTGATCAATTCACCGTGCTGGAAACGTGGCAGGATTTGGATGGAAACGGCCGTGTCGTCAACACGGAAACGCAGGAAGCAGGCACGCTCACCTTCACCGATGAGACCTTCACCTGGGTCGATCTGGACGCCGCCGCCGGGCAGTATGTGGTTGGCTTTATCGTGGAGGATTTTGACGGGAACCAGTTCCCGGCGTATACGGAATTGACGGTGCGGTAAGATTGACCCCCACCCTGGCCCTCCCCCTGCGAGGGGGAGGGAATTGGGCACCCTCTCCCTGCGAGGGAGAGGGTTGGGGTGCGGGTGAATATTTACGGCCGTACCACAAAATCATAAATCTCCGTCGCGCCGATTTTGTTGCCAGCCTGGTCGTAGGCGGAGACGGACCAGACGTAACGAGCCGGGGTAAGCAGGCCGGGGATTGTGTAGCTGGACTCGTTGACTTCAAAGAAATCCAGCACGTTGGTGCGGTCGGGGTCATCGTCGTTCCACATGAGGATTTTGTAGCTGGCCGCCAACGGGCTGTCGGCCCAGTCCAACAGAATGTTGTCCCCGCGAATTTCCGCGCCGTCGGCCGGTTCCTGGATGGCCAGCTGGCACGAACCCGGCAGGCTGTCTACCACAAAGGTAAACGGCTCCGGCGATTCGCTAATTTTGATACGATCCGCGTTGTACGCCTCAACCGACCAGCGGTAGCCACAGCTCACCGGCAGCAAATCCACCGCAAAAGAGGACTCTTCAACCCGGCGATCAAACACGACGGCGTCTCCCTCGTCCGGGTAGAGCGACACTTTGTAATAGGCCGCCTGGGGATTCTCGTATTCGTGCCAGTCGAGCAGCACCTTTTCGCCCGCCACCGTCGAGGCGTCGATTGGCTCCAGCAGCTTGAGATCCAGCTTAAAGATGTCCTGGTAGCCAATCGTCAGCGTTTTGCCCGCGTTCACTTCAAAATCTATGGAACTGAAGATGCCATTGGAAATGTAGAGCCAGTCGTCGGTGTCAAACACCTTCACCGAAAGGGCGTAGACGCCAGGAGCGACATCTTTGAAGAGGTACTGGCCGTTTTCATCGGTGGTGGTGGTGAGGGGGGTGCCACCGCAGCCGCTGAAGGTGGAAAATTCGCCACATAGAGCCACTTCCAGATCGGGCACGCCGCTGCCGTTCCAGCGAATTTCGCCAAAAACGTTGCCTTTGCCATCGCTGGGCGCATCACCGGTATAGGTTAGTTCTTCTGGCTCGGTAACGGCCGTTTCGTCACTGCTGGCATCCGGGCTCTCGGCGATGTCGCTGTCCCACAAGCCGCAGCCAGCGAGAAGCGTGAGCAGCAGCAGCCAGAGGAAATAGGGGAATTTTTGTCGCATAAAGGTCTCCACTTCTATTTTTCAGTTACGTCAAGGTTCATAGTTTTCCCGAGTCGATGCTATGCTTGGCAGCATGAATCATCACTTGAAACCTTATTTTGAACCAATATCCTTAACGGGCAACTTAGGATCGGACGTTACGGCCGTTCTCATCCACCATCATCTGCCCAGAGTGGCCGGGCACGTGGCCCGCGTGGCGCGGGAAGCCCGGCAGCTGGCTAGCCGGTTTGGTGCGGACCCCGATCAGGCAGAAACGGCCGCCTGGCTGCACGACATCGGCGGGGTGATTCCCAACCCGGCGCGGGTGGAGCTGTGTGCCGCCCTGGGCATTGGCGTGCTGCCCGGCGAAGCGGCATTCCCCATGATTTTGCACCAAAAGCTGAGTGTGGTGGTGGCGCAAGCGGTGTTTGGTGTGGCGGAAACGGCCGTGCTCAGCGCCATCGGCTGCCACACTACGCTTAAGGCTGGGGCCAGCCTGTTGGACAAGATCGTGTTTGTGGCCGACAAGATTCAGTGGGACCAGCCGGGGGAGCCGCCGTATTTGGAGGAATTGGGTACGGCCGTATCTCAAAGTATCGACGACGCCTGCCAGGTTTACCTGAACCACCTCTGGCAGCAGCGCGACACCCTGCGCTATGTGCATCCCTGGTTCATTGCCGCCCGCGAAGAGTTTAGCCCCAGATTGCGCAGATGATACAGATTTTTCTCCCCTCTCTGTGCTTCTCTGAGTTTCTCTGTGAAACTCTGTGTTCCGCTTTTGCCGCTGTGTCCCACTTCTTCAGAACAGGGCGATGGTTTGCAGGGTTTTGTTGACCAGCTCGGCCAGGGCGTTGGCGCTGTTTTCGCCGATGAGTACGGCCGTATCCGGCTGGCGCGCCCGAAAGTAAAGGCTGCGCAGAAAATTCTTCACGTTTTGCGCCTGGCGGTAACAGTCGGGGAACGGCTCTTTTTGCTGGGCCAGGGGCACAAACCCGGCCAGCCAGCTCTGCACATCGGGCGGGGTCAGCACCTTGCGCCCCAAAACGGCAATGACGGGCGTCACCAGCCGCTCATCCTCCAGGTGCACAAACACCAGCTTCGATTCGGCCGCCTTTTGCCGGATGGCATTGAGGATTTCCACCAGCTCTTCGCTGCCCATCTCCTTGCAGCGCACCAGGTCGTCCAGGGCATCGGCGGTGTGGGCGATGGCGTGGGCCCACCCTTTTGGCTCACCCGCTTCGTCTTCATCCAACACAAAGCCGCGCAAATCCTGCTCTTTTTCCAGGTAGTCCAGCAGTTTCACCTTGACTTCGCGCAGTTCATAGGGCATGAGGAACGGCCGTTGCCGGTGCCAGCTCAAAATCAACGGAATGATGAGCATGGAAAAGCTGCGCATAAACACAGAATCGGTATCCACTTCGCCCAGCTTAAAAAACAGATGCTCGGCCGTCAGCATCTGGCGCAGCAGTGTTTTGAGGTCGTCTTCTTCAAACTTGTCGGCCAAAATCCAGGTGGCCAGCGTGCTGTAAATCAAATCATCGCGCAGCTCAGCGTCCGGGCTGCCCAGGTGAGGCAGCATTTCCAGGGCGCGGGGCATCGCCCTGGCCTGTTCCGGCAAAGCAAACTCATTATCGGCAATCTCGTAAAGCTGATCTTTTAAGGCACGTTCACTCAGGCGCATGGTTTTGGTTTACCTACAACTTTTCTTCAATCTGGAGCCTCCGCCATTTCTGCAAACGGCTTATACCAACCCAGACCTCCGCCATAAAGTAAAACCCGGCTAAAAATGGATTTTTAGTGGCATATAAAGCTAATACAGTCCTTGGAATAGCAAACCACAAATGGCGATAAATTTTGCTTTTCTCATCTAAATCGTCCCATAGTTTTAGAATGCCTAATAATTTTCCATCATGAACAAATAGATTGTCTAATCGCTGCAATGGCATAATGACAAAGATGATAATCATCCCAGCCGCAAACCAGGGCAAAAAGTTGCCCCGGTTGACGCCAGTCCAAATAACAAGCAAGGCAAACAAAACGGTAAGCAGCGACCTGGAATTCTTCTCTTTGAGATCTGCTTCGTAATAATCTTCATCGTACCATTGCTGCAAAATTTCAAGCTGCTTCCATTTAGCCGGAATGTCTAGCAACAGCAATGGCATGCCTATGGTGATTACCAACAGCCCACCCCAAAACCACGGCCAAACGCTGCTGGAATTCAAACTGCCAGTCAGAAAAATAGCTGCTACAGAAAGAATCAGCACGGCCGCATAGACATTTTTGCCACTATTTTTGGGGTTGAACATCGCTTTTACAATTTGCTTAATCTGCTGGACTGCTTTGCTCTTCTATTACGCGGCGCACGTCGGCAGGTTGCCAGCCAGGTGGCTTGAGAATTTTGCCATCGGCGCGGCGGGGACCACCTGCTTTGCTCAGGTTGGCGCGGTGCACCTCGGCAAACACCGGGTCGGGATCGACGCCGCAGGCCAGGATCGCGCCGTAGGTCACGTAGAGCAGGTCGGCCAGCTCATGCACCCAATCAGTCACGTCGATGGGCTGGGCGTGATTACCGGATTGGCGAACGGCCGTTAACTTCTCCCACTCTTCAGATGCTTCGGCAAACTCTTCTTGCAGCAGCTTCTGCCGCAGCTGCAAAATTTCCAGCGACGGCACTACGGGCTGGGGCGGTACCGGTGCGCCCACTGCCTCGTGAAACTCCACGATTTTTTGCGCGTTGCTCAGGCCGGGCTGGGGTACGGGTGGTTTAGCGGCTTGCACGGGTCACCTCAGCGATGAGCTGGCGCAGCGGCATGTCGGTAAGCGCCGTCAGGCGGTAGTCGGCGTGGTCAAAGTTGAGATCGCGGGTCATCTGGTTGGGAACGGCCGTACACCACACCCCCGCCGCCCTGGCCGCTCGCACCCCGTTGGGCGAATCTTCCAACGCCAGCGCCTCGTGGGGGGCCACGCCCAAGGCGGTCACCGCCGCGCGGTAAACCGCCGGATCGGGCTTGCCCACCCCGCCCACGTCGTCGGAGCAATGAATCTGCTCAAACTGGTCAAACAGCCCCAGCCGCTGCAAATGGCCATCTACCCAGTCATGATCAGAGCTGGAGGCGATGGCCACTTTTAGCCCCAATTCCCGCGCCTGGGCCAGGTACGCTTCCACGCCGGGCAGGATGGTTTGGGCGGCCAGCAGCTCATCGTCACGTGCCTTACGCACGGCGTGAACGGCCGTCCGATCAATCGGCCGTCCCACTAACGCTTCCAGGTGCTGATATGGATCAAAGGTGATGGTGCCGATATAAGCATTCCACACCTCGCGCGCCAGCTCAACACCGTGGGCGGTGTATGTTTCCTGCCAGGAGACAAAATCGGGGGTTTCCGAATCAAAAATCAAACCGTCAAAGTCAAAAATTAATGCACGAATCATGAGGCGAATTATACCTATTTTTGAGCGTAAAGGTGTTTGATGAAACGTGAAGCGTGAAACGTGATTGGGATTTTCACGTTTCACGTTTCACGCTTCACTCAAGAAAATAACAAGCTTACCAGACTACGGTCCAGGATGAGCTGGAGGCTGACCAGCACCAGGATGACGTAAAGCACCCTATTGAACCACCGCTCGCTCACCCGCTGGTTGAGCCAGACGCCCAGCCGTGTGCCCAGCCACAGCATCGGCAGCAGCACCAAAGTGACGGTGAGGTTGCCCACAACCAGCAAACCCAGGAGGTAGTAGGGAATCAGCTTGACCAGGTTAACGATGAAGAAAAAGACGGCCGTTGTCCCCACAAACAAATTCCGCGGCAGCTTTTGCGGCAGCAGGTAAATCATCATCGGCGGGCCGCCGACGTGGGCCAGGGTGGAGGTAAAGCCAGAGGTGGTGCCCAACAAAGCGGCGGTGAGGAGGGACGGCCGTTTCTGCCCCACCACCTGCAAAAGCCGCCCACGCACCGTCTGATACAGCACAAAGCCCAGGGCAATGAGGCCAATCCCCAGCTCCAGCACCCGCTCCTGGTCGCTAAACTGGCGGAAAAAGAGCGCCCCCAGCCCAATGCCCAGCAGCGCCCAGGGCAGCACCGCCCGCAGATTGGGTGCATCGACCTGGTTGTAGTAGTGGCGCACGGCAAACACATCGGCCACCAGCAGAATGGGCAGCAGCAGCGCCGCCGCTTCCGGCACCGGAATCACCAGCGAGAGCAGCGGCGTGGCAATCACCCCCGGCCCGCCGCCAAACCCGGCTTTAGAGATACCAATGAGAACGGCCGTAACCACCGCCGCCAACCAAAACTCAAGTGGATAATCAGGAATTTGCAGCAGTGCAGGCATAGGAGGGAACATAGAGATGCACAGAGAAATATGCGTCTTTGTGATTGTGGGCGATTTTGCGTGAAACGTGAAACGTGATTAGAAAGGCATCACGTTTCACGTTTCACGCATCACAGGTTGTTTATCCTTTGAGGGCCGCGATAACCCTGGGGGCGGTCATGGGTAAATCGGTCAGGCGGGCCTGGGTAGCATCGGCGATGGCGTTGCCTACGGCCGCCGCCGTAGCGATGATCGGCGGTTCACCGGCGCCGCGCGCGCCAAAAGGACCATGCTCCGTTGGCACTTCAACAAACACCGCCTCAAACTCTGGCACGGCATGGATAAAATGCGGCACGTTGTAATCCATCCACGACCCGGTGAGCGGCGTGCCGTATTCGTCGTGGGCCATCTGCTCGTACAGCGCCCAGCCCAGCCCCTGCATCGCCCCGCCCATGATTTGCCCTTCCAACGTCAGCGGGTTAATCACCTGGCCGACGTCCTGCACCACTACCAGCTTATGAACTGTCACCTCGCCCGTCTCTTCATCGACGGAAACCTCGGCCAGCTGGGCGGCAAAGCTGGGCGAACTTTTGGTGTTGGCGTGACGGCCGTTGCCCACCACCGGCGCATATTTGCCACCAAAGCTCATCGTCTTCTGGGCAATCTCGGCCAGCTGGATGGCCCGATCCGGCACCCCTTTAACCTGTACCCGGCCGTCGACCACCTCCATGTCCGCCACATCCGCCTCCAGCTCATTGGCGGCGATCTCCATCACCTGCTGGCGCGCCTCCAGTGCCGCCTTGATCACCGACGGCCCCACCATGTAGGTAATCTTGCTGCCCCCCGTCGACCCGGCAAAAAGCGCCGTGGCCGTGTCGCCGCTGATGACGCGCACCTTGTCCGGCGCCACGCCAAACGCCTCGGCCGCCATGAGGGCAAAACCCGCCGTCGTCCCGGTCAGGTCTACTGAGCCAACGTGCACATGCAGCGTGCCATCACGATGCAGCTGGCAAGAAGCGGCCGTTGGCTCAATGCCGCCCGGCCAACCACCAACGGCGATGCCTACGCCGCGTCCTTTGGCCCGCGCCTCGGCCCGATTTTGCCAGGCAGGATGATTTTGCAGCGTTTGCAGCACCTCCGTCATGCCCATAGTGGCCCAGGGCTTGCCGTGGGCCATCGGCTCACCCGGCTGGCTGGCGTTTTGCAGCCGCACCGTCAGCGGGTCCAGATTCAACTGGTGTGCCGCTTCATCGATCATGCTTTCCAGGACAAAAGCGGCTTGTGGTGCCCCAGGGGCGCGGTAAGCACCCGTGGAAATTTTGTGGGTCAGCACCTCGGTGTAACAAACTTGCAGGTGGGGAATCTGGTACAGGCTGCCCAGCAAAAAGGCGGCAATGTCGTGCTCGCTGGGGTAGCAGCCAGCATCAACCATCACATCTGCTTTCAGGGCGGTGATGGTGCCGTCCTGCTTCATGCCCAGCTTGAGGTGAAACCGGGCGGGCGGCGCGGGATTGGTCGTCAGCATATCTTCGCTGCGTGTCAGGGCCAGCTTGACAGGGCGGTTGACCGCCTGGGCAGCTGCGGCTGCCAGCAGTTCAAGCAGCAGAAATTTGGCCCCAAACGCCCCACCCACCGGCGTGGGAATGACGCGCACGGCCGTTTCTTCCACCCCCAGCACGTCAGCCACCTCTTCACGCACAATAAAGGGGGCCTGGGTGCTGGTCCAAACGGTGGCGCCCGGTCCCAGCGGGTCTGGCTGGACGAGCATGGCAAACGTTTCGAGATAGCTTTGATGCACCATGGCGGTGGTAAACGGCCGTTCCACCACCACATCGGCCGCAGCAAACCCTTCAGCCAGATTGCCACGCTCGAACCTGGTTTCCGCGGCGATGTTGCTCGGCTTTTGCTCCCTTTTGTCGCCGCCCACGCTGGCCCCGTGAGCGCCTGCATCACCCGACACACCGGGCATGCCAGCGGGCCAGACCAGCGGCGCATCATCGGCCAGCGCTTCGTCGAGGGTGATTACCGCTGGCAAACTGTCATAATCAATCCACACTTTGTCGACGGCATCCTGGGCCGCGCCCAGGTCTTCCGCCAGCACCAGGGCCACCGGCTGCCCGGCAAAGATCACCTCATCGCGGGCCAGCAGCAGGCGGTTGCGCGACGTTGGGGGAATATGGGGCAGATCGGCGGCGGTGAGAACGGCCGTAACCCCCGGCACCGCTAAAGCGGCCGACACATCAATATTTTCAATTTGGGCATGGGCGTGGGGGCTGGTGACAAACCGGGCATGCAGCATGCCCGGCACGGTCAAATCGGGGGCGTAACGGGTACGCCCCGTCACTTTCTCTAAGCCGTCCAGCAGCGGTTTGGGACGGCCGATTTGCTTATATTCACGCATTCGGCTTACTCCAGGTTGATCATCGGGTTCAGTCAGGCGAGTTACGTCATTCGCTCACTGAATCATAAAGTGAATAACCAATTGGGGCAAACCAAGAAAGCGCTGATTTAGGGTGATCGCTGCTCCCTAATCGCCAGAGGCTGAAGCCGTCCGGCTAGTTGTGAAAGCCCGATTGGGCTTGAAACCCAGGCCCGCAGGGCCTTCCACATCTAGCGGGGGCGTTTACGCCTCCGCGTACACGGCAGAAAGCCAGGTACATCCCAACGGGGCTACTCCGTACGGCTCAGCTGCCAGTTTACATTGAGAAAAGCTGTCCAGAAGATAAAAGAGACAAAGATGATCATCCAGGCAATTGCGGGAGAATCCACCCAAAGCCAGCGAATGCCATCCTCGCCACCCCGCACGGCAATCAGCAGGAGGGTTGTAAAAATGGCAAGCCCCATGAACACTCTTTGTTGGAGCAGCAGCTGTTTCGTTTTTTCAAATGATTTCAATTCAGCCTCCTTATTCAGTGGCACGGGAATCTCACCGGTCCATTTGTCTATTTTGGCCCGTTCCGCCAGCTTTGCCAGCGCGGGATCCTCCGCCAAAAACTGCTCAACCAGCTGCCGCGTGTCCTCACTGGCCTCACCAGCCAGGTACAGCGGCAGCAGATCGATAATAACGTCTCGACTCACATTCATCTTTCAGGTACCTCCCAGGCGGTGCGAATTTTGGCCAGCTTCAACCTGGCCCGGTGCACCTTCACCTTCGCCGCCGACAAAGAAATCTCTAACACGCGGGCAATTTCTTCATACGGCAGCTCATGCTGCACGCGCAGCACCAGCGCCGCGCGTTCACTTTCCGGCAAATCTTGCAGCTGGGCCAGCACCTCGGCCAGCGCCAGCCGCTCTTCCACCAGGCCATGCGGCCCGCTTTCCGCGTGATTGGCCGCCTGCGTCAGGGCCACCTGCCGCTTTTGCTGGCGCAGCTGCCGCAAAAACAGGTTGCGGGCAATGGCCAACAGATACGCCTTCACCGTCTCCGTGCGGATTTTGCGGCGTCCGGCCCAGGCGCGCACAAACGTCTCTGAGGTGATGTCATCTGCCTCAGCCGGGCTGCCCGACAGCCAGAGGGCAAATCGGTACACATCGGGCGCATAACGCGCGTACAGGTCGTGAAAAGCTGCTTCGTTCATGGTGGTTGTTCTGTAAATAATAGCCAGTCACAGGCAAAAAGTTACAAAACAGGTAAGATTGGCGGGAAGTGGTTCGTGGCGAGTGGCTGGTGGCTGGTTGGGAATGAGCCACCGGCGACAAGATTGAAGGAGTGAACCGATGACACCCGATATTTTAGACATTTTGCTGTTGTTGTTTGGTGGTTACTACTTGTTTGGGGTTATTTTTAAGCCAGCGCTGTTTTGGGAACGCGGCCGTATTTTGCGCACGCGAGACATCATTGGCGATCAGAAAACGCTGCTCCTGTATGGCGGTCTATCGGTTTTGATGCTGGGCGTGGGGATTTGGGGCAGTTTTCAATAGCCAATTGTTAACGGTCAATGGTTAATGGTTAATGATCAGGACTTACACACTGACTAATTTATTAGCCGCGAATGACGCGAATTTCACGAATTTAAGCCCAATTTCGCGCTAATTCGTGAAATTCGTGGCTAAAAAACCATGTTACCGGTAAGGGGAAGAGACGATGAGCAAACTCTGGGGCGGCCGTTTTGCCAGGGGCACGGACGCATTGGTGCACGAATTTAACGCCAGCCTGCGCTTTGACCAGCGGCTGGCGGCGCAGGACGTGGCGGGCAGCCAGGCGTGGGCGCGCGGGCTGGTGGGCGCAGGCGTGCTGACCCAGTCTGAAGCGGACATTATCGTGGCGGGCTTGGCCCAGGTGGGTGAGGAGCTGGCCGACGGCCGTTTCCCCTTCCACCCCGCCGATGAGGATATTCATACGGCCGTGGAGCGCCGCCTGACCGAGCTGGTGGGTCCGGTGGGCGGCAAGCTGCACACCGGCCGCAGCCGCAACGACCAGGTGGCCACCGATTTCCGCCTCTGGCTGCTGGAGGCCATCGATCAGGTCACGGCCCTGCTCAGCGATTTGCAAATCGCCCTCGTGGAGAGCGCCGCCGCCAACCTGAATTTGCCCATGCCCGGCTACACCCATTTGCAGCACGCCCAGCCGGTGACGTGGGGGCATTGGGTTTTGTCCCACTTCTGGCCTCTGGTGCGCGATCAGGAACGGTTGGCCCAGGTGCGGCAGCAAACGGCCGTCCTGCCCCTCGGTTCGGGCGCATTGGCTGGGACTGCCTTTCCCGTCGATCGGCTGGCTTTGGCCGACCAGCTCGGCTTTGCCGCCATCAGCCAGAACAGCCTGGACGGCGTCTCAGACCGGGATTTTGCCGCTGACTTTTTGTACACCGCCACGATGATCGGCCTGCACCTCAGCCGCGTCTCGGAGCAGCTGGTGCTGTTTAGCAGCAGCGAATTTGGCTTTGTCCGGCTGGACGATGGCTACAGCACCGGCTCCAGCCTGATGCCGCAAAAGAAAAATCCAGATACGTTGGAACTGACGCGGGGCAAAAGCGGCCGTTTGCTGGGCCATCTCGTCGGGCTGCTCACCACGCTCAAAGGGCTGCCCTCCAGCTACGACAAAGATTTGCAGGAAGATAAAGAGCCAGTGTTTGACGCCTTCGACACGCTGCGCCTGATCATTCCCATCATGGCCGGGCTGTTCCGCACGCTGACCTTGCGCCCAGAGCGCATGGCCCAGCAGCTAGAGCCTACCCTACTGGCTACCGATCTGGCCGATTACCTGGTAAAGCAGGGCGTGCCCTTCCGCCAGGCGCATCACCTGGTGGGCGAAGTGGTGCAGCTGGCCGAAAATCGGGGGGTACCGCTGACGGCGCTGACGTTGGCAGATTTGCAGGCGGTAAGTGACCGGTTTAGAGAGGGGGCAACGGCCGTTTTCAACATCACCACGTCGCTCAGCAGCCGCAGCGTCATTGGCGGCACATCGCCGCCAGCCCTACAGACGCAGCTCGAAGCAGCGCAAGCAGCGTTACTTAAGCTCGACAGGTAAATTGTAGACAGTGGGAAAGCTCCCCAGCTTTCAGGTGCTAAAATCTGAGCGGCGGCAAACGGTTAGTCACCAAATTGGGAGGGAATACCTTGCAGCACTTCATGAATGTGGCGAACCAGCTCTTCGCGGCTGATGGGCTTACTTAAGTAGCGGTTAGCGCCTGCCTGCATGCCCAGACGAACGGCTTCTGGATTGCTGCGGGCACTGAGCAAAATAACGGGAAGATCGGCCGTTTCTGCGTCCGCCCGCAAGGTTTCACACACCGTAATGCCATCCATATGCGGCATCATCACATCCAAAATCAGCAGATCGGGATCCTGGTCGGCGACTGCTTCCAGCGCCTGAAGGCCGTCGCCAGCTTCTAGAATCCGAAAACCAGCCCGCTCCAGCATCAGGCGGAGCAAGTTACGGGTCATCGGTTCATCATCAACAATTAAAATGGAGGGACTCAAGATTATTCTCCTGCTGCCAAGGTAGTTTGGCCGTCTCAATTCCGCGTTGTGACCACTCAACAGCATTTTTAATGGTGCCAGTTTACCGGCTTCCAGTTACAGCCATTCTTACAGAGTACTAGGACAAATGTAATCTTTTTTGTAACAATTTACGGCTAAATTTTTAGTCAAGGAGCCGCTTTCCCAAAACAAACAGGGTTGTTTCATCAGGAATTTTCTGCACTTGCCTCAGCAGTTTGCTGTGGTTGGTGCATGGCGCGGGTACAAAATTGTAGGCAGCTAGACATTGCAGGGGACATCATGACACAGAAGAAAATACTCATCATCGACGACGAATTTCCCATGCGCTATCTGATTGAGCACCAGCTCAAGCGTGAGGGTTTTACGGTGACGCTGGCAAAAGATGGGCCAGATGGGTTAACGGCCGTTTCCCAACACCGTCCCGATCTCGTCGTTTTGGATGTCATGATGCCCGGCATGGACGGCTTTGAAGTGTGCCAGCAAATCAAAACCACCCCAGAAACCGCGCAAATTCCCGTCATTTTCCTGACGGCCAGCGAAGCCAAAGAGTACAAAACCCGCGCCTTTGCCGTGGGTGCGGATGATTACCTGACCAAACCATTTATGGCGGAGGAGCTGCTGGCCCACATTTCGGCCGTCTTAAAACGCTCGGAACGCATTAAAACCGGCCTGCTAACATCCAGTTCGGGCCGCATCGTTTCCCTGTTTAGTCCCAAGGGCGGTGTGGGCACCACCACGCTGTCCATCCAGCTGGCTGAAGCCATCATCATGCACGAAAACAAACCGGTTGTGCTGATCGACCTGGATTTGCCCTTGGGCGGCATTGCCCCCATGCTGAATTTGCACACGCAGCGCAACATTTTGGAGCTGCTCAAAGCGCCC
Organism: Anaerolineae bacterium; assembly: GCA_020848035.1. GTDB lineage: Bacteria > Chloroflexota > Anaerolineae > Promineifilales > Promineifilaceae > Leptofilum. The sequence continues at coordinate 36,960 of JADLAX010000030.1, read as the reverse complement.
AGCGAACAGCTGTCGGTACCGCTAATCCGCCAATACACGCAGCGCCACCGGGCCGATTTGTTGGTTCTCCCAGCCCCTGGCTCGTTCATTGGTACGGGCAGTAAAGACATCCCGCTGAAGCTGGAATTAATGCTAAAACAGCTGGTTGAGGGCGGCTACCAGGTGCTGCTCGATTTGGGATCCACGCTAAACGAATTGACCCGCACCGCCATGCGCCAATCGGACATTGTGTTTGTCGTCACGTCCGGGCAGCCCATTGCCAACAAACTGTGCGAGGCGTTTATGCGTGATGCCACGCAGCTGGGGCTTGAGTCGCGCCGGTTGATGCCGGTCGTTAATGAGACACACGGCCGTATTCAAAATATCGACCTGAACAAACTGCCCGTTGCCCGCATCCCCCACACCAGCGAACGCTCGCGCACCCGCCTCTGGCTGCAAGAGCAAGGCATTCGCAAGCTGGTTTCCATTGTTCGATAACCTCCATTCATAAAAACAAAAAGAGGATTGGCCCGAAGACCAATCCCCTCAAAAGCAGCAAACATTTAAGGTCTAAAAGCCTAAACTGGCCAGCCAGTCGGCCACGCCTGCCCGCGTCCATAAATTTTCATCAACCAGTCTGATTATTTCATCGGCCAGATTATTTTGACGTCCCGTGGGACCCACAACCTGGCGCTGACCCATGTCGAAGCCGACCAACTGGCTCAGACGCCAGACAGCCATGCTGTAGGAAAATTCTGGCTTTTCGATAGATTGGGGGCCAAAGGCTCCGGCGTAAGCGGCGGCCAGGGCACAGGTGCGCCACTCTTCACGGCGTTCATAGGCATAGTAGCCAATCTGCACCCGCTCGACAAAAGTGTTGCGGCACAGCGGGTGGTACATACGGCCGATTCGCAAAAAGTTTGAGAGCGTGTTGACCTGGACGTACGGCTGAGCCTGGGGGATGTTGATGATGATGGGTGTGGATTTTTGCGGGACGGGCAACGGCCGTTCCCGATGTTCCACTAGGCTCAATCCGCTCGAATGATAGGGCTGAACGGTAAGCGCAGCAGCCGTGGTGGGGTTGGTACGGCGACCCAAAAAACGGGGCAGGTTTGCGAGGATTGTCATTCATTCACTCCAAAATAATGTGGGCGGCATAGTTAACCGACCCCATTACATATTTCTTTTCTTAACAACTGTCTTATGGTGCTGGGCTCCCAGAAAAATCGCCATGCAAGACCCATGAAAATGGTTGCGATTTCACCCACTCTTAACGATAACTACACTGGGATCATTCTGAAATAGCGAATTGTGCCTAAGACGGCCGTTAAGAAAACGATTATTTTATTGAAAGCTTCACATACGGAAGGCTCCCTAGCCTGAGGACATACTTCCAGTGGACCAAGAATAGCAAAGATTGGCATATAAGCCACTTCAAACAGGGTCTTTTCACCCTCCATTCACCTCCGTGCTTAGCGCTGAAATTTGACAAACAAGCCCTCCCTACAGAGAATTGCGGATTCGCTTTTTCAACACCAACTGGAACAAAAGACAGGGATTCTCTGATGAGACTGTTTTGGGAAATTGCCCGGCGTGCCTTCCACCGCAATTTGACATATCGAGCCGCGACCATTGCCGGGTTGGTAACCAACTTTGGCTTTGGCTGGCTGCGGGTGTCGGTGCTGCTGGCGCTGTACGACGGCCGTTCCGCCGTCGAAGGCATCACGGTAAACGGTCTGTACGCTTACGTGGCCCTGACCCAGGCTGTCATTGGTTACCTGGCCATCTTCAACTGGATCGAGCTAATGAACTCCGTCTACACCGGGGAAGTGAGCAGCGATTTGCTCAAGCCAATGAACTTTTACCTGTACTGGCTGGCCCGTGATGGCGGCCGTGCTTTTGCCGCCCTGCTGCTGCGGGGAGTCGTCATCATGCTGCTGTTTGCCCTGGTGTTTCCCATCACGGTACCGGTCACGGCCGACCGTTGGCTGTGGGTGGGAACGGCCGTTGTCCTCAGCTGGCTGGTAAGCTTTAGCTATCGCTTCCTGGTGAACCTGGCCGCTTTTTGGACACCCAACGCGCGTGGCATCAGCCGCTTTGCTTTTGTCATCTCCTGGTTCTTCTCTGGCTTTTTGATGCCCTTGCGCCTCTTTCCCGACTGGGTGCAGACGGTGGCCAACCTGACGCCCTTCCCACACATGCTCAACACCGTGGTAGAGGTTTACCTGGGCGTATTGCCAGGACCAGCGCTGTGGCAGGCGCTGCTGGTGCAGGCCGTGTGGGCGGTGGGCATGGCAGTTTTGGGGCAGCTGGTGCTGCGCACGGCCGTACGCCGCCTGGTCATTTTAGGAGGGTAAAAGATGCGGCATGCTTTGGAGATTTACGGCCGTTTGCTGGGCGTCCAGCTGCGCTCGCAGCTGCAATACCGCGCCTCCTTCGTGCTCGATCTATTCTCCACCGGACTGATTGTGCTGTTTGAGTTTGGCTCGGTAGCCCTGGTGTTGCAACGGTTTGAGGATTTACGCGGCTGGCAGCTGCCAGAGATCGCCTTTCTGTACGGCCTGGTCGAAATTTCTTTTGGGCTGATGGACATGCTTTTCACCGGCTTCGACCCGCCAGTGTTTGGCCTGCGCGTGCGCCAGGGCACTTTCGACCAGATGCTGTTGCGCCCCATCAACATCACCGCCCAGGTGATGGGTTCCGATCTGGCGCTGCGCCGCGTGGGCAAGATTGCCTTTGGCGTGGGCATCTTTGCCTACGCCCTGGCGCTTAACAACATCGCCTGGACCTTGCCCAAGTTGATTTACGTGCCCGTTGTCATTGCCAGCCTGGTGGCCTTTTTTGGCGGCCTGTTCATCATCGGCAGCGTCATTACCTTCTGGACGGTGGAATCGATTGAGGTGTTGAACATGCTGACCTACGGCGGTGGCTTCACCATGTCTTACCCAATGACCATTTATCCGGCCTGGCTGCGCCGCTTTTTCACCTTTGTGGTGCCCGCCATTTTTCTGAACTTTTACCCGGCGCTGTACATTCTGGGCAAGCCAGACCCGTTCAACTTTCCCGCCTTTGCTCCCTTCCTGGCACCGCTGGTGGGCTTTGGCACGCTCTGGCTGGCGCTGCGCTTTTGGCGCTTTGGCATTCGGCATTACCAAAGCACGGGGAGTTAGGCCGCGGATTGCGCGGATTTACGCGGATTTCCAACTTTCTAGAGTCAGTGAGATAGCGCCAGATTTTTTCTTTCAACGATAGGTAAGCGTTCAGTTGGTATCCCGCACGAGGGCGCTGCCCCTGGCCAGGTTGGACTGCGCGCTTACAACGAGATAATCTGCACCAATCTGTGGATAGGAAATAACCATGATAGAAGTGAAGGAGTTAGAGAAACATTTTTCGGTGCGGAAGCATTTTTCTGGGCGGTTTGGCGCGGTGCGCGGCTTTTTTTCACGTGAAAGTACGCGGGTGCGGGCGGTGGATGGCATTAGCTTCAGCGTGGGCAAAGGTGAACTGGTGGGCTATCTGGGGCCAAACGGCGCGGGCAAATCAACCACGATTAAGATGCTGACGGGCTTGCTGGTGCCGTCGGGGGGTGAGTTGGTGGTGAACGGCCGTATCCCCCACCAGGAACGCCAGCAGTACGTCGCTCGCATCGGGGCGGTGTTTGGCCAGCGCACCACGCTGTGGTGGGATTTGCCCGTCATCGAGTCGTTGGAGCTGCTGCGCCACATCTACAAAGTTCCAGCCGCCCGGTTCCAGCAAAACCTGGCCGAATTCACCGAGATGCTGGAGATGGCCCCGTTTTTGCACACGCCGGTGCGCTCCCTCTCGCTGGGCCAGCGCATGCGGGCGGACATCGCCGCTGCCCTGCTGCACAACCCGGACCTGCTCTTCCTGGACGAGCCGACGATTGGGCTGGACGTGGTGGCCAAGGAGCGCATTCGCCAGTTTATCCAGCACATCAACGCCGAGCGCGGCACCACCGTCCTGCTCACCACCCACGACCTGGCCGACGTGCAGCGGCTGTGCCAGCGGGTGATGATCATTGATCGGGGGAAGTTGCTGTTCGACGGCCGTCTGCAATCGCTGCAAGACCAGTTTGGCGGCAAGCGAGAGCTGGTGGTGGATTTTGCCCAGGATTATGCAGCGGTGGACGTCGAAGGGGCTGTGGTTGTGGCGTACCGCGATTCCCGGGCCACGTACCAGTTTGAGCGAGGCAAAATTTCGGCGTCGGCGCTGATCGGCCGTTTGTCGGCGCAGTACCAGGTGCAGGATTTGGCCGTGCGCGAACCAGACATCGAAGCCACGATTCGCCGGATTTACGAGGAGCGGTTGTTGGAAACGGCCGTTGCCATCAAAATCGAGGAGTGAGCATCCTCAGATGCGAACGGTTGGCAAGAAACGCATCTGAGGATGCTTCCTCCTCAAAATTGAAGATAGGTTTGTTTAAGCTAAGCCGGATTCAACTCGGCAAAGAACGCCGATTTGGCCACAATTTCATCCGCCGGAACGAAAGTGGCTTCTTCAACCGTCATGCCGGTGCGCTGCAAAAAGGCCTGCACCACGTGGTAGCCAACGGCATAACCGCCAAACGTCGGCATACCGCCCAATGGCTGGTAGCCATTTTTCTCCGCCAGCGCATCGCCAAAGATGTAGCTGCGAATGACGTTGAAGCCGGTTTTTTGCAGTCCGGCGGCGATGAGCATTTTGGCGGCCTCCAGTTTAGCCGCGTCGAACTGGGTGACGTAATAGCCCACCACCGCATCACCAAACAGCGCGGCGGCAAACGATTCGGCCATGCCCTCCAGCACGATGTACTCGGCCACGCTGGTTTGCGGGGTAAACGGAAAGACGCGGAAGCGCACCAGGTGGTGCATCTCGTGGGCCACCAGCCCGGCCAGATGGGGCAAGTTGCGCGCATCCGGCTGCCAAAACTGGCCGATGTAGCGCGGGGCAAACCAGTCGGTGGCGCCCGTGTAGCCCGGCTGCGAATCGTTGGCAAAAAAGGCGGGATCGGCCAAAACCAGCCAACCCTCGAAAGTGTCAAAAGGGAGTCGTTGCGCGTAGGGCGTGAACTGCGCAGCCGCTTGGGCAGCGGCCTGCCGACCAATTTCCCAGGCGTTGGCAGCTTCCATTTTTTGCAGCAGGCTGGCGATTTCGGCGGTTTGATGGGGCAGCAACCAGCCCCAGACTTTGGCGCCAGCGAACGGGTCATTGGGATCCATGCCGGGGCGCTGCATCATGCTCATCATTTGCTGCCAGGGTTTGACAAGCAGGTCGAGGTACAGTTGTTCTCGTTTAGCGGCGTCGGGTTCGGTGAGGAGACGGCCGTAATACTCATTCGTTGGTATCCAATTGCTTTTCATGATTTTTCCTCAGGTGGTAGAAACCTGACAGGTTTGGCAAGGCGTTGGTCTTGCAGCCAGTTTTGCTCCGCCAGCCGTTGGTTTGTTTACTGTTCAAACCTGACAGGTTTGGCAAGGCGTTGTTACTGTTCAAACCTGACAGGTTTGGCAAGGCGTTGGTCTTTCAGCCAGTTTTGCTCCGCCAGGCGTCGGTTTGATCGGATTCGTCGTAAACCTGTCAGGTTTTGGTGTTCTTGTCGCAGTAGACGGTAATTGCCGCTTGCAAAAAGTCGGGCAGGTCGGGGTGCATTGCTTCGAAGGTGGCGCGGAAGGCGGGGTCGCTGGCGTACCCCTGGCCCAAACCGCGCAGAATCGCGAAGGTGGGTTCGTAAAAATTGCGAGTGTGCTGGTGCCAGCGGGCCACAATTACCTGCACCACCTGGCTTTCGGGCGGATTTCCCAGTTGGGCGACCATGTCGGTGTAAATCTGGTTGCCTTCTGCCAGGATCGCTTTTTTCTGGTCGTCGCTGAGCCGGTTCCAGCGCTGGTTGGATTGACGCACCAGCTGCGGATCCCAGCGACGCTCGGCTTCTTCGGCGTACGCTTTTTGTTTGGCCTCATCGAAGCCCGCGAATAAATCTTTGTTGTCCATCTCTAATTTTCCTTCCAAATGCAAAATGGTGTTGTCGATGGTCTGAATGAGCCGGTTGAGCCGTTCCGCCTGCTGCTGCAGCGCGGCTTTTTGCGTTTGCAGCGATTGCAGCGCGTTGAAATCGGACCTGTCTAGGAGGTGCCGAATGTCGTCCAGGCTGAAGTCTAGCTCCTGGTAGAAGCGGATTTGCTGCAAGCGCAGGATGGCTTTCTGGTCGTAGTAACGGTAGTTGTTGTCGGCAACGGCCGTTGGCTTCAGCAAATCAATCTGGTCGTAATACCGCAAGGTGCGGCGGCTCACGTTGGCCAGGTCGGCCAGTTGTTTAATCGTGTACATGCGCATCTCCACAATTGAGCTTGGACAAGCATAAAGTATGACGTAGCGTCAATGTCAAGGGGGATTTTGAAATTGGGGAAAGAGGAACACAGAGGTACACAGAGGCAGCACAGAGTTTCACAGAGGTTTGGCTTTTCTCTGTGTGACTCTGCGGTTCTCTGTGCCACTCTGTGTTCCTTATTTTTCTGCAATTTGGCAAAAGCGGAGAATGGTGAGGGCCAGGGTTTGGGCGCAGGTTTTGAGGTCGGCCAGGGGGACGTGCTCGTCGGGCTGGTGGGCTTTGCGCACGTCGCCGGGGCCAAACATGAGGGTGGGAATGCCGCCGACGTTGACCAGCAGGCGCATGTCCGCCCCGTAGGGCATGCCCTGGATTTTTGGGGGGTGGCCGGTGATTTGTTGGAAGGAAACGGCCGTTTCCACCACCACCTTCTCCTCCACCGCAATCTCCGCCGGATCAAACTGCGCCCCCCACCACTCGATGACCGGTGGGTTGTCACGCAGCCAGGGGTCGGCTTGAACGGCCGTCATCACCCACTCCTCCAACTCTCTTTTCGCCGCTGCCGGATCCTCGCCAATTTTCACGCCGTAGCGCCCTTCAAACGTCAGCGTTTCGGCCACGGTGGAGGCCCAAACGCCGCCCTGAATTTTACCCACGCAAATCGGGTAGGGCACGGGGTAATTGGCAAACAGCGGATGCGCCGCGTCCGCGTTGCGGGCTTTTTCTAAGTCGAGAATCGCCTGGTAAACCAGCAAAAACTTCTCCAGCGGATCGACGCCTTCAAAGCGCATGGCACCGTGGGCGGCCTTGCCGGGGATGGTGATGCGGAAGTTGTAGGCACCCGCCTGCGCCGGGGCAATCATCAGCTCGGTTGGCTCCATGATGATCGCCGCGTCTGCTGAGGGACCGTGGAGAACGGCCGCTAACGTGCCCGCCCCGCCATCTTCCTCGCCAATTACCGCCTGCACCAGCACCCGTCCTTTCAGCTGCACCCTGGCATCGATGATCGCTTTGACGGCAAACAGGCCGCAGCAGAGGCCACCTTTCATGTCCAGCGCACCACGGCCGTAGACGTTGCCGTCGGCCGGATTGTAGGTGGCGCGCCAGGGCGGGAAGTGCCAGCGATCCAGCTCGCCCGCAGGCACCACGTCGGTGTGGCCGTTGAGGATGAGCGTGGGGCCATCGCCCTGGCCGTAGCGGCCCACCACACCCAGCCCGGACGTGCGGGCCACCTCGGCGGTGTAGGTGGGATGGGCTTGCAGGGCGGCGAAGTCGATTTCCCAGGTTGCTACGTCTAAACCAAGTGACTGCATGAGAACGGCCGTTGCCACCTGCACCGTTCGCTCTTCCGCCGAGCCATCCAGGCTGGGAATCTGCACCAGGTGGTCCAGCGCTTGCAGCAAGCCGTCGATATCCAACTTCTCAAGGACAGTTTGTTCGGTTTCGTTCATGAGGAGGCGAGAGGTAATTACCCAGTTACCCAGTTACTTTTTGGAAACGGCCGTTTCCAAAAAGTAGTCCATATCTGCCTTCATCTTTACCAGCGAGGGCAGGTGGGCGTACATCATGTGCCCGGCTTCGTAGTAGCGCATGATGATGTTTTTCATCAGCGACGGATCGACGTCGAGGTGGCTGATGGTGTACTCGGTGGCCAGGAACGGGGTGGCCAGATCGTAATAACCGTTGGCTACATACACTTTCAGGAACGGATTGATGGTCATCGCTTTACGCAGCGTCTCGGCGACGTTGGCAAACTCGTTCAGGTGCGGTTCGTAATTCCAGGGCCATACCTTGCCGGTGAGAATCTCATAAGGCAAATCGCTTTCAAATTTCAGCTCCTGCCGCACGTAATCGTTAAAGGTCGCGGTGTACGGCCCCTGGATGGTGGCATAGCTGGGATCGTACTCAAAATATTCGCCCGCTGCGTCCCGATCGATGCCCAAAAAGCGGCTGTCCAGGCGGCCAACGGTGCGGCGCTGCTCGCGCAGCAGTTCCTTACAAAAGCGCATGTACTGTACGCGCAGGTTGCACCGCTTCACGAACTCCATCGTGAGGCCCAGGTAGCGGGACAATTTTTTCTCGATCTTCACCCTTTCTTTTTCGGGCAGCATGGACCCCTGCATCAAGGCCAGCGTGTACTCCGTCAGGGCAAACTGGCGCACCTCGGCCAGGGTGTTTTTCAGATTGGCTTGCAGCTGTTTATCCAGCTTTTTGTGGTACCAGGCGGTGGCGGTCATCGTGGGCAGGTACAAAATGTAGGGCAAATCGTTGCCGATGGGGAAGCGGATCGTCTGGAAGTTGAGCACCACAGAGATGAGCATGATGCCGTTGAGGTACATGCCGTGGCGCTCTTGCAGGTAGCCAGACAGTCCGGCGGCGCGGGTGGTGCCGTAACTTTCGCCCGCCAGGAATTTGGGGGAGGTCCAACGGCCGTACCTTGAACAATACAGCCGAATAAAATCACCCACGTACTCAATATCCCGCTTGAAGGCATGAAAATCACGCGGCTTTTCGCCTTCCACGGCGCGGCTGTAACCCGTGCTCACCGGGTCAATAAATACCAGGTCGGTCTGGTCTAAAATCGAATGTTCGTTTTCGATGAGCTCATACGGCGGCTGGAGCAGGTTGCCTTCTTTGTCGGTGACAATGCGGCGCGGGCCTAGCACCCCCAGGTGCAGCCAGACGGACGAAGAGCCAGGACCACCGTTGAACGAGAAGGTAATCGGCCGTTTTTTCCGGTTCTCAATCCCATCCCGCGTGTAGGCAATGAAAAAAATCTCCGCCTTGGGCTTGTGGCCTTCCGCCTTACCGTCCTTCTCCGTCTCTTCCTTCAGCACGATGGTGCCGGTGGTAACGGTGTAGCTAATTTTTTGCCCCTTGATCGTCACCTCATGCTGCGTTTCCACCAGATTGTCTTTTGGTTCGGGCTTGTCTTTATCTTTTTTCTCGTCCTCTTTTGCTTTTGTTTCGTCAGCCATGGATACACCCTCCTTGGATTGGTTGGCGCGGATTATACCATCGGGTTTTGGTATTTAAGTAAAAAGTGAAAAGTGAAAAGTAGACCTGCGCCAACTTTTAACTTTTTACTTTTCACTGCATACTCCTGGCACTTTTGCGATTGTCTGGCAGAACGGCGATAATAGCCGCAGACGAGTCCAAGGAGGTCCGCGATGCGACTGGCAGTTTATTCTGACGTGCACGGTAATCTTACCGCCCTGCAAACCGTTTTGGCCGATATCAAAAAGCAGGCACCCGATCTGATCGCCTTTGCCGGGGATTTGTGCTTGATGGGGCCGCGCCCGCGCGCCTGCCTGGAGCTGGCCCGCGACTCCACCGACATTTTTGTCTATGGCAATACCGATGAAATGATCCACACCCCGCTGAGCATCCCCGATGCTGCGCCCGAGGCGCAGCGGCAGCGGTGGGAATCGTTTAATGAGTTGGCCCAGTGGACACGTGATCAGCTTGGGCCAGAGCACCTGGCCTGGTTGGCGCGGCTGCCGTTTAGCCACCGGATTGGGCCAACGGCCGTTCCCACCACCGATCTGCTTATTGTGCACGCCAATCCGCTGGACGTGAACCAGGTCATCTACCCCACGGCCGAATTCCAGACACAGCAGCTGGGCCAGGTAAAATGGGAGCAGGATGAGGATGGTTTACGGCCGTTGCTGGCCACCACCGCCGCCGGGATTATCGCCTTTGGCCACCTGCACATCCCCAACGTGCGCCGCTGGGGCAGCACAATTCTGGCCAACATCAGCTCCGTCAACCTGCCCGCCGACGGTGACGAACGGGCCAAATACAGCCTGCTCACCTGGCGCAAAGGCGACGGCTGGACCGTCGAAAAGCGGGTCGTTGCTTACAACACGCACAACGAGAAAGAAGTGCTCGCCTTCATCAAGCCGCCCCATCTGGAAAAATTATTGATCAGCATGATGAAATAAACGTAACCCAGGTGACAGGCACTTCAAAAGTGCCTGTCACCTTCAACCATAACTTATGAAACCATTCCTCAAGTGGGCCGGAAACAAATACAAAATTGTGGACAAAATCAAGGCGCTGCTGCCGCCAGGTGATCGTCTGGTAGAGCCGTTTGTTGGCTCCGGGGCCGTGTTCCTCAACACCAACTATCCGCACTACCTGCTCACCGACGCCAACGCCGACCTGATCACGCTGTACCAGCATTTGCAGGCCGAAGGCGAGGCGTTCATCGACTACTGCCGCACGCTGTTCACGCCAGAAAACAACAACAAAGATCGCTACTACGCCCTGCGCGACGAGTTCAACAGCACCACCGACCTGCGGCGCAAATCGGCCGTTTTTTTGTACATGAACAAACACGGCTACAACGGCCTGTGCCGCTACAACATGCAGGGTGGTTTTAATGTGCCGTTTGGCAGGTATAAACGGCCGTATTTCCCCCAAGCCGAAATGCGCCACTTTGCCCAAAAAGCACGGCACGCTACCTTCCAGCACAGCAACTTTGTGGCCACGATGGCCGCCTGCCAACCAGGTGATGTCCTTTACTGCGATCCGCCCTACGTGCCGCTGTCCCAGACGGCCAACTTCACCAGCTACAGCGCCAACGGCTTTGGCTGGACCGAGCAGCAGGAATTGGCCCAGCAAGCGGCCAATCTGGCCCAGCGCGGCATCCCCGTCATCATCTCCAACCACGACACCGCAGAAGTGCGCCAGGCATACAACACGGCCACAATTGAATCCTTCGAAGTGCGCCGCTACATCAGCTGCAACGGCGACAAGCGGGACAAAGCGGCGGAACTCCTGGCGCTTTTTTCATAGGACGACAACGAATGGAAGAAAAGTACGAACTTCAAACCGAAAGCGATCGTTCTTTCATTTCTGCAATTCGTTGTAGCCACCCCGACGCCGTGAAGTGGAACGGCCGTTACCAATCCGACGGCTCCTATCGCCAACAGAGGCAAACCTGACCGGTTTGAAGACCCCACTACTCCAAACCCACAATGCCACGTCGGAGGGCAGTGAGCACTGCCTGGGTACGATCGTTGGCGTGGAGCTTCCCCATAATCTGGCTAATGTTGTTTTTTACCGTGCCGATGGCTAAAAAGAGCGTCTCGGCAATTTCCTGGTTGGTTTTCCCCTGAGCCATCAGGCGCAAGATGGACATTTCCCGTTCGCTAAGCTGCTCCAGCACCGGATCGTCGGGCTGAGTTTTGATGGTTTGCTGGTCCAGGCGGCTGAATTCGGCCAGAATTTTGCCCGCAATTTTGGGGTCGATGTGGTTGTTGCCCGCATGAGTTTGGCGTACGGCCGTTACAATCTCATCCCCCGTTGCATCTTTCAATAAGTAGCCGCTGGCCCCCGCCCGCACCGCATCGAACACCCACTCGTCCGTGTCGAACGTCGTCAAAACGATGATTTTGGTTTGCGGCAGCGCCATGCAGATACGCCGCGTCGCGTGAATGCCGTTTAGCTTCGGCATCTGCAAATCCATCAGGATAACGTCTGGTTTGGCCGTCGTGGCTTGGGCCACAGCATCTTCGCCGTCTACGGCCAAACCAACCACCTCAATCCCATCAGCGTAGCGCAAAATGGTGTTCAGCCCTTTGCGTACCACCTCCTGGTCGTCGCAAATGAGCAGCGAAATTGTGTCTGTCATGATTGCTCCACTTTGCTGCGCAGCGTCAGCACTGTGCCCTGGCCCGGTGCGCTTTGCACCGCGAATTCAGCTTTGATGAGTTCGGCTCGTTCACGCATGCCTACCAGGCCAAAACGGCCGTTGCCCCACACCTCATCCACGGCAAACCCTACACCGTCATCCTGAACCCGCAGCGTCAGCCATCCTGCACGATGGGTGAGTTCCAGCAAGATGTGGCTGGCCTGGGCATGTTTTTCGGCATTTACCAACGCCTCTTCCACGATACGATAAACCGTTTGGGTCACATCCACGGGCAGCAGCGGGAGTTCATTGATGGTGCAGTGAATGGGCAAACTGGCCCGTGCTTCGATCGCTTGCGCCCGCTGGCGCACGGCCTCAGCCAGGCCCAGCTCCTCCAAGGGCGAGGCGCGCAGGGCGGTAATCGCTCGCCGCGCTTCCGCCAATCCGTCCCGAATTTGGGTTTGGGCCGCCAGCAGTTCGTCTGCCGCCGCATCTGGATCGTGTTTGAGGAGGGTATTGATGGCCTGGAGGGTAACGGCCGTTCCCGACAGCGAATGGGCCAGCGTGTCATGCAGCTCCCGCGCCAGCCGATTGCGCTCCCGACTGACGGCCAACTGCTCCATCATCGCCGCCTGCGCCGCCAATTTTTGGTTGGCCGCTGCCAGCGCCTCGTTGCTCTCTCGCTGCGCCGTCGCCAGCGTGGTGGTGATGTAGGCCAAAATCAGCGTCGTGCCCAGCAGCACAAAGCCGCGCACGGCGTAAAAACCCCACAGCAGCGCCTCGGTGGGCATGAGGAAGGGGGTGATGGTGTAGAGCAGCCCGGCCAGCCCCAAACTGAGCCAAAAGCCACGACGGCCGTAATGCCAGCTTGCCAGCACCACAGGCACGGCCACAAACAGCTGCGTCAGGGCAAAAATGTTGTTGACCACATGCACCGACCAGCCAATTTCAACAAATTGGGGCGACAAAAATAGATCATCAAAGGGCACCCAGGCGGCGTAAATCAGGTCGATATGGGGCGAGATAATGCCCCAGGCAATGGCCGCCATCAGCCAATGGTTGCGATTTTGATTGGGCCAGGGCAGCAGGAGCAGAAAGAGAAGGACGGCCGTTGCCAGCACCATCCACCAGCGATCCAGCACAAATTCGTACAGCAGCCAGTACCCCAGGGCAATACCGACCACTCCGCCTAAAAACTTCAGGGCGACGGCAACCATAAATGTCGTGATAAGCAAGGGGGGTGGTTGGCGTTCCATGCCAAAATTATACAACGACCGACGCCAAACCCATTCAGCGATCTTCATGCAGGGTCTTTTTGGGTAGGAACGGCCGTTTGCTTCTGAGCAGCCTGCACACCGTTGCGGAAAAAGTGGCCACAATACCAGCCAACTGCGCCCCCAACCCACACCCACACGATGGGCGAAAGCAAGCTGTAAAGTTCATGCGGCACCAGCGAAATCAGCAGCCCAGCAACTGCCCAGGTGAAAAACCAGATGGTTACCGCCAATTCATCAAGGTTTGCCCAGGCAATGAACACCCCAAACAGAGAGCCAAAGATGGCTCCCAAAAAAGCACCCACAAACAGACCCATAAACCCGTAAATGATCAGTTGCCAAAACCAGTCCGATTCGGTGAGGAAACGGCCGTTCAACATTGCTTCTACAGGAATAGGCAAAGCCAGCCCACCAGCCCCCATCACAGCTCCGGCCAATGCCCCACTGAGCTTGCCCCACCAAAAGCTACGTTTTATTGTCATGAGCGGACTCCCTGCGAGATACAAAAATACCAGTTTGTTTGCTGCTGAGCCACGTAGCGCCAACTGCCTCGGAAGTCGCCGTGCTGCGGCGGGATATCGTCGCTGCGGTAGAGATAGCCGGAAAAATCACTGGGGCCATTGTACGCGGTCACAAAAAAGACGGCCGTTACCGCCCCCTCACTTTCTACCCAGATACGGCCGTTCTCCACCGAAAGATGCCGATACGCGGCGGGCAATATCACCATGCCGCTCTCATTGGGCACAAGCTCGCCCGCTTCAACCATCTGCACCACATTCTGGTACTGGCTGATGCGCCAGCGGAAGCGCCATGTATCGCCCAAATCGGCAAAAGGCACCCACTGCACGATCATCAGCGTGCCCAGGTTAATCAACAGCGGCAGCGCCGCCCACTTCACCCCTCGCTCCGCATGAAACGGCAAGTAAAGCAGGGAAGCAAGCACCAAGGCCACCAGCAAAAATTGCAGGCCCTCCATCAACGGATCGGCCCAGAGCTGGCTGCGGGATTGGCTAAGTTGCAGAACGGCCGTTAGCCCAATCAGCACCACGCCAAACCAGGTGGAAAACAATCCCAGCGAAGGAAAGTCAGGTCGGTAGCTATCTTCAAAAAGCAGTGTTTGGTTCATTGTTTGATCCTCTGAAAATAAACTTGCCACAGAGATCACAGAGAAAAGAGAGATAAATCTGTTCAATCTGCGAAATCTGTTGATTTTTTATGATGATGGCGTGTTGATGGAAACGGCCGTTTCCACCTCCCCCTGTTTGTGCCGATTTTTGCTGCGCATCTTGGCAAAGTTGAAGATGTTAAAGAAGTGCATTGCACCCAAAACCAGCAAGACCACACCAACTTTGATGCTGATGTACTCGATGGCATCCACCGTGGTGGTGGGTTTTGCGCCGTAGCTCAGGTACATCGAGACAAAGCCGATGTTCACCAGGTAAAAGCCGACCAGCAGCAGGTGGTTTACCGCATCGGCCATTGCATCGTTGCCGCCAAAGGCATCAATGACAAAGATACGGCCGTTGCGAAACAACGTTTGCGCCACCCAGACCGTAATCCCCAAACTCAAAACAATGTAAATAATGTAAGTTATCGTGACGATATTCATAAACGCCTCCCAATTTCACGTTTTCAATAAGTTACCTACAGGATGCCAAAGTTGGGGTATGATTCGTAGTGTCCTGGGTCACGCTGGCAGATGACGCAGGTCATTGAGAGGAAATTGTGATGACAAAACATCCAGATGCGGTGAAGTGGAACGGCCGTTACCAATCCGACGGCAAGTACCAACAGCAAGGCCACCCCAGCCAGCTGCTCCAAGATTTTGCCCACTGGCTGCCCCTGGGCGGCGTGGTTCTGGATGCCGCCGCCGGGGTGGGGCTGAATGCCCTGTTTGCCGCCCAGCAGGGCATGAACGTCATCGCGCTCGACATTTCTGAAGTGGGTTTACGCCTGCTGCGGCAAAAGGCGAAAGAACTGGGCGTGGTGGTGGAAACGGCCGTTTTCGACCTCACCACCCCGTACTTCCCCCCCAACTGCGTCGACGTGCTGCTCAACTTCCGCTTCCTGGAACGGGCCGCATTTCCCGCCTACCGGCAGGCGCTGCGCCCCGGCGGGCTGCTCTTCTTCGAGACCTTTGTCCACCAAGAGGCAGGCGACACGCCCGCCTACCTGCTGCAACCCGGCGAACTGCACCAGGCGTTTGCCGATTTTGAAATTGTGCACTCGTTGGAAACGGCCGTACGTGGCCCCCGCTCTGGCAAGTTTCGCGACATCGCCCAACTCATCGCCCGCAAGGTTTAGCCAGGACGCCGCTTAACGCTGTTATATTTTTTCTATCCGCGTTTTCCGCGTTCATCCGCGTCCTAAATTCAAATCAGGCCCATCTCTTTGGCTTTGAGCGCCGCCTGGGTGCGGTCGCGCACGCCCAGCTTACCCAGGATGTTGGTGACGTGGTTTTTCACCGTGCCTTCGGTGATGTACAGCTGGTTGGCAATCTCGCGATTGCTGGCCCCGCTGGCCAGCACCGCCAAAATTTCCAGCTCGCGTTCCGACAAAGGTTCAACGAGGTCTTGCTGGGGAACGGCCGTTCCCGGCCCGGCCATGCGCGAAAATTCGGCCACCACCTTGGCGGCCACCGACGGCTGCAAAAACGATTCGCCCCGCGCCGCCGCCCGAATCGCCTCCACCAGCTTGGCCGAAGGCACGTCCTTGAGCAGGTAACCCACCGCCCCGGCGCGCAGGCCGTCGAATACGTACTCATCGTCGTCGAAGGTGGTGAGCACAATGACGCGGCTGGTGGCCGCCGACTGGGTGATTTGCCGGGTGGCGGCCACGCCGTTCAGCACCGGCATCCGCAGATCCATCAGCACCACGTCTGGGGCCAGCTTGGCCACCGCCGCGATGGCTTCCTGGCCGTTGCTCGCTTCCCCCACCACCTCCAGGTCGTCGTGCACCGAAAGCAGCGTGTGCAGCCCCTCGCGAAACAAGGCCTGATCATCCACCAACAAAATGCGAATTGTCATCCTCACGCCTCCAAAATGCTCTGAATGGCGGAGATCATACCACAAAACAAACGACGAATTGGAGGCGTGTTGGCCTTTTCTCAGTCATTCAAAAGCTGAGCCTGGGCCCGCACGAGGGTGCTGCGCACCCCGTGCGGGGAATTGATTTGGGGTTTTTTCAGTTTGGGGGGTGGGACACCCCCCAAACTGAAAAACCCCCTTGTAAAAACGTCGCCAGGCGCGCAGCGCCGAGGCGACGACGCAGGAGAGCTGAGGCCGCCGCTGTTAACTTACGGCCAAATTTCGAATTGCTCGTTCTTTTTCAGGAGGATTTATAGGCGGTTACGGCCGTTCCCTCATCACGCAGCAAAATGTCGGCCGGCTGGCTCAGCGCCCACATCACCACGATAAAGTCGCCCACGGCCCCGGCGGCATTCACCGTCAGCGCCAGGATGAGGCGCGCCGCCGTAAGAAAATCGACCAGCGGCAGGGCCGCCAGCCCGGCCAGGGTGAGCAGCAGCACCGGTGCCAGGCCAATCAGCACAAACTGGCGGCGCGGGAAAAACCAATCCGGCGCGGCAGCATAGGCATACAGCAGGTTGAAGCCCACTTTCGGCCGTTCCCGGCTAAACAGCCAGAAAAAGAGCGCATGGCTCAGCTCGTGCAGCACCACCACCAGGGCCACGGTGAGCAAAAAGGTGGGCAAGGTCAGCGTGGCCGCAAAAATTCGCAGCTCCAGCCAGAAAAACGGGGGGTTCAGAAACGCAGCCACCCCCATAAACAGCCAGCCAAAGACAAACAGCAGCAGCACACCCACCACGTTCATGGCCATCATCAATTTGCGATTGGACAAATCCAGGCGGTGAAAGGGAGTGAAGGTCGGGGGAAGGGTTTTGGTGGCGCGCAGACGGCCGTTGTCCAGCCAGCGCTCTGGTTCAAGGGGAATCAAATCAGCCGGTTCAGACCGTTCGGTCAAAGCACCTCCTTCGCTGGTAAACATTGTGCCATGAATGGACGAACCAGACAAATTTGCATTCGTCCCATTCGTCCATTTGCTCATTCGTGTTGACTACGGCCGTAGCACCACCGGCAAAAACGTCTCGTTAATCATGTCCCACAAATGCACCGTCACCGGCACAGCCTGGCTGTCTATCACCCCGTTAGAGCTGGTTTCGATGTGCAGCGTGCCGCGGTAGCTGCCGGTGGTCTGGTTACTGAGGCTGTATTCGAGCGGAACGGCCGTTGCTTCATTTACCCCTAGCGTCCCTGTGATCGCACCCGTCAGGTCCAACGCCAGTGGCAGCGTCTGTTGTAAGGACAGCGTGTACGCCAGCGGCGCGGTGCCCACATTTTTAATCGTCACCGCAATGGTTTGGCTGATCGGCTGCTGGGCCGGGGTGTGAACGGCCGTTACCGCCCCCGGCGCTACCCCCAGCTGACCCAGTCCAGCCCCTGCCACCTTGGGCATCGCCGTCAGCGCCGCTTCAGCGGGCCGGTTGGCCACAGCGTAGTAGCGCATCTGCTCACACGGATCGGTAATCCACGGCGCGACGTTGAAGTTCAGGTTGAAAATGAACATGCCGCCCAGCCACGGGTAGTTTGCCGTGGCATATTCATAGGCACCCACCAGATTCTCTGCCTGCTTCTGCTCACTCACAATTTGCCACACCCGCCCCGACCAGCTGGGGCTGCTCAAGCAGTTGGCCGGTGGCTCGACAATCCAGCCAAATTCGGTGGCAAACACCTGCTTGCTGCCCAGCCCGTTGGCCTGCAAGACGGCGTAAATCTTCTCCACGCCGCGAAAGCAAAAGCCGTTGGCGCAGTTCTGCGTGGGATCGCCGGAGGCCACGTCGGGCGCCGCGTCGAAGTCGGCGCTGTAACCGTAGGGATGGTAGCCAAAGACGTCAAAACACGGGCCGCCGTGGCTGCTTTGCATCGCGTCCAGCATCTCCTGCATAAAGATGCGCTCATCCTGGAAAAAGCCGTTGTGCCCCTGGTGGCCGTTCCACGTTTCCGGCACGCGCCCCGTCGGGGCCAGCCCAGCCGACACCACCACCGCATTGGGATCGACGGCTTTGATACGGCCGTATGCCTCACACAGCAGCGTGGCGTAGTCGGCCGCATTGGGCGCAGTACCCCAGCCGTACGTCGCGTCCAGGTTCGGCTCGTTGCCAATTTCGTAGGCATCCACGTACCCTTTTTGTGACTGGGCCAGGCTTTGCACGCTGCTGCCAAAGCTGTTGATATTGCCCAAATGGCTGGCGTTGGCCTCCACGCGCAGCAGCACCTTCAGCGGCAGGCGGCTGCCGGGGCCGCTAAACACCTTGATCCAGTTGAAACCCATGTCGTTCAGCCGGGGCACGTCCCACTCGGCGACGTTGGCACCATAGGCAAAGGGATAAACGGCCGTGGTCGGGGCAGTGGTGGCAGAGGCGAGGGTGGGAGACGGCCGTTGAACACCCAGGATCAGCATTACCAAAAGAAAAGACAGGGCCAGACTCATCCACTGCTTGCCCTGTCTATGGATAGGGGTATTCACTTTTTTGCTCATGCCGGGGATCTTAACGGCGCTGGCTGATAAGGCCATGAGAAATGAGTAAATTCTCAGGCCCCTCAGCTGAACTTCCTGGATGTTAACGGCCGTACAGGGCCACAATTTGCTCGGCAAAATCCAGCACACTCCGGTGCAGCGCCAGCGGGGCCACCACCTCCACGCCACGCCCAAAGCTCAACATATGGTCCCGCGCATCTTCAAACGACTTAAACGACAGGTCGATGGTGATCCAGCCCGCCTCATCTGCCGCGCCAGCCTGGGCAATTTTTTGGTGGATCTGGCTGCCAAAGCGCCGAGGCAGCTCCGGCAGAAACTCCGGTGCCACTCGCACCGTGGCCGTGAAGCCGGTTAGCAAACTTTCATACTCGGCGCACCAACGCTGCCAAAAAGCGGCCAGGTCAAAGTCAGCTGGATGGTCAAACGTCACCTCGGCCATCTGCACCTCCAGCAAGTCAGACACGCGATGGACACGCACCGCCTCGGCGCGGGCTGCCGTCTCCTGGCGGGCGCAAACCAGGTACCACACGCCCGCCTTCGCTACCAACCCATACGGCGCTACCGTGCGCCGGATCGGCACCCCCACGGGCGAGCGATAAACCAGGTCTAGCTGGCAATCCTGCCACAGCGCCCGATGAATCGCGGGCAGGTGGGGCATCTGCTCCTCACCCTGCCGCCACCACGCCGAATCAAGGTGGAACCGCTGGCGCACCCTGGCTTCGTCACGGCGATGGCTGTCCGGCAGCGCCGCCGACAGCTTGAGCAGCGCCGTGCGCAGTTCCTGGCTTACGCCCAGTTCCTCCAGCGGTGCAGGAATGCTTAGCATAAACAGAGCGCGTACCTCGCCATCGGTCAGCCCGGTAAGGTTGGTGCGGTAGCTGTTCAGCAGCGCATAGCCGCCCTCCGGCCCCGGCTCGCCGTAGAGGGGAATCCCGGCCACGCTCAGCGCATCAATGTCCCGGTAAATGGTCCGCTCCGAGACTTCCAGCTCCCTGGCCAGCGCCTGGGCCGTCATTTGCCCCCGGCTCTGCAGGAGCATCAACAGCGATAACAATCGATCGGCTCTCATTTTCCTTCTCCACTTCCACGAGGCCTGAGCCTGTCGAAGGCCGGCCTTCGACAGGCCTTCGACGGGCCTTCGACAGGCTCAGGCCTCGTCTAGTGAATGAAAATCACTTTGTTAACAGTGTAATGAATTATGCCACAGAACCCTGACAGGAGATGTCAGGGATCGGGTGGTATCGTGTGGGTAATTCATAAAACGGTTCAAGCGCACAAAACACGTGCAAAAAAAGGAGCTAACATGAGCCACAACGAGGTGCAAATTATCAAACTGGAAGGGATGCGGCTGGCCAGCCTGTGGGGTTTTGGGCCCAGCCCAGAAAACGAGGCGTGGGCGAAGCTCAACACCTGGGCGGAACCACGCGGCTGGCTGAACGACCTGGACAATCACCCGATCTACGGCTTCAACAACCCGAACCCGTCGGCGGGCAGCCCGAACTACGGCTACGAGCTGTGGATCAAGGTAGATCGCGACACCCTCCCCGACGGCGAGGCGCGACTGGTAGACTTTAGCGGGGGTCTGTACGCCGTCATGCGCTGCGCCGTGCCGCAAGGGCAGTTTGAGGTGATCGGGCAGACATGGCACAAGCTGGTAACCTGGTGCGAAAACAGCCGGTACAAGCAGGCAAGCCACCAGTGGCTGGAGAAAAGCGTGGCGACGGCCGATCCGGCCCTGGAGTTTGTGCTGGACCTCTACCTGCCCATCGCGGAGTAGCAAAAAGTTAGCCGCGAATTGCGCGAATTTTCGCGAAAGAGAACCACCTTCGCGTCAATTCGCGGTAACGAAAATCTTAAATCCAGGAAATAAAAAACGACAGGTGATAGACCTGTCGTTTTTTTTGGCTCCTCAGGTTGGACTCGAACCAACAACCCTGCGGTTAACAGCCGCATGCTCTGCCATTGAGCTACTGAGGAACGCAGCGAGCGGAATTATAACAAAAGAGGTAGTGGTGTCAAGCGGGGAACGGCCGTTTGCCACCCTGTCCTTCCCGCCTAAACTCTATATTCTCTTTATTCTCCCTTCACAACTCCTAAACACACTTTCTCTACCGTGGCCCCACACCAAATCCCGCCTGAGACAAACGTAGAGTGGCGTGAAACAAACTTGTCAGAAAAACTATTTTTGAAGCTTGAAACGTGAATTTCATCACGTTTCACGCTTCACGCCGCTCCTCTCTCCAGCCCGCTTTGGCGGGCTTTTTTGTTGGCGCGCAGATTGTGAATAAATTCCTAATGTTGACATGGAACGGCCGTCTCTCTACGATCCGTGCATCATTTAAACTGAAGGCAGTTGGTAGATGTTTCACCTCATCCTTCTTAAATCCCTCGATAGATAAAGGACTCCTCATTGATCTTCTGACCGCGTCGTAAACTTGTGCGACAGGTAGAAATTTCAATCAAACTAGCCATCCGTACCGATACAAATCACAGCTATCAGCGATTTTTGAGCTAAAAAGCGCTCGTGATTCGTTTGTGGTGCCTGGCGCGAAGCCGGAGGTAAAGATGCGTAAATATTTGGTCCCCCTTTTTGTGGTGATGGTGTTGGGAACGGCCGTGTTCAGCCTGTTCGACCGCGTGCGTGGCCAGGAGCCAGTTGACTCCACTGGCCCAACCTCCCTGCGCGCCGAAACCAGCGGCGGCAATGTGCGAGAAATCACCGTCGATCCCGGTATTGACGCCCCGGAAGAGCCAAATATTGGCTTCATCGACTCCCCATCTGCCACCTGCTACCAGCCAAACCCTGCCCGAGACGCCTGCTACATCAACTGGTATTACCTGTCGGTCAGCGCCTCACCCAACTACATGATCACCATGACCGCCACCCTCAACGATTTTGGGCCTGTGGCTCACACGCAAGGTTTTTTCCAGACCTCCATGTACATTCCCTACAACATGCTGGGGGATGGCGTCCAGGTTGCCTGCGGTCCGCTGGGGGCGGGCGGCAACCCAACCCTGGGCAATGCCTACGCCTACACCATTCGTGCCCGAGACAGTGCTAGCCTGAGCTCTGCCAATTACGGTACCGTTTACTGCCCGGCCTACAACCCATAAGCGGAGGGCTTTGCCATGTTCACAAAAAGGCTGCTCGCCCTGTTAGGCACCCTCGGCCTGGCTGGCGCTTTCATTGTTGTTCTGACCCAGTGGACGTTGGGACTGCCTCCTTCAGCTGCGTCAGACGCAGCTGCCGCGCCCATGTTCTCCCAGGCTGCTCAAGATAGCATTCGCGAGGTGGAAGCGCCGGATATTTCGTTTATCCAGAGTGACTCAGCCACCTGTTCACGCCCCAAACCAGGCAGCGGCGTCTGCACCATCCGCTGGACTAATTTGTACGTAACGGCCGCTTCCGGTTCCTACATCATCAGCATGACAGTGAGCATAGACAACCAGATGCGGGCTTACCATGCCGGGTTTTTCCAGGACAACATCTACATCCCCAGCGAGATGACCGGGCCGGGTTACCAGGTCACCTGTGGCTATCCGCAAGGGGATGCAGGATTGGGCAATACCTACAGCTACACCATTCGCGCCCGCGAAACCACAGGGCTTTCGGCGGCCAACTATGGCAGCGTTACCTGCCCGGCCGACGTGGTGCGCGTCTACCTGCCTCTGGTGCGCAAGTAACGGCCGATTTTTGGCTCAGCCAGAATAGGCCAATCTCTAAAGATTGGCCCATTCTAAATCACCTACCCGGATCCTAATCCTCTTCAAACAAATGCTCGCCGCGATGCAGCCGGGCGGCAATCTGGTAGGTTTGTCCCTGGGCACGCACCGTGGGCGAATGGGCCGCCAGGTAACGCGCCGCCGCGATGAGTGCGTGGCTGCCCTCGGCCGTATCCCCCAAAAAGCCAACCAGATTAAACGCCGCTTCGACACATTGAATGGTGTGGAAATCCCGATCCTCCCGCAGCAGCAGGGTGCCCAGCTGGGCCAGCAGGTCGGCGGGACGGCCGTTGCTGCCCAGAAAGCGGGCCACCAGTTCTCCTGCCTCGTTTACCTGCTGCTGCCGGTTCAGCAGCGCGGGCAACTGCGCCAGCACCTCATCTGGATGGGCCACCTGTCCGTTGGCCAACGGGATACGCGCCGCCGGGATGTTGAGGAAGCGGTCGAGATAAAGGCTCATCGCCGCGTCAAAGACGCCGCGCAGCAATTCCACCGACGGCGCGCGCCGCAGCCCTTGCATGATGGCGTTGGCAAAGGTGAAGGTGTGCAGCGCCGTGTCCCAATCGCCAAATTCGTTGCTGGTGTGGAAGCGGGCAATACGCAGCGCGGCGGCGTAGGTGACCGTTTCGGCCAGCTCTACCAGGCCAGCGCCGTCCGCCAGGCTGGTGAGCAACAAATCGGCAATGGCCTGCGGATCGTCGGCCAGCAACACGGGGATGAGGTCAGGACGGCCGTTCCACTCCCCACGTTTTACCGCCCCAGCCGCCACCACCTCCGGCAGCCGGGCGAACGCCGCGTGCAAAATCTCAACCAGGTCGATGGGATGCCGCCACGAATTAGATTCTTCCATGCGGCTGGCCCCGGCATAACCGGCCACCAGGCTGGTGAGCACCGGTTGGGCGTACGCCCAACCCACGATGTCCAGCGCCTCAAATGCCTTGTTAGTGAAGTCGGCGGGATGGCCAACATTGATGTAGCGGTGATCGGTAACGGCCGTAAACAACATGTCGGCCATTTGCGGCGGCGTGGCCCCCGCCTCGATGGCCGACACGATGCAGCGCTCCGCCCCCTCTTCGTCGCGCACCTCGATGAATTGGCGGAACCAGCGCTTGAGCGTG
Source organism: Anaerolineae bacterium (assembly GCA_020848035.1). Classification (GTDB taxonomy): domain Bacteria; phylum Chloroflexota; class Anaerolineae; order Promineifilales; family Promineifilaceae; genus Leptofilum. The sequence goes on along the minus strand of JADLAX010000030.1, from coordinate 13,347 downwards.
GCCATGTCGGCCGACGTATCGGGCAACGGCCGTACTACAAAGCGGGGCGCGCTGCCCGCCGTATCTGCCGCCACGGCCGAGAGCCCGTTGTACAGCGCTCGCGGTCGGTCGGTTTCGTGAAGGTGAGGCAGCAGGTTCATCAGGCAGGTGAGGATGGTCAGCCCCTGGCCCCACCCGGCGCTGCGGTAGCGGGTGCCAAATTCCAGGCCAATGCGGAAGGGGGCAACGGCCGTTTCGGGGGAACGGCCGTCGACCAAGGTCAGCACCGCCTTACCAATCACCAGCCACAAGTTGCGCTCCAGCCCCACCTGCAAACGGTCCTGGTGGTGCGCCTTGGGATCGCGCTGGCTGGCCATGTTCACCCACACGTCGCCGTCGCGGATTTGCACGGGGAAGGCGCGCACGTCATCGGCCCACTGGTCGAAGGTGCCGCCGCTTTCCAGGTCGAAGCGGGCGTGATGCCAGTGGCAGGTGAGGATGCCGTCCTTCACGCTGCCACGATCCAGCGGGAAGCCCATGTGCGGGCAGCGGTTGTCAATGGCGTACACCTGCCCATCCACGTACCAAAGCGCCAGAGTGTGGCCGTTGAGGCTGAGGGTCTGGCAGGCGGCTTGTTGCAATTCGGCCAGCGAAGTGGCGCGAACAAAGGTAGATTCAGCGGTTGTCGTGCTCATATTTTCTCCTTTCGGTAAATCGATTGGCATGGGGCTAGGGTGTATTGTTGGGGAAACGGCCGTTGTATGCCCCCGTCGCGAGGCTTCATCTCCTGTACGATGGTACAGGCTATGGATTTGCGTAGTGGATTGGGGGTCCACAAACAAGTTGTTATTTGTTCTTAAGTACTGGCCCAAAGCGGCAAAGTTATTTCTTTGCGCCTTCGCATCTTTGGCAGAGTTTCTCATATTGCCTGACATATTATTTGTGCACACCTCTCTAGTTGGCAAATTGCGTGATCTAGATGAATAAGTATAATAGGTTATCGCAAGTCGCAGTAAATAATATCGTATCGAAAAGTTTGTTAAATCCACAAGCCAAATACTGTTCTGGCGAAGCTTTTCGGATCGCAATTCTCTCTGCTCAGCTGTTCACAGGAAGTATCTCGTGGCACAATTTCTTAAACCAAATACGTTTTTCACTCGACTACTCCATATATTGTTAATCTTTACATTTGTTTTTTTCTGTTTATTGCAATCACATCCACAATTAAATGCAAATAGCGTTCCTTTTAGCTCTCAAAAAGTATTAAATTCAAATGCCAGTAGTGCAAGGTCGGTTTATGCTGCTGATATTGATGATGATGGTGACTTAGATGTGCTTTCCGCTTCAGCGGGAGATGACAAAGTTTTATGTTATGAAAACAAAGGCGATGGTACTTTTGGAAACCCCTGGAATATCTCCGTTAGTGCAGATGGAGTGAATGCAGTTTTTGCTGCTGATATTGATGGTGACGAGAAAATCGATGTACTCTCTGCCGACTACAATAGTGACAGAATTACGTGGTACAAGAATGTTTATGCCGGACAGCCTTGTTCATTTGCGATCCAGCCCGCTATATCTATAAATGCAGACGGAGCATCCTCAGTTTTTGCTGGAGATATCGACGGCGATGGTAATGTAGATGTCGTTTCTGTTTCTGATAAAGATAATAAACTTGCTTGGTATGAAAACGCAGGATCCGAAGGTGCCGGAACGGTCTGGAATGAGAATATCATTTCAACAGAATTAGTCAGTGCCAAATCAGTATATGCTGGAGATATTGATAACGATCAAGATTTAGATATTGTTGTGGCTTCATTTAGTCTAGATAAAATTTCATGGTTTGAAAATCCTCTACCTCTGGAAACGCCAACTAACTCCAATGCAGTGTGGATAGAACATGTCATTTCAACGGATGCCGATAAGGTTTGGTCAGTTTTTGTTGCAGACATTGATAGTGATTCACATCTAGATATTCTTTCAGCCTCAGTAGCTGATGGCAAAGTCGCTTGGTACAGAAATGATGGAGTGGGAGGCTTTATCGAACAAGCAGTTTCTGCTTCAAGTGGTGGGCAATTTGATGGGGCAATATCTGTTTATGCAAAAGACTTGGACAATGATGGTGACCTAGATATCTTATCTGCATCTGCGATTGATAGTGTTGTTGCCTGGTATGAAAACTTGGATGGAAAAGGCTACTTCAGCGAACAGAGAATCGTTTCTCCGGATAGTGAAGGTAATACCTCCGATGGTGCGCGGTCAGTATTTGCTGGCGATTTAGATGGGGATGGGGCTAATGATATTCTTTCAGCATCTGCAAGTGATAACAAAGTTGCTTGGTATAGAAATCTAATTGAAAGACAAGTCTTTTTGCCTTTCATTGTGAGCCCAGCTGTTTGGAAACGTGTCGGCAACATGCCTGTGAAGCAATTTTTTGACGTAGATGACTGTGGCAACATATTGTTAGCTGGCACGGATAGTGGTTTATATCGCCTGAAAAACGATACGTGGCAACAGGGTTCGTCTGAGCTTCAAATTCCTACTGCTGAAGTGAGGGGTCTGACGTTTGTTGGGAGCGATTGCACAAAGATCTATGTAACCACTGTTGGCGCTGGTGTCTATTACAGCAATAACAGTGGTACATCTTGGACTAAGGTTACTCTCACTGCAAACCTAAACAATGCCCGTAGCGTTGTAGTTCGTGGAAATACAGTTTTTGTAAGTGGGGATTTCGGCATTACGTGGGCCGCGATTCCAAGTGGAACAAATCATAATTGGCAAAGCACTACTGTTACAGGAGCAGTAAACAGTTTGACCATTTTACCTCTGTCTCAGTCTATTTTTGCCGCAGTTTGGAATGATGGCGTTTACTCCAATGTTACTGACGGGGGGCAGTGGACAAAGCAGGGGACTCTAGATAGTAACGACAAGCTGGTTTACGAAGCTATTGGTACTGAGTCCAATCAACCCTATGCGGTCGGCACGGTCTCTGGTATTTTTTATTGGGACCAGGGAAACTGGAGAAAAGCTTCTACTAATAATGGCAATACACACGCAGTTATTAGTTTCCAAAGTCAAGTTTTTGCTGGTCAAAAAGGCGTGGGCGTATTGTCGAGCAATAACGGCGGCATGACATGGTCTCCGTTTATTTCAGGTATGGATACTTCAGGGGGATCCAATTTTGAGGTACGGGGTCTCTATATCAGCGACGACCAAAATGCACTTTATGCGGCCACAACAACTGGAATCTGGCGCTGGATTTTGCCTTGATTTTTACTAAAAGAGATCTGACTTAGAATACTCAATTGTTCCTTCAAAACCTCTAGGATTAATCAATTGTAGGCGATGGAGCAGCTGGTGGAATAGTAGGTTGAGGTGGAGAGAACGTCGATGTGGGAGTAGACGTGGGAGTCCTAGTAGGAGACGGCCGCAATGTTGCCGTAGGCGTAAATGTACTTGTAGGTGTGTCCGAAGGCGTTGCTGTATTTGTTGGCGTAATCGTTGCAGTCGCTGTAAAGGTAGGTGTTTGTGTATTAGTAGATGTATAAGATGATGTTGGTGATTGCGTTATTGTAGGTGTCCAAGTAACAGTCGAAGTATTGGTTGAAGAAGGTTCCAATATTGGTTGCACGGTGACGGTTTGAGTAGGAGTTAATGTAAGGCTGATTATTGTTCCTCCGTATCCATCATAGGCTGCAAATAAAATCATTATAGATAAACAACCTGCCAGAATCCATTTCCAATAAAGTAACATCAATGATTTTAATCTATGGAAATCTGTCTCTTTAAGAATTTCTGGATGCGTTTTTTTTGCAACGGAAATTAAAGATTCTGCAAACTCCTCTACACTATCAAAACGTTCTGTGGGTTCCTTAGCCAAGGCTTTACTTAAAATAGCATCAAACTCTTTTGACAATTTCGGATTGAATGCGTTTACAGATGGGACTTCTTCATGGCAATGTTTGTGCATTAGGACCCAAGCATTCTCCCCATGAAAAGGCCTTCGACCTGTTAGCATTTCAAATACAGTAATTCCAAATTGGTAAACATCTGTACGGCTGCTTATATTTCCGTCTTGCCATTGCTCCGGTGCCATATACTGATAACTACCCACAGCATGCCCAGTTTTTGTTAAATTTTGTGACGTTGCTTCTAAAATAAGTGCGATTCCAAAATCTGCCAAATACACATTCTCGTCTAAATCTAGCAAAATGTTTTCTGGCTTAATATCACGATGAATGATGTTAGCAGAATGAATATAAGTTAATGCAGACGCAATTACTTTAACTATATTACATATTCTTTCTAAAGGTAGCAGTTGTGTTTTCAGAAGCTCACGTAATGTGCCGCCTTCCATGAAGCGCATAATAAGATAAGGCTTACCCTCATATTCACCATAGTCATGTACGGTGACAATATCTCTATGTGACAAACGAGCGATTATGTCAACCTCTTGAATAAATCTTTTTTGCGAAATCGGATTAACAAATTGACGATCGTTCAGAATTTTCATGGCAACATTTCGTTTCAACCTAATGTCCCATGCTAAATATGTGTCAGCAAACCCTCCATTTCCCAGTGGCTCCATAACTTCGTATTTTTCATCAATGAAAGTACCTTTAGAAATTAACATTTCGCTTCGATATCACAGCCCTTTATTATATTATTTATTAATCGATTGTCGGTGTCGGTGCTGGGGGAGGATTTGTTGGTTGAGGTACGGGCAACGGGGTCTGTGAAGGTAACAACGTAGGCATCACTGTTGGAATTTGTGTAGGTATCATTGGTGTTGATGAAGGTAATGGTGGTACTTTCGTCAAAACAGGCGTAAAAATCGTAGTTGGCGTCGCAGAAGGTAACAAAGTTGGCAACGTGGTTTGTTCAATAGTATTGGTGATACTTGTGGAAAAGTATGTGGTGGTATGTTCAGGTGTCAATATATCCACCCTCGAATTTATTGGGGTGGAAAGGATTATAACTGAAAAAGTCGCTTTTATCTCTCTGGTATTTTCAATCGTTGGAAGTGCAGTCATTGAATATTCAGTTGGTTGCGTCTGGAAAACAGTAAAATTTTCTTTGACCTCGAACTTAAAAAATACCGTTAACCACAAAATGAGACTTATCGCCGCCCAAAATATTAAATTGCGTACTTTTGGGAATCTAGCCTTTTTTATATTTTTTTGAAATGGGGTAAAAATATTAGCTAACGCTACTGAAAAATTTTCCACATTAGTATAGCGATTATCCGGACATTTTGCCATTGCTGTTGCAATAATTTTGTCAAAGTCAATTGGTAGATCTGGTTTCACTCGCCGGGCGGAGGGAATGAAGCCGTTGAGATGGGCTTGCATAACTTCTTGATGATTAAAACCCTCAAACGGCAACTGGCCGGTTACCATTTGGAATAGCAGCACGCCAAGCTGATAAATATCTGTCCTGGCATCCAGCCGCTCTTCATTCCACTGTTCTGGAGCCATATAAGCGGGGGTCCCTTTAATACCTGAAGGGTTAGTATATTCATTACCAAAATAATGCACCAAGCCAAAGTCAGAAAGATAGGGCAAATCTTCTTTATCGAAGAGAATATTGCTAGGTTTTATGTCTCGATGAATAATTCCTTTTGCGTGCATTTCGCTCAAAGCTCCAGATAATCTTTCAATATACCTTATCGACTGTTCTAACGGAAGAGAATTTGTGATTCGCAAACGATCTAACAAAGAGCCCCCGCTCATGTAACGCATAACTAAAAATGGCCTATCTTTGCAGTAACCAAAATCATACACAGAGACAATTGCAGGATGTTCTAATTGGGCGATAGCTTTAGCCTCTTGCATAAAACGCTCGCACAGAATTGAACTCTCCTTAATTTCTTCCTTCAAAATCTTAACAGCAACATCCCTTTCGAAAATTGGGTCTTTTGCCAAATAAACACAAGCTATATTCCCATGACCTAATTCATTCTTAACTAAATAGCGATCAATTTGATTAACTTGTAAGATTTGGGCCAATGCAATGGCTATTTCCCCAACACTAGCGAAGCGCATAGAAGCTTTCTTAGCTATAGCTTTAGCCAATATTCCGTCTATGGCAAGAGGTAAATTCGAATTGATTGCATGTGCAGATGGGATTGGAGCATTAATGTGTTGATATCCGTATGTCGTCGGATCATCAGTACTAAAAGGATGCTGTCCTGTCAACATCTCAAAGAGCAATATACCAAATTGATATACATCGGTAAATTTATCAGCCTTTTCCCCACGCCATTGCTCAGGGGCCATATAAGCATAGGATCCTACAACAGCATCGGTTCTAGTTATAGAAACAGAATGTTCAATTAAATAAGCTAGACCAAAGTCAGAAAGATACGGCAACCCATCGTTATCTAACAACACATTCTCTGGTTTAATATCTCTGTGTACAATCCCTCTTTTATGAGCTTCATCCAGCGCTGACGCTAACCTCTTAGTTATTTGATAAGTATCATCTAATGAAAGGCTCCCCTCCTGATCTAAAAGCCTACGTAAAGTTCCTCCACTTAGAAAACGCATAACCAAATAAGGTCTTTGCTGAAATTCCCCAAAATCATACACAGGAACAATGGCATTGTGTTCCATTTTTGCGACGATTTTAGTCTCCTGTTCAAACCGTATGCGAAATTCCTGATCACCTAATAGTAAATCTCGCAAAACCTTTAATATGACTTTTCGCTCAAAGCGTGGATCATATGCAAGATAAATATTAGCAAAGTTCCCGGTACTAATTTCTTTCAAAATTTGGTAACGATTGATTTTTCCATCCATCATTTTGAACCCTCTCAATAGAAACCCAAAATCTAGAACTTGTTTAAACAAGATGTAAAAACAAGGGGCTAAAACATAACATTACATTTGCACGCTACTTCTTGAGGTGAACTCAAACAAGGACCATATAGATATTTTAAAAATTATTGGATACCTATGTAATTGGCAGAAAGTTTTTCAAAATAAACGAGCGTGGAATCTGCCAATTACTTGAGTAAACCGCACAACAATGGCGATTTTATCTTCCAAAAACTTTGTGCGGTTTACTTAAGATTTACATTCTGGAATTGAAGATACAAGCAAAAATACACATATTCATTACATATATCGTACCTATGCATAACAATCGATTCTACTTCGAAAACGTTGGCACTCTTTTAGCCTTTTGAATAGCAGTTTGGAATGGTCACCTTACTATTGTTAACCTCTCCTACATCGCTATAATATCAAAGTCAGTGAAGGATTTTCTCAGCGAAATATCAACAACTTAAGTTCAAGGAAAGCTCACAATGTCCAAATTGCAAGAAGAATCAAAACGAGTACCCACATCAGATACTTCTACCCAACGAAAGGATCCTTTAAATGAAATTGAAACCACGCCGAATATTCATGATGTTGCAGTTGAAGCCGTAATGGTTCAGACGGGTCAGCAGGGCGAAACACGTGAAATTCTTATTGAAGACGAGAGTGGCATTACTGTTAGTGGTGAACAACAAATTCATATCACATACAGTGATGCTTATAAACATGTTACTGATTCTACAACATTTGTATTAAACCAACTGCAAACCAGTTATCATCAAACAAGAACCCAAGCCCAAGGATGGTATCGTTTTAGCCTATTTGCTTCAGCTAGTGGTTTTTTACTAATTGGAGTAACTGTTATTGCTGTAATTCTTGGCAACACAACTTCCAGTTTGATTGCAGCAATTGCCAGTGCAGTTCCAAATGCTGCCGCGGCCCTTTTTTTTGTACAATCTAAATCAGCCAACAACCGCGTTGATGCAATTTTAGACAACCTTACAGAAGCTCGTGAAACAAGAACTGCTATTGAAATTGCTGATTCAATCTTGGATCCAGTCGAAAAGGACAAGCTCAGAATAGAAATTGTACGAAAAGTACTCAAGCTTTAAGCCAAATTTTGTAAAAAGTGAATGCTCGTTTCGATGCCGCGGTAGAAGTTGGGCAGGTAAAACCGCTCGTTCGGCGCATGGATCTGGTCGCTGGGCAGGCCAAAGCCCATGAGCACCGTTTCCACCCCCAGATCACTTTGGAACGCCGAAACCACCGGAATGGAACCACCCTCCCGCATAAAAACCGGTTCCTGGCCAAACGCGGTGGCGTAGGCCTGGGCGGCAGCCTGCATTGCCGGAATGTTGAAATCGGTGATGCTGGCGGGGGCACCGTGGCCCACGGTCACCTCCACGGTGACGCTGGGTGGAGCCAGCTCGGCAATGTACGCCTTGAGCAAACGGCCGATTTCCTCCGGGTCCTGGTCAGGCACCAACCGCATACTCACCTTGGCATGCACCTTGGACGGCAGCACCGTCTTCGCCCCCGCCCCCGTGTAGCCGCCAATGATGCCATGCACGTCCAGCGTGGGCCGTGCCCCCAGCCGCTCCACCAGAGTAAACTCCGGTTCGCCCCACGGCTCCGGTGCGCCCGTTTCGGCCAGCCAGACGGCTTCGTCCAGCGGGAATTGGGCCAGGATGTCACGCTCCTGATCAGTTAACGGCCGTACCGCATCATAAAACCCGGGGATGAGAATACGGCCGTCTTCATCCTTCAACTTCGCAATAATATGCGCCAACACATTCAGCGGGTTGTTGATGCCACCGCCAAAGCTGCCGGAATGCAAATCTCGCTTCGGCCCGGTGATGTCGATGAAGGCATAACAGAGGCCGCGCAGCCCGTACACGATGGCGGGCTGCTGCGCACTCACCATCGCCGTGTCCGACACCAGGGCCACGTCCGCCGCCAGTTTTGCTTTGTTTTGCGGGATAAAGTGAGACAGGCTCTCACCGCCAATCTCTTCCTCGCCTTCCACGATAAATTTGACGTTGACGGGCAGACGGCCGTAACACTTCAAAATCGCCTCCACCGCCTTCACATGAATATACACCTGCCCCTTGTCGTCGGATGAACCGCGCGCGTACAGATAATCATCCCGCACCGTCGGCTCAAACGGCGGCGACTCCCACAGCTCCAGCGGTTCGGCGGGCTGCACGTCGTAATGGCCGTAGATGAGCACCGTCGGCGCGTCACCCGCGTGCAGCCAATCGGCATAAACCAGCGGATGGTGTGGGGTGGGAATGATTTCGACGTTTTCCAGACCAGCCAACGCCAGCTTGTCCGCCAGCCATTGGGCGGCAGCGGCCGTTTCTGCCTGTTGTTCCGGCTGCGTGCTGATGCTGGGAATGCGCAAAAAATCAACCAATTCGGCCAAATAATCGGCCTGGTGTTCGCGGGCAAAGATGATGGGGTCAGACATGTTCGTCTCCGTTAGATTTGTTGGCCTATTTTTGACAACAAACAAATTGTTCGATCAATATCACGCAAAGGCGCGAAGAAAAACTGCCCCTTTGCACCTTTGCGTGATATCTTCGTTTGTTAAAACGTCGTTCAAAATCGGCACATTTTTCTGCCGATCGTAAGTTTACGTGTATAATCCACTCGTTTTGGGCAATTTCATATCCCGAACCGTGATTATAAGCAACAAGGCAAAGTTAGCCACCATGGAAACAACCGATTCAAAACAGAGCGAAACGGTCAGTCTGACCGCCCTGCTGGAAAGTGTGCTGTTTGTCGCCAGCGGCCCGGTCTCTTTGCAGCGGCTGGCCAAGGCGCTGGAAACCACACCTGCTGTCGTGCAGAGCCTGCTGGATTCCCTGGCAGCGCAGTACGCCACACGCGGTTTGCGCTTGCAGTGGAGCGGCAGCGACGTGCAGCTCACCACCGCGCCAGAATCGAGCGACGTAATCGAGCGCTTTTTGGGGTTGGAACTGACCACGCGGCTCAGCCAGGCGGCGCTGGAAGTGCTGGCGATTATCGCCTACATGCAGCCCATCACCCGGCCGCAGATTGACCAGATTCGCGGCGTCAACTCCGACGGCTCGCTGCGCACGCTGCTCAGCAAGGGGCTCATCGAAGAAGTGGGCCGCCAGGAAACACCCGGACGGCCGATTCTCTATGGCAGCACCCCGGAATTCCTGCAGCACTTTGGCCTGAGCGCTGTAACCGAACTACCTGAATTGGAAGAAGTTAGTGATGAGGATGAGGCGGAGGAGAGTGGAGAGTAGAGATTGGAAACTAGCAAACGTGCCAATCTCCAGTCTCTAATCTCCAATCTCCTTCTAAAAATATGGAAGAACGAATTCAAAAATTAATGGCTCAGGCCGGGCTCGGTTCCCGGCGTGAGTGTGAGAAATTGATTGAGAAAGGCCGGGTGACGGTTAACGGCCGTACCGCCACGCTGGGTGAGAAAGCCGACCCGGCCACCGACACGATTGTGGTCAACGGCCGTCCCATCAAGCCGCTACAATCTGAATCGATTTACATTGCCCTGCACAAACCCAAAGGTGTGCTCTCCTCGCTGGACGATGAGATGGAAGAAGGGCGCACCACCGTGCGTGACCTGATCCCGCTGCCGGGTCATTTTTATCCGGTGGGCCGCCTGGACAAACAAAGCACCGGTCTCATTCTCATGACCAATGATGGCGACCTGGCGCACAAGCTCACCCACCCGCGCTACGGCCACGAAAAGACGTACAAAGTGGTTGTTGAAGGGCGCATCACGCACGAAGCGCTGGAAAAATGGCGAGCGGGCATGTATTTGGACGGCCGTAAAACCATCCCCGCCCACATCACCGTCGTGCGGCAAGATGTGAACTTTACCCATCTGGAAATCATCATGCGCGAAGGGCGCAAGCGGCAAATTCGTCGCCTGGCCAACATGCTCGGCTTCCCCGTTACCCAGCTGGTACGCGAGAAGATTGGCCCGCTCACCCTGGGCAGCCTCAAGCTGGGCGACTGGCGGCACCTGACCGACAAGGAAGTGACGGCGCTGAAGGCCGTGGTGGCAGCGGCCAAACCGAAACGGCCGTATCGCAAACCCGGCAGCCCACCTGCCAACCGTCCTGCTAAAAAGCCCGGCAGCAGCCAGCCCACCCAGCGACCGCCGGGCGACTCACGCAAAAAAGGTGGGCGTCCCGCCGACAAAAGCGGATCGAAAAACAAACGATAAACCGACCCCCACCCTCACTCTCACCCTGGCAGGGTGAGGGAATCTGGCTCCCTCTCCCTTTGAGGGAGAGGGTTGGGGTGAGGGTGAAAATTCGAGGAACGTGTATTGGCAAACTCAACCAAAGAACCCATCGCTATGATTGCCATTGATGGCCCGGCCGCTTCCGGCAAGTCAACCGTGGGGCGGCTGCTGGCCGAGAAGCTGAACTTTTTGTATTTGGACACGGGCTGCATGTACCGGGCCGTCACCTGGACCGCGTTGCAGCACGAGATAGATCTGAACGATGAAACGGCCGTTACCCAACTGGCCCACGACATTCAAATGGAAATTTTTCCGGCGAAGGGTGAAGAAGACGGCCGTCACTACACCGTACACGTCGACGGGCAGGACATCACCTGGGGGCTGCGCACCCCCGCCGTCGACGCCAATGTGTCGCAGGTGTCCAGCTACCTGGGCGTGCGCCAGGAAATGGTCAAACGCCAGCGCGCCTTTGGCCAACGCGGTGCCGTGGTAATGGTCGGCCGCGACATCGGCACGGTGGTGATGCCCGACGCGCCGCTGAAGCTGTTTATCACCGCCAGCGCCGAGGAGCGCGCCCGCCGCCGCACCCGCGATCGGTCGGACCAGGGCCATACGGCCGATTACGCCGACATCTTAGCCGACGTGCAGCGCCGCGACGAAATCGACAGCAACCGACAACACTCTCCCCTGCGCCCCGCTGACGACGCCATTCGCATCGACAGCACCGCGCAGCCGCCCGCGGCCATCGTCGACGCCATTTTGGCTCTCATTGAACAGAATGTCGCCATATCAATCAAAGTAAAATAATTAAAGGAGATTGGAGAGTAGAGATTGGGCATTTCATCAATCTCCAATCTCCAGTCTCCAATTTCTAAACATGCCTCTTTTTCAGGAAATTGACCTCAGCACTTACACCGGCGGCCAGATTGTGGCCATCGAACCGGGCAGCGCGGCGGCGAAAGCCGGCCTGCAAGCCGGGGATGAACTGCTGGCGATCAACGGCCGTCCCGTAGAAGACGTGATCGATGTGCAGTTTTACGCGGCCGAAGAGGTATTTACGCTCACCGTGCGGCGCGGCGGCGAAATGCTCACCGTCAATGCCCGGCGGCGCTACAACCAACCGCTGGGCCTGGAATTTAGCCATCCCACCTTCGACACCGACATTCGCCGCTGTACCAATCTGTGCGAATTTTGCTTTGTGCTGCAAATGGCCCCGCGCTTTCGCCGTACACTTTACATAAAAGACGACGATTACCGCTACAGCTTCCTTTTTGGCCACTATGTCACCCTCACTAACCTGAGCGAGCATGACTGGTGGCGCATCGAAAACATGCACCTGTCGCCGCTTTACGTCTCGGTGCATGTCACCGATTGGGAAGCCCGCCGCCGCTACCTGCGCAACAAAACCGCGCCAGACATTCTGGAACAGCTGCGTTGGCTGGGCGAGCGCGGCATCGAGGTGCATACCCAAATCGTCGTCACACCGGAGGTGAATGACGGCCACTGGCTGGAACAATCCATCGCCGATCTGGCCAAGCTGTGGCCCACGGTGCAGTCGGTCAGCGTGGTGCCGGTGGGGCTGACCAGGCAGCACAAATACCAGATGCGCACCCACACCAGGGAGGAAGCGGCCGTAACCCTCCGTTATGTCGAGTCGATGCAAACCAAATTCCTGGACGAGTTCGGCGTGCGCTTCGTCTACCCCACCGACGAATGGTACCTGGTCACCGGCCGCCCCGTGCCCGAGCTAGACGCCTACGACGGCCAGGAGCTGCACGAAAATGGCCTGGGCATGGTGCGCAACTTTTTGGACGAGTGGGAAGAGGTACAGAAGGAGATTAGAGATTGGAGATTAGAAAATGACGATCAATCTCCAATCTCCAATCTCCAATCTCTCACCCTGGTAACGGGTGCTTTGTTTGCGCCGATTTTGCGGGAAACGGCCGTTCAATTCCAATCTCTCACCGGGGCCAGTCTCACCGTGCGCGAAATTAAAAACGAGCGGCTGGGCGGCACCATCACCGTGGCGGGTCTGCTGATGGGGGCGGACGTGCTGGAACAGCTCAAAGCCAGCGAACTTGGTGATCTGCTCCTGCTGCCCCGCGTCATGTTTGACCACCCCGACCGCATCGCCCTGGACGACCTTTCGCCGCAAGACCTCGCCAACCAGCTGGGCAAACCGGTCATCCTCGCCGACACCATGGGTGACGTCTGGGACGCGCTCATCGGCACCTCGCAGGTGGTCTACCAGCCCGGCAAACCCGCTGGCGATCACATCCCCCTCAAGCTCATCCCCCCCGACGAGCT